>NZ_LUTS01000039.1 GCF_001597735.1 Neptuniibacter pectenicola
GATATAAATCGCTATGGATGGTGACCTTCCTACAGAGGACTTTCACCTCATTAGTTCATGCCCATGCTGGGCGTACACAAAAAGCTGTAGCGGATCGTCGCTGCGCTCCTTCCACTAAGCTAAGCGTTAAGTGTCAGGGCAATAATGAAGTACTTATTAATCATGGGATATATCGCTGCAACAATAGCGATTATGGTCGGCGAGTATAAAGCAATTTTGAAAGGTCATGATTCTCTAACCCATCTTGTCCTGCTTGGGTTTCTAGTTTGGAACATTCTAGTTATGTATGGCTTTCTAAGACGAACAACTTGGTCCTTTAAAATAATTAAGATCGTTTCGTATTTTCAACTTTTTTTTGTTTTGATTGGTTTAGTAGCTTACGTAACTGATCTGGGCTATAGCATGAACTACAACGATCAAGACGTTACTTTACTAGGTTCGTCGGCCTTTATTCTTTGGGCCGTTATTAAACTAGTAGGTGTAAACAAGCACTATCAAACACTTAACAAGAAAAGTCATCCGACGCATACTGTGCGGCTGCTTTAGGCGTTAAGCCATTAATCTATATAACTAAGGAATTTTTAATGGGTAGAAAAATACTAATTATAATTGGTTTTATCATAGCTCTATCTGGATGCGATAACGCGGTAGATAAGGAAATAGGGTATGGCGTTATTGAGAATGGCGCCTATAAAAATAGTTATTTTGGGATGGATATAGCAGTACCTCAAGATTGGTCGGTGCAAAGTCAGGCCCAACTGGACGCACTTTCAAAAACTGGCTCGGAGTTAATAGCTGGAGATGATAAAAACTTAAAAAGTGTCATCAAGGCATCTCAGAAGCAAAGCTTGAACTTATTTGCATTTTTTAAGTACGAACAAGGCGCACCAGTTGATTTTAATCCAAGCCTAATGGCAGTTGCAGAGCGGGTGTCAGGTATGCCTGGAATTAAGCGGGGATCTGATTATCTGTTTCATACAAAAAAACTACTCCAATCCGGCCAAATGGTAACCGATTTTTCGAGAGAAAATTATACAACCGATCTTTCCGGTGTGTCGTTTGATGTGATGCCGCTTTCCATGAAGTTTAATGATGTATTGGTATATCAAGAATATTATGCCTCTAGATTCAAAGATTACGTTTTAGCTTTTGTAGTAACTTATACAAATGAATCTGAACTAGCAGAGCTAAATAGCCACTTAAAAAAGTTGAATTTTACTGAGTGATTGACTTTTGCTGGCTTAATCGGGTAGCCGAGGGTCTCTAACCCTCAGCCCCCACAGCACCCTGCATGCGGATCCGCACAGGGCGTTTCACTGAGAATGGTGAAGCTTGATCCATCCATCGCGCAATTCATAAAGCCCCTGAGATTTTAAGTAAGCATTGGATAATGCCT
>NZ_LUTS01000040.1 GCF_001597735.1 Neptuniibacter pectenicola
TGACCCGTCCTAAAATACGTTGACGGTTTTTTATTAAAGCCAGTTGAGCATTCAACTGGCTTTTTTATGCACTTCAGCAGGTGTTTTCATACCTAAGCTGCTGTGCGGTCTTAAATAATTATATGCATAAATACTTTCATTAAGTACCTGCCTTAAGTCTTCTATTGTTTTATAGCGATGGATTAGAAACTCTTGTTTCAAGATGCCATTGATCCGCTCAGCTAAAGCATTCTGATAACAGTCGTATCCTTCTGTCATCGAGGGCTTGATGCAATGTCTCTTCAGGCGTTTTTGATAAAGTTCAGAGCAGTATTGAAGTCCTCTGTCTGAGTGATGGATCGCTTCAGCTGTGCTCTTTCGTTCTTTTAATACCTGATCTAGTGCTTTAACTACCGATTCTGCTTTCATGTCTTTACTTAAATGACTACCAACTATTTTCCGTGAATACGCATCCGTTACTAATGATAGGTAGTGTACGCCTTGATCGCTTTCAACATAGGTGATGTCACTTACATAAGCCTGTTCGGGCCTAGTTAATATGACGTTTTGATAAAGATTAGGATGCTTTCGCATCCAATGTTTACTATGTGTGGTTTTTCGGTATTGCCGTTTAGGGCTAATTAGTAGGTGATTCAGGCGTAAGAGATCAAACAAGGCGTCTCGTCCAAGCTTGATCTCTTGCCGCTTTAATTCTGGCTGAAGTAAATAATGAAGTTTTCTGCCTCCTATACGAGGCAAGTTCTGCCGTATTTGATGCACTTCAACAAGAACGGGAGCAAGCCTGGTTTGTTTTTCCTTTGTTCGCGACCATTCTTGGTATAGAGCCTGACGCGATACGCCAAGTAAGCGACAACTTTTTGAAAGGCTTATTCGTCCTTTGGCTTGAGTTTCTCGGGCAATGACTCTAAGAACTTTTTTCTGAATGAGGTCCCCTTAATCTGATCAACTCGCTTAATCGTTTCTTCTAACAAGTAAGCGTAATCCTCTTTGTCCTGTAAGGCTTTCTCTAATCGCTTTATTTTTTGCTCGGGCGTTTCATTGTGCATGGGCTTACTCGCTCTCTGGGCTGTCCAGTCCAGCGTACCATGTTTTCGCAGCCAGACTAATACGGTTGAACGACCTTGGATACCGTATCTATGCTGAGCTTGCTTGTAGCTTAATTCGCCTTTTTCTACTTGTTCAACAACTGAGAGTTTAAAAGCCAAGGAGTAATCGCGCTGTGTACGCTTTCGAGAAGGGGCTGTCAGGGTTTTCATAAAATAAGTCTCCTAGGTGTCAACTTATTTCAGGACGGGTCA
>NZ_LUTS01000041.1 GCF_001597735.1 Neptuniibacter pectenicola
AGTTTTGGATGGTAAATGAAAAAGCCTGAGATCCACTGGTAAACTGTTGTTACCACACACCAGTTAAACCAAAGGACTCAGGCTTTGTCACATCATAACACCGCTTTTCATCAGTTGCTGCAACCTCTGCCGAGACATGAATTCGAGGCGCTTGCAAAACAACATCACCAGGGGCAAAAATTACGTTCAGCATCTCGCTGGGATCAGTTCATTGGGATGTCCATGTCACAACTTTCTGGCCGTCAAAGCCTGCGTGATATTGAATCCAGTCTACGCAGCCAGCAGCACAAGCTTTATCATCTGGGCGCCAAACCCATCGCCAGAACAACATTAGCTCGCCTGAACGAAAAACAACCCGCTGAACTTTATGAAGCTGTCTTTTATAAACTACTACAGCGCTGTTCATTAAGAGATAATAACCATAAGTTCCGCTTTAAAAACCCTCTCTATTCATTAGATGCCAGCGTGATCGACCTGTCTCTCAAGCTCTTTCCATGGGCACAGTGCCACCAAACTAAAGCGGCTATGAAACTACATGTCGGGTTGAATAACGCCTCACTCATTCCTGAGTTTACTGCCCTCAGCCACGGGCTGGAAAGCGAGCTAATCAAAGGCCGTCAGTTCCGTTTTCCGAAAGGCAGTATTGTTGCATTTGATAAGGGGTATAACGACTACAGCTGGTACGGATTACTGTCAAAACAAGAAGTTAGCTTCGTGACTCGCTTAAGACCCAATGCGGTCTATGAGGTTATCGAACACCATCAAAGCGCAGGTGTTGATTATGACCAGAGTATTAGGCTAACCAGTCAGCACGCCCAAAAACAAGGCGCGCCCAAGTTGCGCCTAGTGGGATTTACCTGCCCTGAAACCAAGCGACAGTATCGTTTTATAACTAATAACTTCAAATTAGCTGCCAGCACAATTGCGGCTATTTATAAAGACCGTTGGCAGGTGGAACTGTTCTTCAAAGCGATTAAGCAAAACCTGAAAATTAAAGCATTTTTAGGTAGTTCCCAAAATGCAGTCATGACGCAGATCTGGATCGCAATGATCAGCTATCTCTTGTTAGCGTATGCGCGGCACTGTGCGAAAAAGGGGTGGACCGTACAGAGAATAATGCGGATTCTTCAACTAAGCTTATTTGAACGAAAAGCTCTGAAAGAGTTGCTAAACCCGTCACCGCCAGAGCGGCAAAAAAGGGACCCTCAGATGAGGATCCCTTTATGATTAAAAAATTGTGGGACAGCAGTG
>NZ_LUTS01000042.1 GCF_001597735.1 Neptuniibacter pectenicola
TGTTCTGGTTGAATACACCGGACACTTTAATAAGAGACAATAACCGTCAATCATTGGAGTGTCGTCATGGGTCAGAAACGCAGTTACAAGCAATACCCACAAGAATTTAAAGAAGAGGCTGTTGCGCTCGTTAAGGAACAAGGCTATTCAGTACCAGAGGCCGCGAAATCACTGGGAATCGCTAGTAATGTTTTGTATCGCTGGAAAGATAAAGTTGAGCAGCAAAGACAAAGGGAAGACCTAGCTGAGGATGAGCGATCTGAACTGCAGCGCCTACGCAAAGAAAACAAAGAGCTGCGCATGGAGAAAGAGATTTTAAAAAAGGCCAGTGCCTTCTTTGCCAAAGAAATGAAGTGAAGTACCGCTTCATTCAGGAAAATTCCGGCCTCTATCCCGTGCGGATAATATGTCAGGTAATGAGGGTTAGTAGGTCGGCCTTCTATGCGTGGAAGGCGCGTTCTACACAAATAATTACGGCAGAAGAGCTGCATCTATATCGCAGAACTAAAGTTTTATTTACTGCGAGTCGTGAGAGTCTGGGCAGCCGTGAGCTCGCTAAGAAGCTACGTGCTGAAGGTTTTATTATTACTCGCTACCGAGTGATGAACATCATGCAAAAGCTCAAGCTGACCGTTAAGCAAAGGGTAGCTTACAAAGTAACTACAAAACGTAAACACGGCGATGCTGTAGCGGATAATTTTCTGAATCAGAATTTCAATCCTGTCGATAAGAATCAAGTATGGGCTGGGGACATTACCTATCTGAAAACAGCAGAAGGATGGTTATATTTAGCGGTTGTTATGGACTTGCACTCCCGTCGTATCGTTGGCTGGGCCATAGATAAGCGAATGACTACCAGTTTAATTAGCCGAGCAATGATCAAGGCATACAACGTTAGGCGGCCGCCTAAAGGACTTGTCTTTCATAGTGACCGAGGGTCGCAGTACACCAGTAAGCGCTATCGTGCGCTACTTCAGGGATACGGCATCCGGGCTTCAATGGGTGATGTGGGTGCATGCTGGGATAATGCGGTCGTTGAGCGTTTTTTTGGTAGTTTGAAGCATGACTGGATATTTAAAACCCATCAACCAAGTCGTAACCATATGAAACGTGATGTGGCGGCTTATATGAAATATTACAATTTGGACCGGCTTCACTCATCTAACGATGATTTATCGCCGATTCAATATGAAAACTTAGCAAGTTTAAGTGTCCGGAATTGTTGACCAGAACAG
>NZ_LUTS01000043.1 GCF_001597735.1 Neptuniibacter pectenicola
ACCCTCCTCTTTTTTCTCTTTCTTCCCCCCCTCTCTTTTTCCCTTTTCACTTTATTTCTTCTTTTTTCTCTTTCTCCTTCTCTTTCCTCCTCTTCCCCTTCTTTCCCCTTTCTTTTCTTTTCCCTCTTCTTTCCTCTCCCTTTTCTTTTCCTCCTCTCTTCCCCCCCCCCTTCCCTTCCTCTCCTCTTCCTTTCTCCTCTCCTCTCTCCTTTCCCCCCTCTCCCTCTCCTCTTCTCTTTCCCTCTCCTTTTCCTCTCTCCTCCTCCCCTTCTCCCTCTCCTCCCTCTCTTCCCTTCCACCCCCCCCCCTCCCCTCTCCCCTCTCCCCTTTCTTCCTCTCTTTCCTCCTTTCTTCCTTCCTCTTTTCCCCTTCCTTCCCCTCCCCTCTCTCTTTTTCTTCCTCCTTCCCTCCCCCCCCTTCCTTTTCTCCTCTTTTCTCTTTTTTCTTCTCTTTTTTCTCCCCCTCTTTCCCCCTTCTTCCCCCTCCCCTCTTTTCCCTCTTCCCCTTTCCTCTCTCTTTCCTCCCCTCTTTCCCCCCCCCCCTCCCTTCTTCTTCCTCCCCCCTCTCTCCTCTTCCCCCTTTCAACCTCTTCGCTTTCATTACCCCTACTTTCCCCTCTCCTTTCCTCACTTCATCCCCCCTACTCCTTTTTTCTTTTTTTTCTCCCCCTCCCCTCCCTCTCTCTTTCCTTCCCTTCTCCCCCCCCCCTCCTCTCCCTCCTTTTCCCCCCCCCCTCCTCCCTTCTCCTTCCCCTCTTTCCTCTCCTCTCCCCCTCCCCCCCCCCCCTCCTTCCCCCTTCCCTTCTCTCCCTTCCCTCCCTTCCCCTCCCCCCCCTTTCCTTTCCTCCCCCCCCTCTTTCCTCCTCCCCCTCTCTTTTTCCCTCTCCCTTTTTTTCTCCCCCTCTCTCCCTTTCTTTTCCCTCTCCTTTTCCTTCTTCCTTTTCTTTTTTTCCTTCCCCTTCTTCTCCTCCCTCTTTCCCTTCTCCCTTTTCTTCCCTTTCTCTCCCTCTCTTTCCTTTCCCCCCTTCTCCTCCTCCCCTTTTTCTCCTCCCCTCTCTTCCTCTCTCTTCTTTCTTCTCTTCTTCCTTCTCTTTCGCCTCTCTTTCCTTTCCTTTCTTCTTTTCCTTTTCTTTTTTTTCCCTTTTCTCTTCCCCCCTTCCCCCCCTTCCTTCCCTCCTTTTTCTTCCCCC
>NZ_LUTS01000044.1 GCF_001597735.1 Neptuniibacter pectenicola
AACCCTTCGCAAAGACTTTAGAGTTACGCTCATTTCTGAAGGTAAACTCATCAGGGTTATTGACCACCGCTTCCGCACGTTCCCGCGCCTCTTCGATCAGGTGATGATGCTCCGACTTCGCACAGACCGGGTCCGCATTGTACATATCCCCTGTCAGCATAAAGGCCTGACAGTGACAACCACCAAAATCTTTCTCCTTCTCATCACAGCTACGACAAGGCTCTTTCATCCATGTATTTCCACGGAAGTGATTAAACCCAGGACTGGTATCCCAGATCGCTTGCAAGCTCATCTCGGTGACATTCGGGAACTCGATCGGCAACATCCGTGCACTATGGCAAGGGAGCGCTTTACCATCCGGCGTAACCGTCAGGAACACTTGGCCCCAACCGTTCATGCAGCCTTTGGGGCGTTCTTCGTAGTAATCCGGCGTCACAAAGATCAGTTTGATTGGATTACCTTCAGCCGCCAGTTTTGCACGGTATTCGTTGGTAATACGTTCAGCCCGCTCAAGTTGCGCCCGGGTTGGGAGAAGCTGCTCTACATTTTCGTAAGCCCAACCGTAGTATTGGCAGGTGGCTAACTCAACATAATCCGCATCAAGTTCAACACAAAGCTCAATAATACGGTCGATACGATCGATATTATGACGATGGGTCACGAAGTTAAGCACCATCGGATAACCTTGGGCTTTGACCTCTTTGGCCATTTTCAGCTTCTGCTCAAAGGCTTTTTTAGAGCCCGATAGCATGTTGTTAACGGATTCGTCACTGGCCTGAAAGCTGACTTGTATATGATCCAAGCCCGCTTGCTGGAACTCAGCCATTTTATGTTCATTAAGGCCGACACCTGAGGTGATCAGGTTGGTGTAGTACCCCATCTCATGGGCACCCCCGATCAACTGGATCAGGTCCTGTCGTACCAACGGTTCGCCGCCTGAAAAGCCCAACTGAACCGCCCCCAGATCTCGCCCTTGCTGGAAGACATCAAGCCATTGCTGGGTGGTGAGTTCACCGCCAAAGTCAGAAAAATCGAGAGGGTTGGAGCAGTACGGGCATTGCAGTGGGCATTTATAGGTCAGCTCAGCAAGCAGCCAAAGGGGCTGCCCGTGGGCTTTGTCGTCGCTGATGATCGGTAGCGTCGGTTGTGCGTTACAAGGTGATCCAGTGTTGGCCATGTGC
>NZ_LUTS01000045.1 GCF_001597735.1 Neptuniibacter pectenicola
GAAGGAAAAAAGGAGAGAAAAAGAGTGAGAGAGGGGAGAAGGAGGGGGAGGGGAAAGGAGAAGAAAAAGGAGAGAAAAGAAGGGGGGAAAAGAAGGAAGAGGGGGAGAGAGAAGAAGGGAGAAGAAGAGAAAGAAGAGAGGAGAAGAAGAAAGGGAAAGAGAAGAAGGGAAAAAAGGAGGAAGAAAAAAGGTGGGAAAGGGGAAAGAAAAAGAGGGGGAAAAGGAAGGAAGGAAAAGAGAAGGGAAAGAAAGAGGAGGAAAGGAGAGGGAGGAAAGAAGAGGGGGGAGAAAGAAGGGAGAAAAAGGAAGAAGGGAGGAGGAAGGGGGGAGGGAGAGAAAAAAAAGAGAGAAAAGGGGGGGGAGAAAGGGGGGGGGAGGAGAGGAGGGAGGAGAGGGGAGGGGGAGGAAGAAGAAGAGAAAGAAGAGGGGAAAAGAAGAGAAAAAAAGAAGAAGAAGGGGGAAGGAAAGGGGATGGGAGGGAGAAAGAGAAAAAGAAGGGAGGAAGGGGGGAGGAGGGGAGGAAAGAGGAAAGGAAAGGAGAGAAGGGGAAGAAAAAGGAGGAGGAAGGGAGGGGAAGAAGGGGGGAAAAAGGGGGAGGAGAGGGAGGGGGAGAGAGAGGGGAGGAGGGGGAGGGGGAGAGGAAGGAGGAGGAAAAAGAAGGAGAGGGGAAAAGAAAAGGAGGAAGAGAGAGGGGGAAGGGGGAGAGGAGGAAAAAAAAAAGAGGAGAGAAAAAAGAAAGAGGGGGGAGGAAAGAGAAGGGAAAGAGAGGAAGAGAGGGGAAAGAAGGGGAAGGAGGGAGGAGGGGGGAAAGGGGGAAGGGGGAGAGAAAGAAGAGAGGAAAAGAGAAGGGAGGAAGAAAGAAGGGAGGAAGGGGGAGGGAAAGAGAGAGAGGAAAGGAAGAAAGGGGAGAAGAGGGGGGGGGAGGGGGGGTTGGGACGGGGAGGAGGAGGAGGAGGAGGAAGAAGAGGGGAAGAAGAGGGGGAAAGAAAAAGGAGGAAAAGGGAAAGGAGAGGAGGAGGGGAGGAGGGGGGAAGGGAGGAAAAGAGGAGGGGGAAAAAAGAAGGAGAAAAAAAGGAAGAAGAAGAGAGAAAGGTGAGGTGGATTGGCTGAGTCTAAGGGCA
>NZ_LUTS01000046.1 GCF_001597735.1 Neptuniibacter pectenicola
CTCTCAACCCCTTCCGCCAACACATCATCTAAGGTTGCGATCGTGAAGGTGTTGCTGTTGCTACCCGCGGGGATATCAATAGTGCCTTGGCCGGTAAAGTCTTCGCCATCCTTCGCAACACCACTGTATGTGAATGTCACCGTAATCGGTGCCGTAACATCAGCTGCTGGCTGGTCAACGCTGATGGTATAGGGTGCTGTGGTCTCGCCTTCAACCACGGTTGCTGGACCCGTTAGTGAAACCGTCGCTGTTTCAGTATCCGGTTCGGTTGTACTTGGATCAGCATCATCCAGAATCTGCGTTTCAACACTGTTGTTAGCTGTATCAGCGCCTATCGCTGGATAGTTGGTATCCGTAATACCGCTGATCGTAACGGTGAAACTCTCGACCCCTTCCGCCAACACATCATCTAAGGTTGCGATCGTGAAGGTGTTGCTGTTGCTACCCGCTGGGATATCTACGCTGCCTTGGCCGGTAAAGTCTTCACCATCCTTCGCAACACCGCTGTATGTGAATGTCACGGTAATCGGTGTCGTTACACTCGCTGCAGGCTGATCAACACTAATGGTATAAGGCGCTGTCGTCTCACCTTCTATAACCGAAGACGGACCGGTTAGGGAGACTGTCGCGCCATCATTATCAATAATGGTGGTTTCAACACTGTTGTTGGTCGCATCTTCAGCAATATGCTCGAAGTTGGTATCCGTGATGCTATCGATCGTAATGGTGAAGCTCTCAGCACCTTCCGCTAGGGCGTCATCAAACGTACCGATGGTGAAGGTATTGCTGTTGCTACCCGCTGGGATATCAACACTGCCTTGGCCTGTAAAATCTTCGCCATCCTTCGCAACACCACTGTATGTGAATGTCACCGTAATCGGTGCGGCGACATCAGCTGCTGGCTGGTCAACGCTGATGGTATACGGCGTGGTTACATCGCCTTCCACAACACTGGATGGGCCTGTCAGTGAAACCGTCGCTGTTTCAGTATCAGGTTCGGTTGTGCTTGGATCGGTATCATCCAGAATCTGCGTTTCAACACTGTTGTTGGTCGCATCTTCAGTAATATGCTCGAAGTTGGTATCGGTAATGGTATCGATCGTAACAGTGAAGCTCTCAAC
>NZ_LUTS01000047.1 GCF_001597735.1 Neptuniibacter pectenicola
CTCCTTCTTTTTCCTCTCTTCCTCCCCCCTCCTCTTTTTTTTCCTCCTCTCTCTTCTCTTCTTCTTCTTCTTCTTCTCCTTCTTCTCCCCCCCCTCTCCTCTCCCCTTTTCTCTCCTCTCTCTCTCTTTTCTCTCTTTCTCCCCTCTCTCCTCCCTCTCTCTCTTCTCCTCCTCCCTTTCCCCTCCCTCTCTCTCCCCTTTTCTCTTCTCCCCTCTTTCCCCTCCCTTCTCTCCCCCCCTTTCCCCTTCTCCTCTCTCTTCTTCCCTCTTCTCCTTTTTTTCCTCCTCCTTTCCCTCCTCTTCCTTTCCCTTTTCCCCTTTCCTCTCCCTCCCTCTCTCCCTTCCCCCTCCCCTCTTTCCTTTTCCCTCTTTTTCCCCTTTCCCCTCCCCTTTCCCCCCTCTTTTTCTTTTCTTTCCCTCTCCCCTTTCCCTTCCCTTCTCCTTCCTCTCCCTCTTTCCTTCCTCTTTCTCTCTTTTTTCCCTCCTCCTCTTTCTCTTTCCTTTTTATCTTCTCTTTCTCCCCTTTCCTCTCCTTTTCTCTCTTTCTCCTTTCTTCTTCTTTTTTCTTTTTCTTTTTCTTTCTCTTCCCTTTCCCTTTCCTCTCCTTCTTTCTTCCCCCTCTCCTTTTCTTTCTTTTTCTTCCTTTCTTTCCCCCCTCCCTTTTTTTTTCTTTCTCCCTTTTTTTTCTCCCTTTTCCCTTCCTTCCCCCTCTCTTTCTCCTCTCCTCTCTTCCTCCTCTTTCTCCCCCTCCTCCCCTCTCCTTTTTTCTCTTCTTTCTTTTTCTCCTCTTCTTCTCCTTCTCCCTTCTTCCTCTTTTCTTTCTCTTTTTTCTTCCTCTTTCCCTCTCTTCTCTCCCTTTTCCTTCCTCTCTTTCCCCCTTTCCTTCTTCTTCCCCTCCCCCCTTCCTTTCTCTCTCTCTCTTCTCTTTCCCCTCCTTCCTCTTCCTCCCCCCCTTCCCTCTTTTTCTTCTCCTTTCCCCCTTCCTCTTCCCTCTCCCCTCTTTTCTTTTCTCTCTGTTCCCTTCTCTTTCTTCATGCTTTCTTCCCCCTTTCCCCCTCTTCTCTTCTTTGTTATCCC
>NZ_LUTS01000048.1 GCF_001597735.1 Neptuniibacter pectenicola
CGTAATATAAGCAACATCATAAACCCCAGCCTCTCCTTCCTCTCCTTCTCCCTTTCCCCTTTCTCTCTCCTCTTTTCTCCCTTCTTCCCCCCTCCCTCTTTTCTTTCCCTCCCCCCCCCCCCCTTCCTCCCCCCCCTCCCTCTCTCTCTTTTTCCCCTTCTTTTTTTCCTCCCCTTTTCTCTTTCCTCCTCTTTTCTTTTTCTCCTTTTTCCTCCCTCCCTTTCCTTTTTCTCCTTTCCCTCCTTTCCCTCTTCCTCTCTTTCTCCCTCTCTCCTTCCTCCCTCTTTTTCCCTTCCTTCTTCCTTTCCCCTCTTTCCTTTCCCCTCCTCTCCCCCTTTCCTTTTTTCCTCCTCTTCCCTTTTCCCCTTCCCCCTCTCTCCTCCTCCCCCCCCCCTCCTTTCCTCCTTCTCTCTCTTCCCTCTTCTTCCCCCTCTCCCTCCCCTCTTCCCTCTTTCCCTCCCTCCTCCCCTCCCTCTTCCCTCCTTCTCTTCCCCTTCTTTTCCTCTCCCTTCCTCCTTTCTTTCCTCCCCTCTTCCCCCCTTTTTCCCTTTTTTTTTCCCCTTCCTTTCTCCCTCTCCTTTTCCCCTCCCTTTCTCCTTCCTCTTTCCCTTTCTTCTCTTTCCCTCCTCCCTCCCTTCCTCCCCCCCCCTCCTCCTCCCTTTTCTCTTCCCTCTCTTTTCTCTCTCCTTTTTCTTTTTCTTTCCCCCCCTTTTCCTCTCCTTCCTCCCTCCTTCTTTCCTCTTCCTCTTCCCCTCTTCTCTTCCCCCCCCCCTCTTCCTCTCTCTTCTTTTTTTCCCCTTTTCTCCCCCCCTTCCTCTCCCCTTTTTTCTCCTTTTTTCTCTCTCCTCTCCTCCTCCTTCTTTCTCTCCCCTTCTTTCTCCCTCCTCCCTTTTCTCCCCTTCCTCTTCCTTTTTTTTTTTTTCTCCCTTCCTTTCTCTTTCCTCTCCTCCTTCCTTTCTTTTTTCCTTTCCTTCTTCCTTTCTTTCCCCCTTTTCTTTTTTCCCCCTTTCCCCCCCTCTTTTTTTCTTCCTTCTCCCTCTTCTCCTTCTTCTTTTCCCCCCTTCCCCCCCC
>NZ_LUTS01000005.1 GCF_001597735.1 Neptuniibacter pectenicola
GAATTCGCTGACCATTTTACCAACTTAAGCCTGTGTAAGCTCCGGGAAGGGTTTTGTTAGTTTTCACACAGCCTGTGTCGAAAGCTGACCTTCGAGGTCGTTTCATTCTATATGAGAATTCCTACCAAATATTTCATGTTATATGAGATTTAGACCCTTCTCCTCGTTCTCACATAGAGTGAAATAGCCGATACTTTTGGGCTTTTCTATTTCAAGCCAAGTGAGATTCGACAGTTGGATCATCAAAAGAAGGCATTCCAATAATCATTTCATATTTATCCGGTTTCACTAAAAGCTGTGATTTCTTTGTCGAAGATGAATATACCCCCTTTCCCGAAGCGCAGAGAAAGGTAGGATATAGGATTGATCACCCCACCGTAGCTATCCTTGAGGCAATAGAGTCTGAGGCTATTAAGACTAGAAGAAAGTCACAGCTCATCGGTCTTAGAAGCCTTTACTTCTCGGAACAAGACCAATGGCTTGGTATCACCGAAAAGTAAATGAGGAACGTTCTGGTCTTTATACAATGTCGCAGCTTGAAAGGTCAATGTGTGTTTCTACCGAGCTGATCAAGCAGCTGATCGAAAGGCGTTTACTCCAATCATTTAAACGTGGTGAGAAAGAAAGTCGCTACATCCCTGCCAAATCAGTAGATGAGTTTAAAGAACGCTATGTTCTGTTTACGAAACTCTCTCAGCAATCTGGGCTAGAACTTCATGAAATCAGACCGTTATTTGAAGCCCATAAGATCAAGGCAATCGATCACAAATTACCGAAAGAAGAGCGATACATGAATCGTATTTCCTACAGGTATGACCTGGTTAATGTGAAGGAGACATCGGCTCTTGTGGGGGCAATGGGAGATTGAGTTTCTTGATCGGATTGATAAGGGTTATAAGGAATTGACCCGCGTTTCAATTAGGATAATCTGCTTTGGCCTTTGTTTGTGCTGTATAGGAGCCGTGTTGATTATCGGGGATAGTACCCTTGAGCTTCTATCCCCTCTAAGGCCTTATACGGCTATTCTTGCTATGACTCTCTTTGGTTCTGCTGCGGCAATCTTTTTCATGCATTTCAGATCACTGATAAAGAAAATGTTCAAAATAAGCTAATTGAAAAGAAGCAACAGCTCAAGAACAAGTTTGATGGCAACCTTTAAGTGATCAATTCGCGGATAGTGTCTTTAATTTGACGTAATTTACAAGAGTGTTTCTCTGCGAATGCATTGAAAGTTAATAAGGACTTAATCACAGCCGGTGATGTGCTATCGGATTGGGAATGTGATTTTTTATCAGGGAATTAGATGTGTATTTATCAAATTTAATAATTCAGAATTTCCGTAATTTTCAATTTATTAATATTCCGTAATTTTCAATTTATTAATATTCCATTGGCACAAAACATGGTAGTGCTAGGGGAAAACCGTGTAGGAAAAAGCAACCTTCTTTACGCAGTTAGATTAGTACTCGACTCGTCACTACCCGATTCTTCAAAGGCATCTAAAGTTCTCTGATCTCTGGGATGGCGTTGACTTGTCTAACGACCCTCAAATAGAAGTACATTTCAAATAGAAGTACATTTGGATTTCTCCGAGTTCGATAGTGATGCGGCACTTACAGCGTTGTTGACAGACTTTCGTAGAGCCGATGAACCCACTGTGGCGAGACTAAGCTATGTGTTTAGGAAAAAGGCTGAAGTCTAGGAACCGCGACTTCTAGTGAAGATTATGAATTATTAGTCTTTGGCGGAGGTGATGAGACTCGATCAGTCCCTAATAGAGTGCGCCGTAGAATATCTTTGGATATGCTACATGCTCTGCGAGAGGCTGAAGCTCAATTGGTATCTTGGCGGAACTCTCCCCTTCGACCATTACTTGAAGATGCCCTTGCATCAGTTGATCGTGTCGACCTTGATGGTGTTGCAAGTGATCTTGAGTCTACAAATAACAAAGTAGAATCATTTGATTTATTTACTTCAGGAAAAATATATATGCAGTATATTGAAATACTATAATAATACAGTATATGTAACATATTGTTTATAAAGGGTTAATTGAGTTTTTTGCTGCTGTTTACTATAATGGGTTGACTTAATTAGCATGAGAGATAGGGTATGACTCCTTTTGGTCGTTACCTAGAGCTGAAGCGTAAAAGTAGGCATCTGAAACAGAAGCAATTAGCAAACTTGCTGGGCATTAATCCTAGCTATATAAGTTTGATGGAAACGGGCAAGAAGCCGCCTCCTGCTATTCATATCCGCGAAAAAATTTCTTTAGTATTAAACTTTAATCGAGATGAGAAACGCCAACTGAAGTTTTATGCTGAGCAATCTGCAAGGGTATTCCATTTACCTGATGACATTTCCTTGGAAGTCTACCTTTTAGCTAACCAGTTTCATAAATGTATTAGTGAACTTTCAGCTGGCCAAGCAGCAGCAATTCAATCTATTTTGAAAATAAATGATGTTACAGAAAAGAAGAGCCAAACTTCAGAATTAGTAATGGAGGATATTATGTAAACAAAAACGAGCCTAAGCATGCGCTTGGCCCGTTCGATTCGGTATAAATACCTGTAACTCGCAAATACAGTATCTATTTCCTTTCGAATTCAGTCAAGCGCCCTACTTTATATCGTGATTTTTATTACCTGATTAGGTAAGGGTTTTATATGTCTAAGAAAAATTTTGCTGTGCCTCAGAAGGTACGGTGCGGGGATGATTTTGCCTTTAATTTGGGTCCAGAGCTCAAACACAGTCGTTCAAGAGAACCTGTTACTCGTTCTAGAAGAACGATCCGAGGGCATTTTCCTTCAGTAAAAATGGAAAGGATGATTGATTGGGAGTCTCAATTAGAAAGGCGAGCTTGTCATCGTTTTGAATTTTCGCCTTCTATAAAACAGTACTATGAACAACCAGAGTCTATTTGGCTGTTCATTGAGGGTAAATATAGGAGGTATACACCCGATTTCAAGCTTCACTTTACTGACGGGAGCGTTTTAATCATAGAAATAAAACCTTTCGATCATTTGCAGAAAAGGGATATTAGAGACAAGTTAATTTTAGCATCTTTAGAGTTTGAGAAAGTCGGACGAAAATTTGGAGTTATAACGGACCAAGAGCTACCAAATAAGGAATTAGATCGCAATATTCACTTCCTTCGCCAGTACCAAAAGCTTCCATTTGGTGAGGCGGAAATTGAAAAAGCAAAGAAGTTCTGTGAAAAAACCTTATTACCTTCCATTTCTGGACTAGCGCAAATACTTGGTCGTCTTGGCACAGTATACGCCCTGCTTGCAAATAATGTATGTGGAACAGATATGAATAGGCCTATAGAGCCTGATTCGTTAATTATCTTTGTAGGAGATACTAACCATGAAACTTGCATCTTTTCGTACAGGTCAGCACCTGACTTTGAACTCGTCGACTTATGAAATTATTAGAACACTTGAAAATAAAGATGCTGTTTTGGAGAGGAAGCCAGACTTAGCAATTGTCCTGTATACGGAGGCTGAACTATCTGAAGCTCTTTCCAATGGCACTTTGTCTTTTATCGGTAACCTAGGGATTGATGAGGGTCTGCCAAAGGATGTTTCTTGCCTTTCTGAAAAGGACCAAGAGATAGCCTTTTCAAAGTTTGAATATATACAACAAATTATTGCTAGAGGAGGTGAAAGACCAAGCCTAAAGGCAGTAGAGGTATGGATAGACGACATTTCTGCAACCTTGGGTGACTGTTCACCTCCTAGTCCTATCACTATTTATCGTTGGTGGAGGGCCTGGTTTGAATCAGGTAAAGATATTTCTTCGCTAGCTCCTAAGCAAAAACTAGGTCGTCGTTCTTTTTATGTTCTGGAGCTTGGGCCAATGATTCTTGATGCTTCTGAGTCTCTGCTTTTAAAGGCTACGCCGCATACAAAAAGTGATGTATACGATTACATTTTGGCGAATATTAATGAATCCGCTATTAAGGGGGTTAGATATCAAAAGCCGTCTAAAGCGACTTTTTATCGTTTATTAGATAAGTTGTTAGATCCATTTGAGTTAATGGCTGCTCAAAAAGGGAAAACAGTGGCTAATAAGTTCTATAGGATGCATGGAGCGGGATATGTGACTTCTCGCATACTTGAGCGAGTGGAAATTGATCATACACCGTTAAATATTTTCGTAGTTGATGAAAATACCAAGAAAGTAATTGGTCGCCCAAATTTCACTTTAATTTTAGATCACTTTTCTAAGATGCCTTTAGGATTTTATATAGGCTTTGAACCCCCCTCTTCAGTATCAGTAATGCGTGCTATTCGACATGCAATTTTATCTAAGGATTATGTTAGTAAAGAGTTCCCTTCAATAAGGAATAGCTGGCCTGCTTATGGGTGCTTTACAACTCTTGCCTGTGATAATGGTTCAGAATTTCATGATCATCAGTTAAGACGGATGTGTAATGAGCTTAATACAGAGCTTTTCTTTTGCCCGTCAAAACAACCACATTATAAAGGGTCAGTTGAACGTTTTCTGGGTACTTTGAATAGAGCTGTATGCCATAAATTAAAAGGGACTTCTTATGGAAGTATATCTGAACGCGGGGAGTACGAATCAACAAAGCTTGCGTCTGTCACTTTAGATAAGCTTCGTGAACTGATTCATAAGTGGGTAATAGACATTTACATTCATAGTCCGCATGCAGGGCTGGATGATACACCGGCTAATGTTTGGAAGAACGGACTAAAAGATATCGAATTGATTCTGCCACAGAGCCGAGAGCGGCTTGATCTTATTCTGACAAAAGAATATGTCAGGAAGTTATCTCATGAAGGCATTCGTCTATTTAAACTTAATTATAGCTCTGATGAACTAAGGTTGTTTCGACAACAACTTAAAGCTAACGCAACTGTACATGTGCGAATTGACCCTGAAAACGTAGGTAAAATATGGGTTTTAGATAAAGCAAATCAACGTTATTTCAGCGTACCTTGTACTAAACCTGAATATGCTGAAGGCATCTCATTGAGACAGCATAGATCTGTACTATCTGTTCGCAATGAAAAAAAAGTGGCTGCCATTACTCCTAGTCTTCTTCAGGCAAAAAAAGAATTTACTGATCATGTAAATGAGCTTTCTAACAGCAAGAGTATTCGAGCTAAAACTCAAGCAGCACAACTTAAGCAAAACCCTATAGAAGTAATTTTAGATAACCCTAAGGATTTGGATCGCTCTGAATTGTTGGTTCCTCCTGGTTTAGAGGATTTTGATGTGGAGATAAAATATGAATAAGAACCAGATTGCATCATTATCTAAGCTAAATGGGCTGATAGTTCATCACCCTCAATTTGAATGCGCGTACAAACAAATAAATGAATGTTATGAACTAAAAAATGCAGGGTTGCCGGTAAATTTTTTGTGTCTAGGTATGTCCGGTACAGGAAAAACAACATTGAAAGAGAAATTTCTCAATCAGCATCTTCCTTATCAGACTAGGGACCGAAAAATTGTACCAGTTCTTGTGGTCGATATACCCTCTTTACCTACCGTGAAGAATGTATCAGAAGCCGTATTGCTTGAATTAGGAGACCCTCTTTTTAACAGAGGTACTGCTATAGAAAAAACAAACAGGATTTTGACATTAGTAAAGACCTGTAAAGTACAACTTATTATTTTTGATGAACTACAACATTTTGTTGATCAGGGAAGCAGGTCTACACCTAGTCAGGCTGCGGACTGGTTGAAAACCATTATTGACCGATCAAACGCATCAGTCGTGCTTATGGGATTACAAAGAAGTGAGCACATTCTTCGTTTGAATGAGCAGCTCAGAAGGCGTTTTAGTCGTAGAATTAATTTAGAGCCCTTTTCTCTAGCTAAGATGAATAGTTATTGGGATTTTGTTCGTGTACTACGTGCCATGTTGAAGGTTGTGGACATGCAAGAGGAAACAAACCTGTCTGATAATTTGGTAAGGAGAATACATTATGCAACGAATGGGGTTATTGGTTACATGCAGACACTGCTTATGGCTGCATTTCGAAGTGCATCTAGTTTCGGCAGAAGTCACATAAGTGAGGAGGATTTCGAGGCTGCGTTTACGGAATCAATATGGTCTGCTGGGATTGGAACTAATAATCCATTTAATGAAGATTTTGTTTTTAAGAGGCTTATCAAGCCAGGTATGCCCTTCCATCGTTTGATGAGTCCGGAGGAAGTATAATGGCGACCTTAATTATTCCATTAGTCTATCCGAAAGCTTTTGAAGATGAGTCTCCTATTGGGTATTTAATTCGGGTTGTTGAGGCTAATGGTTATAAACGAGTTCAATGGCTATTTAGTGCTGATGGCGAGCCTTTTAGTTTTTCCCCTCAAAAGTTACTTGAAGCTTTGATTGATGCGAAATGGACTGGCTTTTATACATTCAAAGAACTGATATCTGCGATATACAACGTAGATCAGAAACTATTTCGTTTTGAATCGTTTCGTTACTGCAAAGAGTGTTTGAAAGAGAGGCCTTATCATCGTGCTAGCTGGCAGCTAAGTACTACAGTTGTTTGTGTTAAGCATAGGATGTGGCTCATTGATGAGTGTCGATCATGTGGTTCAAAGCTTAACTTCAAATCTATGTCCTCTATAACCTCATGTTGCTGTGGCGAGTCTTTGATAGATGTTGAGGATACAAATTATGTCCCAACAACAGTGTTGAGAATGCAGAACTTCCTGGATGGTAAATCGTGTATTGCAGAGCCCGATTTTGGGTTTAGTCATGCCTTCAACGGGCCTCTTTTTGATCGAGAGTATAGGCTTAAACTGATAATAAATTTTATTCGTTGGCAGCCTTCTGAAAATATGAAGAATTTAAAAACTGGCTACTTTACAGGGTTAAATACCTTCCCTGAAGCTAAATATTACTCGACAGCTTGTGCTGATGCTTGGTTTGCTACAGAGGAGGATTTTCAACGGTATCTAAGCTGTCTTCATTCAGAGGTTTTTAGTGATCAAAGCCGCGGAGATATTTATTTCAAAAGGTTTTACCAACGAATTTTTTCTATATGTACACATCCAAGTCAAGAATTGATCATTACTTCCATTCAGAATTATCTCAAGGATCACTGGACCTATGCGATAAATAAGAAGAACACACTATTCAGTAAAGAGGCGATCGAAAATCATAAGTGGATAGCGCTACAGCCTGCTTCTTCAGAATACAATATTTCAAAAGCTATGCTTCGAGAAGGAATTACTAGCGGCTCGATTAGATCTCGAATTAGACGTGTAAAATCAAGGGAAAATACAGTTATACACCGAGATGATGTTGTTGAATTTATCAATCAAGAGAAAACGTTTGTAAATGCAAAAGTAGCTATATCGCTTCTCGGTATAACTAAAAGTCAATTTTATGCTCTTATCGAAAGTGGTTTCATTGAAGGGATTTCTCCTGATGAGACAGTTAAAAAGGAATGGGTTATACACCTAGAGGATATATATGCACTGAAGAATTCTGTTTTTACTACCTTGCCACCTATAGAGGTCCAATATATTTATCTTCCTGAGGCTATTCGGAAAGTAGGAAATACTATAAAGAATCCCTTTATTACTATTGTTACAGCAATCAAAACACGTGAGCTTAAAGCCTTTGTTGATCCTAAGTATGTCGGGTTTAGGGGAGTCTGCATTGATATAGAAGATTTGAAGGATTGGTATTTACTAAAGCAGAAGAAGAAAAATCTTAACTATTTCAGCATTAACTCTTTGCGAAGATACTTTCAAGTATCTTCAATGCTTGTCCCCCAGCTTGTTGAAAAGGGATTAATCCAACGCATTAGGTTTAGTAAAAGGGATGAGGAGTTATCTATTACTCATAAGGAAGTGGATACTTTCAAGAACCGCTACGTACTACTATCAAAGTTGTCTAGAGTATGTGAAGTCTCATCCGCTGTTTTGATGGAGTTGTTCAGTGAAAAGGGAATCTATCCTGTAGATGATGATTGGGAAAAACCAGAACAGTTTGTTCAGAAAATCTATTACAGGTATGAACTTATCGACGTTCCGGAGGTACGCTCGATAGTCGCCTCCATGGATGACTGGAATTTTGTTTTCTAGGTAGGAATTGCTGATTGGTTGAGGTTTGTTATAAACAGTTCAGACCTTTTTAAGTTAAAATTTTGTTCTAACTAGTTTTGCTAAAACTACCTCAAAGTGCCTATCTGCTCATAGAGCTGGCCACAAATGAGTACTCAAACAAGTAACAACTAAACGGTCTGCTGGTCAATTGAACACCTGGCAAAGGTAAATATTCCAATCAGCTTCAAACATATCTAGGTGAGTGGCATACAATACACCCTGACCCCCACCCAACTCTTTCTACCTCTGATATAAGTGAATGGAGGAGAAACCTAAAAGGTCAAAAGGCTATTTTAATAATAATTGGTCAGAAGTCAGATTGGTTTGCATACTGGAATGGCAGCCAGGCTATCGTGATTAAACAACCGGTTAAGGAGATAAACAGCATGTGAGCATTTCACCATTGACCCCATCCATAAGCTACCAATAATGCTCTCAGGGCCAAGAAAAAGTAAGCTTTAAATTAAGATCAATTAGTTGTAGTTATACTATTCAATTCCTCTGCACTCTGACCAAGCTCAAGTACCAAGTCTTCCAGATCTATATCTTTGAGAATTGAGTCTTCAATGTGGTCGGCTGCGTACCTAGACTGCAAACTATCAGGATTAATTACCATATCATTCAACGTGCTAACTTGATCTGGTGTAAAAAGCTCAGTGAACTCACGTGCTAAATACCCAAGATCAAATAAATCCCTTATCTTTGATCGATTTTGCGCAGCATTCAGCTTCTGAGAAATGAGCTCTTGAGCGTGATAAACCTTAATATCATTGATGGTCGTATAAGCTTGTTCATCTATCTGTAATGCTCGGTATGACACTTCGAACTTTACTCGTCCCTTACCTTCAGGTCCGGTATATTCAAGCATCCATCGTTTTGTCGTTTGAGTATCTTTTGTTTGTTTGATCGCATCGAGGTTAATGGGAACACCTTTAAATGCATCCCTCATACGACTTTCTGGTTTGATTTGAACTGTTGAATCAAAGTCCAAGTCTTCACTGTATCGATCCAATCCATGACATAGCATCAGTGCCGTTCCCCCTTTCAATATCATAGGGGAATCAGAAAACTTTTGTGCAATACGAGCCATGACTTCCACATGCTGTTTCTGCAGAGGTGAAAATTCATCGATCACCTCAAGCTGCGGTAAGGTCATTTTTGCTTCTCCATGCCCTTAAATCTCTCATTTGGTCTGTCCTTAGAACCGGTTCTAGCTTATCCAACATAGAGGCAAGTTTTCTTTTATTTTTTTTCTCTGGAAACCAGTCATCGACAACATATGAATCGATACCGTTCCCATCATGAAGCCGCTGAAAAATCATGTCAGCCATTGCTCGATAATGGTTGGCCGCAAAGAGTTTTGTATTTGAAATGACACCTGCTTCTTCAAGGCTTTTTGTTTGATCCTCAATTCCTTCAGACCCAAAGACTGAGTATGTATCTGCATAGTTGTCACCCGCCACAAAAAACGGCCCAGGGTTTCTTCCATGCGAACCTTTAAACGTTTCAATGAAGTGCCAATCTCCCGTTCCTTCGTTGGACGGCAGATTTAATGCGGCAAGTCCCGTGAGATAGCGGCGCTTTGTTGTATACGGAATATCGGTAGGCTGGTAGCTACCCTGATAAACCCTTGTTTCAGGTTTCAGCTGTTTCTTCAGTTTATTCCGGCCTTTCACCGTTAACCTAACTAGCTTGTTTCTGGCATCATGAGGATCTTTACTTGTTGCGATCCAGTTTTTAGATACAAGCTTCGTTACAGACCGGCTAAAGCTACTAGTCTTCTCAGTATCACCACGTAATTCATGCAAAGGCATCCACTTCCCAGGCTTGAACATGGAAAGAACAAGTAGAACCCGAAGCTCAGATACTTTTAGGTCATCAAATTCTTCGGCTGAAATAATGTTGTCTATATTGATTGCCTGTGAATTACTCATAACTTTAGGCTCGCATTTCATTTAGTTCCGATATCGGAATTATATCACTAAAAGCCCATCTGTGTTCTAGTTTGGGGCATAGCAATAACTCTGAGGCTCAGCTTTCTTGATCTGTTCCCCCTATCACTACGTCTATTGGTTAGTTAGTCAGTATATTGAGAGGGAGAAAGTGAAGGTTCTTGCTATGGCTACCGAGCGTGCGCAGCCACCCTAGCTGAGTATTATGAGACAGTAGCGGCAGCAGCTGCTTCGCTTAAAGATTCAGATGCTCTCGAAGAGTTTATCAAAGCCCAAGATGTATTTGATAACTATCCATCTAAGTCTGACCAAGCAATAAACGAATATCTACGAGTTGCTAAAGACTACGATATAGCTCTTAAAGATTGCTCAAGTAAACCTATGAAAAAGTTTCTGGAGGACATGTGGCATTAAATGGAGCATAAAATAGAAGTGATTAAGTCTTTCTTGCTGGTGCAATTGCTGCTCTTGATTAGCGTTTAGCTAAAGAAAGACGCACGACTACAAATGGTAGGGTTAAAGCTGTTCGAGGAGGGAATGTTGATGAGAAATAGCGTTTAAATAAGATTGGCTCTATTTGGCAGGAGCTGGCTGAAACACTGTTTGCGCTCTGAACTCTCTCGCATTAATTTGATGCTTAAGGGTTATCTTGATGGGCTTAATAAAATTGAAGAGTACGCAGAGAAAGTTGCAGTAGATGGGTTACCATCAAGCTACTCAGAAAGTAGCTAGTGCTGTCGTTTAAGCTGCTAGGTATATTCTGATTGGTTTCATTACATATGAGAATGGTTCCTATCCATTTCACTATATATGAGAATTTGGGCTCGTGCCCTATTCTCATATATAGTGAAATAGCTTGTATTATGTAGGTTTTTCATTTCATTACATATGAGAACCGACAAGTACTTTGTCGAATCTCATGAATAGTGAAACACTGTCCTATTTTTGTGAGACAGTGTTTCACTAAAGATGAAACATGCAAAAAAAAGCAGCCATATGGCTGCTTTTTTAGTGAAGTAAGTTCAGTTTGGACAAAGTGGACACTTATTCAAAGTATCAGAACTTTCTATGTTTGGTTTATGAGATGAGCCTTCATAGGACTTTGTTTCTAAAATCGAACAGATTTCGTTTTCGAATGTTTCTTTAGTCATGGAATACATACCACTTCTAGCTCCTTCAAAACCGCAATTCCATGATCCTAAAGCTTGTCCATATGAGAGAGCATCCTTTATAGAATCGAGATTATTTGAATATAAATCCTCTCTCGTTCCTGTACATAATTTGGAGATAATCCCAGCTGTTGTCCAGTCACCGCAACCACAGGAATCTAGAACTTTCTTCACTTCAAAAGAAGGTATAGAACACCACTCACCTTGGCTATTCACTCGATACTGCAAACCTTCGCTGCCAAGTGTTTGAATCTCAAGGAATGGACGCTTATCAGATTGTAGGGTTTCGCAGTCAAAGCGTTGATTAGAATACTTAACGATATCAGCTAACTCTAATGCTCTCTGAAGGTGATTAGCAGCTCCTTTAGCGGAAGGTTCGAAAAAGATAATACTACCTTTATTCTTATAAAATTCTGCAAGATCTATTGCCGCAGGAGATACGCGATCGAAAAAGAAGACATCACAACTTGTATCATCCTCTTTAAGAAACTTAGATGCTTTAAGAGTTATCGCCTTATAGCTAGGTAACCACTCGTTACAGTTAGGGCAATTTCGCCAATGAAACTTATGTCGAGCAGGCTGTGAACCCTTACCAGGTATTATTTCCTCGAAAATTACCGGTATAGAAGCAGTGGGCTGAAGTGATAAATATAGATCATTTACCCCCCATGACTTCATATCTTGAATTGCTTTATTTGAATGAGGACTATCATCCATTCTCGATATTGGGAATGAGTTCCATCCTAAATAAGAAAGTATGGTTAGCACATTGCCACAGGTTCCGCCTGCCCATTGATAAGTTGTACCTTCGGGTGACGATTCAGTGACAATGTCTAGCGCTACAAGCCCTGTGCCATGTATTGTAAGACTACTACTCATTAGTGATTGCTCGACTAGATTCATGCTAGAGCTCAAGCTATGCGTAAGCATCGCCGTATAGCCAAATATGCGTTAGTTTTGGTTTGGTCTGTAAATTGCCAGGAGAGTCTAATTTTTCCCAGTCAACATTATAAGACAAGGCCTCTACATAAACTATTGGAAACTTTTTGTCTAAAGCTGCCATTAGAGCACCAATTGCTGGTATTTTGCTGCCTAAAGGAGAGAGAACAATAGTAGAACCGCCTAGAGCTTCAAACACAGGCTGACGATCTTGGGATATTCTCAATATAGTTCTATAGATATCAAGGGGATTTCTTTCATCCGAATAAAGGAAATTTTGTGGTTCAAGTCCCCATTCATTCTCCAGCGCCCCCCCCCAAGCTGTATGAATCTCAGAGAAGTAGCTATAGGCTATTAGGTCCCCTTTTTTCGGATCGTCTGCAGGGAAAGGTAAGATCGGACACGTATCATGAGGTTTTAAATTACTATGTATAATCTTAAGGAGTTGTTCTTTCCCTTTCGTTAGTAGTGGTAACCACAGAGTGGCTGTTTGGCTGCTACCAAATAAAGCTTCTCGATCACAACCACGAACATCACTAGGTTGATCATTTGGTTCTGATTTTATTGAAGAGTCAAGATCAGGGTTGGAAATGATAGCTATATGAATATTTGCTGTGCAGCCATGCTCATTAACCATTTTTGATAGATATAAAATAATAGGAAAGCTTATTCCCATTGACATGGCACTCATATCAACAACGATATCTGTATATCCATCTAAATCAATAGATCGAATAGCTTTTATTATATTGTGACCTGCAACAACAGCCCCGTCGTCAGAGAATATTTCGACTTTTTCTACATCTAAATTGGAACATAGATTCTTCAATGAATTGAGGTTTTCATCTGCCCGAATGATCAACTCGTCATCTGGTTGTGGTCTTTCCTCTTTTATCATGAAGGCTGAAAGCCTGCCTTTTAGCGTGCTTGAAAGCTCAGATATGATTTCAGTACTTCTAGGATCAAAACCAGCACCACCAATCACTAAGCATTTTTTATTGTCACAAGAGAAGTGCTCTTGAAAAAAGCTTAATACACTTTCATCGTAGTGGGATACGCACCTTTCACTCCATCGGCCGTTCTTCATCAACTAGTCCTTATAAATGCTCATTAGGTGCTCAAGATCTCTTTCAAGAAAGCCGCCTCGTTTAAATGTAAGGCCACTTTTTATTTTATATACGCCTGATAATTCGATAAGAGTCCAAAATCTATTTTTAGTTGAATGCTTACGCTTTATGGTTAGCGCGTTGTATGCAACACCATATTTCAAGGCTTGGGCGAGATCATGCTTTTTGTTCAATATTTTTTTAAAATCTTCATCTGGGATGCCGATCGCATTTGGGCCACCCTCTAAAGATGCGTTTGGCTCTAAGGACTTTTTGATACACTGATCGGAGATTAAATTACATATTCGAATTACTTCTGAGTGCTTGGGAAAAGCCCACTTGGATATGATTTCTTCAGCTTTTTTTCTCAATAGCTTGTGCTGAAAATCAGCCCTTAACTCGGCTCTATCTCCACGAATAATCTTAGTTTCAGATGCACTAACTAATTGGCTAGCAAGTAATAAGAATTGCTCGGCATTTTCAGAGCTACCATCGCAAAGATCATCAATCCCGAAATAATACGGTCTTTTGAACTCATGAAGAAGATGTATCTTTGCACCATCTACAATGCCTGAATTCAACTTAATCGGCTTAGACGGTTCTGCTGTTAGTTGATCTTCAAATAGACTGGCTTGGGGAACTCTTTTGATATACCTATTCAATAATATCTTTAACGTTGCAAGTTTTACATCTTCGCCACCTTTTACATTAGAGCCGCCATTAAAGTAGGTTTCTATTTGACTGTTAAAATCATCAATAACTGTAGGGCTTATATTGTTCTTATCTTGTAATCTAGAAACAGAAGATTTCAGCTTTTCTAGATTTGATTTAGTTAACTCAGATGGCTTTGAATTTAAAATATCTTGAATTGATGATAAACCATTCCTTTGAAATATCGGCATCAAGCGGAGGTATTTATCCGCCATGTTTTTAGCCATAACTCGAAAGTTATTTCTTTTCGATAATCTATCTTCACCACTTTGAAGCCAAATTTGCGATATTTCCCTACTTTCCTGAATAGTTGTATCCATTCCAATGCTTGAATGAGAAGTCAGTTCGCTGTGAAGAATCGATTCAGGAGTTTGAGCATCCAAACGCATCATCATCCAACGTGATATCTTCATTTCTCTTCGTGCTAGCCAATCACGGAGGCTAAATATTTGGTCAGGATGTAAGGTATGTACATCGTCCAGTATAACTAGAGGGCGTAATTTTGACTTTTTGCCGTCTCTGTTACTAACTTCGATATTAAGAATTGAATCAAATAACTGATATGGTTCTAAAGCTAACTTTGGAATGTCATCAATCTTTGGCGGGATTAGTGATGCACTAACTTGATATATAACTCTTTCAACCTTTTTGGCTCTCTCTAAAATTTCTTCAGCAAGGCTGCCACCTAAAGTTTCAGATGCAACGGTAGCTTGATCTCTGTACAAGAATTTTATTTTTTTAAAGTCGAGAGATTCATCCTGTTGTAAGTAGTTAAGCCACTGAATAATTGCCCTTGATTGTAAGAATGACTTTAGAAGACCGTGCTTTATTTCTTCAGAATAGGGTAACTCCCAGAAATCCCTGTATTCTGACTCCATGGGTATCCTACAGCCAATTACATCAATATTATTCTCAGCTCCAACGATCTTGCACTTTTTTAAAGCATCCAGCAGAACGCCGTATTCTGTATGGTTTGGGCTATTTATGAGGGTATATACTGTGTTGTATTGCATTAGAGTTGCAATTGTAGTCTTACCACTACCTGGAGTCCCAATAACAACGCTTAGCCTATCAAAAAGAGAGTCATCTTTTGCTGGATTAGAAAAGAATGTATCTAAAGGTTCTGGAGTAACGATAGATAGAAAAGCTGAAGAATCCTTCAGGTATTCTGTTGCCCTTTTCTCAAATGGATTACTCATTTACTAAGCCTTATTAATATTGGTTGTATCATTACTACTCATATCGCTGTGTCTTTCCCTTCTCCTGAAAAGAGGCCTCATACTGTGGCCGCTTTGGCTTTCTGTTTCAGCCCAAAGTAGTGGTAGAGAGTTGTTAGGAGTGTTATGTTCAATCACTACAGGAAGACCGCACTGTCCATATCCGAACCTTTTACAAGTTGTACCGCTTTGACCGCCATGCTTCCCATCTCCTTCAATTGCTTCGTCATAGTACTTTTCACATAAAGTGGAGAATGGGTGGTCAGAACCACTTTTTATGCTTATTTCTTCAGGAAGCACTAGGCCATATGTGAATCTAATGTCATCAGTACCAGATATTTCTAGGAGTTGATCTTTAGCCTTTGAGTAAGATGCATCTATGTTATTCTTGGCGTGTTCTGTCGCGATATAGTGGTGAACATATATTTCAAAATTTTTTGCAAATACACATTCTTCACTATTTATTGAGTTAAGGAATTTAAAGAGCTTTCCTTTCAATCTTTTAACAACATCAATATCAGGTAATATGCTGGTTCCTGAGGCAGTGAAATCGTCAATCAAGTACACACGAGAGAATTTTTCCTCGCTCGATTCAAGCCCAAAATGGTTGGCTAGGTCTTCTCTCAGGTCTTCTAACAGGCTTGTCCATTTTTCATCGTTAATCTGTGTTGCTATCACTACTTGCTCATTAGAAATTGTACCTGCATTCATTCTCCTAAGAGTGTCGATCCTTGCACCATCGCTTAGGCCCATGAAAAGTGTTTTTCTACACTCAATTTGGTAGTCTTTTATGTTCTTACTTGATGACCAAATTTTATGTGAAGGGGTTCCATTAGCTTTAGCTACACTAGAGATGATGTCTTTTTGTACAAATTCAGGGAAAAACTTCTCAACCAATCTATAAATTTCAGCAGGGCTAAAGTAAATTAAATTGTGTTTGATGAAGTTATAAGCGTTCGCTCTATCTTCAGGAGAAAACTGCTGTAACCATGTCGCAAGGCTTTCGATAAATCGAGCACCAGCATGGTAGTCTCTATAACCGTCATACTTATATGACGCCATGAAAGAAAGCCATTTGAACTCTTCAGTTGCAATTTCTTCATCCCAGCTCATTATATTGCTTAATAAGCGTAAGCAAAGTTCCCTGTTCATTAGTAATCTTCCCTACTTGAATTTTATTTTGCCTTTTTCGCTCTTAATTCTTTTTAGATAACTAAGTGTCCCTTGAGGTCCTCTAGTCCCCGCTGGACAGAGATTCCAGCATTTGTCGATAGCGCTTGAAACCTCATCAACACTTAAAGAGAAGGTACTACTTAGAAGTTGACTGTCGTTTCCTGGCCATTTTCCCCTATCTCCAATCGTTAGTACAACCTTGTTCTCATCTAAAGACATTGCCAGTTTGTTAACTACATCTTGCTTAGTGGCATCTTTGGAAAGAATATCAATTGAATGACTTGATCGAGTGATATTTATATCTATATCGGGATAGCTGCTTAATTGATCTTGAACTGACTCCCATAAAAATGACTCTGAAACGGGAAGGTTTGGCTCAACAGTAATTTGTTTGCTTCGAGGTGTTATATTGGGGTCTATCGATTGAACTAATTGGTTTTGACTCAACAAGTCTTCAATGGGAAGTAGACTTGGACAAGTCTTAGTATCACGATTAGGTGCGTTATTATCATCTAACGTGCTCAAATCCGAACCATTGTAATATCCAACTAAAATATCAGACCAGTACTTTTCAGGTATTATACTACTGTCCTGAAGTGCTTCTCTGATGGACTTTCCTCTACCTGTTGCAAAGCCAATTTTGATACCAAGATCTAGTAGCCTTACTAATTCACTACATAGTTCTGCACTAGGTGGGTATCTTCGATAACGACTATCAACCAGTGTTCCATCGTAATCAAATACGATCGCTCCGATATCTTGATTAGTTAAATTCTTATTGAACTGTTTGTAAGCTTTTAACCATTCAGCATCGTTAAATTGATGAATTTGGGATGTTTTTCGTCGAACAGCTGCTTTTTCTTTAGATTGTGATGAAATAAATCCAGAACGAGTTGAAAGCCTATATATCTTTGATCCGTATTGAGGCACGCCAGGTTTACCTGGATCGATACCTCTTATATGGCCTTTCCAGCTAGTAAAGTAGAATGAAAAAATTATTCCAGCGATAAGCTCAAGTAGGCCCCTGTCCTTAAATTCAATCATACCTTTAGGTATGGCTTCAGGAAGCAAATCTAGTGTTTTTCGACAGAGATCTGCATCAGCATCTGTGGTTAAGCAAAGGATGCCACTTGTATTTTCATTCTTTGAAAACCAGTGATGTCGGCCATGTGCGAAGTTTCTTAAGTCCGCTAGATGCACTGAACCTAAACCTGCTTCTACAAGCTTTGATTCAATATCTATTGCTGCAGACTTAAGCTTTGGGCTGTAAATGATATGAAGCCTATCTACACTACATAGCTCTTTATTCTTAGCTTTCAACGTATTTAGATCTTCGAAGCCTTCAATGCAGAAGCTTAATAACGAATTGATATCTTTAGGAAGTTTTGCTGTTCTATCTGTCGCAGAGCAGTACGCTCTGTATAGAATAGTTGTAAAAGAAAGTAATGAATTAGTTGCTAAGAAACCGTCTTTACCAGCCGGCAGATCGTATTCGATCAAATTTGTATATTGATATCGCTTATGTAACTCAGCGAGCCTACTTCCTTTTCTTCCCACAACAGCGCAAATTGTTCTTGGTTCTAGGAGAGAAGCATGTTGGTAAGCCCTTTTAATATCGATGTTGTTACCGCTTGCTGACATAAACCACACAGCGGTATTTCCGTTCTGAGGTATAGCTGATGCAAGCTCCATTGGTGTCACAGGGACTGCTATTGATCCAAAGAAGTGTCTATGTAGTGTTGCTTGGAATTCAGCAGCAGAGAAGGAACCGCCTGAGCCTACCGACAGTAGCGGAAGATGATGGCTTGTTCTAATTACATTTACAATATCTTCAAGCGCTTGTTCTGCAGTCCATTGATAAGTCGCATTTAGCTTCTGCAACTCACTAGAGAAAGGTTTTCCCATATCACTTCACTGTGTAGGTTGTTTGTAGACTAAATAATCCTATATTTGATGGCTAATTGCACACTATATAAATCTGATTTACTAAGTTTATCTGAATAGAAATAGTCAGATTTATTGTTTGTAGCCGCGAATAATTAAAACTTGAGTCTTATCTGAATCTACAAAAAAAAAAGATTACACCTGAATAAAAGTTAAGATATATCGTAACTTTTTGAAAAATAAGATAAAAACTTTGATTTGTTCAGGTTTTGGGCTTATTTTGTTACTTATCTGAGTAACTTTTGAGCGGTTTGGTATGTCACCTTTTGGACGGTATCTTGCAACCTTAAGGCTTCACCGAAGAGTCAAACAGAAAGATTTGGCTAATGCTGTAGGGGTTCATCCTTGCTATATAAGTTTGATCGAAAGTGGAAAAAAGAGCCCACCTCCTGGCCGTTTGATCAACTTGATTACCTTAGCACTTGAGCTTCAAGAAGATGAAGCTGGCTTATTGCGTAGATATGCGGATGAGTCCATCAAAGTGATGCATGTGCCTGAAGACCTCCCAATGGAGGGATACGCTTTTATCTATGACTTACGAAAGTCGTTAAAGCTGCTTTCCATCGATGATTTCAAAGAGTTACGAAGTATTGTTTCAATGAATAAAGTTCTTGGAGAAGAGAGGATGAAAAATAGCGCCTAGATAAAGAAAAACGGGAAAAGCACTGCTTGACCCGCTTTCAGATGGTATAGATACCATGTTGTGGTGACTAAAAGTATCTATCCCCTCCTTAAGCCCGTCAAGCAACCTAACTAAATTCAATAATTTTTGTTACCGATTTTGGTAACGAAAGGGTTAGTTATGTTTAAAAATTATAATGCTACGCCTTTGGGTAAAGGTGTTAAGGGATCTTTGCGCTCAATTTTTAGCGCAGAATCGCCAAATAGTCGGTCAAGGGAGCCTGTTAATCGCTCTGGAATAACATATCGAGGACGATTCCCATCTTTCAAAATGGAAAGATTGATTCATTGGGAATCCAAGTATGAAAGATTGGCCTGCTACAGGTTTGAGTTCTCACCAGGAATAGTAAGCTTTGAAGAGCAGCCTAACCCTATCATTTACCCCCCAGGCTTTAGGTTTTCCAAGTACACACCTGACTTCAGACTAGTGTCTAGTGACTCCAATGAATGGATGGTAGAGATAAAGCCTTATAACCATCTATTTAAAGATGATGTTCTAGATAAGCTACAAACCGCTGCTAGCTATTACCAAGCTCAGGGAATTAACTTCATTGTTATAACCGAAAAAGAGCTTCTTAACCCCATACTCGAATCTAATTTGGTTACCTTGAGAAAAGCTTTGGCCCCTCTTACTGAAAATGAAAGAGCGCACATAACTCACTGGATGAATAACGTTTCTTTGCCAACGGTTGGTATGGCTGCAGAGTATTTTGGAGGCCTGAACAGAGTTTATTCCTTTATTGGCAATCACGTGATAACTACAAATTTAGAATCCCCGTTATCTAGATCATCTTTCATTAAGCTAGCTGAGGAGGGGTACAGTGAAAATTGCTTCTTTTCGTACAGGACAGCACCTCATTTTGAGGTTTGTTGAATATAAGATTTTCAGGATAGTTAGAGATGAGCAGGTAGTTTTAGAGCGCCAAAATGATGGGGCTCTTATCTCTTTTGATAAGCAAAGTTTGATGGAAAGCCTAGTAACAGGCGAATTAGAAATTCTTAGTGACTTACAAAAGCAGGATCACTCCAATGGAGTACTCAATCCACTCAGCTGTTACTCGGATGAATCACAGGCGGAAGCTTCACGTCGGTATGAGTACCTGAAATCAGTCATTGGTGTAGTTGGTGACGTCCCAACTAGAATTGGAATAATACCGGTCATCAAGGAGCATTCTGAGCTAACTGGTGACACCTCCCCTCCAAGTGTTAGTACTCTCTTTAGGTGGTGGAAAAAGTGGCTGCAGAGCGGGAATGATGTTGCTGCATTAGTTCCAATAAATACTAAAAAGCGAAATTCCTTTGTCTCGGGATATCTAAAGGATTTATTCCATGAAGTTGCTGAGGAGGTTCTATTACGGCCAGTTCCTGGAAGTATTCAGGACGCCTATGATTTATATATTGTACGGCTTCAGGAATATAACAAAGCTTGTTCAGAGCCTCTCAGGATGCCCTCACGCTCAACTTTCTATCGTCAGTATCAATCAAGTTATGACGGCTATGAGAAGCTACGTGCTCAAAAAGGAAAGCGCATTGCAGATGAATTTTATCGTGCATCTGGTGCAGGAGTGACTACCTCGCGGATATTAGAGCGTGTAGAGATAGATCATACACCAATAGATAACATCATCGTTGATGATCGCACAGGTTTAGCCATTGGGAAACCCAATCTAACAGCACTTATAGATCACTATTCCAGGATGATTCTCGGAGTCTATATTGGCTTTGAACCTCCTTCAGAGCTATCAGTGATGCTGGCTCTAAAGCACTCGATATTGCCTAAGCCTCAATACCAGGAAGAGTTTGAGTTTGTCCATAATGAGTGGAAAGCATATGGCATCCCATCTGTTCTGGTTTGTGATAATGGTTCAGAGTTTCATGGTCATCAATTGAAACGATTAGCCAGGGAATTAAATATAGAGCTTTTCTTCTGCCCTCCTAGAAAGGGAAGTGCTAAAGGGACAATTGAGCGTGTTGTAGGGTATATCAACGACAGAACTTCTAAGCGTTTACCTGGTACTACTTTTTCGAATATTAATGAAAGGGCCGATTATGACCCTGTGAAGAAATCTTCGATTCCTCTTCGGTATTTTCAGTCTCTTGTATATGAATGGATTATCAATATCTACCAGGAGAGCTTTCATAGTGGCATCAACACATCACCACGGCTGAAGTGGACGGAAGGTTTGGAATCTATAGAGCCTGTCATCCCTGCAAATATCTATCAATTTGATCTCGCTTTTACCCGTGAATATCACAGAAAGCTAAGCCATTCAGGTATTAAGGTTTGTAACCTTCAGTACAACTCGCATGAACTTAAGCTTCTTTCCCATCGAATTGGACATAAGAGCAGTGTCCGTATCAGGCTGGATCCGGAGAATTTAGGCCGAATTTGGATTTACGATGATCAACAAGAACATTTTTTTGTTGTGCCTTCAGTAAGTGAGGAAGCTGAAGGGCTGACAGTTCGTCAGCAAAAACTGATTAGATCAATGATTACTGCACATAGAAAGGAGCTTGATACCGATACTTTAAGGCTGGCTAAGGTTAGCTTGGCGAAACGCTTACGAGATGGTCTGTCTAGTAAAAAGATAACTGAGAGAACTCGCTCGAAAAGGATTGAATCAGACATGGATTGCTTTCAGTCGCCTGTGACACCAGTGAATAAGCCCCCGAAAGCAGATTCTAATAATCCTCTCACTCCACCTGCAGAAGAAGATCTCTTTGAGGTCGATTGGGGGAGAAAGAAATGAATACTGAAGTGTTTGAGAAAATCAAAGCTATTAGAGGAATTACGATTAAGCATCCTCAATTTGAAAAGGCGGTACGGAAAATAGAAAGGGCTTTCTTGTCATGCTCTGAGTGCTCAGTTCCAGAAAATTTGATTTGCATAGGGCCGTCCGGGACAGGCAAATCTACATTAAAGAATTGGTTCGTTGATAGGTATGACAGGAAAGATGTTAATGGGTGCCTAAATATCCCAATTTTAGCTATTGATACACCCTCGCATCCAACAGTAAAGAATTTTGCCGAAGCTGTACTAATTGAACTAGGCGATCCCAATTACAGTAGAGGGTCGATGCAAGATAAGACTAATCGTATACAGCTGTACTTACGGCAATGTGAAGTAAAACTAATTATCTTCGATGAACTACAGCACTTTGTTGATCAAGGAACAAAATCAGCACAAAGAAGTGTATCTGATTGGTTGAAATTATTAATAGATAAGTCAGGGGTGTCCACTGTACTTATGGGACTGGAGAGAAGTGAGCGCATACTACAAGAGAATGAACAAATCCGTAGACGCTTTAGTCACCGAGTTGATCTAACTCCCTTCTCAATCGATACTCATGAGGATAAGAAGACCTTTTACGGAGCAATTTTTGTTCTTGATAAAAGTATCGCTCTTCCTAAGAGAATCGAAGTTGATGACAATCTGTTGATTTCCTTTTTCTACGCTACTAATGGTGTGATGGGCTACTTGGTAAAGCTCATGTTAGGTGCTTTTGAAGTGGCTTACTTTTCTAGATCCAAGTCGATATCAAGAAAACATTTAGAAGTAGCTTTCACCGACACAATTTGGTCTAAGGGGGTTGGTAGCAATAATCCGTTCAGTTCCTCTTTTGCCAAGAGGCCTTTGATTAGAGAGGGAATGCCCTTTTATCTAGAAAGTCAGCCCTTTATTAAGGAGCCGAATGATGCCTGAGCTGATAAGGCCTATTTATCATCCAGTCGCGTATAAAGAAGAGTCTCCTCTTGGTTATCTTTTTCGGCTATCTGATATGAATAAGTACAAGTTTATACACTGGCTTTTTAAAGATAACTTTGGTGCTCTTTCTTATACATTCAAGAACTTACTTCATAGCTTAATTGATCAGCCTTGGACGGGGTTTGATGAATGTGATGAGTTATCAAATAAAATCTCTGAATTGCCAGGTAAATATCTAAATTATACAAGCTGTCGATATTGCCCTTCTTGTCTTCGTGAGGACGGATACTATAGAAATATATGGCATATAAAGTCTGTGGTAGCTTGCCCCAGGCATAACGTATGGCTAGTTGATACGTGCCATTCTTGTAATTCCAGATTGAACTTCAGAGAGCTTGCAGGCTTGCATAGTTGTAGCTGTGGGGCAGATTTGCGTTTGGCATCATCTATAGAGCTTGCCGAAGATGTTCGCCGTTACTTTTATCTACTATCGATAGAAAAACCAGCCTCAGACTTTCATTCTTGGCCTTACTCTATTTGCTTTGGGATGAAAAACTGGAGCCTGGAAGTGCGAATCAGCTACTTACATTTTTTTGCGTCCTGGCAGCCAATAGACCTAAACAATTTTGACCATCGAGGGGCTTTTGGTGGGCTTAATTCAATGGATTCTGCAAAACCGTATATTGAATCCTTGGCTATGAGCCTATGTGGTAACGAGCAGTCTTGTTTTCATGAATTCCTCGACAAGCTCCAGCACTCTGTCGAAAGTAGCCCTGATGCTGGAGACGCCCTCCTCCGCCGCTTTTACAAAGCTTTCTACAAGGTCTGCACCCATGATGACTTCGATGCTTTAAGAATCTCTTTGCAAGAGTATTTAAACGATAACTGGATGTATGCTGTGAATCACAGAAATACCCTGTTTTCTGATCAAGAGATCAAGGCTCATAATTGGGTCTCTTTGCAGACAATTTCTAGGCAATTTGGTATAGGTCAATCCAAAATATTACATGCAATTTCCTCGGAAATGGTTCGAGCCCACTATAGAAGCTCTGATAAAAGGGTCCAAACCCTGGTTCATCGGCAAGACCTAATTCGTTACTTTGAGCAGGAGAAGAATTACGTCGATTTTAAGACGACAGCATCGTTACTTGGCATAACCAGAAAGCAGCTGAAGAGTTTGATTGATGCTGAGGTTTTAAAGGGAAAAGAGCCGGAAAAGCACTACCAGAGTTGGTCCTTTTCTTTGGATGATATCCATGAGCTGATCGATACGTTAAAGGAAGTTGTACCATTCATTGAGGACTCTCGACTTTCTTTAGCTGATGCCATTCGGAAAATATCAAATCGAATAGATAATCCTTTAGTGCGGCTGTATGACGCTATTTTGAATGAAGATGTTAAGTGCTTCTACGATAGCAAATATGTTGGTTTAAGCGGCTTATTAATTGATGAAGCTAGCTTGATGGATTGGTATATGAGAGAAACTTACAAAGAGGATTCTAGTGTCTTTACTAAAGAGCAATTAAAGATGCTGTTGAAGCTTTCATCGACACTGATCAAGCAGTTAGTAGATAAGGGTTTCTTGGAAAAGAGTATGGCTACTGGTCCTGGGAACTGCACTTATATTTCTCAGGAAGCTGTTATCAAGTTCCAGGAGCAGTATGTTGTTCTCTCAAAGCTTTCAAATGCTACTGGAATTGAGTCAAGAGGGCTGATTAGCTTACTATCTGAGCTAAATATTCAATCTATTGATGCTGACTGGCCACTAAATGAGGCACTGTTTCAGAAGGTCTATTTAAGGAGAGACTTAGTTGGTGTTAAGGAAGTAGACGGAGCTATTCGTACTGGTGATGATTGGGCTTATGCATCAGTAGGCGCTATTCCTCAGGCACAGACAAATACACATTATGAGTGGGATGCTCAGTTGAAGTGTCCATTTTAAGTCTGTAAATTCAGTTACTTATATAGCCTAAAAATGAGATATCGGATTTAATCATGGATGACATATCGCTCTCTACAGCAATTTTTTCAATAGTTTGTAGCCTTATAGCAAGCTGGTTATTTCTGAAGTATCAGAAGATTAGTGAGTATCGAGTTAAGAAGAAGATTGCTGACTTAGACTTCGAAATTGAATTCTTAGATCGAATCGGTAATGGCTACAAGGAGCTAATCCGGGTCTCAGTAAAGGTAATTTGTTTTTCTTTAGGTTTGTGTGCCACAGCAGCTGTGGTACTTGTAGCTACTTACTTCTTAGGTCCCCTGGCCCCTTTCAAATCTGTAGCTGTAATTATTGCTCTCATCTGCTTGATATCTGCTGCAGGAATCTTCTTCGCTCACTTTAGATCGTTGGTTCAGCTTATTGATAAAGAGTCTGTTCAGAACAAAATGAGGACAAAAAAGGAAGCGTTAGAAAGTAAGCTCGAAAGTCGTTAATTGTTATTTGTATCTGTTCTTATGATATTTATCCCACAGATGGAGTCGCTTCAATATCAGATAGCTGCAGATTATAAGAGCAATACCGATATTGCCTAACCATAGCTTTTGATGGGTTTCGTAGGAAGCTATCATCATAATCCCTGTGCCTCCAACCAATAAGATTTGCAGTCCATTTAAGGCTCTTAGTGATAGAACTTTGACGTGATGATTGAAAGCTAACTTATCAGTGCTTTCATATTCTCTAACTAAGGGCTGTTCCTCTTTTATGGGCTTCTGTCGATACTTATTTAACTTAAGCTCGCTGTAAGCAATCCACAATGCTACCAAAGCAATTATTGTAGTAATTGACCATTGCCAGTTATCTTCAAACCACTCCATCGGCTACCCTCTCACAGTACAGTACTTTTGTTCTACACAAAGTGTTTAAATAGTATCAGAGCTAATAGGATTTTGGGATTTGGTTTCAAAATCTATGACATGAGAGATACTTTAGAGATGTCATGAATACTGCAACGGATATAAACTACAGCTGCTCCGGTTCTAGCTTTCATGAGATTCGACATACTTACTTATCCTAAAAAGCCCTGACAGCAATGTCGGGGCTTTTTTTATCGCTCGCTAACGGATAGATATAAACGCGCTCAGCTCCCAAAATATGCTGTAGGAGCTCAGCCCCTGAGCGAATGCCTGAGTAAATATCTGAGCAAGCCTCGGGCGAGATTTTTCTCTGCCATTGCTGTTTAGGCGGGCAGTCTATTTCCACATAAGCGCTTTCCCTGCGGATTTACAGCCTTACCTGTCCAAAATGATAATTGTATTGCCTGCCCGCTTAGGTTAAAAATAGTGATAAATCAGACAGGTGGATGTCTGGCATGGGGCGATATACTGAGCTGCTTTTAGCAGGTTCAATGGCTATCAACTATTAATACGCATGCTTGTTTTGTCACGGAAGAGTACGATTCAATTCTTTAGTTTCCCCTTCCTTTTCAAATCACACCACCTGTTTTTAACGGATAACGGTGCGGGTCGATACACAGACCCCCGTATATATAAATGTTAGATCCGTTGAGCCCTCATTTGCTCGAATAAACATACGCATTGGATAGGAAGTATAGGTATGCAATTCATCACGGACGGCCCTGATATACCGGATGAGCTTTTGCAAGCGCATGAGGATGGTCGCGTGGTGTTCTTTTGCGGAGCAGGGATTTCCTACCCTGCCGGTTTGCCGGGTTTCAAGGGCCTTGTAGAGCAAATTTACCGGTTGAATGGAACGGCACTTTCGGACATTGAACGAGGGGCCTTCGAGCGTGGGCAGTTCGATGCCACACTTGATCTGCTCGAACGGCGCCTGCCGGGCCAGCGTTTGGCCGTCCGTCGTGCTTTGGCAAATGCCTTGAAGCCAAAACTCCGCCGCAAGGAGGCAACCAATACACAGGCAGCGCTGTTGCATCTGGCGCGCAACCGTGAGGGAGCGTTGCGGCTGGTCACCACCAACTTTGATCGTATCTTTCACGTGGCGGCCAAACGCACGGACCAAGAGTTCCAAGAGTACGCAGCCCCTATGCTGCCCATCCCCAAAAACAGCCGTTGGAACGGGCTGGTTTATCTACACGGCCTGTTACCTGGAAAGGTGGACGACACGAGCCTGAACCGTCTGGTTGTCACTAGCGGTGATTTCGGCTTGGCCTACCTCACAGAGCGCTGGGCGGCACGCTTTGTAAGCGAGTTGTTCCGCAATTATGTGGTCTGCTTCGTGGGTTACAGCATCAACGATCCAGTGCTTCGCTACATGATGGATGCGCTGGCTGCCGACCGGATGCTTGGAGAAGTCACGCCGCAGGCTTGGGCACTGGGAGATTGCGAACCGGGGCAAGAGCACAGTAAGACCATCGAGTGGGAAGCCAAGGGTGTCACTCCTATACTCTACAACGTACCTGCTGGTAGCCATGACCACTCAGCGCTACACCAGACTTTGCATGCTTGGGCAGATACCTACCGCGACGGAGTGCAGGGCAAAGAGGCCATTGTCGTCAAACACGCCCTTGCTCGTCCACAGGACAGCACGCGGCAGGACGATTTCGTTGGCCGGATGCTGTGGGCCTTGTCAGATAAATCAGGTTTACCGGCAAAGCGCTTTGCGGACCTCAATCCTGTCCCTTCGCTGGACTGGCTGCTGGAGCCCTTCTCGCATGAACGTTTTGGGCACGGCGATCTAGCACGTTTTGGCGTGCCGCCACAAGATGATGTGGATGCCGAGCTGCGCTTCAGTCTGATTTGCCGACCCGCATCCTATGACCGTGCCCCATCCATGCTACTGGCCTCCGGGGACCTAACCAGCATCCAGTGGGATGATGTGATGTTCCATCTGGCCCGCTGGCTGGTACGCCACCTGGATGACCCGAGACTTATCATCTGGATTGCTGAGCGCGGTGGGCAAATGCATGACCGGTGGCAGTGGTTGATTGAGCACGAACTGGATCGCTTTGCTTCATTGGCGCGTCAAGGCAAAACCTCCGAGCTGGATGAAATTCGCTTGCATGCCCCCAAGGCGATCCCTGGCCCCTTGATGCATACCTTGTGGCGCCTATTGCTCAGCGGTCGGGTGAAATCCCCGTGGCACGACTCCGATCTGTATCGCTGGAATGATCGACTGAAACGGGAGGGACTGACTACGACATTGCGTCTGGAGTTACGCGAGCTGCTTGCCCCCAAGGTGGTTTTGAAGAAGCCGTTTCGCTGGAGCGACGACTCGAGCAGTACCGATGAGTCTACAAAAATCAAGCAGTTGGTGGACTGGGAATTGGTGCTGGCCACTGATCACGTGCATTCCGCGCTGCGCGACCTTGCCGATGAGCCATGGAAATCAGCTCTGCCGCAGCTGTTTGAAGACTTCCAGCAGCTGCTTCGTGACGCACTGGATCTTTTGTGCGAGTTGGGCGAGGACGACAACCGTAGCGACCGCTCGCATAGGGATCTGCCATCCATCACGCCGCACCGGCAGAACAGGGGGTTCCGAGACTGGGTAAGCCTGATAGAATTGCTGCGCGACGCGTGGTTGGAGGTTCATAGCAATGACAGCGCGCGTGCCACGCGCATGGCTCAGGCTTGGTTTGAATTGCCGTATCCCGCCTTTAAACGTCTGGCGCTATTTGCCGCTAGCCACGACCACTGCATTCCGACAGAACAGTGGGTGGATTGGTTGCTGGCGGAAAACGCATCGTGGCTGTGGTCCACAGATACAGGGCGGGAGGTGTTCAGGCTGATCGTTCTGCAGGGACGGCATTTGGCAGGGGCTGCACAGGAACGTCTGGAAACAGCCATATTGGCAGGCCCGCCGCGCGCGATGTACCGAGACGATTTGGAGGAGGATCGGTGGCAAGGCTTGGTGGCTCGCTCCGTCTGGCTCCGCTTGGCCAAATTGAACACATCAGGCCTCGTGTTGGGGGCGCCTGCAGCGGCACGCTTGGCGAAAATATCCGCTACCTACTCGCAATGGCAGTTGGCGAACAATGAAAGTGACGAGTTCTCATGCTGGATGAGTGGCACGGGCGATCCGGATTACGAAGACAGCCGAGAAGTCGACATTGCACCCCGCAAGCGGCAGGACCTGGTGCAATGGCTCACAAAACCGGCGCAAGAACGGCGGCCCTTCTACGAAGACACGTGGCGTGAGGTTTGCCGTTCGCGCTTCTTTCACAGTTTGTCCGCATTGTGCGATCTAGCACAGGATGACGTGTGGCCCGCTTCCCGATGGCGCGAAGCTCTACAGACTTGGGCTGAAGAAGGAATAGTGCTGCGCTCTTGGCGATACGCCGCGCCGCTGGTACAGACCATGCCCGATGCAGTTCTTCAGGAGATTGCCCATGGTGTGACGTGGTGGATGGAAGCCGTTTCCAAGTCCATCAACGTCCACGAAAGCATCCTGCTGAATTTGTGCCAGCGCGTGCTGGCTCTGCCGATTGATCCGGGCACGGGAATGACGAGCAACGGAGCATCAATTGACCAACCTGTTACGGAGGCCATTAATCACCCGGTCGGGCATGTCACGCAGTCTTTAATCAACTTGTGGTTCAAGCAGAACCCGAATGACAACGATCTGCTTCCTGCTGAATTAAAGCCCATCTTCACCACTCTATGCGACGTGCAGATAGATCGATTCCGGCACAGTCGGGTGCTGATGAGTTCGCGGCTGATTGCATTTTTTCGTGTGGATCGCCCTTGGACCGAACAGCACCTACTGCCGCTGTTCAGCTGGAGTAACTCCGTTGAAGCCAAGGCCGCTTGGGAAGGATTCCTCTGGTCACCCCGTTTATACCAGCCATTGCTGACAGCCTTCAAGTCACAGTTTCTGGATAGTGCAAACCACTATGCCGATCTTGGCGAGCACCGCCAGCAATTCGCAACTTTCCTCACCTACGTGGCATTGGGTCCGACCGAGGGATACACTGTAGAGGAGTTTCGCGCAGCGATTGGTTCGCTTCCACAAGAAGGCCTAGAGGAATCCGCGCAGGCGCTCTCCCAGACGCTTGAAGGTGCAGCCGATCAGCGTGAAGACTACTGGAAAAACCGTGTCCAGCCGTTCTGGCAACAGATCTGGCCAAAGTCCCGCGACTTGGCGACCCCGCGAATCGCCGAGTCCTTGACCCGGTTGGTCATTGCTGCCCGAGGCGAGTTTCCGGCGGCCTTGGCTGCAGTGCAGGACTGGCTGCAACCCATTGAACACCCTCACTACGTCGTTCATCTACTTGCCGAATCTGGCCTGTGTAAACGATTCCCAACGGGGGCACAGTTGCTGTTGAATTCAGTGATTGGCGATCAACAGTGGGCGCCCCGGGAACTGGGGCAATGTTTGGACGACATCGTGCAGGCTGATATACAGCTTGGGCAAGATGCTCGATACCAGCGACTAAGTGAATACTTTCGAAGGCGCGGTGTGTGAAAGTGGCACCACGTGATCGGTAGGTCTAACAAGTGGCTGTTGTCGGACGCTCCTACGCTTGCGCTCCGATGCGCGGCAAAACCATGGCATTATATTCTATTATGAAAAAACTACTCGCTATCCTAATTCCCCTCTTCGCTGTTGTTGTATTGTTGGCGCAGGTTGATGATGACCTAAGTGAAGACGCTATTAGGCTGATTGATCGCCTTGATAGTGAGAGGACGAGTGAGTCATTTCTTTATCTCTATGGGATCTTTGCCAGTGAAGCGGATGGCCCGCTCAAGGTCGGTAGTCAGCTTTTAGAGGAGTATCGAAAATTAGATGTCGACGGGTCTTATGCGGTTACCGACTATCCCGATTCTAAAAAAATACCTTTACCAACGGGAGATGCGTTTTGTAACGCTTCGGAGCGTGGCTGTCTGGCGTCCCTTTTTTCATTACCATTTGATATTGAAAATCTAGTAAGCGAGCACCGTTTACTGGTTGCTCGATCCAATAGGTTCATTGAGTTTGATGAGTACACAACCCTTTCGAAGCCGACGATTCATGAGTTATTCCCGCCTTACCAATACATGGCTGCAGCCGAACGTATAAAGGTACTTGAAGCTATATCGGTTTATAACGCGGGGAACGCGACGGAGGCGATTGATGCGTTATCGCTTCAATTTTCCCAACTAAGACGAGCAATGGCATTGCAGGATAACTTGATTGGGAAGCTGGTGTTTCTTATGAAGCTATCAGAAATCATCGATGTTATGAGCATCATTCTGACGCATGATGAAGCTGCCGCTAAATGGATTCCTGCTTTAAGTCCATCGGAAAAGAGCTTCGCCATGATCGCCTCGCGAGAGTTCGGCATGTCTTACTACACGTTCAAAGGTTTAGATAAACATCCCGAGTTCTTTGAAAGTGGAGGTAAGGTTCCAGGATGGCTAACCCGATTTGTCTACAAGCCGAATATGACCATTAATGCGGTAGCGCCCACTTACCTAGAGCTAGAGCGGTTAGCCCTATTGTCGCCGGCTGAGTTTGCAAAACAAATCGACGTAAGTCATAGCAGCGCCCCTTCTACGTCGAAACTCAGAAATTATGTGGGCAGCATTTTGATTGCGGTTTCGTCTCCTCAATATGTTGAGTATGTTGCTAGGTTCCAAGATTTCGAGGCGAAGTTAGCGCTGTTTAACCAAGTGCACCACTTTAAGCTTACGCTTGATCGTATGGAAAACCCTTACTATGGAAACGAAACGCCTAAGGAAGCCGAAGGTAGTTTGTGTTTTAGCGGGCCGTTAGACGACAAAAAATCTCTACGGTGCCTCAAAGTAAACATATAACAAACGCCTCAATTAGGACGCTCGTAATAAATTGGGTCTGGTCTATTTATCCGTGGCGGGACGGCTTTGGATCGACAGCCGGTCTTCTAGGTCAATTTCATTCTATATGAACGTGGATTATTTCTCTCGCCCTCCTGCAGGGTGAATAATATCGATAGACCTTAAAAAACAGCCTTCGGGCTGTTTTTTGCGTTATAGGCGTAAACTTGGCCTGTCACGGGCACTATAAAGCCCTCTGCTGCTCTCTCTTCTTGGGTTATGCAATCAGTTGAGACCTTCTTTAAAACCCCTCAGAAGTGATTATATAAAGCCGAAATTCCGACTATTTTTAAAATAAAGTGATTAAATCAGCGCAAGGTGGAGAGGTGACGCCGCCGGTGTTACCTTGGTCAGTAAACGCTTTGTGGTAAGTTGTACTGCTGTTGTCGTACTGTCGTTGTGCTGTGGTTATGCTGTCGTACTCGCATCAATTAAAAAATATAGTGGGCATTGCCCTACTCGTCTTTGGCTGCACGTTACAGAAAGTGACTTCATTAAATGGGCGAGACTTTTATGAGTGAGTCTTTTATGGCTGAGCCTTTTATGAGTAGGTAGGTAACCCTTTGGCGATAAGAACGGTATATCTACGATTGTTTAAGCAAAACCCCTTACCTGTTTTTAATACATTCAACCGGCTAAATGTGCGGGGCTCGGTAAAAGTGCTAACGCTATTATGAGAATAATCTTAGCTATAGGAATCAGTCTGCTCGCTACCGTTGCCTTATATCTTTTATATTGGTTAGGCAGTGGGATCGCATCAGATCTAGGGCATCCCCAGCGAGGGGGTGTGAGCTGGGGTATTGGTGTGCTTGTAGCCACATGTTTTATGCTGCCGTCTGCGTTGATGGCGATGCTGCTTGTCAGTCAGTGGAGGTATTCGCGTGTTGTTGCCGTAGCCTTAAGCTTCCTTGTGTTTCTGTTGTTTAGCACACTGTTTATGGGTAATCAGTTTAGTGGTGGTTGGGCACACCCTTATCGTTATATCTACTTTCAGTGTTGTGCGTTGCTGGTGTTGAGTTCGTTAGTTGTTGTGCCGTTAATCTATAACGCGATTCGGCACGGTAAGGCTACAGGGTAAGTAGGGAAAGGTATTATCGAACATGTGATTAACATGAGCACATGTTTTGCAAACAAGAGATACGTATAGCTTTTCTACTAATATGAATTGTTTTTTGTTAGTTAGAGTCTATAAAAACTCTCATAGGATTACTTTTAGAGTGGTGGGTATAAGTAAGTGCCCTGCTTTTGGGGCTGGTTTTTTTGGGTTACGCGCTTTATTTATATTATGGCCGCCACTCTTAGCTCTGACCGAGTAGTTCCCACAATGTGGAAAAGCCGTAATTTACAGCCACCTAATCAGATAACTAACTGGTGTTATAGTAATTTTGCATTTTTCTTTTATATTTCTGACATAACGATACAGCTTACCCATTAAACAGATAACTTACGTCAGCTAGAGCTGGTGATCTGTTAATAGACACAGGAGAGCTATGTCATTATGTACCTAAAACTGTCTAAGGACTTAATCGTCACACTACAATCTGAGGCCTATGGCGAAGCCTCTTTTCGATCTGCTTACTATGTTTCGACCGGAGTAAAAAAGCGCAAAGCTAAAGCTCTTTGGCAGTTGGAAATACAAACAAAATCCCGGGTTCTTGACTATTTTGAATACAATCAATTACCCATACCCGACCTTAAGATGGCTGCAATTAAAGGGAGTTTTTTGGGGCTGATTTTCCCCATTTTCCCTTGGCGTTTGGTGATGAAAATTATACTCAAGGAAACCGAGATGTTTTTAGATGTCTTCCAACGTTTGGAAGCTCAAGCACCTAAACAAGATAAGCCTTTCTTCAAATACTTAGTTGATCATGAAATCGCCATAAGACGCTTTGCAGAGCTGGAACTGGAAAATAGCCCCGAACAAGCACTGCAGGCGGTCACTTGCCTGTTGAGTCATAACGAAGGTGATTCTGAGTAACATCGCCATAAAGTATCAGCATGGTCATCTACCTCCCTCTCATTTAGGGTGGTGGGAGGCCTCTTTTCGATATTTAGTACCGTTGTCTTCCCAAAACTAGTGAATTAATCTGGTACCCAAGATCTCTACACACGAGCGGTATTTGCTGTAAACATGTGCTTACTGAAAACCACGTTTAATGTATTGCTAGTCGTAGCTCTTATATTTGCCCACTCTATGGTGCAAGCGGGAAGCAACGCGGAAGACATCCGAGCTAAGGCAGAACACTTCCTGATAAAGGAAGTTGCATGGTTTCAGCAGGGAATCATACATGGCTCACAAACGGATATTCGTTTGCGTCAGGCCTCTCTTCCTTTAATCGAAGCGGTGGGTATCTGGGATAATCAGGGACGCTTGGTTTTTCCTGATCAGGAATCCGCGCCTCATATATATGATGTGACCATCACCCATAACCTAAGTAGGTTGCAAACACTCCGTCGTGCAGCTCAACCTACTGCGTGGGAAGCGTTTGATATCGAGGTGGATTCAACATTCTTTTGCTCTAATAGCCTGCCTTCAGTTTGTTTACTGATTAACTCTAAGGAGCTAGCAAAAGGGTTAAATGTTACCAAGCCTCAATTGGTTGAGGCACTGTTTCAACCCATTGAACCACTTGTTTTTTCGCTGGGTCATCTTTGGGTTCTAGTGGCTGGATTGTTGCTATTGCCGCTGGCTTACGTGAGATACTTTAAAACCTCAGAACCACTACAGAAGAAAAAAGATACCAGTTATATTTTTCTTTTGGGGGATATGGAGGTTGACTCTAAACGTATGAAAATTAGTCGCGATGGTTTCAGTGCAAGTATCGGCTCTAGGGACCTCAAGTTGCTGAGATGCTTCCATGACCATCCGGATGAAGTGATTAGTAAAGATCATCTATACAACGTTGGTTGGGGACGGGATTTTATTCCCAGCAGTCGCTCTCTTGAGCAGCATATAATGACTTTACGCAAGAAAATCGACCCGGGTCGTAACCGCTGTTTATTGATAGAAACGGTCCACGGGCAAGGGTATCGTTATCCCCTAAACTAGGCTTAACCTTATGATTTTAAAATCATTACACTTTTCTTTTAATTTTCTGACACCTTTTTCCTAAGTAACCTTTTAAATGATTCTGTACTTCAAGCTGTTCTGACAGTTTGTTTTCCAGAGCGACAGACAAAAGGTTATACAGGATGCTTTTCCGGATTACTGCTTTTTTACTATGGGTTTTACTCTACGGATTTTCAGGTCCATCTTTTGCTGCGGGTTCGGTTGAAAGCGCTGGCATTAAGGTGGTCAGTGTTATGGATAAGAGCAAATTAGAACCCCTCTTTCCTGACCCTTATTTCGTAGGGGATAAAGATACCGAACTGGAGCTATGGCCTCTTTTCAAACAGGAGGTCACAGGCCTGAATCTGGTCGGGTATATCTATGAGTCGATCAACTACTCCTCTATCCCCGGTTTTATGGGTATTCCCTATAACCTGCTCGTAGTGATGGATACCGAGGGTGGTTTTCTCGATGTACGGGTGCTATTTCACCGCGAGCCGATGTTTGTGGGTGGGGTTGGTGAAAAGCCCATGTTCGAATTTGTGGAACAGTACAAAGGCTTATCCCTGATGCATAATATCAAGTTCAATGATAATCAGGGCCAACGTAAACCCAGTGATGGCAAAAACACTTACCTAGATGGTATTTCCGGCGCGACTGCATCTATCCGTATTTTGAATCAAACGTTGTTGTCATCGGCATTAAAGGTTGCCCGTGCCAAACTGGGTTTTGGTGCAGGCAAAGACCCAGACCTGATCGCTAAAATTGATATGGAGCTATTCACCGATATGAACTGGCTCAGTCTAATAGAACAGGGTTTGATTAGGAAAGTCAGCATTACTAATAGCCAAGTGGAAGAACTTTTTACAGAGACTCGGGCTGCCGAGATTGACGAAATTGCCAAGCAGTACCCGAATGAACTGCTAACTGAGCTGTATGTGATGGATCTGGCTATTCCAACGGTTGGGCGTAATCTTCTGTCACCAACATCTTGGGAATTTCTACAGGATAATCTAGAAACCGGCGATCATGCGATACTGGTAGTCAGCACCGGTCGTTACTCTTTTGTGCATGATAAAACCTTGCGAGGTGGTATCTCGGACCGTATTCTGCTGCGCCAGGAAGGCCTACCTATCGAGATGCGTGATTTCGATTTTAGTGAGCGCGTAGATCTCTACAACCCTGAGTATACCGTCAAACTACCGGCTCGCCTGCAAAAGGCTGACTGGATGGTTTACCGGGTTATCGACACTTCAGGTATTGATATTGCCTTACCTCTGGATTTTGAGTTTTCGATCAGTCGGGGAGATGACATTGTTTACCTGCCCACAATCACCAAGAGTTTTAATTTTAGATATACCGTTCCAGAAGCCTATTATTTTGAACCCGACAGCGCGAATAAAACTTGGGTGTCAATCTGGCAAAAACGGCAATGGGATCTCACCATTCTTGCAGCGGGTTTGATAGTCTTATGCGTTGTATTACTGAGACCAAAATTCGTAATGGCGCAGCCTAAACATCTGCAAATATTTCGAACTTGCTACCTTGTTTTTACCCTGTTTTTTATAGGCTGGTATGCACAGGGGCAGCTTTCGATTGTAAATATCACGGGTACCATTCAATCTTTAATGGCAGGCGGAAATCTCAACTTCTTCCTTTATGACCCTATGACATTGGTCTTGTGGGCCTTCGTTATTCCAACTTTTTTTATCTGGGGAAGAGGTGCTTTCTGTGGCTGGTTATGCCCTTTTGGTGCTCTACAGGAACTTAGCGCCCGCATACTAGCCCGCTTGAATTTACAAACATTTGAGCCAAGCCCTAAACTGGATCGTATTCTTAAAAAACTAAAATACCTGCTGCTTTTCGCAATTCTTGTTGCGGCATTTATATCCCCGGTTTGGACAGATCGTTTAGTCGAAATTGAGCCCTTTAAAACCAGTATCACTCTTTATTTTACGCGTTACTGGCCCTTTGTCCTCTGGGCAGTATTCGCCGTTCTGGCCAGTACATTTATTTATAAAGGTTATTGCCGCTACCTCTGTCCATTAGGTGCAGTTATGGCGATTTTGGGTAAATTTCGATTGCTAAACTGGCTGCCGCGCCGGGATGAATGTGGCTCGCCTTGCCAGCTTTGTAAAAAAAGCTGCGCATATGAATCGATTAACAGAGATGGGAGTATTGATTATGATGAGTGTTTTCAATGTCTGGACTGTGTTGAAATTTATGAAAGCGATCAACGTTGTGTCCCTTTAATATTGGAAAAACGAAATGGTCGCAAGCTCAAAAAAGTAGGCTCAGAGGCGTTGATCGCTAGTAGTACGCTTTAGGGGGTAAACAGGAAAACCTTTCTACTGGTAGATGAGCCTTACAACGTCTAAGTTTTCTGATCTATCGTGCCCTCCCCTTTAAGGCTCGTTCTTTATGTTGTCGTCTGCGCTGCTGGTGTTGAGTTCGTTAGTCGTTGCTCCGTTAATCTATAACGCGATTCGGCATGCTATTAAAGCTAAGCCTAGGCTGTAAATGTCGGGCTAGAACGATGGGCGTTTTGACGGGTTACTTAAACGAAGCCCCGTTTTTGGCTTACGGTTGCTAGCTATAATGGCCAGATAGTAACGGCACGATCATTAGCAAACATTAACAAACCGGCAGGGTGTTTCACGTGAAACATTGTGTAATTTTCGCTGCTAAGTTTAGGTACATTTAGTTCTGCCTTTAAACATGTGGCTTTATATTAAATAGAGTTAATAGGTTGAATGAGCCAGGTAACTTCGCCTGTTGCCATGTTGGTTGTAGATTTTAGGCGTGTTGATGGAGCGCGCCGAATTGCTTATGCCTTTATGCTAAGGCTCTTGATATTGCACCGTGAATGATGTGTGCGTCATTCAGTGCGCGGTGGGCTTGATGATCTTTTCGCTTGCTTAGTTTATCAAGGGTGGTGACGTAGATACTCATTGTCTCGTTGTTCAAAAGCTCGTTAATATCTGCAACCCTAAAGTTGGGCGTTATATTTACAGCACTAAATAAACGTTTCAACCAAAAGCCATCCCAATCTTCATGATCGCTATAAACAACGTTTGTTCCTAAAAGCCGGTTAAGCTCTTTTGCAACAACGGCTATGGGTTTGCCTTGTTCGAATAGCGTCTTGCGTAAAATGCCATGCATAGCTTCTGCTTTAAGGCTCCAGTGGCACCAAGACTCCTCGGGAATGATAAGCGAGTGATAGGCCTTTTGGCCGTTGTAAAGGCCAACCTCAATAGGATAACTATTTGGACTGAGTCCACTTGCTTCGATATCTACTATCCATAAGTGAGTCATTACTTTACCCTTCTTTGTTTCTCATCATATGGATGAGTATCGCTCACAGCTGAATAAAGCCGCTTTTTTGCGAAGATCACGCCATAAATGAATTAGCATAACTTGTGGAGAAAAGTTATGTGCTAGCTCCAAACTACACCCTGAACGTAATGTGTAAGTAGTTTTGATGGCCTCGGATGGCTTTTATATTGTTTGTAAAAGCCATCCGAGAAAATCATAAGCCTAAGTCGCTTAGGCCTGGGTGGGTCTTTGGTCGGGGGCCTAGAGGCCAGCGAAACAAACGCTCTTCTTCTTTTATTGGTAGATCGTTAATACAAGCAAAGCGGTTAATCATTAGACCGTCTGCTTCAAATTCCCAATTCTCGTTGCCGTAAGAGCGGAACCAGTTACCGCTATCATCACGCCATTCATAAGCATATCGAACCGCAATACGATTACCAGTAAACGCCCAAAGCTCTTTAATCAGGCGATATTCATGTTCTCTAAGCCATTTGCCAGAGAGAAAATCTTCGGCCTCCTGACGGTTGGATACAAAGTGTGTACGGTTACGCCATTGAGTATTTTCTGAGTAAGCAAGCGCGACTTTGGCTGCGTCGCGTGAATTCCAGCCGTCTTCGGCCATGCGTATTTTTTCAATAGCTGTTTCTTTAGTGAAGGGAGGTAAAGGGGGTCTGGGCATGATGGGCTCCTTTTTAAAAATAAAGGGGGGGCGGTAATCCCCGTCCCCCTGATTAGAAAACGAGGTTACAGTGCCTCAACCGTTGGAAAATCAACTTTGGTGCCTAAAACTTCGTTCATGAAGTTTGTTAAGGTGTTCAGAGCAACGTGACCAACAATTTCAACGATCTCAGCATTAGAATATCCAGCATCGCGGACGGTTTGGAGGTCACCATCAGACACTTGACCACGGTTTTTAGTGATTTTTACGGCAAACTCTACTGCTGCTGCCGCTTTGGGGTCGCGCGATGAGCCGTTGCGGTTGGATTCGATTTCTTCAGGGCTTAGTTTAGCCACGTTAGTGCCAAGGTAGTTATGCGCAGCTAGGCAGTAGTCACAACTATTTACTTCAGCCACAGCTAATGCAATACGTTCGCGAGTTGATGTATCGAGGGAGCCGTTTCCAAGCGAACTATTAAGACTTAAATAGCCCTCTAGGGTTTGTGGGCTATTACTAATTAATCGAAACATATTTGGGACAACGCCTAGCAAATTATTGACTGCTTCAAGAGAGCTTTGTGATGCTTCTGGTGCGTCTTGGATAGTTGCGGGGGTCGGTATTCTAGACATGTTTTTCTCCTAGGCTCTGGATGAATTTGAAACGTTATTTAATTGCAAGACTTAATATACAATTGATCAAAACTAAAATAATTGAATAATATTAGAATTAACTATTACTTATTCTGAAATAATAAGGCTTGGTGTTTGGGTGATGTGTAATGGATAAGCTCGAAACAATGAGGGTGTTTGTAGAAGTGGCAGAATGTCAGAGCTTCGTCGGGGCTAGTCGAAAACTGGACTTGTCACCGCCTACAGTTACTCGGTCAATTGCACAACTAGAGCATACTTTGGGTGTGCGTTTGTTTAATCGAACTACTCGGAATATTCGGTTAACTGATGCTGGGGCGCGGTTCTTTACTGATGCCAAGAGAATTCTAGATGATCTCGCTCAGGCTGAGGCTGCCGCTTCAGGGAGCTATGCAACCCCTAAAGGTGCTCTGTCCGTAACCGCTCCTGTCTTATTTGGGCAAAAATATATAGCTCCTATTTTAACAGAGTACTTACGGAAAAATTCCGAAGTGGAAGTGCGGGCTGCATTTTATGATCGCGTTAGTAACATTCTCGATGAGGGCTTAGACGTAGCAATTAGGATAGGACATCTGAAAGATTCCAGCATGTTTGCAACTCAGGTGGGGAGTATTCAGAGGATTCTTTGTGCTTCACCCGAGTACCTTGAAAAAAATGGTACACCGGAAAGTCCTGCTGATCTTGCCAAGCATGAAATAATACTTGCGTCGACTGTTGAGTCATCGACAACGTGGCGGTTTGAATTATCTCAAAAAAAGCTTTCAGTAAAGGTATTTCCTCGTTTGTACTGCAGCCAAAACGGAACGGCTATTGAAGCAGCTAAGCAGGGTTTTGGTATTACACGGTTACTGTCTTATCAGGTGGGGGAAGAGCTTCAGGCTGGAACGTTACGGCGTATTTTATGTGATTACGAGATCGATTCGTTTCCAGTAAATATTATTCATTTAGAGGGGCGGCAGGCTAATATTAAAATTCGATCGTTTATTGATTTGGCGGTTGATCGATTGCGAGCTAACCCTTTTATCAACTAACAGTTAAATAGCTTGCTCGGTTTAGGTGCTTATTTCAAGGGTGGACTTAACACGGGCCTATAAGCCAAGAATAGGACGTTAGTTTAACTCTTATTCTAATCTCAGTGTGTAAATACAAGGCCCATAGGGAAATGACAACATTGGCCGTTGGTATAAATGAGACTCCCTTTCTGCAATTTTTGTTTCACGTGGAACAGGTAGGCCTAAACGTGAATAAAGGGAAAAGTTGCTATCCTCTTTGTCTGTTTGCTTTAAATTAAATGCTTTATTCATCACCTAAGTGCACATTAGGGTCTAGGTAATATGCCCCAGGGCCATTTACGGCGACGCTATCTTTTGGGTTAAAGAGTTTACATTCATCTACAGATAGGCAGCCGCAGCCGATACAGCTGCCCAAAATATCTCTTAAGCGGGTTAGTTGGTTGATTCGTTTGTTTAGATCTGTTCTCCACTGCTCTGCTAGATTATTCCAATCCTCTGCTGTGATGGTTTTATCATTTGATAATTGACTCATCGCTTGCTTAATTTCTTCTAACGGGATGCCGGTTTTCTGCGCTACCTTAATAACCGCAAGCTTTCTTAATACCCCTCGTTTGTAGCGTCTATGGTTGCCGTTATTTCTTTGTGAGCTGATAAGCCCCTTCGATTCATAAAAGTGGATAGTCGAGACGGGTAATCCACTCCTTGATGAGACTTCACCCACTGACAGTTCTTCTTGTGCCGCATATTTTTTGTTCATCATTTAATAAAAATCGCTTGACCTCAAGTAAGGTTGAGATTTTAGAATGCTCCGCATTGTATGGCAAGTAACCTGTTTTACGAGGCGGAATGAATGCATAAATTCCCTGAAGGTCGCAATCAAAGGAGTGCTGTAATAGGCGCTCAGTTTTTAAGTAATAGGAATGGTTTTATGCTATCGCCCGTTTATCTTGTTGCTAGTGCGCTGCTCGTTGAGGAAGCGAGCCCCTTAAGTTTTTATAACAAAAGCGTTATTCCTTTTTTTGCTGGATATGGTGCGGAGGTTTTGGTAGTGGGTCGTACGGAGCAACTGGTTGAGCATTTGGAGGGTGAATGGAAACCTGGCTCTGATTTTATTCTGTTCCGCTTCTCTTCTATGGATGCATTAGATAAGTGTCTAAACTCTGCGGAGTATCGTGCCTTAAAGTACCTACAAACAGAGATTGTTTCTAAACGCTTATTCTTATCCCTAATAGTCTAGACTGCTACAGGTTGGCGAGAAGCAGAACCGGATTTGATCTGTGGTGATAAGGCGTCCCCCCTCCCTTTTTGTTAACTGATAAGGCCATTTTTCTGAAGAGAGATATATATTTTTTTGGCTGTTTTTGCCAGTTTGTCGATCTCACCAAGGTTAGGCATTTTACCATCCTGTAAGTTCTTTCTTTATCGAGCAGCTCCATATCTAAATAATCTAAGAGCTTTTTGGCGCAGCCAGTACAAGGGCCGTTACACATTAAGGCAATCGGTGTGTCGAATGGAATGGCCTCTCTGATCTGCTTGATGAGCGTTTGCATCGCTTCCGTTGTGTCGGGTTTCATGGCTCCCACCTCTGGCTTTAATTTACCAAACTTGCCGTATTGGTTTCTAGGGTTATGATAAAAGGTGAGCGAAAGGCGACGAGGTGTTATAGGTAAATGGCGACCTTTTTAGGCTGTGTATGGATTCTATCTAGGGCATTTGTGGGCCGCTTTTTATGTTGATGCTCAGGCGGCGAACGGTAATGAAAACTCGAAACAGGTTCCCTGGTTGAGTGTGCTCTGTACGTTGATGGGGCTGTTATGGAGTTCTAGGATTCGTTTCACAATCGCTAAGCCGAGTCCTGTTGAGTGGTTCGCTTCCCTGCTTTTGTCTGGGTTGGTATAAAAGCGTTCGAAGATATGAGGTAGGTCATCTTGGCTTATACCTGCGCCATTATCGCTAATGCTTATTTTAATAGCGTCCGTTGTGACGTTTGTTTGGGCCTCAAGTTGAAAAACAATGCGGCCATTCTTAGGGGTGTAAGCGATGGCATTACGGATGAGGTTTTCAAAGACCCGCTGGATAAGGCTGATATCCGCATGCACATTAAGGTTGTGATTGGGGGTGATAACTTGGTAGTGGATACCCTTCTCTTTTAGCTCTAGTTCCAACTCTTGTAAGGTGTCGTAAACGAGCTCTGCCAAGGAGAAGGTTTCAAATTTAGGGGCCACATTAATGGCCTCAAGTTTAGAGAGCTCAAATAGATCTCCGATTAACTGACCTAAACGGGTTGTGCTGCTGATCGCTGTTTTTAGATAGTGTAAGCGTTCGTTTTGGCTAAGCTGTTTGTCTTTGATGAGTAATGTTTCTAAGTAGCCTTGGGCTGATGCTAACGGGGTTCTTAAATCATGGGATACATTGGCAATCAGTTCGCGGCGTGAATTGTCGGCGTCCTTTAGTTGATCAAACTGTTGCTCGATCTGTGCCGTCATCTGGCCAAAGGTTTGTTGTAGCTGGTCGATCTCATCTTTAGCGGGTGGCGACGTTGCTTGCTGACTTAGGGAGTGGCTTAGAGAGCTGTGTTTGCGCCCCCGTGTATTGCCGCGTTGTTGTTCGGAAAATTGGCCTATCCTTTTGCTTAGCTTGTTGAGGGGATTTATCAGTAAGCTAAAGATCAAAACGCCTGCGATGACGGCAGCTAAACCGATCATAGACAGGGTCATCACCGCCATAGAACGACTGTGGCTGGATTTTATATCTTTGCCCATCTCTTGGTATATCTTGCTACCTAAAACCACGTACAGATAGCCCTGAGCCGCTCCGCTGTTAGGTACTTGGGCGGCGGAAAATATTTTAGTCTGTGTGGGATCGCGTGGGTCAACGCCATGCAATGGGAATACTGCATCGCCATTGATAAAGGCTTTAATGGGGTCTAAGGGGATTGTTCTTTGCTGGATGCTTGCTTCCGGTAATGCGTGGGCGATGATTCTGCCAGTGCTGTCCAGCAGGTAAACTTCGGCTATGGGATTGATGATCATTGCTTGGCGAGAGAGTTCTTTTATCACATCGAGCTTAGGCTTTTCGTCATCCTTACCGATCAGTTCGTAGGCGTCTGTAATGTACATTGCGATACTGGCATTTATCTTTTGGGTTATCTCTTCGTTGTATTGTTTCATCCAAAATTGGCCCGCAAGGAACATAGCCACACTGGATGAGATGAGAATGAGTATGAGCGCAATGGATAGCTTGCTGCTGAGTGTACGGGTTAACGGGGATCGATTAACGGTTGGTTGGCTCATGCGTCAGCGCCTAAGGTTTCTAATTTATACCCCACGCCCCAGATGGTGACGATCTGTTTTGGGTTGTTCGCGTCCTGCTCTATTTTGGCTCTAAGCCGATTGATATGAGAATTGACTGTGTGTTCGTAGCCGTCATGGCCATAGCCCCAAACCTGATCTAAGAGTTCCGAGCGTCGAAAAACCCGCCCTGGGTGTGAGGCGAAATGTTTGAGCAGATCGAATTCGCGTGCCGTTAGGTCGATCTCCTCCTCGCCTAAAAACACGCTGCGATGATCTTCATCTATGGTGAGCGAACCGGCTTTTATTATCCGATTTTTACTGGCGGTTACTGTCTGCATGGCCGCTTCTCGACGAAACACCGCTCGAATACGGGCAATTAATTCCATCACGCTAAAGGGTTTTGTGATGTAATCGTCGGCGCCTAGATCTAAGCCCAGCACTCGATCTAATTCGCTTGATCTTGAGGTGAGTAATAGCACAGGAATATAGGCTTGTTCCCGCCGTACGCAGCGGCAAATTTCCAACCCAGACGGTCCGGGTAGTTGTATGTCGAGAATGATTAAATCCCAGCTTTCGGTCAGGGCTTTCTGCAGGCCGTCATGACCGTCGGCGGAAAGTGTCACTGCCGCACCCAAATCGCCAAGGTGTAGATTTAATAGATCGGCGATATCCTTTTGGTCTTCAACGATCAGTATTTTTCTGTTTTCCATAGGGTTTGGCCTGTACTTAAATGCGGACACGTTTTTAGTGCTGAGTAGGTTATGACAGTTGATTGATGATTTAATTCTATCGATCAGTTCTCACAGGAGTATCACGGAGAGCGGGCTATTTTGTTTTTCTGTGATATCTGCGGATAGAATTAAGACCTTATTGTTAGCCTCTCTGGATACCTTCTTCCGCCCTCTTTTTTAAACTGACTCCGATCTGAAATTATATGGCGGTCTCTGTTGAGCCGTTTAGACGGAGAGTTTTAATGAATCGTTTTAACGCTAAATTAAGTCTGGTTGCTTCGGCTGTTGTCTTGTCCTCAGTAGTGAGTTCGGGGGCGATGGCTGCTGATGGTTTTTATGTGGGTGGTCAGTTGCAGAGTTCTACGTTTGGTCACAGCATTGAACGTAATACTGGCAGTGGTACTAATCCAAGTATTACCAGTTTTGCAGAAGAAACGGATGCGGCTGTTGGTGTCCATCTCGGCTATAAAATGCATTTAACCGATGATGCGTTTGTTGTAGCGGAAGCGTTTTACACCGATGAAAATGCCGAGACAACAAATATCAATAACATGCTGCAAACGCAGTTGGAACTGAATAGTTCGTACGGTATTAATTTTAAAGCTGGGGTTGATGTTACCCCTAAGTTTTCGGTTTATGGGATCGCCGGTGCGACCGTGTTAGATTTTGATATTCATAATAGCTACCCCTTTGCGCCACCTATGCGAAGCGGCGATACGTCGGAAGTGGGGCTGTCTTTAGGGGCGGGCTTTGAATACCAAGTGGATAATCAGTGGTCGGTGAAAGGTGAGTATATTCAGATCAACGATCTTAGTTTTGATCCTTTGCCAGAGGTGGCTGTGCCGGGCAAGTTGAATCCAAATGAGGTTGATTTCGATAGTCTTAAATTGTCAGTGAGTTACGCTTTTTAGCGTCCGCTAACATTACCGTACAAGCCCCTTCCTTACTTTTACGGTTTTTACTCTCAGTGTTTCACGTGAAACACTGAGTTTTTTGCTGGGTGAAGGGTGTGGGATCAAGGGGTAAGGTTGGCATATTGGCCGTGGCTTTTACGTTAGGCTTTAAGGCGTAGGTGTTCGGCAAATGCGCTTAAGTCATCAAAAATCAATGTGCCCGTTGGGTAGGTTTCTGCGGCGATGGTTTTTAACCCTTTACCTGTTTTTACCAAAATCGGCTGACTGTTGAGTTCGCCTCCAGCGACAAGGTCACGCGCGCTGTCGCCAACGGTATAAGAGCCTGATAGATCTGAAAGCCCAAACAAGTTCGCAATTTTTTTGAACATGCCAGGGAGTGGTTTTCGGCATCCGCATTGATCGTCTGGACCATGAGGACAGTATTCTATTGTGTGTATAACGCCGCCCTTCTCGCTTACTAGGTTCGTTAGTTTTTCGTGCATTGCATGCAGCGTGCTTTCGTCAAAATAGTTTCGCGCCAGTCCTGATTGGTTGGTCGCAACGCAGAGAATGTAGCCCGCTTTAGATAGATCTGCGATCGCTTCAATACTACCCGGAATGGGGATCCATTCATCCAGTGACTTTACGTAAGCGTCGGAGTCTTCATTAATGACACCATCTCTGTCGAGGATGATAAGTTTGCACGGGTCGATCTGAGTCAATTGAATCACCACTAAATCTTTACTGTAGGTTTCACGTGAAACACAAAAAAGCCGGCGTAGTCGCCGGCTTGTATTGTATCTGAAAGCGGATGTTTATCCGAGAATGGATATGTCTGCAACACCTAAGAAGAGTGCGCGAAGTTGGCTAAGCAAAGCTAGGCGATTATTTTTGATCGCTTCGTCGTCGGCCATCACCATGACATCTTCAAAAAACGCATCAACTGGCGCGCGTAAACCCGCGAGTGATTCAAGTGCTTCTTGATATTTACCTTCTGCGAACAGTGGCGCTAAAGTCGCTTTCTGTGTGTCTATTGCTGCCGCGAGTGACTTCTCAGCCTCTTCTGATAAGAGGGCTGGATCAACATCGGTTGTGCCAGTGACGCCCTGTTTTGACAGGATGTTAGATACACGTTTGTTGGCGGCTGCCAACGCGTTAGCTTCGGTCAAACTGCGGAAGTGGTTCACTGCTTTAACACGACGGTCAAAGTCTAGTGGACGGCTTGGTTTGATCGCCAACACGGCCAAGAAGACTTCTGCATTAATGCCTGCATCTTCATACCATGCACGGAAACGTTCCAGCATAAAGTCGAGTACTTTGCTTTCAAGTCCGTCACGGGCGGGTAGGCTCGTGTGGTTGTCGGACGCGATAACCAGCAGATCACGCAGGTCTAGGTCTAAGTTGCGTTCCACAATAATGCGAAGCACACCCAGTGCAGCACGGCGTAGTGCGAACGGGTCTTTAGAACCTGTAGGCGGCTGATTAATACCAAACAAGCCCGTTAGGGTGTCTAGACGGTCAGCGATCGCTACAGCGATGCCGGGCGCTGTTTGTGGTAACTCGTCACCGGAGAAGCGAGGCATGTACTGCTCGTTTTGCGCCAGTGCTACGTCGTTGTCTTCCCCATCGTTGAGTGCATAGTGGTAGCCCATAAGACCTTGTAGGTCAGTGAACTCATACACCATGTCAGTCATTAGATCGGTTTTAGCAAGCAGGCCTGCTCGCTCTGCTTTCGCTTTATCTTCGCCTAGTGCCAGCGCGATCTTTCCAGCCAAGGTGCTGATGCGTGATGCTTTATCATGCAGGGTACCAAGGTCTTTTTGGAAGACAATTGTTTTAAGTTTTTCGACGCGGGATTCAAGCGTGCTTTTCTTATCCGTTTCAAAAAAGAAGGCGGCATCGGACAAGCGAGGACGGATAACTTTTTCGTTACCTTCAATTACCTGTTGCGGGTCATTGGAGACAATATTACAGATAGTGGTGAAGTTCGGCAGAAGGCTTCCTTCACTGTCTAAGTGGTGGAAGTACTTCTGGTGCTCCTTCATGGAGGAGATAAGTGCAGCAGCCGGAACGTCTAAAAAGCGTTCTTCAAAGCGACCCGTTAAAGCAACAGGCCACTCATTCAGTGAGGCAACTTCGTCAAGTAGGTCTTCGTCGATCTGTGCCGTTGCGTTGAGCTTTTGCCCTTCCGCAATCACTTGTTCGCGAATCATCTCTTTACGTGCTTCATAATCGGCAACAACCATGCCCGGCTCATTCAGGCGAGCTTGGTATTCTGCTGGGGTAATCAGCTCGATCTCATTGTTGTAATGGAATCGATGACCGCGTGTTTTACGGCCTGATGTTAGTCCCAGGATTTCACAGTCGATAACGTCGTCACCCAGTAGCATGACAAGCCAGTGAACAGGGCGAACAAACTCAACCCGTGACGCACCCCAGCGCATACGCTTAGGGATCGGCAGTTTGTTTAGCGAGTTTTCAACCAGTGTCGGTAGTAGTAACGCCGTCGCTTTACCCTCTTCCGTGTTACGGAAGTTGAAGTAATCGCCTTTGTCGGTCGTGATGGTTTCTAGCTGATCAGCCGTCACACCGCATGAACGAGCAAAGCCTTCGACCGCTTTTTCTGGTGCTTTTACCGATGGGCCGCGACGTTCAATATCACGGTCTGCTTGTTTCTCATCCAGTGCGCTAATGAGCACGGCAAGTCTGCGTGGAGAGGCAAAGCTTTTTACGTCGGTAAAGCTAACGCCCGCTTCTTTTAGACCTGATGTGATGCCTTGAGTAAACGCATCGGACAATGTCTTAAGGGCTTTAGGTGGCAGCTCTTCGGTGCCAAGTTCTACGAGAAAATCGTGTTGGGACATTATTTATTCTCCTCGCAGTTAGCCAGTACTTCCTGACGAATTGCTTCAGGTGCTAGCGGGAATCCTAACGCTTTACGTGTATTGAAGTATGCGCTGGCAACTTCACGGGCCAGTGTACGTACCCGTAAGATAAAGCGCTGACGTTCAGTTACTGAGATCGCATGGCGAGCATCCAGTAAGTTGAAGGTGTGTGATGCTTTCAGTACTTGTTCGTATGCAGGGAGTGGCAGTGGCTTTTCAAGTTGAAGCAACTTGTTGCACTCTGCTTCGCAATGGTCAAACTGTTTGAACAGTTGAGGTACGTCTGCATGTTCGAAGTTGTACGTGGATTGCTCTACTTCGTTTTGATGGAAAACATCGCCATAAGTGACCACTGAACCATCTGGGTTTTTAGCCCAAATCAGATCGTAAACGCTATCTACGTTTTGCAGATACATCGCAATACGTTCTAGGCCATAGGTGATTTCACCGGTTACGGGGTAGCACTCTAAACCACCGGCTTGCTGGAAGTAGGTGAACTGAGTAACTTCCATACCGTTTAACCAGACTTCCCAACCTAAGCCCCAAGCACCCAGTGTGGGTGACTCCCAGTTATCCTCTACGAAGCGAACATCGTGAATACCTAGATCTACCCCCATACGGCGTAACGAGCCAAGGTAGAGTTCCTGGATATTGTCAGGGGATGGTTTTAATACAACCTGGAATTGGTAGTAATGCTGTAGACGGTTAGGGTTTTCACCATAACGGCCATCCGTTGGGCGACGGCTTGGCTGAACATAGGCAGAGCGCCATGTTTCAGGTCCGGTTGCACGGAGAAAAGTAGATGGGTGGAAGGTGCCCGCACCAACCTCCATATCAAGTGGTTGTACGATTACACAACCCTGCTCTGCCCAGTATTCCTGCAGAGCAAGGATCAGCCCCTGAAATGTGCTTACGTCTGGGGTTGCCTTATCAGTCACAGAGTTCACCATTGTAAAATTGGCCGAAAAATTAGGCGGGAATTATACAACAAAAAATGAACAATCGGGCTTAGGAAAAGTGGAGAAGCGGGGATAAAATAGATTTTTTGCTGAAAAGTTTGGGCAGAACGGCTTTCTGCCCAAGATTCGGTCGAAAAATCAGTAATCTAGGCAGAGGTATTTTAAGGTTTCGATCACCTGTTCGGTGTTTTCTGCAACCGCATGAGCGCAGGCATCAATCTCTTTGAGTGGGTGTGTTAGCTCTGGGGCATGTTCCACAATCAATGATTTTCCATTCGCGATAGCAAAGCCTGCATCAAACGCCGCGTTCCACTGACGGTATTTATTACCAAAACGCACGATCACTATATCCGCACGTTTGATGGCGGTCATATGGCGCATGGTATTCATTTTGGCCGATTTGTGGTCGGTCCAAAAATCGGATGTTTCAGGGCCTAGAATCTCGGTGGCGCAGCCGTCACTGGATTCATGATTCGTATTGGGTGTTAATACATCGATAGGTAGGCCATTTTGGTTAATCGCCCTTTTGATCTGATCGCGCCAGTCGGAATGGATCTCACCAGAAAGATATACAGTGTAACGCATGGTTAAAGTCTCAAATTGTAGTCACTTAAAATCTATTCTACCGCCTGCTTAGCGTTTCCAAAAGATCGGCGTAAATAATACAAGCAAGGTAAATACTTCTAATCGGCCGAGTAGCATGGCAAAGCATAACACCCATTTTGCAGGCTCGTTTAGGTTGCCGTAGTGGGCTGATACGTTACCTAGTCCCGGTCCTAAGTTGTTCAGCGTTGCGCCGACTGCGGACCATGCGGTGACTTGGTCTAAGCCTGTGGCAAGCAGTGCAACTAACATCACAACAAAGACAATCATGTAGACGGAGAAGAAACCCCATACCGCTTCTAACACGCGGTCAGAGATCGGTTTTTTGCCAAGCTTAACGGGGATGATTGCGTTAGGGTGAACAAGGCGTTGGATCTCACGGTAGCCCTGTTTCAAAATCAGTAGCACACGTATAACTTTCATCCCGCCGCCGGTTGATCCGGCACAGCCGCCGGCGAAGGTCGCAACAAAGAGTAAAAACGGAAGCATGGCTGGCCAGTGGGCAAAGTCGGCGGTAGCAAAGCCTGAGGTTGTGGCAATCGAGACCACCATGAAGGTGGCTTTACGCAGTGATTCAGCCGGTTCGTAAGTGTTGGTGACAATAAGCACGATCAGTGCGATAAGCGTTATGCCCAGCAGTGTCGAAATATAAAATTTAAATTCAGGGTCTTTAAAGTAGTGGCTGATGGAGCGTTGGCGCCAAGCGAAAAAGTGAAGCCCGAAATTAACGGTCGATACGACCATAAAGAACACACATATCAGCTCAATTGTGAGCGAGTCGAAGTAACCGATACTGGCATCGTGGGTGGAAAATCCGCCGATGGCAACGGTGGAGAAACTATGGCTAACCGCGTCAAACACGTCCATCCCTGCGAGCCAATAACCGACCCCACAGACAATGGTAAGGGAGAGGTAAATATACCAAAGGGCTTTGGCTGTTTCGGTGATGCGTGGGGTTAGTTTAGAGTCTTTAACCGGGCCAGGTATCTCCGCGCGGTAAAGCTGCATACCCCCGATACCTAACATCGGCAGAATGGCGACGGCTAATACGATGATACCCATACCGCCTAGCCACTGCAGTTGCTGACGATAAAAAAGAATCGATTTGGGCAGGTAGTCGATACCGGTGATAACCGTGGCCCCGGTTGTGGTGAGGCCTGATAGGGATTCAAAAACAGCATCGACGAAAGAGAGGTGCGGATCTTCGGTGATCATAAAGGGAAAGGCCCCGAAAAAGCCCAATACCGCCCAGAAGAGTACCGTGATTAAAAAGCCATCCCGTGTGCGCAAGTCTTGCCGGACACGGTAGACAGGTATCCAGATAAGAAACCCCGTTACCAGCGTAATAAAAAAGCCTGCAATAAACGCAAAATCAGCGCCGTCATTGTAAATGTATGAGATGGCTAAAGGCGGCAGCATGGAGAAGCTGAATATCATCAGCAAAATACCAAGAATGCGCAGAATTACTTTGTAATGCATTTGCTCAATTACCGCTTAGAAGAAGGTTAAGCCAACTTGGAAAAGTCGCTCGACCTCTTTAATTCGTCGTTTATCGACAAGGAATAAGATCACGTGGTCGCCACTTTCAACCACAACATCATCATGAGCGATAAGCACTTGATCGTTACGCACAATAGCGCCAATGGTCGTCCCATCAGGCAGGTTGATCTCTTCGATGGTTTTGCCCACAACTTTGGAGGATGAGCTGTCACCATGGGCAACCGCTTCTAAGGCTTCTGCCGCGCCCCGTCGTAAGGCATGCACCGCAACCACGTCACCTCGTCGTACGTGGGTGAGCAGTGCACCAATGGTTGTTTGCTGTGGTGATATGGCGATATCAATCGCCCCGCCCTGTACAAGATCTACATAGGCGGGGTTGTTGATAAGGGTCATTACTGTTCTGGCCCCTTGTCGTTTGGCTAACATGGAGGCCATGATATTGGCCTCATCATCGTTCGTTAAGGCGCAAAATACATCGGTATCTTCAATGTTCTCTTCGATTAAGAGCTCACGGTCGGATGCGCTGCCTTGGAGGACGATGGTTTTATCTAAGGTACGGGCTAGCTTGTTACAACGTTCGAGGTCGCGTTCGATGATTTTAACTTGATAGCGGCCTTCGATGGATTCGGCTAAGCGCGCACCAATATTACCGCCGCCAGCGATGATGATGCGTTTGTAGGGGTTGTCGAGGCGGCGAAGCTCACTCATGACCGCTAAAATATCTTTGCGTGCGGCGATAAAAAAGACTTCATCATCGGCTTCAATGATCGTATCGCCTTTCGGAATAATTGGGCTTCCGCTTCGAAAGATTGCCGCTACGCGGGTGTCAACGGAGGGCATATGTGTGCGTAGGTAGGAGATTTCACGCCCTACCAGCGGCCCACCGTAATAGGCTTTTACTGCGACCAGCTGCGCTTTTCCATCGGCAAAATCGAGTACCTGCAATGCGCCGGGGTGCTGAATCAGCCGTTTGATATGTTTAGTGACGAGAAACTCAGGACTGATTCGGACATCAATAGGGATGCCCTTTTCACCAAAGATCTTTTGGTTTTTATCTAAGTAGTCATGTTCGCGAACACGGGCGATTTTTGTGGGCGTATTAAATAGCGTTTGAGCAATCTGACAGGCAAGCATGTTCACTTCGTCAGAATTGGTAACAGCAATCAACATATCCGCATCAACCGCGCCGGCTTGTTCAAGCACGGTGGGGTAGGATGCTTTGCCTTCGATGGTACGAATATCTAGCCGGTCTTGAAGCTCACGCAGTCGATTCGTATCTGTATCAACGACAGTGATGTCGTTATCTTCTCGGGCTAGGTTTTCAGCCAGTGTGCCGCCAACTTGCCCGGCACCTAGAATAATGATCTTCATTATCAGCCTTTTACTGCTGCTAGAGGCGTAGGGTCGCCGTTTTAGTCGAGCTTACCCTGTTTTTCTAGCAGTGCATAATAGAAACCATCATGGCCGTCAATTTGTGGAAATAATTGGCGTCCATACTCACGTTGAATGCCCCAAGGCGCGTCAATGGTTATATGTTTTACATTGTCGGTTTGTGCGATAAACCGTTTTATTAACCGCTCATTTTCTTGTGGGAAAATGGAGCAGGTTGCGTATAGAAGTTTGCCGCCCGGTTTGAGCATCGACCAGCAGTTTTCGATAATCGCTTGCTGTAGTTTAGATATTTCATGGATATCTTCACCTTGGCGTAAATATTTTATATCAGGATTGCGTCTAATCACGCCGGTGGCTGAACAGGGGGCATCTAATAAAATGCGGTCATACTGTTCACCGTCCCACCATGTTTGAGTGGACGCATCCGCAATAATAAGGCGTGCCTCTAAGCCCAAACGGGTTAAGTTCTCCTCAATGCGCCCTGCTCTTCTTTCCTCTAATTCAACCGCGTCTACGGCGCTAAGGGCCGGTTCGGTTTCTAATATGTGGCACAGTTTTCCGCCCGGCGCAGCGCATGCGTCTAAGACGGTTTGGCCCGGTTGTAGATCAAGCAGTTGGGCCGCGAGTTGGGCGGCTTCATCTTGAACACTAAAGGCGCCGCTTTCATAGCCGGGCAGTGACTCCACGTTTAGGGAGGTGGATAAGCGAATACCCGCGGGGCTGAACACGGTTTTCTCGGCATCAACGATCGGCTCAAGTTGGGCCAAATAACTGTCTCTATCGGTGTTGAGGGTGTTTACCCTTAGCGTCAGTGGTGCTTGCCCATTGTTGGCGTGAAGGATCTGTTGCCAGTGCTCTGGCCAGTTATTCTTTAATTTAGCGATCATCCACTCGGGATGGTTGAACTGGTAAGATTCATTGTCTGCCAGTGAGTCTTCGAGCTCCTCTTGCTCCCGTTGGAAGCGGCGCAAAATCGCATTTACAACTTTGCCTGCCCACTCTTTATCGAGTTCCCGACAGGCCTCAACGCTTTCACTAATGGCAGCATGGGCGGGGATGCGGGTGTGTTGGAGCTGGTAAAGGCCGACTAAAACGATGGCTTTTATATCAATATCACGAAACTTAAACGCACGGTTTTGGAGTAATTTAACCAGACAGTTAAGTTGCGGATGGTGGCGCATCGTGCCGTAACAAAGTTCCCGTAGCAGTGCGCGGTCTTTCTCTGGACAGTGGCGCTCAATAGCGGGGTACTGTGTGTTGAGAGAGCCTTTGTTTTGCAGCAAAGGGGTAAGTACTTGAGCGGCTAATGCGCGCACATTGGATGTCATTAGGGTTATCCTAGCTGCACGCCAGCGCTAAACTGTTCGCGCTTAGAGTTGAGTACTGAGGCTGCGTCCATCGGTTTTTTCCCGGGAAGTTGCAGCGTTTTTATTTTAATGGCGCCTTTTCCGCAGCCGATAATAATGCTCTTTTTATCAGCGGGTAAAATTTGTCCTGCGACGCCCTGTTGGTCGAGTTGCTCGCACTCAAGTAATTTAATAGTTTCATCACCTAGCTGGAAGGTCACGGCAACACGGGGGCTTAATGTCCGCACTTTAAGGTCAATGGCGTCTGCCGTTTGCGTCCAGTCGATCACGCCCTCCTCTTTGCTGAGTTTGTGAGCGTACGTTGCTAATTGGTTGTCTTGAGGCTCTGGCGTTAGATGACCGGCGTTTATGCCGTTTAATGTTTCAACTAATGCGGTTGCGCCAAGGCTACCTAGGCGTTCAAAGAGGGAGGCCGCGGTGTCGTTATGGCTGATAGGTGTGGTGACTTTTAACAGCATGTCACCGGTATCTAAGCCTTCGTCCATCTGCATAATGGTTACGCCGGTTTCGGCATCACCGGCTAGCATTGCGCGTTCGACCGGCGCGGCTCCTCGCCAGCGTGGTAGGAGTGATCCATGTACATTAATGCAGCCTAAGCGTGGTGTATCTAAAATAGGCTTCGGTAGCAGCATTCCATAGGCAACGACAACCATTATGTCGGCTTCAAGGTTAGCGAGTACTTGCTGTTCTTCTTCGGTTTTTAAACTATGGGGCTGAAAAACAGGGATATCGTGGGCTTGAGCAAGGTCTTTGACGGGCCTTGGTGCCATCTGATTTTTACGTTTTCCTTTTTTATCGGGCTGGGTATACACCGCTATCACTTGGTGTTCGCTATCAAGCAGCGCTTGTAAGTTGTACGCGGCAAAGTCTGGCGTGCCTGCAAAGACGATACGAAGTGGGGTGTTAGCCATAAAAAAGTTATCCAAATCAAATAAAACAGGCCTGCGGTGTTACGCGCAAGCCTGAGAATAGAGTGTAGTCGATCGCGCTTACGCGTGTTTTTCCATTTTGTGCTGCTTTTCAAGCTTACTCTTAATGCGATTACGCTTAAGCATGGAGAGGTAATCGACAAAAAGTTTGCCATTTAAATGGTCTAATTCATGTTGGATGCAAACCGCCAAGAGGTCTTCCGCAATCAGCTCGTAAGGTTCGCCATTATAATCGATGGCTGTTAATTTTACTTTTTGTGGGCGTTGTACATCTTCATAAAACCCTGGGACCGATAAACAGCCCTCCTGATATTTATGTAACTCGTCTTCGAGTACTTCAAATTCAGGGTTGATCAAAATCAACGGTTCGTTTTGTTCTTCTGAGATATCGATGGTGACAATACGTTTATGAATGTTCACCTGTGTAGCGGCTAGGCCTATGCCTGGCGCGTCGTACATGGTTTCTAACATATCATCAATCTGAGCACGTACGGCATCATCAACCGTTTCTACAGGTTCTGCGATAGTTCGCAGGCGAGGATCGGGGTATTCAAGAATGGTTAATTTTGCCATGATTCAGTATCTATTCTACAGTTGTGTGAGGTTATCCAGCAGGTATCTCTCATTGATACATGCTAACGTTAGAAAGAAAGTAGTTTGTTTCTAACAAATTTTCTCGATTTTTCAGCCGACTGGCCGAAATAATATGTCGAGATCAATAGCGAAAAATATTATTCTGCCTATTATACTGATTAGAACGCTCAATGCATTGTCGTTACCTCGTTAGCTTGATAGTTTTATGGCTTGGGGTAATAAGGGAACTAGACATGAAAAAATTGTTATGTGGATTACTTGCCTTTGTGGTGCTGTCTTTTACGCACGTTAGTGCTGAAACACGAGAAGATAGTTTGCTTCTTCGTGAGGATTACCCGCAAGAGTATGTAGTCGTGAAGGGAGACACGTTATGGCATATTTCTGGGCGTTTTTTACAAAGCCCTTGGAAGTGGCCCGAAGTGTGGGGTGTAAACCCTCAAGTCGATAATCCACATCTGATCTACCCAGGTGATGTTATCTATTTAACATGGGTGGATGGTAAACCCCGCTTAGGTGTACGTCGCGACAGTGGTATTTACCCGCGTGCCCGTACCTCTCCGTTAGATCATGCCATTCCGGCCATTCCTTTACGTGACATTATCGGGTTTCTAAATGATAACCGGGTGTTGCCTGAAGATATTCTGAAAGATGCACCTTATGTGTTAGGTGGTCGAAGCGCGCGTATTATTGCGGGTGCCGGTGACCGTGTTTATGCACGTGGTACTTTATTAGAAGAGCAGCGTCGCCAAGGTGTTTATCGCGCCGCTGGTGAGTATAAAGATCCTGATACCGATGAGATGTTAGGTTTTGAGCTGACCAAAGTGGCTGATGCGGATGTTAAAGCGCAGGCTGATAGTGTGATTAGCTTGGACGTGGTCAAGTCGAAGAAAGAGATTCGCGTATTGGACCGAGTTGTACCGACGGAAGAGGTGCGTATTCAGTCGATCTTTTATCCACAGTCTTCACCTGATGGGGTCGAAGGTAAGATTCTTAAAGTACTCGGTGGTGTGCGTGATGGTGGTCAATTTAACGTGGTTGCCATTAATAAGGGCGTCCGTGAAGGGTTAGAGCCGGGTCATGTTTTTGCTATCTACCGTCAAGGTGAACGAATTAAAGATCCAGTGACTAAAGATTTTGTCATCTTACCGAGTGAGCGTTCCGGTGAGTTGATGGTGTTTAAAGTCTTCGAAAAGGTCAGCTACGGCCTGATTATGCAAAGCACTGATGTGGTTTCTATTGGCGATACATTGCGCCAACCGTAATATAAGGAAGTAAACATGACGGCAGATCCAAAGGACTGGATCGCCGTTGCAGCCCTGCCCTGTCTAGGGCCGGCATCGATTAAGCGGTTGTGGGAGCATGGCTGGACGCCTGAAAAACTCCTTACCGCTTCAACAATCGAATGGCAGCGGTTAGGTCTTAAGCAAAAAACCATTGATGCCCTGAATGAATATCAGCACTCCTCCCAAGGGCTTATCCATACGACCATAGCGAATGCATTGCAGTGGCAGTCATCCTATGACGATGCACATCTCTTACCGATTACCCATGGGGATTACCCCCACTTACTGCGCGAAATTTATGATCCGCCCCCTATTTTGTTCGTTCGCGGCAATGTTGACGCACTCAGCCTACCTCAGATAGCGATTGTCGGCAGCAGGAGCGCGTCTAAGAGCGGTTTGAAGCAATCCTATGGGTTTGCATTAGAGCTAGCGCAAAACGGCCTTGTTATTAATTCGGGCTTGGCATTAGGGGTGGATGCCGCAGCACATCAGGCTTGCGTCGATATTTCCAAGCCAACCCTTGCGGTTTTTGGCACCGGTATTGACCGAATGTACCCTGCTCGGAATCGTGTGCTCGCGAGCGAGATTTTGCAAAATGGCGGGGCGTGGATTAGTGAGTTGTTTTTGGGCGCGCCGCCCATCGCGCCCCACTTTCCAAAAAGAAACCGTTTGATTAGTGGTATGAGTGCTGGGGTTCTCGTTGTTGAAGCGGCACCGAAAAGTGGATCACTCATTACCGCTCGTATGGCGATGGAGCATGGTCGAGAGGTGTTTGCGTTGCCAGGCCCTTTAAACAACCCGTTGAGCCGAGGCTGCCATTTGTTGATTAAAGAGGGGGCGGTGCTGGTTGAAACCGCGCAAGAGATGGTTGATCACCTTGCACCTCTGCTGGGTTGCTACCTAAATGAAGGCTCAGATTTAGATTCGGCTCACTTAGGTCCTCCTGCTGAACAGGGGGTGCGAGTGGAGCTGAGTGGGGATGAAATCCAAGTTTTAGAGCAGATGGGCTATGAAGTGTGCTGTATAGACCAACTCAGTGTGCAAAGTGGCTTTAGTATTGCTGAGTTGAGTCAGATACTGGTGGCGCTGGAGTTAAAGGGGGTCGTCGAGCAACGGGAAGGTGGTTACATTAAGTGTTGCTGAGAAATGCCTAACATGAAATAAAAAAGAATATCAGTCGGTTTTTCTATATATTTTTCGTCTATATCTATTACCTAACAGCTGTTGCAAAGCGGGCTTTGAACATTTAGTGTTCAGCCTCTTAACTAACTACCTATTCGAGAAAGATATGAGTAAACCATTTCTTGCTATTTTAATGGGGTCTGATTCCGACCTTCCAGTAATGACCGCAGCTGTTGACGTATTGCGTTCATTGGACGTTGAGTTTGAAATCAAAGTTAGCTCCGCACACCGTACACCCGTTCAAACGCATGACTATGTTAAAGATGCGGATGCACGTGGTGCTGTTGCGTTTATTTGTGCAGCGGGTATGGCGGCTCATTTAGCCGGTGCTGTGGCTGCAAATACCACTAAGCCTGTTATTGGTGTGCCAATTAACTCATCGCTTGATGGTTTAGATGCCTTGCTTTCGACGGTACAGATGCCGGGTGGCATTCCTGTTGCGACGGTTGCTATCGGTAAAGCCGGTGCTAAAAATGCGGCCTACCTTGGTGCGCAGATTATGGCGGTAGGTGATGCCGATCTTGCTGAGAGATTAAAGCAGGAGCGCCAAGCTAATACGGATTCCATCGTTGCTAAAGATGCTGCGTTGCAGGAAAAGCTAAAGAACGGTGAACTGTAATCAGAATTTAGACTGGTGGCATATCCACCAGTCTGTCCGGGCGATGCACCAAGGTGGTGTCATCGCCTATCCTACCGAAGCTGTTTGGGGATTAGGGTGTGACCCTTTTAACCAAGACGCAGTCTCTCACCTGCTCAACATTAAACGACGTCCTGTCGATAAAGGGCTTGTTTTAGTTGCGGGCAACCTGTCTCAAATACAATGTCTGTTAGATGACCTCAGTGCGGACGAATACGATAAAGTAACGGCTAGTTGGCCGGGGCCTTATACGTGGGTTTTACCGGACAAAAAAGATATAATCCCCAGATGGATTAAAGGAAAGCATAGCTCAGTTGCTGTGAGAGTGAGCGATCACTCACTGGTTAAAAAGTTAACTGAAGCTTACGGATCGTTCATCGTTTCCACTTCTGCCAATCCTTCAGCTCATTGCCCTGCAAGAGATATATTGAGAGTAAAGACTTACTTCGGCGATGAGCTTGATTATATTTTGCCCGGTTGTTTAGGCGGATTGTCTCAGCCAACCCAAATTAAAGATTTAAAATCGGACCGTATCGTTAGGGTCTGAACATATAAGTGAGTGAGTACTATGTCCGCCCCAAATATCGAAGCTGTAAAAGAATATCTATTAAGCCTTCAGGACGCTATTTGTGATGCCCTTGAAAAGGTTGATGGCGGTGGTGAATTCTTTGAGGACGAATGGCAGCGAGATACGGGCGGTGGTGGTCGCACTCGGGTACTAGCGGACGGGGTCATTATTGAAAAAGGTGGGGTGAATTTCTCCCACGTTTTTGGTGATAAGCTACCCGGCTCGGCAACTGCGCATCGACCTGAGTTAGCGGGGCGTAATTTTCAGGCGATGGGCGTGTCGCTGGTGATACACCCAAGAAATCCTTATATCCCTACGTCGCATGCCAATGTGCGATTTTTTATTGCGGAGAAAGAGGGTGAAGATCCGGTGTGGTGGTTTGGTGGTGGTTTTGATTTAACGCCTTACTACGGCAACGATGAAGATTGTAAATTTTGGCATCAGACGGCTAAAGATGCCTGCGATCCTTTTGGTGAAGAGATCTATCCTCACTTTAAAACATGGTGTGATGAGTATTTCCATCTTAAACATCGAGATGAGCCCCGAGGTATCGGCGGTCTATTTTTTGATGATTTAAACGAGTATGGCTTTGATAAGAGCTTCGCTCTGATGCAATCGATTGGTAATGCTTACAGCAAAGCCTATATCCCTATTATTGAACGTAATAAAGAGAAAGCCTACGGCGAACGTCAACGTGATTTCCAATTACACCGTCGTGGCCGCTATGTTGAGTTTAATCTTGTTTATGACCGTGGGACGCTGTTTGGTCTTCAGTCGGGTGGGCGCACTGAATCCATTCTTATGTCACTGCCACCGGAAGTTCGCTGGGGTTATGATTGGAAGCCTGAGGAAGGCAGTGAAGAAGCGGTATTATATGATCGCTATTTGAAGCCAACCGATTGGTTAAACATTTAACCTTACCTTAGCAATGTAAAGAGTTTTGCCCATGACTGACCGTTATGCCGTTTTTGGTAACCCAATAAAACATTCAAAGTCACCACAGATACATCAGGCTTTTGCTCAAAGTACAGGTCAAGATTTGACCTATGAGGCGATCGCTGTGGCGGAAGATCAATTTACGCAGACGGTTGAATCGTTTTTATCGGGTGATGGGCGAGGTCTAAATATCACCATCCCCTTTAAGCAGGAGGCGTGGGCCTTGGCGAGCGTACGCTCTCCCCGTGCAGAGCTTGCCGGCGCGGTGAACACCTTGTATCGGGATGAGCAGGGACGTCTTTGCGGCGATAACACTGATGGTATCGGCATGGTACGGGATATCATACGTAACCATGGCGGTACGATTAAAGGGAAGCGGGTTCTTATTCTAGGTGCGGGTGGTGCTGTTAGAGGCGTGTTGCAGCCGGTATTAGAGCAAAACCCGAGCTGCGTGGTGATTGCTAATCGAACCGCGTCAAAGGCGGTAGAGTTAGCGGCGCTGGCGTCCCATTTAGGTGATGTGTCAGGCTGTGGTTTTAATACATTGGATGGCCAATGTTTTGATTTAATCATCAATGGAACGGCTGCTAGCCTGCAAGGTGAAGTGCCCCCTATCCCTGCGACTGTCTTAGCGGATAACGCTTGGTGCTATGACATGATGTATGCCGCCTCCCCTACTGCATTCTGTCAGTGGGCGGCTGATCACGGTGCGGAAAAGTCGATTGATGGCTTAGGTATGTTGGTTGAGCAGGCCGCACAATCATTTCAAATATGGCGGGGCGTTGAGCCGGATTCTCAGGCGGTAATTGAGCAGCTTCGCACCGCATTAACTGATTGATTTTAATACAACTGTTATCTTTCCTTGTTTTTATATCATCGCTTGCAAGCGGCGCGTCTGGGGCGTATAACTTCAACAAACACAATGAAAAAAATTGTGATCTCTTAATGACCCCAGTCATCAGCGGGAGCGCCATATGGTAACGGAAACCCGACTATCTTCTGAGCAGCTCTATTTTAGCTGCGATCCTGAATTACTACCGTTTAAAACAACCTCTACGCTTGAGCCTTTTACCGGATTTTTTGGTCAAAACAGGGCGATCGAAGCGATGGAGTTTGGTATAGGTATGCGTCGCCCAGGTTATAACCTGTTTGTGATGGGCACGCCTCATACCGGCCGCTTCTCTTTTGCGATGGAAAACTTAAAAGCGGTCGCTAAAAAAGAGAAAACGCCAAAAGACTGGATCTATCTTAATAATCTACAAGATAACCGCCATCCTTTAGCGATTAGTTTCCCGGCGGGTAAAGCGCAATCCTTTAAGCGGGATATAAAGCAGATTATTGAGGGGGCATTGTCGGAAATGCCCGCAGCGTTTGAAAGCCCGACCTATCAACGCAAGAAAAGTAAAATTGAGCGTGATTTTAATCGTTATTATGATCGCGCGATCGATGCTGTCGAACGGGAAGCCCGTGAACATAGTATCGCGGTCTATCGCGATGCGGGCACTATAGGTTTTACCCCGGTTGCCGATGGGCAAGCGATGGACGAAGCGGTTTTCTCTCAGTTGTCAGAGGATGCCCGTGATGCCTTTACTAAAGCGATCTCCGAGTTAGAAGACCAGTTAAATGAGGCGCTAACCGGTTTGCCTCAGTGGCGTCGAGAAGCGGCGGAGAAACTAAAAAATCTTGATCGTGATACCACGCGCGAAGCTATCTCCCCGCTCTTCCAACCGATCAGAGAAAAATACGCCAACCTATCGGCTGCGATGGATTATTTGGCGGAAATGGAAACCTCGCTGGTTAAAAATTGCAGTGAAATTGTGGGCGACGATAAGGTGTTAGAGCCGGTTACTGATGCGGCTCGACGTAGCTACATGGAGAGCAATTACGGGGTTAACCTACTGGTTGATAATATAAAAACCAAAGGGGCTCCGGTGGTCTACGAGGCCCACCCTAGTTATGAAAACCTGTTTGGCCGTGTGGAATACAACACGGAGATGGGGGCCTTATCAACCAACTATAAGCTTATTCGTTCTGGGGCATTACATCAGGCGAATGGTGGCTATTTGGTTATGGAGGCGGAGAAGTTATTAGAACAGCCGTTTGTTTATGGTGCGTTAAAGCGCGCCTTAAAGTCCCACGAGATCCGTATTGAAAGCCCTGCTAGTGAATATACAGGGATCAGTACCATCACATTGTTACCACAAGCGGTGCCATTGACGGTCAAGTTGGTACTGATCGGCTCTCGCGATATCTACTACTTATTACAAGAGCTGGATCACGACTTTGAAAAGATGTTCCGCGTGGTGGTCGACTTTGATGAGGATGTAAAACGTACACCTCAGATGGTACGCAGTTATGCACGGTTAATGAAAACCTTAGCCGATGAGGAGGGTTTAGCCCCGCTAACACGTCGTGCAGTCGCTCGACTGGTGGAGCACAGCTCCCGGCAAGCGCAAAACCAAGAGTTGCTCTCTGCCCATATAGGTGAGCTCGTTGATCTACTCTGTGAGGCGGATTTTAAACGCATCCAAGAGGAAGATGAGTTAATCAATGCTGACCATGTTGAGATGGCGTTGAACGCGAAAGAGCGTCGTACTGCACGTATGGCTGAGAAGATTGAAGAAGGTATTGTTGAAGAAACGGTATTAATTGATACCGAAGGTGAGGCGATAGGTAAAGCAAACGGTCTCACCGTATTGCAAGTGGGTGATGTGGCGTTTGGTACGCCTGCACGTATCACTGCGACGGTCTACCCCGGTAGCCGAGGGATCGTGGATATTGAGCGAGAGGTTACGCTGGGTCAGCCGATCCATTCCAAAGGGGTGCTTATTTTAAGTGGCTTTTTAGGCAACCAATACGCAAAAGACTTCCCTATGACGATGTCTGCAAGTATCGCATTGGAGCAATCATACGGTTATGTTGATGGCGATAGCGCTTCCCTTGCTGAGGTCTGCACGCTTATATCCGCCCTAACCCATATTCCGATCAGTCAGAACTACGCCACCACTGGATCGATTAATCAGTATGGTGAGGTGCAAGCGATTGGGGGGGTAAATGAGAAAATTGAGGGTTATTTCAATCTGTGTAAAACACGGGGGTTGAATGGCGAGCAGGGGGTCATTATCCCTAAAGCGAATATCCGTAACTTAATGCTGAAGGCGGAAGTCGTCAATGCGGTTAAAGCCGGTGAGTTTTCCGTTTATGCGGTTGCCCATGTTGATGAGTGTTTAGAGATACTGATGGGGCGCAAAGCCGGTAAGCGGAAAGAGGATGGTACGTTTACTCAGCGAAGTATTAATGCACAAGTGGTTAAACGCTTACGCGAAATATCTAGTGCTAAAGCGGACTAAGCCTCATACCTTGTGATTAAAAAGGGTAAAAGTTGGTGCAAGCTAGTTCCATGCTCGACGCTTTACAGATAATATGCACGCTATTAGTGCAACGGAAGCGTTGACACTATGGCTATACCAAATTGTGACGGCCGGCATTGATGATAGAAGGGGGATTCAATGCCGGTCTGTCACACTCCAAACAAACCGCGGTGTTGACCGACGATTTGCTCAGATTTATTCCACTAAACCTAGTAGGTCTAGCTACTTAGAACTCTGTCACAAGGACAAGGTTTAAAGTATCAGTTTCTTCATTGCTGTATGACTCTTCACGAACATACTCTGCAACAACAGACGCATTTTCACCGAATGAGCGCTCTACACCTAGAACAATACGTTCTTCAGCTAAATCAGTAACATTCTGGCCATCATCTGTTTCACTGTAGCCTGCAAAGATTTGACCGTCAGCACCAAACACGTTAGTTGCATAACCTGCATTTAGGTGTAGGAAGGTTGGGTCGATAGATGTGTTGTCAGCATCAATATCAATATACTCTGCAGATAGCGCTAGCGCACCGACTTCATATAGGCCGTTTACACGCCATGCATCGCCTGCTGGAAGGCCGTTTAGATCAGCAACATCGCTTAGGTAGCCCGCACCAAAAGACAAGCCTTCAGTTACAGCAAAATCAGCGCCTAAACCAATAGTGTCAAGCGTGTCACCATCTTCAGCACCGTTAAACGTATAAGCATCAAGGGTTACGCTGTCGTTGCCCCAGCTAACCATTGCCATGCCTTCTTTGATATCGAAAGCATCGTCAGTTAGTGGATCAGTCCATGAGTTGCTGTTAATAACAGCAAATGGAACAGGTGCTTTACCAACAGTAAGAGATAGGTTGCTATCTGGCGCACCAATAACAGCATAAGCTTCAGTTACGTCTAGTTTTTCAGCGTCTGAATCGTATTCAACTAATGAGGAAAGGGTCACATTCTCATTAATTTTCGCTTCAATACCCAGCTCGAACGTATCAAGAAGCACATCATTTGTGCTGTTGCCACCGTCTTCTTCAGAGTGGGTTGCAAGTATCTCAACGGCACCTGAAACGGAGACATTATCAGCAAAGCCACCGGAGTTAGTGCTAGAAACGGTTTCTTGTTTGGCGATCGTTGCTTGTTGAGCAGCAAGTTGTGATTCAAGCTGCGCGATGCGTGCTTTCATTGCTTCTAGCTCTTCTGCAACGCCTGCAAATACAGGAGAGGAGATAGCAATAGTTGCTGCAACGCATGTAGCAACGGCTGTTTTTTTCATGGTTTTTATGTTCCCTTCATCTTTTCAAGTGCAATTAAGTTATATTATAACATTTTGTTTGTCGTAATGTGTATATCTCGACAGCTAAAAAATAGCCTCTGCCTTCGCTGAGTAGCACGCGCCTAACTTATTAAGAGGGACATGTGGTTATCCCAAGCAATATGCGCAGGAACGGAGAGCTTTATTTTCTCTTTACGTTGAGTTTGGCAGTTATAACGGTAGCAATACCCTCTGCCCGTACTGATTAAAAATTCTTCTGGGTGGTCTGTGTGCGCTAAACCACAACCGTCACGGCTTAGGGTCGATGCGATGAATTGCTGTGTATCAGCTTGCCAAAACGTCACCAAGTTACCTCGAGGTGAGGAGATGGCGGCAATGCTACCACTCTTATCAAAGCGTGCGCTCCCACAATAGTGTTTCATCGCTTGATTTGTTACTGAGGGGGCGCGAACTAAGGATAACGGTTGCCCCTGACGATGGAAGGCCACGAGGGGAACATCATCGGTTTTGCTGCCTTGATACTGTAAGCCAATGACAGCCGTTCCCGCCTGATTAACATCGAAATGCCGAATGCTAAGCTGATGATGCTTGTCCGGCATAAATGCCTGTTCTAATAAAGTGCCGGTGTGTAGGTCTATATAGGCTAAGGAGGGGCGCATGCTCTCTAGATTGAGCTTTTCTCTGCCTTTGTCCGGGTGTGTCAGTATGCCGCCATTAGCAACCACTAAGGTTTTCTCGTCGGCCATCATCTTCAGTTCATGGGGCCCAATACCGCCAGAGCTGAACTGTTTTATCACGCGGTAGTTGTCTGCAGTATCTCGAATCACGATTAACCCACGGCCTGTGGCTATCTCGTTCTCGGTTGATATAAGCCAGCGACCGTCGGGCGAGTAAATCGCATGGCCATAGAAGTGTTGCCCTGCAGCGCTTGTGATGCGTTTTATGAGTGCTTTTGACCTGTAGTCGACCACATCAATGAATGTCTCAGGACGGCGGCCTACGGCAGCCAAGACCGGTTCATGGGGGTGCGTGGCGATATGATGCGCACGGGCAGGTAAACGATGGCGCAAGGTTGTCTGCCCCGCTTGATCGATAACAAGTAGCTCATAGCCCCCTGCTTCTGTTTTGATCGCAGAAGCAAAGAGGTTCGTTTTGCTGGTAGCAAGAAGTGAAGGGCTCAGCAGCGTACATCCAAGTAGGAGGCTGAACTGTCTACGACTAATCTCCATCACGGCTATTGAATCCTAGTAAAAGTCCGAGCGCAGGCATGCTTTGATCAAGGCTCGTGTGTAGTTGTTCAAGTTCTTGAGAGATGAGTAATAACTGCTGTCTTACCGCCGGCTCTTTAATATGCTGCGACAGGGGTGTAGGTAGCTTTGTTAACGCCGACTCGATCGTGATGAACTGTTGTTCGATGCCTTCAGCTAAGTCTGTGGCGCCCTCCTCTTTTAACAGCTGGAACAGGTTATAAGTGTTTATTCCGCTATAGAGGTGATGCAACGACTGGATGTTCATCTGTATATTTTGCAGTGCATTTTGGCTGCGCCAGCTTTCTAAACGTCGCGCTTTTGCTTTACCTTCATTACCTAAGGGTCGGAGTATTTTGAGGTCTCGAATAACTTCCAGCTGCTCCACTTGAGCTTTCATGATATCGATGCTCGCTTCTTGAGCTGTTTCGTAAATCCCCTCCTCTGAGGATTCTGTGCTGAACGCTTGCTTATAGGTTTGCCATTCATCGGTCGTATTTTGTGTTTGTAGCACTAAATATTCACTTACCGCGTGAAGGAATTGGCAGCGATAGGGTGTGGTTTCTATCTGTTTTAGCGCATTGTCAGCGAAAATGATGCGCTCAATCGCGGGTAAGCCTTTGACCGCAATGCTGGCTGTTTTGAAAAATTCGGGCTGTAAGGCCGCGGGGTCTTGTGCGCTAAGAATAACGTTTAGCTGCTTTGAGGTTAGGTTTTTCTTATCGGGCCAGAATTGAATCGTGTAATTACGCATGAGTAGTTCAATGGGGCCAAACTGCACGTGCTGTATGCCCTGCCATGCGTTTAGGGTTTCAATAAAGCTGGCTTGTGTTTGCTTGAGCGTGGTTTGACTGGGGGCTTTACAGAGTGATGCGCTGTCGGCGGCTAAGTGCTTACTTTTGTCTGCGAGGGTTTGGTAGCCCGGTAAAATGTGTTCATTCACTGCCGCTTGGTTGAGCTTTAACCAACGCGCTTGGCTAATGTCCGCAGAGGCGAAGGGTATAGTTAGCAGTAGCGCTAAGCTCATTGTGCTGTATCGGGTAATAGATAGCAGGCTCATTTACAGAGACTCCAAAAATTTAATGAGATTGTGTCGATCAGATGTAGGCATGTTTTTTACAGTGAGTTTTGCTTGTTCGGCTTCGCCGCCATGCCAGAGGATCGCTTCAAGCAAGGTGCGAGCACGGCCATCATGTAAGTAATGGGTCTTTTTACTGACTGTTTGGGTTAGGCCTATTCCCCACAAAGGCGGGGTTCGCCATTCTGATCCACTGGCTTGATACTCGGGTCTGTTATCGGCCAAACCCGCTCCCATGTCATGGAGTAGGAGGTCGGTATAAGGCCAGATGAGTTGATTGCTCAGTTCAGGCAGCGCAGGCCTCGTGCTTGTTTTAAAGGTCGGCTGGTGGCAGTCAATACAGCCGCTATTATAGAAAATTTCTTTCCCGGCTAACACCTCTGTTTTGTCGGCGTCTCTTCGGGCCGGTACGGCAATATGACGGGTGTAAAAAAGTAACAGCGCTATCATGCTGTTGGGGGCTTCAACCCCGTCCAGATGGGCGCTGCCACCATGGGGCAACTGTAAGCAGGCTTTTTGCTGTGGGGTGCATTCACCGTAGGGGTTGTTTGCATAAGGGGTGGAGATGCCTATATCCCCATTAAACGCTGCATTGTTTTGTTGATTTAAGGTGGCTGCACCGGCCTTCCAGCCAAAGCGGCCAAGGCTAAGTGTTTGGGTTTGTGGGTTCCAAACGTGATTAGCTTTGCCTGAAATACCGTCGTTGTTTTGGTCGTCAGGATCGCTTAGCGCTAAAATACTTGCGTCTGGAATGCTCTCTAGTAAGCCCAAACCGATCATTGCCGGTGCGATACGAGGTGAAAACATCGTATCTGGATGCAATGGGCCATAGCCTAAGTGAGTAATGGAGTAGTTGGGCCGGCGTAAGGCGACTGATTCGCCATCCGCTAAGGTGACTAACTTCTCGGTATAACGGATTTTTAAGTGCCCTTCTGCGGCTAAACCGGTTACCGCGAAGTCTTGTAGCTGTGTGCCATAGGTCGGCTCAGGGATGACCCCCTGCTGGCCTGAGGCTAAGGCCTTAGCCTGTTCTTCGTTTTGGGCGGGTATGCTTAAACGTAAAAATAGAGACACCGCGTTATCGGCGGGCCAGTCGCTTTCAGGTGTATGGCCACGGCCATCTCGTACGTGGCATTGCATACAGGAGCGTGCATTGTAGAGCGGTCCTAAACCATCGCTGGCGGTGGTTGATGATGGCGCAGGGACCCAGAGTTTTTTAAAGATGCTGTTACCCAGCTTAAAATCTAATCTTTTTTCAAACGCAAGGTTGGCGGCGGGCTGACTAAAAGCATGTCGATTTATGGGGTGATGATGGGTTGTGGCACCGCCCTGCTCTACCTCTTCTGCGGCAAACTGTATCTCCGTACCTTCTGCTGCGAAGAGCTGAAGGGAGAAAAGCAGATAGAAGTAAGGGAGTCGCGTGTACACAGTATTTTTCATCATCTATAAAAAGGAAAATCCGAGACAGAGGCCTCGGATTCTATGATTGCCCTTCAGTCGAGTTACTCAGCGCTAATGGAGGCTGGGTTATCTAAACTGTCTGAACCTTCGAGTTCAACACCTTCAAGTTTTAGCACGGCGATTGCATCCTCAATGGCTTCCGCTTCGGCTACTAAGGCATTAACAAAGGTTTGTACCACTTGGTTGCCTGCTTTGTTGTCGACGCCAATCAACACATCAAAGGTATTTCCTTTCGTTGCTTCATTGACCATCGCTTGAGCCGCGGCTTCTGTTTTTTCTAGTTTGTTTCTAAGGTTTTGATCGACAACGGGTGCTTGGCTTTTAACCAGTTCAGCCAAACTCACACCTGAAACCACAGAGCCATCAACGCGAGTGTACTGGCCTAAGTAAACGTTCTTAATCCCTTTTGCATCGTAGAAGTGGGAGTTGTGCGTGTTGTCAGAGAAGCAGTCATGCTCCTCTTCTGGGTCATGGAGCATCAACCCTAGTTTTGTACGTTCGCCCGCGAGTTCGCCGTAGGCTAAGCTACCCATACCTGTGAGAATCGTTGCGATACCTTCGGCCGGTGCTTTAGTTAATAACTCGCTACGTGCCGCGCCTTTAGGTGCCCAGTTGTTTGCCATCTCATCGAGGTCATCGATCAGTAGCTCTGTGGCAGCCATTAGATAGTCGCGGCGGCGGTCACAGTTACCATGGGTACAGTTATCAAGGTCAAAATCCGTTGCGGGGCGATTGCCCGCACCTGGATTATTACCATTCAAGTCTTGTCCCCAAAGAAGGAACTCAATGGCGTGATAGCCGGTTGCAACATTCGCTTCGACTTCATCGATTTCGTGTAGTGTTTCGGCAAGTAGCTGTTTGTTGATGTTAGAGGCATCGATCTCAACACCGCCGACACTGAGCTTTTTGTTGGCAATGATATTGGCTGCGTAGAATGGGTTTTCGTCTGACTCGGCACCATAGCTGGTGGCTACGTAGTCAATAAGCCCTTCATCCAGTGGCCATGCGTTTACTTTGCCTTCCCAGTCATCAACGATGGGGTTGCCAAAACGGAAGGCTTCCGATTGCTGGTAAGGGACGCGTGCGTTGATCCATGCTTGGCGTGCTTTGACTAAATTGCTTTCGGTTGGGGCCGCAAGAAACTGATTAAGAACGCGATGTAGTTCTTTGGCTGTTAGAAGGGAATCTTCATAGGTCGCGTGTGCAATATTGGCGTAGTTATCAAGAATATCGGACTGAGCGGGGGTTGCTGCGAGAACGGGGCCGCATAAAACCGTCGATATAGCCACTGCTACGCATGACTGGCGCAAATTCATAAATCAATTCCTATCTATTTACAGTAATAAATTTTTGTAGAGGATAATCGTAATGAGAATAGATATCAATAGCAATTGAGAATTAAGTGGGTATAAATGTCTAAGCGGCCTCGCTTTTCCTTACTCGGTTAAGGGGCCGCGCCAGAAAGCCACTGCTCGGCCTCTACAATCCATGCGTCTTGGCCATTGGCACGAAACCATGAGTCGACAGCGTATGCGTTATCGGTGCCCTTTTCGATAATAGCGGCGCTGTTATGGGGGGCATGCAGGGTGAACAAGCCGCGATGCATGTTACCGCCAACCCGGTGATATTTAAGTAAGGCCAAATTATCTAAAAGAAGTAGATAGTTGCTGGTATTGCTGGATTCTGCGACGCAGTCGAGTTGATGGCTTTTAAGGCTAAAGCCAAATGCGTTCTTAGCTAAATCATTTTCTGTGTGCAATTTAGGGCCGGTGATTGTCTCTAGCTGTCCAATCGCGTGGGCTATCTTGTTGCGCTCATCTTCGGCCGAATCGGCTAAAGGGGTAAACAGTAATTGAACCTGTTCCATCTCCTGTTTGGAGAGCTGTATGGTTTCAGATTGAGTGCAGCCAAAGTTGTGGCACAAGGTCATCTCCCCAAGATGGGTAGGGGTCGATAAGCCGTATGTTTTTAACCAGGCGTCGGGCGTACTATCGGTGTTATAACTACAACCGCTGCAACTTATCAGGAGGATAAGTGCGCTATAAGTTAGCGTAGTCTTCTTCAAGATGCTTGTCCTTTAGATTCACGTAATTAGAGGCGCTATAACTGAAAAAAGTGCGTTCTTTTTCTGTTAAGGGACGCTGTTGTTTGGCGGGGCGACCGACATAAAGGTAGCCGCTTTCTAACGTTTTACCGGGCGGAACAAGGGTGCCTGCGCCGATAATCACTTCATCTTCTACCACCGCGCCATCCATAATCATGGCGCCCATGCCGACCAGTACTTTATTGCCGATAGTGCAGCCGTGTAGCATCGCTTGGTGGCCGATGGTGACATCAGAACCGATGATAAGCGGGTAACCGTCAGGGTTATAAGGGCCTGCATGAGTAATATGTAACACGGAACCATCTTGCACACTGGTGCGATCGCCTATGCTGATACGGTGCATATCGCCGCGAATGACCGTAAGTGGCCACACTGAAACATCATCACCTAACGTTACATCACCCAGCACGACCGCCGTTGGATCGACAAATACACGCTCCCCAAGTTTAGGTGTCATGCCTTGATAGGTACGGATTTTCATATTTTATTACTCGAATAAGGGGTAAAAAAACCATTATGACAAAATTACGGGTGTAAGTTTAAATAGAATTGTAATTGAAAAATTAATTTTTGATCCCATTAAAGAGGTATTACCCCTCTCTTCAGGAGCATATTAGATGAGCAACCCAATGCTTGAGCCGCAGTTATTACCTGCTTTTAGTTCGATTAAACCTAATCATATCGAAGCAGCGATTGATCAATTATTGGCGGATAGCCGGGCAGAGGTTGAACGTATTTTAAGCTCAATGACATCACCCACATGGGACAGTTTAGTCGCCCCGATGGAAGAGATGAATGACCGTTTAGCTAAAGCATGGTCGCCGGTCTCTCATATGAATGCGGTGGTTAATACGGATGAGTTGAGAGACGCTTATAACGCCTGTTTACCTAAGTTGTCTCAATACTGGACAGAGATGGGGCAGAATCAAGCGCTGTACCAAGCGTTCAATGATTTTGCAGAGAGTGACAACTTTAAACAGTTAGATGAGGCTAAGCAGAAGGTCGTCACTAATACCCTAAGGGATTTTCGTCTATCTGGTATCGCGTTAAATGGTGATGGCCAAAAACGCTATGCAGAGCTACAACAGAAGCTCTCAGAACTAACGACGAAGTTCTCCGAGAATGTTTTAGATGCCAGTAACGCATGGAACAAGCTACTTAGCGACGAAAGCGAGTTGGCGGGTTTGCCGCCGATGGCGTTAGCTGCGGCCAAGCAGATGGCTGAAGCAAAAGGGTTGGACGGGTGGTTAGTCACCTTAGATTTTCCCTCTTACCTGCCGACGATTACGTATGCGGACAATCGCGAGCTACGTAAAGAGGTGTATACCGCCTTTGCGACACGGGCATCAGATCAGGGGCCAGGTGAAGGCAAATGGGATAATTCATCTGTGATGACGCAGATTCTTGAGCTGCGTTTAGAGTTGGCGAAATTATTGGGGTTCAATAATTACGCGGAATACTCCCTTGCCACGAAAATGGCCGAAACAACCGATCAGGTTGTACAGTTTTTGAACGATTTGGCAGAGAAAAGTTTACCGGTAGCTAAGCAAGACTATCAGCAGCTTTGCGATTTTGCTAAAGAGGAGTTCGGGGTTGAGGACCTGCAAGCATGGGACCTTGCTTACTTTAGTGAAAAACTGAAGCAGGCTAAATACGCTATTTCTGAAGAGCAGATTCGCCCTTACTTCCCCCTTCCTAAAGTGTTGAATGGCCTATTTACGGTCGCAGGAAAACTGTTTGATATTGAGATCAGTGAGGTGGATGAGTTTGACCGTTGGCATAAAGATGCACGGTTGTTTGAGATTCGCCGTCAAGGGGAGGTGATTGCACGTTTCTTCTTAGACCTTTATGCCCGTGAAAAGAAACGGGGCGGCGCTTGGATGGATGATTGTCGTGTACGTCGCCGCTTAGCGGACGGTACGCTTCAGCTTCCCGTTGCGTATTTAGTGTGTAATTTTAGTTCGCCGGTGGGGGATGATCCTGCTTTATTGACCCACAACGAAGTCACCACCATGTTCCATGAATTTGGTCACGGTTTACACCACATGCTGACTCAGATCGAATCGGCTGATGTGAGTGGTATTAATGGGGTTGCTTGGGACGCTGTTGAGTTGCCAAGTCAGTTCTTAGAAAACTGGTGTTATGAGCCTGAAGCATTGGCGCTAATCTCCGGGCACTATCAGACGGGTGAAACCTTACCCCGTGCCTTATTAGACAAAATGTTGGCAGCGCGTAACTTTCAATCCGGTATGATGATGGTGCGTCAGCTTGAGTTTTCACTCTTCGATTTCTGTTTGCACCGTGACTACGAGCCTGGTGTAACCGATGTGCAGAGCTACTTAAATGATATTCGTAGTCGCGTAGCGGTCATTACGCCACCTGAATTTAATCGTTTCCAGCACAGTTTTAGTCATATTTTTGCCGGTGGGTATGCCGCAGGATATTACAGCTACAAGTGGGCGGAAGTGCTCTCAGCCGATGCGTTCTCTCGGTTTGAAGAGGAGGGTGTGTTTAGTGAATCTGCAGGTAATGATTTCCGTCAGCACATTTTAGAGATGGGTGGGTCCCGTGAGCCGATGGAGCTGTTTGTCGCTTTCCGTGGGCGCGAGCCGCAAGTTGATGCACTGCTTCGCCATTGCGGTATCCAAACCGCAGCTTAGAACCCTAAAAAGGTAAGGGGCCTTTCCGGTCGCTTACCTGCACCGACAAGGTGAGTTAGAGATAAAATTATGAGCATTATAAAACGATTTATTGCCGGCGCCGTTTGTCCCCGTTGTGGTGAAATGGACTGTATCCGCACCTTTCGAGATGAAGAGCGGGAGTATAAAGAGTGTATCCGCTGTGATTATGAGGAATCGATGCGGCTTGATGGTGCACCTGAGATTGAGGAGTTAGAAACGCGGGTGAATCGAGAAAATGGACCTGAAATTGAAGAGGGCGCGCAACCCTTACTGTTTACGGTTAACCCCAGTGCGGGTCGAAAGGACCACTAATCCGCTCTAGGCATAATACCGCGTCGATTGGATACGGTATTATTTTATGCTCGGTGGCTTGTCCTTAGACAGGCGATAAATGACACCCGCATAATCATCGGATATCAGCAAACTCCCATCGTTATCCTCAATAATGTCATTAGGTCGCCCCCAGTGATTTTCATTATTGAGCCACCCGCTCACAAACGGCTTGTGACTTACCACCTTGTTGTCTTTTATCTCTAAGGCTACCACGCGATAACCTACTTTCTGGCTACTATTCCATGAGCCGTGCTCAGCAATATAGAGGGTGTGCTGATGCGCATTAGAGCTATGTGTTGAGAACGTCATGCCTAAAGGTGCGACATGGGCTCCTAGCTTGTAGGTGGCGGGTTTGTAGCTGTATTTATGCTTATTGGCATACTGTGCACTACCGTAATGGGGATCGGGCAAGCCTTGGGCATGAAAAAATGGATAACCAAAATGTTCGCCCTCCCGCTCTACATGGTTAAGCTCATCGGAAGGAAGGTAGTCACCTAAGTGATCACGGCCATTGTCGGTAAACCACAGCTGTTGGCTTTTAGGGTGCCAAGCGAAACCAACACTATTACGAACACCGTTTGCAACGGACGTGACCTGCTTATCGCTATCGAGCTTCATCAGGGATGCAAACGGCGGTTTAGGTAAGCAGATATTACAGGGGGCGCCAATATTGAAGTAAAGCGCCCCGTCAGGGCCAAACTTCAGGTACTTCCAACCATGATAAGTACTGTCGGGTAGCGCGTCGTAGTACACCTCAGGGTTGGGTAAGAGGTAAGGAACTAATGGCAGGATATTTTTGTATCTGAGGATGCGGGAAATCTCTGCTACATAGAGATCATTTCCCTTTATGGCGATGCCGCTGGGCATATTGAGCTTATTGGCGATGACGACGGTTTGCTCATAAATGCCATCGTTGTTTTTATCAATAAACCCATACACTTTTCCTGCTCGACGGCTGCCAGCAAAAAGGGTTCCATCCTTTCCGAGTGCCAGCTGACGAACATTGGGCGCTTTAGCTACAACCTCTATCCTGTATGACGGCGGTAGCGTTAATGTATCAAGCGGTAGATCGGTTGTGCCCGAAGCCGAGATCAGTACAGCCAGTAAAGAGGTCATCAATCCATCCAACGTTTATGTTTACATAGACTCCAATAAACATAGCCCCCAGACAGGGCTCTTGCCACAAAAATGGCAATAAAAGAGAACCATAACCCTTGGTTTCCATAGTCTTGTGTTAGCCACCAAAGGGGTAAAAATACGATAAAAACAGAAAAAAGCATCGTATTTTGCATCGCTTTAAATTGCGTCGCGCCCACAAAAATTCCATCCAGGAGAAAGCTCCAGACACCGATCAATGGCAGCGCGATGATCCAAGGAAGGTACGCTTTTGCGGTTGTGCGTACGGTTTCAATATCGGTAAGTAGGTTGATAATGAGATCGCCAGCCAGCCAGAACGCCAATGAAAGTAGGGCGGCTGTACCTACAGACCAGCTTAAGGCGCTGACCAGTGATTGGTAGAATGTGGCTAACTTTTTAGCCCCGATATACTTGCCTGAAAGGGCTTCTGTTGCGTGGGCAAAACCATCTAGCCAGTTAGAGATTAATAATAAGAAGTTAAGTAAAACCGCATTGGCTGAGAGAATATCCGTACCTTGTTTTGCGCCTTGGGCGGTAAAAAAGGCAATGGAACCTAAAATACAGAGTGTACGAATAAAGAGATAACGGTTTACCGCAATCAAATTAATGTAATCACTGAGCCGTTTTAGGCAGGCGATCTCAAGCTGAGAGGAAACATGCTTGAGGTGTCTTTTGGCTAAATAAAGGCCAAGTATTAGTGCGAAATATTCAGAAAAAACGGTGGCCGCCGCCACCCCATCCGCATGCATACCTAAGCCATAGACCGCGAGGATATCCAACAGCATATTGATGATGTTGGTGACTAATAATAAGAGCAGTGGAATACGGGTGTTTTGGTTGCCGACAAACCAGCCCAGTAGGGCGTAATTACATAAGACGGCAGGCGCCCCTAGGATACGGATTTCACTGTATTTTAAGGCTTCGGTTGTCACAATTGGCTCGGCATCCATGAGTGATAAGGCGAGGCTGATGATTGGGGTGCGAAATAATAGAATCAGCAGTCCTATTGCGGTGGCCAGTATGAGCGACTGTGCAAGCAGTTGGCGATTTAAGGCGCCATTATCGTCCCCCAGCGCTTGGGCGGTCATGCCCGTGGTGCCCATGCGTAAAAAGCCAAATGCCCAGTACAGCACGGAGAAGATCATACTGCCCACAGCCACCGCACCTAGGTGATGACTTTCGGGCAGATGGCCAATAACGGCGGTATCCACCAAACCTAATAGGGGAACCGTGATATTGGATAGCATAAGGGGCCAAGCCAACGCCCATACTTGCTGATGGCGTTGGCGATCTGGCCAATATTTAGTCAGTGCGGTGATCATGCCTGCTGTTTGGTCGGCAGACTATAAAGGGCGATAAAGATCGCCAGCGAGGCAACAACAACGGAAGGACCCGCGGGGGTATCAAAATGCCATGACAGCGTAATACCACCGATAATAGAAAGGCAGCCAATAATACCGGCACCTACAGCCATCTGTTCGGGGGTACGCGCCAAGCGCCGTGCGGCCGCTGCGGGAATAATAAGCAACGAGGTAATCAGCAATAAGCCAACGATCTTCATCGCGATGGCAATGACGATGGCAATTAAGAGCATCAAAATTAAGCGTGTTGCGGGTACGTTGACCCCTTCTACATGGGCGAGTTCTTCATTGATCGTGATGGCAAGCAGAGGCTGCCAGAGCAGCTTTAACAGCAGTAAAACGCCGAAGCCGCCGCCGTATATCCAGAAGAGATCTTGCGGGCTTACGGCTAAGAGATCACCAAAAAGATACGACATTAAATCAACGCGAATCTCTAATAGGGCAACGGCGACTAAGCCGAGCGACAAGGCGCTATGGGCCATAATACCCAGCAGTGTGTCCGTCGCCACCATACGTTGACGCTGTAAGGTCACGAGGGAAACAGCAAGGCCTACACAGCAGATGATCACCGCTAAGTTAAGGTTGATATCGAGTAGAAAACCAATGGATACGCCAAGCAGGGCCGAATGGGCAAGGGTGTCACCAAAGTAAGCCATGCGCCGCCAAACGACAAAAGAACCAAGAGGTCCAGCCACGGTCGCAACGCCTAAACCGCCAAGTAGGGCGAAGATCAGAAAATCAGGCATTAGCAGCACCCTTTTTTGTTACGAGGGTTATGATCACTGGCAGGATCTGGAATCGCGTTTCCCTGTTCATCATGGTTATGATTATGGTGGTGGCTATATACGGCTAATTGCTCGCTACCTTTAATGCCAAATAACTCGGTGAAGGAGGGGTCGTTAGTGACATGCTCGGGGTGCCCCGAGCAGCATACATGGTGGTTGATGCAGACAACATGATCGGTAGAGGCCATGACTAAATGAAGGTCGTGACTGATCATTAACACGCCGCATCCGCGTTCATCGCGTATGCGAGAGATAAGGTTATAGAGTTCTAATTGACCATTAATATCGACCCCTTGCACCGGCTCATCTAAGACGAGTAAATGGGGATCGCGTAATAGGGCGCGGGCTAACAATACCCGTTGCATCTCTCCGCCGGACAGGTGGTGAATAGATTGCTCAAGTAGCAGTGACGCTCCCACGTCGCTTAACACCGCTTTCATCTGTGCCTTGCTACAGTTTTGTGCGGTTTTTAAAAAACGCTCAACGGTGAGTGGGAAGGTTTTATCTATTTGTAATTTCTGTGGCATATAGCCGATTCGAAGATTACTTTCTTGCCATATGGTGCCACTGTCAGGCTTTAGTAAACCGAGAATAAGTCGAACTAAGGTCGTTTTTCCCGCCCCGTTAGGGCCGATTAACGTGGTAATGCAACCTTTATGCAGCTCTGTGCTGATATCTTGCAAAACATGGTTACGGCCAAAGTGAAGGTTTACCTTGTTTAACGAAATTAAGGGTTCATGGCGGTGGTGCTGGTTCATTATGGGTTTTCTCGTTGGCATTCAGGGCAGATGCCTAGTACTTCTATGGATTGTTCTTTAGGTATAAACCCAAGCTGCTTAGCTTGTGTGTTCACGGCTTTACTTATGTCTGCTGTTTCAATTTCAACCGTATTGTGACATTGGTTGCAGATTAAAAAAGAACTTTCATGGCTTTCACTGGGGTGTGGACAACCAATAAAGGCATTCAGTAAGGCGATGCGATGGACAAGCCCCTGTTCCTGTAAAAACTCCAACGCACGGTATACCGTGGGTGGCGCTGAATTGAATCCCGCCTCGGCTAACGAAGGCAGTAACTCATAGGCACCTAAGGGTTTATGACTTTGCCAGATCGTTTTGAGCACCAGTTCACGAATCGGAGTAAAGCGCAAATTCCGTTCCTCACATAAGTTTCGAGCATCAGATAAAGCATGCTCTATACAGTCCTTGTGATCATGTTCAGGTCGAAAAGCGAGTTGATATTCAGGCATAAGCGTTATCATTTGTTGTTTTATGTTATATTATAACGGAAATTATCCGAGATGTATTATATCAATGAAAAAGTTAGCTTTTATTATCCTCTTTTTGTTGTCTCCAACACTTATAGCTCAAGAGCGCTTGCAGTTGGTGGCGAGTGTTAAACCACTTCAGTTAGTTGCGCATGCTATTGTGGCAGATTTAGGGGAGGTTGACCTATTAATTCCACCGGGCGCTTCGCCCCATCATTATGCGTTAAAGCCGTCCGATATACGTGTTTTACAGAAGGCTGACCTTGTTGTCTGGGTGGGGCCGGACATGGAGCAGTTTTTGGAAAAAACGTTACAGCGATATGATCGACCTGTACTTCAGCTCATGAAAAATGATGAAGACGAGCACGAAGTCCATCATGAGGATGAGCATGAAGCGCATCATGAGCATGAGCACCAAGCCTCCCATGACGAGGCAGAAGAGGATGATGCCGATCACCACCATCATCATGGCGATGTTGATCCCCATGTATGGATGGATCCTATTTATATGTTAGAGGCAGCGGAGCATATTAAAGAGATGCTGCAGGCGCAATTTCCTGAGTTGTCGGACAAGCTAGAAGCGAACTATCAGGCGTTTAAACGCGACCTATTGTTGGCTGACAAGCAGATAAAGCAGCAGTTAACGCCTTATCAGAGTAATGGGTTTGTTGTGTTTCACGATGCGTTTTCGCTTTTTGTTGAGCACTATGGTTTAAATCAGCGTGCTTATTTCACCGTTGATCCAGCTCAAACACCGGGTGCTAAAAAGCTAGCAAGAATTGAAAGAATACTCAAAGAACCTGATGTTCGTTGTGTCTTTGTTGAGCCTCAGTTTAAGGCGCCTATTGTTGAGCGTATTGTTGATGATTTACCCGTCAATTTAGGGCGACTTGATCCTTTAGCGATAGATGTTTCGTTGACTGAGGGGTATGTGGGTTATCTGAGATCATTAGCCAACAGTATTGAAGCCTGCCTTCAGTAATTGTTTGTTAAGCGCCATCACATGCTTTGTTCATGTGATGGCTTTTCGTTCCGTGAGCTCAGGCTGAGGCTTCTATCGCTCAGCTGAGTCTTTCGCCATCATCTGTTTGAAATTCGGCATTGTTGTCTGTGATACCAATCCGTTATCCATCGCCCACTGGGCTTGGTCTTCTATTGAGCGAATAAACGATTCATTTAGCGAGAGTTTAAAACTGTAATCCTGCCAGACCCAGTCGATAAAGCGACGACTGAGCTTGAGGTGACGGCGTAGAATGAGCTGGGATTCATTCGGGTGGGCAGCGATATAATGCACCGCTTTATTCAGCGCGATCGTTATTTTTTCTTTAACCTCTTTGTCTTGTCCGTTTGGGGTTGATGTGAGCAGGGCATTATTGTTTAAGCCGATCAGGCTAAACGAAAAGCTATAGAGCCCTTTCGTGTTCATAATGACAATATCATCATTTAATTTGTGGCTGATGTAAGCAAACGGTTCCCATGCCGAAATTGCATCAACCTCGCCCGATGAGAGTGCTGTTGGAAGTTCGTTAGCAAAGTAGGACCTTATATTGACCTCAGCGATATTTTCCCCCGCGTGGTTAAGCCATAGGTGGAGGAAATACTCACTGGCACTGCCTTTAACAACGCCGACCGTTTTATGCTTTAAATCCTGCGGGCTATTAATGTTGTTTTTCTTGAGTGAAACTATTTTTATATCATTATCTGTCGTTGCGAAACTGGTTATGACCTCAAAATTAGTCGGTGTAAAGCTGTTAAACATGATGACGCTGTTAGACACCGTCGCAACATCGGCTTTCCCTGTTTGAAGTGCGATATAGCATTGATCACCCCCTTCGATCTCTAAGATAGACACATCGAGACCTGCGTTGAGGAAAAATCCTTTAACTTTGGCGATATAGATGGGCGCTGAAAGCGGTGTTGTTGAGACCGCAATTTTTACTTGAGATAGAGGGCTTGCGTGTGAGCCGCCATGAGTAATAGGGCTCCATAGCGCGTAGAGAGCAAGGCAAAACGTGCAGCCAGTCTTTAAGATTCCATTCATTTGATCTCTTTATCTTTCGATTGCTGTGAAGACAAAATTAAAAAAACGGTTAGCAGCGATAACGGTGGGTGTGATCAGGATCACAACTCTATTGAGTATAGGAAAGGTTTTTACGTTTTGTTTAAAATTTATAAGAAATAGGGAAGGGAACGTGAAGCAGGATAGAGTTGAGGGAGCGCTATCCTGTCAAATCCCGCTCCCCAAAAGGGTGAATCGGATGAAGGGAGGGTGTGATTAATTAGCCAATAATACGATCTGAACGATAGCTGGTAGGATCGCAATCGCTAAACCCCCTAGAACCATCAAAACTGATTGGGTAATTCCAACAACTTCAACATTTTCTTCTACATGGCTCATGGCTAAGCTCCTGAGTGTTTCTGTATTAATAATGGTTAAGAGCATTGCAGGCATGATGCCAACCTTGTTAAGAAAGTTAACCTTTTGTTTATATTATGTTTTTTTCTTTGTTTGGTTGCAGGTAATAGATAATATGCAAATTATGACATGTCTAATATGACATGCGGCAGTCTGTCGAGGTCGGCATGGCTTAAAAGCGGCGTAGGGGGCCGCTAGGTGATGAGTCTACTCACAGGCGTGGTCATTGCTTTGGCTTACTTGGCGGAAGATCTGTATGGCTGACCAACTAAATAACCCCGCCATAATGGACGCGACAATAAGATCAGGCCATGCGGTATTGCTTTGCCACACCCCGAGTGCCGCAATCATAACGGCAATATTACCAATGGCGTCATTCCGGCTACAGAGCCAAACCGAGCGAACGTTGGCGTCCCCATTTCTAAAGCGTAATAGAATCAATACACTGATGACGTTAGCGGTAAACGCTAGTGCGCCAATTGACCCCATCGTGACGGCTTCAGGGGTTTGCATAAAGATAACCCTATAGAGGGTCATACCAAACACAGCTACCCCCATAATCATCAGGCTAGCGGCTTTAAATAGAGCGGCTCTATTGCGTATCCGTAGCGGTCTGCCGATAACAAGTAGGGATAAGGTATAGGTTGCGGTATCGCCTAAAAAATCCAGTGCGTCGGCCTGTAACGCTTGCGAGCTGGCCTGAAAGCTCGCGCCCATCTCAATAAGAAACATCAACCCATTGATGGCGATAACCCACCACAAGGCGCGTTTATACTCGGGTGATGCACCGTCGAAGTGGTGGTCGTTGTTACAGCATGAGCCCATATGTACTCCGCAGCGTATAAAGTTTGTAGTGAACTTTGTTGGAAGGAGAAGATCTCATTATAAACAGATATTACTACCCAAGTAGCATGGTGGATGTTTTTTATCCCCCTACACTCAATAGATCGTTCATTAAAGTAGGAAAGATTATGGCCTGGATAGTTAATCTACAACGCGTGGCGATGACTTTGCTGCTGTTGAGTCTCTCGTTGACGAGTTTTGCTGATGCGCTTGTGGGTAAAAAGCAGATCTCACTTGTGGATAAAAAGGGTGTGGAGGTTGTTGTTGGGGATATAACGTTTTATCCACAGGCTGAAGGGAGCCGGTATGAGCTTCATATAAACCACGATAAATTTAAGGATTACTTCCTTTCGATGAAAGAGATGAAGTGCCTAGAAGGGCCTGAGCTATGGTGCCACCTAGCCTATCCTTACCCCCAACCCCATGAAGTGTCGAATGACGACCTTAGCTGGCTCTCCCATGACCTGTTGTTTATGTTCAAAAAGAAAGAGGACTTTGGCGCTAACTTTTGGAACGGCATTTACTACCATATGCAGGTGGACGGTGATTTGATCCGCGGAGAGGCGCAAGCTGTCGATCTTAATTTACTGGCATCCCCGCCTGATGACCTGACAGTCCCACCTTTGGGTGAGCCTGAACGTGATGAGATTGATCACAATAAACGGTGGTTACCTCAGCTTATTATTCGCTGATCGGCTTTCTTTATTCCATTTATATTCAGCTTGCTGCCCCTATGCTGTATAGGTGGATAGGAGCCGCTATTGTGAATATTAAAGGGTACGACTACAGACGACTTTTTCTATTGGCCCTGCTCGCGGGGCTAACGGGCTGTGCGAGTTTAAGTGAGGACCAGTGCGTCACCGGTGATTGGTATGGAATTGGTTATAGCGATGGGCTTCAGGGGCGCACGGAAGCCTCATTGGCGAATCATCAAGAAGCCTGTGCCGAATATACAATAACCCTCAATGTTGATGCCTATTTGCAGGGGCGAGAAGAGGGAATCGCACTGTATTGTCAGCCGGATAATGGCTACCGCTTAGGTCGCAACGGTTCGCAGTACAATTATGTTTGCCCTCAACACTTAGCGCCTCGTTTTCTTGAAACCTATCAACAAGGCCGCAAGGTCTATCTGCAAGAGAAGCAGGTACAAGCGTTAGAGGATGAGGTTGAGCTTAAAACGAAAGAGGCAACCGCCTTCGCGGCACGGATCGATCACACTGAAAAACGGCTTGTGAGCGAAGGGAGTTCCAGTGTTGAACGGCAAAAGCTCCTGTTCAAACTCCGAGAGTTAGAGCGTGAACAACGTTTTACTAAACGAGAACTGGTTGAGTTAGAGCATCGGCTTATTAGAGAGAAAGCACACTTATTTGATTTAGAGTAAGGCTGAAACGGCCTCGTAATGGGGCGGTGTAGCTTCACCCTTTTGCCCCGTACCTAGCGACCTCTTCCGTTCAGCGCGTTCCCTTCCCTTATTTTTACTGAGGCCGCTACCCTCAGACACCCTATAAGCGCCCTCCGGCATTGCGGTAATTTTTGAACTGTCGCCGATCCATAGTGTCAGAACAGCGATATGTGGATAACCTTGCGGAGTGTTTGATGGATCTTTGGTTGATTTTTCTAGTGTCAGGTTTGGCATTAGGCTCAATTTTACTGTCGCGTAAAACCAGCCATGCCGGTGGCTTTTTTCGTGGTGAGTCGGCAGATGGTTCTGCACCGGGGTTACTGACGTTAATCTTTTCCCAAGTCACCACATGGATCTTTGCCCGTTCTCTACTTAATGCCGCCATTCTCGGTTTTTACTATGGTATTTGGGGCACATTGGCTTATGCGGCGTACTACCTCTCTTTTCTTACCGGTGGGCGGATTATCGATCACCTACGGTTTGAGCAGGGCTATGACAGCGTACAAGCCTTTTTGAGCGACCGCTTTGGCGTGTGGGGCGGACGTTGTTATAACGTTGTGGTGGGTGTGCGCTTGGTGAGTGAGGTCTTTGCTAACTTATTGGTGATTGGCATTCTATTTGGTGCTGCGGGTTCCCAGTCTTATACCTTGGCAGTTATTGGCTTGGCCGCGGTCACACTGTTTTATTCTATGCTCGGTGGCTTGCATGCGTCTTTGCGTACCGATGTGATGCAGATGGTGATTTTTCTTGTGGTGCTGGCGGTCTTGCTCATCATCGTATTGGGGGGCGGTCATTTCACCGTTGAGCTATTCGCGTTTAAGCCGTTTGATATCAGTCAGCCTGGACCGATTCTTTTGCTTGTCGCGCTATTGCAGGTGTGGAGCTACCCCATGCATGACCCTGTCATGATGGATCGAGGATTTTTAGCCGATAGGGCGACCACAAAACGTAGTTTTCTGCATGCGGGCTGGATCAGCAGTCTCAGTGTGATAGCGTTTGGCTCTTTAGGTGTTATCGCGGGTGCGAATGCGTTGACGGGTGAAGATATGCATCAAGCCTTAAGTCGGCTATTGGGCGAGTTCCCCATGTTCCTGTTTAGTGCCTCGTTAGTGATTTCGGCCATGTCTACCTTGGACAGTACGTTGACCAGTTCAGCCAAAATGATGGTGTTGGATATGCGGTTAATGTCCGCTAGCCTCCGTAATGGGCGTATGGTCATGGCGCTCTTTATGTTGCTTGGTTTGCTGTTAGTGTTTATTGGAAATAAGGATCTTTTTAGCGCCGTGGCGGTGAGTGGTACGGCGTCCATGTATCTGGTGCCGGTTATCTTTTTTAGTTTATGGGGTAACCGCCGTGATATTCCGGTTTGGAGTTATCTCGGTAGTTTCATTTTAGCGGTGAGCGGCTCGCTGCTCTATTTTACCGAATCATCGATGTATACCGCACTGTTAGGCGAGGTGCATAAATACACCAAACTGTTGTGGATTTGTATTGTGGTGATGGTTGGGGGATGTGCCCTGTTTATGATCGGCGGCGCAAGCCAGAAGCAGCTGCAACCTGTTATTAATAACTCATAGTGAAGAGTAGGACAATTATGGATCTTGGTACGCTGCATAGCCCCGTACTTATTTTTGGTGGCCCCTATAGCAACCTAGCGGCAACGCAGGCGATGCAGGCTGAAGCTGCTCGTCTTGGCATTCCCGCTCAGCAGGTGATCTGCACGGGCGATTTAGTGGCGTACTGTGCAGAGCCTGAAGCCACGGTCCAATTGATACGTGACTGGGGTATTTCTGTGGTGATGGGGAATTGTGAAGAATCCCTCGCTCAAAATGCGCCTGATTGTGGCTGTGGTTTTGATCAGGGGAGTGCGTGCTCTCTTCTATCTGTGGAATGGTATAACTTTAGCAACAAACGCCTGCCCGCTGATGATAAGCAGTGGATGTCGACCCTTCCCCGTAGATTGACATTCAGTTTAAACGGCCAGCGGTTTACGGTGGTTCATGGTAGCTATGAGCGGATTAATGAGTTTGTTTTTGCCAGTGAGGATAAGGCGCTTAAAGTGCATCAGCGTCAGCTCGCAGAGAGTGATGTGCTGATTGGGGGACATTGCGGTTTACCTTTTGGCACGGCGTTAGGGCCGGGTTATTGGTTAAATAGTGGTGTGATCGGGATGCCCGCCAATGATGGTACAAGAGATGGCTGGTATATGCTTCTGCAACCGGTTGATGGCCAGATTAACGTGAGTTGGCATCGGTTAGCGTACGATGCAAACCATGCTGCGGAGCGTATGAGGCAGGCGATGTTATCGGATGCCTATGCTAACGCGTTGATGACAGGTCTGTGGCCTAGTGTGGATATATTACCCGCTGCCGAACAGGCACAAACAGGGACGAGACTGGAGATAGCGCCGCTATTGATGACGCCTTAGGTTATTATTTTATTTCGACCACTACGTTTGGCGGCATACAAGCAGGTATCGGCGGCGTCTAAGGCGGACTCTAATGAGGGGAGTTGTGGGTTAACTTCTATCGCGCCGATACTAATCGTAAAAAATATTTCGCGTTTATCCGAAATAATGGGGGTGTTTTCGACAAGGCGTCGTAAACGCTCTAAGCCCTTTTTTGCTTCGCAAAGGGGCTGGCTTATGATCATGGAAAACTCTTCACCGCCGATGCGGGCGACAATATCGTTTTCGCGCATATGGTTAGTCAGCAGCTTGGCGAGCTGAATCAGTACATCATCCCCAATACTATGACTATATCTATCATTGATGCGTTTAAAATAATCGATATCGATCATGGCAATGGTTAAGGGTTCGTTAGTACGTTGGTGACGTTTCCATACCTTTTTCCCCTCTTTTGAGAACCCTCGGCGGTTTAATAGGTTTGTTAGGGAATCGGTAATCGCTTGTGTATGAAATTTCTGCTTTTCGTACTCCAGTTCGAGTAAGGCTTTTGTGAGTTTATCTTCAGATGCTTGTAACGCGGTGTTTCGAGCGGCTAAGAGCTGGGTACTTTTTTCCTTTTGCGCCATGAGTTGACGAATGTTGCAGATCATCTCGGAAAAGACATTGCTGAGGGAGTTAATCTCCGTGTGCCGAGAGGCGAGTTTAGGGTCCGCTTGAACATTAAAATCCCCCTGGGCGGCTTTTACGGCTAAGTGCTCTAGATGCTTAATGGGTGTAGTGATTCTTTTTGCAAAGTAATAGGCGATGAGGGAGCCAATTAGAATAAACACAACACAGAGGTGGAGGATTTTATTTCGCACCTCTCTGAGGCCACTGTAAAACTCGATAAGATTGATATTTGTACCGATAAACCAATCCCATTCGGCCACGTAAGTCACCGCGGCTGCGCGGGGGGAGGCGCTGGATTCACCTAAGTCTTGCCACTCATAAAAGATGATCTCACTTCCGCCTGGAGGGGCGCTTTTTGCGGAGCTTATTAAGTGCTCTACGATGGAGTGTCCATGCTGGTCGACAATATTGAGCATATTCTCGCCGTTCCTGAGGTTGTCTTTAGAAACGATATACTCCCCTTGGCCGTTAAATACCCAAATATAACCGGATTTTCCTATACGTTCAGATGCAAGTCGGTCTCTTAGCTCATTTTGTAGTCCCACTTCAAAGTCGTGGCTTTTATAGTCTGTTTCGTTAATCGTGACGCCGAGCACCATCTGCCAATTATCTAAGTAAGTTAGGGCCGTTTGTCTATAAATAATACCGTTAGGGTTGGTGCTCCAAGGGTGTTTGATGATGGTGGTTTGCCCCGAAAGGATGTAGGGCATCTCTTTTTTGATGTGGCTGATGAGGTTCGCATACAGCGTTGGGTTGGTCAGACTCGGCAGCAGTTGATTGTTGATAACGGGATTGAAATTTTCATCTAAAAGAAAGATATGCCCGCTTCTATTTAAACGAAATTGACTGAGGGTTTGTAGTGCCGAGTGCAGCGTTGTATCGCCATAGGTGGGTTTCATCTGTGCAGGGTAGGTTTGGAAAATACTTTTACTCAGCTGGGCGACAGACTTAATGCGTTTAAGTACTAACGCTTCTTCACGCCTTAAGACGCGTTCATTTTGTGCGATAAAATCGTAGGCCTGTGAGCGCACTTCTTGGCTATGCTTATGTAATTGGGATTCGAGGGTTTGTTTGGCAAAACTTTGATACGCATAGTAGCCTACCATCCCCATTAAAACGGTGGGAAGTGTCACGAGTAAGATGCAAATAAAGAGTAGTTCCCATTTTAAGCTGAGATGGTTCATTTTTTACTCTTTGTAATATCCATGGTATTCAAACAAGTTTTCCCAATCAGTGGTTAAATTATCTAAGGTGTCTTTAGCGGAGATATCATCGGTCGTGAGGTACTTGTCCCAATGTTGTTGTGAGAGCGCTAACAGCTCGGCATATTCAGGGACAGCCCAATAGTCTCGGGCGAAGGTTAGTGACTCACTAAAGGCTTTGTGCATCGGTGATGTGGTTAGCCGTTTTTTTGAATTAAGGGCGTGAATGCCGCAGCTGAGCCCGCCTAATTCTGACCAGCGCTCTTGGACCTGAGAGCGAAGAAGCCACTTTAGCAGGCGAAAACTATAGGCTTTTTTCTTTGAGTAACTAATGATGGATATGCCTTGTCCGCCTAAGGAGGTTGCTCTGCTGACGGGCCCTGCTGGAGCCGCGAAAAAACCGATATTGTTCGCGAGTTTATTCTTTGCCGGTGAGGTGAGCTCGGCACTGGTCGCGAAGTAAACCATCGACATGGCAACTTTGCCTTCGATCAGGGGTTTATGTGAACTCCGGCCTGAGTCTAGGTAGTAATTTTTCCACTCCGGGTTCTGAAACGCCGCCAGTTGTTTATAAAATGCAAGCGCGGAGGTGGCTGCAGCATTGTTCAAAATGCCACGAATTTGGAAGGTTTGTTTATTGCCTAAATCCGCGCCCCACGCCCAGATAAGTGGCTGAATAGCCATGGTTAGCCCGTCGTAGTGGGCCGTTCTCCAGGCCAGAAGTCCCCAAAAATCCTCTGTAGGTCGATTGAAAAACTCAGCGATATCTTTCAGTTGGCTCCATGTCGCGGGTATATCTAGTGCGTAGCCGTAACGCTGTAAAAACGCGCGTTTCTCTTGGTTGTCTTCAAATAGATCTTTACGGTAGGCAAACCCCATGGCGTCGCACTCTAAAGGGATCGCCCAATAGCGATTGCTTGCTTTAGGGTATTCCGCATAACTGCTCATCGCTGTCTGTATAAAGCGATCATTGACGTGATGCTGTTCTATCCAGCGAGTGAGGTTGCTGTAGTGACCATTTTTAGAGCCATAGCCTAGCCATTGAGAGTCACCAATCACCATGTCGTAGCGTTGGCTTTTGACCTCCATCTCGCTGAAGAAGTGGCGCTGAATATCTTTCCATGGGTGTTGAACAATTTTAACTTGGATCCCTGTTTCGGCGGTAAATTCGTCGACGAGCTGTTGAAAATAGTCTGCGGGCTTCCATTTTGCCCAAAGAATAGTGATAGACGGCACTTGTTCAGGCTCATGATAGGTCAGTATTGTATCTGCGCCTTGGTCAGACTCTAGGTATACAAAAAGCGTGCTGACTGCCAGTAGGATGACGAGTACAGCGATAATCATCGGCGATATCATTTTATTCACGGTACAACTCACCTCTCCCCGTGCCGCTTTTAATAAGTAGGCATTAGCTCACTTCCTTTTTACAAAAACTAACAGTAAAGAAAGTGTAGTCCCTGTTTACGGGTATCACCATCATTGGCGCATTTAATTGAATAGCTGTTCAATATTAACCCTACGCTAATGAGGGACTTTTTGAGCCGGTTTCGTTGAATCACCTCCTTTAGTACAGCACCTAAAGGCGTTATTGAACGATCATAAAAGATATTTTTATTGTTGATTAGTACTGGCTAATATGAAGGAATAATATAATAAGAAGTTGTTGCTGCGATGAACGTTATTACTAAGGTCTGGTGTGTTCTATATAGGTGTTGCCAACGCCTGAAGGTCTGCTTACGGAATGTATTGTTATTACTGGGTATGACGCTTATTGTATCGAGTGGTTTTCTGCATGCGGGGGTCATGGACAAAGCGGCGATGGAGAAAGCATTTCCATCACCTTATGTGGTCGGCGATAAAGATGAGACGTTGCCCGTTTGGCCGCTTTATCAACAAATATCGACCGATACGCCCTTAGTGGGTTATGCGTTTGAATCGATTGATCTTGCCGCCATTCCTGGTTTTGCCGGTATCCCCTTTAATCTGCTGGTGGCGATTGACCCCAATGGTAGTTTTTTAAGTGTTCGCGTCTTATCACACCATGAGCCTGTTTTTTTAGAGGGGCTGGGTGAGAAACCACTAATCGATTTTGCGCAACAATATACCGGCATCTCACTGATGCAAAATATTAAAATTGATGCGAAACCTACGCTTGGAAGTGCTAATAACAGTGCGAATGCTTATATTGATGGTGTGACTAAAGCGACGGCATCGGTGCGTATCTTTAACCAGTCACTACTCTCCTCCTCGTTAAAAGTTGCGCGTGAAAAGTTAGGTTATGCCAAAGGCCGTGACCCTGATCTCATTGCACGTATTAAGCCTGATATGTTTGAACCGATGTCTTGGCAGGAATTAGTCGATGAAGGGCTGATCGTTAAATACCGCTTTAGCAACCAAGAGGTGGAAACGCTCTTTGCGGGCACGATCGGAGAGGGGCAAGACCCTGAAGGCGCGGAGGCGCCTGATGAAACGTTCGTGGAGCTCTATGCCGCAAATTTAACGGTGCCGACGGTCGGGCGCAACCTGCTGTTACCTCAAGCGTGGGAGTATATTAAAAACAATATTGGCAGTAACGACCAGTTGTTGCTGGTGCTGGGCAAGGGCCGCTACTCGTTTGTTGGCGAGGATTTTGTGCGGGGTAAAGTCCCTGAACGGTTGAGCTTGAATCAAGCTGATCTGCCTATAGAGATGCGGGATTTCGACCTGGATGATCGATTAAGCCTGTTTGATCTTGAGTATAAGCTTAAATTACCGGATGACTTGGAAGGATTCGAATGGAAGTTGTTCCATGTGATCGGGCAGGCGGGGCTTGATCCCGCGTACCCCGCAGAGTTTAAGTTGAATGTTACTCGACAAAAAGGGTGGCTATATCCAGAAAGTGCGACCGAAGGCTTAGCGTTTAAGGTACCTATCCCTGAGCACTATGTGGCGGCGGCTGAGACCGATAATAAAACATGGCACAGCTTATGGGCCGGTCGTAAAGTGGATATTGTAATCCTCATCACCGGTTTGTTGGTGTTAACCATTGTGCTGGTTAAGTACCGTATTTTAACGGGCCCTGCACAACGCCTACGCTGGTTCCGACCTTTGTACCTTCTGTTTACATTAGTGTTTATTGGCTGGTATGCCCAAGGGCAGCTCTCCATTGTTAATATTACCGGTGTATTGCAGGCGCTGGTGGCGGGGCGTAGCTTAGCGTTTTTCCTCTATGACCCGATGACCGTGTTGCTGTGGGCCTATATTGGTATCACCTTTTTTGTATGGGGGCGAGGGACCTTCTGTGGTTGGTTATGCCCGTTCGGTGCGCTACAGGAGTTGATTGGTAAGCTGTTGGCGTTTATAAAGCTGCCGCAACTCAAAGTCTCCACTCAGTTAGATGCACGTTTAAAGTGGATAAAATACATTGTCTTAGCGACCATCCTGATTATTGCCATTGTATCGGTTCCACTAACGGGTTCGGTTGTTGAGATTGAACCGTTTAAAACCAGTATCACATTGATGTTTGATCGATCATGGCCGTTTGTGTTGTGGGCGGTAGTGTTACTGCTGTTAAGTTTGTTTGTCTATAAAGGGTACTGCCGCTATATCTGCCCGCTAGGGGCGGGGTTAGCGATCTTTGGTAAGCTAAGAATCTATAATTGGCTGCCGCGAAGAAGCGAATGTGGGCAGCCCTGTCAGCTCTGTAAGAATCGCTGTGAGTATCAGTCGATTGAACAGAGCGGAAAAATTGATTATGACGAGTGTTTTCAATGTTTAGATTGTGTCGTTATCTACGATAGCGATGAGCAGTGCGTTCCTTTGATCGTTGAAAAACGACAGGGGCGTAAGTTGAAAACCCGTAAAAGTGGTGATGACTTAATCGCATCCAGCTAAGCAAATGATCGGGGGCGGTAAAGGCTTATTTTTCCGCCCCTGACTATCCCCTCTGCCACTTTTCCGTTATGACCACCCTAAACCGATAACACTTTCCCTTTTATACCCCCGTTTAGGGGGTTATTTTTAGTGTGTACGCTCCTTTTATTTAGGTGTGTTCGTTCGTGTGGGCGGCCTGTTTGAGATAGGCGCTAAGGGTATAGGCTAATTTCCTATTGGGTTTCGCTTTAATTCGAGGCAATCTGGTTGGGTAGCTAATCGAACAGCTACCTAAAACTGGCTAACCACCGCCCATCTTACAAGGGCGCTATTAGGAACGTTGAATGAGCTGTGTACGGTTTAACGAATACCCAACGCAAGATGGCAAGAGGCTTGCGGAGATCTGCTTAAATGCTGAGGGCTCTTTGCATGCGCTCTCACTGGAGATGATTGACCTTATTCAACCAAAACTTGAACAGTGGCGGCATGATGAGCGGATAGTTGCGGTTATATTAGATAGTGTTGGCAGCAAAGCGTTTTGTGCGGGCGGGGATGTGGTGAGTCTTTGTAAGGCGATTAAGGCCGATCCCTGCAGCCCATTACCCGACGCTTTTTTTACCCGCGAGTACCGGTTGGATTACACCATCCATACCTATAATAAGCCCATTATCTGTTGGGGGAGCGGTATCGTGATGGGGGGCGGTATGGGGTTAATGAATGGGTGTAGTCATCGCATCGTGACAGAAACCTCCCACCTTGCCATGCCTGAAGTCACCATAGGGCTATACCCAGATGTGGGCGGAAGCTGGTTTCTAAACCATATGCCCGGCCGAACGGGGCTGTTTTTAGGTTTAACCGGCAACCCTATCAACGCCGCGGATGCGTTATTTTTGGGGTTGGCGGATCGTTTTATTACGTCAGATCAGCGTGACCTAATGCTCGAACGGTTGTTAGGTGAATCGTGGGTCGATGCGACTGCGGCGGTTAATCGTGTGTTACGTGATTTGGAGGCGGCGTCCCGGTCGCAGTTGACGCCAGAGGGGCCGGTACAACGTCATTATGATTTTATCCAGAGGATAACGGATCATGATGATGTGGATGGGTTTGTTGAGGCCTTAGTGGCCGTAAAGAGTGATGATAAGTGGATTCAGCGAGGGGTTAATGCGATTAAACATGGTAGCCCGCTATCCATTAAATTGATTCAGAAGCAGCTCGCAGTGACTCAGCATATGTCATTGAAAGAGGTGTTTTGTGCCGAGCTTATTCTGTCGGTTCAGTGCTGTCGCCGAACCGATTTTCCGGAGGGTGTACGTGCGCTATTAGTGGATAAAGATGGCGCCCCGCAATGGGCGTTTAGCTGCTTAGCGGATGTGGATCCGGCGGAGGTGGAGGCCTGCTTTGTTTCGCCGTGGTCACAACATCCGTTAGCCGATCTATAGCGGCGCGACCACCGCCCTATGGGTCCAATGTTTAAGAGATGAATCGGGGTTAATTAATAATGCGTAGCCTGCTTGGCGCTTAACGCGGAATAACAATAAGTGAATGGAGAGATGACCAATGGCACCTTTGATTAAAAAAGGGATTAAGGCGCTGGTTGATGAAGCGAATCAGGTGGTGCGAGAGATTACGGTTGCAGAGGCGATCACCCTGTATGGAAAAGAGGGTGTTCAGTTTATCGACCTGCGTGATATTCGTGAGCTGCAACGGGACGGTGTGATTCCGGGTGCCTACCATTGCCCGCGGGGTATGTTGGAGTTTTGGGTTGATCCTGACAGTCCTTACGCTAAAAAAATATTTCAGCAGGACCTTACCTTCGTGCTGTTTTGTGGCGGTGGATTACGCTCTGCTTTAGCTGGCCGGGCCGTGGTCGAGATGGGGCTGCCGGATGTGCTTCATATCCGTGGTGGGTTCGCAGGATGGCGAAAAGGCGAAGGCGTTATCGCGGAATACATAGAAAAAGCGCACGCCTAACTCACCCTATTGTTAGGTTTGTTTACTTAAAACCTATTTAATTCGATATTAAGTAGGTTTTTTTATGCTTCTTTTGGGTCAGCTCCAACTATCAATTTATTTCTAATAGGAATGTAGGGATAATTGTGTACCTTTTTTCTACTTAAGTTCAAATCGGGAACTAAAGATGCACGTTTTGCTATTGAGCCTTATCGGTCTCGCTTTCGTCTTGATCATTATTGAAGACCTGATCCACTTAAACAAAGCTAAATCGACCCTGTTTATTGGTACGCTGGTCTGGATACTCGCCTTTGTGTTCCCTGAGCATAGTGTTGAGCATATTCAGGAGGGATTAAATGAAAACCTCTTGGACATCGCGACACTGTGGTTATTTTTAATGGCCGCGATGACGTTTGTTGCGTATTTGAACCAGCAGGGTTTAATTACTCAGCTGGTGTACCGTTTACTGCCCAGTAAACTAACGCTGCGAAAGTTAATGATCTTAATGGCGCTAATGGGACTCGTGTTCTCCTCGTTAGCAGATAACATTACAGCATCGTTGATTATGCTTTCCCTGCTAACCTCGCTTAAGTTAGACAAGAAACAAACACTTAAATTTGCCACATTAATCGTATTTGCGGTGAACTCCGGCGGCGTCTCCTTGATAACGGGGGATGTGACCACCTTGATGATCTTCCTTGAAGGGAAAGTGGATATTACGGATCTATTCCTATTGATCGGCCCAGCATTTGCGGGGGTTGTTTCTTTGGCCCTATTACTGATGTGGGGGACCAATGAAGAGGTGACACTGCCGAAATTTAAACGCCCTATCGCCACAGCAGATAAGTTAATCGCCTTTCTCTTCCTTTTGACGATTGGTAGCACCCTCTTTATGAGCGTTGCGTTTTCGGTACCGCCCGTGTTGACCTTCCTGTTTGGCTTGTCGGTGATGTTTATAACGCACCGTATCTTCCATCGCAGCGAGAAATCACCCAATATTTTAGAATCAGTAAGGGAGATCGAGTTTGATACCTTACTGTTCTTCCTCGGTGTATTGCTGTTGGTCGGTATGCTTAAAGAGCTGTCTGTCTTAGAGTTCTTGTTACAGCTTTACGATGTAATGCCAACCTATATGGCCAATTTTGTGGTGGGTATTTTGTCAGCGTTGGTTGATAACGTGCCATTAACCGCGGCTATATTGAAGTCAGGTATTAGTATGAGCACCGCTGAATGGCTGGGGTTAACGTATGCCGTGGGTGTAGGTGGATCTATCTTGATTATTGGCTCTGCTGCCGGTGTGATCGCTTTGAGTAAGCTTGAAGAGGTCTCTTTTATTAGTTACTTGCGTTTTATTCATTGGTTGCTGGTTGCGTACACGGTGGGCTACGTGTCGGTGATGGCCATTGCGAGCTTGTAAGTTGATTTGAGGGTTAGTGAAAGGCTTGGTTTAAATTACCAAGCCTTTTTTGTTTGTGGGCGTGTTTATCGAACGCTTTACCCTATTACCTTAGCGTACGATGGCAACCGACTTGATCTGCGCCCATAAGGACTGCCCGGGTTTCAACTGAAGGTAATCGACTGACCGGCAAGTTAAGCGAGCGATCAGGTACTCCTCGCCGGTTTTTAAACGGACGAATGACATCGCTTCATCACTATCCCCTGTAATCGCATCTACTTTGACCGCTAAGGTGTTTAGTATGCTGGATTGGGTGCTTGGCGTTAGGGTTAAGCTGATGTCCCGTGCAAGTACGCGTACTCTGACCGACTGATGGAGTGCATCGCCTCGGTCCCGTACCCACAGCTCACCATCGGAAAATGCGATACGGGCTAAATGCCATTTAGGGTCACGCTCAACGACCTGACCTTGGAGGACTACCCCAGTATCATCGCCGTAATCCAACGGAAGGTCGATGTGTGAAAAGACCTCGGTCAGCCCCCCTTGTGTGGCGACCTTACCTTGCTTTAGCACCACAACGTGGTCGGCTAAACGGGTAACCTCATCCATTGAGTGACTCACGTAAATAATCGGGATATCCAGTGTGGCGCCTAAGCGTTCTAAGTAGGGAATAATCTCTTGTTTTCGCCGCTTATCCAATGAGGCGAGTGGTTCATCCATCAACAGTAACCGAGGGTTAATGAGCAAGGCTCGGGCGATCGCTACCCGTTGTCGTTCGCCGCCTGAGAGTTGTTGAGGGGAGCGGTGCAAAATATCGTTGATGCCCATAATCTCAATAGCGTGATCATATAATTGAGCCGATATTTTTTTACCTGCACGCTTGCGAGCGTAGGCAAGATTGCCTCCAGCCGTTAGGTGGGGGAATAGGCTCGACTCCTGAAAGACGTAACCTACCGGACGCCGGTGGGTAGGCATAAACAGGGAGGCGTTCTGCCAAACCTCGCCATTGACGATTAAGTTGCCCTGATCCGGTGTTTCTAAACCGGCGATACAACGAAGCAGTGTGGTTTTACCTGAACCCGATGGGCCAAAAATTACGCTTACTCCGCTACCCGGGAGGGTTAGGTCCACATCCAGCGTAAACTGATCCGTATGGCGCTTAGGGTTTGAACTTTGGTGCTTTAATTGAAACGAGGCACGTATAGGGTTGTCGCTTAGGTTCGGTTTCATTGTTTAGTGCCTCACCTAGTTTAAAAGCGCTATTTTTTGTTTACGTTGTAACCAATACAAGGCTAACAGCACGGAGAATGAGAACAGGAGCATGGCACCAGATAAGGCATGGGCCTGCATAAATTCAAGCGCTTCCACATGGTCATAAATCTGCACGGATATCACGCGGGTTTCGCCGGGGATATTACCCCCAATCATCAAGATAATGCCGAACTCACCTACCGTATGGGCGAAGCCAAGGATTGAGGCGGTGATAAAGCCCGGTTTTGCTAAGGGTAAAACCACACTAAAGAAACGATCTAGAGGCCCCGCTCGAAGTGTTGCGGCAACCTCTAGAGGACGCTCGCCAATCGCCTCCATCGCATTTTGGATCGGTTGTACAACAAAGGGCATGGAATAAAAGATAGAGGCGACGACAAGCCCCCAAAAGGTAAACGGGAGTGTCCCTAAACCTAGGCTTTGGGTGAATTGTCCGAAAAAACCATGGGGTCCCATTGCGATTAAAAGATAAAAGCCAAGAACCGTGGGTGGCAGTATGAGTGGGAGTGCAACGATGGCAGCGACTGGCGCTTTCCAAACGGATTGGGTGCGGGCTAACCACCACGCAATAGGGGTGCCTATGAGTAAAAGTAATAGGGTCACGGTCGTCGCAAGACGCAAGGTTAGCCAAATGGCGGTTAAATCGGCCTCGGAAAAACTCATCGTGCTAGGCTCACTGGGTTCGCGCTAAAGGTTTATAACCATAGGACTGCATAATGGCTTCAGCCTGCTCTGTTTTCATGAATCTTAACAGGGCTTGGGCGGCGGGACTATCTTCCCCCGATCGTAATAACACCGCATCCTGTTTAATCGGTGTATACAAGGCCTCAGGGATGATCCAGCTGGAGCCTGCTTTTAATCTACCCTCTTTCATTATTTGGGAGAGAGCAACAAAGCCTAAATCTGCATTGCCTGTGCTCACAAACTGATAGGTTTGCGCAATATTCTCGCCATGTACCCATCTAGATTTTGTTCGATCGATCAAGGCTAAATGTTCGAGTACATCGATGGCCGCGACACCGTAAGGCGCTAATTTGGGGTTAGCGATCGCCAGTTTATTAAACTGAAGAGCTAATAAGCGATCAGGATTGGCTTTGATAAACCCTTCTTGCGCTGACCACAGAGCGAGCTGACCCACGGCGTAAGTGAAACGGCTGCCGGGTACGATAAGTTCCTCACGCTCTAGCTGAGCGGGTTTCTGCTGATCGGCGGAAAAGAAGAGATGGAAGGGGGCGCCATGTTTTATTTGGGCATAAAACTTACCGGAAGCACCAAAGGATAAACGGACCTTATGGCCTGACGCGTGCTCGAATAAAGAGGCTATCTCTTTCATCGGGGCGGTGAAGTTGGATGCGACAGCGACATTAATATCGTCTGCGTGAGCGGTGTGGAGCAACAAGCTCAACACGAGCAGGCAGCTAACCGAGATTGACCCCATCGAGTGGCTCCGTAGTGTACGCTATCGCTGATAGACGAATCGAATGATGGATTGTTGTGTGGGTTACATGGTAGCCGATATTCTAGGTTATCAAAAGTCGTGCGGGCTGCACGCGGGCTCTACTTTGGGGGTATGGCTGCGCGGACGCTAAGAGGCGGCCGAGCCGTTCGGCCGCCTTGTGGGGCAGTATTCTTGTATTTAACGGGGGCTAGGCGTTATACAGGGCGACTAAGTCGGACATAGATAGGGTGCCTACGATATTTTGTTCGGGGTCCATTAGGTCGTACAGGGTACCGCCGGAGGTGTTATCAAAAATACTGAATAGGATAAGGGTGCCGCCGTCACCTCCGCACTCCGCATGGGGGGCGTCGGAGGCTGGTGCCACTGTATAGCTTCCGGTGGCGCGTATTTCTGACAGCGAACCGTCCGCATTAAAGATATGATGCTCCCCCTTAAGCACTAATAGTTTATTCAGTGAATTATGACGATGGAGAATGATGGGTTTGTTTGCTTCGAACTTAAATAGAATTTCGGCGCGTTGTTGTTCATCATCAATATAGAGTATCGAATAACGAAAATGCTCTAAATCACCAAACTGTTTCCATTCAACGACATCTTCGATGCTTTGTAGGCTCATGACTTATCCTCTTATTATTTTTAGCCGCGACTAAAGCTTTTGCGCGGTCACTGATAAAGTGAGTGGATAAGTTAGCTCGGATCTTGTGGCGGTGTAACAGCCAAATTGACTACTAGGGTCGGGCATATAGCCCGATACATGAATCCCGTTTGTTTTTTAGAATGAATTTTAACAATTAATGAAGTGCGTACTACTATGAGACCGATCAAGCTCAATACATTGCTGATGTTACTCGTTATCTTCTCCGGTTCAGTGGCGATGAGTGTGTCGGCGGTTGTCGCGTTGTATCAGTCGAACCAAGAGGCTCAAGATCAGGCGGCGCAAATTGCTAACTCGGTTAAACAGCAGCTGGAGTGGCAACTGTTAAAAGCGCATAACCTGATGCAGGACCCAGCAGAGTTCCCCGATTTTTTCCTTTGGCAAAACAGTAATAGCAGTATTTCAGGTTTCTGTGTGCAGTATGAAAGCGTAGAGGGGCAGCTTGAACGTAGTTTGTGTAAAGGGGATGTTTCAGAGGAAATTTGGCCTGTATGGTTTAAAACCCTTTATATTTACCAGTTTGGGGCAGAGCAGGGTAGCCAGCTTGATGTGGTGTTTAACGAGGAGGTGAAAGGCAGGGTTAGTGCGACACCCAGTTTTTTAGTGCTGTTGCATCGGGCGTGGCGAGATCTGAGTAATCTCATGGAGATGTCCGTTATTACGGTTATGACCTTGTGTATATTGCTGTATATCACCTTGGGGTGGGTGTTAAAGCCGGTGCGGTTGACGACTGCTGCATTAGGTAAAATCCAAGAGGGTGATCTCCAGGTTAGGTTGCCGGACTTTAGGGTGAAAGAGTGGCAGGACACAGCACAGCGTATCAATTCGATGGCTGCTACCTTGCAAGCAACCTTTGATGAACGTAAGCAGTTATCCATGAAGCTACTGCACTTGCAAGAGGAGGAACGGCGGCACCTCTGTCGTGAGCTACATGATGAGCTAGGCCAGTCGTTAACCGGGTTACGTGCCATTGCGTACTACATGGAGGGCGAGGTAAAGGAGCAGTGTCCCGAGCTGTCACCTAAGGTTAATCAAATTACGGCAATTGCCCAACAGATGATGGGGTTAGTGAAAAACTTACTCTTTAGGTTGAGACCCGCCGACTTAGATGAACTGGGCTTGGTGGAAAATCTAGGCTCCATGATTGATGAGTGGAACGGGAAGCATCAAGGGGTGGATTGCCATTTACTGACCGAGGGGCGGTGTGATCAGGTCCCTGCCGCTGTCGCGGTTAATCTATTGAGAATCGTCCAGGAAAGCCTGACAAATGTGGTGAAGCATGCGTCAGCCTCGCGGGTTGAGGTGTTGCTCTGCTGTCCTGATTCAGAGAGGGAGCAGCTGTTATTACAGATCGAGGATAATGGGAACTTAACCCGTGCCGAAACCTTATTAAAACCGGGCAATGGGTTGTTAGGTGTTAAGGAGCGGGTTAACGCGTTGAATGGTGAGGTTAACTTAGCGCGCTCTTCGCTTGGTGGCTTGAAAGTCGAAGCGATTATACCGGTGTCGGAATATGAGGCAGATGATGGGACTCATTAATATTTTATTGGTTGATGATCATGCAATTGTGCGCGAAGGCTATCGCTCGCTGTTAAATAAACAACCGAGTTTTACGATTGTTGCTGAAGCCGAAAGCGGGGAAGAGGCTTATGTTCTGTTTCGGAAACATCAGCCCGACCTTGTTATTCTTGACCTGTCACTGCCGGGTAAGGGGGGGCTGGCAACTCTGATCCAGATTCGTCAGTTGGACCCTAAAGCCAAAGTATTGGTGTTTAGTATGCATCAGAACCCGTCTATGGCGAAAAAAGTAATTGAGGCGGGAGCTAAGGGGTATGTGACTAAAAGCAGCGCCCCAGCAGAGCTGATTCAAGCGGTTATGGACGTTGTGAAAGGCGGTTTAGCGATTAGCGAAGATATCGCTAGAGCGATTGCCTTGGATAGCTTGCATGGAAAATCGGCCATTGTGAATAAGTTATCCACACGTGAGTATGAGATATTGCGCATGCTGGTGGAGGGAAAAAGCAAAGCGGATATTGCCGAAACACTCTCCATTAGCATTAAGACCGTCTCCAACGCCTATTACATTATTAAAAGTAAGCTGGAGGTAAAAACCGACCTTGAACTTATGCATGCTGCATTACAGGCAAGGGTCGTTTCCGTGTCGGATTACCTATAAGGTTCGACGGCTTTTATACCTTTAATACACCGGATGCGAGGGCGATATGAGTCAGCTCTACCGTTGTGTTGGCATTGAGTTTATTTTTAATCCGCGTGCTGTAATTTGCAATTGTCTTGTAGCCTAGACACATGTTTGCCGAAATCTCATGCCCATTTAAGCCTTTGGCTAGTAAGCAGAACACATCAAACTCTTTCGGCGATAACAACTCTACCGGCGTACTTGGGTTTGTATTTTCTTTTTCGTTTCGGACACTAAGGTCAACGGTTGGTTGTGCTTTATCTAAGAAGATGTTGCCTGCGCTGACAGAAAGAATCGCTTCGGCTAAACAGTTAGCGGCACTGTTCTTATTGATAAAGCCCCGTGCACCTGCTTGCAGGGCGCGTTCAGTATAGACCGCACTATCATGAATACTGTAAACCAGAATCATCGCGTCAGAGGAGGTTTTAACAATTTTCCTAATGGCTTCAAGGCCGCCAATTCCAGGCATCGATATATCCATCACAACAATGTCAGGTTGTAATTTCCGGTAGAGCTGAATCGCTTCCTCTCCACTGTTAGCGGTATCGATCCGGTCAAACTGCTCATAGGATGAGAGCAGCATTTTGAATCCGGCTTGAACAACTTCATGGTCGTCGACAAGAAGTATATTAAGTTTATTGCTCATGACTTCACTCCTGAAAGTGGAAGAAACACATCGATTAACATGCCTGCCCCAAGATTAGAGATAATGTTGAGTTTCCCTCCTTGGCTTTCAGCTCTTTCCTTTATGCCCAATAGACCGAAGCCTTTTGATTTATCATCTTGCAAAATACCGGAGCCATTATCTTTGATGAGCAGTGACACCTCATTCGCATCCGTGAGTGTTAAGTGGATACTGACGTGGCTAGCGTTAGCGTGTTTTGCAATATTGGTTAGGCACTCTTGGGTGATGCGATATATGTGTATGGCTGCTTGATGGTCAATCTGATCAGGCTCGCCGTCGAATTTAAGTTCAACCTGTGTGCAGAGATGGGTTTGCTCCCACTCTTGCACTAAATTCTTTAGGGTATCTTTCAGCCCCAGCTCGGCTAAGCAAAGCGGGTGCAGGGTTAGCATGCGTGATCGCACGATGTTGGATAGGTGGTCACAGATGCTGATAATTGTCTCACATGCGACAGTTGCGCCACTTTGTCGCTGTTTTGTTGCTACAGATATGGCTTTTATTGCGGTTAGCGACTGTCCCATCTCGTCATGTAACTCGTGAGCCATGGACTTTCTTTCATTTTCTTGGATGTTAAGGCTGTGATTGGTGAGCTTTTTATTGGTTTGTTTTGATTGCTCAAGCGCTCGCGTTAATTCGTTAATCTCTTGTGAAATGAGATCAAACTCTTGGATGTGATGCTTAGCCAATGGTGAACCATACTCCCCTGAAGAGATCGCTTTTAAGCGATTAAGTATGTCAATAACGGCGTTTAACATTGAGTTAAATAGGGTGTTAATGGTCATAAATAGGACGGTGAGAATGGCAATAATAGACCAAAATAGGGTTAAAAATTCACTCCATGCTTCATTGATTTCGTCATTAGGATCGGTCGCAATAAGGATACTTTTACGGCTATTTTTAGGAAAGTGAATACGGTGCTCAAGTACAGGGAAGTCGCGGCTTACAGCGTAAACAAACCAATGAGGCGGTGTGCTTTCTTCCTCTTCGATATGCGCGGCTGTCGCGGTCATCTCTGGAGCGTCATTATCATAAATGACTATCTTCACGTGACGGGTTTCTTTAAGGGAAGCGAGGTGGGTCAACCAAGACGCTTCGCTTTCCGGTGAGATCAATATGTTTTCACGCTTTAGCTGAAAATCCAGCATCGATTTGACGAGCTGAAAAGAGGAGCTGACTTCATCCTCGACTGAACTTTTAGCTTTCCATATCGCGATGGCGCCCCCTGCGATTAACACAATAAGGACAATACTCAACACGCGAATATTGATTTGGTTACGTAAACTCATACTTAGACCTCAAAAAGCATCATATCTCTCTGATTGTTTATTAAGCAGTTTGTATGCCAGATAGTAGATCCTTATCTCGGCTACGAGGTGTGGCGCTGGCGGCTAGGTTTTGCTGGTTATTCGCGTAGGGAGGCAATAAACGTGTATGCAGATATTTCAGTTTGAATACTTGAGGAATCGTGTGGGGTGAACTAAGTTTTATTGTGCAAATGCACAATTCGCATCGGTCGAATGAGATGCAGAAAAGCTCTTCACCTTCACTTAATGGATTAAATCGGTGGCGAAAAAAAATGTAAATAAGTTGAGTAATAGTGTAACCCACGATATTGATCAGTTGGCCTCAAGTATTGAACAAGAATACTTAAAGTCTAAAGCGTGGAAGTTACCCGGTGTTTTTTCTCTGATCTCGTTTCAGCTCTCTATTCTCGCAACTCTTTTTTCAGTCATCATACTTCTCGGTTATTGGATGGAGGTTGAGTTTTTATATCGTCCGCTTGCACTGGAACCTGCGACCCACCCGGTTACCGCCGTTATCGCACTCTTTCTGAGTGTCTCTATCCTGTTACCTAACCAGCCTTCTCTTCTGGGGTGTTTGAAGACAGCCTTGGTTTCTGTCAGTGCGATTACGGTGCTTGTTGCTATCATTGACTATGTTTTCAGCACAGAGTTTTTGCCACCTAATATTATTTTTGAACGGGAGCAGGGGCATGTTCACGCTTCAGCCTTAGGTAACTATCTAAGTATCAATACCGCCATTATGTTTTTAATACTCAGTTGTGCGTCGTTGGCCGGAATCTACGATCGAAAAAGTCTGCAACAGATCATCGCTTATGTGGCCATATCTATTCCATGTATCTCATTTATTGGTTATGCCTACGGGTTAGCCTCTTTTTATAGCCATATGTCGCTATACACGGCTGTTATCGGTTTCCTGTTAGGCTGGTCATTACTTGCACAGACCTCAGATTATGGCGGGTTTAAAGCGATTCTTAGTCCCTATTTAGGTGGGCGTATCGCGCGTTTCCAGTCCATCAGTGGGATGGTACTGCCTTTTTCCGTCGGGCTGTTTTTCGTTTCGCTATCGAATGAACTCAACTCTTCATATATCGGTATGTTTGTTATATTTGTGACCTGGTTTTTGGTTTTAATGATCAGTATCTCGGCCTATGTTCAGGAGAAGATCGATGCCGCACGGCGTGAGGTGACAGAGAAGCTGATCCAAGCGGCCAATACCGATCCATTGACCGGTTTATATAACCGCCGTCAGTTTTTCTATCTAGGTAAAAAGGAACTAAGGCGGGCCCATCGGACGGGTAATGCTGTTGCGGTATTGATGATCGATATTGATAACTTTAAAACCATTAACGACACGGCGGGCCATGATGTCGGTGATCAGGTGTTGGTCACTGTTTCAAATACGTTGACGCTGGTGTTACGTGAGTTTGATCTGGTCTGTCGGTTTGGTGGTGAGGAGTTTTGTGTGCTCATTACGGACACCACTAAAGAGGGGGTTGAGGAGGTGTGTAATAAAATCACCTCAACAATAAGGTCTTTGAGTATTAATAATTGGACGGATCAGCACAGCCCCGTTACCGTATCGGTAGGTGCTTGTCTCATTGAAAAGATGATAGATTTAGAATCTGCATTGAAAGTGGCTGATGCGGCTATGTATCAGGCGAAAAGCTTAGGTAAAAATCAAACCTATTATTCAGTGGCGTTTTCGGGCGCTCAGGGTAGTCTGCAATAAGTGAGTGTATGGATAGTTTTTACCAAGCATTAGATGGTTTTAGTAATACCGCTGAGATTGTTGATGACCACCATTATAAACCCGTACCGGATGATTGGTTGATCTCAGTTGTTGATGTGCGTGGATCGACAGAAGCGATTAAAGCGGGGCGTTACCGCGATATTAACTTTATGGGGGCGGCAGCGATCACCTCCCATTTGAACCTTATTAGCCGTGATCTTCCGTTTATGTTTGGCGGTGATGGGGCGGTGCTGCTGATCAAAGAGAGCATGTCTGACGCGGCGACAAAGGTGCTGCAATCGTTAAGCTGCCATGCAAAAGAGGTGTTTGATTTAGAGCTCCACACTGGTCTGGTGCCTGTGCGTACTATTCGCGCGATGGGACGTGATGTGAAAATGGCTAAATACTTATCGGGTGAGAGCCCGCCTCAAGCGATGTTCAAAGGCGGTGGGGTCAGCTTGGCTGAGTCATTAGTAAAAGCCTCCGATCACTATCGAGTCGCGGCAACGTGTGTGTTCTCGAAGGAGGATGTTTTTGCGGGGTTATCCTGTCGTTGGAAGCCGGTCCCCTCTTCAACAGGGGTCACCTTATCGGTTTTAGTTCAGCCGTTGGCCTTGGATGATGAGAAAACGGTTAAGCAGGTAATTACTGAGTTTGAGCGCATTTTGGGGCAGCCCTTATCGAATTTGAATCCTATCAATATGCAACAGGCGCGCTATGAGCCGTTTTTTAAAAACCTTAAGCGCCAACTGAGCATTTCGGATGTTGGGGTTAGTAAGGTGTTTTTAATGGCGCTGTTTGAGGTGGTGATCACGGTGCCTTTGTTTAGGTTTGGATGTTATAAATATTTTTCACGCCTAAAAAACTACATGGAAACTATCCCCACCCATTGTGACTTCCACAAATATGATGACACGTTAAGAATGGTGATTAACTGTTCCGATCAGGAGCATAAAGCGCTGGCCAACTATCTTGAGCAGCACCATGAGCAGGGACAGTTAGTGTTTGGTATCAGTGCCTCGGATGCTGCGCAAATGACCTGTCATGTTGAGAGCTTAGCGGATGGTGAGCACTTACACTTTATTGATGGCTCAGATGGTGGGTATGCGATGGCGGCTCAGGGATTAAAAAAACAGCTGTTAGCGGTCGATCAGGCTTAGAGCTGTTTCTTCAACATATCGAGTTTCTCTTTTAGCGTTTCTGTTTTGCCAACACGATTTATTTGGGCAGGACGCTTCTCATCTACGACACGGATACCATTTAATACCGCGGTAAGCTCGGAGGCGCGTTTGAGCAGGTCCTTTCTAACCTGTTGGTCAATATAGCCAAGCTCATTTACGGCCTGTGTGGCTTGATACATAAGCTCTGGTAGTATGCCGATAATGTTTTTCTCATTGGGTCTTGTCGCTAAATGGGTTTGCAGTGTGTCTCTAGCGGCTAACCACTCTTCAAGCTCGTTGATTTCAGCGGATGATAAAACGGCGGCAACGTGGGGCGCGACCTGATTTACATCAATATCAAACTCGGCGATATGCAGTTCTTGTCCCGCATTCTCACGGATACACTTTACTTTGCTGTCTGTGGTAACAAATTTCATAACGGCCCTGTTATTCGGTAGTTGATGTGCTGGCTTTAAGTTGCATAACCAGCTGCATAATCTCTGGGTTCTTTTCAAACCGCTCTTCTTCTTTGGCTTGACGACGGTACTCTTCTGAAACGTCGATTGCCCTTAACAGGTATTCATACGCGATGTGGTCGGCTTGTAGATCAGAAAATGCACAGGCTAATTGGAAGAACGCGTGGCCATTATCCGCTTCTATTTCTAACGCTTTGTTACAGAGGGCGATGGCCCACTGTGGATTATCCAGTTCCAGTGCAGCATCGGCTTTATAGGTAAGGGCTTCTGCGCTATCAGGCCGTAATTCTAGAATCTGGTCGTATAGCTTTATTTTTTGTTCCCATGACGATTCTTGTCCGGCCTTAAGCCAGAACGCCTGCACTTCGTTGGTGGTTTCGATCTCTTGTTGGTTCTTCTTGATCACTGCCGATTTAGAGATCAAGCCCCTTTCAAGCTCATTGAGGCGTGACTCATAATCGATGATTAATTGGCTGATTTTAGTTTCAGCATGGCCCTGAATATTGCTTCGTATATCCCGTAGGGAGGTCCAGCCAACCAGAAGTAGAGCTGAGCTGGTCGCGGCGATTAGATAAAAGAAATAGGTTACTGTATCGGTTGCATACGTGGCTGCAATCTCTGCAACGTGGAGCTGCCTATCTGTTATCTCTTTGGTGTATTCAACGCGGAGGTTTTGCTGCTCAATCCGGAGTTGTTTGAGCTCATCAATAATGTAACGTTCAATAAACGGGTTATACAGGGGCTTATCAAGCGCACTGACCTTCTCTTCGGCGCTTGTGTCAGAGGCCGTTTCCGCTTGCACAGTGGTTACGCTTAACAGTATGAATGATATAAAAAGTAGCGCTGCATTTCTTAACACGATGGTATAAACCCTGATTGTTGAACGTCGTATGCCTCCCTGTAGCATTTTCTATCCGTTGTAGAAAATGTATTGGGTTTTGCATGTGTAAATTGAGTTGTATGGATGCAGCTTAGACCTGCTTCTTCGAGTGCGCCATTGGCGCACGTGTACATAGTACTACGATTGATCAGCGCTTTAGCGTTTAAACCGCTATTTTACGAATCACATCGCCATGATTTTCTTCTTCAATCAGTGCAAGGTGGAGCGCTTTGATTCCTTTTTCGTAATCGCTTTGCTCAACAATACATTGCATCTCAACCTGACGTACCGATTGGTGAAGCGCAAGAATGTTAATGTCAGCATTAGAAAGGGCTGAAATGGTTTTTGCTAAAATCCCTTTCACTTTAATATCAGAGCCGACGGCAGAGATAATCGCGATGTTGTGCATGCTAACTTCGGCGGACGGATATTGTTTTTCGATTAAATGCATGACGCGGTTAATCTTTTTACGGGTACTGACGGCATAGAAGGTGATGCTATTGGCATCCGCTTCTTTGTTCACAATTGATATTTTTAACTCTTTCATCAACCGTGAGATGAAGATGTCGTGATCCGGACTGCCTAGCATCTCTTGGTCAAATATTTCGATGCCGACTGCGTCTTTACGCCCTGTAATAATCTCGACACAGGGGCGTGGATTACAGTAGTTGTTATCAATAACGGTGCCTAAATGTTCCGGTTCAAACGTGTTTTTAATCCGGATTGGAATGCCTGATTTGCGAATCTCACGTGCTGCTCGCGGGTGGATCGCTTCCATCCCTAAGTTTGACAGTTGATCAGCAACGTCAAAATTGGTCATGCCAATAGTGACCACATTATCTTCGCCTACTAATTTGGGGTCGGCACTGCTTAAGTGAAACTCTTTATGGATCACCGCTTCTCTTGCGTTGGTTAGGGCGGCGATCTTGGCAAAGGTCATCTCACTGTAGCCGCGATCAAATGTACGCATGAGCTGTTCTTCACAGTGGGTATAGCCGGTGACAATTAACAGTTCTTTGCTGGGATCTAACGGTTTAAAGTGCTGCTCGATCATCTGATCAACCGGGAGCGACTGCTCTTGTTTCCAGCCGGTTAGATCGACAAAGCGGGCCGGAAGTCCATTTTGGTGGAGCAGCTTGACCGTATTGTAAGCACTGTGCGCTTCGCCGATAGAGGCAAGCATCTCGCGTATAGTCGAAAGGTGCTCTTCTAACTGAAAGTGACCATAGGAACATAAGTTGTGTAGGTTCTGCATACAGCGTTCAGTATCGGCAATGCGCCCAGAAATAAAGGTGTTAGCGCTGCTGAGGTCTTGTCCGGTAAACATACGCTCATTGATCGCGAGCAGCTTGGCTTTTACTTTTTCCAGCTGGTCGACCCATGCGTCTTCTTTTTCGGCTTCAGCAAAGCAGCTATATACGCCAGCATCGCCTGTTTTTTTGTGCTCGAGCAACAGGTCGGTGACACCGCTATAAGCAGAGACAACAAAGATGCGGTTAAATAGGCTGCCATTTTTTTTGCGTAACAAAATATTATTTAATACTTCTGTAAAGCGGCTCATTGATGTGCCGCCAATTTTCTCAACTGTATGTGTCATTATGTTTCCCCTAAGGTGTTTGTCCTTCTCTCTCTTGCTAGCGGGTCTGATCAATGACTGTGGGCAAATATATGAGATGTGGGGTTTGCCCATAGCAAGGCCAAAGGTTGCATTGCGCTATGGCCCTGGCCCTATTGCAGTCCCGTTGGTGCTTGGTGGAAATCTGTGCTTTTTAAGTGTCAAAACGGTTGGCGTTCCCGGGTGCTTTTCTCTTCAAAAGGGGATCATCTTTTGAAGAGAATGCACTGATAAACCACGTCGCTATGCAAAGCGTTAGCGTTTCGATGGGCGCTATTGCCTTGTTATCTGAGGTCTGTGATCCGGTTTTACCTTGCTAGCTTATTTGTCGTCTAGTGGGTAAACGCCGTTCTCATCGTGGACTTCCTGTCCTGTTAGTGGCGGATTAAATACACATGCGAGTTTAAGTTCTGTATGTGCGCGCAGCATGTGCTCATCATTTTTGTCTAGCACGTAAATAGTGCCGGGCTTAATTGAGTGGATCGCTGCGTCTTCTAGTGTTTCCACTTCACCTTCGCCGCTGATGCAATAGACTGATTCCAGATGGTTTTGATACCAAATGTGAGTCTCTGTACCCGCGTAGATGGTGGTGATATGGAAGGAAAATCCCATATTGTCTTCTTTAAGCAATAAGCGCGTGCTTTCCCAGTGTTTGTCTGGAGACACAACGCGTCGTGAGCTTTGTTCTGCTTCTTTCAGTGTTCTAACGATCATTCCTGGTCTCCTAAATTAGCTGGCTTCGTGATAAACGTCATCAAAGTAGCAGTTGTCTTCTGGCATTTCGGATTCAATAGCACATACAGCTTTGACTGCATTCTCGACAATATCTATACCTCGTTTGAGGTTTTCGTCAGAGATGGTCAATGGGCAAAGGAACTTAATAACCTGGTCATCCGCACCGCTGGTTTCAATCATGACGCCTTGCTGGAAGGCGATACGTGTGATTTTGCTAGCGAGTTCGCCGTTGACGCAGTTGATCCCTTGGAACATGCCGCGACCACGGGTGCTGAAGTTACCTTCACCATATTCGGCCACAATGCTGTTTAGGCGCTGTGAAATATAGCTGCCTTTACGCTTAACGCTGTCGGCAAATGTGTTGTCTGACCAGTAATGATCGATGGCTGCTTTAGCGGTGACAAATGCAAAGTTATTACCACGGAATGTACCGTTGTGCTCGCCCGGCTTCCACAGGTCAATTTCAGGACGAATCAACACGACAGCAAAAGGTAAACCGTAGCCGCTAAGTGATTTGGATAAGGTCACAATGTCAGGTTTAATGCCTGCTTCTTCAAAGCTGAAATAGCTACCTGTACGTCCGCACCCAGCTTGAATGTCATCAATAATTAGGAGTATCTCGTGTTTTTTACACACCGCGGATAGATTGCGTAGCCAATCGAGGCTGGCTGCGTTGATGCCGCCTTCGCCTTGAACGGTTTCTACAATAACGGCGGCCGGTGTATCAATACCGCTGCTTGAGTCAGTTAATAGTTTTTCTAGGTAAGCGGTTGTGTCAATGTTGTCACCAAGGTAACCATCATAAGGGACACGGCTGACACCATTTAGGCTGACACCTGCAGCACCACGGTGATGGGAGTTACCTGTCGCAGCAAGTGCGCCTAAGCTCACACCATGGAAACCATTGGTAAAGGCAATAATGTTTTCTCTACCGGTAATGTTTCGGGCTAGCTTTAATGCGGCTTCTACCGCATTGGTGCCTGTCGGCCCTGTGAACTGGACAACGTAATCTAAATCCCTAGGTTTTAGGATTTTTTCGTTAAAGGTTTCTAGAAACTCACCTTTAGCTTTTGTGTGTAGGTCTAAGCCGTGTGTAATGCCGTCGCTTGCAATGTATTCAAGAAGCTTTTCTTTAAATACATCGTTGTTATGTCCGTAATTCAACGTACCTGCACCGGCTAAAAAATCTAGATACTCAGTGCCGTCTTCGGAATAGAGGTACTCGCCTTTAGCGCGGTTGAAAACACGCGGAAATGAGCGTGCATACGATTGAACTTCTGATTCGATCTCATCGAAAATTTTCATACTATAAATCCCTTAATTAACTTTTTTATCAAACTCTACCGCGCGGTCTTTCTAGGCGGGAAGAGGATCAAATGATTTAGCGGGGCCTGCTACATAAAGCACTTCATCTTCATGGTCATCATCTAAATGTACGCCGCGTGCGAATAACGTCTTACTGTCAACGTTCATTAGATGGTCATTAAAGAAGCGTTCAAATAGCTGTTTAGACGCAGAGTTGCTCGGTGAGATTGTGGTCTCTAAAAAGCGAATACGTGGGTCGCGACTAAAGAGCCTACTTAGCATCTGTTGTGCTATGCCTCGGCCTCTAAATTGTGCGTTTAATGCGACCTGCCAGATGAATAACGTTTCTGGGCGGTTTTGCGGGATGTACCCAGAAATAAACCCGACAACTTTGTTGTCAGATGTTTCAGCAATAATTGATGTATTCGCAAAATCTCTACATTGGATCAAATTGCAGTAAAGTGAGTTTTGATCTAAAGGAGGGCAGTTTTTTATGAGCTGATGTACATCCTGTCCATCAGTGATTCGTGGTTGTCTGTATGTAATATCCATAATGTCTAAATATTGTTAGCCTTACTAATGTTTAGTAATACTATACATTTTTGGGTATTTTTTCAAGGGGAAGCTAATGTTATGTTTGATTTTAGCTGATTTTAGCTGATTTTTTTATGAAAGTTTCAGTTCTATATGTTTAGTTTTGCTAAGTAAATGTGCGGTGTATATAGTTTTTTTATGCGTTTAATAGTACTATTTTTATAAAATTTAATAGGTGTTTTTGGTCGATGGGAAAGAGTCAGGAGGCGCTGGTTTTGCTGCGCCAAATTATTAGAGTGACCGATATGCAGGAAAAAGAGATTAGCCGTAGTACAGGGCTAACGCTCCCGCAATTAATGGTTATGCAAACCTTGCGTCAAATGTCACCCATTACGACGGGTGAATTGGCTAAAGAGATCTCGTTAACACAAGCAACGGTTACCAGTATTTTGGATCGTTTAGAGAAAAAGGTGCTTGTGTCCCGTGAGCGGGGTGTTGAGGATAAACGTAAAGTTTGGATTAATTTGACTGAGCAGGGTTTGGACTTAATGAAAGGTGCGCCGACGACTCAGCAAGATATTTTCTCGCGCCGTTTTGATGATATGCAGAACTGGGAGCAGTCTATGGTCGTAGCTGCGTTAGAGCGTGTTGCGTTTATGCTTGATGCTCAGCACTTGGATGCTGCGCCTGTACTAGGTATAGGGCAGTTGGATAGAACAGGTATGAACTAGGCTTTTAGGTATTAATAAGGGGGGGGGCTGATCCTGTATCAACGGTAAGTGCATCGTTGGGTTCCTCTCCTTCCACTTCTCTCTTCCTCTCTTTAGTCTCGTTTAATCTTTATCTGTATGGTGGTTGTGCGCTATCTACTTTATCGTTTGGCTGTTTAATTAAGCGGCCTTTCTCTTGATCTATTCTACACTGTAAAGGGGACCTGTTTACTTTGTGGTTATAGAGATGCGTGAATGAACGAAACGATGTTAGAACGGCGTTTTAGCCTGGCTCAAGTGTCCCTATTTGTAGCGATGGGTTATTTCTTGACGGGACTGTTAGGTCAATTAATCGCGATTCCACCGGGCTATGCCACTCTTTTTTGGCCCGCGTCAGGTTTAGCGCTAGGCAGTTGTCTGATTTGGGGTAGGAAAGCGCTTCCCGGCATATATATCGGCTCTTTTTCGATCAATGTTTATATTGCCTATGCGAGCCAGAGCGAGATCCATTTATTTCTTCCCTGTTTAATTGCGGCAAGTGCCGTGCTACAGGCCTTTGTTGGTGCCGCATTGGTTAACCGGTTTGTTGGTTTCCCTTTTGCCTTCCATAGCCCCCAAAAAGTCCTCCATTTCGCGTTGTTAGGCGGCCCTGTGAGTTCGTTTATCAATGCAACCTTAAGTTGTTTTGTTTTGTTCTTTTTCGGCGCACTTGATGAGCATCATTTGTTGGTTAATTGGTTCCATTGGTGGATGGGTGATTCGTTAGGTGTCGTTTTTACGTTTCCTTGGCTATTGATACTCTTTCCGCATCTGTCTCGGGCAAAGTTGCCCCGCCGACAGCTTCTGTTTTTCTTGCTCTTAATGATCACAACGGTGGTTGTGTTGTTCTCCGTTGCTATCGCGAGTTTTGAACAGAAAAAACAAGTAGAGCAGTTCAACAGAAACGCTGATCTGTTGTCGCAATCGATGCAGGCAGAGGTCGATGCAGCGATCGATATTCTATATAGCTTGCGTGGTTTTGTTGTCAGCCATCCGGGGTTAACTCCGCGACGGTTTCAGCAATATACCAAACCTATTTTAGAGCGAGAGGCGGGGCTGCAGGGGTTGTCTTGGAATGCGGTGGTCGGGGGTGAGCAGTTGAGCGATTTCTCACAGACGATGTCCCATTTGTATCAAGAGGAGGGGATCGCATACCGAGTAACCCAGCGTAATCGCGCAGGTGAGTTGGTGGATGTCGAGCCGAGAACTAAGCATGTTGTTGTGACGTTTATTGAGCCGTTGCAGAGTAACCGCCAAGCCTTGGGCTATGACGTTTATTCCCAGGCCGCTCGTAAGCATGCGCTTGATAGGGCTTATAGTTTACGTTCGGAAGTGGCTACTCGCCCTATTCGGTTGCTGCAAGAAAAGGCGAACCAAGCGGGCGTTATCTAATGACCTGTTGCTCGGTACGGGGCTGGTTTTATTTGACCCCGCTGCGGACAGTGATAAGCAGGTGCTCTTCGCTTTAGGTATCGATCCTGAGGAGCTGGCAACGATTAAACCGGATGCGCTGTTGTTAGAGTCGGTCTACCCACTACAGCGGAATAACATGATAGATGTGGGGGTTGATCAGTGGGCGTTAGTGCAAAACTCAACGAGCCCGTTTATATCAGAGTCATGGAGTGTGCATATTCTTATTGTGTTTGGCTTGATCATATCTGCGCTGTTCAACTGGTTCATTATCATAGTGTATGGGCAATCTTATGAAACAGAGCAGCAGGTTATTGCAAGGACGGGTGAACTGTCTAACCTGAATGTGTTGTTTAATCGTGCTCAAACGATGGGGTCTATTGGCCATTGGGAGTGGGATATTAACCACGAAAAACTCTGGTGGTCGGAAGAGGTTTTTCATATTTTAGAGCAGGACTCAACGCATTTTATACCGTCGATTGATTCATTGTTGGCTGCGATTCACCCTGATGATAGAGATTTCGTTTCTCGTGCGGTTGATGGCGTATTGTATAGAAACGAGCCTTTCGCCGTAGAGCACCGACTGGTGCTGGATAATCATTCAGAAAAAACTGTTTATGAGGAAGGTTTTGTTACCTTTGATGCGCAAAATCGCCCTGTCAGTATGTTTGGCATTATTCAGGATATTACACGTAGAAAAAATGCTGAAAAAGCCTTGGAAGTCGAGAGGCAGCGGCTAGAGGAGATTATTTGGGCCACCAATGTGGGGACGTGGGAGTGGGACATTATCGGCAATAGCATCATTATTAATGAGCGATGGGCTGATATTTTAGGCTATGAGCTTAACGACCTACTACCGTTGAGCCGCCTAACATGGAAGATGCTGATTCATCAGGAGGATCAACCACTGTTTGAGCACCTGTTGGAGGAAGCCTTTAGCCACATTAAAGACCATTATGAGTGTGAATACCGGATGCGTCATCAGCAAGGGCATTGGGTGTGGGTGCTGACGCGCGGTAAGGTGATTGAGTGGACGGCAGACGGAAAGCCTAAGCGAATGTCAGGGACTCAAACCGACATTACTGACCGGAAGCACCGTGATGAGGAGGTCAGGCGTTTAGCTATGACTGACGTGCTTACAGGCTTAGTTAACCGTGCGTACTATAGCCGTCGACTGAGCGAAACCATCAATATCGCTAAAAGAAACAAAGTGCCGTTTGCTTTATTGATGTTAGATCTTGATGGATTTAAGGAAATTAATGACGGCTATGGTCATCCGGTTGGTGACTTAGTGCTAAAAGATTTTGCTGACCTGTTACGTCATACTTGCCGTGATGCTGACGTTATTGCGCGTATAGGCGGAGATGAGTTTATTGTAATAATGACATCCTTAGAGCAAGCCAAGGGTGCTGAGCTTTTAGCTGAAAGACTTTTGCAGCAGAATGACGCCCTGCGTGTGATTGAGGGTCATCAACTTAAAATTGGGGTGAGTATCGGGGTGGGCATGTACACGAGTTTCACAGCGAGTGAAGAAGCGCTCGTTAAAGCGACGGATAAAGCCCTTTATGCGGCGAAGAGCGCCGGCAAAAATAATTATAAAGTACTATCGGTTTGATGATCTTTTTACCCTGCCTTGAAGGGGCGGCGGTATCGTTAAGCGAGGTGTAGCCAGTATAGGGCTAAGTATTCTCGCCGCTCTATCTTCTGTATCTCCTACGTTTTCGTTGGGTTTACCCTGTTTGATAGCTTTATGTCAGAGGAGAGTAGCCCAGGTGTCATGTTGTTGCCATCCGGGCTGTGTGACGTAGTTAAGACTGCTCGCTTGGGGCTTGCATCAACGGTTCTTCAACCGGTTTTGTTTTCTTCGTGGTCATATATAACCAGATGAAGCCGGTTATACCTGCCGTTAGAGACGCAAATAGGATACCTGTTTTCGCCATTAACAAGTCCGCTGGATGTAGGGCAAAGCCTAATTCAGCAATAAAGATGGACATGGTAAAACCAATCCCGCCCATAAACGCCACACCAATAATGTGGTTCATGTTGAGCCCTTTAGGAAGGTCACAGACGCCCGCTTTGACTGCCACCCAGGTAAAGCCGGCAATACCAATCAGCTTACCTACCACTAAACCTAAACCAATCCCCATGGCCACAGGGTGAACAACAATGCCGCCAATATTTGACCAATCGATGGGCACGCCCGCATTCGCTAAGGCGAAGATAGGAATGACGATATAAGCGGACGGTAGATGGAGTTTACTCTCCAATATTTGGGCTGGCGCTTGAACAAGATTTACACCATTACCTAACGCACGTACCCGAGAGCGAAGTGCATCGTTGACGATGATATTTTCATCTTTTTTATAGGTATCTTTGATGTTTTGGACGCTCTCAATAATTAAAGATAAAAAGCGTTTGGGGTCGTATTTAGGTTTCATTGGAATGGTGAACGCGAGAATAACACCCGCCAGCGTCGCGTGAATGCCGCTTTTAAGCATAGCGATCCAGAGGAACGTGCCTATCAGCAGGTAGGGCGAGAGTCGGCGTACCCCTGCTAGGTTCAGGGAGACCAGCGCGAATATAAAGAAGGCGACGAGTGCTAATGCCGTCATATTCAATGCTTCTGTATAAAAGATAGCAATGACGATAACCGCACCGAGGTCATCGACAATCGCTAAGGCGACCAGAAACATAAGTAAGCTTTGTGGTACGCGTTTACCTAATAACGCTAATGCACCTAAGGCAAACGCGATATCAGTCGCCATCGGAATACCCCAGCCGTCGCTTGTATGGCCTGTTGGGTTGATCGCTACATAGATGAGTGCGGGAACCAGCATGCCGCCCACGGCAGCAATAATAGGGAGTAATGCTTGTTTTACGTTGGCCAGCTCACCGACCAGTAGTTCCCGTTTTAATTCTAAGCCGACGACAAGGAAGAAGATGGCCATTAAACCATCATTGATCCAGTGGTGAAGCGATTTAGAGAGTTGGAAGTTTTCTAACCCAATGGTTAGGTAGGTTTGGAATAAGTGATGATAAGTTTCAGCAAAATGGCTATTGGCAAGAATCAACGCAATAACGGCGCAGAGCATCAATAACACACCACTGGTTGTCTGCCGATGGATAAACTCTTCTAATGGGGATAGAACCTTATCAAATGCGCGCTCCCAAGGTGCGACGTACTCTTTTCCCAATAACCGACGCTTTTTCTTCATCTCTCTCTCCCGTGTTTATCCATGTTGATATTAATCCTTTCAGCGTTATCGCTCGCTGATAAGGTTAATACTCAAGTCGTATCGCATTAATCATACTGTAATTACGGCCCATGACCACAGATATACGCATTGAACACTGGTTTAAATTACTGTGTTTTCAGATAAATATGTATGGAAAACATAAAACTAAGTCATATGGCTTAAACGCCTTAAAGGTTTAGCGATCCCTTCGAATCAGTTTAGACTAATTTTGACGGTTCTTCTTCAAAAATAGAGAGTTAGTCAGCTGATAGCGAAGGTAGATCAATACTTTATAGTGAAGCGCATAAATACTTAACAGCATTATTTTTTGCCACATTTTGCCATTAATCTCGACTTGTTTTCTCGCATAATAGATGTTTTTGTCTGTGGCACGTGAAGGGGTGTAGATGAGGCATAAGAGACAATGCTGGCGTGTTAGGTTTTAAGGAGTGTCTAGGGGAGGTTGGTAAGGCGAGATATCGTCTAAGCGCGGTGCTATCGAAGCGCGCTAGCCATCACCGGCACGGGGATGAGAGCGTCTGACGAATTTACATTGAGCATATGAAGGCACTGAAAGAGGATGGAAGCGGTCCTTTCAGTGCCGAGCTAACTGATTATTTAGGCATGGTAATTTTGTGGATAAAGCGCCTTGAGTGCTATCTCATCCATCTCGGATTTAAACGCAATATCTTTATTGATTGCTCTGGCTTGGGCAACCGCGGGGCGCTTGTTAATCTCATGGTACCAGCGGTTAAGGTTAGGGTATTTTTCTAACGCGCTGTCACCGAGTACAGGCACGTATTTATCGATCCAGCCCCATGCGGCTATATCAACGATGGTGTAGCTATCTCCCACGATAAACTCTGAGTTTTCCAGTTGCTTGTCGAGTACCTGATAGTGGCGCTCTGCTTCATGGCGGTAACGGTTGATCGCATAAGGTATCTCTTCGGGCGCCGCTTTTTGAAAATGTACAGCTTGTCCAGAGTAAGGCCCTAGGCCTGAGGCGATAAACATTAGCCAAGATAATAGTTGGCCTTTATCTTTCGGCTTGCCTAAAAACGTGTTTGTTTTTTCGGCTAAATAGAGAAGGATTGCATTGGAATCAAAAACGATAGTGCCGTCATCATTAATAGCAGGTAGCTTACCGTTGGGGTTGATCGCTTTAAACGCTGGCGAATGCTGCTCACCTTTGAGGGTGTCCACCGCTACCAGTTGATATTCTAAACCTGATTCAGCAAGTAATAGTGCGACTTTCATTGGGTTTGGTGTCGGGTGAAAATAAAATATCAACATGAGTCTGTCCTTTATAGTTACCGGTTAAAGGGTGCGTTTTAGGGTTTGACCATGCCCGAGCTAAGTGGCGCTAACTATTGGTCGAGCAGGTCACACTGTCGTTAATCGCACCGTCCTTCCCTTTTTGAACGCTTGTTCATAATATTAGCCTAATCTTACTTGAATGCTTGTTCAAGATAAAAGTGATGAATCGTTTAATTAAAGATGGAATAGGGCCGTCAAGGCGCTACGCGCGAAGCTGTTTTTCTGTTTTAGGGGAAGGGCTTAGATGCTAGATCGATGCATAGTATTCAAGCATCGATAATCTATGGTCATCGTGTAGGGTATAGGCGTGCTAACTCGGGTGTAGAGCTGTATGAACAATAACGTTTAGTCCGTTATGACGTGAAAAGAGCGGGAAGCAGTCAGGGTCAATAAATAATGGCGTGCGATAACGGGGAGGATATTTTAAGAAGTGGTGCCCAGAGACGGAATCGAACCGCCGACACGAGGATTTTCAATCCTCTGCTCTACCGACTGAGCTATCTGGGCAATGTGAGCAAGACAAAAACAAAAAAGGCCTGCTATTTGATACGCAAGCCTTCGATGTAAGTGGTGCCCAGAGACGGAATCGAACCGCCGACACGAGGATTTTCAATCCTCTGCTCTACCGACTGAGCTATCTGGGCTACTCAAGTGGCGCGTATTAAACCGTCTTCACGTAAAACTGTCAACCACTTGTTACAAAAAAACTATTTCGAAGGGGGGACGTAACCTTCGGCCTTCTCATAGTCGTCGCCCGTCATGAATTTTTCCATCTCGGATTGTAGATATTCACGGGTTGAGGGGTCCATCAGGCTCAAATGTTTTTCATTGATAATCATGGTTTGGTGATCGGTCCACTCTTTCCATGCTTTTTTGGATACGTTGTCATAAATATCTTGGCCTTTAGGACCTGGATAAGGAGGACGATCTAGCCCCTCAAGTTCCTCTTTGTATTTTCGACATAAAACAGTACGGCTCATTTGTGACTCCGAAAGCGTTCAATTCTGGGTGAGTTGGCGAGTGATTCCAGTAGTTTTTTAACCGGTGCAGCTAAGCCAACATTGTCTGGTTGCTGTATGTTATACCAGAGCATGGGTTTTCCTTCCATGACACAGTCTGTAGGGGTATTTATCTGCGCTCTAACAGGGGTGATATCTAAATGGAAATGGCTGAAGGTGTGTCGGATCGGTTCTAAGGTTTGAATCGACGATTCATCAACCTCTAACCCTGTTTCTCCGTGGGTATCTCTAAGGTCTGCAACCTGTGGGAAACTCCATAAGCCGCCCCATAAGCCGCTTGAGGGACGCTGGTAGAGTAGAACCTCATCCTCATTGTCCTGTTGTAACATCAACATGTAGGTTTGTTTGACGGGCAGGGTCTTTTTGGGTTTTGGCGTGGGGAGTTGGTCGGTTTTACCTAAGGTAAAGGCTGCGCAATGGGCTTGTAGTGGGCATTGAGGGCAACGGGGTTTGCTTCGTGTGCATAGGGTTGCGCCTAAATCCATCATCGCTTGAGTGTAATCACCCACTCGTTGCTGGGGTGTATTTTGCTCTGCATAGCTCCAAAGGGCTTTTTGGTTTGCGGTGGTGCCAGGCCAGCCCTCTATCGCATAAAAGCGAGCTAAGACGCGTTTGACATTACCATCTAAGATTGGCGCCCACTTTCCGGTGCTAATGGATAGCACGGCACCGGCGGTTGATCGACCTATGCCGGGAAGTGCTTCCAGCCCTTCTACTGTGTCGGGAAACTGCCCATTATAGTCTTGTGTAACCACTTGAGCGGTTTTATGTAGGTTGCGGGCACGGGCGTAATAGCCTAACCCTGTCCATAAATGGAGGACCTCATCTTGATCCGCTTTAGCCAAGGATTCTACGGTGGGAAAGCGTTCTACAAAACGCTGATAGTAGGGGATAACCGTGGTTACTTGGGTCTGTTGTAGCATGATCTCAGAGAGCCATGTGTGGTAAGCATCTTTATGTTGCTGCCATGGCAGATCATGGCGGCCGTGCTGGTCAAACCAGCCCAACACGGCGCTTGAGAAGTTTTCGGAGAGCATTGTGTTTAGAAAAGCCCTTTGAGTTTGCTATCCAGCTTATCTTTAAGCTTCGCTTTGGCCTCATCCTTTTTGGCATCAACCTTCTCTTTTACTTCTGCTTTTTTAGCATCTACTTTTTCTTTAACCTGTTTCTTCATCGCATCGCTAATAAAGCTGAAATCAGGTTTGCAAAGTTTCGCTGGATCGGTGCTAAAGCTACCTTTACAGTCGATAGGAATTTCAACGCCTTCAAGCTTATCTGGGAAGGAACAGGTCTCTTTAAACAAGTTCTTTTCGACCATAAAGCCTAAGCGGTAATCGAGCAGTTGCTTAGGTAAATTCACAGTGCCTTTGCCGCTTAAGCTCATTGCATCCAGTGCCGCCTTTAGGTCTTGGTTGCTGACAACACCGTTTTTGATGTTAGCCGAAGCGCCCATATTGGCAAACGGTGTGGATTTGTCCACTTCCTGAGTGTTCACGCCGAGAGAGCTTATATTGTTAAGACCTTGGCAAACGGTTTGGGCCATATCGATGCCATGTAGCTCACCATCGGTCATTTTGACGTTAGCGGTACCCGTTACACTGTTGACAAAATCGTGTACTGAGTTGCCTCGCAGGGTGAGATTAGATTGGGAGTGTAAAGCGCCCGTAAGTTGATCCACATCGGCCATCGCTTTAAGCATGTTACCCACTTGAATACCCGAAATGGTTTTTTGTGAGGTGATGATCGGTGTTTTGTTGCGCACATCAACGGTGACGTTGTTTTTAACGCTGCCGCTATAAAGGTTTGCATCAATCTTACTCGCTTTGATTAAACCGCCATGGGCACTTACGTTTACAACGATGTCGCTGACATCTAAGTTGGCCACATGCAGAGCGGTTAAGCCGATGTTTGAATCCAGTGCAAGTGCGCGTAGGGTATCAATCGGCAGAATGGCGTCTTTTGAGTAAGGGGCCGCGCTTGCTTGTGTGCTGCCTTTTGCTGGTGTTGAGCTAGCCGCTGCTTTGTTAGTTGTCGCTGGCGGCATGTAGCGATCAGCATCAAGCTTATCCCCCTGTAGGTTAAGGCTAATATTGCTGTTGGCTAGGTTAAACGCCGCGGAGCCTTTAAAGGTAGTGTCGTCTAGCGTTAAGCTAATCGTTTTTGCTGTAATCGTATTGGCTGGGCCAGCAAGTTCTGTATTGAAGCTAATGGCGGTAAGTGCATCAGGATCGGTTGTTTTAACCGCTGCTTGCCCTATCGCGCTAAGTAGCGTGTTGAGGTCAAAGGAGGCGACGGATAGTTTGCCGCTGATAACCGGTGCGACGAAGTTGTTAACCGCTAGGTTACCTGTGGCTTTCAGGTTTGCTAAAGAAAGCGTTAGGTCTGATAGGGTTAGCTGCTGTTTTGCTAAGTTAGCTTCGATATTGGCGCTGGTTGCGATCTCTAAACTCTTACCAGCTAATGGCTTGCCTGAAAGGTTAAATTTGCTGTCTAGATCTTTGATCTTGTACAACTGGTTATCAAGATCTAAGAAAAATTCTGCTGATAGGTTTGCCGTAGCTTTTATTTGTTCTTCGCCTTTAACGCGCTGTGTCGCATTAAAGCTTAGCTCCGCAGGGAAGAAAGCATTAGTTACCACTTGGCCAGAACTCATATTAAAGTCACTTAACAGTGCTTCGGTATCTGTGCTTTTATCGAGGTAGTTGATATTACCGTTGCTGATCTGGATGCTGTCGATATTTAACGCAATGGCCGGTGAGGGTGCGTTTTCTGACGCGGCTTCAGGGGGCGTGTTTTCCTCACTGTCATTAGAGGCTGTGCTCTTAACATCAGCGACCCAGTTGGTCGCCCCATTTTTTTCTTTTACAAGGTTTAGCTGCAATCCATCGACAACAATGCTCTGCATCTCAACATTACCTGAGATGAGCGCGGGAATCCGAACCGAAAGTTGGGCTTTGTTAAGGCTGGCAAGATCGCCTTTACCCGGAAATTTAACATCGATTTTATTGACCTCTAACCCAAGCCAAGGGAAGACAGACCAGCCGATATCGCCGTTTATTTTTAGTTCGATGCCACCTTTTTCTAAGGCGACTTTTTCAATCTCGGGTTTATATTCATTTGGATCGAAAAAAGCACCGAGAATAGCTCCACCGGCTACAATCAGAACAATCACCAGTACACCTAATCCGGCGACGAGTTTTAGCAAACCTTTCATTATTCTCTCCTTGGCAAGGGGTTTGATCTGTGAGGATAAACAGTATTAGTGAAGTTTCAATGTTTTACGCTTAAGAGGGGATGAATAAATGTTAGTAACAGATTTGGTTTTTACCCTTTTTCTTCGCTTTATAGAGGGCTTTATCGGCTTGCTTTAGCATGAGTTCCTGGTCGGGGAAGTTTAAATCCAATTCACCGATACCCATGCTCGCCGTAATGGTTAAGCTATCACTGCTGGTGATTTGGACGTTTAATTGCTCCAGTAGCAATCGATAGCGTTCGGCGATAACAACAGCGCCAGAGGTTGTCGTTTCTGGAAGTATGATTAAAAATTCTTCACCGCCATAACGGCAGATAATATCGCAGGCGCGTGATTTTTTTTCGAGCGTTTGCGCAGCCATTTTTAAAACGACATCGCCTGAACCGTGACCGTAAGTGTCATTAATGCTCTTGAAGTTATCTAGGTCTACTATGACAAGAGACAATGGGCGTTTTTTTCGTATAGCTTCTGTGCACAGGTTTATTAACTGTTTAGTGCCCTCCCTACGATTATATATACCGGTTAAATCATCGTAGGAGGCTAAGTGTTGAAGTTTTTGTTCTAGGTTTTTCTGCTCAGTAATATCAATGATCGCACCAATCAAACCGGCAACCGCGCCTTGTTCATCACGGAATGTGGCTTTGTGCAGTTTGATATAGCGGGCATCTTGATTGGGACCGTGGGCGGGTGTCTCATAAATTTGAATGCCAGGTTCTTGGAGAAGCTTTCGATCTAAGGCCGTAAAAATCTCTGCAACCTCATGTTCAAACAACTGATAGGCTGTTTTTCCAATAATATCCTCTTGGTCGCGCCCCACGTATTCTGCATAAGCTTCGTTGCAACCTAGATATTTATACTCGATATCCTTGTAATAAATAGGAAAAGGCAGGGCGTCGATCACTAAGAGCAGCCCTTGATGATTATCTTTTAATAACTGATGTAGCTTCGTCTTATCCATTGGGATTGTTTGCCTAGCTTGCATATATACCTTCAAGATAGCCCATCTATGTTTATTTTGCTTGAAACGAATCGCGATGCACGGTGCATGGAGCTTAGGATGGTTGTATAATTGCCGCTCTGATAATACTAGCGGGAGACAACCATGGCGGAACGTACAGCCAAGGTAAGCCGAAATACTTTAGAGACGCAAATCACTGTGTCCGTAAACATCGATGGTACAGGCCAATTTAAGGCAGAAACTGGCGTGCCTTTTTTAGAGCATATGATGGAGCAGATCTCCCGTCATGGCCTGATCGATTTAGATATTGATGCAAAAGGTGATAACCATATTGATGATCACCATACTGTAGAAGATATCGGTATTACATTGGGCCAAGCCTTTAAAGAAGCCGTGGGCGACCGTAAAGGTATCATGCGTTACGGCCATGCTTATTGCCCGCTGGATGAGGCGTTGTCACGTGTTGTTATCGACTTTTCTGGCCGCCCGGGCTTAGAGATGAATGTCGAGTTTACACGTGGAAATATTGGCCGTTTTGATACGCAGCTATTTTGGGAGTTTTTCCAAGGCTTTGTAAATCATGCGGGTGTTACGCTGCATGTGGATAACCTTAAAGGTTTTAATGCGCACCATCAGGCCGAAACCATTTTTAAAGCGTTTGGTCGAGCGCTACGTTATGCATTAGAAATTGATGCCCGTGCTGCCAATGTGATGCCATCTACAAAAGGGTGTTTATAAACTATGTCGAGCGTTGCTGTAATCGACTACGGAATGGGTAATTTGCATTCGGTTGCCAAAGCATTGGAGTTTGTTGAGCCGGGTGTTGAGGTTCGAGTAACAGCTGATCCTGCGTTGGTGGCCAGTGCAGATCGCGTTATTTTGCCGGGTGTCGGTGCTATTCGAGATTGCGTTGCTGAGATGTTGCGTCTTGGGGTTGATAAAGAGGTCACAGACGCGATTGAATCGGGTAAACCGTTTTTAGGTATTTGTGTCGGTATGCAGGCGTTGATGCAGCATTCTGAAGAGAATGGTGGTGTCGAATGCTTGTCGCATTTTGACGGTCATGTGAAATATTTTGGCGATGACCTGAAAGAAAACGGCGAACGTTTAAAAGTCCCGCACATGGGTTGGAATGAAGTCACTCAACTCGGTGATCACCCATTATGGGCTGATATCCCTGATGGTAGTCGCTTCTATTTTGTCCACAGCTATTATGTTGAAGCGAAGAATCGTGATCTTGTTGCCGGCCGTTGTCATTACGGCAAAGCGTTTGATGTGGCATTAGCGAGAGATAATGCGTTTGCGGTGCAATTTCATCCAGAAAAGAGCTCAAAAGCGGGCTTGCAACTGTTGAAGAACTTCCTTAACTGGGACGGTAAAATCTAATGGCATTAGCAAAACGCATTATTCCCTGCTTAGACGTAGAAAATGGCCGCGTTGTTAAAGGTGTCCAGTTTGTCGATATCCGTGATGCGGGCGATCCTGTTGAAGTGGCTAAACGCTATGATGAGCAGGGGGCTGACGAGATCACCTTTCTTGATATCACTGCAACCCATGAAGGGCGTGACACGATGGTGCATACGGTAGAACGTATGGCATCACAAGTGTTTATCCCGTTGACCGTGGGTGGTGGTATTCGTACCTGTGATGATATCCGCACAATGCTGAATGCGGGGGCTGACAAGGTCTCAATTAATTCCGCTGCGGTGTTTAATCCTGAGTTCGTTAAGGAAGCCGCTGATCGTTTTGGTTCCCAGTGCATCGTTGTCGCGATTGATGCTAAAAAAGTATCTAAGGCGGGCGAAGAAAACCGTTGGGAGATTTTTACCCACGGGGGGCGTAAGTCTACCGGTATTGATGCCATTGAATGGGCACAAAAAATGGTAGCTTTAGGCGCGGGCGAAATTTTACTGACCTCGATGGATCAAGATGGCGTTAAAAATGGGTACGACCTTGAAGTCACCCGCGCGATCAGTGAAGCGGTGAATGTGCCTATTATTGCTTCCGGTGGTGTAGGCAACTTAGACCATCTGGTTGAAGGCTGTATTGAAGGTAAAGCCGACGCCGTGTTAGCTGCGTCGATATTTCATTTTAATGAATACTCAATTCCGCAAGCAAAAGCGCATATGCGTGAGCACGGTATAGAGGTGCGCCTTTAAACGCTGCAGTTAACAGTGATTACATTTTAAAGCTCCGTAAGGGGCTTTTTTATTGCCTGGATTTTGGTTATTCAATGATCTGGAGGAGGGGCCGTTTTGCCCCGATTTTGCTGAAGGCGGGAGGGCTAGACCGCCATGATTTAGGTAACAACTGAACTAAATCAATTCTTTTTCCATAATATACGATTGTTTTATTGATGATACTTGTGGATAGAGGCTAAAGTGGTATGACATGTTATTTTTATCGAGGTGTCCGACATGAACACTAAAAACAATAAACGTCTCTTTAGTCGCGTTAAAGTTAAATTTTGTTTAGCGATCGCTATCAGTATTACCTCCTTCTCAGCGTCTGCGGCGTTACTACAAATGCATGAAGATGAGCTACTAAACTCTTGCCACCTGTTACATAAAGATCACGCCTCCGCTGAGGCGCTTGCGTGTGCGACCTACATCAGTGGATTTTTAGATGGCGCATTGCTGACCGATAAAGAGAACGCTAACGAGCTCAAGCAAGCAGAAAAAAGCGGCTTTATGGAGCGAGCGTTACGGACGCGTTTAGGTGATCGGGGATCGGACGACAGTTACCTGCATTTTTGTGTGCCAAGCGCAAAAGCGAGAGCCGATGTTATTGAGCAGTTAGCCCCTTATCTTTCCGATCGGGATGATGATGCAACCGCACTAAAAAAATCCATTTATAACGGCCTTAAAGCTGAGTTTCCTTGTCCGAAAACCTCTAAATAGAGGTGATATTGCCCTTCCCTAACTCGTGTGTAGGGAAGGGGCTCTTTATAGCGCGCGTGTTAGGCCATATCTAGGACGCGGGTGACCAATTTCTTAATACCTGACGCCGCTTCGGCAATCGAACCTGCCAGCATATAGGCAGGTGTTGTGACTACCTTTAACTGCTCATCCACCACAATGTCGTCGACCGGACAGTTGATATGGGTTCCGCCCATCGCTTCAGCGGTATCGGCTGTCTCTTTATCGTTCCCAAGGGTAAATTTAACGGAACTGCCAAATAACAGAGGGCTCATGGCCGGGGCGATACAGATTAAACCGACAGGCTTACCCGCTTGGTGGATCGCTTGGGTGAAGGTGACTACCCCACTGTTGACGTGGCAATTTGAACCATTGATCGCGAAATCAGATAAGTTTTTAGCGGCGCCAAAACCGCCGGGGATAATTAACGCATCATAATCATCAGGGTTGGCTGTGGCGAGGTCAATTATATCGCCTCGGGCTACACGGGCGGCTTCAACTAAGACATTACGGGTCTCCCCTTCGGCGACCTCACCGGTTAGGTGATTGATAACATGAAGTTGGTCGATATTGGGCGCCATGCATTGATACTCTGCACCCTGTTCTGTCAGTTGTAGCAGTGTGAGAACAGACTCATAGATCTCAGAACCATCATAAACACCACTGCCGGATAAAATTACGGCGACTTTTTTCATTGGATTAGCCCCTTAACGTTGCATCATATGCGTTTGGTCATACCTTTTTGGGTAAAGATTACGATAAGATCTATTTTATTACTATTATGATAAAAAATGACCGAAAAATAGGCGTAAACTCAGTTTTAAGTCGTGTTGTCATATGTTTGTCATCTTTTTTATGTCCAATTCACCTATCTATTCAGAAGGGAGTTACCGTGTCCTTTAATAACAGCCAACGTTTTTTTCCAGAAACCCGTATGCGTCGTATGCGTGCGAGTGATTTCTCACGCCGCCTTATGCGTGAAAATGTTCTGACCCCTGACGATCTTATCTACCCTGTTTTTGTTATCGAAGGGCAGAACGAAACGGAGAAGGTCGCTTCGATGCCGGGTGTTGAGCGGATGAGTATCGACCTGTTAGTGAAAGAAGCGAAAGCGCTTGAGTCTTTAGGTGTACCGGCCATGGCGTTATTTCCGGTGACGCCTTTAGATGTCAAAACTGAATTTGCCGAAGAAGCGTATAACCCAGATGGCCTTGCCCAGCGTGCGGTTAAAGCCATTAAAGATGCCTGCCCTGATATGGGGATTATGACGGACGTCGCGCTTGATCCTTTTACCACCCATGGACAGGACGGCATTATTGATGAAACAGGCTATGTGCTTAATGACCGCACGGTTGATACCTTAATTCAACAAGCCGTCTCCCATGCTGAAGCGGGTGCAGACGTGATTGCGCCAAGCGATATGATGGATGGTCGTATCGGTGCTATTCGTGATGAGCTTGAGAGCGGTGGCTTTGTTAATACGCTCATCATGGCCTATTCTGCCAAATACGCGAGTGCTTATTATGGCCCCTTCCGTGATGCGGTAGGTTCAGCGGGTAACATAGGTAAAGGCAACAAGTTTAGTTACCAAATGGACCCTGCCAATAGTGATGAAGCGTTGCATGAAGTGGCACTCGATTTAGCTGAGGGTGCCGATATGGTGATGGTTAAACCGGGCATGCCTTATCTTGATATTGTGCGCCGTGTAAAAGAAGAGTTAAAAGCACCAACTTACGCTTATCAGGTAAGTGGTGAATACGCTATGCATATGGCGGCCTTCCAAAACGGTTGGTTGGATGAGCGTAGTGTGATGTTGGAGTCTCTTGTGGCGTTTAAGCGTGCAGGGGCTGATGGTGTGCTGACATATTTTGCTAAACGTGTGGCACAGCTATTAAATGAATAATCACCTTACTATTTTGTAGGGTGAAGCGATCAAGGACATAGGCTGAGTAAGTATGGTTGATACAGTTGAACAAAATGAAGCGGCGGCGGTGCTTGCACAGAATGAAGCCATCGCGGCATTTGAACAAAGCGAAGCGGCGGCAGCCTTGCTGGAGAGCCGTGAAAATGTTGCCATTACTGAGCAGGAAGTTGAACAAACGCCAGTCGATTTAAAAGCGCCTGAGCTTTATATCAACCGCGAACTCAGCCATCTTCAATTTAATATTCGTGTCCTTGAACAAGCGTTGGAAGAGCAACATCCTCTGCTTGAACGGTTGATGTTCTTATTGATCTTCTCTAGCAACTTAGATGAGTTCTTTGAGATTCGTGTAGCTGAGCAGATGACTCAGCTTAAATATGGTCGAGAGGCGGTTGGCCCCGATGCAATGCACCCGAAAACCGTGCTGGATCGTATCAGTGAGATCTGTCACCTGATTGTTGATCGACAGTATAAAATCTTAAACGATATGATCTTTCTGGAGATGGAGAAGGAGAATATCCACTTTATTCGACGTCATCTGTGGACGGAAGAGCAGACCGCGTGGGTTGAAAATTATTTCCAAGAAAAAGTTGTTCCTGTTATTAGCCCTGTTGGGCTTGATCCATCACACCCTTTTCCACGCTTAGTGAATAAAAGTCTTAATTTTATTGTTGAACTCGACGGTAAAGATGCGTTTGGACGTGAAACGGGTATGGCGATTATACCGGCCCCCCGTTCACTGCCGCGCTTAATTCGTCTACCGGATGAATTATGTGATGGTGGTGATAACCTGATCTTTCTCTCATCAATTATCCATGAGTTTGCCGATGAGCTTTTCCCCGGTATGAAGGTGGAAGGCTGTTACCAGTTCCGTATTACGCGTAATGCGGATATGACATTCGACATGGAGGAGGTGGAAGACCTTGCTAATACGTTACGTGGTGAGCTGCACTCACGTAAATACGGTGATGCGGTTCGTCTTGAAGCGGATCAGCGTACACCTGAAGCGTTAATCGAGTTTCTGCAGAAAGAGTACAAACTGGACGAGTCACAAACTTACCGTGTGAATGGCCCTGTTAACCTGACACGTTTAATGGCGGTTCGTGATCTTGTGGAGCGTAATGACCTGCGTTGGAAACCGTTCTCACCAGGGGTGCCGGGCAAGCTTAAAGGCGATAATGTTTTTGATGCCCTACGATCGGGTGATCAGCTGTTAATGCACCCCTTCCAGTCGTTTACACCGGTGGTCGATCTTTTACGCCAAGCGGCAAAAGACCCCGATGTAGTCGCGATCAAGCAAACGCTCTACCGTACCGGTGTTAAATCCGACATTGTGAACGCACTGGTCGAAGCCGCTCGGTCAGGGAAAGAAGTGACCGTAGTGATTGAGCTGAGGGCGCGCTTTGACGAAGAGAGCAACCTGCATTTAGCCGCACGACTGCAAGAGGCGGGCTGCCTTGTTGTGTATGGTGTTGTTGGCTATAAGTGTCACGCGAAAGCGATGTTGATCATTCGCGAAGAGGGGCAAAAGTTGGTGCGTTACTCCCATTTAGGGACAGGTAACTACCACTCAGGCACCGCCCGTTTGTATACAGATTATAGTTACCTCACCGCGGATCAAGAAGTGGGCGAAGATGTCCATAAAGTGTTTCAGCAGCTTACGGGTATGGGCAAAATACAGAAGCTCAAAAAACTGTATAACGCACCCTTTACCCTGCATGCGAAGATGCTAGAGCTGATTCGTAATGAAACCCGCTTAGCCAAGTCCGGTAAAAAAGGGCATATCATGGTGAAAGTGAATGGGTTAACTGAGCCTAAACTGATTAGGGCGTTGTATGAAGCCTCAGCGGCGGGCGTTAAGGTTGATCTGATTATTCGTGGTATGTGTCGCCTGCGTCCCGGAATTGAAGGCTTATCGGATAATATTAATGTGCGTTCGATCATCGGTCGCTTCCTAGAACATACGCGGGTTTATTACTTTGGTAATAACGGTAAACCTGAGGTGTTCTGTGCCAGTGCGGACTGGATGGAGCGTAACATGCTGAACCGCGTGGAGACCGGCTTCCAAGTATTTGGCAAACATGCGGAACGTCTAAAGCGTGAGCTGGATTATTATATGAAAGATAACTGTCAAAGCTGGGAGCTACAGGCAGATGGTAGTTATCTACAGAATAAGCCTGCTGAAGGGGAAGAGGTTTTCTCCGCACAGCAGACCTTACTCGAAGAGTTTGCACGCTAGATAGCGGCGCAAATCAGGCATAAAAAAACCAACCTAAGTGTTGGTTTTTTTTATGCCTAGTAAAAATCGGTTAAGGGTCTGTTTTTAACAACGTGGCATAACCCTCTTTATAGCTAGGGTATTGAAAAACATAACCACTCTCCTTTATGCGCTGGTTGCTACAGCGTTTGCTGCCTGCGCGCCGTGTTGCTGATTCGGAAAGGACCTTAATCCCGAGCTGTTGCGCCATCCAGTGAGTCACATCATACATCGTGGCCGGTGTGTTGTCGGTGGCCAGATAGATCGTTTCAAGTTTCTCTCCACCTAAGGCTTTTGTTATTAAGTGAGCCAGTACACCGGCGCAGTCGTCACGATGAATGCGGTTAGTGAATTGGCGAGGGGTAGCCGGTGCCACATCACCTCGTTTAACCCGTTTGAGTAGATGGTTGCGCCCTGGACCGTAGATGCCGGTAAAGCGTACAACGGTTGTGGGGTAGGGAGCCGCGAGTGCTGTTTTTTCGGCATCACACATGATCTTTCCGCTAAATGAGCGGGGTAAGCAGGGGCTGTTTTCATTCACGAGGCTATCATCATCTTGATGATAGACCCCTGAACTGGAGACGAATAACAGGTGTTTAGGTGGGGTGCTCAGGCTCCGCAGCAGATTGTTTAACCCATCCACGTAGGTTTGTTGATAACCTTCAGGGCTAAAGTTGGGTGAAGCGGCGGCATAGACGACAATATCGCAGTGAATTCCTTGTAACTTGGCTTGTAGATCATCAATTTGAGTGAGATCTACGCTTATTCCTTGGATGCCTTGTGGAAGCTGGTTTATATTACGTCTTAGGCCAATGACTTTATGCCCTTGACTAGCGAGTCGCTGACCTAAGGTTGAACCTACATCGCCACAACCTGCGATTAAAATAGTGTGTTGTTGTGTATTCAGCGGCATAAGGCCTCCCATTAATCTCATGGCATCATAGCAAAGGATAACGCTGAATGACTCTAACAGAACTGCGATACATTGTTACGTTGGCACGCGAACAGCATTTCGGCCACGCTGCAGAGAAATGCTTTGTCAGTCAGCCAACCCTCTCTATTGCGGTCAAAAAATTAGAGGAAGAGTTGGGTGTACCGCTATTTGAGCGGAGTAAAAATTCAGTTCGTGTCACCCCCGTTGGGGAGAAAGTGGTTCAGCAGGCACAGCGTGTGCTTGAGCAGGCCGACACCATTAAAGACCTCGCCCTTGAGGGTAAAGACCAACTTAAAAGTCCATTACGGGTTGGTGCTATCTATACCATCGGGCCGTACCTTTTTCCTCACCTTGTCTCTGAAGTTCAAAAGCTGGCGCCCGATATGCCGCTGTATATTGAAGAGAACTTTACAGAGAATTTACGGTTAAAAATTCGCAACGGTGAGTTGGATGCCATTATTGTTGCCCTGCCGTTTAATGAGCCGGACATATTGACCCGTCCTCTTTACGATGAAAATTTTGAGATGTTGATGCCTAAAGGCCACCCTTGGGCACAACTGAAAGAGATCAACAGTGAGGATCTACCGCAAACACCTTTGCTACTGCTGGGTGAAGGCCACTGTTTTCGGGATCAGGTTTTGGAGTCGTGCCCTACGTTATCTCAGGCGATGCATGATCAACATACCATCACTGAAGGCAGTTCCCTCGAAACCATACGGATGATGGTGGGATCTGGACTGGGCTGCTCGGTACTGCCGCAATCCGCTGTTTATGGGCCGGCCGCATCAGACCTGGTTGTTACTCGACCTTTTAAAACCCCTGTTCCCCAGCGTACGGTGGGTGTTGCTTGGCGTGCGAGTTATCCTCGTCCTCAAGCGATTGATATATTGGTTGAGGCGATCAGTTGCTTTAATCCGGCGAGTAAACGATGACAGAATCCCTAGCCGATATTCCGGTTAGCGAGCTTAAAGGTGTGGGGGCCGCGCTAGAGGCAAAGCTCCACAACTTAGGTATTCGTACGCTACAAGACCTTCTTTTCCATCTGCCGTTACGCTATCAAGACCGTACACGTATCGTCCCTATGGGCTCACTTAGGCCGGGCGATGAATGTGTTGTGGAGGGTGAGGTTAAACTGGCGGATGTAAGTAAAGGTCGCCGCCGCAGTTTACTGTGTAGGCTGCAAGATGGCACCGGCATGATTACGCTGAGATTTTTTCATTTTTCCGCAGCCCAAAAAAACACCTTAAAAGTGGGGGCGCGATTACGCTGTTTTGGTGAGGCCCGCACGGGGGCCAATGGTTTAGAGATCGTTCACCCCGAATATAAGCGGGTAGAGAGTGATGATCTTGTGCCGGTGGAGGCGTACCTGACGCCCGTTTACCCTACCACTGAAGGTCTGCATCAGGGCCGCTTACGTGCGTTAACGGAGCAGGCGCTCCGGTACCTCGATAAAGGCGCTCTGCAAGAGCTGGTGCCGCCCGCATTAAGGCAAGGGTGGAAGTTCCCCGGTTTAGATAATGCGGTGGCTTACCTGCACCGTCCTCCGGTTGATGCTGACCAGCACTTATTGTTGGATGGCTTACATCCTGCACAGCGGCGCTTAGCGTTTGAGGAGCTGCTTGCTCATCACCTTTCACTCCTTAAACTACGTCAGAAAGCCCGTGAGAAAGGTGCGCCTGAACTTTCAGGCAACGGCGAATTGAAAGCGCGTTTCTTGGCCCAACTTCCGTTTCCTCTGACCGGTGCTCAAGCGCGCGTGAGTGAAGAGGTCGCCGCAGACCTTGCTCAAGCCTTTCCTATGCTTAGGTTGGTGCAAGGCGATGTAGGTTCAGGCAAAACGGTTGTCGCCGCGCTAGCGGCGGTTCAGACGGTAGAAAGCGGCATGCAAGCAGCCGTTATGGCACCGACGGAAATATTGGCCGAGCAGCACTTTATTAATTTTAGTCAGTGGCTTGAGCCTTTAGGGGTTAAAGTGGCGTGGTTAGCCGGTAAATTAAAAGGTAAAGCGCGTAAAGAGCAGCTTGCGTTGATACGTAGTGGGGACGCGCGTGTCGTTGTGGGCACCCATGCACTGTTTCAGGAGGAGGTTGTTTTTTCCGATCTTGGATTAGTGGTGATTGATGAGCAGCATCGTTTTGGTGTTCATCAGCGCCTCTCTTTACGGGAGAAAGGCCGTAATGGCGAGCTGGCGCCCCATCAGTTAATTATGACCGCTACGCCGATTCCGCGTACGTTAACGATGAGTGCCTATGCCGACTTAGACTGCTCTATTATTGATGAGCTACCCCCCGGACGTACGCCGGTTAATACGGTGGTCATCGCTGATAGTCGCCGTGACGAGGTGATTCAGCGCGTACGTAATGCGTGTCAGGATAAGCGTCAGGTGTATTGGGTGTGTACCCTGATTGAAGAGTCCGAAGCGTTGCAGTGCCAAGCGGCAGAAGTTACCGCTGAGACGTTGAAAGAAACTTTACCCGAATTAAAGGTTGGGTTAGTCCATGGCCGTATGAAGCCCGCGGAAAAGGCTGACATCATGGCGCAATTTAAATCGGCTGCGCTGGACTTGCTGGTGGCAACTACGGTGATCGAGGTCGGTGTCGATGTGCCTAATGCCAGTGTGATGATTATTGAAAACCCAGAACGGCTAGGTTTAGCCCAGCTTCACCAACTGCGCGGGCGTGTTGGTCGTGGTTCAGTAGAGAGTCATTGTGTGCTGATGTACCATGCGCCCCTGTCGAAACAAGGGCGTGAGCGGTTGAGTGTAATGCGCGAAACTACGGATGGCTTTCGTATAGCAGAAAAAGACCTTGAACTACGTGGCCCCGGTGAAGTATTAGGCACAAGGCAGACGGGTGTTATGCAGTTTAAGATGGCTGATCTACAGCGTGATTCTGACCTGTTAGTGCGGGTCAAAGCCTTAGCGTCGCAGATGCATGAGTGGCCAGACTGTGCTGAGTCCTTAGTACAGCGTTGGCTGGGTCGGGGTGAGGATTATGGCAATGTATAACGGCCACTCCCTTATTGAGATAGATGTGACGACCCATCGTTTTAAAATTTATTCATAGTAGAGATCTGTTTTGATTAAACCGACAGCGCAGCAATTAGATATCATTTCACATCAACTAGGGCGTGAACCCCGTGGTTTAGCCGGCATTGCCGTTCAGAATGAGCAAGGTATTCCGCTGGTGTTACAGATGGAGGCGCTAGTTAATGATAAGCCGTTCCCCACGTTGTTTTGGCTCTCCAGTAAAGATATTTATCAAGCGATAGCTGAGATCGAAACCTCGGGGGCGGTAAAGGAACTAGAGCAAGAATTAGCCTTGGATGAAGCGCTGCTTGCCGAGCATCTGGCTGACCAGCAACGCTATGTTGACCTGCGTTGGTCCACAGTGACAGAGGCTCAAAAAGAGCGGATAGAGGCGTTAGGCTACACCCATCTTTATAGCCAGTACGGTATTGGTGGTATCTCTCAATGGGATAAAATTCGTTGCCTACATATGCAGTACGCTTATCATCTAGCCGCAGGCTCCGCTATAGGGCGTATTTTGGATGAGCGTTTTGATCTTGCTTCAATGAACGCTAAGGCTTGAACGGCCAACAAAAATCTTATCTACGGAAAGTTACGACTTTCTTGTTTATACTCAATGGATCAACGGTCATTACTTACACAGGAGTTTTAAATGCTTAGCCAGTCTGTACGCAGCATGTGCGGGTGTTTTTTAATACTGTGTTGTTCCTTTTTATCCCTTCAGCTGAATGCGGCAACGGTCACCTATGACTTTAGCGGCAGCGGTCACACCGCTTTTCGCGGTGAAAATAACAGTGTCACCTCGATAAGTGGCCTCAGTAGCTTTAGCGATTCCGATATCAATACGCAGAACGGTTCAAGCGCAAGTTATGAGGCGAGTACTCGTCGTAATTATCCTAAAATGTTGTATCGGTTTTCAATCAATGAAAGCGCTGCGAATATCGACGCTATCACCGCGACATGGGTTGGATTCGGTGATCACTCCAGTAATGGTCAGCGGGGCGCTCTACTCTATATCCGTAATTTTAATGGTAGTTTTGAACAACTGGATAGTAGTAGCAGTTCCAGCCTTGATACGTTGACCGGATCGGTCTCTTCTAATATTGCTAATTATATTGATGATGGAGAGATTGAAATATTATCCGTAAATAGCGGGCGTAAACAGAATAATAATCAGAGCGCCACCCACTACACGGATTATGTGAAAATCGAGCTAGAGACCACGTCAGTACTGCCGGACCCGCGGTTAGAATACCGGTTTGATGACTGTTCGCTGGCATCGGGTGTAACCGATAGCGCGAGTTTTTATGATGGTACGGCTAACAGTGCCGACAGCACGGACAGTGTGGCGCAGATTAATCGAAGTTTAGACCTGAGCGCAACGGGCTCGCTAGATTGGATTACAGTGCCCCAAGGGGCCGTAAACGGGTTAAACGATTTTAGTCTCTCTGTTTGGATCAAAACCGCAGTTTCGAAATCCCAGCAAGAGATCTTCCATGCCTTGGGCAGTTCTACAAGCGATGATGAGATTGAAATCTACCTCGTCAACAGTACTGAAGTGCGACTTAATGTAGGTGATAACGGTGCGACGATCAGTGCCGGAACCACACTGACTGATGATGATTGGCATCACCTGTTAGTAACCCGTAGTGGGAACGGGATGTGCCTTTATGTGGATGGTGGGTTAGCGGGTTGTCATACGGCGGGAGGCTCCGGCCAAATATCCATTAATGATGCCTCAGCGGTCGTGATTGGCCAAGAGCAAGACGCTTTTGGTGGCAGCTTTAGTAGTAGCCAAGCATTTGATGGCTATATAGATGAATTTAAAATTTATGCCTCTGAATTAGACGCCGATCATGCAAGCCAGATTTATAGTAATGAAGGGAGCGGTTTAAATGCCGACGGCAGTACCCGCGATCCATCAGCCTGCATCAGTGTATTACCGACCCCATTAGCAGAATATCGTTTAGATGAAGGGAGCTGGAGCGGCGCCAGTGGTGAAATAGTCGATAATGTGGGGAGTAATAACGGCTCGATTGTTGATACCGGCAGCGGAAACGTAACCAGTATTTTTGACGGTAAGATCTGCCGTGCAGGGAGCATTGGCCAAAATACAACAGCAGCTGAACAGTATGCCATTGATACTACAATAGATATTGATGATCAGGTCGGTAATACAGGGACGATCAGTTTTTGGTACCGCTCCTCTACCACATGGGGTTCAGATGGCCGTAAAGTATTGCTCAGTGCAGCGACATCTAGCCCAAATAATAAGTATTTTTTCTTAACAGAAGAGACAAATAGTCGTTTAAGGTTTGGTTTGGAAAATGCCTCGGACGCGGATTACCGTTTCTCCTCTTCAAATACATTTAGCTATGGCTCATCTGATTGGGTACACCTCGTTGTAACTTGGGATATGGGTAATCAACAGATGCAGCTCTTTGTAGATGGCGAGCAGGAGATCAATAGCAGTATTCCTTCCAATCAGGAGATTGGTGAGCTGCTATCGCTTTATGTAGGTGATAACCGTGGTAGTTACACCGCCGGTGAAGGTGCTAACTCTGCCAATGGTGATGTGGATGAAGTGCTTATCTTTGATTCCGTTTTAAGCGATCAAGATATCGCCACCATTTATGTTAACCAGAACCAGGGCAAAAATTATGATGGCTCTGTACGGGTCGGCTGTTCCGCGCTAGTGGATTGGCATTTTGATGAAAGCAGCTGGAATGGAAGCGCCGACGAAGTTGAAGATAGCAGCGGTAATGATAACCATGGGGTGGCTCAAAGTGCAGACACTGTGTCGGCAGGCGCAGTTTGTCGGGCGGGTGATTTTGATGGTGCTGCCGATTATTTAACGGCGACCGATCTGTCACAGTTACAGACGACTGCGAGCCTGAGCTTTTGGATTAAAACCACTCAAGTTGGAAATAATGTCGCGTGGCAAGCCCCAGGTGTGGCAGGTATTGAGGAGAATGGTGGTGCTGATGATATCTTTTGGGGATGGATCGATGGGTCTGGGCATATAGGCCTAACCGTTGGTGATGATTACGCAACGACCAAGTCCAATACAGTGATAAATGATGATGATTGGCACCATGTCGTTTTAACACGAGAGACGGTGTCGGGTGAATATAAAATTTATATTGATGGCGTGTTGGATAAAAGCGGAACGGGCACGGCGGGCGATATTGGTAATGGTTTTTCATCCATAGGTCGTATAGAAAATACTCGAGGAACGCCTGTTTATTTCGAAGGCCAGTTAGACGAAGTTATTATTTTTGAAGATGTTTTAGAGGATAGTGACGTCAGTGGTATTTATGCCAATCAAACTGCAGGTAAAAACTGGGATGGTACGGCCCGAGATGCATGTGCTTCGGCGGTGGCCTACTACGAAATTAGCCATAGCTCACCTGCGCTGACCTGTGAGCCAGCTAATATCACCATTACCGCTAAAGATGATGCGGGACAAAATATCGCACCTGAAAATGGCACGACAATTACGTTGTCGAGTGAACTTGTATCTGGGGCGAATGTCACCAATACATTTAGTCCGGCAACATACACGTTTGATGGCAGTTCTATGGCTGCTACGATTCAGTTAATTCGAACCTCTGTCGGTGTGCTAGATATTGATGTGGATGATGGGTCCGCAACGGACCGTGACGGTGACTTAACTGATCCCGATATTGAATATGCCGACGCGGCGTTCAAGTTTTATGCGGATGGTGTGATTGACGGGATCGATCTACAGATTGCAGGCAAACTGAATACGCTAGCGCCTAATGCCCAGAGGGTCACCATCAAAGCGATCCAAACGGACCCTGACACAGGGCGTTGTACTGCGTTGAAGCCTGGTGCCGGTGTGCAAGTAGGGTTTGGTTACGAGTGTAACTCTCCTGATAGCTGCTCCGCGAATGACCTATTATTTGTTAATGGGAATGCTAACCCCGCACCTGGGGTTGATTTGGGTGGCACCCCAAGCTTCGTAACCTCATCGGTTGATTTCGATGTTAATGGTGAAGGCGAGGTTGTTTTTGATTACCAAGATGCGGGTCAGATTAAGCTTCACGCTATGGCTGAAGAGGAGGTGACTGGCGGCAGTGGTCGAGCGGTGATTGCGGGGAGTAGTAATCTATTTGTTGTTAGGCCCTTTGCGTTTGGCTTCTCTTCAATTACATCGGATGGGGTCAATAATCCACAAGGCGATGAGAGCGCTGGTGCGGGTTTTACATCCGCAGGCAGTGATTTCGATGTCACGCTGAATGCCTATCTATATCAAAGTGCCTATGATTCCGACAGTAATGGTATTCCCGATGACGGTGTTGATGTCAGCGTAAATAATGGCATTACACCTAATTTTTCCGGGGAGGTGGAGCTGACCGTTGATTCCTATACGCCTACCGTTGCAACGAGCGTAACCCTCAGTGGGGATGCCCCCGTCCTGTTTGATAGCTACGGGGTGCGTGGAGGTTCAGATGTGACGGCGACGCTGCAATATGACGAGGTGGGTAGCATTTATCTTAAAGCGTCACTTGCGAACTATCTGGGTGAAATTGCGGGAGATATATCCAGTATTCCGGTCAAAATCGGGCGTTTCTATCCCGATCATTTTGCCATTGTAAACGACAGTATCAGCGCAAGTTGTAACACCGGATTCACCTACATGCAGCAGCCGTTTGCTGAGTTCGCCTACACCGTTGAAGCGAGGCCTAAAGGCGTCACGGATAGCACGAGTGATGAGGCGCGCATTACGCAGAACTACGATGCGAATGAATACAGTGCAACGGCGGTTATCCACGCTGTGGCTGAAAATGATAATGTAGGCATCGACTTAGGGGCTCGGTTAAGTAGCTACTCCAGCAGTGATAATTGGCGCGCAGGGGAATATCTATTTAATAGCGATGCAACGTTGTTTAGCCGTAATCCAGATGCGGCGGGCTTAGAGGATGGGCCGTTTAATAAGGTGCAGTTTGGCCTAAGTCTGGCGAGCGAGCGAGACGATCGGGACTTTGCTGGCGGTGAGCTTACTATGAATGCGGCGAATAGCGATGATTGCGTTAGCACCGGCGGTTGTACCGCTGTGCCAATCGGCGCTGAACAAGTGCTTAGGTATGGTCGCTTGCAGATCCAATCGGCCCATGGTCCTGAGGGCGAAGACCTTGTGGTTCCGTTTACTGCGCAGTATTGGGATGGCACGGCATTTGTAACCCATGTGGATGATAGCTGTACCCAGCATCCCTTAGGGAATATTAGTTTTGACGGCAGTGTCATTGGGCCAACCGATGCTGAGCGAACGGTGTCGGTAGGTGATGGTAGTACGCTAGGCGGGTTAAATATGACAGGAACGAATGCTGCTGCGACCGCGGGTGAGTTTAGTCTGATCTTCAGTGCACCGGGTGTCGCGACGGGCGGTAATGACAATACCGGTTATTTTCCTGTTGATGTGACTAACCTAGCTGCGTGGTTACGTTATGACTGGAACCAAGATGGGAGCGGCGATGATGCTAACTTGCCCGAGGCGAGGGTAACGTTTGGCCGTGCCCGTGGCAGTGATCGCATGATCTTCTGGCAAGAACGCTATCAGTAAATAGTAGGGACGCTTTAGGCAATAAAAAAGCAGGCAAAAGCCTGCTTTTTTAGTGTACTAAGGATCATACAATTAGCCTGTTAGCTTTTTGTATTTTTCCATTAGCTGTCCTTCAGACTCCACATGATCGGGGTCTTTAGGGATACAATCAACTGGGCAGACTTCTACACACTGTGGTGTGTCGTAATGACCTACACACTCAGTACATTTAGACGGCTCAATCTCGTAAATTTCATCACCTGGAGAGATTGCCTCGTTAGGGCATTCCGGCTCACATACATCACAGTTGATGCATTCGTCAGTAATGATCAATGCCATGGTGGCTACCTCACTATTACTCTATAAATTAATGGCCCAGGTGCTCACTCAGGGCCTTTGCCACCGAAGGGTGTACAAACTTACTCACATCCCCACCCAAGCTTGAGATCTCACGGATCAGCGTGGAGGACACAAAAGATAAGTGTTCCGCCGGTGTTAAAAAAATACTCTCTACATCGGGCGTCAAATGTCGGTTCATCGCAGCAAGTTGAAACTCGTACTCAAAATCCGAAACTGCACGTAACCCACGCACAATAATATTGGCGTTCTGTTGCTCAAGTAATTCTGCTAGTAGACAATCAAAACCCACAATAATAATGTTATCAAGGTGTTCAGTTACTTCACGAACCAATGCTACACGAGTTTCTAAGGTTAGCATGGGTTTCTTTTTTGGGCTTTCGGCAACTGAGACAACGACTTTATCGAAAAGTTTGGCAGCACGCTGAATAAGATCCGCATGGCCATTCGTTATTGGGTCAAAAGTTCCTGGATAAACAGCAATATTCATATATGGTTCACAGGAGTTATTGTCTACTTAAAACTTGCTCAATCAAGTTCTAGTGACATAGCAAGTTTGCAATTGCGGCATATTATCCGAATTATTCGGGCTGTACAAATACTATAATGGAATGTCTTGATCTCTGTCGGTTATAAAAAAACAATTTATTATTACAAATAACTATAAAGGTTTTAGGGGTATTAGTGTGATTTTGTCATTGCGAATAGGTCTGGTTGCTCTGATTTTTACGGTATTGTCTGGCTGCCAGGCACTGCAAAAGGTAGATCAGGGGTTATATCAAGTCGCAGAATCTGTCAGTGAAAAGGACCGTGTGACAGGGCAGCGTAGCTTAAGTATGGCTGACCGTCGTGCCCAGATAGAACAAGGGAATGCGTATGTTGATCAACTCATCGCCCAAGAGCAGAAAAATAAACGCCCCGTTAATGCGGCGGTTAGCCGAACACAATACCAGCGCCTCGTTCGTGTTTTTGACCGTATTCATCAAGTATCCCACCTAAAACAGGAACGTTGGCAGCCGCTGTTAATTAAACGTGACTCGTTTAATGCCTTTACAACTGGGGGCACCTATATCGTAGTGCATTCGCAGTTGATGGATGACCTACCAGATGATGCAGAACTTGCTGCGGTATTGGGACATGAGATCGCCCATACTGTCGCCAACCATGTTTATGAACGCCAAACCCACGCCCAGATCAGCGCATTGGCTGGTTCAAATGCAGCAGGCCGTAGTGGTTATCAGGCCGCTTTTACCCACGAGAGCGAACGGGAAGCGGACCGTATCGGTATTTTATACACCGCGCTTGCCGGTTATGACCCGCTAGCCGCCAGCCGTATCTGGCAGCGTAAGTATGCGGAACAGGGTAACGCGCGGGCGTTATTTCACCATGACCATCCGGTGAATGCTGAGCGTTATCAAGAAGCGAAAAGCGTCGGCACTCAGGTATTACCTTATTATAAAAAGAATCAAATAAACCCTAAGGCCGCCGAGTTGTTGGATAACAATGTGCTGTGGCGAAAAAATGAGAATGAAGTGGCGGCGGGTGAAGGCGGCGGTGTCGCGGCGCTACTATCGACAGCCTTAGGTGCTTATGTTCAACATCAGCAGGCGAAAGGGGAAGAGCAGCGTCAGTTGCAACAAGCCAGTTTTGTGAAATCAGTCGAATCGGTACTCAAAGTTGAGTCGACCCGTAAAACGGGAACGCATCAGCTTGAAACCCGCTGGCGTTATGCGGCTAATGGTCCTATCTTAACAGACGTAGTGATGGGATTATATTTGCAGCGTAATGGTAAAAGTGAACGTTATGTCTCCCACGTTGATGGCTATATCAAGCCGGGCCAACGCTTTACGGCCATATTCTCACTGCCTCAAACGCTTAAAGTGGACGATCTCAAAAAATATGGTGCAAAGTTATATTTAGATGATGCCCAAGCTGCGCGCTAATTAATTAGCGTTTTTGCGTGAGTCTTAATTTTTCTGTAACTCATTCTGTGTGCCGACTTTATATAATAAGTCTCTGAATAGCAGAAGGTGATTAAACAGATATGCCCCGAAGGACGAAAAAAGAAGCAGAACAAACACGTCAGCTACTTTTGGAGACGGCGTTAACGCTGTTTGCTGAAAAAGGTATTGCAGGCACAAGCTTAAAGGATATAGCGTCTGCTGCGGGGTTAACCCATGGTGCTCTGTATTGGCATTTTAAGAATCGAACCGATCTTGTTGACGCACTGTATGACGAGTGCCGTTTTCCGTTAGAGGATCTTTTTTTGGATCAGCTGCAATCGGCACGGCAGGATGCGCTGGAATCTTTAGGCGATTTTATTATTCAATGGAGTCAGCGAGCACTGACTGAGACGCGTCCTGCGTCCATATGGAAGGTGTTTCATCAAGGTGTAGCTCATACGCCAGAATTAGAAGCGATCGCCAGTAAGATAAGAGATGAGCACCGTGAGTGGTTACACCTCTTATCAAAGCTTATTAAGAAAGCGCGCAAACAAAAACGTATCGCCCATAAACCCTCGACTAACATTGACCCGGTGCCCGCGGCCGTTTTAGGTGTGATTATGGGTATTATCGCCAGCGTTTATAATACGGGGTCTGGTTTGGTTCATGCGAAACAGCAAACCAAGTTCCTGAGCCAGCACTTTATACAAGGATTAAAGCTTTAGCTTGAAATATGGCCGCAGATACGTAGCGCCTACGCCCGTTTATATAAGCGGTAGGTGACTTGCCCTGCGGTTTTATTCCTATATTCCTGCCAGTGGGGCGGAACATCCGGATTGGCCAATTCAGATTCCGTTTCAATATAGATGTAAGCGTTGTCGCGCAACAGATTTTTACTTTCTAATAGTGCACAGCAGGGGGCTATCAAGTTTTGTCTAAAGGGCGGGTCGAGAAAAACAAGGTCATACTTGCTCTCTTGATCCTGTTGACGGGCCTCTAGCCATGCCAACACATCTGTTTGGATAATCTCGCCGTTCTGGGCTTTTAAGTTTTGCAGGTTCGCGTTCAATTGGCGGGCCGCCGCCGCATCACGCTCGATAAACGTCATGCGTTCAGCCCCCCTTGAAAGCGCCTCAAAACCTAAAGCGCCACTGCCACTAAACATATCTAAGCATTGAGCGCCGGGAACAATGGTTTGAATCCAGTTAAACAAGGTTTCCCGTACTCTGTCGGGTGTTGGCCTGAGCCCATCAGTGGCTAAAAATTCAAGCTTTCGTCCGCGCCATTCGCCAGCAATGATACGTAACTGTGAGCGGGGCGTTGATTTATCTTGTTTGCGGCGGGGTGGATTTTTATGGCCCATATGATTTCCTTAAAGCACCGGCGATTGAATAATGCTGATTGGCTGCGAGGCATCCAGTGCTTGTTGTGTCTGCTTAATAATGTCATCCGGGTCTTGATCTAATAGCTGATCAATATAGGTTTCCATTGTATCCGTTGGCAGTTGGTAAAATGCGATTAAGCTCAACGCGGCGACTTGGTTCATATTATCACGCATACGCTCTTGCCAGATGCCAGCTAGCCGATTTTGGCTTTGCTCAACGAGCTCTTCGTTAACCTGTTGCTGCAACTGGGGCAGAATCGGCCCAGGATTCTGATCGCCTTCTAAGATCAACGCTTGAAAACCGATGTGCTTAAGTGAGGCCCAAAGAATGCGAAAGTTTAAATTGTGCTGGTCTTGGTATTTATTTAACAGGTCTTGAATGACTTGAGCGCTGATGCGGTGCGTAATAAAACTATCCGACGCCCGTGGCGGCAGAGTTTGCCCAAGCAATAAGCGAAAGGTTTTATCCGGACTGTTTTCACGGAGTAACGCGGCGGGTTGGCTATCAGGATAGCTTAGGCCGGTGGGTCGTAGCGTCTGTGGTAGTTGTTGCTCAATTAACTCAACATAATCCTCTGCATCTTCACCGCTAATGGCGAACAGCGGTGCAGTAAATAGCTCGGCATAGGATGGGCCAAGTAGGTTGAGTACCGAGGTGTCGTCCGCCGGTTGTAGCTGTTGATAGAAACGATTAACCAGTGTCTGTTCTGCTGATTGCTCGGCTAAATAATCGCGTGCCTGAATCTTTTTCAACGGCTCTCGCCAGCGAGAGGCGTCAACCGGCTTGCTTAGTGCTTGCCAAATACGGTTGAGTGCGGGGGCAGGTTGTTCATTGGCCCAAGAGAGGGTGACTTCAATACGGTCTTGTCGTGGCGTGACGTTGTAACTGTAGGTCGGGCTGGCTAACGCACGTAAACGTTGTTGCAATATGAGGCTTTTTAATTGCTGAAGTTGCTGCTGAGTGGTGTTTAGCGCCGGCTGAGTCGCGAGAAGAAACACCAGCTGCATCGGCTGATCGTCCAGCTCCATCCAATAGAGGGTCTGGCTGTCGTTACTGTCGACGTCGTGGTATTCAACAGCCCCAGGTCCCATAGAGGAAAGAATAAGAATGGCGATTAAGCTGAACCAGACTAAGCCTACGAGGTATTTACGATTAAAAATGGGGCGGTATTCGTTTGTCATCTTGAATTTTCTCAGACACTAAATGTTCATATAACGGCGCTTTGGCTTGAACCCATTTCGCGTAAGCGTAAAGATAGGTCCGCTTGGGTATCTGATCTGGGTTATGCAGCCGATTTACTGTGATAAGATACCAGACTTTGTCGATGAACTGCTGATTTTTCAGTTGTTATAAGGTAATTGAGAGTGGATAACGGATGTTAAGTTTACAAGAGATGTTTGTTGATAAGGGTTGGGATACCAGTTACATCGCTTATACCGGTGCGCTTATTACAATTGTTGTGTTGGCAGGTATCTATCGTTATCTCCGTGATGATAATTCATCCGATTAATTTAGCGTAGGTAATAATCGAATTTTAAACCGTGGTGAAGGCTATAGCGTGCCAGGGTATGAGGAAGTTAAATGTTTAAAAAACTGAAATCCATGTTCGGAGGTTCTTCGGCGGAAGAAACCGCTGTTGAAACGCATGAAACCGACAACAGCTCAGTTGAGAAAGTTGAAGAGAACCAACCCGCGAACGCAGAGCTTAAAGCAGAGTCATTGGTTGAAACAGTTGCTGAAACCGTTACTGAAACAGCTGCTGAGTCGGTTGAGACCGAGCCCTCCGTTACCCTAGACCGTCAGCCCGTCGTTGAAGAGCCCGCCAGTGTTAGTGAGGTGGTTGAGCCCGCGACGGTTGAGGTGGCTGCTGAGGCCGTTACGGAGGTGGTTGCCGATGACCCTGCCCCTCTCGTTGAAGCACCGGCTCCCAGTGACACCGTTGTTGATGCCATTATAGAAGAGACGCCAGCACCCGCCGTTCAAAACAATGATCCAGCGGAAGAGAAAAAAGGCTTTTTTGCCCGCATTAAACAGGGCTTGAGTAAAACCAAAGCCAATCTGTCAGAGCAGTTAGGTAACATCTTTTTAGGTGCTAAAGAGATCGATGATGATCTGCTCGAAGAGATAGAAACCCTATTGTTAACGGCGGATGTTGGGGTTGAAGCCACCTCCGATATTATTGGTCGCTTAACCGAAAAGGTAGCGCGTAAACAGTTGGGCGACCCTCAAGCTCTACAAGCGGCATTGAAAGATGAGCTGTCCACGCTGTTGCATCAATCGGAACAGCCGTTGCAGATCGATTGCAGTAAAAAGCCATATGTTATTTTAATGGTTGGCGTTAACGGTGTAGGTAAAACGACCACGATCGGTAAGCTCGCTAAAAAGTTCCAGAGTGAAGGTAAATCGGTGATGTTAGCGGCGGGTGATACGTTCCGTGCGGCCGCGGTTGAACAGTTACAGGTCTGGGGCGAACGTAATAAAGTCCCTGTTGTTGCTCAGCATACGGGGGCGGATTCAGCCTCGGTTATCTACGATGCGGTGCAATCTGCACAGGCGAAGAATATTGATATTCTTATTGCCGACACTGCCGGTCGTTTGCAAAACAAAGACAATCTGATGCAAGAGCTTGAAAAAGTCGTGCGCGTCACGCAAAAATTGTCGCCTGAAGCGCCCCATGAGGTTATGTTGGTACTTGATGCGGGCACGGGACAGAATGCGTTAAGCCAAGCAAAAATCTTTAAAGAGAGCGTCGGTGTAACAGGTATCTCTCTGACGAAGCTAGATGGTACAGCCAAAGGCGGCGTTATCTTTGCAATCGCTAAACAGATGGATCTGCCGATTCGCTTTATCGGCGTGGGTGAACAAATTGATGATTTGCGCCCCTTTAACTCGCAAGAATTTGTAGACGCACTGTTTGATTAACAGCGTTGCCCTAACTTTTGTATACGTGATTGGATATGACCGTAAGCGATGATTAAGTTTGATAACGTCAGTAAGCGTTACCCGGAGGGCCATGATGCCCTGCGCGATGTGAGCTTTAGCCTAAATCGAGGGGAGATGGCGTTTCTTACCGGCCACTCAGGTGCAGGTAAAAGTACGTTACTTAAATTGATCATGTTAATGGAGCGGGCCAGTCGCGGGCAGGTGTCTATTGCGGGTCAAGACCTCGCTCAATTCAGTCGTGACGACATCCCTTATCATCGGCGTCGTATCGGCGTAGTTTTTCAAAACCATCAGCTGCTATTTGATCGCAGTGTCTTTGAAAATGTCGCCTTGCCTCTACATATCTCCGGTTATGATGAAGAAGATATTGGAAAACGTGTACGTGCAGCGTTAGATAAAGTGGGCCTCTTGCATAAAGAGAAGCTCAACCCCATTACCTTATCCACAGGTGAACAGCAGCGTATAGGTATTGCACGGGCGATTGTGCATAAACCCCAAGTCCTTCTGGCGGATGAGCCAACCGGTAACTTGGACCCTGCGTTGTCAGAAGAGATTATGCGCTTGTTTATGGAGTTTAACCTTCATGGTACAACCGTATTAATTGCGACCCATGATTTAGCACTGGTATCACGTATGCCTTATCGGACGTTGACCCTTGACCAAGGAAGATTGATTAATGGCTAACCGTGAACCGGTCAAACGAGGGGCTGAACGCCAGCGACCAGCGGATAAACCTGTGGCCGATACCTCGGCTGCGCATGCCCATAAAGGGGCGGCCAAACATCGCGTTGATTTTGTTGCCGAATTTAAAAGTTGGATTAGGCATCATAAAAGTACCGCTCGACAGTCACTGCAGCGCTTATGGTTAACGCCTTTACCTAGTTTTATGACATTAGCAGTGCTGGCAATTGCGTTAGCCCTGCCGGGATTAATGTTTGTGGGCCTTAAAAACATCAACCACCTTAGTGGTGAGTGGAAAGGGGACCCGCGCATCTCGTTGTACTTACAAAAAACACTGCCCGCGGAAGAGGCCGAGCGCTTTAGTCAAAAAATGCTCTTGCGTACAGATCTGGCAGCCGTTGAGTTAGTGACTAAAGAGCAGGGGCTGCATGAGTTTCAGCGGATCTCCGGTTTTTCCGATGTACTTGAATTTCTGGACAAGAACCCCCTACCTGCCGTGGTGGTTGTTCAACCGCTGGATAATCAGAAAGCTTCGCTCAGTGCGCTTCAACAAGCATTAAATGAACTGCCTGAAGTAGAAGACGCGGTGTTAGATATGGTGTGGGTCGAACGTTTATCTTCATTTGTTCGGCTGGCCAACCGTGTTGTCTTGGTACTGGGTGCCTTATTAGCCCTCTCCGTTTTGCTGGTGGTTGGTAACACCATCAGGTTATCGATTGAAAGCCGTAAAGATGAAATCCAAGTGGCCAAATTAGTAGGTGCCACGGATTCATGGGTCAAACGTCCTTTTATCTATACCGGCTTTTGGTTTGGTCTAATTGGTGCGGTGATCGCTTGGCTGTTTGTTGAGATCAGTCTGCTGCTAATTAGCACACCGGTCGGGCAATTGGTTTCACTCTATCAAACAGACTTCGAACTACAGCGGCTTGGCTTTATTGATAGCCTCTCGTTGATCGGTGTTGGGGTGTTATTGGGTCTATTTGGTGCACGCTTAGCCGTAGGACGTCACCTGAGAGAGATAGAACCGCAATGAATCCACTCATCTTGTCGTAACATTTGCGTTTTATCCTTATCCTCGCTATATTTTCCGGTCCGTTATACTTAATAACGGAATTAGATTGAACTTTTGTATTATAAATTGAGTCATAACTGCGAACTTTTGATAAGAAGCAAGAATGATGCGAGGTCATTAATGGGCACTAGCTTACAAGTTATTGATACACTTTCTCCGGGACGTAATCTGGATGCATATATGCAGTCTGTGACTGCTATTCCAGTATTAAGCGCCGAAGAGGAGCGTTCTTTGGGTGAGCGTTTGCATTTTGATGGTGACGTAGAAGCGGCCCGCCGTTTAGTTATGTCACACCTGCGCTTTGTTGTTCATGTTGCTAAAACCTATTCTGGCTATGGTTTGCCACTAGGTGATCTGATTCAGGAAGGCAACGTCGGTTTGATGAAAGCGGTTAAACGCTTTGACCCAACGATGGGTGTACGCTTGGTATCCTTTGCTGTGCATTGGGTTAAAGCCGAGATGCACGAGTTTATTCTGCGTAATTGGCGCATTGTTAAAGTGGCCACCACTAAAGCTCAGCGCAAATTGTTTTTTAATCTTCGCTCCAAGAAAAAGGGCTTAGGTTGGATGACAACCGACGAAGTAAACTCTATTGCAGAAGATTTAGGTGTTGATGCTAAAGTGGTTCGTCAGATGGAAGGCCGTATGGCATCCGTTGATACTGCCTTTGATGCACCAGAAGGTGCAGACGATGAGCAGGCCGCATGGGCGCCAGCACACTTTTTAGAAGATAAAAGCGCTGATCCATCACAGCAGGTTGAAGACAGCAATTGGGAACAGGACTCACAGCGACGCTTGATGAGTGCCATGTCCGATTTAGACGAGCGTAGTAAAGATATTTTAGCCCGTCGTTGGTTGTCCGATGATAAAGCCACTCTGCATGAACTGGCCGCAGAATATGAGGTTTCAGCTGAGCGTATTCGCCAGTTAGAAAAGAATGCGATGAAGAAGATTCGCATCTCCATGGAAGCTTAGTGAGTCGCATTTTATAAAAAGCCGCGTATAGCGGCTTTTTTGTGTCTGTAATAGCGTGGTTTGAGTCGGTTTTCTAGCTACATGGGCAAACTATTTCGGTATAATCTTTCAAATATCTGGGTTCCTAATGTCGAAAAAACTTATATTAATGATCTCGGCAATGAGCGGCTTTTTGGCGGTCGCCTGCGGAGCGTTTGGTGCTCATGGGTTAAAAGATCTGCTTGAACCCCATTTATACGCAACCTATCAAACCGGTGTGGAATATCAGTTCTACCACACCTTTGCGTTATTATTTATTGCGTTAGCCCCCTCGGATTTATCCAGTAAATACTTAGGGTGGGCGGGCATTGCATTTACATTAGGGATTCTACTTTTTTCCGGCAGTCTTTATCTGTTGGCGTTGACGGGTATTAAGGTACTTGGGGCGATAACCCCATTGGGAGGCATCGCTTTCTTATGTGGGTGGGTACTCGTTGGCTATACAGCAATTATTTCGAACAGGAGATAAATCAATGCAGATTCAGGTAAATGGTGAGATGCTGCAAGTGCAGGATGATATCACCCTTACTGGCCTGATTTCACAGCTTGAGCTTGGTGATAAACGCATTGCTATTGAGCTTAATTTAGAAATCATTCCTCGCAGTGAACATGCAGAAACAGTATTGAAAGAAGCGGATCGTGTTGAGATTGTACATGCGATTGGTGGGGGTTGAGGTCGATCATTTTAGATCTAACACCGACTCATAATGACTACAATTTTTTTGGATATACATCATGTCTCATCAGAATGACCCATTGATTATCGCAGGACAAAGCTACAATTCACGTTTGTTAATTGGTACTGGCAAATATAAAAACTTGGAAGAAACCCGTATTGCCATCGAGGCAAGTGGTGCCGAGATTGTGACGGTTGCCGTTAGACGTACCAATATCGGGCAAAACCCAGATGAACCTAATTTATTGGATATCATCACACCCGATAAATACACGATTTTGCCAAACACCGCCGGCTGCTTTAACGCCGAAGATGCGGTGCGTACCTGTAAGTTAGCCCGTGAGCTGATGAATGGTCACGACTTAGTCAAACTTGAAGTCTTAGGCGATCAAAAAACACTTTACCCCAATGTGGTTGATACCATTAAAGCTGCGGATAAGCTTGTCCAAGATGGCTTTAAGGTGATGGTTTATACCAGTGACGACCCTATCGTTGCTCAAGAGCTAGAAAGCCTGGGCTGCGTTGCGATCATGCCATTGGGTTCCATGATCGGCTCTGGATTAGGTATTTTGAATCCCCATAATATCAACGTCATTATGGAAGATGCGAAAGTACCGGTCCTTGTTGATGCCGGTGTAGGCACCGCGTCTGAAGCCGCTGTTGCCATGGAGATGGGCTGTGATGCAGTGCTGATGAACTCCGCCATTGCCGGTGCACGTAACCCGGTTCTAATGGCCTCCGCTATGCGTAAAGCCATTGAAGCGGGTCGTGAAGCGTTTCTTGCCGGTCGTATGCCGCGTAAACGCTATGCCAGTGCGTCCTCTCCCATGGACGGAACCATTATTGGCTAAGCGGCTGTCCCTACAGTAGTGATGCTAAATTACGGAATATTTTCAGCCTGATCGAAAGATCGGGCTTTGCTTTTTAGGTCAGGTTGATGTCAGAAGAAAATAAGATCGAACAGCCGCAGGTAGAAAACCCCGCTGAAGAAAAACATATGCGTACGGTCAAAAGCTTTGTACTACGCGCGGGCCGTATGACTGAAGGACAGCAAAAGGCGATGGATGATGTTTGGCCGAGTATGGGGCTAGAGCTAAACAATGGCCTGCTAGACTTTAATCAAGTGTTTGGCCGCGAAGCACCTGTCGTGCTTGAGATCGGCTTTGGTATGGGTGACTCGCTGGTTGAAATGGCAAAAGATCAGCCTGAAAAAAACTACATCGGCGTTGAAGTTCACCGTCCGGGTGTTGGCCGCTTACTCAGTAATGCGGAAAAAGAAGGCCTCACCAATATCCGTGTTTTCTGTGACGATGCCATTGAAGTCCTCGCCCAGTGCATTCCAAATAATAGCTTAGATTGCATACAACTCTTTTTTGCCGACCCTTGGCATAAAAAGCGTCACCATAAGCGCCGTATCGTACAGCCAGAATTTGCACAAACCCTACGCCAGAAGTTAAAAGTAGGCGGTGTTTTCCATATGGCAACCGATTGGGAAAACTATGCGGAGCATATGATGGAGGTGATGAGCGCCGCTGAAGGCTATGCTAATGCCGCTGGCGAGGGCCAGTACTCGCCTCAACCCGAGTGGCGTCCAGTGACTAAATTCCAGAAGCGCGGTGAGCGTTTAGGTCATGGGGTTTGGGACCTAATGTTTGAGAAAACAAGCTAAGGTATTCTCGCTTCATTGCAGGTAAAAATAGAAAAGGCTGATGCATTGCGTCAGCCTTTTTTTTAGTGCCGAATAGGTCTGGGCTGTCTCTTTGCGTTGTCTTTAACGCCCTAGGCCATGTACTTGTTTTGCGACCCAGACTGCGTTACAAAGATAAGCAGATCAGGCAGGTGGATGTCTGGCATAGGGAGGTATATGGAGCCCATTATATATAAATGAGGACAGGTACTCTGTAAGCGGCTTCGGCCAAAGGCTGGCCTCCTACAGGCGTTTGTTTCTCATGCCGTCTTATCTGTAGGAGCTCACCCTTTATACCCGGAACGGGTGCCAGAGCGAAAGGTTGGTGGAGCCTAAGCCCGCTTGATCGCAAAAACATTAACGGAGTCAGCGCTTGCTTTTTCCACTTATTAAAGAAAATATCGCGCATAAAAATAGTTAACGGGAACAGAGCAATGTCTAAAAAAGTCGTTACCTTTGAGTACGAGAAAGAAACTAAAAACAGTGTGCGTTATAAGGAAGTGCCTGACGAAGGTACTGCCCCGATTGTGGGCTCTTTGTATGTTCAGAAATGGTTTGCGGGTGAGAGTAAAACCCTTGAGGTTACGATTGAGAAAAAAGATTAACCGTTCCGAGTCACATTGATTCGGTGAACAGCGATTAGATAAAAAAATCCCCAGCGGTGTGGCGCACCGTTGGGGATAAGCTCTTTGTGATAAACCCATGACTAATCACAAAGTATGTGGAAGGGCTAATCCATGATGAGATAGGCTGTTTCCAAGGTAAGGTTTACTTCCTACGCCTATTCACTGGCTGCTATTAAGCTCGCATTACCTCCGGCTGCTGTTGTGTCGATACACAGGTGGCGTTCAATCACGAATCTTTCCGGCTGATCCATCTCTGTGATAAGGGGTAGCAGTGCGCCTTCGCGTTTTGACAGCGCGATACGCAGATCCCGTTGCTGATCTGTGCTGGCGTTATAGCAAACGGCAGCAAAGCCTTGTACCGACGAGATTGCGTTAAGGGCTAAGCTGCCTTCTGTGCCCAGAAGGGGCAAGTTCTGCTGGGCGGCTTGGGTCAATAGGTCTGCAATGTCAGAGGCAATAACAATCACTTTGTTGCCTTGGCTCAGGGCTGTTGCCGCTTGCTGACGGGCACTTGTTCTGTCTGGACCTAAGCAGAGCACAACGCCCCGTTCCTTCTCTGACAGTAGGTTAAGTTCGCCTGTGGGGCCTGGTAGCTCTACGGCATGCCCGCTATCTAGGTTGAGTGTTTTAAACTCTTCGGCAAAGACGTTTAATAATGCGGCTCTACTCGCGTGCTTAGGCAGGTTTTGGGCCTCGTTAAGCTCGGTGATGAGCGTTTGTAGCGTTGCGGGCTGAACCATATGGCTCTGTTGATCCACTGCCGAGTAGTACTGGTTTGGTTGGGTAAAACGTTTCACGTAGTGGGGGCCGCCCGCTTTGGGGCCGGTGCCTGATAAACCCTCTCCGCCGAAGGGCTGTGAGCCGACGATGGCGCCAATCTGGTTTCGGTTGACATAGATGTTACCGACCGCAATTTGGCTGGTGATCTGCTCAACACGGTTATCAACGCGTGTATGTAGGCCAAATGTAAGGCCATAGCCTTTTGCGTTAATGTTGGCGATCACTTGATCGATCTCATCTGCGGCAAAGGTGGCGATATGGAGTACGGGCCCAAAGATCTCCTCTTCAAGCTCCTCAATGCCCTTGACAGCGATGACGGTGGGGGCGACAAAGTGACCGCCATCAGGAGTGGGCAGCTGTTTGAGTAGCTGGCCTTTCGCCGCAAACGCTGCGCAATGGTTATCTATCTTGTTTTTAGCGTTCTCATCGATGACAGGGCCGATGTCGGCGCTTAATTGCCATGGATCACCTAAACGTAACTCGTCCATTGCACCAAAAAGCATAGTTTTTAAGTGCTCGGCAATATCTTCTTGTACATAGAGTATGCGTAGCGCCGAGCAGCGCTGGCCGGCACTTTGGAAGGCGGACATCACTACGTCGCGAACTACTTGTTCCGGCAGTGCGGTTGAGTCAACCAGCATCGCGTTCATACCGCCTGTTTCGGCCACAAGAGGGGCGCTAGGAGCGAGTGTTTCAGCCATGATGCGGTTAATGCGTTGTGCGGTTTGGGTTGAGCCGGTAAAGCAAACGGCGGCAATGCGTGGGTCTGATGTTAACGGCACGCCCACATCGACACCGGAGCCGGTAAGCAGCTGAATGACATCAACGGGGATGCCCGCTTCATGCATGAGTTCGACTGCGCGGGTGGCCATTAACGGCGTTTGGTCCGCAGGTTTTGCTATTACGCTGTTTCCTGACGCGATGGCGGCAAGTACTTGGCCGGTGAATATCGCTAATGGGAAGTTCCAGGGTGAGATACACGTGACCACACCTAAGGCGTGTTTGTTGGCTAGTTTTTCCGCTTCATTGGCGTAGTAGCGTGCAAAATCGACGGCTTCACGAATCTCACCGACAGCGTCGAGCAATGTTTTTCCCGCTTCTCGGCAGGCGAGTGAGAATAGCTCGGGGGCGTTCGCTTCAAACAGCTCAGCCACTTTACGTAAACAGACAGCGCGTTCCGCTGGTAGGGTTGTCGACCACTGCTGAAAACCTCGTGCGGCGGCGCTAATCGCGGTTTCTATATCTTGTGGGTTAGCTGAGGTTACATGCCCGACGCAATCATTGAGGTTTGCGGGGTTGTATATGGCAACGGCTTTATCACTTGTAAGGTCGCCAGCAATAAGTGGCTTGGCCACCCAGCTTTTTGTTTTAAAGTGCGCCCGGGCGTTATCTAAGGCTGCTAGTGTTGTGGGGTCGGTAATATCCCAACCTTTAGCGTTGAGCCGTTGTGCGCCAAATAGTTCTGCGGGTTTGGCTATGTTGGCATTAGATAGACGGTTGGGTGTGCTTAACACCTGTTCAAACGGGTCTTTAGCGATCATTTCGGGTGTGATGCGGGTATCAACAATTTGGTTCACAAATGAGCTGTTTGCACCGTTTTCCAGTAGTCGTCGTACGAGGTAGGCTAGCAGGTCTTGGTGTGCGCCTACCGGCGCATAGATGCGGCAGCGGGTGTGATTAGATTTGAGGACGGTATCGTGCAGTGACTCGCCCATCCCATGTAATCGTTGAAACTCAAAGTTATCCACATTGTATTTCTGCGCCATGTATAAAATAGAGGCCGCAGAATGGGCATTATGGGTGGCAAACTGTGGATAAATACGATCCGTCATGTTGAGCAGTTTTTCTGCGCAGCACATGTAGGAGAGGTCGGAATTAACCTTGCGTGTAAATACGGGGAAACCGTCTAAGCCGAGCACTTGTGCGCGTTTGATCTCGGCATCCCAATAGGCGCCTTTTACTAGACGGACCATGATCCGGCGATCGAGTTTAGTGGCCAGTGCATAGAGCCAGTCCAGTACATGGCTGGCACGCTGGCCGAAGGCTTGTACAACAATACCAAAACCCTGCCAATCGCTCAGGCGTTCATCGGAGAGAACTGCTTCAATCACATCTAAGGATAGGTCAAGGCGGTCTGCTTCTTCGGCATCAATGTTAAAGCCCATGTTGGCGTCTTTTGCTTGTAGGGCGAGCGTCAACGTACGCTCGACCAGCTCAGTCATAACTCGATCACGTTGTGCAACTTCGTAGCGCGCATGGAGGGCTGATAATTTGACCGAGATGCCGGGGTTTAAACGAATATCGGTATGGCTGCAGCGTAGGGCGAGTGCTTCGATCGCTTGAGCATAGGCGTGGTGGTATCTAAGCGCATCGGCGTCTGTCCGCGCCGCTTCGCCTAGCATGTCGTAAGAGTAAGCGTAACCAAACTTCTCAAGCTTCTCTGCTCGTTGGGTGGCTTCTTCAATGGTGCGGCCTAAAACAAATTGGCGTCCAAGTTCTTTCATTGCTTGGGCAACGGCGGTGCGTATTAGTGGCTCGCCTAAGCGTTTAATCATGCTTTTAAGTGTCGAGCTTAGGTTTTTATCCTCGTCATTTTGGAGGAGTTTGCCGGTAATGAGTAAAGCCCACGTTGAGCTATTTACTAATGACGATGCGGATTGCCCTAAGTGGCCTTTCCAGTTGCCTGATGCCACTTTATCTTCGATTAACGCGTCAATGGTTAGGCTATCAGGTACGCGCAGTAAAGCTTCTGCTAAGCACATTAAGGCGACGCCTTCTTTGGTTGTTAGGCCGTACTCAGCTAAGAACTTTTCCATCATGGATGGGCTGCTTTCATTACGTACTTTTTTGACGAGTTCAGCAGCGTTTTGCGATATGGTGTGGCGGTCTTGTTCGTTTAACGAGGCATTATTAATTAGATGGTTAATAGTCATAGCCTCGTCAGCTAGATAATGCTCACGAATCTCTAAACGGGCTTGTTCGATCGATAAACTCATATATCACCTCATATATTATAAGGTATATTTTAGCTTTCTACGGTAAGTCTAATTCTCTTTATATTTGTCATATAAAGCCAAATTATTTAAAAATTAACGAATATTATTTTATTTGGTCTATATATCTTTATTTTTTTAGTCAAACTGGCTTTTGTAATAAAAAGCCCCGATTGCGCAATACAACCGAGGCTTAACATAATCATAGTCTGTCTTTTAAGGGGTTAGCTTTTTATTTCTGCTACCACGTCATCGAAGCGCTTCTGAATGGTGGCGGAGGGTGGCGGAGTTATCAGTGATGTGAAGATAATTGCGATAAACGCAAGCGCGACACCGGGAATGATCTCATACACATCAAACCAACCGCCCGATAGCTGCTTCCAAACTACAACAACGACACCACCGGTAATAATACCTGCAAGTGCGCCCGCTTTAGTCATGCGTTTCCAATAGAGTGAAAGCATGAGTGCTGGCCCAAATGCTGCGCCAAAGCCTGCCCAAGCATAGGAGACAAGTGACAACACTTTAGAGTCTGGATCCATGGCTAAGCTGGTTGCGATGACGGCAATGACGATCACGGCATAACGACCCACAAGAATCAGCTCCTCTTGGGTCGCATCTTTTTTGAACAGGGCTTTGTAAAAGTCTTCTGCTAGCGCTGAGGACGAAACCAGTAGTTGGGAATCTGCTGTACTCATTACCGCGGCTAAGATAGCCGCTAATAAAATACCTGCGACGACCGGATGGAAAAGCGCATCAACCAGAACCATAAAGACGGTCTCGTTATCACTTAAGCCTGCGGGCAGGTAACCGATAGCGGCTAAACCGATAGTGCAGGCACCGAGCATCGATATGCCGGTCCAAAGTACGGCGATACGACGTGCTGTCGGTACACTGTCTTTGCTTTTAATGCCCTTGAAACGCGCCAATATATGGGGTTGTCCAAAATAACCTAGCCCCCAGCCGACCAGCGACAAGGTCCCGATTAAGGTTATTGGCGCGCCTTTAGCGTCGGTAAATATATTGAGGAGTTCTGGGTTTTTGGCCTCTACCGCAGCGAGTGTGCCACTTAGGCCGCCAATTTCACCCATCGCAAAGAGGGGGACCAAGACAAGAGCGCCGACCATAAGTAGGCCTTGTACAACATCGGTCCAAGAGACGGCAAGAAACCCACCAAACAGGGTATAAGAGATAACGGCCACCGAGCCAATGAGGACGGCAATGGTGTAATCAAAACCGAAGACGGTTTCAAAGAGTTTACCGCCTGCGACTAGGCCGGAACTGGTATAGAACAAAAAGAAAACAAGTACGAAGATTGCGGAGATAACGCGAAGGCTATGGCTGCTGTCTTCAAAGCGTTTCTCAAAAAATGCGGGGAGGGTTAAGGCGTCTTCTGCGCGCTGGGAGTAAACCCTGAGGCGCTGGGCTATTAATAGCCAGTTGAGCCATGTACCCACTAAGAGCCCACCGGCTAACCAGACCGAGCCTAAGCCAGCGGCCATTGCATAGCCGGGCAGCCCCATAAGCAGCCAGCCGCTCATATCGGATGCGCCTGCACTCAACGCACTTGGGATCGGCCCTAAATTACGACCACCGAGTATGTAATCAGACAGATCCTGAGTGCGACGATAAGCAACAATGCCGATAGCCAGCATTAGCATTAAATAGAGAATAAATGTAATGGTTACGATCACCATGGAGAAACCTCACTGTCATGCAGTTATGTTTATTATAGTTTTATTCTGCGCTATGCCATTACTTTCTATAAAAGCACATGACGTCGGGTGAATTTTCACCACTCGTTTAATGTAGGCATATCAGTACAAAATGTTACTCGCATACTTCTGGGAATTTGAACTGTATTAACGTTATTTATAGTTAATATGGCTTTTTTTATGGCTGTTTAAGTGAGATTGTCCTGCATAATGGCTGCTTTTTAGTTTTCGGTTGTGACATAAATTTTTATTGATAAATTTGACCATTACAGCGCAAAAACAGTCGTATTCACTATTTTTTTGTAATATACCTATACGATTTAACCGTTCTTGCGAGGTAATGTAGCCGATGGATAATCCAGAAAAGTTAGATAAATTAGATCTTTCGATCCTGCGAGAGCTGCAAAAGAATGGTCGTATTACGGTAACGGAGTTGGCGTCTCGGGTTGGATTATCGAAAACCCCTTGCCAGGTTCGCATGAAGCGCTTAGAAGATTTGGGCTATGTGATGGGGTATACCGCCCTGATCGATCAGAAAAAGTTAGGGTCAAAGCATGTGGCATTTGTTCAAGTGACACTTAACGATACGAAAACCAAAGCCCTTGAGGCGTTCAATCAAGCGGTGCGGTTGATTCCTGAAGTTGAACAGTGCCATATGATCGCAGCCAACTTTGATTACCTGCTCAAAGTGAGAACCTCAGATATCAACACGTATAGGGAAGTGCTAGGTGAGCAGATTTCAAACCTGCCCCATGTAAAACAAACCAGTACGTTTGTTGTGATGGAAGATGTGAAGGATGTAGCGTCTAAGGCCATCTAGTTGAACAAAAAAAGCCCGCTTAATAGCGGGCAAAGGTCTGACAGTGAGGAGCTAATGACAAGATTGGGGTTAGCTTGTCTTACAAAAATACGCGTTTAGTGACACTTCTTGTCACCGTGACGACCATGGTCACGGTCTGCATCACGTTTCGACATTTTTTTGCCCATTTCACTTTGTAACTCAATAAATTCTTTCTCTTGCTCTGGTGTTAAAATTTCAAACAACTTCGCTTTCTGTTCCGCTTTTTCCAAAATCATAGATTTAGTTTGATCTTGAGCTTGTAGCACTAAGCTATTTAGCTGTGTTTGGTAGTCTGCTGCGCTTGGGTCCAGCTTCTGAAGCTGTTTAAACACATCCTTGCGGGATTTCTGTTTATCGCCGCGCTTCTCCTGTTGGCTTAACATCTGCTCTTTTAGCTGAGCCTGTTGTTCTGTGGTTAGGCTCAGTTCTTTAGTTAAGTGCTCAATGCGGTTCTCTATACGGTGTTCGTGTCGTTTTTCCATACGCTCATCGCTGTCGGCATGGGCTAATGTAAAACCTGCGCCAGATAGAGTAATGATCGCTGCTGAAAGTCCTGCAATAAGTTTGGTACGCATTGTTATCTCTCCGGTGTTATCTGTTTCGATGTTGTGCAGTTTGCGTGATGTCACTGCAAAGTTGGGTATAGGAGATGTAAAGTTTGGTAAATGGGTGTGAGCAGCAAGGTTTTTTAAACGGAAAAGCTCTATTATTTAATGGCACAAATCGTACTATTTATGAACCACTGAGTTAGGAATAATAAGCATGGGTGACAAACAACGGCTGCTGATGGTCGATGACGATACAGAGCTATGCGAGTTGATAGGTGATTACCTAGAACACGAAGGTTATCTAATGGAGTACGCCCACAACGCGAATGAAGCGTGTGAGCAGCTTACCCGTGCGGATCGTTACGACCTGATGATTCTTGATGTCATGATGCCAGGTAAAAGCGGTTTAGAGCTGTTGCAGCAGATCCGCCCTAAGGTTCAGCTGCCTGTCATTATGCTAACGGGTCGGGGTGAGGATATTGATCGTATTCTTGGATTAGAGATGGGGGCGGATGATTATTTAAGTAAGCCCTGTAACCCTCGCGAGTTGCTTGCACGTATTCGGGCGGTGCTTCGACGGATCGAGCCACAGCAGCAAGAAACGCTGTTCCCTGATAATGGGATAACGGTTTGTGGCGTGAGTTTAGATCCGGGTATTCGTGAGGTGAAAGTAAATAACCATACGATTGAACTCACCGGTACTGAATTTAATGTTTTAGCGTATCTGATCGCGAATGCGGGTTCCGTGTTAGAGAAAGGTCAGTTAACTGAGCTGGTACTGCACCGTAAATTAGCAGCCTATGACCGAGCTATTGATGTGCATGTTAGCCGTGTTCGGCAGAAGTTAGCGGAGCACCTGTCGGGTAAAGAGTTGATTAAAACCGTACGTGGTGTGGGTTATCAGTTTGTTAAAGGTGATGTATGAAGTGGTATAACCGCCTGTTCTGGAAAATATTTGTCTCTATTTGGGCGGTTAGTTTTTTTGTGCTCCTTGCAACCATTGTGTTTGTTGGCGCCGTTACCGAACAGGATCGTTTTAAAGATGTGATTACGGCTAAATCGGAAGGCTATGCCGAGGCGATGGTGGAGAAGTATGAGCATAAAGGGTTTAAAACCTTAATCCCTAATCTGCCACGTCCACGGCCTAAACATCGGGGTGAGGATGATCATGAGCGGGGGCCGAGGCCCGGCCCGGGTCCTGGAGCAGGACCCGATCAAGATAAGCATGAAGATTTTCGTCGCGCGGTTTGGCTAAATATTTCTGAGCGGGTTTTTATTACGGATATCGAACGGCAAAAAAAGGTCATCGGCTTTAAAAACTTTAAACGGGATTCGGATTCGCTTTACGTCTTTAACTTCACCTCTGAGAGCGGGCGTGTTTATAAGGTTGAAGTGGATTTGCATTGGGATGCTTCGCCGTTGACCCATCTTTTAGCCACGGTATTGTCCTTGCAGATGGTGTTGATTCTGCTTATCGCGTCAATCGGTGCGTTACTGGTATCGGCGATTGTCACCCGTCCGTTAAACCTATTACGCGAGCACAGCCAAGCCATCTATCGAGGCGAGTTAGATCGTCGTACGGATGAAAAACTGCGTAAACGGGGAGATGAGTTGGGTGAGCTCGCGCGGGATTTTGATCGCATGGCTGACTATGTACAGCAGACCATTACGTCCCATCAGCGCCTAATGCAGGATGTCTCCCATGAGTTACGCGCCCCACTGGCTCGCTTACAAGCCGCCGCCGGTATCGCTGAGCAACGTATGGGTGAAGACGATAAAGCGGTTAAACGGATAATCAAAGAGTGTCAGCGGTTAGATCAATTGATTGGTGAGATTTTATCCTTGTCCCGTTTAGAGCAGATGGATGGGCACGGCGAGAGGGTATGGTTGTATTCACTGCTACAAGAGTGGGTGGATGATGCGCACTTTACCTACCCTAAACGCCATTTCAATCTGACGATGAAGTCCGACTGTGAAGTGAGTATTAACGTTAAACTACTAGAGCGGGCCGTTAATAATATTTTAGGCAATGCCTGTAAGCATACGGCTGAAGGTGTAGATATTGATTTGACGGTGGATAAAACGGACCAATGTGTTCTCTGCATAAGGGATCATGGGGCCGGGGTGTCGGACGCTGAATTGGCGCAACTGTGTAACCCTTTCTATCGTGGGCAAAGCCAAGCAAAAGGCTATGGCTTAGGGCTTAGTATCGCGCAAAGAGCGGTAGAGCGTTTAGGTGGAACCTTAACCTTACGCAACCACCCTGATGGGGGATTGGAAGCGATTATTGGCTTGCCATGCAGCTGCCCTCCCTAGTGGGTTGTGAGTAGAGGCGAGGACGATGAGCACCGTTATGGATTAACGGCGTTTAGCGATGGGAGCTCTGCTGGGATCATATCATAAGCGGCTAAGATCGCTTTGATCTTGCCCTGTTGATGGAGCTGAATAATTCGTTGATTAAAGGCCGTGACGACCTCATAGGGAACAGCGGCTTTTGATAGGCCGATGTAGTAGATAACCTGTCCATGAAAGCCCGCAGGGCGTACCGATAAAAGCCCTAGCCTTTTTATCAGCATATTAACGACATCAATATTGCCAAAGAGTAAGTCGCATCGACCCCCATTGAGCATTTTTATGGCGGTGGTGAAGTTGGTGGTGGTTATAATTCTGATCGGTTTGATCTGCCGAGAGGTCATCTCTTGTTGGATCGAAATAAGGTGGTTATACATATTAGACGGCGAATTTACGATCACGCATAAGCCGGCCAAACTGGGTAAGTCGGTATAGTGTGCTGGGTTGTGAGTCTGGGAGTAAAAGCCATAACCTGTTTTTAAAATGGGCGGGCTAAAATGTAACCACTCTTCTCGGGCCTCATTTTTTCCCACCATAAATAAACCCGATGCGGTACCCCGTTTGACCTCATGCTGAGCTCGTCGCCAAGGGAGTATTTCAAAATCACAGTCAAACCCTTCCTGCTTGCATGCCTCTTCTACAATGTCTTTGCCTGGGCCTGCGGCCAGCCCATCTTTTTGAAACATAAAGGGAGGCAGCTGAGTCGTTTTAAACTCAAGGGTGGCTGCATTACTGTGTATAGATAAAAACAGTAATAGGCATAAATAACCGGAAACCGATTTGATCATAAAACTCTCAAAAAACAATATTATTATTAGGCTCATCTAATATTGTAGCTGAGCCTTTCCGTTGTGCCTAACGATTACAAGCCATCAGCACAGTGGTCGACGCTTGTTGGGTTAAGATTTATTGAGCTTAATAAAGCGGCGCATGGCGGCGCTTAGACGTTCAATACCGGCTGAGATATCCTCTGTTGGAATAATCAGCGAGGGCGTTAAACGGATCATGTTTTCCCCCGCTGTGAGTACGATAACCCCCTCCTCTAGTGCGATTTGCATAAGCTGGTACGCCTTGCCTTGATATTCGGGTAGCAATAAACAACCCATTAACAGGCCCTGCCCTCTAAATGTTTTGAATACCGGATGGAGTTGATTCGCTCGCTCTAGCTGGTTGATAAATTCTGTATGCTTTCGCTCCACGCCATCTAACACACTGGATGTGTCGATAATGCTGAGAACTTTGTTCGCGATAGCGCAGGCTAAGGGGTTACCGCTATAGGGTGTTTCGGGTGTGCTGGTCTGAAGCGAGCGGGTTACGGCCTCATTACAGAGCATGGCGGCAAGGGGAAGGCCGCTGGCTAATGCGTTAGCCGACGTTAGAATGTCGGGTATCACGTTGTAGTGTTGGTAGGCGAAAAGCTTACCGGTTCGGCCCATGCCGGTTTGTATCTCATCAAAGATGAGCAGGGCTGAATAGTGATCACAGAGTGCGCGTACAGATTTTAGGTAACTTGGGTCTGCCGACGTCAGCTCGTTCTCCTCTTGTATCGGCTCAATAACAACCGCGCAGGTGTTGTTATTAATAGCGCATTTTAGGTTATCTATATTGTTAAAGGCGACATAGGTTGTGTCTTCGGGCGTGTATTCTGTACTCGGGCTATTTTTTTTGTTTTTACAGCGGATAATTTCTGTTTTTTTAGGCCCAAAATGCTCGAGTGCGTAAGTGCGAGCCAGCTTAAATGCCGCAGCAATGGCATCGGCGCCGGAGGTGGCAAAGTGTACATGGTGGGCAAAGGTTTTTTCACACAGGGCTTTGGCGAGTTGTAGTGCCGGTTGCTGGGCCCATACATTATTGATCTGCCAGAGCGTATCTGTTTGTTGCTGGAAGGCTTGGATAAGCTGAGGGTGACAGTAGCCTAACGTATTGATGGAGATGCCACCGGCAAAATCTATATATTCGTTATTAGCCTGATCCCAAATGTGGGAACCTTGGCCGCTGGCAGGTGTAATCGGTAGCGGCGACCCGTTGGAATCACTCTGCTCAAAGGTTTCTCTTGGGATATTACTTTGCATGACACAACCCCTTAACTACATTGATAGTTTCTAGTTTAGTCGATAAGGGAGGATTGCGATGTTTGTTAAGGGTTGTTATTGCTTAAATAGGTTGTGGGGCTGTTGCGACAGGGTACGCCCTTAGCGTGTAAGCCTGCTAATTAATTGAGCAGGCCTTCTGCATCCGCGTCTTGCCTGATGGAGCAGGCGTTATATTCAAGACAAACACGGCAATGAAATTGGCAAGCTTTATAGTGAGCTTTGAAGGTTTCAAAATCGATCGGGCGGCTGAAAAGGAAGCCTTGCATCAAGGTGCAGTCAATATCTTGCAGAAAGCGCATCTGCTCCTTCGTTTCCACGCCTTCGGCAACCACGCTTAAACCTAGCTGCTTAGCCATGGCAATAATGGTTGATGTGATTGCAATATTATCTTTGTCTTTAGGGATGTCGTGTAAGAAAGAGCGGTCAACTTTAAGGAGGTCAACGGGCATTTTTTTCAAATGACTTAATGATGAGTACCCAGTCCCAAAGTCATCAATCGCTAAGCTTATACCCATCATCTTAATTCTGTTAAGTGTATCGATAGCATACTGCATATCCCGCATGAGCATGCTTTCGGTAATCTCTAGCTCCAACCAATGAGGCGCTAAGCCTGAGGTCGCGAGCGCCTCTTTAATATGTTCGATAAGGTCAGGATCATCAAACTGTCGAGCGGATAGGTTTACGCACACTTTTAAGTGGGGCAAACCTTCGGCTTGTAGCTGTTTTGCCGCGTTGCAGGCTTTGAGTAATACCCAGCGACCAATGGGAATGATCGCCCCCGTTTCTTCAGCGTAGGGAATGAAATCGTCTGGGGGGATCGCGCCCCGTGTCGGGTGCTGCCAACGCAGTAACGCTTCGATGGCAGAGATACGACCGTCTTGAGCATTTACTTGGGGTTGGTAGGCTAAGGATAATTGGTTACTTGCGAGCGCGTTTCTTAAATCGTGTTCGATGCTGAGTATGTGTTGCGCTTTTTCATCCATATAGGTTTCATAAAACGCGAAGGTATTTCGTCCTAGCTGCTTAGCGTGATACATCGCCAAATCGGCATTACGTAAAAGGTCACTGGCATCTTGGCTATCGACCCCAATCAGGGTTATGCCGATACTGACTGTGATTCGGACGTCATGAAAGCCTATCTGCACGGGTTGCGCGAGTAAGGTTAGCAACTCATTGACGCTGTTTATGATGGCGTCACGCTCATGGAGGTCTTGGAAAATGATGGTAAATTCATCGCCGCCGAGCCTAAAGACCGAGGCGTTGTCCGAGACGCAATAACAAAGCCGATTCGCAATGGTATTAAGCAAGGCATCACCAGCCTCATGGCCCATCGTGTCATTGATCTGCTTAAAGTGGTCTAAGTCTAATAACAGCAGTGTATGAGGCCCAGTATGGGACGGTGAATGTAGGTACTGGTCTAAGGTGCGTCTAAAGTTTCGGCGATTACCCAAATCAGTGAGTGGGTCATAATAAGCCATCTTCTCTAGTTGCTGATCATGTGCTTTTATTTGGGATATATCCTCACTAACGGAGACAAAATTAGTGATATTGCCCAGTTCGTCATGTATCGGAGATATATTTTGTAACGACCAGTAGGTGCTGCCATCTTTTCTTTTGTTGAGTAGGGTGCCATGCCATTTCTTCTGATGGCGAATGGTGTTCCATAGCTCAGTGTAGGTCGCTTCGGGGGTCATGTTAGAGCGTAATAAACGTGTGCTTTTCCCTTTTATCTCACTGAGGTTATAGCCTGTCATATCGCTGAAACGGGTGTTGGCGTACTCGATCTCGCCGTTAGCGTTAGTGATAACGACGGCGCTTCCTGTATTTTCCACCGCGTTTTTGAAAAGCTTTAGCTTTCTCGCTAGGTGCGCGTTCTTACTGGCATTGCGGAGCGTGATAAAGAACAACCCTTGTTCCATGGCATCGGGGTGCACAATAGAGCACTCAATTTTGAGCAACATGGAGGGTTGATCGGGCTGTTCTAGTTGCATGTATGTAGCGTGTTGGTGACTACTGTCTTGTGTAAGGGGTTCGAGGTGCGGGCGTAATGCCTGAACAAAGTCTTGGGGTAAGCCATCTGATTTATCAGCTTGTATACGCTCCCAGATCAATTCGGCGGCACAAGGGTTGTTGGCAACGCATTGGAGAGTTGAATCTAACAACAATACACCGACGCTCGATTGGCTAAACCAATCGATGAGCATGTTGATGTGACGTTCAGCAGACTGTGTATTTTTTTGCATTATATGACTTTGTTTTAATTATTTGTCAGAAGTCACTAAATAATGAGCTTTCTTGTGTATGAATAGTTTGATTTAGTTCAGTGTTTTGTTATTTAGTGAAAAAAAAAGCACCCGAAGGTGCTTTTCATTATTACAGGGCGTCTGGCCCGCTCTCGCCTGTGCGTATTCGAATAACCTGCTCGAGGGGAGATACAAATATTTTACCATCACCGATTTTGCCGGTATTCGCTGTTTTAGCAATAGACTCAATAACTTGCTCAACCATGCCGGTATCGACTGCAATCTCAATTTTAACTTTTGGTAGGAAGTCTACAACGTACTCTGCGCCACGGTAGAGTTCAGTATGACCTTTTTGACGGCCAAAGCCTTTTACTTCTGTAACGGTAACGCCTTGAATACCAATATCAGAAAGGGCTTCACGTACATCATCAAGTTTAAATGGTTTAATCACCGCCGTGACCAGTTTCATTATGCGATTCCTCAGTTTGTGCCTGCATATTAAGTGTTTAGCTCAACACTCAGCAGTTTTAACTACAGTGAAGTATGGGCATAAGTATACCTAGAAAAATACAGAGTGGTATATCAGATTTAGTGAAGGGAGAGGAAAAGTGATTGTTAATAAAACAAAAAAAGGGTGCCGAAGCACCCTTTTTCAATCTACTAGAGATTATTTAGCAGATGTGAACTCTGGGTATGCTTCCATACCGCATTCAGAGATATCAACACCTTCATATTCTTCTTCTTCAGTTACACGTACACCGATCACTGCTTTGATTATAAACCAAGTAACCAAGCTTGTTCCGAATACCCATCCGAAGATAGTTAGTGCACCAATGATCTGACCAGAGAAGGCAGCGCCATCGTTTGTTAATGGTACAAGTAGCAGACCAAGAAGACCTACAACACCGTGTACAGAGATCGCACCGACTGGATCATCAATTTTCATCTTATCAAGCGTCAGGATGCTGAAGACTACTAATACACCACCGATCGCACCAAACAATGTAGCTTGAAGTGCAGACGGGGTTGATGGTTCAGCTGTGATAGCAACTAGACCGGCTAGCGCACCGTTAAGTGCCATTGTTAGATCCGCTTTACCAAACAGTAGGCGAGCAACAATCAGCGCAGCAACAACACCACCGGCAGCAGCGGCGTTAGTGTTCATGAACACAACCGCAACAGCATTTGAGTTAGCAACGTCGGACGTAGCAAGTACAGAACCACCGTTGAAACCGAACCAACCTAACCACAAGATGAATGTACCTAGTGTCGCTAGCGGTAGGTTTGCACCAGGGATGGCGTTAACGCCACCTTCTTTAGTGTATTTACCTTTACGAGCGCCAAGAACAAGTACACCAGCAAGGGCTGCAGCAGCACCGGCCATGTGAACGATACCCGAACCTGCGAAGTCAGAGAAACCTAGATCGCCAAGTGTGTACATGCCGAATACAGCATTGCCACCCCACGTCCAAGAACCTTCCATTGGGTAGATGAAGCCAGTCATTACGATAGCAAAAGCAAGGAAAGCCCAAAGCTTCATACGCTCAGCAACGGCACCCGAAACGATAGACATTGCAGTCGCTACGAATACTACCTGGAAGAAGAAGTCAGCTGATGGTGCATAAGTAGCAGGTTCTTCTGCGCCAGTGAAACCATCACCAGTAATGCCAGAAAGTAGGTATTCACCACCGTACATGATTGCGTAACCGCAAACTAAGTACATGATGCATGACACCGCGTATAACGCGACGTTTTTAGTTAGGATTTCAGTGGTGTTCTTAGCGCGAACTAGACCAGACTCAAGCATGGCAAAGCCAGCAGCCATCCACATTACTAATGCGCCACATACTAAGAAGTAAAAAGTATCGAGGGCATATTTCAGCTGAGTAACATCAGCAGCTGTTGTATTTAAAAGTTCTTCCATTGGTTGGTTCCTCCAGAAGCAATCAGTAAGTCTATATTTAAAGCGCTTCAGTGCCGGTTTCACCGGTACGGATACGCACTACTTGTTCAATAGAAGTAACGAAAATCTTACCGTCACCTATCTTGCCGGTTTGAGCGGCTGAACTGATCGCTTCTACGACCTGATCGACAATATCGCTAGATACAGCGGCATCTACGCGTACTTTCGGTAGAAAGTCGACTACGTATTCAGCGCCACGGTATAGTTCGGTGTGACCTTTTTGACGTCCAAAGCCTTTTACTTCTGTAACGGTGATACCTTGAACACCGATTTCAGAAAGCGCTTCACGGACATCATCCAATTTGAATGGTTTGATGACAGCGGAGACCATCTTCATTTTGTTATCCCCCATAGATACTAAATTCAATACAAATACTTAAATCGCTAAGTAAATGGTTAATTACCGATTTCTGCTCTAGGTATTGCGAAGGATGTGCCATGTTTATAAAATTCTTTATAATCAATCAGTTAGGATTGGTGTGGTGGGGCTGTATGATTTTTGTGCAATATTATAGGGCGATAGTTTAAGCTCTATTTTGCTGCACGCACCATAATGGTGCTGTTGTTAGTAAGGCTGGTTTGTTATGGGTTTATTGTTATAGTTGAACTCGTGTTTTATCTGATTTTAGGGGTACAAAATGATCAAGCCACAACTGGTTGAAGGCTTAGCAGAGCAGTTCTCTCAATTCCTGTCGGGTGAGGCGAAGGTGCTTGACCAGGAGAGTGTAAGGGCGCAAGTGAAATCAATGCTGCAAGGCACGTTTGATCGCTTAGATATTGTCAGTCGAGAGGAGTTTGATGCGCAAAAAGCGGTGTTGTTGCGCACAAGAGAGAAAGTCGAGGCGCTTGAGAAACAGTTACAAACATTAGATGAGCAGTTACAAAAAGCGCCATAAGTTAGCGGGTAGGTTGGTTAGGCTTACTTCTATTTAATCCAATGCGGGGCTGATTTTTGATAATGGACAATTTTGCGCAACAGTTATTTCTATATTCACCTCAAGCGGTAATCGTTACGGATAAGGATAACCGTATTATTCAGGTTAACCCCGCCTTTCACGAGATTTCAGGTTACAGCGTAGACGATGTCATGGGGCAGAACCCCCGTATATTAGGTGCGGGTAACGTATCTGATGGTAGTTATGAGGCCGCTTGGTTGGCGCTGGATGAGGAGGCTACATGGCAGGGTGAGTTATTTAATCGACATAAGAACGGGTCTGTTTATCCTGCGTGGTTCAATATCATCAAGCTAACGGATGCCGAAGGGCGGGTAACGGGTTATATCGCTCAGTTTTTTAATATGAGCCCATTAAAAACGAGTGTCGATGCACCGTCTCAAGTGGCCCAATATGATGAGCTAACCCATCTGCTTAATTGGGATATGTTCCAAGATATATTGGACCGTCGGCTGGAGAAAGCGAAAAAAGAGGATGAACAGCTAGCGGTGATGCTGGTTGATTTAGACCGTTTTAAGTGGATTAACGACAACCTCGGGCGTGATGTGGGTGACAACCTGTTGCAAGAGGTGGCACGGCGTTTAGGCTCGGTGGTCCGGGATGAAGATGCGTTAGCGCGATTAAGCAGCGATGAGTTTGTCATGATGTTGCCTGCGGTGGATGGCATGGACGCCGCTATCAAAGTGGCACAACGGGTGGTTGAACAGCTCTCCCATGGGGTCTTTGTCGATCATCGAGAGATTTTTATTAGTGGCAGTGTCGGCATCTCTATCTTCCCTGAACATGCTGAACGGGGTAAAGATCTCGTTAAAAAAGCAGATGTGGCGATGTACGCGGCGAAGCAGGGTGGCCGTAACACATTTAGGGCCTACAGTAGCCTGATGGAACGTAGTAAAGGGCCTCAGATTCTGCGTGAAGAGGACTTGATTACAGCGCTTGTTAGTCATGATATTCAGATGACTTACTTGCCGGTATACAGCATTTATAGCCATCGGGTTGTGGCGGTACATGCGCGACCGTGTTGGAACCATCCAGAATTAGGGCAAGTACCGTTTTCTGGATTCTCGGCCTTATTGGAGCACTCCGACGCCATCGAACAGTTTGAGCATTGGATCGATGCCGAGTTGCGCGGTTTAAGTGTGGTATGGGAGCGTTTTCCGGGGCTGCGCTTTATCTCTTTCCGTATTGAATCCCAGCAACTCTCGAGTAAAGAGAGTATTCAACGTTGGGTCAGTCAGCTACATCAATACCAGCAAGTAGGGCGGGTGATGATCGATGTTGATATTCAAACGGCACTGGATAAAGAGGGGGCGCTGTTTGATTTATTAACGAGTGAAGCCCTATTGTCGATCAGTGGTTTTGTCTGTGAAGCTCCGGTGCTGGAAAAGATACGCGATATAGATCCCGACTTTATCAAGCTGGATGAGGGGCTCGTTACTATGATGAGTAGTGATGAGGGGCGTCAAAAAATTGTGGATAATGTCCTGAAAATTGCCGATAAGCTTGATATAGAGGTGCTCGCCGACGGTGTTAGCACTGCCGGACAGCGGGGTGAACTGACGGGGCTGGGTTGTATGTTAATGCAGGGCCGTTATTTTGGTATGCCGTTAACCTTGCAACAGCTGCTTGAGCACTTAGCGGTTGAGCATTAATCGAGGAGAGTACCCCCCTAGCTGTGTCACTTTTCAAGTGATGGCTTAGGGGGTATCTTTAGCCTTATCTTTACTACTCTTCCAAGGATGGAAGCTTATGTCATTAGCGATTGTTTACACCCGTGCGCAGGTGGGGATTGATGCTCCACTTGTGACCGTTGAGGTCCACCTATCGGGTGGGCTACCTAGTTTTTCAATAGTGGGCCTGCCTGAAACAGCGGTGAAAGAAAGCCGGGAACGGGTGCGAAGCGCGCTTATCAATTCCGGGTATGATTTCCCACAACGTAGAATTACCGTCAACCTCGCGCCGGCTGATCTCCCTAAAGAAGGTGGGCGCTATGACCTTGCCATCGCAATGGGGATTTTAGCGGCCAGTGCTCAGGTGTCCGCTGAATCGTTGACGTCGCTCGAACTGATTGGTGAGTTGGCGCTCTCCGGTGCATTAAGGCCCGTGGCGGGCGTGCTTCCTGTTGCGCTCGCCTGTCGTGAGGCGAAACGGGGCTTACTCCTTCCCGCCGCAAATGGGGATGATGCGACCCTGGCGTCAGGCTTAAATGTCTACCCTGCGAACCATCTGCTGGATGTGTGCGCCCACTTAAAAGGTGAGCAGTTGATTAGCTGTGCGATTGCTAAGTCTTTCGAGCACAGCTACCAAGCGGTGTATCCCGATTTGAGCGATGTGAAAGGGCAGTTTCAGGCGAAGCGTGCGTTAGAGATCGCTGCGGCGGGATCGCATAATCTATTGCTGGTCGGGCCTCCGGGCAGTGGTAAAAGCATGTTGGCAAATAGGCTACCCGGCTTACTGCCTGACATGACGGAGTCCGAACGGTTACAGGTAGCGTCCATTCACTCGATCGCCCAACGGAGTGGCGGTGAAGGGCTGATGTGCCAACGCCCTTTTCGAGCACCACACCATACGGCCTCATCGGTTGCCTTAGTCGGCGGGGGTGGAAACCCCAAACCGGGTGAGATCTCTCTGGCCCACCAAGGGGTGTTGTTTCTGGATGAGTTGCCTGAATTTAGCCGTAAAGTTTTGGAGGTGTTACGTGAGCCGATTGAGTCCGGTGAAATTTTAATTTCGCGCGCGGCTAGGCAATCGGTGTTTCCTGCTCGGTTCCAACTGGTGACCGCCATGAATCCTTGTCCCTGTGGTTATTATAGCGATGGCTCTGAGCGTTGCCGCTGTAGCCCTGATCAGGTCAGGCGTTATCAATCACGGGTGTCGGGGCCGCTGTTGGACCGTATTGATCTACAGCTAAGTGTGCAGGCGTTGTCGCAAAAGGAGTTGATGGCTTTTCCTGAGGCGCAGGAGACGAGTGAGCAGGTGAGGGCGCGGGTTATTTTGTCGCGCGGGCGACAGATAGAGCGCCAAGGTTATCCTAACCAGTTGCTTGAGGGTAAACAGCTTGAGCAGATTTGTTGTATAGGTGAGGCGGATAAGGAGATGTTGGCTCAGGCGCTAGAGAAATTACAGCTATCGGCGCGAGCGTATCATCGTGTTTTAAGGGTTGCGCGTACCATTGCGGATCTTGCGGGGGTTGATCACGTGGAGCGTAATCATCTATTGGAGGCGTTAAGTTACCGGGTGTCGGCACGAACCGTGTTGCAATGAGACAAAGGAAGCGGGTGTCAGCGGGGTTTAATTAGGTTTGGGTAGCATCCGTTTAAAGTCATTAAAACTCACGGGTGGGCTGTAAAAGTAGCCTTGAATCTGGTCGCAGTTATCTTGAATCAAAAAGTCTAACTGTTCACGGGTTTCAACCCCTTCGGCGACCACGGTTAATTTCATATTGTGTGCGAGGCTGATGATCGAGTGAACAATCTCCTCGGCTTCTGATGATTCATGCAGGTGGCTGACAAAGGATCGATCAATTTTGAGTGCGCTGATGGGGAGTTTGTGGAGGAGTGAAAAGGATGAGTAGCCGGTACCAAAGTCATCCAGCGAAAAGGTGATACCCTCTTCAGCTAGGGAGTCTAGGCACTCTCTGACGTGGTTTTCATCATTAAAGATAGCCGACTCGGTTAGCTCAAACTCAAGTACAGAGGTATCTATATCTTCTTGTTTGATAATACGTTTGATTGTGTCGACTAACATATCATCTTTAAATTGCCGGAATGATAGGTTAACGCCCAAACGGTCAATATGGATACCGGCCTCTTTCAGTTCTTTTAGATGCAACCCTGCTTGCCTAATTGTCCAGTAACCAATAGGGACAATTAAACCGTTTCGTTCGCAGAGCGGGATAAAATCGCCAGGCATAATCATGCCGCGGGTGGGGTGCTGCCATCGAATGAGCGCTTCGGCACCCACAATTTTGCCTGAGCGTAGATCAATACGAGGTTGATAAAAGAGTACAAACTGTTCGGCTCTGAGGGCGGTCATTATCTCTGATTCGAGACCTGCCGTTTTATCATTGCTGAGTTCCATGCCCGGTCGATAGATAGAGTAACTGCAACCATGAATCTGCTTGGCTTGCATGCGAGCCATACTCGAACGTTTGGTCAGTAGATCAACCTCGCTGCCATGCTCGGGGGCCAATACCGCGCCGATACTACAGTCTATCTGGGTGTGGGATAGATTGTGGGCGTAGGGTGATTTAAGGGTCGTAATAAGTTTACTGAGCAGTGCTTTTACGGTGTCGAGTAACGAGTCTGTGCCGGGAAGATCCAGAATAATGGCAAACTCATCATTACCTATACGGGCAACAACCTCATCGCTACTCACACAGTTTTGTATGCGTTTGCCCATCTCCAAAACGACTTCATCGCCGGAGGAAAAACCATATCGCGTATTAAACTTTCGGAAATGATCTAAATCCACAGTGACTAAGGCCAGTTGGCGGCCTTGTTGTACCAGCGAGTTGAGTTTGTGCAGGAGCGTTAAATAAAAGAATTGACGGTTGCCCACGGGGGCTAAGGTGTCCGAATGGCGTAAAAGCTGTATCTCGGTGTTTTGCTTAACCGTTAGCTCTGCGTGCCGTAATGTGCGTAAAAATATCTCTGTGTTGAGTGTTTCGTTTGATAGAAAGTCAGTGGCGTTGGCTGCTATGAGTTCCTGTCCTTGGCGCTCGGTCATATGAGGGCTGAGTGCAATCAATGGAATATGAGGACGGAACTGGTGTAGATCAGAAATAAGGGTGGAGCAGGGCAGTGGAGAATCGTTGCAGCTAAGTAAAATGAAATCGATAGAAGACTGCTGCAAAAGCATCATTGCTTCCACATGGTCATTACAGCGCGTCAATTGATACAACGGATATTCTTCCAGTATCGACTTTAGCCTGTTGTGATTTTCCTGACGACTATCAATCAGTAAAATCATTTTATGTTTATCGGGTAACTGCTGTAGCGCTGAGCACATCGCCAACTTCCCAAGTGTGACACTTTTTTATAGACACAAATTTATTAAGAGGTGTCTCCCTGCAAAATTATTCGTGTCATAATTACTTATTCATGCACTATTCAGACTAACACTCTGTAAGAATTATTAAAACACTTGTTTTATTTTTATATATCAAAGGGTTAACAGTATTTTTTAGTTGGTTTTACCCTAGTCGCGTTCTTATTGTTTCGGCTGAGCGCCTTTAAGCTTTAGCTGTTTTTGAAGGTTTTTTAAAGAATGTCTCGTTTAAATCCACGACAGAAAGAAGCAGTGGACTATATTGGTGGTCCATTATTGGTGCTAGCGGGTGCCGGTTCCGGCAAGACCAGTGTGATTACACGCAAGATCGCCTACTTGATAAACGCCTGTGGCATTGCTGGGCGAAATATCGCCGCCGTTACGTTTACCAATAAAGCCTCACGGGAGATGAAAGAGCGTGTAAATGCGCTATTAGAGGGGAACCCAGCGGGTAAAGGGCTGACGGTTGCGACCTTCCATAACCTAGGTCTGACAATTATTAAGCGTGAGCATAAACATCTAGGCTTTAAGCCGGGTTTTTCTATTTTTGATGATCAGGATACAAAAGCCCTTCTAAAAGATCTGATGCTGCAAAATAATGAAGAAAGCGATCAGGTCGATGTTGTGCGCAATCAGATCTCAAGTTGGAAAAATGAGATGCTGACCCCCGCGCAAGCGTTAGCGTCAGCGCAGTTACCACAAGATATTCTATGTGCGCGGGCCTATGACGAGTATGAACAACATTTACGTGCTTATAACGCAGTGGACTTCGATGACCTGATACTTGTACCTGTCCGTTTGTTTGAAGAGCAACCGCAAGTACTTGAACGCTGGCAGAATCGATTACGTTATTTGCTGGTGGATGAGTATCAAGACACTAACTTATCCCAGTACCGCTTAGTTAAGCTGCTTGTTGGCCATCGAGGCGCACTCACCGTTGTAGGTGATGACGATCAGTCTATCTATGCGTGGCGTGGTGCGCGCCCTGAAAACTTAGTGCAGCTAGAGAAAGACTACCCTAGTTTAAAAGTTGTTAAGTTAGAGCAGAACTACCGTTCGACCAGCCGTATTCTTAAAGCAGCGAATACGCTGATTGCCAATAATCCCCATGTGTATGAAAAAACACTCTGGAGCGATATGGGGCTGGGTGATCCGATCCGTGTGATCCATACACGTAACGAAGATGCGGAATGTGAGCGTATTGCGACTGAAACCTTAGACCTGCATCTGCGCAACAATATCCAGTTTAAAGATATGGCGGTGCTCTACCGGGGTAACTTCCAAGCCCGCTTGTTGGAGATGAAGCTACAGCACTACCAAGTGCCATACAAGCTAAACGGGGGCACCTCCTTTTTTGCACGGGCAGAGATCAAAGACTTAATGAGCTACCTAAAGGTGCTGGTTAATCCTGATGATGACAACGCGTTCTTGCGTATTATCAACCTCCCACGTCGCGAGATAGGCCCGAGCACACTGCAAAAGCTAGGGCAGTACTCCGTTGAACGCCAGATCAGTATGTTCAATGCCTGTGAAGAGTTAGGCTTAGAACAAGTGATGCCCGCAAACGCCTTAGAGCGGCTGCGCCGTTTTTGTAGTTGGATGCAGCATATCTATCGTCAATGTCACCAAGGTGATCCGATTGATGCGATTTATGAAATGATGCGAGATATCGATTACGAAGGCTGGATCGCACAAAACAGCTCCAGTGATGCCATGGCTGAAAAGCGGATGCAAAATGTGCATTTTTTGATGGATTCGCTCAAATCAACGATGGAACGCTTGCAGGAAGATGAGCCGGATGCGGGGATTCAAGAAGCGATAAACCGCTTAATCCTAATCGATATGCTGGATCGACAAGAGGAAGAGGACGATTCCAATCGTGTCCAACTGATGACCTTACATGCCTCTAAAGGACTTGAGTTTCCCCATGTGTTCCTGATGGGTATGGAAGAGGAACTGCTTCCCCACCGGAACAGTATAGAAACAGATAATATTGAAGAGGAGCGTCGTTTAGCTTACGTGGGTATTACCCGAGCAAAGCGTTGTTTAACGATTACCTTAGCGAAGCAGCGTAAACAGTATGGCGAAGTGTTGGATTGCCTACCAAGCCGCTTTTTGGATGAACTTCCCCCTGAAGACCTTGAGATCGAAGGAGCAGGGGAAAAATGTCCCGTGCAAAACCAGAAGCGGGGGCAAGCTACGCTTAATAGTTTGAAAAATATGTTCGACTAGGTCGCTGTAACACACAGATAAAAAAAGCCGCTAATAGCGGCTTTTTTTATATCAGAACGGCGCGTATTACTGAGCGCTGTCCATCATATGCTGAATCGCATCTTTTAGCTCATCATCAGAACAATCAGTACACAAACCACGTGGTGGCATCGCGTTTAAACCGTTGATTGCTGATGCAAGTAGGGCGTCAATACCTTTAGCGCCACGGTCAGCCCACTCAGATGTACCAAATTTTGGTGCACCCGCCGCGCCTGTCGCGTGACATGCTGCACATTTAGTGGAGTAAACTTGCTCGCCTGTACGAGCAGCAGCCGGAGCCGCTACAGCAGCTGCGCCACCACAGCTATCATCGCCTTCAATACAAACAGAACCTACTGCTTTAATGCGCTCTGCAACAGCTTCATCGTTAGATGTCGCCTGTACTGACGCACTTAATGCAATACCTAGACCTAGAGCAACCAATGCTGAAGTGATTTTTTTCACAGTCACGACCTCTCAATAAACCACAAATTAATATGCGCAGCGCGATCTGTCAGGATGCCTAGTTGCAACAAACGTTGCCCTGGGGCGGAAATTCAGACTCGACTGCTCAAAGTTTCACCGGCTGCGGATTATAACGGTAAATAATCACAACTGAAATGGGGCTTTGGCAGGAGAAAGGTTCAATCAGCTGATTTAGCGCAATTTTTTATAGTTAAAGTGCTATAAACCATAAATTTAAAAGTGGATTGATAAAAAAATAGATTTTATTAAACTAAAGGAGTACAAATACTTTAATACTAAGGTCTAGAAACAAATAGCGGTGTAATGAATGACCAGCAACGGAATGTATGAAAATTGTGTTTGCCGAACCTTGAAAGGTGAACCAATTCAAACAGCCAAGCTAACACTTTTAAGCTCTATCCCAAACCAACAAATCTACAGATGCTGTAACTGCCATGCTTTTTTAGCGTATATCGAAGACAAAAACCAGTGGGAGGTCATCATGCAAGGCGACCTCGAAGAAGAGCTAAAAAGTCTATATTGCCCCTCCTCTAATCAAACACAAGCAAATTGAACTTAAAAAGCCTTGGCGAATAAGCAGCGCATCGGTAGAATACGCCACGCAAACACTTCTTGAGTGCGCCTGTAGCTCAGCTGGATAGAGTAGCAGGTTCCGATCCTGTTGGTCGGGGGTTCGAATCCCTCCAGGCGCGCCACTTTTTTATATGTCTCCACATCTTTCAGTTTCCTCCTCACCGAAATTCAGTGCACCAAACTGGAGGGTGAGAATCCCCGATGGGTTCGAGCCGAGCGAAGCGAGACAACGGAGCTTGCGACGGCCCGCAGGGTGAGCGCAGCGAATAATCCCTACAGCGATGTGCCAAAAATAGCCATTTTGATCAATAATTGTACAGATTTAGGGGTGTTTTAAGGTGTCATATGGGAGGGGGTATTGTGATTTCTACAGGTGGAAATTAGACCCCCTATGGGGGAACTTTGGGAAAGGTAAAGGGGGATAAGGGCTCACAAATTTATAACCTAATAATTTCCGACTAACTCTAAAAGCGGTAACATATTGAATAGCCTCAACAAATCTAATGAAATAATATTCTTAACACAATAAACTCATTATGACTCAAATGGATTTAATGGTTATTCAACATGGCTCTAATGGAACGCTACGATCTGTATAGGTTTTTATCCATCTTTCTAAGATCGGATAAGGAAAGGCATATATTGATAGAACTTTATGCAGCAATTCAAATAGAGAACGGGGAGTTCAGGCCTAAATCCGAACAGCATTTAACTGAGCATCTTCGCGGCCTACTTGAGCACTTCTCAGATCATACAATTACTGAACTAATGCAGCTTTTTGCACAACAATTGCAAACCTTAAGCCATGATGAGTTTGTCGATTTAGTTCTTTTTAACAAGCTAACACAAATAGTAGATAAGCATAAAAGCATTGAAAACTGGAACAATCCGAAAAAGAGAAAACCCTCTAGATCGAGTCACCAATCGACGACTAATCCACGCACTGAAGCCTCAATATTAAAGCTCCTTTCTTCAGCTACCGAAGAACAACAATATGTTGCTTCACAATGTAATAGTAGTGACTTAATTGTGCTTCAAGGCTATGCAGGCTGCGGTAAAACCTCAGTATTAGAAATGATTTTCTACGGTGAACCAAACAAGAAACGGGAAACTTTATTCACCGCATTCAATAGGGATATTACTAACAACGTTAACTATAACAACCCTGAACTAGAAAGCCTGACATTCGATCAGCTGGGCTACAAGCTGGGTTTAAAGAAATCCCCTTGGACACGTGAATTCATTACAACGACAAGTATAAATTACCCTGAGTTGTCGGGAATACTAGGCGTTAAAGCGAATAGTGTATTATCTGGATATGAGAATATCTCAGGGCATAAGATCACCCGCCTTGTTTATTCAATCATTGACCAATTTAGTAACAGCTACTCAAACAGCTTTTCTGATAGTTTAATTCCTTCTGAAATAACGATTCCAGAAGCCAGGAAGCAGCTACTAGAGTATGCAACACACTTATGGTCAACAATGATTGCAACACCTGATTTCTTTCAGCATCCCATGATCAAACCGTCCTTCATCACTAAGCACTGGTCAATGGACGGAGGAAAAATACCTCACAGATATTCACGTTTATTTCTTGATGAAGCCCAAGATGTAAATGGTGCATTTACCCGCATAATTGAAAACACTAAAAACTTACAAATTATTACTGCTGGAGATCGGTATCAACAACTATATGGCTGGAGAGGTGCAGTTAATGCTATGGATAAGTTATCCGGTGATCGCCTTGCCGTGACTCACTCATTTAGGTACGGCCCATCCCTATCAGAGCTTTCAAATAATATTCTCAGTCTTATGAGCTCGTCTCCTAGCGAGCTAATCACATCTTATAATCCAAACGCAGATACAAAAATAATTCCATATACTGAGAATCATCCCGAATGCGATGTCGTCTTAGCGAGATCAAGGGCATCAATCTTCGAAATTGCTAGAACTTTAGCTAATGAAAATACAGCCTTTCACCTTAATTTAGATATCCCTGAATGGGCATGGTTACTAGAAAGCGCACTAGCATTATTTAATGACCAATTTTCTACAAACAAACATCGTTTAATATTGCCCCATGACAGCTGGTATCAACTAGAGAGCTGGGCTGAAACAGCAATGGACACCGATCTCCTTACATGCATCAAGATAGTGAAGAAATATGCCTCAACATTAAGTGAAGACCTGCACAAAATTCAGTCTAAAAATGTAGGTCCTAATTATGAAGGCTGCGTGATACTTTCAACAACTCATAAAATTAAAGGCAGAGATTGGGACAATGTAGCTTTAGCTGATGACTTTCTAAACATCATTGACAAAGAAGGGGCAACAACCAAACAAATTGACGATGAGCTATGCATCGTTTACGTTGCTTTAACCCGTGCTAAAAAAGCACTATACATTCCCCATAGACTACATGACTGGATATCTGACCAAGCATCAACAAAGCGGCCTGTATAATCACCAATAAAGATTAGACATGAGGCTTAAATGGCCAAAAAATCCCTACCTAAAGTTGAGGTCGCAACACACCTATATGGGCTAGGAGAGGTTGCTACCCAATCGACAAAAAAACAGCCCTAACGATAATTATCAAATGGTATAAAAAGAAAAAGGGCTAATATAAACCATTGATGAAGGTAGTGCAGATAACTGCCCCTTGTTTGATTAACGCTGCCCTCCATTATGTGTATGCCTAGCATCGCCTAGTTTGGTATGTAAATTTGAAACAAATTTAAAATTATTACGAATAACCTGAAACACACATCGAGACTGTATCCAACACAAATATATAAGGAGAGCTACAACTCCCCCTTTTATAAATGCGTAATACGTTTTGTAGAACGTCGTATCATGGATTAATGCCTTAATTAAAAAGACAAATAACGTAGTAATCATGACTATTGCCGACAATATAATTATATAAACCAAACCTTCGACTCGTTCAGCATCTTTTGTATTCGCAATATAACTTGCATCATCATTGACTATAGATGTAATTGCATTTGGATAAATAAAACCTAACCAAAGTCCAACTATAGTAAAAACAGCAGCCGAAACAGTTTGCAGCATACCAAGAACATCGCTAGCCGATGAAAAAGTTACAGTCTCGTAACACAAAGCTCCAATAGCAATACAAACACTTAGAGATATCAACTCTATAAAAAAACGAGGCAATAAAGCTGCAAAGGCTTCCCGAATGTCAGGGCTCATTTTTTAACATTCTCCAAAATCAATCATGCCGATTTAGTTTTATCATAATCGTCAGAGTCATCTACATGTTTGACTATTTGTGACAACAGCCTCTGGCGAACTGATTTTATCTTATTCAACACAAGTTCAGGGGAGTAATGGTCCTCACCCGATGAGTCATGAATAACCAGCTCCGTCTTAACTGTATATTCAGATAACCATGTTGTTCCACTGCCAGGGCCATCAATCTTAAACCCTATATTATTCCAAGAAGAATCCTCATCCCTAATTTCAAATAATCGATGTAATTCATCAATAGAAGGTGAGCCATCAACTATGACTTCAATCTTTTTCGGCAATTGGCTCGTATGAGAGTCACCAAAGAATGAAGGTAAATATGCACTACCAATTTTCAATAACGGAGTCCGAGTATCCTCAATAAATGATCTAGTAGTGTCTCGAATAACCGTATGGGTTATCTGGCCATGAATACCATCAAGATCCTCTTTAAGTGTATTAAATTTAAGTTCACGGGCTTTGAATTTGAATAAGCAATTGCATGACTCATCCCCTTCTTCAAAGGGAAAGGTAGTAACAGTACTTCTTATTGGGCGAGTAGAGTCTTTTGGGTTCTCTCTCAATATTTCACGCTGTTTCCGACGACCAAAAAGACTATTATTGTTCACGTGATCGCGAACATAAGAAGCTAAACGACCAGTATCCGCAGAAGAATGAGGGAAGCGAATAGAGGCAAATTTATTATGTTCAGGGATGAACCAGTAATAACATGGCTGCCCCCATATAATCTTATCACCATCATGTTCTGCCCCAGCTACTATAGTTTCATTTGCATCTGGCCCAACCTTTGTGCCTTCTTTGATCCCATGAATGCTGCCCGCATGGTCCCCAACAGCGCGATACACTACTATTACAGAATCTTTTGTTAAAGGATCAACAGCCATCCCACGACAATACGTTTTTGCCCTCAAGGGAGCCTTAACAGGGTCCCATGGAAGAGTCTGTTCAATCTTCTTACCGTTCAACCATGAACAAAGATCCTCAAGAACTTCAGTTAGGGTTCCAAACTTATGCTCAGGGTCCTTAGAATTTCTTTTTAAACGATAAAAACCACATTCTTCAATATCAAAAAATGTGACAAGGCCTCTGTCTTGATCCATAAACATTTATTATTCCGCCTAATTTTGGAAGATGCTGACTAGAGTCAGTAGATAGAGTATCGACAAAGAGGATAAGGCAACATCTTCCAATGATGTGGGGGTTGGTCGTTCCATCAATTCAAGTATTAATATAACAAGATGAGACTTAACCTCCAAGCGAACTAAGGGAAAAGTTTATCTGGCTAGTTATGGGCCCTGAGACATTCATGATGTTTTTTCAATTCTAATCAAGTTGAGCTAGAACCAAGCGATATGCCCTTTCCATGTTGGAAAAATGGTTTTTATCGCTATCTTTCCACACGTAAAAACTTCCTTCCCTTACCTCTTCTATTTTAAAAGAGTCGTGCCAAGGAGATTCTTGCTCAACAAATACTTTAGGCAAAGAGTAACCACAATCATTGAATTGATCTGCGGTGATATCAACAATAAAATCATCTAAGGCAAGCCATGCATGTGTCATTAGCTCTTCATCATCGCCTCCATCTCGCCCTCCCACGTACTCGAAGTCAAACCCATTTTCTTTTAGAAACTCAGCAAGTAGCTCAGAACTGTCGCCACAACATCCCGCAGGAAAACCGGATGTTTGATAGTCTGGATGCTTGTAGAGAGATATCTCATTTGGAAAGCTATTTTGAGGGACTCTTTCTAATGCTCGGCGAAATTGCCCTGCCAAATCATGCAATTTTAATAAATCCATATATTAAACCTACTGTAGTAAATTTTAAGATTCAGATATTAAAAGCAAGCGTGCTTACTTTATAAATACAAGAGGCAGCTAAACAAATTCATGCCCTATTTACTACTAAGTTTGCTACTAAGATATACTCAATCGATAGGATCTTCAGAGGTAAGCCCTTGATTTCATTAGTCACGGGTTAGATGGCTAGAACCCCGCCATCTCCACTATCGAAGTCTTCAGTTAATCCTACTATGCCTCTGGTGTAGTTGTTACGAACTCCTTAGGCAAATTAGCATATTCACAGTCATTACAGATTAAATCTCCCGTTTGTGCTCCCTTTATTTTTTCTTTCGATATGCTGGTAGAGTGACACTTAGGGCATGTGCGTTTTGAGTCAGTCATTCTTGCGTAACCTTTTAAATTAAATAGCGACACTGGATACCATGCCTCATAGTCGCATATTGTGAAAGGTTAGGGTTGTTTTGGTACACAAACGGTATCACAATTTAAGAAATGAGCTTGATTTTGATTTTGAAGTATCTTATATTTCAATGACTTAGATCCTGTTGGTCGGGGGTTCGAATCCCTCCAGGCGCGCCATTTTTTATATGTCTCCACATCTTTCAGTTTCCTCCTCACCAAAATTCAGTACACCAAACTGGAGGGTGAGAACCCCCGATGGGTTCGAGCCGAGCGAAGCGAGACAACGGAGCTTGCGACGGCCCGAAGGGTGAGCGCAGCGAATAATCCCTCCAGGCGCGCCACTTTTTTATATGTCTCCACATCTTTCAGTTTCCTCCTCACCAAAATTCAGTACACCAAACTGGAGGGTGAGAACCCCCGATGGGTTCGAGCCGAGCGAAGCGAGGCAACGGAGCTTGCGACGGCCCGCAGGGTGAGCACAGCGAATAATCCCTCTTTTTTCTTTATGTGTGTTCTTGTTGAGTTGTTGTTGGCTATCTATCCGAGCGCAACAGCGCCTACAAAATCCGTTTGCATGGCGTATTTGTCTGTTGGTCACAATGCAACATCCTATATTTGTCGAGCGGGGTATCACGTATTGGTGTCACAGAGGTCTGTAACAATGTAGATGTCTGTTCTATCTGCTATATTTTACTCAGTAGTGGAGGTTTATTAATTCAAGGAGCAGCTCATGCTGATAACATTTTCAACCGATGCATATAGCAGTATTACGATGTTTGGTGATGTAGGTCTTTCCATGCTAAAAATGATGGGACATAGCGCTACCGTACCTGGCGCAATTCTGGCCGAAGATGTGCCTGAAGCACTGAGCAAGTTATCCGCTGCAATTGATGCGGATAAAAACCAGTCACCCGTGATGGACGAGGATACTGAGGAGGCAGAAGTGAGCATTACCAATCGTGCGCTTCCGCTAATTGAGCTTCTTACTGCTGCTGCGAAGGAAAAATCAGACGTTATGTGGAAATAGTTACAGCACTGGATTACTTTAAGCCTTTAGTGAGGCTTAAGGGTGGAGGTGAAAACATCAACTAAGTATCGGCCTTTTTGCTCTCAGTGTTCGAGAAATAGATACCGCCCTCATTCTCACCTATATCCAAAACGACAAGGGGAAGTGGTAACCATACAGTTCCCCTTTGTTTTATCTGCTTTTCGATAATCTCTTATGCTTTGGCCACAACTTCAAATACCAAGCAATTAATATGACTGCACCCCATGCTTCAATAGCATACGAGGTAGAACATCATCTAAGTTCTGAACGTCCTTATCTTCAAGTTCGATTAACTTAAAGCCGTATTGTTTATAAATTTCCTGCTTCTGTGCTTTTCTGTGTAGATATTTTGAATCGTTTTCGTAGCCCCAGTACTCGATGTAGACCTTGCCTGTTGGGATGTAGAAGTCGCAGTAGACCTCCTCTTCAATAGGTAGTTTTCGCTCATAGGCATGAACTATTTCAGCCATATATAACCAATTATCTATTAGCATTTCTGCTTTGGAGCGAACGTAATGTCCATCGGTGGTACGAAGTTTTGCTTCAAATTTGTCACGGAAGTTTGAGTCATCACTCGTTTCTTGTTTTGCTTCTTCGGATGCCGCTTCACCTTGGACTTCGCTAATGGTGGTTTTTAGGGCTTTGTTTTTAGTGATGGATTGGGGCCAAACAACATAAGGGATACCTGAGCGGAAATTCTTCTTAATATTGCTCATTACTTAAAATTGTCTTGAATATTATGCTGACAATTTTCTTTGTGCGGTGCAGTTGTTATTTTTATCTGCCTTTGCCTCTATTTACATAGAGGCCCTTGAATTTACATGAATCGGTCATATTTAGTATTTTGCTGCACTGCACAAAAATGTAATGACTTTTTGTTGTTAATTGGTTATTTTATAAACAGGTCTAAAGGTCTTAGAGCGTGCTAGTAAGAAAACGCAACGAAGTTGACGTCCGATCAGCTACCGCTAAGCCCTTATAATAAGAACCAGAATGTAAGATTTAATTGAGATAGCAACATAGCAGAGTAGTTTGTTGTTTGTGTCTACAGCCCTAAGGCGTAGCCCCGTTTTAAGTACGGCGCGTGAGGGAGGCAGAGATAAGACAGCAGCCAAGGTTTTACTTAATACGTTTCACAGTTCGGCTGTGAGGAGGTTAAAACATGTGCATACCTGCTTCAATGAGTTTAGATGAGCTGATAGAGAAAACCCATTCGCTTACGGATACTCACCATGAAATTCTATCAAGCTGCGAGTCTCTAGAAGAGATCGTATCCCTTAATAACTGGTACTGGAATGCGATGCATTCCCTATGGCAGCAGGCGAACGCACCTGAGTGCGCGGCCTGATCTCAGCCCCTCGCCCAGCGAGGGTGGGGTGCTAGTGTCTATTATATGTTTGTGATTATTTGTCGCTTCAATTTCATTTAGTCGCGATAATGGGCGTTTATCATGTGACCTATGGATATGTATGGCCATTGCCAGATCCCCTTCTAAATTAACCTTGCCGCAGACTAATCCGGGTGTGACGACAGTTGTCGACTACTTGATAGGCAAGTTTCCGCAGATCGGTGCGCAGGTATGGCGGCAGCGCGCGATAGAGGGAAAGCTGCACTGGCATGATGGTACCTTAATTACACCCGCATCGGCTTACCGGCCAAAGCAGCGTGTCTATTACTATCGTGAGGTTGAGCAGGAGCCGGTGGTTCCGTTTAGCGAAACGGTTTTATTTGCAGATGCTGATATTTTATTGGCTTATAAACCTGCTTTTCTTCCGGTGACGCCCGGTGGGCGTTATGTGAATGAATGCCTACAGAACCGTTTGCGGTTAAAAACAGGGGTGGAAAACCTACAGGCGATCCATCGTATTGATCGGGCTACCTCAGGCTTGGTTCTGTTTTCCCTTAACCCTGAAACCTGTCATTTATATCATCAGTTATTCGCGTCTCGGCAGGTTCATAAAACCTATCAAGCGATTGTGAAAATTGATGGGGACTGTGATAAACCTATAGAAGGTCAGACGTGGGAGGTAACTAATCGGTTAGTGCCAGGGGATCCGCGGTTTTTGATGCAGGTTTGTGATGGGGAGGCTAATAGCCATTCGCGTGTGCGCTGTATCGAGCGCTTGGGGGAACGTGCACTGTTCGAATTAACGCCGATTACAGGTAAAACTCATCAGTTACGCGTGCATATGCAGGCGTTGGGTTGGCCTATTTTACACGATCGCTACTACCCTCAGTTACAGCCCAAATCGGCTGATAATTATGCGCAGCCGTTGCAGTTGTTAGCGCAGCAGCTTAGCTTTATTGATCCGGTCACCTCAGCGTCTCGTGTCTTTCACTGCGGTTATAGACTCAATTTAGCCAGTGAGCAGTTTGAGATGGTGTAAATGACGGTTTAGGTTGGTGTTACTGGGTGAGAAACGCCTCAAGCGTCTCTTTATCGAGCGGTTTGCTATATAAAAAGCCTTGGGCCTCATTACATCCCGCTTGGGTTAAAAAGTCTGCTTGCTCAGTGGTTTCTACCCCTTCGGCAATGACCGTGAGTCCTAAGCTGGAGGCTAAAGCTATGATGGCTTTGGAGATGGCCATATCACCGGTATCCGTTGGGATGTCGCGGATGAAACTACGATCAATTTTTAGTTTATGAATAGGTAGTTTTTTGAGGTAACTCAGGGATGAATAGCCGGTACCGAAATCATCAATCGATAAAGTGACACCGAGGTTTTTTATCTCATTAAGTTGTTCTACTGCTCTATCTGTTTCCTGCATGATGTAGCTTTCTGTGACTTCGAGTTCGAGGCGGCATGAGGGTAAGCCTGTTTCAGCTAGAGCTTCTTTGACAATATCGACCAGCTTGCCGCGTTTAATCTGTGGACCTGCGATATTGACCGCAATACGGCCAAAATCTAAGCCTTGATCCAGCCATGCTTTTGCTTGGGCGCAGGCGGTGCGTAAAACCCAGTCGCCAATTTTAATGATCAAATTGGACTCTTCAGCAAAGGGAATAAATTTTCCGGGTGGAATGTTGCCTGCTGTAGGGTGCTCCCAGCGGAGTAATACCTCCATGCCGATGATGGCATTGTCATCTAAGCGTATTTGCGGCTGATAGTTGAGGTGAAATTCACCTTTTTCCAGTGCTTGTTGCAGGTTGGTTTTGAAAAATACCTGCTCCAGTGCGCTGTTGGTCATATCCTCTTGGTAAAACTGATAGGTATTGCGGCCATTATGTTTTGCGCGATACATGGCCGCATCCGCATTACGTAAAAGCTCGGTTGAGTTATCACCGTCTTGAGGATAAAGGCTGACACCAATACTGGCGGTTACTGACGCGGTGTGGTCCGGCAGGCAAAAGTCTTGCTGGAATGCGTGTAAGAGCTTTTGTATAACAGTAAGCAGGTCATCGGTGTGATTAATGTCTTCTAGAAGCAAAATAAACTCATCACCACTAATGCGTGAGACAGAATCCTCTTTTCGTATACAGCTCTGCAAGCGTTTTGCTGATTCTTGTAATAGCTGATCGCCAATCGTATGGCCGAAGCTATCGTTAATGATTTTAAAATTATCAAGGTCAAAAAATAGAACGGCCACCAGCGATTTTCTACGTTTAGCCCGTTTAATGGCGTGGTCGATATACTCGTTTAACAGTAATCGGTTGGGTAGGCCGGTGAGGAGATCGTGATGGGCTAAATGGTAGAGATCTTTTTCCGTTTTTTTCATTTCGGTGACGTCGCGTACAACACAGACCAGCTCATCTTCTATCGACATTTGATTTAAGCGGGCATCAAAGTGCCGTAGTTCGCCTGCTATCTCCAATGTATAGGTGAAAATCTGCATGGTTTGAGTACGTTCGAGCTGCAAGAGCTTGTCTTGGAAGAGCGCGCCTAGCTCTGGCGGTAAAATATCTTGCATCTTCTTGCCCAAAAATGATTTAGGCTCCATATACAGTTGACGCTGATTATAGGCTTGAACCGATAAAATCGTACCATCAGATTTAAGCTGAAAATAGATGTCAGGGAGGGCCTGAAATAGGCTTTTTAATTCCGCCGCATAGTGCAGTTTATCCGCCTCAAACTGCTTGCGTTTAGTAATGTCTTGTACAATGCCTACCATGCTACTGATTTCGCCAAAGCTATCGAGTTGGTGGCTGCCAGATCCCCATATCCAGCGTATCTCACCATCTTTGCGCTTAATGCGGCACTCAAAATCCCAGTCAGTTTTGCTTTTTATGGAATATTTGAATTTTTGATCTACCTCCTGTCGGTCTTCAGGCAGAACATGTTCCAGAAAAACCTCATAGTTCCAGTGAGACAGTGGCTTATCGTAGCCAAATATTTGGTCATGTTGGGGTGAACGATACGCGCTATTTTCTAAAAGGTTGAGCTCCCAGCTGCCGGTGTGGCTCTGTTCCAGCACAAAATTAAGGCGCTTTTGGGTTATCTCTTTTTGTTTTTCGGCAAGGCGGCGCTCAGTGACATCAGTGGCTTGTATAATATAGCCAACTAAAGGGCCGTTATCCGATTGGTAGAGTGCGGTGGTGGCTGCTTCGGCATAGCGCAAACTACCGTTTACATGATAAGTATCTTCTGTTTTGACCGGTGTCCGTTGAGATGCCGCTTGTAGTAAGCGTTGCTTCCAAATTTTTTTCCACTCTGGCAAGTTGCGCCATGCGGGAGACTCCCAGAATAACTTCCCTACATAGTCTTCGCGTTTAGCGCCTTGCTGAGTAAGGGCTAACTGGTTGATTTTAAGTACACGTCCATCTGGCGACAAAATAGCCATAAATTGAAACTGTTGATTAAACACCATCTCGAACAGGCGTTCAGGGGCGTCATCCATGTGGAGACTATTAGATGTCGGATTTTTTAGTATCATTTAGGAAGTATTGTAGAAGAGTGTGAATTAATACAGTTTATATATGAAATATATCTACATTAGTTTTTTTGTATATCTTTCCATATGTAGGTGACCAAGCGGTGTTGCTTGCTAGGTATAAATGATGCGGGTTGTATGTTGTTAGGTCAGATGGACCGTCTGGATCCGGCTGAATGGAAGCAGATGAGAACGTGTTAGGACTGTTGAATGGTGTTCATCTAGTGCTAGGGGTATGAAAGAAAGGCAGTGCGGAACGATCATTAATGTGAGTTTTGTTGCTGGACGAAAAACCTTTCCTAATCATGCGGCGTATTGCGGTACTCAATTTGCGGTGGATGCGATCAGTGAGCATTTACGTGAAGAGCTTGCTGATACCGGTGTGCGTGTTATTACGCTTGCGCCTAGAGCAGTAGAGACAGAATTGCTGTCGCACACAACGTCGCAGGACGTTATTGATGCTTATCAAGATTGGAAAGGGGCAATAGGTGGCGCGATAAGGCCGGAAGATGTATCTGCATCGGCACTCTTTGCTTATCAGCAACCGCAGAATGTATGTATTAGGGAGATTGTTATCGCCCCGACAAGACAGGAGTCTTAAGTGCGTTCGCCCCTGATCCTATTAAATGGGTCGGGGGGCTATTGACGCATGACGCTTTGTCGCAATGTGGTGGCGTGCTGTTGTAATACCAAGGTTCGATCAACTAACAGGGTCAGGATCGCTATCGAGGGTGTAGTCGAGGTAAAAGAGCCGGCGGCCAGTCGTATGGACTACTGTGGCCGGGTTGAGATTGACGCATATTTATCGGTAATGGTGCTGCAGTGATAATTTCTTTCTAGATAGCTATGCATCTCAGAGATCGATAGCAATCCCGTTAAACGTTTCCACGTTTGACGTTTCGTGTTTTCTTGTGTTTTTAGTGGCTCATAACATGCCCAAAGGTCATGCTCTTTACCAGCGAAGCGGGATACACATAGATCCCCATTTAGATTTTCTAACATAGTTGTAACTCAGTATGCTTCGGAAGCCCCGTATCATGTAAACGTAGGTTTAGCGCGCTATTTATCAAGGCTGATTCATCGGGCGTATTAATAACAGCCTAAGAGGAACGGATAGCCGGGTCGGAAAAATAGAGGATGGATAGGGTGTAGCGAAGTGAAATTTAGAAAGAGCACGGATTAGTCCATGCTCTTGACTGTCAAAATTGATTTAACTCAATAGTGACTTATAACGGACGGATGTTTTCAGCTTGAGGGCCTTTCTGACCTTGAGTTACAGTGAACTCAACTTGTTGGCCTTCTTGCAAGCTTTTGAAACCGTCACCAGCAATCGCGCTGAAATGAGCAAAAACATCAGCACCTGATTTTTGTTCGATAAAGCCAAAGCCTTTCTCGTCATTAAACCATTTTACTGTGCCAGTTGTTGTAGTAGACATAATGTTTTGTATCCTATTTTCGGAAATATAAAGTCCGCCAGAAATTAGGCAGATGAATGCAGGAGTTTTTACTTTGTAAATATGAAAACAGGACGAGGGACTTAGAAAGGTATCGAAATGAGGTGCATAAATATAGAATAAAGCGTCTTACGAAAGATCACTCTACAGTGCTTCAGTATCTAGGTCAATTTATATTTACAGTTACTTTGCCGAGGGAGGCTTTGTAGCGCTGTGTTTATGTTGCCGAGATCCCCTTTGTTTATCGTGGTGGGGTGTTAACTAACGCACCTTAAAGCCTCGCCCTATAGATAGGCTATAATCCTTGCGTGTAAGTCATACCATTTACACGGAAGTCTGCTAGGCTTATAAAACGTGGAATGCTTGCTATGGGAGTTTGGACGTTAGTGTCTTGATGTACGCCTAATTAAAGCGAAACAGTAATACATCACGCGCGAACAATATTATAACGTCCGGAAACAGCGTAAACTTCTCCCCCCTCCATTCCATCTATACAGCTCTCTATTGGAACTGGAAAAACAGATACCATGCCCAAACATAATAGATGAATGTCATCATAGAAAAAGGACCAAGTGTCATTAAGGTTTTTATCACTGCACTTATCGTTGTTGGTTTAGCGGCCGGTATAAGAGTATGGTTTTTACAAGCGCTTGGATCCGAACTTATTTGGCTTACATTCTACCCTGCGGTCATTGCTGCAGCGCTCTATGCTGGCGTTTATGCGGGTGTGTTGGCCACGGCTCTGGCCTGTCTTATGGTTGTCGGTTGGTGGCCTCAGTTCGCTGACGTCCCTGCGCTTGAGACTAATGTTGAAACTCAATTCGACCTGCTTGAAATGGCTCTGTTTGTCATTCTGGGCGGCGTCCTCTCATACGTTATTGGCGCTTTGCGCTCTACCCGTGAAACGCTTAAACAGGTTCAACTTGACGGGGCATCAAGCGTCGAACGGGAGCTGTTTGTTCGCTCTATTATTGATGCTTCACCGAGCATGATCGGTTACTGGGGGAAGGATTTACGCTGCCTTTACGCTAACCCTGCGTATCAAGAGTGGTTCGATAAGGAGCCCAACGACATTGTAGGTATCGCCTTCCAGGATTTGGTGGATGAGGAGCTGTTCTCTATGAATGAGCCGTATATCCGCCAAGTACTGTCGGGAGAACCGCAACGATTTGAACGAACCTTGAGCAAAATAGATGGCAGTGAAGGGCATATCATTGGCCATTACATTCCCGATTTTGATTCGGATGGCTCAGTCAAAGGCTTTTCGATTTTAGCGAATGAAGTGACAGTGCTGAAGGAAACGCAAGAGCGGCTTAAATTAGCGGCCTGCGTTTTCGAAAACACCCTAGATGGCGTGCTGATTACCGATACCGACGGCATTATTTTATCGGTTAATCCCGCGTTTACTGAGATAACCGGTTATAGCGCCGAAGATGCGGTGGGGCAGACCCCGCGTATACTCCAGTCCAATCGACATGATCAAGATTTTTATGTGGCGATGTGGGATGAGATTACGACGAACAACCGCTGGAGTGGTGAAATATGGAACCGGCGTAAAGATGGCGATCTTTACCTTGAGCGTATGACCATTAGCATGGTGCGTGACCTTGAGGGTGAGCCTGTCCGTTATGTGTCGGTCTTTAATGACATTACGGCACTGAGGCGTAAAGATGAGCATTTAAAGCACTTGGCTTTTCATGATGCCTTAACGGACCTACCAAACCGTACCCTATTAATGGACCGTGTTAACCAAAAGCTCATCGACTCTGATCGTAAGCCCTGTAATTTAGCACTTATGTTTCTTGATCTTGATGGATTCAAAGCGGTTAACGACCGGTTTGGTCATAACGTCGGCGATGAGTTACTCAAAGAGGTGGCTAAGCGGCTGTTAGCATTGGTGCGGGAATCCGATACCGTTGCGCGGGTAGGGGGGGACGAATTTATGTTTATTCTTAATAACCCGCAAGGTAAAGCGGAGATTGAGTATGTTGCTAACCGAATTATTAATTCGATTAATGAGCCTATAGACGTGTATGGCGAATCGCTTCATATTGGCGCGTCTATCGGTATTGCTATGTTCCCAACCGATGGCGATAACGCTGTTGATCTTATCAATAATGCGGATATCGCCATGTATGGCGCTAAGCACTTAGGTAAAAACAATATTAGTTTCTTCGCCCCTAGCTACGGTGTCATCAAACCCCCCGGTAAAAACTGAAAAATTCGTATTAATTCCATTTATCATCCGCATGTGCGGGGGAGTCTGTATTATAGTAAACCCCTTAGGGTTAGCGTCTAGCGATGGGTCCGTATAAACCGTTGCTGGTCGGTTAATTTGCGTGGCTAGTGAAAGCCAATGCTCTTTAGAATACGCCAAATATGAAGGACGTCCGATGCAGTTGATTACCCTGACTCCAATTCGAAGCCACCTTAATTTAAAGGTCGGTGTGAATGAGCAAAGTATGGGTTATAAAGCGTTTCTTGATAACCTGTCTCAAGCCGCTCCATTGATTAGAGTACAACAGTTTCGTAACGACAAAGCCTACGAAAAAATCAATGAAGATGACCGAAATACCCTCTGTTTATTTCGACTATCACAGGATTATCCTGACCTGCAGGCCCAACTGGATGTGCAGGTTTACAGTAACTGTATGAGTATTGTCTCGATCTGTTTTGAACTAGACGAGGCGGATTACGATACACAGTTAGATGCATACCTTCATGCGACAACGACGGAGCTAATCGATAGTTTTTATCGGGACACCCTCTACCCTCTGCTTAATCGTCTTCCCGGTACTGTCGCCCCTGCTTATTTAGAGCCTGTGGGTAAGTTCACAGGGTTTACCGATATGAACATCCCCTTTGCTGGTAAAGCGGAGGTGGAGCAGCTGTGGAGTTCAAGTTTTCTCCGGCTTGATCGGCATGAGGTTGGGACTTATCAAGCTAAAATTACCGAATGGCTCAGCGATACCCCTCGCCCTGAGGATGCGGCTGAGATCATCCGCGGTGAAAAAAACCATGCATTATCTTGGTTGCACTATGTGTTAGTGGAAGAGCACGCACATGAGTTAGAGCATATGTTAGAAGCGATGTGTTTAGCGCAGTATGTCTATGCGGTGCAGGATGTATGCAATACACACCTCTACCGTGCTATTTCTGATGCGTATCTTGAAAACAATACACATAACGCAGAGCAAACATTAGATGGTATTCGTGCTATCACGCGTATGCATAGCTGCTCTTATCAAGAGAGTTTGAAGTACCTTAAACGGGATAAAAAACAGTTGCTTGAACAGATCCTGTCCGGTTGGGATTTTGATAAGTTAACGGAAAACTCCCAGCGTCTATTAGAGACGTGTGGAGGTCGCCTTAAAGATATTCATACCTCACGTTCAGAAAAGAGTACGTTTTATACGGACCTGATTTTGGTGGGGATCGGGTTCATTAGTTTATTTGACCTTGCCGTGTCCCTTTCCCAATATAGCCGTGCCTATACCTCGAATGCCACCTTGGGCTACCGTGATGTAGAGCCTTCTAGCTTTCTGATCGAAATCGCGAGCTGGGAAACCGATAATTTACTGCTGCTCAGTTGTGTGACGATTCTCTCGTTATTAGGAGGTTACTGGTATGCCAAAAGCCGCTAGTTTTTGGTGCGCGTGCGCGGTTAGCCTTCTGGTTTTAATGTCACCTGTTCAGGCAAAACCGTTTACCGATGCTGAGGTGTATACCGCATATTGGCCACCTTATGTGAATGCACCAGATGCCGAGCTAGGCACCGCATCACGGATTGTGCAGATGGTTTACAACCAGATGGAGCTGTCACCCGTGTGGCAGGAACTTGATTATTATTTTAGTTATCAACAGGTGGTAAAAAGCGGCATCAATGCCAATTTTCCCTACTTCTGGACCGCTGCGCGGGCAAAAGAGGTCTTATATTCTGATCCATTAATGAAGGTAGAAAATGGGGTTTTTTATTCAACACAGAGTCAGCAAATCGCCCCGGATTTAACCAATTTAAGTCAGCTAAAGGTCGGCCGAGTAGCCGGATATAGTTACGGTGAAAAACTCGCTTTTCTCCTAGATGATGCCACCGTTTTTAGTAGTGAAGTCATGGCGCTGACGGCTTTGGTCAATGGTGAGATTGATCTACTGCCGATTAGTGTTGAGGTCGCGCGTCACTTGATACAAGAATATTACCCCCATCGTATCCATGAATTTAAAGTGTTGCCCCGTTATCGATCTAACGATGGGATTCACCTGATCGCGCCTAAAACCCCAGAGGGTGAGGCGTTTATCGCTAAATTTAATGCCGCCTTAGCTCTCCTCAAAGAGAAGGGTATGATCGAACAGGTATTGAGTACCCCTAAGTTAGGTGGCGGTAGTGGCTATGTCAGACTTGTTCTTACTGAAGGGTTTCCTGTTGTCACCGGGTTTGAGTTAACCGAGGCGGGAGAAAAACGGTTTTATATGATTCCGCAAGGGAGTCGCGCCATCGTACTGGGTTGGGATGATGTGGTTTTAAAACCGCATAAAACAGAGAAGATCTTTGATGGCATGATGAACTACTCGAAGGTGCGGATTGTTAATGGTCCCCATGCAGGACGAGAGTTGCATGTACGTAATATGCATTTAGAGGTCGATTAGTGCTTGAGCAGGTTTTAGGTTGGGCTGGGGTGGTGTTATATATAGTGGCCCATGGTTGGATCTCTATATTAAAACGCAGCCCTAAACAGGGGTACTATATTGTAAACCTGAGTGCGGCCCTGCTCATTGTGGCGTCCTCGATCATGCTCGCCTCATGGCAGCCGGTATTTATTAATGGGTTTTGGGCGCTGATTAGTATTGCAGCGTTAGCGCGCTTCCAATTACCGAGTTTGTTACTGACCAACCGCTATCTTGCGTTATTGGTGGCGGCTGTGTTTTGTGCGGGTATCGCTGGGCTTTTAGTGTGGGGAAATGTAGGGCTGTATATTCTAGCGTGGAGCTCGGTTATTGCGTTTTGTCTATCGTATTGGCGTTTTTCAGCCCAGAAGCTCTCACAACAAGGTTATTTCTTATTTACAGCCTACGCTGCGTTTATTCTTCTGCCACAACTCTATTTAGATGAGAATTGGCCGGTGTTTCTGATGGAGGTGCTGTGGGGGAGCTTGTCTGTCGCAGGCTATCTAAGACATCGGTCTGTGAAACAAGCCTAGCTGCTATGCTTTAGGGCGATGGGCAGTAAAACAAAGCAACACTAATCTATAAGCGTTGCTTTGTTTTACTGTTGATACCGATTGCTCACGATAGAGGGGGCCGCCTTAATAAGACTGTACGCCGTGTTTTAATAGTAAGCGTGGTAGAACATCGTCCAAATTCTGGACATCTGCGTCCTCAAGCTCAATGAGCTTAAAACCATAACGTGCATATATCGCTTGTTTTTGGGCTTTCCTGTGAAGGTATTTCGAATCATTTTCGTAACCCCAATACTCAATGTACACTTTTCCGGTGGGGATATAAAAATCGCAATAAACTTCCTCTTCTATGGGTAACTTACGCTCATATGCATGAACAATTTCAGCCATATATAGCCAGTTATCAATTAACATTTCGGCCTTAGAACGTACGTAATGACCATCGGTCGTACGTAGCTTTGCTTCAAACTTATCTCTGAAGTTTGAGCAGTCATTTGTCTCTGGTTTTGCTTCTTCAGATGCGCTTTCGCCCTGCACTTCACTAATGGTGGTTTTTAATGCTTTGTTTTCGGTGATCGCGTTAGGCCAAACCACATAAGGTATACCTGAGCGGAAATCTTCTTTCTGCTCGCCACCGGCTGATGCCCCAGAAGGCGTAATGGTCCAGCCTTTTAGTGCTTTATTGATCCAACCCAGCTCCGATAAAATGGAGTTCATGCGGTTTGCTGATAGATTGAATGCTTTACCTATAATTGTGGCAGTAACCAATTTTTGAGCGCTAGGGCTGCCGGGTGTTTTGTCGGCACATTGGAGTGAGAGATCGTCGGGCCACGTGATATATTTCCCGTACTTTGTATGGTCCACATATTGGCCACCCGCTTTTTCACCTGCGGGAAGTAATACCCATTCATTACCTTTACGTTGGATAAATCCACAGGCCTCCAATTGCGAAAATAACTCCTTTCCCGGTATTCCCCTGAGTTTGGCAAGTGCGGATGTAGATAATGGTTTACTCATTACTTAGCTCTTCCTTAAGTCTTTTTTATCAATATTCTTTCATCATATCTTAATTTCAATAGGGTTAAACCTGAGTGTAAACAGTCAGGTTTATAAACACGGGCGCTCTATTGAGAGGCATAACTTTATCATCGAAGTTCGTAGCACGAGAGGGTGTGCAGTGATTACGCATTCGAAAATGCAAAATGAGTTGTTGTGCTTAGGCTCTGCCATGAGACATAGCTAGATCAGTGCTCGGGCGAATCTATTACGCTTATTCGCAGTGGAGTGAGTTGATCTCTCTCGATGCGAGGTTGAACGTTTGCATAAGCTGAGTAAAGTCCCCATCCGCGAGCACGGTTTTTCTATAGGTTTGCTGGAATGTGTCTGTAGCGTCGGGTGTTGGTTGCGAAATTTTTTCCCTGTACTGATTGGATAGATCGCGAAAGCGGGGGCTAATGTCACTGAGTTGCTTTTCGAGCGCGGGTGTTAGGTCTAACCACTGATTAAGGCTTCCCCAAGTACTTAGCTTTTCAGGGAAATGTTCCATGACTAAAGTGACGGCTAATCGGCGTCGTTCAATCGCGATGAGTTGTGTGTCGCGGTAAAAGGTGATGCGTTTTTCATGTTTGGGCAGTAATTGGGTGGCAATCGTTGCGCTGTCATTTTGCCAACGGATTTGGGCGTCAGTGAAACGTGCGTATTTCTCAATGCATGAGATCGAATCAGCGAATGCGATAGGCGTGGTGGTGATCGCTAGCATGAAGGCGAAAATACGGTGCTTTAAATACGGCGTGCTGAGTATCATGGTGAGTTCCCATTTCGCGTTGCTGGTTGTCTTGGCCGTTGTGTCGGCGGTCCAGCGAGCTGAATAAATCATTAGACAGTAAACGATGCCTTGTCTGTTTTATTCTACCGTCTCTCTTAGGGTATATAAGATAGGTCAAAGGTCGGAAGTGTGCCCTTATTAAGCATAAAACGGATACGAGCAGAAGGACTATATGGGCGGCGTATAGGTTGCTAAAGGGAGGAGCCGTCATTGAGGGGCGGGAACGTTAATCGGTGCCGGCGGTCTATTGTAAACCCTAGAGGGTTTACCTGTGTTGTGTGGAGGGGCGGACGTTTTGCTTCTTTATTATGGATTAAGGCTTGGCGCTTTTTTTGCCAAACTCTTTTTGTAGCGCTTCTGCTTTGTGGAGTAACTCTTCAGAACGCTCAAGCGCGTCTTTAAGGTTTTGTGAGCAACGGAAATTTGCTCGGTTCTGCGGTCTTGAAGTAAGTGTGCTTTCGGGCGGTGTAGCGTCTTTATCACTTACTTTGTGACTATAGCTAATCATATACAATCAACTCTTAAGTAGCATTTCGTAATACCATAGTCCTTATTTAATTTTGTGCAAGCTTATATCTAGTATATTACTACTTATGTAGCATGTGATTCCTGATAGTGAGGGGTGTTTAGTTCACAGAGTGCGCCATATCCTTTTGATGGTCTTTTTAGGTGTAAAGGGTGGGCCGCTGCAATGATGGACCTGTGTTTTGTTTGTGGGCATTATTCCCATAAGGTTTATATAAGCGCAGTAAAACCTAGCTTGGTGGATAGACCTAGAATTTTTAAGCTTCTAGAATGAAACCCAATAATTAGTCGCGTGTTTATTAGGTATGTTTTGATGTTGCGTAACCCTTTATTACTGATAAGTGCTGTTTTCTTTTGCATCATGTTAAGTGCTTGTTCTGAACCTGAAGCGAATCAGACAAAGAAAAAGCCAGAGCATCTTGTACAGACGGTTTCGGCGCTCAATGCAAGCACGTCGATTGAACGTGAGCGAACGGGCACGCTGCGTGCGCATCAAGATATTCATATTTATAGTCAGGAGGAGGGGCGTATTACCTTTTTACCTTTCTATGAAGGGGATCAGGTTAAGGCGGGCGATGTGGTTGCGCGCCTTGATGATCGCTTGCTTCATGCCCAGTTCAAGCGCGCCCAAGCATTGCGGAGCAAAGCGGAAAAAGATTTAAAACGTATTCGTGGGTTAGCCAAGCGGAAATTGGCGGCCGAGGTCGAATTAACGCGGGTTGAAACTGAGTTAGCCGTCGCGCAAGCGGATGAACAACTCTTGGCTACTCGGTTGGATTACACCCAAATAAAAGCACCGATTGATGGGGTGATTAGCGAGCGTTTAACTGAACAGGGCAATATTGTTGAGCGTTATAACCATCTATTAACGATCTCGGATCAGAGTTCGTTGATTACCGAGTTGAATGTGTCGGCTTTGCTGATTAATAAGCTGCACCTAGGGGATGATGTGTCTATGACGATTGATGCTTTAGCGGGTATTCAAGACCCTGAAGCATCGACAGTTAAAGGGAAAATTACCCGTATCTATCCCACGTTAGATCCGGTTACGCGCACAGGTATTGTTGAGATTGCGTTGTCGCCAGTACCTCAAGGGGCCATGCCGGGGCAGTTAGCGCGGGTTAAGCTAAAAACTCAAGAAGCAATTCGTTTACTTATCCCTTTTTCTGCCTTGAGGCGCTCCTCTAAAGGTGAATATGTTTACATTATTGGTGAGGACAATCGTGCCGATATTCGCTTTGTCGTAAGCGGATTGAAAATTGGTGAACAGATTGAAATCCTGGGCGGGATTGAAGAGGGCGAACGGGTGGTAACCCGAGGCTATACCAATCTACATAATGACACTCAGGTGCGGGTGATTGATGGGGATTCGGCGCCTGTAGAATTCAATGATCATGCTAATTCAGTGGCACCCCATGAAGGTTAATCGCAAAAGTATTGCCAGTTGGTCTATTCGCCATCCGGTTGGCGTAAGTATGATCGCCGCCGCTGTTATCGTGTTAGGCCTGTTTACCTTAAGCCGGTTAGCGATTGATCTGCTGCCCAATATTATTTATCCCGAAGTGCGGGTGCGTATTATTGATAGCGGTGTGCCAGTGTCAGTGATGGAAGATAAAGTGACGCGGCAGTTGGAAGAGCAATTGGCGATCACAGAAGATGCGATCAGTGTGCAATCTAATACGACGCGAGGGCTTTCCACTGTAGATCTGGCGTTCGATTACGGTAAAGATATTGATATCGCATTACGTGATGCCAGTACACGATTAGACCGCGCAAAGCGTTTCCTTCCTGACAGTATCGATCCTCCGGTTATTTTTAAACTCGATCCTGCGCAAATTCCTGTGATGGAGTTCGTTATTAGCTCCCAATACCGTGATGGGGTAGAGCTGCGCCGTTGGGTTGATGATGTGTTTGCTAAATGGTTTCTTAACTTACCGGGCGTGGCGGCCGCAGAAGTGGGTGGGGGGCTAGAAAGAGAGATCCAGATTATCCCTGATCAAAGTCGTTTGGCAGGGTTAGGCCTGAGTTATAACGATGTTATTGATACCTTACAAAGCTCCAATAGTGATGAGCCGATTGGGCGATTACAGATGCCCGCCCATGAGATTACAGGCCGTATTAGTGGCCGTCTGCAAAGCATCGAAGATATAAGGCAGCTCCCCGTGACGCAGCATGCGGGTAACACAGTGTATCTCAGCGATATAGCCGAGGTGCTAGATACCCATGAAGATGAGCGTATCAAAGTACGGGCGGACGGTATTGGCGGTATTAAATTGTCGATCCAGAAGCAGCCGACGGCCAACACAACCTCGGTGGTTGAGGTTGTTCAAACGCGATTGAATTGGCTTAAAGAGCAGAAAATTCTACCGGAAGATGTCAGTGTAACTACGGTGTCTGACCAGTCTGTTTATATTCTTCAATCCTTAAAAAATGCCAGTTTAGCGGCGATTAGCGGTGCGTTACTGGCGATGGCGGTGGTGTATATATTCCTGGGGAACCTGCGTCGTACTTTAATTATTGGTAGTGCGATCCCGATCGCAATTATGTTTACCTGCGTATTGATGGGGTTGGGTGGTTTAACGTTAAACGTGATGACGTTGGGCGGCTTAGCCTTAGGGGTTGGGATGCTGGTTGATAATACTATTGTGATGTTGGAAAACATCTACCGACACCAGTGTGATCATGAGACGCCGGAAGACGCGGCGTCTGATGCTGCCACTGAGGTTAATGGTGCCATTATTGCGTCTACCTCCACCAATTTATCAGCCATATTGCCCTTCCTCTTTGTGGGTGGGTTAACCGGACTGTTATTCCGAGAGCTGATTTTCACTATATCGGCGGCTATTTTTGCCTCCATGATTATTGCGCTGACGCTCGTCCCTGCTTATGCGGCAAAAGTAACCAGTTTGAACACCAACTGGTTGCGCAAAATAGTTGACCAAGGGGTGGAGCGGCTACAGGAATATTATTCGGTGCTTATCTCAAAAGTACTTCACCTACGCTGGCTGACTGTTGTGTTGTTTATTATCAGTTTAGGGGCCAGTGTGCCGGTATTTATGAGTGGTAAGCAGATCTTTTTGCCGCAGCTGGATGATGGCCGTATTCGGGTGATCGTGTCAGCAGATATTGGTATTTCGTTGGATGAGATGGATGAGAAAACACAACAGATTGAAAACCTGTTTGCGCAACAGCCTGAAATAGATACCGTCTTTACGCTTGTGGGCGGCTCTGTATTTGGGCGAACCCAACGGGAAACGCCTAGTCGCAGTACCATCATTGCCCAGCTTAAACCCCTGTCCGAACGCTCGGCGAGTAGCGATGAGTGGATGGCACGAATGAACAAGCAGATTAGCGATCTTAAATTGGCCGGCTTCAAGGTGAATATGTCTCAGCGAGGTATTCGAGGCATTAGGACCAACCGCGGCGATGATGACCTGAGCTTACGTATTCAGGGAGAGGATAATGAGCAGTTAAAGCTGGTCGCTGATGATATTAGTCAGAAAATGAGCCGTATTAAGGGCTTGAGTAATATTACCCATTCCGCAGAAGATGAGCAGTTTGAAATCGCTATTACTTTAGACCGTAAACGGGCCGCGCAACTTGGGTTAAATCTACAAGATTTAACCCAAGCCGCACAGATCGCTTTGCAGGGGACCGTGGTAAGTGATTTTCTTGATGGCGATCGGACCTATGATATTCGCCTGCGCCTCGCTCAAACGGAGATCATCTCGCCGCAAGACTTAGAATCTATCATTCTGTTTCCTGCGTCAGAGGAGTCGCCCCCGGTTTATTTAGGCACCGTTGCGGATATTGAACTGCTAGAAACCCCCGCAACCATTAAGCGTGATAACCAGATGCGTATTGTTGAAGTCACGGCATCGTTGACGGGCAACGCGACCTTAGGAGAGGCGGTCCAAGCGTTGGATGCATTACGAGAGGAGATTAATCTCCCGCCAGGTTATACGCTGTATGATGGCGGCTCGAAACAGGCGTTAGAAGCGCAGAAAGCACTGACCGATATCTTATTGTTGCTCGCGCTCTTTTTGGTCTTTGTGGTGATGGCGATTCAGTATGAGTCATTACTCAATCCGCTTATTATTATCTTAAGTGTGCCTTTTGCCTCGGTGGGGGTCGCTTTAGGTATCTATACCTTATCTCTGCCGCTCTCTATGCCGGTTTGGCTCGGTATGATCATGTTAGTCGGGATTGTAGTGAACAATGCCATTTTAATGGTGGAATACATTGAGCTAGAGCGTGGTCGAGGCGCGGGGCTATCTGAGGCGATTATTACGGCTGCGCGTTTGCGCTTACGGCCCATTTTAATGACGACCTTAAGTACGGTTGTTGGTATGTTGCCGTTGGCCTTAGGTTGGGGCGATGGGGCTGAGATGCTGCAACCGCTGGCGGTTACGGTGGTATGGGGATTAAGTTTTTCTATGCTGGTTAGTTTGCTGCTGGTGCCTATTGTTTATCACTTGTTCCATTCGTACCTATTAAAGCGTTCGTCGGTCAAAGGTTAAGCGTAATAAGATGGGGGATCTCATCTATTTGAGTTCCCCCATAGCGAACTCATTAATCTTCGCTTTCAATGACAACTTTGCCGAAATGTTTAGCTTGCGCCATCCATTGGTAAGCGTCTATTGATTGTGAGTAAGGGAATGACTTATCAATTTGAGGGTGAATTTGATGAGCTTCCATCGTAGCGATAAGCTGTTTAAGCATCTCGGTACTACCTACATAAATACCTTGAATGCGTATTAGGTTAAAAATGGTCATTAAGCTTATAGAAGGACTTTCTAAACCAGAAAGAATACCGATTAGCGAGACGGTTCCATTAGGTTTAACACAGGCTGAAGATTTTTCAAACGTGCCTGCACCCCCAACTTCCAATACATTATCCACCCCGTTGCCGTTCGTTATTTTTAGTACTTCTTCTTCCCAATCAGGGTGAGTTTTGTAGTTGACCGTGTGGTCTGCACCTAATTCACGCGCGCGGGCTAATTTCTCATCACTTGATGAGGTAATAATAACCGTGGCGCCAAGGGCTTTAGCAATCTGTAAACCAAAGATAGACACACCGCCTGTACCAAGGAGCAGAATGGTATCACCGGCCTTTAGTTCCCCAACGGAAACGAGGGCGTGCCATGCGGTCGTTGCGGCACAAGGTAACGTGGCCGCTTCGGCATAAGAGAGGTAATCAGGTATTTTTACGGTGCAGTCGGCTTTTAGAATAAAGTAATCCGCTAAGACGCCATCGATGCTGCCACCCATCGCAGAGTTAAGCCCTGCATCATCAATTTTGCCCTCTTTCCATGCTTGGAAAAAGTTACCGATAACGCGATCCCCTGGTTTAAAGTCGGTGACTGAGGCGCCAACGCTAACCACTTCGCCTGCGCCATCTGATAAGGGAGTGATGGGGCGTATATCATTTCTTACATAGCCTCCCATCGTGATCAGCATGTCACGGTAGTTAAGTGAGCAGGCTTTCATTTTGACAAGGATTTCATCAGCAGCGGGTGTAGGTGTGTCTATTTCTACTTGTTTGACTGCATCAATACCATCAGCCGTTGTTACTTGATAAGCACGCATTATTATTGTTCTCCAAACAAAGTGAGCTCTTTGGTTTACAAGGTAGAGCGATACAAGAAACTTGTGACCAAGAATCTATGTTAAGTTCATCGTCATCATAACGGTTTCCAATATGAATTTCCTCAATAAATTAACGATCGTTCAATTTGATTTTATCCCCCGTTTTGTTCAGCGGTTTTTAAGGGGGAATCGCATTATTTGGGGGGCTTGGTTCAGTGATTTAGAAGAAAAATGAATTTTTTAAAAAAAGGGGGTTGATTCGTCGATCAAAAATCCCTAAGATTCGCGTCCTCAGTGCCGGTATAGCTCAGTTGGTAGAGCAACTGACTTGTAATCAGTAGGTCCGGGGTTCGACTCCTCGTGCCGGCACCATTTTCTCCCTCCGCTTAATCCTTTTCCTTTTACGACCGTTAATAAACACGCTTCTATCTGTTTGCGTATTGACTCTGCATGGTTGGTTTTTTTATTAGTGCGCCTCCGTTGCACTTAGGCAAACGGTTCGATTACGTCCCTCATCTTTGGCAGTATATAGCGCAATATCCGCCCGTTTTACGGCGTCTTTTATGTCATCGTCTGGTGTTAGTTGGGTCACGCCAAAGGATGCGGTGATGGTGAGCGCTTGCCCTTTATGTATATAAGGGGTGCTAGCGAGCTCTTCCCGTACCCGTTCGATCACTTTTTCTGTGCCTGTTAAATCCAAACCGGGCATGATGAAAAGGAACTCCTCCCCGCCAAAGCGCGCGACAGAATCATGCTTTCTGATGGTTGCCTTAAAGATGCAGGCGACATGTTCTAACACGAGATCGCCGAGATCGTGTCCATGAGTGTCATTGACGGCTTTGAACTTGTCTATATCACCTAAGGCGATGCAGCAGGATGCATGGTTCGCCCGCTGTTGCAGACGTACCTTCTCATGGGCCAGTAGCATGTTTGCGCTTCGTCGGTTAAGCAACTTAGTGGTGGGGTCAAATTGGTATTTACTAATAACTGAAAACTCCAACATAGACAGTACACAATTAAAGAAGGTGTGCTGGATCTTCAGAAACGTATCGTATTTCGCTTCATCAAACTGCTGCGTTTGCTCAAGTGATAAAAGCAGTACTCGCGCGGTATCGTGCAGCTCTTTATGTAACTGATCTATTTTTTCAAAAGCGCGGGTTTGAAAGCGTTCATCAGCTAATAGCGTGCGTAGCCACTGACCAAAGTAGCAATATTGATGCGCATCGGTTGCGATGAATGAGCGATCTTTCATCGGTCTACGTGCCGCAACGGCTAAGCTGACTTTATGCATCCAACGATGGTGGTCAGCCAGGGCGCTTTTTATTTCATCTGAGAGCTGCTCCACGTCGGCTTGATCGCGGCGCTCTAGTAGTGATGTGAACATAAGGTGTTTACTCTATTCGCATAATTAGGGACTCCCCTAATTTAATGCTAGTGGGTATTCGCTTAACCGCAAATGCATCAAGGGAATAGAGTGACTAAGATCAGTATCCGTACAGGGTTAAATCATCTCCTGTAGCTTGCTCCATACAATCTCGGGTGTGAGAGGAGCAAAAATTGCTGGCTCAACAAGGTGAGTGCTGTCTGAATAATCTTTCGCCTCTAAGCATTGTTGGTTTTTACCGTAACCACCGACTAAGCCGGGGTCTGTCGGGCCAAAGAGTATCAAGTTGGGCGTATCTAGTGCGGCAGCAAGGTGGGATAAGCCCGTATCGACCGAGACACACGCGGTGGCGTTTACAAGGACATGGGCGACCTCAGAGAGGCTGAGCTTAGGCAAAACGTCTACCTGGGGGTGAGTCTGCGCTAAACGTTCGGCACGCTCCTTTTCGGTAGGGCTACCCCAAGGGAGCTTGATGCTCCAACCTGCCGTTGCGGCTTTCTCAATAAGCGAAATCCAATAGGTTTCAGGCCAATGTTTATCAAAACGGGTGGTACTGTGTTGGAAGACTAAATAGGGCGCTACCGCTGGCGCTGCGGATATAAAATGCTGCCGTATAGCAAAGTCACCAAGCTGTTCGGGATAGGGATAATTAAGTGCGGCGGCAAAAAGTTGGCGAATACGCTCTACCGCATGTAGATTTTTACGGACATGAATGGGGTGGTCATAAAAACGGGCGGCAAGGGGTTCTTTGGCTGAGTGCTTATCTAAACCATAACGGGGGCCTCGGGCTAGCCTTGAGACTAAAAGTGCACTTTTTAATAACCCTTGGGCATCGATGACACAATCATAGCTGTGCGCTTGTAGCTGCGATTTATAAGCAGACCACTCATCGTTTTTTAAGGTTCGAATAATGTTTTTACGCCACCGCCTAATTGCAACGGGAATAACCTTGTCAACATGGGGGTGCCAGTGAGGGATCTCTTGAAACCCCTCCTCAACAACCCAGTCAAAGCGAATATCAGGGTATGCCGCTGCCGCATCAGTTAAGGCGGGCAGGGTATGAATAACATCGCCCATGGATGAGGTTTTAACGATCAGTACTTTCATGCTGCGAGCCACTTTTGTAATGCGGTGTAGGTCATCTCTGGGCTGATGTCGATCATGCTCTGGTGATACCCCTGATCGGCATCGCCTTTTCTTATCTTATGAAAACCGTCGATCAAACGGATCACCTCCGCGTGCTGTGATAAAGGCGGTGTAAAGCCTGGGCTCGTGGGCCCGTAAAGTGCCACGAGAGGCGTGCCAACCGCTGCGGCAATATGCATTAAGCCTGAGTCGTTACTGACCGCGGCTTGGCACTGAGCAATCAGGTCAATTGCTTGGGGTAGGCTTGTGCTCCCCGCTAAGTTATGACAACGGCCCTGTTCCTGCTCGGTGAGCTGGTTTTTGATATGTTGGCAGGTTTCTTTATCTTTTTCTGATCCGAACAGCCAAACCTGTAACCCGTCGGCAATCAGCTTTTTAGCTAAGGCCGCATAGTGATAATCAGGCCAGCGTTTAGCTGGACCAAACTCTGCACCGGGGCAAAATGCGATAGCGTTATCTGTTGTTAACGTGAACTGGGCCAATGCGTTGGCTAGCTGTGTGCTGTCAGTGGTGAGGCTGGGGTAGAGTATGTCATCGAGCGTTAATGCGGGCGCTTGAGCTGGCTGTGATAATGCGACGTAACGCTGAACCATTAACGGAAATGCGTCTTTATTTAAGACCCGCAGGTCATTTAATAAACCGTACCGCATTTCCCCCCGCCAGCCGGTGCGTGTTGGAATATCAGCAAACCATGGAATCAGGGCGGATTTTAACGAATTAGGTAGTACAAACGCTTGCTCGTAGCCCGCGTGAGCCAACTGTTTGCCAATCTGCTTTCTTAGTCCCCATTGTAAGCTGCCATGGCCTACTGGCATCTCGATAGCTTGGTTTATTTCAGGCATTCGGGCTAATACTGGGCGGCACCAGTTGGGGGCGAGTACGTCAATCTCACGGGCAGGGTTTTGCTGTTTTAGGTGCCGGTATAGCGACTGACTCATCAGCATATCGCCAACCCATGAAGGCCCTATAATCAGTGTTTTCATTTTAGGCACCCTAGGGTTGGATAAGTAAATGCAGCGTGAACAAACATAATCTATAACTCACCGTGCTGAGTTGGTGTGAGACGACGATCGAAAATAGCCCGGTATTCAGGCATGAGCTCTTGATAGGGCTGTATGGTTTTGCCGTCGGGCAAGGTGGCGCTCTGTCGGTCAAAATCAATATGTATATAGCGGAGGTCGGGTAGTACAAGTACCGCATTGGGCTCGTTGTGAAGCGTTTTCATATATGCGGAAACCACACGTAACCTTGCTGGATCGATTTTACTCATCAGGTTGATGCCGTTGATCTCCGTGACCGGCTGGATTTGCATTAATTTCAAGATAGTGGCGAAAATATCAGCTTGGCTAACGGGAGCTGTTTCGTTTGCTTTAAGGGTGTCGATTGCGTCAGCAGGCGGGAAAACCATGAGCGCATTGTGTATTACACCGGAGCCGTAACCCGCGTTAAAGGATGTCTTGTTATGTGAGACATCTTGACCGTGATCTGACGAGAAAAAGACCCAGGCATTAGGGTCTTTTTGTCTCACCGCTTTGACCAAGGAGGTAAGGTACAAGTCAGTGTAGAGCACGGTATTATCATAAGCGTTCATGCCGTTAGGATTATTTTCCGGTAGAAACTGCTTGATATAGTCGGGGGAATGGCTGCTGTAAGGGTAGTGGCTACCATTCATTTGCGCGACTAATAGCATTGGGGCTTCAGACTTTCTATCGAGAGCCGTTTGTAGATAAGGCAGTATCCCCTCTTCGAGTACTTTCATATCGTCGGCACCTTCTGACACAGAAACCGATGCGCTGAAATCGGTGCCAGAACGGTAGAAGTCTAAGTCCTGATCAACAAAGATTTGGTCTACGTTACGCCATTGGAAATCTTGGGCGCTGATTAATGCTGTTTTATACCCAGCCGCCTTGGCGTAATTGAAAATAGTGGGGCTGCTATAGACTAAACCGTGGGGGTCGATGCCTTGTAGTCCGGTTAACATATAAGGAACAGAGCTTAATGTACGGGTGCCGATACTGACGGCATTGCGATACAGGATCAGCTCGTTAGCTGCCATCATCTGCTGCAGTTTAGGGGTCGTCTGCCGCTCATATCCGGCGATGCCGGTATGGTCTAAAGTGAGTGATTCGCCAACGATAAAGACGATATTGGGCAGGCCTTCGACCGGTTTCTGTGGTGTTAAGACCGGCTTGTCAGCCAGTTTGCCTTCAAACGCGTTTCGTTCAATCAGGCTGGGAAAGACGCCGGCATAAGCGACAGTACTGAATTGAAATTTACTGATACCGTACCAGCTAAACGATACCAGTAAAAAAAAGAGAGAGGCAACCACTACACTGCATGCTCTCAGCCATAGTTTGGGTTTGAGCTCTAGGCGGAAGAGCAACAGTAACAGCGGTAGCTCAATGAGAAGCAGTAATAGCGGTTTGAGAATAATGGCGTTATCTAGCCACAGCTCTAGGGTTAATAAAGGGTCAGCGGCAACAAAGCGTAGGTCAAAGACGGTGACAAAATTACGATAGATCGCAAAATAAGATTGTTGGGCGATCTGCGTGCCGAGTATAAAAAACATAAAGAGTGAACGAACACTGCCGTTTTTGCTCGGGGCAAGGATGACCATGAGCAGTAACAACGAGATGAGGCTGAAGCTGTAGTTGACCCAAAACCGTTTTCCCGTCCAGTTTTCCATGAGCCACGTAAGATCACGCACTAAAAATAGATCACATAAGGCGAGGCATAGAAAGATGATAAGGAAGGCGCGTTTAGGCGCTGATTTTCCTAAGTTAACGAGTCTAGTTAATAATTGTTCCATTCTTTCTCATTAGGCCGCGACAGTGTATCCAAAAGCAAAAAAACGATAGTTACGGGTACTGCAACCGGTGCTGTTGGAACGTCATGTTTGATAGGTTGTTTGAAACGACATTTTTTTCTAGCTGAGAATCATACAATAATTAGTAAAAACACCCAATTTGTATTTAGAAATAGGGTAAGACAATTTTTTTACAGGAAGAGGCTATGTTATCGGTAGAGGTAATTCCAATTTGCGCTTTTGAGGATTAGAATGTCAGCCCTATTTATACTCATCATTTTTCATCTCTGTCGCTTTTCCCTATGTGTGGGATCTATCGGCACAGCAGGTAATTAATTAAAGGAAGGTATCATGGCTACTGCATTTGGCTCCGTTTTTATGCCGGAAATGTCAATCACTTGGTTTGACGGTTCAAGCTGGAGTGCGGTCGAAATGGTCCCGAGTAATAGCATTCAGTTACATCCGGGTGCGCATGTTTTACATTATGCGAGCACCTGTTTTGAAGGCCTTAAGGCATTTAGGCATGCGGATGGTTCAGTTAAAGTGTTCCGTATTGACCGTAACGTGGCCCGTTTAGCACAAAGTGCACGTTTATTGGCGCTGCCTGAACTCGATGAAGGCTTTGTCACTCAGATGATTTTAGATACGGTAAAACGTTTTGAGTCTGATGTGCCACAACCTCCGGGTTCCATGTACATCCGTCCTACATTGTTCGGTACTGAGCCTGCTGTTGGTAAAGCTGCTGCACCGTCTGAAACAGCGTGTTTCTATGTATTGCTTTCGCCGGTTGGTGACTACTTTGCCGGTGGTGATCGTGCTTTACGTATTTTGGTAGAAGACCAAGGTCTGCGTTGTGCACCGCATAACGGTATGATCAAAAGTGGTGGCAACTACGCGAGTGCGCTGTTACCTACCATGAAAGCTAAAGCTGAACATAAAGTTGATCAGGTTTTATTCTGTCCAAACGGAGATGTTCAGGAAACGGGTGCGGCAAACTTCCTATTAATTGATGGTGATGAAGTGATCACCCGCTCCCTAGATGATAGTTTCTTGCACGGTGTTACCCGTGATAGCGTTTTAACGATTGCCCGCGATTTAGGTATGAAAGTAACCGAGCGTACAATTACCGTTGATGAAATGCTGGAACGTATCAAAAAACCGGGCTGTGAAGCGGCGCTATCTGGTACGGCTGCGGTTCTTGCGCCAGTTGGAACGATGGTTTATCAAGATAAAGAATACAAAGTAGGTAATGGTGGTATTGGTGAAACTACCGTTAAACTACGTACTGCGCTGAATGATATTCAGTGGGGTAAAGCAGAAGATAAGCACGGTTGGTTAACGGACGTTTAATCTAAACGTTTTGCTTTTGACGAGGGCGGACTTTGTAAAAAGTCCGCCCTTTTTGTTATGGCGTCATCACTGTCTGCCAAATTGTGGCGACCGCTTCCCTCAGATCCTTCATCTCTGAGGCTGAGATCGTATTTGATAAATCTTGCATCGATTGTTTATGGCCGACTGCACGATAGGCTTTATAGGCTTCCCGCAGGATCTCCGTTTCTTTTTCTTCCAGTAGACCTACGTTTTCAACGGCATCCAAAATGCGGATGTTATCGGTAAACTGGTACAGTTCCGGATATTGGCTTGCGTAATTGAGTACCAAGAACTGAACTAAAAACTCAATATCAACAATGCCGCCTCGGTCGTGTTTAAGGTGGAATACCTGATCGCTTTCACTACTTTTGCTGCCTAAGTGCTGACGCATCTTCTCCCGCATTTCGGTGACATCAGTTAATAACTTTTTGCTTTCACGTTTTTGTCCAAGAATGTCAGCTCGCACAGCTTCAAAGCGGCTCTTGAGCGCAAGATCACCGGCCACAACGCGGGCGCGGACTAAGGCTTGATGCTCCCATGTCCAAGCCTCTTTCTGTTGGTATTCAGCAAAAGCCTTGAGTGAACTCACTAATAAGCCGGAGTTGCCTGAAGGGCGAAGGCGCATATCTACTTCATAGAGCTGGCCGGAGGTGGTGAAGGTGTTGAGTATATGAATAATTTTTTGACCTAAACGGGTGAAGAACACCGCATTAGGGATCTGTTTGTTGCCATCGGTAAAGAGGTTAGGGTCGGCATCATGGATGAAAACCAGATCTAAATCTGATCCGTAGGAGAGCTCAATCCCTCCCATTTTTCCGTACCCTAAAACGATAAAGTCGGGATCACAGGGCACGCCGGCGGTTTTTTGCGGTAAGCCATGTTTTTCGGTCATGAGCTTCCATGCGATATCGACTACCGCTTCTAAGATCACTTCCGCTGTCCATGTTAAGTAATCACTCACTTTCATGAGAGGCAGGGCATCGGTAATCTCTGATGCCGCCACTTTGAGTACATGGGCATTTTTGAAATAACGCAATGCATCCATAAGTTGCTCGGTATCCTCTTCGGGGATACGCAAAAGCTGTTGCCGGAGCTCGCTGTTAAGCTGTTCCTTATTGGGGGGGGCATATAAGGTATTTTGATCGATCAGTTCATCAAGTAAGATCGGGTGGGTTCGTAGTTTTTCGGAGAACCAGTTAGAAGCCGAACAGAGTTTGACCAGCTGTTGTAATGCATCAGGGTTTTCGGCTAACAGAACCAGGTAAGCGGAGCGGCGTAATATGGCTTGGATCAGTTCGAAAACGCGGCTTAATGTTTCAGTCGGGTTATCGGTTTTTATGACCTCTTGAAACAGGATAGGCAGGACCAGCAAAAGCCGATCTTGCGCTATTTTCTGTAGCATCTGTACGGTTTTTGATTGGCGCAGGGTGTCGATCAGGTGCCACGCTTCGTCTGGGGTATCAAACCCTTGTTCTTTTAAAATGGCTTCCGCTTGTTCGTTGTCTAATTCATCCTTCCACAGTGACAGCCATAGCTGTTGATCCGTTGAGGTTTGCTCTGGATCTTCCTCCTCACTGGGGGCAATTAAATCGGTAAAGTGGTGACGAACCTTTTCCCGTTGCGCGTCTAAATGCTGTGTAAAAGAGGCCCATGTATCAAAGCCCATGTTAAATGCGAGACGGAGTTGTTCCTGCTCGGTTGTTGGTAGCTCTTGTGTTTGCTTGTCGGCGACCGCTTGGATAGCGTGTTCTGTATTGCGTAAAAAAAGATACGCTTGCATGAGTTCATCTGCGGCGATTTGCGGCATGCCGACCGCCTCTGGTAGTAAGGGAAGGATGTTACAAAGCTCTCTCTGTTGCAGCCTTGTGTCGCGTCCCCCACGTAAAAGCTGGAAGACCTGTGCAATAAACTCCACCTCTCGAATGCCGCCGGCGCCTAACTTAACATTGTTGTTAAGTCCTTTTCGCCGTACTTCACGGCTGATCATATCTTTCATCTCGCGGAGTGAGTCAAAAGCGCTGAAGTCTATATATTTACGGTAAACAAAAGGACGCAGAATGCCCATAAGTTCCTGTCCCGCCTCTTTGTCACCCGCCATTACGCGTGCTTTGATCATGGCATAGCGCTCCCATTCGCGGCCATGATCTTGGTAGTAACCTTCCATCGCATCAAAACTGATGGCGAGAGGGCCTGCTGACCCGAAAGGGCGTAAGCGCATATCAACGCGAAAGACAAAACCGTCAATGGTTGTATTATCGAGCGCCTGAATCAGTTTTTTGCCTAAGCGGATAAAGAAGTCTTGGTTATCTAGGCATTTTTTACTGCCTTCAGTCTCGCCATTTTCAGGGTAAACAAAGATAAGGTCTATATCTGACGATAGGTTGAGCTCGTTAGCGCCGAGTTTGCCCATCCCCAGTACCACCATGCGTTGGGGGTTTTTGCTGTCTCTTCCTATCGGCGTGCCCCAACGTTCGCAGGCGTGTAGGTATAACCAATTCATGGTTTGCTCTACACAGGCATCGGCTAACCAAGAGAGTTCGCGGGTTGTGGTGCGCATATCGCTCAAGCGGTTTAAATCCCGCCAAATTAAACGCACCTGCTCCCGCTGCCTAAAGCAGCGAACGGCTGTGTGCAGTTGCTCTTCTGTTTCTAAGGAGGCAAAACGTGTTTTTAAGCACTGCTGGTAATGATCTTCATCATAGTCAGAATAGAGGTCGCCACTGTCTAATAAGTTAGACAGCATCTCAGTGTTGCGCCCCAGTTGCTCGGCCACAAACGTGCTACCTGTTAAAACCCGGGAGAGATCATCTGCAAATGAGGCCGGTGATGATGTGACGTGATCCAAGGCCGCTGATATTTGATCCCAGTTTTGTTGTAAAACAGGGCGTAGTGCTTCGGGTAGTTGTTCCATCTGGGGTTTCAGCATGGGTCGTGTGGCTCCTGAGAAGAATCCTTTAATCGTATCAGTGCTGATTAGATTGTGTCCTGATCGCTGTCAGGTATCTAATACATCCGTTATCTATCTGCTTAGTTATCGAATAACGCGTGCCCAGCCAGCTGCTTGTGTGTGTTGTTCCAACGCTTGCGCCAAGCGCGTTCGATCAGTTGTTCTGAAATGAGCAGGGCTAGCACGCCGGGTTCTGCGGTTTGCAGTAGGACATTAATTCTAGCAGCCGCTTGTTCCGCCTGTTGTTGAAACCAGCGGCACTCTTTATTTCCTGAGAGGAGTGCAGTCCTGCGCCAAGCATCGATATCTCTTAACTGACGTATGAGTTTGGTTAGCAGTTGGTTGATCGCCCCGTCAGGATCGGCAGGGATAATACTGCTAAAGCTTTCATAGAATGCGCCTACATTGCGGAGTGATTCCAGTGCCAGTGGGATAAATTTCCAGTTCTGGGTGAAGTGCCATGCTTCAAAATAGCGTGGCCATAAACTGAGTTCATTTTTAAGCAGCTCAATAAAGGCCTGTTCGAGGGTGGTGCAGTCATCAAACGAGGGTATAGAGCGGTGGACTTCATAGGCGTCGGTGTTGAGTAAACGGTAGCCCCGTTCAGCTTTACTGACGTCGCTAATATAAAGGGGGACATGTTTGGCTAATTTGAGGGCAAACTTGACGAGCTCTGGGGCATCGCCCTCAAGTAACTCAAGTTCTAGCTCGCACAGGGTGTCTTCCTTATTGGCGGCGGTGACGCTGCCTTGGTCTAGTGCTATTTCGGCTTTTAGCACGTTACCTTGGCTATCTAGGGTGTCTAGTATCCACGTTGTGCGCTGAAAGTTTGTTGTAAACGCTGGCGCTATACTGCTTTGTAAGGCCTGAGTATTGAGTGCATTTGGCCATTCAGCGGAGGCGAGGCGTTGAAAGTCGAGTTCGGGAGAATCGAGTAACCATTCCCACTCATTTCTGCTGTGCATGCCTGCTTCAGAGGTGCCACTACTCTTTAGCGTTTGTATGAGTTGCTCACCTTTTTTACGAATACGCAGTGCGACCTTGTGTTGGGTCAGCAGTTGGTCAGGGGTATCGTAATAGGTGTTACCTAAGTTTTCGGTTTTTAGCTCCCTTACCTGCTCTGAGCGAAACAGCGGTTGGCGCTTTAGGGATTCAACATGGTGTGGACTTAGGGTTAGTTTAAGCTCGACTTCAAGTGCCATCGTTTTATTCTCAATACTCTGGGTTCGGCGTGTTATCTTAATTATTATGTTAAGCGCTGCATTAATGCAGATGATCTAATGGGATTCAGTTTACCTCAGCTATCGCTGGAAAACTCTATCTAAACGTGAGTGCTCAGCTTAAAATGTTGTACAGAGCCACCCGCCATAAAAAATTATACAAAGACGATTAACCCGTCTTTTTAGGAGATGCTGATGTCAAAAAGTTGCCCTGATTTGGTCACTATGTTGTCACAATTGATTGCCAGCCCATCGGTCAGTTGTACTCAGCCTGATTGGGATCAAAGCAATCTCCCTGTGATTGAATTGCTTGAAGGTTGGCTGTCCCATTTGGGCTTTGACACTGAGGTGATGCCGATTGCTGGGCGGCCAGGTAAAGCCAATCTAATTGCAACCTTAGGGAAAGGCCCCGGCGGGTTGGTGTTGTCTGGGCATACGGACACCGTGCCTTTTAATGCACAGCGTTGGCAGAGTGACCCTTTTAAGTTGACGGAAAAAGAGAACCGCTTTTATGGTTTAGGCACCTGTGACATGAAAGGCTTTTTTCCTATTGCGATTGAAGCAGCGAAGAAATTCCTTGATCAGTCATTAAAGCAGCCGCTCATTATTTTGGCGACCGCCGATGAAGAGAGTTCGATGAGTGGTGCGCGCGCATTAGCGACCTCGGGTAAGCCAAAGGCGCGTTATGCCATTATCGGCGAGCCTACAGGGATGAAACCGATCTATATGCATAAAGGCATGATGATGGAGTCGGTTCGAATCGAAGGTAAGGCGGGTCACTCTTCTGACCCATCCCTTGGGGCGAATGCATTGGATGCTATGCACTCTGTGTTGTCAGAACTTATCGCGTTCCGTAATGAGATGAAGCAGAACCATCGAAATAGTGCGTTTAAGATTGCAGAACCTACGCTTAACTTAGGTTGTATTCATGGGGGGGATAACCCAAATCGTATCTGTGGCAATTGTGAACTGGAGTACGACCTGCGTCCGCTGCCGGGTATGAGTTTGGATAATTTACGTGAAGATGTGAGTAAACGCTTAGCGCCGTTAGCCCATCAGTTTGGGGTTAATATTACAACCGAAGCACTGTTCCCAGGGATCCCTGCGTTTGCTAATCAGCGGGATTCAGATTTAGTGCGGATGGCTGAGAAATTAACGGGCTTTCAAGCGGAATCGGTTGCGTTTGGTACGGAAGCGCCGTTTATGCAAGATTTAGGTATGGATACGATTGTGATGGGGCCGGGCTCTATTGATCAAGCTCATCAACCGGATGAGTATTTGGCTTTTGATCAGATTAAGCCTACAGTAGCCATATTAGAGAAAATGATCACTCAATACTGTTTGTAGACTGCTGTGAATAACGATACTAAACAATACGTTAATTGGTTCCGTCACTCCTCGCCTTACATCAACGCGCATCGTGGTAACACCTTTGTACTGATGCTAAGTGGTGAGTCTGTTGCCGATCCTAATTTTGCCAACATAGTGCATGATATTGCACTACTGAACAGCCTCGGTGTGAGGTTGATTTTGGTGCATGGCTCCCGTCCACAAATCAGTGAACGCTTACAGCAAAAATCGATTCAGTCGCAACTTCATCATCACCTGAGGGTGACGGATCAAGATACGATGACCTGTGTGATTGAGGCATCCGCTATCGTGCGTGCAGAGGTTGAAGCGCGCTTATCACTTGGTTTACCAAATACACCGATGGCTGGGTCACGGATAAAGGTGATTTCTGGTAATTTTGTGACGGCTAAGCCGGTTGGTGTTTTAGATGGCATTGATATGGCTCATACCGGCGAAGTTCGTCGTATTGATCATGAAGCGATTGTGCAGCAATTAGATGATGGCAATATCGTTTTGTTATCCCATTTAGGTTATTCACCGACAGGTGAGTTGTTTAACCTTTCTGTTGAAGATGTAGCGACCTGTGCAGCAGCGGCTCTTGAGGCGGATAAATTAATTATTTTTGGTGCGGATAACGGTGTGTCCGATAGTTCGGGGCAGCTGCGTAGTGAGCTGCTAACACGTAAAGCTGAACGCTTAGTTAGCCAGTACCTTGCCTCACTAGAGGATACTGATCAGCCGCATACTGAACTCTCTCGTCATTTAGAAGCGGCCGTTAATGCGTGCCGTAAAGGCGTAAAACGTTGTCATCTTATTAGTTTTAAAGAAGATGGCGCCTTATTGGCTGAACTTTTTACCCGTGATGGTTCCGGCACCATGATTCTGTCCGAGTCATATGAGCAGCTTAAACCTGCGTGTATAGAAGACGTAGGCGCTGTCTTGGAGTTGATCCGGCCGCTAGAGGCGAACGGTACTTTAGTCCGCCGTTCACGGGAGGTGTTGGAAAATGAAATTGAACGCTTCACCTTGATCGAACGTGATGGCTTTGTTATCGGTTGTGCGGCGTTATACCCCTTTATAGAAGAGAAAGTCGGTGAGTTGGCCTGTGTGGTCGTGGCGGCCGAATATAAAGGAGGAGCGCGCGGAGATGAGCTGCTTCGAGCGGTGGAGAAACAGGCTCGGCAACAAGGCCTTGAAAAGTTATTTGTGCTGACAACCAAAACCGCCCATTGGTTTCTTGAGCGCGGATTTGTCGAAAGTAATGTGAATCAATTGCCGAATGAGAAAAAGGCCCTGTTTAACCTACAGCGTAATTCTAAAGTGTTTATTCGCGATTTAGGTTAGGCCGTTGTTCTTAGTCAGGGAAGCGGATCACAAAACAGGTTCCACCAAGTGGTGAGTCTTTAACCTCTATGGCTCCTTGGTAGCAACTGATGATATCGGTTGCCACTGAGAGGCCGATCCCTTGTCCTTGAATTGACGTGTCTAAGCGTTCACCCCGTTGCAAGATTACCTGTCGCATATCCGGCGTGACCCCAGGGCCATCATCACAGATTGATAGTTTAAGCTCGCCATTGATATGGGTACCTGAGACTTTCACTCGACTGTTGCCGTATTTAAACGCGTTTTCCATAATGTTGCCGAGCACTTCCATTAGGTCGCGCTCATCACCATGAAATAGCAGATCATCGGCAAGATCGACGTCGGTCAGCACCGCTTTGTTGCGGTAGACCTTCCCTAGTGCGCTCAGCATGCGGTTAATAATCGGCGTTACGTTGACTGATTTTCCAAGAGGCTTGTGGTGGCTTTTAACGGCCCGTGTCAGTTGGTATTGGACGATTTGATCCATCCGTTCCACTTGCTCAGCGACCAATGTTTGGTAGGTGTGTAGCTCGTGTTCTTCTAGTTCTGCGCCGCGCATTACCGCTAATGGGGTTTTTAAACTGTGGGCGAGATCGCCCAAGGTATTTCGATACCGTTCCCGCTGTTTGCGTTCGCTTTCAATCAGTTCGTTTAGGTTTTCTGTAACCGGTTGGACTTCGTCAGGGTAGTGGCCGCCGAGTTTGTCCGCTTCACCTGATTCTATCGCTTTTAAGTCTCGGGCAAGTCGTCTTAACGGCGTGAGGCCCCAGCTTAAGATAAAGGTTTGTGCGAGTAGGGCGACAAGGAAAATAATGCCGAGCCAGATACTTAATTGTTGTTCATAGGCGGTTATATCACGCGTAACAAGCTCATCTGATTCCATTACGGTGAAAAGGAATGAGTGCTCCTCCCCCTTATTTTCCCAAATGATCCGCAGCTGGAAGCTAAAAATACCGGCGTCGGGTTTATGCTCAAAAAGCGGCTCTCCGGTTGTGATGCCGCCTAAACTGATAACTTCTGATAGTTTAGGGTCATCCAACAAAATGGAGGAGAGTGAGCGCCAGAGGAGTTTGCCATTTTTGTCGTGGATCGCAGCGTAAAGTCCTGAATTCACTTGTTCATAGCGAGGTTCTTGGAGTCGTTCAGGGAAGATAATATGATCTTCTTTTAGCTCAACAGCGCCAAGCAGTAAGTACACTTGTAATTGCAGTCGATCTTTTACCGCATTTTCAACACTGTAGTTGTAAGCGTTGCTGAGTGCGAGTCCGGCAATGAGCAGTACAATCGGTAAGATTAATACCGAGGCGATCAGTAAGCGCCCCTGCAGTGAGTGCAGGGGGGATCTTACATTCACTCGCTATCCTTCGATGCGCTGAGAGCAAAGCGGTATCCAAGGCCGCGAACCGTCGTAATAGGGTCGAGGTCTTGATTGGGATCTAATTTTTGACGTAAGCGTCGTACAAAAACCTCTAAGACATTGCTGTCACGGTCAAAGTCTTGATGATAAAGGTGTTCTGTTAACTCGCTTTTAGAGATGGTTTTACCCGCATTTAAGACTAAATACTCAAACGTCCGATATTCGTAGCTGGTCAACTTAACCGCCTCATCATGGCGATAGACAACGCGCCCGGTGGTATCGATTTTAATGGGACCAAATTCAAGGACGGGTTTTGAATGTCCAGCGGCGCGCCGTAGCAATGCATTGAGGCGTGCGGTTAACTCTTCCATATGGAAGGGTTTAACAAGATAGTCGTCTGCCCCAGCTTCTAAGCCTTCGACCTTATCTTGCCAATCGCCGCGTGCCGTTAGAATGATAATAGGGAACTCTTTACCTGCTGCGCGCCAGCCTTTTATGACATCAATCCCTGATACTTTAGGGAGTCCAAGGTCGACAATAGCTAAGTCGTACGGATATTCTTCACCCATATAGAGGGCTTCTTCACCGTCTGCGCTTTCTTCTACTGTGTAGTTATTGCTTCCTAGTGCCGTTACTAATTGGCGGCGTAGATCTGGATCATCTTCAACAACAAGTAATTTCATGTCGGAACTGCTCCCTTTAGTCTTTATCAGGCGTAACGATTTTGCCGTTGAGGCTATCAACTAAGATATCTCTAACACGACCCTCGTTGACAATACGAATAACGTACACGGCTCTGCCATTATGCTCTGATGCTTCTGTTTTGATTACATTGCCTGCTTCATGCTTGGTGGCAATTTCCATCGCTTGTTTTGGCGATAGAACTCCCTGCTGATCATTTGCTAATGCGTTATGACTAAAGCTTACAAGGAGGGATGTAAATAACACAGCAACACGTAAATGCTGGGTAAGCATTGGTAAAACCTCATACTTTATTGATGGGGAATAGTATCCCGTATCCGCTATCAAGTAGTAAATAGAAATGTTTATTTAACTTAATTAGAGGGCTGGAAGCATAGGGCGCAGTCTACGGTGGGAAAACTGTATAGGGCGTGAATAGGTGTTGATGGCGCTTGCGATAATCCGAAAGGATCCATGGGATGGGCCCTTCAGCTCACCCCGTGGTGGGATTCTATCTTTTACGGTGACGGTTATTTGCTACATTTACCACAGGTACTAACACCCAGCAATTTATAGAGAGGGCACCAGCCAAATACTGCGATTAAAATAACCGGTACACCTACCCAACCCCAAAGGGTTTGCGGCCCAACAAAAACCAAAGCAATTAATACCAACCCGGCGATGATGCGGATTACTTTATCGACATTACCAATATTTTTATCCATGATTTCTATACTCTTTATATTAGAAAGTACTGATAATAATATAGTCGATCTGGATCTTAAGTTGAACGTTTGGTTAGGTTTATTTCTCTTTCGCTTGTTGCGCTTTGACTTGGCGCACGGAGAGGATGACAAAACGCACGTTATAGATCATACCGAGTGTGAGTGCTGCCGCTGCGGTGACAATAAATAGGTTGCCGAGTTCTGGAATTTTGAAATACCAGCCTACCCATAATGAAATAATACTGATCAGAGCGATAGGAAGCCCAATTTTTATTAGTAGACTCATCCATTTATCTGAACGGATCTCTTTTTTATCGATAATTGACATGCTTAACCTCAAACTTTTATATGTTTTACAGGGTAGAGTGCAGCCATCAACTGATCAAGAGGTTATGCATAATTTATCGTTCTACTACCGTTCGGTAATCGTATGTAGCGGAAGATCAAATGCGGCTGCTACGCCTTCACATAGAAGTTTTCCCTGCGCAATGTTGAGTCCCTTTGCAAAATTATCATCCTGTTTTACGGTACTTTCCCAGCCATTGTTTGCCAGTTTAATAATATAGGGTAGGGTTGCATTGGTCAGTGCCATGGTTGATGTATGTGCTACTGCGCCCGGCATATTCGCTACGCAGTAGTGGACAACGCCGGCCTGAGTAAACGTGGGGTCTGCATGGGTTGTAGCGTGACTGCTTTCAAAACACCCTCCTTGGTCAATGGCAACATCCACTAAAACAGAACCCTTCTGCATATGGTTTAAGTGATCACGTTTGACTAATTTAGGCGCTGCGGCGCCGGGGATTAATACCGCCCCAATAACCAAGTCGCTGTGGATAACGGCCTCATAGATGCTATCTGGGGTGGAATAGAGGGTTCTTAAGCGGCCATGGAACAGTGTATCCAGTTCACGCAGTCGGTCGGGTGAATTGTCAAAAATGGTGGTGTCCGCGCCTAAGCCCAACGCCATCATTGCGGCGTTCGTACCTACAACCCCACCGCCTAAAATAGCAACCTTGCCCGGTGCTACGCCGGGAACGCCACCGAGTAAAATCCCTCGGCCCTGCTGGGCTATCTCTAAACAGTGGGCCCCCGTTTGAACGGACATGCGTCCAGCCACTTCGCTCATAGGAGCGAGCAAGGGTAAGCGGTGATGGTGATCTGTGATGGTTTCATAAGCGATGGCGATACAGCCTGAGGTTAACAGCGCATCGGTAAGGGGTTTATTAGCCGCTAAATGGAGATAGGCAAATAAGATATGGTCGGCGCGTAAGTAGGGCGTTTCGGAAGCTTGGGGCTCTTTTACCTTAATAATCATCTCCGCTTGGTTCCATACCTCGACGGCGCTGTCACAGAGGGTGGCACCCGCTTGTTGGTAGTGTTGATCACTAAAGCCTATTTTGGCACCGGCGTTTGTTTCTACAAAGAGGACGTGGCCTTGCTGGCTGAGTAGCTTTACCCCCGCGGGGGTGAGTCCAACACGGTACTCATGGACCTTAATCTCTTTAGGAATACCAATACGCATAACGTTTTCTCCCACTATCGGTCTTATATACAGTCTAGACAATGAATGGATAAATCACTTAGTGGCATGCTCTGTTGCATAGAAAACAATGTATAAGCAGGTTGCTTAATGGTGCATTCTGCTATAATCCGCAATTAGCTAAATAAAACTTTATTATTTCAAGGGTCAATCTAATGCCTCAATATCGCTCTAAGACATCGACTGCGGGTCGTAATATGGCGGGTGCGCGTGCGCTATGGCGTGCGACCGGTATGAAGGATGCGGATTTCCACAAGCCTATTATTGCTGTGGCTAACTCGTTTACTCAATTTGTTCCAGGTCACGTACATCTTAAAGACATGGGACAGCTTGTTGCGCGCGAAATTGAAAAGGCGGGGGGCGTAGCAAAAGAATTTAATACGATTGCTGTCGATGATGGCATCGCAATGGGTCATGATGGCATGCTCTATTCGCTGCCTTCTCGCGATATTATCGCTGATTCTGTTGAGTATATGGTTAATGCCCATTGTGCTGATGCGTTAGTTTGTATCTCTAACTGCGATAAAATCACACCGGGGATGTTGATGGCGGCAATGCGCCTTAATATTCCTGTTATCTTTGTTTCCGGTGGTCCAATGGAAGCCGGTAAGACAAAACTATCCGAGCATAAACTGGATCTAGTGGATGCCATGGTGTTGGCGGTTGATCCGGATGCTACGGATGAGATGGTCGACGAAGTTGAGCGTTCTGCATGCCCAACCTGTGGTTCTTGCTCAGGTATGTTTACGGCAAACTCCATGAACTGCTTGGCTGAAGCCTTAGGTTTGGCGCTTCCGGGTAATGGTACGGTGGTGGCTACCCATGCGGATCGTGAACAGCTGTTTTTAGGCGCGGGTCGTACGATTGTTGAGATGGCTAAAAAATATTATGAGCAGGATAATGAAGGTGTACTTCCTCGCTCTGTTGGTTTTAAAGCGTTCGAAAATGCGATCACACTTGATATAGCGATGGGAGGCTCGACCAATACGATTCTTCATCTTTTAGCGATTGCTCAGGAAGCTGAGATCGACTTTACGATGAAAGATATTGATCGTCTTTCTCGCGTTGTGCCTCAGCTTTGTAAAGTCGCGCCGAATACCCCTAAATATCATGTTGAAGATGTACACCGTGCTGGTGGCATTATGGGTATTTTGGGTGAGTTGGATCGTGCGGGCCGATTGCACACTGATGTACCTACGGTACATGAAGCAACGATGAAAGATGCGTTGGATAAATGGGATATTATGCGTAACCCAACGCCTGAAATTATGGAGTTCTATAAGGCGGGCCCTGCAGGCATTCCGACCCAGACAGCGTTTAGCCAAGCAACACGTTGGCCTACACTGGATGGTGACCGTGAGAATGGCTGTATCCGTTCTGTTGAACATGCATACTCATTAGAGGGCGGTTTAGCGGTCTTACACGGTAATATTGCTGTTGATGGCTGTGTTGTGAAATCCGCAGGTGTGGATGAGTCTATTCTTGTATTTGAAGGTCCAGCCCATATTACTGAATCTCAGGATGAGGCGGTTGCCAATATTCTGGATGATAAAGTTAAAGCGGGCGATGTTGTTATCGTGCGTTATGAAGGCCCTAAAGGTGGCCCGGGTATGCAGGAGATGCTTTACCCGACCTCGTATATTAAATCGAAAGGTTTAGGTAAAGCCTGCGCGTTATTAACCGATGGTCGTTTCTCCGGTGGTACTTCTGGGCTGTCAATCGGTCACGTCTCACCTGAGGCGGCTGCGGGTGGCGCAATTGGCTTAGTACGCAATGGTGATCGCATCCGTATTGATATCCCAAACCGTACGATTGACGTTTTGTTGTCGGATGAGGAGCTTGCTGCTCGTCGTGTTGAGCAAGACAAGTTGGGATGGAAACCGGTCGAGGCGCGTCCTCGTAAAGTGTCTGCTGCGCTGAAAGCGTATGCTTTGTTGGCTACCTCAGCTGATAAAGGTGCAGTACGTGATTTGAGCATGCTTGACTAGTCTGTAGCGGGCATACAAAAAAGGCTAATGATTTTCATTGGCCTTTTTTATTGGCTGTGACGATATGGCTGTAGTTGTCAGTGCTAGTGGGTTTAAACCGGATTAACCAGTAATGTCTCCGCTACTTGCCAGAGTAAGCGTGCTGCAAGCAGTGTGATGACAATTTTGAAAAGCGTGGCGAACTGTTTTGCGGGTATTTTATGCAGCATTTTCAAACCGAGCCAGGTGCCAAAAATGCCACCTAAAATCATCAATAGGGCTAAAGGTAGCCACGCCCAAAAGGCAAAGCCAACAAATGTAAATACAACGATCTTTAGGAGATGTTGCAAGCTCATGCAGGTTGCAAAGGTGCTGGTTGTAGTGAATTTGTCGTAGCTTTGGCGGTGAACAAAGCCTGCCACCATAGGGCCGGTTGCGCCAACAAACATTGAGATAAGTGTTGTGCCGAGCCCTGCTAATAGATGGCCTTTGTTACTGGTTTGCTGCTGTTTGGGTTTTGGACCCCAGATGAGATATAGGATAAAGAGTGCGACACAGAGTTGAATCAGAACAAGCGGAAGCTGAATCACAATAAATGAAGCACAAAGGGCACCCAGTAGGGCGCCAATAGAGAAGTACTTCACCATGGTCCAGTCGGTATGCTGTTTGGTCATCCAAGCCCTGTTGCCATTTGAACCTAGTTGAACGAGGCCGTGTACCGGTATTAGCGCGGCTGGGGGGAGAACAGAGGCGAGTATCGCTAAGAGTAAAACGCCCCCGCCTATGCCCATAGCTGCAGTGATAAAGGAGGTCACTGCAGAGGATAGAATTAAGAAAAGGACGAGTTCACTATTTTCTAAGAGCGGCATCAGTCTGTGATCGTGTGTTTATTTATCACTGAGTGAGGCCATCACTTGTTGAGACCAGTTAAGGCTGTGCCTATACGCCGTTTCATAAAATGCTTTATCAAGCAGGAACGTCATATCATCAAATTCACCACTTTCGTATTGGCAAACTTGTTCTAATATTTGCCCCAATTGGCCTTCATGATTGAGTAGTGCGGCTTTAACGTCGTTCTGCAGTGATACTTGTGTCAGCAGGTCTGGCATTTCCATATCCAGTAGTGCATCAAGTTTGGAGAATAGTCCCGCAATAAAGTTATTGATCGGTTGCTCTCGACCCAGCATTTCGGCGAGTAACTCACACATACGCCCTCTAACCAGCATCGACCGAGTCAGTTCTTCCGGTTTTTCTTGGGTGTCGGTGACTAAGAAGAGGCTGACCCATTTACGAATTTGATCAAATCCTAATAAGCTAATCGCGTGTGATAGTGATTCTATCTCTCTTGGTAAATTGAATGCTGCGGAGTTAACTACGCGCAAGATTCGGTACGTTAGCAGTGGATCATTAATAACGATCTGTTCAACTGATTGAGCGGTGGCTTGAGGGTTTTGTAGCTCGACCATCATCTGTAATAGTAAAACTTTACTGCTGCCGAGCTTTTTGCCTTTAACGGGTTCAGGTTTACTTAAAAAGTAGCCTTGAAACAGAGCAAAGCCGAGTTCGTAGCATTTACGAAACTCTTCTTTTGTTTCAACTTTATCTGCCAACAGCTCTAAATTATACGGGCGAAGGTGCTTAACCATCGCCGGTAATGTATCTAAACCAATGGATTGTAGATCCAGTTTTAGAATATGAACGAGGTTAAGTAAGGGCTCAAACTTTGGTTCCGGTTTATATTCGGATAGTGCGAGTCGATAACCTTGTTCACCTAGCTCTTTAACGCGCTCAATTAGAGCGGGGGTTATGTCTGAATGACCTAAGATCTCGAGAATGAAATTTTCTTTGGGTAATTCCGGAAAGTTTTCTGCCATTAACGTTGTATCTGTTAATTTTAGGTAACAGGGCAGTGAACGAACTTGACCGTGTTGGCAGATGCTCGCATAGGTATTAAGGATCACTGAAGAGGTGGCGAGATGATCATTAATCGTTAGAGCATTGTCGTCATTACGATACAGTAACAAATACGCAACAACGTCCTGACTTTTATTAAATACAGGCTGACGGGCTAATAGAAGATCCATAGGTTCGTCTGTATCAGTACTGTCTGTCATTCTCGGTTCCTTAGCTATGTACGTATTTTAATAATTATATCGCTGTTTAGGTCTATTTCTGTAAAAAACCACGTTTTTTAAGAAACGATAGCATATGTGGTCGGGCTTCTTTTTGTAACATGCCAGAGATTTGTTCGCTCCATGTCATCTCTTTCTGACCGTTAGTTCGGCTAATGTAATACTCTTTGACTTGACGGTCATAGTCGCGGATGTGCTGTTCGTCTTCCGTTGCCGTGTAACTGTCTTGCTTTAATACCACTTCTAATGGCAAACGAGGTTTTACTTCAGGGTCTTGGTCTGGGTAACCTAAGCACATACCAAAAACAGGATAAACCAGCTCGGGTAGATCTAAGGCGTCAGAGACTAAATCGATTTTGTTTCGGATCCCACCAATGTATACGATTCCGAGTCCTTCTGATTCAGCCGCGATCGCAACATTTTGTGCGAAGAGGGCACAATCAACGGTTGCGGTAATAAACTGTTCTGTGAAACCCGATAGCATCTCTGCTTGGTTCATATCGCAGCTGAGTTTATGTCGATTCATATCCGCACAGAACACCAGAAATGTGGGGGCTTCATTAACGTAAGTTTGGTTGCCTGCCCATTCTGCAAGCTGTGCCCTTTTAGTTTCATCATTAATCTGAATAACGGTGCACGCTTGGATGAAACTGGATGTGGCTGCAGCTTGTCCTGCTTGGACTAACCTATGGATTAATGATTGCTCTATTGGTTGGTTGGTAAATTTCCGGATAGAACGGTGAGAATTAAGTAACTCGATAACAGTGTTCATAATAGCCCATAGGGTCTTAAAGAGGTTGGGAACAAAACGTTGTTCTTTAAACCCTATTTGTAACATAGGGTTTGGATGAGCTGAAGCCTTATTATTGAGGGATGTGAATTGTGTATTTCTTTGTTTCAATAGGAACTATATGTTTATACCCCGGTCTATTGATCAACTATTTTGAGTGGAAATACTAAGTGAAGCATACATCTCCACATGATACGGCAACCTTACTTGTCTTTTGTAAACAGCCAAAATTAGGTCAGGGGAAACAGCGTTTAGCCGCAACCCTTGGTAAGGATGTAGCGTTTGAGATTGCATCGGCCCTGTTGGCCTGTGCTTTGGAAGATGCAGCAAAGTGGCCCGGTCCCGTTGTACTATCGCCTGCAGATTCAACAGAAGAAGAGTGGGCGCGTAATTTATTATGTCATGCGGAGGTGGTAGCCCAACCACAAGGGAATCTAGGGCATAGAATCATGTCGGTCGACCAGCAGTTACGTGATAAGGGTCACCAGACGATTATGATTATTGGTACTGATGCGCCGATGCTCAACGAGGCTGTTTTTTCTCAAGCGCTAGATGGGTTAACACACAGTGATGTTACCTTGAGTGCGGCGGAAGATGGCGGTGTCACCCTGATGGGGAGCCGTATACATTGGCCAAATATAGTGGATATTCCTTGGAGTACTGACCGTTTAGGCGAATCGCTTCACTATAAATGTGTTCAGGCCGGTCGCTCTATCGCTTACACCCAGCCAAGTTATGATATTGATCATGAGAAAGATCTGCATAAGCTCATCGTAGACTTAGAACATGATCTACGGCCTGCACGACAGGCGTTGTTTACGCTTGTTAAATCTGTTGTATATAACAGCACAATTAAAGTAACCAGTTAACCACAGCTAGGCGATTAAACATGCAACGTATTCACACGGATAACTGGTTTGTTACCCCCGACGGCAAACCACGCGGTTATATTGAGCCCCATGCGCTTAAGGAGCTTTGGTTCCATACGGGCACCGCTTGTAACCTACAATGTTCTTTCTGTTTAGAAGGTTCAGGCCCCGGGGATACCCGATTAGAGTTAGTAAAATTTGCTGATGTAAAACCGCTGATTGATGAGTCTCTAACCTTAGATGTAGAGCAGTTTTCGTTTACGGGGGGGGAGCCTTTTCTTGCGAAACAGTTGGTGCAAATTTTAGCCTATGCGGCCACGTTTAAACCCTGTTTAGTGCTGACGAATGGTACAGATGCGCTCCAGCAACGAATGGATGAAGTACGCACCTTGTTAGCGTCTAAACACCCTGTCAGCTTTCGTATCAGTATTGATTATCCCACCGCTCAGCAACATGATGCCGGGCGGGGTGAAGGAACATTTTCAAAAGCCTTACAAGGTCTTAAAGCATTATATGATTTAGGCTTTTCTGTATCCGTTGCGCGTCATATGGATAAAGATGAGGAAAGGGCAGAGATGGAAGCCGCTTACCGTGAGCTTTTTGTGGCGCATGGTTTGCCGGGGGATCTACACATCGTGGCGTTTCCTGATTTCGCCACGCCGGGCAGCTTGCCCCATGTGCCTCAAGTGACAACACATTGCATGACGACATATCAGACTGAAAAAAGCCGCAAGGACTTTATGTGTGCTTTTAGTAAGATGGTGGTGAAGAAGCAGGGTCAGATGAAAGTGTATGCCTGTACTCTAGTGGATGATGATGAAGAGTATGATCAAGGTTCCAGTTTAACGGAAAGCCTTAGTGAGCGAATTAGTATGAAACACCATCGTTGCTATAGTTGTTTTGCTTATGGCTCATCCTGTAGTGAGGCGTAGCGGTGTGTCAGGTTAACAATGATCTATTTGAATAAGGGGACATAAGTGTTAGGTATTATTGGTGGTACAGGTATCTATCAGTTGGACGGGTTAGAAGTGACCGGAGAACATGATGTAGAGACCCCTTTTGGTAAACCCTCCACTCCAATTGTCGAAGGTAAAATAGGTGTCAGAACACTTTTCTTTTTACCTCGACATGGGCGTCAGCATGAGTTACTTCCGTCTGAAGTAAATTACCGCGCTAATATTTGGGCCTTAAAGTCACTGGGTGTTACCCAAGTTATCGGGTTGTCTGCGGTTGGCAGCTTGAAAAAAGAGATTGCGCCGGGAGATCTATCATTGCCCGATCAGTACTTCGATTTTGTAAAAGGTCACCGTGAGAAAACTTTTTTTGGCAAGGGGTTAGCCGCCCATGTATCAACTGCCGAACCGACCTGCCAGCGTTTGTCTATGGGTCTCGCTGCTGCGGGAGAGCGGGTAGGTATTAGGCTGCATACGGGTAAAACCTATGGCTGTGTGGATGGGCCTCGTTTAGGCACAAGAGCTGAAAGCTTCTTTTTACGCGGTGCGGCGGGTTGTGATCTTGTCGGCATGACGAATGTGCCCGAGGTGTTTTTAGCCCGTGAAGCGCAACTGTGTTACTGCACTATTGCGATTGCGACTGATTATGATTGTTGGTTGGATGATCCCGATCAGCATGTGTCTGTTGAGCAAGTGATTGCTCGTTATGGCGCCAGTTTAGAGAAAGCAAAGACTGTCGTGAGTGCTTTCATTGACGATTATGCTGAGGACGGGGACTGCGCTTGTCGATGCAGTTTAGCGTCGGCGGTGTTAACGCCGAAAGAGGCGCTAAATAAAGAGCAGTCTGCTTTGCTTGAGCTCTTAAGTTCCTAGTTATGGAACCGTCACTATCGCTTTCTGTTGTTATTCCCATTGGGCCGGAAGAATCGGCTGTGCCTTCAGGATTGATCGATGACCTTCGGTCCATTCCCCCCTCCAGTGAAATTCTGTTTATTACCTGTAACCAGCGCTTTGGTGCGGAACAGAAACAGGCTGTGGTGACTGCGTTAAAGCCTTTGCAGGTCCGTTGGTTGGCATCAGGGCAAGGGCGCGCCGTACAGATGAATCATGGAGCTCAGGCTGCGGTTGGACAGTTTATTTGGTTTTTGCATGTGGATAGCCGTTTCTCTGCGGCGCTCGTTGAACAGCTCTTCACCCATCTATCTAACGAACCGGGCAAGCTACATTATTGTTTATTGCAGTTTTTAGCTGATGGTGCTCAGGGGATGGCGATCAATGGCTGGGGCGCTAATCTTCGTTCTAGGGTATTGGGGATTCCGTTTGGAGACCAAGGGTTTGCGGTTACTCGCGCTGTTTTTGATCAGGTAGGGGGTTACCCAGAAAACGTTGCTTACGGTGAAGACCATCTGTTTGTGTGGTATGCGCGACAGCAAGGTATAAAGTTAAAATGCTGTGATCAATACCTGCAAACCAGTGCGCGAAAATACAGAGATAAAGGGTGGTGGTATCTTACCTGCCGTTATCAATACTTATGGATAAGGCAGGCAATTCCTGAGTTACTTAAGCTGCTTAAAACGCGCTACTTGTCAGCGCGCTGCCAGCGATGAAATTTTTCTAACCACTGTAATACCTTCTCGGGTGAATGGGCCCGTTTCCACTCGCCAGCCACATATTTATTAGCCTCGCTGAGCGTTGGGTAAATATGGATAGTGCCGAGTACTTTATTAAGCCCTAGGCCGTTTTTCATGGCCGTTACAAATTCGGTTATTAGCTCACCTGAGTGAGGACCAACAATCGTCGCGCCTAATATTTTGTCCTTGCCGGGTACGGTTAGAATTTTAACCATGCCGTGGGCATCATTATCTGCAATCGCTCGATCGAGTTCGGCTAAATCAAAGCGGGTGACTTCATAGGCGATGTTTTGTGCTTTCGCTTCCTGCTCATTTAAGCCAACCCGTGCGACCTCGGGGTCGGTAAACGTTGCTGCAGGAATAATGGAGTAATCGACCTTGAACTTTTTAAATCGCCCAAAGAGAGCATTTACGGCTGCGTACCACGCTTGATGTGCTGCCGCGTGGGTAAACTGGAAGGGGCCTGCCACATCGCCACATGCATAAATATTAGGGTAACGCGTTTGTAAGTACTCATTTACATCGATGGTGCCGTTTTCTCTTATATCTACATTTATATTTTCTAGGCCGAAACCTTCAATGTTTGCCTGTCGTCCGATCGCCACAAGCAGTTGATCAAAAGCAATCTCTTCGACTTGTCCATTGTGTTCGCTGATGAGGATCTTCTCTCCATCGCGTTCAATAAACTCACGCATTTTTCTGTTATCTAAGATACGTACACCTTCGGCTTGAAACCGTTCAGTGACTAAGCTGGATACATCTTCATCTTCTCTCGACATGATACGATCATCGGGGAGTAAGATGCTGACCTCAGAACCGAAGCGAGCAAAGCACTGACTGAGTTCGCAGCCAATCGGACCGCCCCCAATCACTAATAATCGTTTAGGCAGCTCACGAATGTTCCAAAGGTTGTCAGACGTTAGAGGGTTCATCGCTTCTATATTTTTAACGGCGGGCATACGAGGGCGTGCACCCGTTGCAATAACAATATTACGGGTCGTAATAATTTCACCATTAACGACCACTTCGTACGGATTTAAAATGGTGGCCGCACCTTGAATGCAATCAACACCGAGTCCGGTGTAACGCTCAATTGAATCGTGGGGTTCTACCGTTTTGATAACGTCTTGCACGCGATTCATCACATCAGCAAAGTTGAAGCTGACTTCGCTCTTTTCTATACCGTATTCCTTGCAGCGTTTATTATCTGATACAAACCGCGCTGAACGAATGAGTGCTTTTGACGGTACACAACCCGTATTCAAACAGTCGCCTCCCATCAGGTTTTTCTCGACTAAGCTGACTTTTGCTTTTACCGCCGCTGCAATATACGACGTTACTAAGCCTGCTGAGCCCGCGCCAATGACAACAATATTAGTGTCGAATTTAGCGGGCTTTTTGATGCCCGCGTAGACTTTTCTGCTTTGTAATAACTCGATTATTTTCTTTGCAACCAGCGGGAAAACGCCAAGAAGGGTGAAGGATGCCAGCATGCTAGGCGATAAGACACCGGATAGACTTTCGAGCTGACCTAGCTGAGTGCCGGCATTCACAAAGACAATAGTTCCCGCCAACATACCTAATTGGCTCACCCAATAAAATGTCCAGGTCTTGATCGGGGTTACACCCATCGCTAAGTTGATGACAAAAAATGGAAAGATGGGCACTAGACGCAGGGTAAATAGATAAAATGCCCCCTCTTTTTCGATGCCTTTATTAATGGCCGATAGTTGACTAGAAAAGCGGCTTTGGATGCTGTCGCGTAAGATTAAACGGGAGAATAGAAAGGCCAGTGTTGCGCCAATTGAGCTGGCAAAGGAGACAAGGAGCAGCCCTGTCGTGAGGCCAAATAAAGCACCTGCCGCCAGTGTCATTATCGCAGCACCAGGAAGAGATAGGCCTGTAACGAGTATATAAAGCCCGAAGAAGATAGCCGCCGTGACTAGAGGGCTTTCCGTATATTGCTGATCAAATTTGGCTTGATTGGCTTTGAGAAAATCTAGATTTAGATAGTGGCCTAAGTCAAAAAAGAAAAAGGCAGCAACCGCTAACGCAATCGTTAATATAAGAGGCAGTTTTTTCATCAATAGTATTCTCAAAGAAAGTTATTGATCAATTAGTCACTTATATTGGGCGGTAAGTTCAATAATTAGACTAAATTTAACGTCATTATTGGGCTTTCTCTGACATGAGTGCGAGCTTGGCATATTTGTAATAGGTCGCTTCCGCATTAGAGATCGCCAGCATTACCCCCTGTTTTCCATCAAGAAAGCCTCGACGAAGTAGGTAGGTTCGTATAAACGCCCAGAAGGATTTGTAAAGCGCGGTGCCCAGTCCGCACCGCTTGCCTCGCGCATAGAGTTGTTCTGCCCCTAAGGTAGAGTATTGGTCCACTTTACGTAAAACCTGCTCTAAATTTTCGTATGAATAGTGGAGCATAGGGTTTAATAGTCGACCCGTTTTTCCATTTAAGATGATGCGCTCATGAACTTTGTCGTTGGAAAAAACAGCTTTTTCTCGTTTGAATAAGCGCAGGACATAATCGGGTGTCCAGCCGGAATGATCAATAAAGCGTCCGCAGTATTGAGAGCGGCGAGGGATTTCAAAGCCGTCATAATGGGATTGCTCCATCGCCGAGAAAATCTCTGCTTTTAATGAGTCTCCAATTCGTTCATCGGCATCTATAGATAAGACCCACTCATGGGTGGCTAGTGCTAAGGCTCTGTTTTTCTGCTCACCAAAACCTGGCCAGTCTGTCTCGATTAACCGGCAATTGTTTGTTGTGCGGCAGATATCTTGAGTGCCATCCTCACTACCTGAATCCACCACAATGATCTCATCTGCCCAAGCAACGGAGTCGAGGCAGCTTTGGATATTATGGGCTTCGTTTTTTGTGATAATGATTATCGAGATCATTGCGGCTATCTGCCCTGTGTAGTGCAAAGAGAAAGGTCGCTTGTTTAGAGCGACCTGTCGTTTAAGTGTTAGTTTCTAGCGTAGACGTTTCACCCTTTACTTGCCAAGGCGTGCCGATAACGAGAGCGGTTAGAATCATAAACAGGGTTCCATCGCCATGGTCCATAAATGATGAATTAAACATACACGAAATTACAAAGGTGACAAACAATGCAGTTTGGCATTGGCGCTGTAATGGTGCTAAATGCTTACGGTTTAAAAGAAGGGTTGAGAGGAAAGATATAAACAATATGAGCCCGATAATCCCTGTTTGGACTGAAATCTGTAAAAACTCATTATGTGAGTTGACGGTTTTATGCCAGAACGTCTCAATAGCGCTATGTTGAACTGCATATGCTTCAGGGAAGCTGCCTAGCCCGTGCCCTAGTAGCCAGCTATCCAAGAACGCATGTAGCGATACAATATAAAACTCGAGGCGGATATCGAGTTGTTGTAACACGGTCAGGTTCAATTCTCGCGCCCTATTTATCACGTCTAGATGATCAATGATTCTTACATGTGATAAATCTACAAAAAATATAAGCACAGTTGCGCCAATGCTGCTGACAATAAGCATTGTACCTAAACCTTTTAAGCGCCATTGTTGCCAGCAAAACAGAGCGGTGAGAGTGCTGATTAATAGGTAGCCGATACGGCCATTCTCAATAAAAAATAGATTGTGAAAGGTAATAAGGAATAAGGCGATAAACATCGCTCGGTATTTTCTGGAGATCACAGCTGCTTGTAAATTTATATAAGCAAAAATAGACATGGAAATTCCATGGAATATTCGATTTTTAATGCTATTTGGGTTATCCCAAAAGTGTATTACGTCATAATGCATAAGGTATGAAAAGAATAAAGAGAAAAGTAGTGCTGCATACAGCGCAATAAAAGCATGTTTCCTGTACTTGTCACTTGTGAAATAGATCATAAATAGAGGAATTAGAAGGAATTCGCGGTATTTTGAAAGTATTTTTATACTATAGTTGGTGTCAGCGCTAGACCATAAAATACTGATGGCGAGCCAAGCATATAGCACGGTAGAAAGCAGAGCGGTTCGGTTTTCTTTTAATAAAGAGGGGTACTGTTTAATATTTCGTGTACAGCATAAGATGATAATTGGAAGGCCTAGCAAGATGTTATGTGCTGCATTGCCCAGTAAAGGAATGCTGAATACACCCGCGATTAAAATCCATGCGCCTACATTGACGAGGAAAGGCTGAGGTAGGTTCTTCGAATGATCTGAATGAGAGAGCGACATGGGGAGCTATTTTTCCTGTTCTATTTGTAGGTATAGTTGCTGATGTTTTTCGCCTAAATGGGACCAGGTTAATCCCAATGGCTCTGCTGTAGGGGTGGCCATAAGCGTTGTTATCGTTTTGCCCCACCGCTCTTGTTGCTTGAGCGGCAGTACAGCCCCTTGTTGTTGATGAATTAATTCTGCGATACCACAGTGGTCTGATATGACAACGGGAAGTCCCGCTGCGTTAGCTTCAGCGACGACCATACCAAACGGCTCAACCCGAGCAGGGTGAATCAGTAGGTCGATTGTAGGGAAAAGATCTTCAGAGCGTTGCCAACCCATTAGTTGATAGTTTTGACTGTGCCAGTCAGTAAATAAGTGTTCTATCTCTTTTGGCTCAGGTCCCGCTACGATAAAGACAATACTAGGGTCTTTGTCGACCAGTTTCTTGACGACGGATACCGCAAAGTCTAACCCTTTACGCTGCCACTCTTTACCGATAAAGCCGATTGAGTTGCCCTGCGAACGGCGGGTTATAGTGGAAAACTGTTCAGATACCCCAGGGTACGCGGGGAAGCCAAGCTTATGTGCCGCTGTAGGGTATAGTTTTGCCAGTTGATCTGAAACGAGCAACGAGTTGGGTAGGATGGTCCGTACATTGTTGCCGAACAGTTCACGCTGTTCTAAATATTCCCACGTGGCAATACGGGGCGATAAAAAATCGAGCGCTCTCTTTTTGCGTGTCAGAATCGAGGGGCCATGGAAGGTAGTGACGTGATGTTCGGCGCAACGTTCGTGGCTGTGTATAACCCATCCATCGGTATCGGTAGCTTTAAGGTGCTTAGATACGCGCTTAGAAAATTTGATCATGGCAAGCCAACGCGGTTTTGGGTTGACCTCCCCTAGTTCGATAACGTCGATCTTGTCATCGCACGTGTCATAAGCACGTTCGCATATGATTTTGACCTTTTGCCCTTGCTTGGCGAGCGCATGGGTCAGCTCCCAAACATAGCGTTCCATACCGCCGACAGGCCCATAGCGGCGCACAATGTGAATTGAAGATGTTTGCATATTCAAGGTCTATTTATCCAAATCGGTATAGTGTTTTTTACTGATTTCAAGACCGAACATCTCTTCAATTTTTAGTTTAAGACGGACTTTTTTATCGCGTTTAGTTAAGCGGTAGTTTGGGTTGGGGGTAAACTCCCATTCCGCATCTGTTTTTAACCAGTCGCTGACAATCGCGGGGTGTGTCCCTTTAAAGGGACGAATGACGGCAGGATCTATATCACCATACCCTGGAAACGGAGTCGGTTTTTCATTCCAGTATTGCGAAACTTGGTTGATCTTTTCTTGCATTTTAGCCACGTTGCGCACGTGACCATAATGATAAATGTTACCGCCCGCATGGCGCGCTTTTGGGTAGCGGCCCCGTTTGTTTTTATCTAAAACAACAAAAAACAGTCCATCTGGCGCGTAACTGCGTATTGAGTTTCTAATAATGCGAGGGGCGCGACGGTAGCCAGATATACCGACTTGATCGGGACGTCCATAAAAATGATAGAAATCGAAGTAGAACGCTTCGGTGTCTGGATCGTCTAGGTATTTTTCCATATTGTTGCGAATCGATTCAATCTCGTTTTCGTGTAAGACTTCATCGCCTTCAATATATAGAGCCCAGTCCCCCGTGCAGTTGAAATGCGCAATCATCTTCTGCTGGCCGTAAACATAACCCCGGTCCTGCATCTTATCATTCCATGTGGTATGGATAATGCGAATTTTGGGGTCGTCAATCTGGTTGAGGAGCGCTTCTGTATCATCATCGCAGCGGCCTAATGCGATAATAAACTCATCACATAATGGCAGGGCTGAGCGGATACTCTCCACAAAAGGGTAGCCCAGCGTCGAGCCGTTTTTTAGAAAAGTAAAACCACTGACTTTCACACGCGTCTCCTGAAATTAACGTTCTTTCGTGTTGTATAGTTTTTGATCGCCGTCGGGCTGGGTTTTAAAACGTTTGTGAACCCACATATATTGGGTGGGTGCTTTTCTTACACCGGCTTCTACCGCTAAGTTCATTAAGCGCGCATCTTCAATTTCATCACCGCTTGGAAAGCCGGGTACAGATACAATCTCGAGAATATAACCGGAGTCATCGTCCTTTCTTCTTAGGTGTAACGAAAGGATGGGTGAGTTGTTAAACCTAACCATGTTGGTGGTTGCGGTGATGGTTGCGGCGGTTTGACCGAAAAATGGTACAAAGACCGAGTTTTTACGTCCCAGATCTTGATCAGGCGCGTACCAGACAATTAAATTTTGCTTTAATTTCCGGATGATCTCTCGTATCTTTTTTCGCTCTACAGGGATGCTAAAAGTGGAGCGTCCCTTGGTAATAATAGCGTCCATTACTGGGTTGTTGTGTTCGCGATATGTAGTCGCTACTGGTGTTTTATAGGCTGAGAATAGCAAGCCCCCTAGGTCAATCTGAGAATAGTGGGCGCCTAAGAGGATTACGCCGCGGCCAAGGGCTAAGGCCTCATCAAGCAATTCAAATCCCCTGTATTCGGTACGTGCTTGTAATCGTTTCTTATTTCCCCAATAAGCCCACGCGGTTTCAATGATGCCTATGCCATTGTTTTTAAATACATCTTTAACAAACTGCTCGCGTTCCTGCGGAGTGAGTTCTGGGAAGCATAGTCTGCAATTCACATCAGTCACATGGCGACGCTTAGGTAGCAGCCGGTAAAGGGTCATCCCAATAAGCCGCCCAACATGCAAACCTAAGGTAAACGGCAATAAAGCGAGTAGGCGTAATAGCAAAATGCCTAGCCATGTCAGCCAGTATTTAGGTGCATAAAATGAGGTGGGTGTCTTCACGATGTCATTATATCTCTAGAATCAGGTGGGGATTATACCTCTGTCCGCTATGCGCAGCTAGATGGAAGGTTGGGCAACTGTCACTAGCAAGGTACAATAGCGACTAATTATTTGTAATTAAGATAGATAAACATGACAGATCAGGTCCCAGTTAAGGGGGCGGGGATGAAGATATACCTTCGTCTTCTTACCTATGTACGTCCATATTGGCTGCCTTTTTCATTAGGTATTATTGGTTTTATTATTTATGCCGCCACCCAGACTGGGTTTGCTGCCTTAATGGAGTATCTGGTTGATGCGATAGGGGAGCAGAAAGAGGATGCGTATATCTATGGCCCTCTTGCGTTAATTGGTATCGCCTTTGCGCGTGGTTTAGGCACTTTTATGGGAAATTATTTCACCGCCTATGTGGCGCGTAATATTGTTCATCAATTACGGGTGGTGATGTTTGATAAGTTGTTAGTGATTCCTTTGGATTATTATCACAATAACGCCTCAGGCCATATTCTGTCTAAAATCTCATATAACGTTGAACAGGTCACCAATGCTGCGACTGAATCGTTGAAGATTAGTGTCAGGGAAGGGATGACCGTTATCGGCTTGCTGGGCTATCTGTTATATATCAATTGGCAGTTGACCTTAGTGTTTGCCGCTGTCTCCCCATTTATTGCTTTAGTGGTTGCTGTTGCCTCTAAACGTTTTCGCCGTCTGGGTCACCGTATTCAAGACTCTATGGGGGAAGTGACCCACGTTGCATCGGAGAATGTACAAGGTGTACAAGTGGTACGCGTGTTTGGTGGGGGAGACAAAGAGCGCCATCGCTTTCAAGAGGCGAGTGGCCAGAATTTACGCCAGAGTTTGAAAATGGCCACAACCGAAGCGCTGAGCACACCGATTGTGCAGCTTATTGTGTCGAGCGCGTTGGCGTTATTGATCTTTCTCGCATTACATCCTCTGATGAGCACCGGCATGAGTGCCGGGCAGTTCATTGCTTTTATCACCGCGGCGGGCTTAATTGCTAAGCCTCTTCGGTCACTGACTGAAGTGAATGGTGCGATTCAGCGGGGCATTGCGGCGGCGCAGAGTATTTTTGAGCTTATTGATGAAGAGACAGAGAAAAACAGCGGCTCGCTAATCAGTGAGAGAGGGGAGGGTCGGTTACAACTTAAAGATCTATGCTTCTCTTATCTGCCGAATAAGCCTGTGCTAACGCACCTGAATCTTGCCATCGAACCGGGGCAAACCGTTGCGTTTGTGGGTAAATCTGGCAGTGGTAAATCGACGTTAGCAAATCTACTCCCTCGATTTTATGAGCCTACCTCAGGTACGATCTTACTTGATGGTCACCCCTTAGCGGATTACGATTTAGGCTCGCTTCGCGATCAGATTGCTTTAGTCACGCAAAACGTTGTGTTATTTGATGGCACCATTAAAGAGAATATTGCCTACGGGGCGATGCAGGATGTGACTGAGGCTGAGATCATCGCAGCCGCTGAGGCGGCGCATGTGATGGAGTTTGTCTCGCGGATGAGCGATGGTTTAGACACTGAGGTGGGCGAGAAGGGAACGAAGCTGTCAGGCGGGCAGCGTCAACGTATAGCGATTGCGCGTGCCATTCTTAAAAATGCCCCAGTGTTAATTTTAGATGAAGCGACCTCAGCGCTAGATACTGAATCGGAAAGGCATATTCAGGCCGCGTTAGAAAATGTCATGCAGGGTAGAACAACGCTGGTAATTGCCCACCGTTTATCAACGATCGAATCTGCAGATCAAATTGTTGTCATGGAGCAAGGTGAGATTATTGAACAGGGCACCCATGATGAGTTACTGGCTATGAACCACACGTATGCGGGGCTGTATAAAAAGCAGTTTAGTGAAACATCTACCCCTAAACGGGTGAACCGCGAAAACACTGGAGACATTGAATGAAAATCCATATGCCTCGTTTTGATAAGGCTCAGGTGCTTGTTGTTGGTGACCTGATGCTGGATCGTTATTGGCAGGGGCCCACTTCACGCATCTCTCCTGAAGCACCGGTACCTATTGTAAAAGTTGAGCAGCATGAAGACCGACCCGGAGGGGCTGCGAACGTCGCTCTCAATGTAACCGCGCTGGGTGCGGGTGTTTCATTGGTTGGACTGGTGGGTGATGACGAAGCAGGTATCGCGCTTGAAAAACAGTTGCAGTCAGCGCGTGTTAACTGTGCCTTTTCCAAGACCGATGGCGAACCCACCATTACTAAGTTGCGGGTTATTAGCCGTCATCAGCAGCTAATACGGTTGGATTTTGAAGAACCGTTTTCGTCTGATTATGGTGAGCAGGTTGTGAATGCGACCACGCCGTTGTTAGCAAATGTGGGGGTGCTGGTACTGTCTGATTATGGCAAAGGCACCTTATCGGATTGTCAGCGACTTGTGCGTGAAGCAAAAGCGCAAAATGTCGCGGTACTGGTTGATCCTAAAGGTTGTGATTTTACCCGCTACCGAGGGGCAACGTTGTTAACGCCGAACTTATCTGAATTTGAAGCCATTGTTGGGGTGTGTAAAACAGAAGATGAGCTGGTGACACGGGGCCAAGCTTTAGTTCAAACGTTAGAACTGGATGCGTTGTTAGTGACCCGAAGTGAACAGGGTATGACCCTGATTCGCGCCAATAAAGAGGAGTTACATTTCCCAGCGCGGGCGCGTGAAGTCTTCGATGTGACAGGGGCCGGCGATACGGTTATATCCACCTTAGCGGCAGCCTTAGCAGCTGGAGAAGATCTACCTAATGCGGTTGCGTTGTCCAATATTGCGGCAAGTATTGTTGTGGGTAAGTTAGGCACGGCGGCGATTAGTGCACCAGAGCTGCGCCGTGAGGTGAGTAAGGAGCAGGGGGCTGAAAAAGGCGTTGTTACTGAGGAGCAATTATTGATTGCGCTAGCGGACGCTCGGGCAGCGGGTGAATCCATTGTCTTCACGAACGGTTGCTTTGATATTCTTCATGCGGGGCATGTAGGTTATTTGGCACAAGCGCGCGCGCAAGGTGATCGTCTTGTCTTAGCGATTAATAGCGATGAGTCGGTCAGCCGTCTTAAGGGCCCAGGCCGTCCTATTAACCCTGTTGAACGTCGCATGGCGGTATTGTCTGGCTTGGAAGCTGTTGATTGGGTGCTGTACTTTGATGAGGACACGCCGGAACGCTTGTTGGAGCAGGTTCGCCCTGATGTATTGGTCAAAGGGGGCGATTACGGTATTGACGGGGTTGTGGGCGGTGAGTTTGTCCGCAGTTATGGCGGCGAAGTTAAGGTATTGTCATTTCTTGATGACTGCTCGACCACGGCTATCGTAGAAAAAATTCAGCAAGATACAGATGGCTAGATAAGAAGAGAAAGCTATTGTTGAAGGATAGCTTTCTCTGCTGCGGCCACATTGCTGCGTAAATGCTCAGGGTTGATGGTGCCAATAATAGCCGATGTGACCCCTGGGTGAGCAAAGATATAATTAAAACTCGCTTGCACGGGATCCTCTCCCGCGTGGGTGCAAATATGCCCCGAGGCGAGGGCCTTTTTCAACAAAATGCCCTTGTTGTGTTGAGCGGCAAAATCGAGGACCGGTTCTTCGTCAGCATGGGTTAAGTTGTAAGTGACCATGGCACAATCTGATTGTTGTAGTGCCAGGAGGCCTCCTTCGATGGTTTTAGTCGACATGCCTGTTGCGCGAATCTTTCCTTGGGCTTTTAAATCGTTTAGTACCTGTAGTAGGCCGAAACGTTTAATAATCTCTACATCATTCCCATCGGAGTGAACCAGTAGCATATCGATATAATCGGTATTGAGGCGTTTTAAACTGCGTTCTACGCTGAATTGAATATGCTCAGGTGTAAATTTGTAGCTCGATTGTCCCGTTTGGTTATCAAACTCTTCACCCACTTTGGAGCAGATGACCCAGTCCTGCCGCTGTCCCGTTAGCAGTGTGCCCAAACGCGTTTCGCTATTGCCGTATGCGGGTGCAGTATCGATCAGATTAATACCCAGTTCTTTCGCTAACCCAATCAGCTGTGCCGCCTCTTTGTCGCTCGGCAATTCGAAGTGAGTTGGGTACTTGATCCCTTTGTTCCTACCCAGCTTTACGGTACCTAAGCCTAAGGGAGAGATCTCTAAGTCTGTGTTCGCTAATCGACGTTTTAACAAAAGGCTGTCTCCCAGATAGGTTTGGCGGTTTCGGGTTTTGCTAGAACGCTTAGGCACTGTAGATCGTTTGTATCGGCATGGCTGCCAGGTTGACCACATAAGGGTAAGACCTGATCGGCCAAATCAGGGGATAACGCCAGTTTTGTTGGCCAAGCCACAATGCAGTTACCCACTTTTTCCGCATAGGCGGCATCGGGTCTCACTAAAGCGGATTGTTTAGGTTCAGCACGGTTGATGTGGAACGTCGACCATTCAGCCTTAGATAGATCGATCCAAGGTAGAAGCGTCGCCAGTTCCTCTTTCGCGAAGGCGATCTGTTCCTGTTCTGAACGATCCATACCGGTTTCAGCAACGTTCCCCCCTAAATACCAGACCTGCTTGCCGTCACTGCAAGGGTGGGTTGTGATTGTAGCGACCGGTTTACTGCCTGTGCCAATACAGTGGGCATAGGTAGGTAGATCATAATGATGTTTAACCATCACCATATGTAAAGGGCGACGTTGCATTTCTGGTTGGCGGATATCTAGTTTTTTTGCCAACACGTCAAAACCTTCGCCTGAGGTGAGTACTACATTATCAGCTTCTAAACGTAACGCGTGTGTAGGGAATAGAATGGCGTTGATCGTGTTGTCATGGCTTTCAATTTGGGCGTGGGTAATGTCGGCCTGATAAATTCTATTCTCTACGTGCTTGCGTAGGTTGTTAATTACGCTTGGAACATCCAGTACTAGCTCATTGAGGCGATATAGAGAGCCTTTAAATTGTTTGTTTTGAAACACCCGTGGGCGCTCATTGGCAGAGACCTCTTCGACGCGACCTCTAAATGCTTTAGTGGCAAAGAACGTTGTCATGCGTGAGCCTAGCGAGCCTTTCGACCACATATAATGGGCTTCAGATAGGACGTTAACCTCACGTAAATTTATTTCACCTGTGCCATCTAAACAGTTACGCCAGCGCTGTGGCATCTCTTTGATTGTATTTGATGCTTGGGTTAGTACACCGCTAAGTGCGTATTTTGTGCCACCGTGAATAATGCCTTGCGAACGCACTGATTGACCGCCGCCCAAGGTGTCTTTTTCAAGCAAAATTGCATTAAAGCCTGCGCTGACCGCTCGGTTCAATGTCCAAAGGCCTGCGATGCCGCCGCCAATAATAATAAGGTCAAACTTGAGGGTGTTCATAAAAGACTTCATGGCAAAAGTTGGTAGGGGCCATTATAGGCAAGTGCAGGGGGCGCTGGCTAGGTTCATGGGAAACGAGATTTAAATGACCCTAGGCATGCCTAAAACATAGACGCGGCGTAAGCGTGATATAATAATGGTTCTTTATTTGTGGCTGAACAACTGTAATGAATCGATTGCTTTACACCCTTCTTTTTTATGTCGCGCTACCGTTTATTTTAGCGCGACTGTGGTGGCGTGGTCTGAAAGTACCCGCTTATAGAGAGCGTTGGTTAGAGCGGCTGGGTTTCTGTCAGCCTAAACAACAGTTCAACACTCAACCGCTTTGGATTCACGCTGTTTCAGTGGGTGAAACTTTAGCGATTGTACCGCTTGTTACGCTGATTCAAGCGCGTTATCCACAGGTACCGATTGTGATGACAACCATGACGCCTACCGGTGCTGAGCGGGTTAAGGCGAGTTTTGGCGATCGGGTGGTTCATTACTATTGCCCTTATGACCTGCCTTGCGCTTTAAATCGTTTTATTAAGACGCTTAATCCGAGGGGATGTGTCATTGTTGAAACGGAGCTTTGGCCTAACTTGGTGAATTGTTGTGCGCAGCGTGGTGTGCCGGTGCTGGTAGCCAATGCGCGATTATCTGAACGTTCGGCGAAGGGCTATGCACGCTTCAAAAAATTGGCGCAACCCATGTTAGAGCAGATCGATATGGTTGCGGTACAAAATGAGATTGATGGGCAGCGCTTCTTAGATTTAGGCCTGCCTTCCCGTTCGATGTCGGTGACGGGCTCCATTAAATTTGATGTGAAAGCACCCGACGGAAGTGAACGTTTAGCTTACGCGTTGCGCCAGATGTGGGGGGCATCACGTAAAGTCCTTATTGGTGTGAGTACCCATGAGGGTGAAGAGTCAGCATTGATCGCGGTTTATCAGCAATTATTACTGGATTATCCCGACCTTTTATTAGTGCTTGTACCACGCCACCCTGAACGTTTTGATCGGGTCGCGGAATTAATTAAGCAAGCGGGTTTAAAAGTAGCGCGGCGGAGTTTAGGGCAACAACCGGATAGCCGTACTCAGGTTTATTTAGGCGACACTATGGGAGAGTTGATGAAGTTGCTTGCAGCGTCTGATATCGCTTTTGTGGGGGGAAGTTTAATTGAACGTGGTGGGCACAACCCGCTAGAGCCTGCGGTATTGAAAAAGCCGGTGATAATGGGGCCCCATTACATTAACTTTCAGCTTATCTGTGAGCTGCTAGCGCAGGCGAAGGGGTTAACCGTGGTACAGGATGGCGCTGGGCTGGAGGCTGAGGTTAAACGATTATTGCTCGATTCAGATCAATTGCTCGAACAAGGGCAAGCGGGTTACGCGTTTGTGATGAAAAATCAGGGCGCATTAGAAAAGTTATACGCCCTGACCGAACGGTATTGTTTAAAAGATTAGTCGTGCTCTGATGTGCGACGATCCATCTCTTCGCATAACCAGTGACCGATAAATATGTGGGCTTCTTGAATGCGCGCGGTCTCATCGGAAGGGACGCGAATCAGGTGGTCTGCAATCTTATTTAGTTCGCCACCATGGGCACCCGTCCAAGCCCATGTTTTACAACCGATCGCTGATGCCGCTTTAATAGCATCAATAATGTTTGCGCTATTGCCTGATGTTGAGATACCGATGATTAAATCCTCGGGCTTAGCGAGGGCTTGGATTTGTCGAGTAAAGACAGAGTCGAAGCTGTAATCATTGCTATGGGCGGTGAGTATTGAGGTGTCTACCGTCAGAGCGATGGCTGATAAAGGTTTGCGTTCCGCTTTATAACGGACAACAAACTCTGCCGCTAAATGCTGGCTATCTGCCGCACTCCCACCGTTGCCCATAAAAATAAGCTTACCGCCGTTTTGCAGGCACTGATCAATCTGATTAACTAACTGCTCAGTTTCAACTTTGATGGTTTGTAGTTGATTGAACGTGTCGAAGTGGCGCTGTAAGGCATGATCAAATGACATACTTAGACACCTGTTAGATCAAAATCAAGATTTTCGCCCGCTTGCTCGGCATAAGCGCGCGTAAGGAAGGGGCTTAATGGCTCGCCATTACTGTCGAGCACCCAACAGGCATTTTTCGCATCATAGTCAAAATGATAACCGCCGCTTTTTGTTGCCAGCCACAGTTGTTTGACGGGTGCTTGGCGAGTGAAGATAAGCTGCGTTTTATTTTCGCAGATAATGGTGAGAATCCCGCCACCTTGTAGTACATCAATATCTGTTTCAGCGTCGTCTAGAATTTCTTCAATTTGTTCTAGGGTTGCGTCAACACGATCGTTAAATTCGCTCTCAGTCATTTCTCACTCCGGCTAGTTAAAGCCTGCAAACATGGTCTATGGCACAGGAGTATATCAAGCTAAAGTGAAAAGCCGAAGAATGATTCTCATTATACGTGTGGGTTTCTATCTGTAATCCGCTCAATATCTCTGTTTTTTAGCGATAAATGGGCTTTTTTTACCTAATTTCGAAAACGCTTTTATGAAAATTTCTGGTTATAGGTATAATCGATAGATTATGCCGTTTATTTGGGGATACTGCTGTGAAAGCACGGACAAAATGTATTGGGTTAGTCATGTTATTAAGCTTGCTTGTACTGGGAGGCTGCGGCCAAAAGGGCCCTTTGTATCTACCAGATGACAACGCGCAGAAAAATTCACAGCAGAAATAGAATGTTAAGAGATTTTTGATGGATACATTTGAGTATAGAAACGAACAGCTTTGCTGTGAAGAAGTGGCTTTGACGCGTATTGCTGAAGAATTTGGCACCCCAACCTACGTATACTCGCGTGATGCGCTTGAGCGTGCTTACCTTGCCTATGCTGAAGCGTTAGAAGGGCGTGATGCGTTAGTGTGTTATGCGGTAAAAGCGAACTCTAATATCGCGGTGTTGAATGTACTCGCACGTTTAGGTGCGGGCTTTGATATTGTCTCAGCGGGCGAGCTTGAACGAGTTCTGCGTGCTGGTGGTGATGCTTCCAAAGTGGTGTTTTCCGGTGTTGGTAAACAGCCTTATGAGATTATTCAGGCGCTTAATGCAGGCATTCGTTGCTTCAATATTGAATCGGAAGCGGAGCTTGATCGTGTTAATGATGTGGCTGCGTCCGAAGGTAAAGTAGCGGCTATATCGTTCCGCGTGAATCCTGATGTAGATGCGGGTACTCACCCTTATATATCCACAGGCTTAAAAGATAATAAGTTCGGCATCGATATCAATGAGGCGGTGCGTATTTATAAACGTGCGGCAGAGATGGCCCATGTTGATATTGTCGGTATGGATTGTCATATCGGTAGTCAGTTAACTGAGGTTGCGCCGTTCTTAGACGCGCTTGATCGAGTCCTTGTGCTGGTTGATAAATTGGCAAACGAAGGGATTGTGATTAAGCACTTAGATTTAGGAGGGGGCTTAGGTGTTTGTTATACCGATGAAGAGCCGCCTACACCGCAAGAGTATATTGCCGCGGTATTAGAAAAGTTAGGTGATCGTGAATTAGGCCTGATTTTTGAGCCGGGTCGTTCTATTGCCGCAAATGCCGGTGTGATGTTGACACGGGTTGAGTTTCTTAAATGCACGGATGAGAAAAATTTCGCCATTATTGATGGTGCGATGAATGACCTTATCCGCCCTGCGCTCTACAGTGCTTATCAAGAAATTGTGCCGGTTGTTTTGCGTGAAGGGGGTGAGGCTAAATCATGGGATTTAGTGGGCCCTGTTTGTGAAACGGGTGATTTTTTAGGCAAGGATCGTGAACTTAATTTAGAGCCAGGTGATCTACTTGCAGTTTGTTCTGCAGGTGCTTATGGTTTTGTGATGGCGTCTAATTATAACAGTCGCGGCCGTCCTGCTGAGGTTATGGTTGATGATAGCCAACAGTATCTTATTCGCAAGCGTGAAACTTTGACTGATCTTGTTAGAGGCGAGCAGCTTTTACCTAAAGATCGTTAGGAGCTCTACCTATGTTAGTTCGTTTCACTAAAATGCATGGATTAGGTAATGACTTTATGGTGCTGGATCTTGTGACCCAGCGCATTAAAGTGACCCCTAAACTTGTAAAAAAACTGGGTGATCGGCACTTAGGCGTTGGTTTCGATCAGCTGCTTATTGTTGAGCCTCCGACAGAGCCTGATGTGGATTTTTGTTACCGTATTTTTAACCAAGATGGTTCTGAGGTTGAAAACTGCGGTAATGGCGCACGCTGCTTTGCTAAATTTGTGCGTGATAAACGTTTAACGGGTAAAACGAACATTACCGTGCAAACGGCTAATGGTCGGGCGCAACTAAAAGTGCATCCGGATAAAAAAGTAGAAGTGGATATGGGGGCGCCAGTTCTTCGACCCGCTGACATTCCATTTGTAGCTAACCAGCAAGCGGTTACCTACGCAGTTGATCTTAATGTTAACGGTGAAACAAAGACGGTTGAGTTGAGCGCTATCTCTATGGGTAATCCCCATGGGGTGTTGCTGGTTGATGACACTGAATCGGCGCCAGTCGAAACATTGGGGCCGCTATTGGAAACTCATCCGCAGTTTCCCGCAAAAGCGAATATTGGTTTTATGCAAGTGATTAACCGTCATGAGGTTAATTTGCGTGTGTTTGAACGGGGTGTTGGTGAAACGCAGGCCTGTGGAACAGGGGCCTGTGCCGCAGTTGTCGCCGGTGCCTTGCGTGGTAAGCTGGATATGCCAGTGACTGTGCATTTACCGGGAGGTGACTTGCAGGTTGAATGGCGAGGGGAAGGGCAGCCCGTTATTATGACTGGGCCTGCTACAACGGTTTTTGAAGGACAGGTTTTTATATGAGTGATCAATTCAAACAGCTGACAGAGGCGCAGGTCGCTGAGTTTTTACAGCAGCATCCGGATTTTTTTACCCGTAATGCTAAACTGCTTGAAAAGCTACATGTTCCCCATGAAACGGGACGCGCGGTTTCTTTAGTCGAGCGTCAAACCTCCGTGCTACGTGAGAAAAACCAGAATCTGACATCACATCTTTCAGATCTTATCGACATTGCTCGCCATAATGATGTTCAGTTTGAAAAAACTAAACGGATGGTATTGGCGCTACTCGAAGCTGAGACCCTAGATGATATAGCTGTTGCTATTGATGAAAGCCTTTGTCAGGACTTTTCGAGTGATATCACATCGTTAATCCTCTTTACGCACAAGCCGTTAGATGTAAATAACTTACGCTTAATGAACCGAGAAGATGCGGATGTTATTAGTAGTCTGATGGCAACTAATCTACCAAGTTGTGGGCGTTTAAGTGAAGCTGAAAATACCTTCATTTTTGCGGATGAGGCGATCAAAGTACAATCCGCTGCCGTTGTGCCTTTGGTTCAAGGTGAAACGTTAGGTTTGTTATCGGTTGGTAGTTTTGACCCTAACTACTTTACCAGCAGCCAAGGCACGGTTTTGTTGAGCTATGTCGGTGAAGTATTAAGCCGTGTTGCTTACCGGGTTATGCGCCAACAGGAACATTAAACGTTTAAATAAGTGGAATGGAGATGATAGTTTGAAGGAAGCTCAGCTTGAGCAGTTTTTGCACTATCTCTCTACTGAAAAGCAACTGTCTCATCACACGTTGGATAACTATGCGCGCGATCTTGCAAAGTTTAGTGACGTTATTGATGAACAGGGTCTCTCTCAGTGGGCTGATGTAGAAGCCAAACACGTTCGCCAATTTGTGGCTAAAATTCATCGACAGGGGCTATCCGGTGTCAGTATTCAGCGGGCGCTGTCTGCTGTGCGTAGCTTCTATCGTTTTCTGGCCCGAGAACGCCTTGTTGAACAAAATCCCGCGCTTGCCGTTCAGGCACCTAAGTCCTCCCGTAAACTGCCGAGTACGCTTGATGCGGATCAAATGGTCCAGTTATTAGATATTCCTATTATTGATGCAGTGTCTGCTAGGGATGCGGCAATTATGGAGCTGATCTACTCGTCAGGCTTACGTATCTCAGAATTAGTCAGCTTGGATATGCATAGCATCGACTTAGCTGATCACAGTTTAAGAGTGACGGGTAAAGGCAGTAAAATGCGTATGTTGCCCATTGGCGGTAAAGCGATCACGGCGATTGATCGCTGGCTGGATTATCGACATGAGCTGGCCGATTATAGCGAGAGTGCGCTCTTTGTTAGCAAGCGGGGTAGCCGTATCTCGGTTAGGGCGGTGCAGCAGCGTATGGATTACTGGGGTAAACGACTAGGGGTGCAGGGTAAAGTTCATCCTCATCGCTTGAGACATAGTTTTGCGAGCCACATGTTGGAATCAAGTGGGGATCTGCGTGCGGTGCAAGAGCTACTAGGGCATGAAGATATCTCGACGACCCAGATCTATACCCATTTAGATTTTCAGCATTTAATGCAGGTTTATGAGGGTGCGCACCCTCGGGCGCATAAAAAGGCAAAGAAATGATTAGATGTATCACCTTTGATTTAGATGACACCTTGTGGGCTGTTGACCCAGTTATCCGTCAAGCCAACCAAACGATGTTTGACTGGCTCGCTCAACATGCACCTGCGTTTACCCGCTGTTATCAGCTTAAAGATTTAGCTGCATTAAGAAGTGCTGCCCTGTTAAGAGAACCCGAGATTGAGCACAGTGTGACAAAGATCCGAATTGCTCAACTTCGGCTAGGTTTAGAGAAAGCAGGTTATTCGAAAGACGATGTCAAAGTATTAACGGAACAAGCTTTTGATGTTTTTTTACATGCTCGTCAGCAAGTCAGCTTTTTTGAACACGCACGTGAGATGTTGCTGACGTTAAAGCAGCAAGGTTACATGCTAGGCGCGTTAAGTAATGGTAACGCGGATATTCACAAGGTTGGTTTATCAGATGTGATGGACTTTCAATTTAAAGCTGATGATGTGGGTGCGATGAAGCCTCATCCGCTTATGTTTAAGCAGATGTTAGTCCATACACGCCTGCGCCCTGAGCAGGTGATACATATCGGTGATAACCCTCAGCATGATGTTGAAGGGGCCGCCGCCGCAGGCTTATGGACTATCTGGGTTAATCTAAAAGGGGGGACTGGTAATCCTCGTGCTAGCAAAGAAGTAAATTGCTTGAGTGAGATCGTAGAAAAAGTGGCGGAGATTAAAGCGTCGGCCGTGACTCAGGTCGTTTTGTAAGTCCCCATTCTAAATGAATGTAAACGTGCCTCCCGCCACTGCTAACTTATTTTTATGTCAGTTTGTTTACTTTTCGGTGAACAGTTCATTAATTTTTTTGTCTTAATAGCGGCATTTCTATAAGATATGCCCCGCTTTAGTGCGTCAGCGCGTTGCTAAGCTCATACCTGCAATAGGGCGGCGCTTTTAACTCTTTGAATAAAATGGATTATTATAATGCAGTCATTTGCAATGCTGATGGTGCGCTCTCTACTTTATTTGTTGTTTATTGTGGGTGTGACACATATTTTTGCCATGGAAGGTTACTCTCAGCTGACGAACAGTGATTACGGTGAGCATTCGGCCACGGAGCAAATGCACAACGTTTTTGCGTTTATAAGCTGTGTGGTGTTCTTTATTACAGCAAAATTAAGCCAGTCGCTTAGACCCGCAGTTGTTATCGTGGGGACATTGGTTGGCTTGATGCTGATCCGAGAATTCGATGCGTTTTTGGATGATAACTTTTTTGATGGTGCTTGGCAGGTGTTGGTTTATAGCGCTATAGCGGTGTCGACCTTGTACTTGTTTAAACAACCCTATCCGGTCAAAGCTTCTCTGGTTGAGTATTCCCGTTCATCTAGTGCCGGTATTTTCCTGAGTGGTATTTTGGTTGTTTTGGTCTTCTCCCGGTTGTTTGGTAGAGGCTCCTTTTGGGAGGCGGTTATGGGTGATGGCTATGTGCGAGTGGTAAAGAATATAGCGGAAGAGGGAACTGAGTTAATTGGTTATGCTTTATTGGTTATCGCCGCTGTTGAATTCTTATGGCAAGTGGTTAGCAAAAAAAGAGCGGATAAGGTTTAACAAAGACTAAATAAATGGATATAAAAAAGCGTGGTATGCCACGCTTTTTTATGCAATGTGACTATTTATACAACGCGTAAATCTAACGTGTCTAATCTATTTCTCTATCGTGGTTTACGTCTTTCAATATTATCTAGACGCTGGATGTTTGTATCAGACCAGAGGGTACTGCTAGTTAAGGTTATGGGGCTTAAAGAAATATCTCTAACAGGTTGTTTAAGAACAAACGACCTTGTTGTGTGGGTACTAAACGGTCACTTGACGCGCTCAGCAGCCCTTTCTTTATCGCGCTGTCGAGCAGTGGTGAGAGTGTGGTCAGTGGGATGCCTGTACGTTCAGAAAATAACTGTTTAGGTACCCCTTTATGTAGGCGCAACGCGTTCAGCATAAACTCAAATGCGAGCGCCTCTTGTGCAATGCGCTCATGCCCCATGAGTCGACTGCTGTGCTGCATATAGGCTTTTGGCTGTTTTTGTTTCCAACGCCGAATAATCTGCTGTTCGTTTAATAAAGTAACTTTGCCATGTGCGCCTGCCCCGATGCCAATGTAATCACCGAAGGTCCAGTAATTTAGGTTATGTTGGGATGGGGTGTTTCCTTTAGTGTAAGCGGATATCTCATACTGTTCGAACCCTGCATGCTGGATTTTCTGGAGCCCTTTCTCTTGAATCGACCATAAGGTTTCGTCGACCGGAAGTTGAGGCGGTTTGGCATAGAATTCGGTGTTGGGTTCAATGGTCAGTTGGTACCAGGAGAGGTGGTCGGGCTGAAGATCAATGGCTTGCTGGAGGTCAGCTAAGGCGTCCTCTTCCGTTTGGTTAGGTAGGCCGTGCATGAGGTCTAAATTAAGCTTAGGAAAGTGTTCGCGGGCTAATGAGGCTGCGTTGATCGCTTCGTCAGCACAATGGATGCGTCCTAGGGCTTTTAGCTGTAGATCATTAAAACTTTGAATGCCGATGGAGAGGCGATTGATGCCCGCTTCACGGTAGCCAATGAACTTGTTTTTCTCAAAGGTACCCGGATTGGCCTCTAGGGTGATTTCGGCGGTTGCATGAATGGGAATGATTGTGTGGATTTCTTGTAGTAGGTGTTTGTAGCTGTCGGCACTAAATAAACTAGGCGTTCCCCCCCCGATAAAAATACTTTGTATCTCACGCCCTTGAGCAAAATGGCGCTCCTCACTTAGATCCTCTAGTAGGGTTTTAATATAATCCGCTTCCGGTAGCGGTGCTCGCTGGGCATGCGAATTAAAATCACAATAGGGACACTTCTGCACACACCAAGGCACGTGTATATAAAGTGAGAGTGGCGGCAGTTGTAGGCTCATGAGGGGTGGGGCGCTCAGTTAAATAGGTTATTTAATAGCGATTAAATAGGGTGCTATAGATTGCTTGAGTAGCGCTACCGCTTGTCCGCGATGACTCACTTTGTTTTTCTCTGTAGGACTAAGTTGGGCGGCTGCGCTATTTAATTCAGGCAGCCAAAACAGAGGGTCATACCCAAAACCTTGTTCGCCGCATGCTTCTTCGAGAATGATACCGTCCCATGTTCCTTGGCAAATCAGTGGGGTCGGGTCGTTTGCATGGCGCATAAAGGCTAATACACAGCGGAAACGTGCAGTACGTTGCTCTGCCGCTAGACCATTTAGCTTTTCTAATAACAGCGCATTGTTTTTTGCATCACTGGCATTCGCCCCGGAAAAACGTGCGGAATAGATGCCTGGTGCACCGTCGAGGGCATCAACTTCAAGGCCTGAATCATCTGCAAGAGCGGGCAAGCCTGTTATCTGTGCAGCATGGCGTGCTTTTAAAATTGCGTTTTCAACAAAGCTAAGGCCGGTTTCGTCCGCATCGGGCACATTAAACTGGGATTGAGGAATAATCTCAACATTAAGTTCGCTTAGGGCGCGGTTAAACTCGTTTAGTTTGCCTTTATTGCCACTGGCTAAAACAATTTTTTTGACCATGTTGTTGCCTTTTTCTTATCTAGCGCTGTCAATGATTAGGGGCTTATACAAAAAGGTGCGCATGATATGCGCACCTTGTATTCATGTTGATAGGGTTAGTCTTCGTAAAAGCGTTGTTCAAACTCAACCTTGAAGGCCGGTTGGTTTGGGTCGGGTTGTACATCTAAGGCTAAACGAAAGACTTGGCTGTTGGTAAAGCCAAAATGGGCTAAATAATAGATCGCGCTACCTTCATCTATTTTTTTAAAGGCCAGTGTCTGCTGCTGTTCTGCAAGGTTCGCTGCGGTGCCTGAGACGATTGCTGGAACAGCGACTTTTTTATCACCTTCGACTTTAAGGACTGAAACGTTGATCAGTGCTCTACGTTTACTTCGTGAGATCCCAATGTTTTTAGCGACATCAGGCTGTATAAAGGTGCTGTTAAATGCGTTGTAATGTATCTCATAATTGCCATGGGATACGTATTGGTCTGCAAGTAGCGGCGGGCTGATTAAAGCGATCAGAGGCAATAGTGTTGCCATCGCCCATTTAGCGAGTTGATTCATAATTTTCCTCACTTATTTTGTGATTCTATAAATAGCAATTTCACCCAACATATTGGGCCATAAATGGATCCACCAGCGATGTTGGTGTTCGTTATCTACAACCGTTCTATCCATAATATATATGTTACGTTCCACACAAAGGCGCTCAAAATCCTTAAAGGTACAGAAGTGAGTATTGGGTGTGTTATACCAAGTATAGGGTAGGAACTTAGAGACGGGCATCTGACCGCGGAAGGCAAGGTAGCCCCGTGCCCGCCAATGGCCAAAGTTTGGAAATGTAACAATGCACTCTTTGCCTATACGCAGCATCTCATCAATAATTTCGTCGGGCCGCATCATGATCTGGATCGCTTGTGTCATGATGACGGTGTCAAAGGTGTTATCTTTGATTGAGGCGAGACCTTCCTCAATATCTTTTTCAATAACGTTGACGCCCTTAGCGATACATTCAGTGATGTTTTCTGGGCCAATCTCTAAGCCGTAACCGGATGCTTGTTTCTCTTTATGTAGGTAGTGGAGAAGTTCGCCATCGCCGCAGCATAAGTCGAGTACACGCTTGCCGGGTTCAACCCACTCTTTAATTAAGTCTAAATCAGCGCGCATTAGAAAGCCCCTTTGCTGGTCATACTGTCTGTGTCAGCTTCGATCCGTTGCATATAAGCATTGAACACATCGAGATAGCGAGGAATAGGGATGAGGAACGCATCATGGCCTTGGGCAGCCTCGATCTCTGCATAACTAACCTGTTTATCCGCATCGACTAACGCATCGACAATCTCGCGTGAGCGTTCCGGAGAGAAACGCCAGTCCGTGGTAAAGGAAATTACCATGAACTTAGCTTTTGCTTTTGCGAGCACCTCTGATAGGGGTTTCCCCTCGAGGGCGGTTGGATCAAAGTAATCCAACGCTTTGGTCATCAGCAGATAGGTGTTGGCGTCAAACTCAGTGGAGAAACGCTCCCCTTGGTAACGTAAGTAGGATTCTACTTCAAACTGCGGGGTGAAATCGTAGCTGATCTGGCCTGATCTGAGTTCGCGGCCAAATTTACTGCGCATGCCATCATCGGAAAGGTACGTGATATGTCCCAACATACGGGCAAGCATCAAGCCGACTTTAGGCACTTCGTTTTGTGCATAGTAATGGCCGTCATGAAACTGAGGGTCTTTACTGATCGCTTGGCGCGCGACTTCGTTAAACGCAATGTTTTGCGCCGATAGTTTTGGTGCGGCGGCAATGACCATGCAATGACGAAGACGGTCTGGGTAATTGATAGACCATTGCAGGGCCTGCATACCGCCTAAGCTACCGCCGATCACCGCAGCAAACTGCTCTATGCCAAAATGATCCGCAAGACGCGCTTGGCTCTCTACCCAGTCATCGACTGTAATAATAGGAAAGTCAGGGCCGTAAGGTTTACCCGTTTCAGGGTTGAGCTGATTAGGGCCGCTAGAACCGTGACAGCCGCCGAGGTTATTTAACCCTATAACGAAAAACTTAGTGGTATCGATTGCTTTCCCGGGGCCGATTGCGGAGTCCCACCAGCCGGGCTTTTTATCATCAAGGCTGTGATACCCCGCCACATGATGGTTTCCTGACAGGGCATGACAGATCAAAATAGCGTTAGACGCGTCGGCGTTTAGCTCCCCATAGGTCTCGACCATTAAGTGGTAGCTTTCAAGTACGCGCCCGCAACTTAGTTGAAGGGGTTTATTGAATTCAATTTTTTGTGGTTGGACGATTCCAACAGAATCTTCTGGAATAACAGCTGGCATTTCTCAATTCGACTCTTTAAATACTATCTAAAAACAAGGTGAAATAGCGATGCGCTTGAGCTCATCTGTTTGTTCAAGTCGAGCGTCACATCTCATAAAAGATGAGCAGGTGATTGAGAGGAATATAGGATAGTGCAGCCACGTTATTGGATCTCAATATTCAGTTGTTCAGGAATTTTCTTTGGTTGAACTATTTTAACGCGTTTTTGGCGCGCAAGCTCACCTTTGATGACGCTTACTGCATTCTTAGCCACCCCAAACTGTTTGGCAAGAAATTTAATTAGGTGAGCGTTGGCTTTTCCGTCGACCGGCGGCGCGGTAATACGGATTTTTAGACTCTCACCATACAGGTCGCAAAACTCATCTTTGCTGGCTTTAGGTTGTAAGTGGCAGTTGAGTAGTAGATCCCCCGACTGCCATTGATACCAATGCGTATTAATAGAGCAATCTACCCAGTTGTGATTGTAACAGTTGGATGATGATAAAAATCAAAATCGGCGACAGATCTAAACCTCCAATAGGCGGAATGACTCTGCGGGCCAAGGCGAATACAGGCTCAGTTAACTGTTGAATGAGCTGAGGCCCAGGGTGATAGCTACCCGGTGCCACCCAGCTGATGACTACAGAGGCTAAAACGGCCCAAAAATAGATATTGAGGATGGCATCAAGCACCCCAACTAAGGCGAAAACCGATAATTGGAGGATGTTAGGCATAGAAATGCCTGAGACCAGTACAAGTAACACAACGACCGCCATCTTGACGGCCACAGCATAGAGTAGGGCTGATGGATCGATTTTGCCTATACGTGGAACAATGCGACCCATGGCGACAATAGGCACATTGGTTAACTTGGCGATCGCCTGTGAAATCGGATTGTAGTAGTCAGCATGGGATACCTGTAACAGAAAGCGAAGTACAACGATAAATGCGTACATTTCGCCTAGTGTTCGGATAATCAAAATGATTGGATCCTGTGCCATAATAATTCCTGTATGACTAAATTGGGTTAAAGAGAGCAGTATCTTGCTACTCTCTAGAGTATAGAAGCTTGTCTCATTGAGTTGAACTTTATATTACATTTCGTTTTTTAATCTTTGCCTAGCTCATCAGCGAGCTCAACGGAGCGATCGTTACAGGCTTGCATCGCTGTATCAAACAGGTCAGGTAATCCGCCCTCAATAAAACGCAAAATTGCTTGCTCGGTTGTGCCTTTGGGTGAGGTGACTCGGCGCCGAAGCTCTGCTGGGTCTACATCGCTACTTGCGGCCATTTTTGCCGCGCCTAAGGCGGTTTGTAATGTCAGTTGTGTCGCGGTGTCTTCGGACAGGCCTAATTTCTTGCCGGCCTCAATCATCGACTCCATGACAAGGAAGTAATAGGCAGGGCCTGAGCCAGAAACGGCAGTGACGGCATCCAGTTGTGATTCCTGTTCAACCCAAATGGCGATCCCTGTGGCTTGCATCACCGTTTCGGCTTGTAGACGCTGCTCCGCTGACACTTGAGGGTTAGCATAGAGACCGCTGGCACCGGTTTGAACAAGGGCTGGCGTATTTGGCATGCACCGAACAATTGCGATATTGCCTCCCAGCCATTGGTCAATGCTGGAACTCATGATGCCGGCAGCGATCGAAACAATGAGTGGTTTATGGGTTTGGGTGCTTTCCGCGATACCTTGCGCAACGGACTTTAGGACTTGGGGTTTAACGGCGAGTACAACAAGGTCGGCCGATGCCACTGCCAGATTGTTATCTGATGTGGTGTGTAGTCCTTGCGCAGCCAAATCGGCCAAGCGTGACAGGTCGGGTTCACTGGCCCAAATGTGATCTGCAGGATAGCCGTTGCTGATTAATCCACCAATAATAGCGCGGGCCATATTGCCTGCACCGATAAATGCGAGAACGGGGTGTGAAGTCACAGTTGATTCCTTACTCATATGTTTTAGGGGCCATTTACTGTTTCGGTTGTGTGGGCCGCTGGCCAAAAATAGCAGTGCCTATTCTAACGATGGTAGCGCCTTCTGCAATGGCTGCATCCATATCACCTGACATCCCCATTGATAATGTATCAAGTTGAGGGTAAGTCGCCTGCAATTCAAGCTGTAAGGCTTTCATCTTAGCAAAAGCGACGTGTTGTTCGTGTGCATCATGGGTTGCTTTAGGTATAGCCATTAAACCTCGCAGACAGAGGTTGGGTAATTGATTGATCTCAGCGGCTAGTGAGGCTAACGCATCGGGTAAACAGCCTGACTTACTCTCTTCTTCGCTAATATTGACCTGTATACAGACATTAAGCGGAGGGAGCGAGTCGGGACGTTGGTTAGATAAACGTTGTGCGACTTTAAAGCGGTCGACGGTATGGACCCAAGTAAAGTGTTCGGCGATGGGTTTTGTTTTATTGGATTGAATTGGGCCGATAAAATGCCAGCAGATGTCGAGATCGTTTAAATCTGCTATTTTGTCGAGGCCCTCTTGTAGGTAATTTTCGCCAAAGTCTCGTTGCCCGCAGAGATAGGCGTCCCTAAGGTCTTTTGATGGACGGGTTTTACTCACAGCAAGCAGAGTGATTTCACTGGCTGCTCGTTGGGCACTTTGAGCGTTAAGAGCGAGTTTTTGGCGAACCTGGATTAGATTCTCTGCTATTCTTGACATATATTTGTGACCTAAGCGATTGGATTGCACGTGGCTTTCTGCTAGAACTAACATAAATAAAAGCAGCACCGGTTTACAGGAACGTTATGGATATTACCGAACTTTTATCATTTACCGTACAACAAGGCGCGTCCGATCTACATATTTCTGCTGGAATGCCTCCCATTATTCGTGTTGACGGCGAGGTTCGCCGCATTAAGCTTCCCTCGTTAGATCATAAACAGGTACATACCCTGATTTATGACATTATGAACGACAAGCAGCGTAAAGAGTATGAGGATACGCTCGAAACCGATTTCTCGTTTGAAGTGCCCGGTCTAGCTCGTTTTCGTGTGAACGCGTTTAACCATAATCGTGGTGCCGGCGCTGTTTTCCGTACGATCCCTAGCAAAGTACTTACCTTAGACGATTTAGATATGGGGAAAGTGTTCAGGGACCTATCTGACCTGCCACGAGGACTTGTATTGGTAACGGGGCCTACAGGGTCAGGTAAAAGTACAACCCTTGCGGCGATGATTGATTATGTCAATGATACCCGCGCTGATCATATTCTTACGATTGAAGATCCAATCGAGTTTGTACACGAAAGTAAGAAATGTCTGGTGAATCAGCGAGAAGTGCATCGAGATACGCATAGCTTCTCTAATGCATTACGCTCAGCGTTACGTGAAGACCCTGATATTATTTTGGTTGGTGAGATGCGTGACTTGGAAACTATTCGTCTTGCATTAACTGCGGCGGAAACCGGGCATCTGGTGTTTGGAACCTTGCATACCACGTCTGCGGCTAAAACCATCGACCGTGTCATTGATGTTTTTCCTGCGGCGGAGAAAGATATGGTGCGTTCTATGTTATCGGAGTCGCTCATGGGCGTTATATCTCAAACCCTATTGAAAAAACCGAAAGGTGGCCGTGTTGCGGCACATGAGATCATGATTGGTACCCCAGCCATTCGTAACTTAATTCGTGAAGCTAAAGTGGCGCAGATGTATTCAGCGATACAAACGGGTGCCTCTTTCGGTATGAAGACGTTGGATCAATCTCTGCAAGAATTGGTTCAAAAAGGTATGATATCCCGAGAAACGGCCCGAGAACGTGCAGCAAATCCGCAGCAGTTTTAAGTACGTGGCTTAGCTGGAGTTTAGGAGAAGAGCGTGGATTTTACGCAATTACTGAAAGTAATGGTAGAAAGGGATGCTTCGGATCTCTTCGTGACGGCGGGCGCACGTCCAACGATTAAAGTCGATGGTACGTTAAAGCCGTTAACTAAAGATACGCTAAAGCCGTCTCAGGCGCGGGCGTTAGTCTATAGTACGATGAACGACAAACAGCTGGCTGAGTTTGAAGGGTCGCATGAGTGTAATTTTGCGATCAGTGCTCCGGGTTTAGGTCGTTTTCGTGTATCAGCGTTTTTTCAACGCAACTCTGCCGGTATGGTGCTCAGGAAGATCAATAATCATATCCCTAGCTTAGAAGAGTTAAATCTACCGCCAATCTTGCGTGATTTAGCGATGACTAAGCGCGGTTTGATTCTGTTTGTGGGTGGGACATCGACAGGTAAATCCACCTCATTGGCTTCGATGATTGACTACCGTAATACCAACCACCGTGGACATATCATTACTATTGAAGACCCGATCGAATATATCCATGAACATAAGCAAAGTATTATTACGCAACGTGAAGTGGGTATAGATACGGAGTCTTTTGATACCGCGTTAAAAAACACGTTACGTCAGGCACCCGATGTTATTTTGATGGGTGAGATTCGTACCCGTGAAACGATGCAGCACGGTATTGTGTTTGCGGAAACTGGCCATTTAACCTTAGCCACCTTGCACGCAAACAATGCTAACCAAGCATTGGATCGTGTGATTAGTTTTTTCCCCGCCGAACACCATGATCAGTTGTGGATGGACCTTTCGCTTAACCTTAAAGCGATTATTGCGCAGCAACTACTGCCAACTAAAGATGGTAAAGGGCGTCGTGCTGCCATTGAAGTGCTGATTAATACCCCTTTAATTCAAGATCTGATCCGTAAAGGTGAGGTGCATGAGATTAAAGAGATAGTGAAAAAATCTACCAATTTGGGAATGCAGACGTTTGATCAGGCGCTCTTCGCGCTCTACAAAGATGGTGAGATTACTTATGACGTGGCTTTGGCCCATGCTGACTCGCCTAATGATCTTCGCTTGATGATTAAACTTAATGCGGATACCAACCCAGGTTTAACGGCAGATGATTCTCAGGCTTTCCATCTTCAGGAAGAGGAGGATTATCTCCATAATGAGGGTGAAGCGAATGTGCGTGGGATGTAATCTTTGATTACTGCTTTAACGTAAAAAGCCGGAGTTTTACTCCGGCTTTTTTACGGGGCATTTAACGCGTTAGGTTGCTGAATAAACAATGTGGCCTTGATGTAAGGTGTTGGTTACTCGCCCCTTAAGTGGGTGCCCCATAAACGGCGTATTTTTGCCTCGGGAGTGGCTGCTCTCAGGCGTCAGTGTCCATTCCTCTTCTGGATCAAAAATACAGATATCGGCTGTACGCCCTACGGCTAAATTACCTTCGTCCAAACCTAAAATAGTGGCGGGTGCTAAGGTGAGTTTCTCAATGAGCTGGGGTAGATCCAGCATCTCTTGATCAACCAGCCATAAGGATAAAGATAGGAGCGTTTCAAGCCCGATCATGCCGGGTTCTGTATCTGCAAAAGGCGCTTCTTTCGCCGCGCTTTCATGGGGCTGGTGGTCGGAACAGATCGCTTGAATGGTTCCGCCTAATAATCCCTGAATTAGGCCCGCTCTGTCGAGCTGGCTACGCAGTGGGGGGATGAGGTGGAAGTTGTTATTGAAGCCATTAACGTTTTCATCGGTGAGCAATAAGTTCTGGATCGATACATCGGCTGTAACCGGTAGGCCCCGCTCTTGGGCTTCTGTAATCATGCGTACCGAACGCTCACAGGAGAGCTGACCAAAGTGTGCCCTTACGCCGGTCTGTTCTGTCAGGAGCAGACCGCGTGCGACTTCGACGGTTTCTGCGGACTCTGGAATGCCATTAAGGCCTAAACGTGTGCAGGTGCTGTCATCATGCATGCAGCCCCCTTGTGCTAATGAGGCGTCTTGGGCTTGAAATATCACCAGTAGATCATGCGTCGCAGCATACTCTAAGCAGCGTGTCAGTACTAAGGAGTTGGCCACTGCTTGGCGGCTATTGGTGAACGCGATACAGCCTGATGATGCGAGTGCATGCATCGGTGCTAGTTGCTCGCCTTCCAGTGCCTTTGTTAACGCGCCCATGGGGTGAATGGTTATCTTCCCCGCTTCTATGCAGCGATCTTTGATGAGCTTGGCTACTGCTGGGCTATCGACAATCGGGCTCGTGGTTGGGGGCGTCACCATCGTGGTGATACCACCTGCAACGGCGGCCATCGATTCTGTTCGGATTGACCCTTTTTGAGCAGGCCCTGGTTCGCGTGCGTGGGCGCACATATCGATAAGACCTGGGCACACGATTTTGTTGCTGGCATCAATGACTTGGTCGACGATAAAATTATCAGGAGCGCTGCCGACACTGGCGATACGGCCATTAGATATAAAGAGGTCCGTGAGACTGTCGATCTGGTTGGCTGGATCGATAAGTCGTCCGCCTTTAATGTGAATATTCATAAACCTTACACCTCCGTCCCATTAAGATCAGAACGGCTTTTTGTTTGTCCGCTCATGGCCATCGACATCACCGCCATTCTCACTGCAATACCATTGGTGACTTGATCGAGTATTAACGAACGATCACAGTCCGCGACGGATGAGGCGATTTCTACGCCCCTATTGATGGGGCCTGGGTGCATAACAACCGCATCCGGTTTAGCTAGGGCAAGCTTGTCCATGGTGAGGCCGTAGAGTTTGTAAAATTCACTTTCGCTTGGTAACAGTGCGCTATTCATGCGCTCTTTTTGCAGGCGTAACATCATCACAACATCGACATCTTTGATCCCTTGCTGCATGTCGGTGTAGACTTTGACGCCCAGACTCTCGATATGGCGGGGTAATAAGGTGTTGGGGGCGATCACGCGGATATCCTCAACGCCTAATGTGCGCAATGCATGGATCTGTGAACGAGCGACGCGGGAATGTAGAATGTCACCGACAATCGCCACGGATAAGGGAGCAAAAGCCCCTTTGGCTTGGCGAATGGTCAGCATATCGAGCATCGCTTGTGTAGGGTGTGCGTGACGACCATCCCCCGCGTTAATCACGGCTACGTCAGGTGTCACATGCTCGGCGATAAAGTGTGCGGCACCACTACTGGAGTGGCGAACAACAAACATATCTGAATGCATCGCATGTAGGGTCATTAACGTATCTTTTAATGTTTCCCCTTTGGAGGTGGATGACGTGCTGATATTTAGGTTCAGCACATCCGCCGATAGGCGTTTAGCCGCGAGTTCAAAGGTCGAGAGTGTGCGTGTACTCGCTTCAAAGAATAGGTTTACGACGGTTTTACCGCGCAAAAGAGGGACTTTTTTGACCTGTTTTGCGCCGAGATCTACAAAAGAGTCGGCGGTATCTAGTATCTCCGTTAACATCTCACGAGAGAGGTGTTCTGTGGTGATAAAGTGTTTTAACTCGCCATCTTTAGTGAGTTGAACCTGACTAGGATCCGTGTGTTCAAGCATGATGTTCACTCAGTCTTTTGATCTGTTGCGGATCTCCAGAGCAAGAGGCTCTGGACCGGTAAGTTTTACTATTTGATCTGGATTAATCACTAAATTTCCACCGATGATATCGGCTTGTATCGGAAGTTCGCGTTGTTGCAGGTCAAGTAAGGTAATAAGGGTTACGGATGCGGGGCGTCCGTAATCGAAGAGCTCATTAAGTGCCGCCCTAATGGTTCTACCACTCATAATGACATCATCCACTAATAGAATGTGCCGTCCCTCTGTCGTGCAGGGTAAGTTGGAAGGTTGAACTTTAGGGTTTAAACCCGCCTGGTCAAAATCATCCCGATGAAATGAGATATCTAAGGTGCCTAGAGGGCTCTGAATGTTTAAATCGGTATGCAGTTTTTCGGCTAACCATGCGCCCCCTGTATGTATGCCGATCATTAGGGGATCGGGCCGATTACCTTGTGCGAGCAGGCTGCTAAGGTCCTGCTTCATTTTGTCCAGTAATGCCAAGGCATTAAGCGTGTTTGAGATCATATACATCTTCCAAACGAGTATGGCTGGGGATGCGGATATCGCAATTGAACCAGCTTTCGAGAATAAGTTGAGCAGCGATGCCATCGACCGATTCTTTTTTAAAATTGTCGCTACCGCCGGCGGCAAAATGTATCGCTTTCGCCTCAGCTGTTGAAAGTCGCTCATCCATTAGAAAACAGGGGACTTTGTACCGTTCATGTAAGCGGTTAGCAAATTTCCTAGCGCGGTAAGCCATATCGCTGATTGTCCCGTCATAATTCAGAGGGATGCCTATTATAAGGGCATCGGGGGTCCATTCAGAAATTATTTTTGCTAATTGATCCCAGTTGGGAATGCCGTCTCGCGCCGCAATAGGTTCGAGAGGTGTCGCTGTGCCTGTAATCGATTGGCCCGCTGCGATGCCTATGCGTAAAGTGCCAAAGTCAAAGGCCAATGCCTGTTTAACGGTATTGCTCATTTAGGGTTTAAACCTTAAAACGGGTGGCGAAAAATAGCGCGTTTGATCGGGGCCTTGTTTACGCATGCCCAGAGTGGGCTGATAGCAGACCAAGATCTACACCCAAAACGGATGCTGCTGCCTGCAATCGCTCTTCTGCAGGCGTGCCAAGAGTATATCTGAATTTGCTGGACAGCTTAACCATACATTATCAATCATCTCCTCTTCTAGTTGGTTCGGCCCCCAGCTCGCGCACCCAAGGGCCACTAAGTAATCATGAGAGAAATGACCTTCCGCGGCTGCTTCTATGGCATCAATGGAGGTGCTGAGGTAGATGTCGTCAGCAATAAGGTGGCTTGATGTCCAAGCTAAAGGGTTATCGGATTGGTGTAAGACATAACCCCGGTCGCTATGAAGGGGGCCTCCGCTGTAGACCGCTTTTTGTTGGTTGTCGGGGGAGGTGCAGGGTAGGTTTAGGTGATCACATAGCTCAATAAGCGTTAAGCCTACGGGGCGGTTAACGACGAGCCCCATTGCGCCATATTCACTATGGTCGCAAATATAGGTAACAGTTTGGGTAAAATTTAGATCATCTAAGTGGGGCATTGAAATTAAAAAATGATTGCGTAAACAGTAGCATGAAGAGGTCATAAAAGGATGCTCATATTGAATGCACTGTATTAAGGCTTAGTATACGTAGGCTTTTTTCTCAAATTTCCAGGTGCGAATTATCTCAAGAAGATCGGTGTTTTTTCGCATCTCTACCGGAAAGGGTTGGAAAGGCGCCGCTAAACGTACAATACGGATCGCCGCATCATCTAAAATGGGTTGGCCGGAGGATTCAAGGACTTCAATGCTTTTGACTGCACCGTCAGGCTTGATCGCGACTAATAAGCGCAAGCTACCATACATTTTGTTACGCCTGGCCTCTTCGGGGTAGTGTAGATTACCAATGTTCTCTATTTTCTTACGCCAGTTTTCTAAATAGAGGGCATCTTCTCTTTTCTTGGTCGAGGCTGAGGTTAAGCGTCTCACCTTTGGCTGTTTTGCCATCAGCTTACGATGGTTGTCGATCTCCGCTTGCAGACTTGCTATCTCTAAGCTTCGAGCGAGCAGGGAGGTTGAGCCTGTTGGGGTGGCGGGGGCCGGTTGCTGCGCTTTGGGTTTTTGTGCTTTTTTTGCAATTTTTTGTGGCTTTGGCTGAGTCGTAGTGACCACTTTTTGCTTCACTTTACTGCTATGTAACGGCTCAATTTGCTCTTTTGGGGCGGTTACTTTTTCGTTGGGTACGGCAGGGGTGTCGGTATTTGTTTTTGATAGTGCCGCCTGTTGAGCGGCCTGCGGTTTAGCTTCAGTGGCTTGGAAATCCGCTTTTTGGTTAATGGTTGGCAGCTGTTTTTCAGGCTGTTGCCCACTGCCGGTCTGATTGGCTTGGGCGATGAAATCTACGTCTTTTGGTGCTTCTTTCTGTTGATATTGAGCTAACGTGATCTCGATGGTTTTTTGTGGTGGTGTGTGTTTTTCTGCGCTAAAGCTGATGCCGATGATGGCAACGGCATGGATCGCGGTGGCAAAGAAAAGAGTGAAACCAAAACGTTCAATAACGGAAGCGGTTTGTGTCGCAGTGGTATTCACTCTCTAAGTAGCCCTATCTTTGATTAAAAATTATTGTAACTTGCTCTCAATGGCATCCATTAATTGCATTCCAATATCGAGGCCGTATTGGTTATCGATCTCTCGAATACAGGTTGGGCTGGTGACATTTATCTCTGTTAAATAATCACCAATTACATCTAACCCTACAAATAATAATCCCTTTTCCTTCAAAGTTGGAGCTATTTGCTTACAGATCCAGTATTCCCGCTCGGTCAGCTCCCTACCTTCGCCACGGCCGCCAGCGGCTAAATTACCGCGCGTTTCGCCGTTGGTTGGAATACGTGCGAGGCCATAAGGAACCGGCTCGCCATCGATCATGAGGATGCGTTTATCTCCGGCTACAATCTCAGGGATATATTTCTGTGCCATGATAGTCTGTTTGCCGTGATCTGTAAGTGTTTCGATGATCACCCCTAAGTTAAGTCCGTCTTCTTTGATGCGATAGATTTGAGATCCACCCATACCATCAAGGGGTTTGAATATGACATCGCCGTGTGTTTTATGGAAAGCGCGTAAGAGCTCATCGTGTTTGCTGACTAAAACAGGTGGGCAGCATTCTGGGAAGTGGGTGGCAAACAGTTTCTCATTATAGTCGCGCAGGCTCTGCGGTTTATTAACAATTAGGGTGCCTTCCTTCTCTGCCTGTTCAAGTAGGTATGTGGTGTAGATGAACTCGTTATCAAACGGGGGGTCTTTGCGCATTAAAATAACATCTAGATCCGACAGATCTCGCGTTTGATAATCGTCACGTGTAAACCAGTCGTTTTCATCCATGGCGACAGAGAGAGGGGCCATTTTAGCTTGGGCTTTACCATTCATGGAAAACAGGTGGTGCTGCTCCATGTACCATAGTTCCCAGCCTTTCTGCTGTGCAGCCCAAAGCATTGCTAATGAGCTGTCTTTTTTGAAAGTGATGTGGTCAATAGGATCCATCACTATACCAAGCTTAATTGCCATTTTTATCAATCCTATTCAATTACCTGTTTGCAGGTAAGGCTAAGGGGGCTGTTAACTTACATCGCCCCAAAGGTAATTTAAAAGTGTGAGCGCGGCGATAGGTGCCGTTTCTGTACGCATGACTCTAGGGCCTAACGTTAGGGGTTTGAACCCATAACTTACCGCGAGTTCAACTTCATCTTCAGTTAGCCCTCCTTCAGGACCAATCAGTAGTGCCACAGAGTGAGGAGGGTTCATCTCTTGCAGAGGTTGCTCGCTGTGGTGATGTAGCACGAGTTTAAGGCCTGCGTCTTGTTGCGCTAGCCATTGCTCTAGCTGACTCGGCATGTCTATCTCGGGAGGTATTGCACGTCCTGATTGTTCACAGGCGCTGACAGCAATTTGATGCCAGTGGCTTATGCGTTTGGCTTGCCGTTCCTTGGGAAGTTTGACTTCGCAGCGCTCGGAAAAAAGAGGTGAGATCTTTTTTACGCCCATCTCGGTGCTTTTTTGAACGGCATAATCCATGCGCTCACCGCGTGAGATGCATTGCCCGATGTTTACCGTTAAAGGGCTTTCTGTGCGCACCGTTAATAAGGTTTCTATACGGGCGCTCACCGTACGTTTTTCAACCTGTGTGAGTAGCGTTTTGTATTCAAATCCATCGCCGTTAAATAGAGTGATGTAGTCGCCGGGCTTCATGCGTAGGGCTCTGGAGACGTGTTGTACGACATCATCGCTGAGCTGAATGTCGTTACCCTCGGTCAGTGTTTGAGGGTCGTAAAATCTAGGTATTCTCATAGCGGTGTATTATCCGGCCGTTCTTTTAGTTCAGTCGCCTTCAATAATAAGGTCTTCATCGATCAGGGCTTCAAAGTCAGCGACGGAAAGCGGGCGGCTGAGTAAGTAGCCTTGAACTATATCGCATTTTGCCTCACGTAAAATAGAGAGTTGTAACTCTGTTTCTACCCCTTCAGCAACAACTTTGAGTTGTAGTCCTTGTGCCATAAGTATGATGGCTTGAACAATTTTCAAATCTTGGGTGTTGGCGTCCAAATCATCAATAAACGATTTATCTATTTTAATATGATCAATCGGTAAGTTCTTGATCCTGCTCAAGGATGAGTAGCCGGTACCAAAGTCATCAATGGATATACTCGCCCCGGTCTCTCTAACGCGCTGTAATTTGTCTTGGATGCGGGCGAGATCTTCGATTAACACGCCTTCGGTCAATTCTAGTTCTATATGTTCCAGAGAAACGTCGTATTGATCGAAGATGGTGTGCAGCTTGTTTTCAAAATTACTGCGTAAAAAACTGATGCCTGATAAGTTGATGGCAATTTTAGGGAAGGGGAGCTCGGCATCTAACCATGCCCTACACTGTTTTGCGACAGCGTTTAGAACCCAGTGGTCCAACCGTGAGATGAGCCCACTCTGTTCGGCAAGGGGCACAAACACGGCGGGTGATATAGGGCCTAATTCTGGGTGATTCCAGCGTAGCAGGGTTTCTGCTGAGAGGGCGGCATTGTTACTTAGGTCAAACAACGGCTGGAAGACTAAGTACAGCTGATTTTCATCAATCGCTGTTGATAGGTCTTGCCATAGTTCCATTTTTGACTCGACCTGTTGCTCTTTTATCTGGCTAAAGTAGAGCCAACTTTGCTCTTGCTTGCGGGCTGTTTTTGCTGCGATTTCAGATCGGCCGATGAGCTCAAACTGTTGGTCACCATCTTCAGGGTAAGAGGTGACGCCAATCCGCGCGACGATCTGAATATGTAAGTTTTGCAGTTTAATCGGGCGTTCGATCGTCTGTAGTATGGTGTTTATTAGTTCTTCTAGTTTGGTGTCTTTAGGTTTGTTGACCAACATTAACCCAAAGCTACCTTCGGATAATTTAGCGAGTCGGTGGTTGATCGACAGTATCCCTTTGAGGCGGTTAGCGGTTTCGATTAGAATCTGATCGCGCTGTTCATCCCCTAGTTCTATGGTTAAGTTTCTAAGCAGGTCGAGACGAATAAATAGGAAATGGACTTTACCTTGGGTTTCGAAGTTGCGAATGATCTCACGTTCTAAGGATTCACCCATGGCGCGGCGGTTATAGAGCCGGGTGACGGGGTCAAAGTTTTCTAAAAATTGAACATGCTCATGGGCATAACGTAGGCGTTTGTTCTCAATGAGGTATTCTCTGAAGCGTTCTAATGCACGCGCCATCTGGCCGATCTCGTCGCCGTGATGGGTGAATTTTACGGTTTGGTCGGTATCGCCCTCTGACAGCTTCTCCATTTGCGCTGACAGGTTGATGATGGGGCTAACAATATTTCTTGAGATAATAATCGCCGTCGCAATGGCGGTGAGTAACACAATCAGTGTGACGACAAAGTAGCTTAGAGCTCGTTTGATATAGCGTGGTATCAGGTCGTCTATGTAGACACCGGTCCCTAAGATGAAATCTGTATCGGGTATAAGTTGTGCGTATGTGAGCTTGGCAACCGATGCGCCGCCATCAGGTTTTGGCCATGATACGGTCCAGCATAGGGATTTGTCGGGTTCTTTGCTGATCTGTTTCAGTCCGTTGATCATTAGCTGGTTATCGGCGGGCTCCGTGACCTCCTCTAAATAAAGCCCTTCTAAATCACTACGCTTTGGATGTAGGTGAATCTGGGTTTCATTTTTAAGGAGATAAAGGTATCCATGGGCGCCATAAGCGGTACTGTAAATGAGATCATGTAAGCGCTGATCAAATTCTTGCTCTGTTATTTCCTGTGCATTTTTGCGTTGATTGAGCAGTATTATTTGGCTAGCGGCTGATTGAACAACGCTGCGAATCTGTTCTTTTTTTCCAGACAGCGTGTCTTGATAGGAAAAATAAAAAGCTAAGCACGAGGTCGTGACGATTCCTAGGGCAAGGATCAGTACAAGGCCTATAAGTTTTTGTCTTATTGTAAAGTTACTTAGCGTCATTATTTATAGTAAGTTGTCTAATAGGCCCTCATTATTGACATATAAAAATGTGTAGGCAATAAAAAAGCACCTGAAAGGTGCTTTTAATTAATTAATCGCTGTTTTTAACCGATGCTTTTATAGGCCTGCGGCCTGACGAAGTGCATCGGCTTTATCGGTGCGTTCCCATGTGAAAGCGGTAAAGGTTTCACCTTTATAGTCCATTTCAAACGGGTTGCGACCGAAGTGTCCATAGGCTGCTGTCGCCTGATACATCGGGTGTAAGAGGTCCAGCATCGTTGTTATTGCGTAAGGGCGTAGGTCAAAGTATTCGTTGATAAGCTGAATGATCTTATCGTCGGCAATTTTGCCTGTGCCAAAGGTGTTGATCGCAACGGAGGTCGGCTTAGCCACACCAATCGCATAAGAGATCTGGATTTCACAACGATCGGCTAAACCGGCAGCGACGATGTTTTTCGCAACGTATCGACCTGCGTATGCTGCTGAACGGTCAACTTTTGATGGATCTTTGCCTGAGAATGCACCGCCACCATGACGCGCCATACCGCCATACGTATCAACAATAATCTTACGGCCCGTTAAGCCGCAATCGCCAACGGGGCCGCCAATAACAAAGTTGCCTGTTGGGTTGATATGGAATTGAGTGTCTTTAGTAATCCACTCTGCAGGGATCACATGTTTAACAATCAGCTCCATTACGGCTTCACGTAAATCCGATTGTGAAACATCAGGGTTATGTTGTGTGGAAAGGACCAGCGCATCGACAGTAACAGGTTTGCCGTTTTCATAACGGAACGTTAGCTGTGATTTTGCATCTGGGCGTAACCAAGGTAATAGGCCTGATTTACGTGCTTCAGCTTGGCGTTCGACCAAACGGTGGGCGTAAGTAATCGGCGCAGGCATTAGAACGTCGGTTTCGTTTGATGCATAACCAAACATTAGGCCTTGGTCACCAGCACCTTGGTCTTCGGGCTTAGAGCGGTCAACGCCTTGTGCGATATCAATCGACTGCTTGCCGATGATGTTAATGACACCACATGTGTCGCCGTCATAGCCGACTTCTGATGAGGTGTAACCTATATCGCAAATCACTTTGCGAACGAGGTCTTCAAGATCAACCCATGCGGAGGTGCTTATTTCGCCAGAAACAACAGCGACACCCGTTTTTACCATAGTTTCACAGGCGACACGGGCATACTTATCTTCGGCAATAATTGCGTCAAGTACGGCATCAGAAATCTGGTCAGCAATTTTATCGGGGTGACCTTCGGAAACGGATTCTGAAGTAAATAAGCTGTATTCGCTCATCGTTAAAATACCTTTGTGAACGGGTGGTCAAGGAGGCTCAGTGTGGTACTTAAATAACAAGTACAGACAACAAAATCAGTTTAGTCGTGTGAGCCGCCGAAAAATTAAGGACGTATTCTACTCGTGAGATTAGCCAAATGCATATTATAAAGACGCTCTTATGATGAGAATTTTAACTTTTTACATGAAAAACACTCATTTTTATCAATAAATGCGAAATCTTATTTGATGCGAGTCGCTATCTGCGAGAAAATTGCGCGCAAATTATCCTGAATCTTCAAATTGGGCTATCTGCCCAGGAGCTTAGTTAATGTCTTCTCGTAGAGAACTTGCCAACGCGATCCGCGCGCTGAGCATGGATGCCGTACAGAAAGCAAAATCTGGTCACCCGGGTGCCCCTATGGGTATGGCGGATATCGCCGAAGTGTTATGGAACGATTTCATGACGCATAACCCAACTAACCCACAATGGTTTGATCGTGACCGTTTTATCTTGTCTAACGGACATGGCTCTATGCTGATCTACAGCCTGTTACATTTAACTGGCTATGATGTATCCATTGAAGATCTGAAAAATTTCCGCCAGTTGCATGCTAAAACCGCAGGACATCCTGAATATGGTTACTGCCCTGGTGTTGAAACAACAACGGGTCCTTTAGGTCAGGGCGTGACTAATGCTGTTGGTTTCGCCATTGCTGAAAAAACGTTAGCGGCTCAGTTTAACCGTGAAGGTCATCAGATCGTTGATCATAATACTTATGTATTTATGGGCGATGGCTGCATGATGGAAGGGATCTCTCACGAAGCCTGCTCTTTAGCTGGGACTTTAGGTCTTGGTAAGTTGATCGCGTTCTGGGATGACAATGGCATCTCCATCGACGGTGAAGTTGAAGGTTGGTACACCGACGACAATGTTAAGCGATTTGAAGCGTATGGTTGGCAGGTGATTCCGGCGGTGGATGGTCACGATGCTGATCAGATTCGTGCTGCGATTACCCAAGCTCAGGAAAATACGGAACAACCGACGTTGATTTGCTGTAAAACAGTGATCGGCTTTGGTTCACCTAATAAAGAAGGTAAAGAAGATTGTCACGGCGCACCTTTAGGTGATGATGAGATCGCGTTGACCCGTGAACGTTTAGGCTGGACACATCCTGCCTTTGAGATCCCTGAAGATATTGCGGCCGATTGGGACGCGAAAGAAGCAGGGGTTCACGCAGAAAATGAATGGAACGCTCGCTTTGCTGCTTACCGTGCAGAATACCCTGAAGAGGCTGCTGAACTTCTACGCCGTATTTCAGGCGATCTTCCAGCCGATTTTTCTGATAAAGCGGATGCTTGGATCAACGAGATCAACGAGAAAGGCGAAACGATCGCTTCTCGTAAAGCGTCTCAGAACGCACTGAATGCTTATGGCCCGTTACTGCCTGAACTTTTAGGTGGCTCTGCTGACCTTGCCGGTTCTAACTTGACGCTGTGGTCGGGTTGTAAAGGTGTGACTAAGAATGATGCGAATGGTAACTACCTGTTTTACGGTGTTCGTGAATTTGGTATGTCGGCAATCATGAATGGTATCGCCCTTCATGGTGGCTTCATTCCTTATGGCGCAACCTTCTTAGTCTTTATGGAGTATGCGCGTAACGCCTTACGTATGGCTGCATTGATGAAGCTACGTGCGATTCATGTGTATACCCATGATTCTATAGGTTTGGGTGAAGATGGCCCGACCCATCAGCCGATTGAGCAGATCTCGAACCTTCGCCATACACCTAATATGAGCTGCTGGCGTCCATGTGATGCCGTAGAATCTGCGGTGGCATGGAAGGCTGCATTAGAGCGTGTTGATGGTCCGACAGCGATGGTGTTCTCGCGTCAGAATTTACCCCATCAGCAGCGTTCGGCTGAACAGATAGCCAATATTGCGAAGGGGGGGTATATCCTTCGTGATACGGATGGACAGCCTGATGCTATCCTTATCGCAACAGGTTCAGAAATTGGTTTGGCAATGGATGCCGCCTCTGCATTGGCCGCTGAAGGTACGCAGGTACGAGTTGTATCTATGCCTGAAACAGGTTTATTTGATAAACAGTCTGCGGAATATCGTGAATCCGTTCTGCCGTCATCTGTTACAGCACGTGTTGCGGTTGAAGCAGCACAGGCGGATTTCTGGTACAAATATGTTGGCTTGGATGGCGCGATTGTTGGTATGCGTACATTTGGTGAGTCGGCACCCGCGGGTGATCTATTTAAGTACTTCGGCTTCACAACAGAAAATGTTGTAGAGACGGTTAAATCGGTACTCTAATCACCTATTGAAAAGTAAGGCCCAGTGACGACTGGGCCTTTTCTGTTCTATTTTTAATCCATGATATAGGTAAATAGATTGAATTATCGCGTTGCAATAAATGGCTATGGTCGGATCGGCCAATGTGTGCTGCGTGCAATCTATGAGAATGGATTACAGAATTTTTTTCAGGTCGTTGCTATCAACGAGCTGTCTGATATTGAAACGGTGACCTATCTCACCCGTTACGATACTACTCACGGTCGCTTCCCGGTTCCGGTTTCCCATGATGGCGAAACTTTGTTGATTAATGGCGATAAAATTCGTGTGATTAATGAGTCTGAGGTTACCGATCTGCCTTGGGCTGAGTTGGGAATCGATCTGATCTTTGAATGCTCGGGATCGTTTAAGTCCAGAGACGCTGCAGATAGGCACCTGAAACAGGGCGCGAAAAGGTTACTTTTCTCGCAGCCAGCGACAACCGATGTTGATGCAACGATTGTCTATGGCTTGAATGAGCAGTTGTTGCAGGCGGAGCACCAGATCGTTTCAGCCGCCTCTTGTACCACCAATTGTATTATTCCTGTACTTGATCTTCTGGATAGAGAGCTGGGCATTAAAAATGGTGTGACCACTACGATTCATTCAGCGATGAATGACCAGCCTGTGATCGATAGTTACCATCAAACGGATCTACGGTTAACCCGTAGCGCGATGCATTCGATTGTCCCAGTGGATACCGGCTTAGATAAAGGCATTGATCGTTTGTTGCCGCATCTAGAGGGTAAGTTTCAGTGTCTTCATATTCGAGTGCCAACAATTAATGTATCGATGATGGATATGTCGATTAATGTTGATAAGGCGACCTCGGTTGATGCGGTTAATCAAATATTACGCCGCGCGTCAGAGCAAGGGGCTTTAAAGGGGTTGTTGGGGTATACCGAAGAACCTCATGCCTCGGTGGATTTTAATCGTGATTCGCGGTCCGCTGTTGTTGATGGTACGCAAACCAAAGTATCGGAAGGGCATCTCGTTAAAGTGGTGTGCTGGTTTGATAATGAATGGGGGTTTGCAAATCGAATGCTTGATGTTGCTAGGCATTGGTTGCAGTTAGGTTAAGTGTATAAAACAGAATTTACATTGGCTGTAAGGCATAAACGCTACACAGTTAATGAGCGATGATTTCAATTTTAATTTTTAAACATAAGTAGGGCACGTCATGAGCGTACTGAAAATGAGTGAACTGGATCTAAGCGGAAAGCGCGTTTTGATCCGTGAAGACCTAAATGTTCCAGTAAAAAATGGAGAAGTTACCTCGGATGCGCGTATTCGTGCAGCACTTCCGACCATTGAGCTGGCGTTAAATGCAGGTGCTAAGGTGATGATCATGTCTCACCTAGGTCGACCAACGGAAGGTGAGTATAACGAAGCGTTCTCTCTGCAACCGGTTGCAAATCATCTGGCAAAATTGCTGGGGCGTGATGTTCCTCTAATTAAAGATTGGTTGGAAGGTGCTTTCGATGTTGCTGAAGGCGGCGTCGTGCTACTTGAAAACGTACGCTTTAATGTGGGTGAGAAGAAAGATAACGAAGAGCTATCTAGAAAGATGGCTGCGTTGTGCGACGTTTATGTGATGGATGCCTTTGGTACCGCACATCGCGCCCAAGCATCTACCCATGGTGTTGCTCACTTTGCGCGGGTTGCTTGTGCGGGCCCTCTGCTCGCGGGTGAGCTTGATGCATTAGGCAAAGCATTGGATAAACCAGCGCGCCCTCTTGCTGCCATTGTGGGTGGCTCAAAAGTATCGACTAAACTCGAAGTGTTAACCGCACTTTCTGATAATGTTGATCAGCTGATTGTTGGTGGCGGTATTGCGAATACATTTCTTGCTGCGGCAGGTAAGCCTGTGGGTAAGTCGCTGTGTGAGCATGATTTAATTCCCGTAGCGCAAGCATTAATGGCAAAAGCTGAAATACCGCTGCCCATTGACGTTGTTGTGGCAAAAGATTTTTCTGAAAGTGCTGAAGCAACGATTAAGTTGGTTGATGATGTGGCTGAAGACGACATGATCTTGGATATAGGTCCTCAATCTGCGAAACAGTTGGCTGATTTATTGCGTTCCTCCGGTACAATTATTTGGAATGGCCCTGTGGGTGTTTTCGAATTTGATCAGTTTGGTGAAGGTACAAAAGCGTTATCTTTAGCTATTGCCGAAAACCAAGGCTTCTCTATTGCGGGTGGTGGAGACACGCTTGCGGCGGTTGATAAGTACAATATCGCTGATAAAGTGTCTTATATCTCTACGGGCGGTGGTGCTTTCCTTGAGTTTGTCGAAGGTAAGGTTCTACCTGCTGTTGCGGCATTAGAAGCGAAGAATTCATAATTTTAATAAGTGATGGGTGCTACACTGCGCCCATCTTATTGCCTTTAGGCAACGTTAACGAACATAAAAGGGTGGCAAAATGGCTTTAATCTCCATGCGTCAGCTGCTGGATCATGCTGCTGAGTACAACTACGGCATTCCAGCATTTAACGTGAACAACCTGGAACAGATGCGCGCTATTATGGAAGCCGCAAATAAAACCAACTCTCCAGTGATTGTTCAAGCATCAGCCGGTGCGCGTAAATATGCAGGGTCCAACTTCTTGCGTCATATGATCGAAGCAGCGATTGCTGAGTTTCCTCATATCCCTGTTTGCATGCATCAAGATCACGGTACTTCACCTGCTATCTGCCAGCGCTCAATTGCGATGGGCTTTTCATCGGTGATGATGGATGGGTCGTTGATGTCTGATGGTAAGACACCATCAAGCTATGAGTATAATGTTGATGTGACACGTCGTACCGTTGAGATGGCGCATGCGTGCGGTGTTTCAGTTGAAGGTGAGCTGGGTTGTTTAGGTTCGCTTGAAACGGGGCAGGCTGGTGAAGAAGATGGTGTCGGTGCGGAAGGTACGCTTTCACAAGAGCAGATGCTGACCGATCCTGATGAAGCCGCTGATTTCGTTAAGAAAACAGGCGTTGATGCATTAGCTATCGCATGTGGTACCTCCCACGGGGCATACAAGTTTACGCGTCCCCCTACGGACGATATTCTTGCGATTGACCGAATTAAAGCGATTCATGACCGTATCCCTGGTACTCACCTTGTTATGCACGGCTCCTCTTCTGTTCCTCAGGAATGGTTAGCGGTGATTAATGAGTTTGGTGGCGATATGCCTGAAACGTACGGTGTACCCGTTGAGCAGATCGTTGAAGGTATTAAATACGGTGTGCGTAAAGTCAATATTGATACGGATTTACGTTTGGCGTCGACGGGTGCTATCCGTAAATTTATGGCTGAAAACCCATCTGAATTTGATCCGCGTAAATACTTGAAGAAGACAATGGATGCGATGACCGATATCTGTATAGCGCGTTATGAAGCGTTTGGCTCTGCAGGTAACGCCTCTAAGATGACAGCGATCTCTTTAGAAGATATGGCTGGGCAGTATGAGACGGGCGCGCTGGATCCAAAAATCGTTTAAACGTCCTCTGGCTAGATCAAAAAAAACCGCTAATCTTAGCGGTTTTTTTGTTTGTGTATATATATGTAGCTGGGGGGCTAGTCTAACCAGTCTCTTGCTGAGGTGGTGATCTTCTCGACGGCGGTATGGGATATTTTTCGTTCGATCGAGATGGCATAAAAGTGATTCACAACCTCATCGGTCTCTCCCAAGCACACTAGACCTAATTGCGCGATCACCTCATCCTTGATAGGTGTAGGTACTACCATAATTCCCTTGCCTGCGTTCGCGAATGCTTTTATAAGTGCGCTATCGTCAAACTCGCCAATCACCCGTGGGTGAATTCGGTTTTTGCTAAACCATTGTAAAAGCTGGCTACGGACAATTGTTGTTTCACCGGGTAACAGCATTGGGCTGCCATTGAGGTTGTTTGGGAAATCATCGGTTAATTGTGAAGCCACATCTGGGTGGGCCATAAAGCTGCTGCCACAATGGCCTAAGCTATGGCTAAAGCCGTTAATGCTAACATCGGTTGGAATAGGGGACTCAGAGATAACAAGGTCCAACCGGTGGAGTGCTAGCTCAGCCAGTAGTCCATTCGCGTCGCCTTCGTGGCAGATCATTCGTATATTTTTTATGTCATCGATTGCTGGGGATAAAAGGTGGTATGCAATGGATTTGGGTACAACATCAACGACCCCAACTTTAAAAACCAGTGGGCGGTTCTTGTCTAAATTACGGACACGTTCTTCTAGTTCGCCACCTAGTGAAAATATGTCGGTTGCATAGCTAAGCACCATATGTCCCGTTTCTGTCAGCTCCAACTGGCGGCCAACTTTAGTGAATAGGGAGCAGCCTAAATAGTCATCGAGTAAACTGAGTTGCGCGCTAATCGTATGGGGCGTAACGTTTAAGCGCTCTGCCGCTGCGACAATACTTCCCTCTTTGGCGACCATCCAGAAATAATGTAGATGCTTGTAATTAATCATAAGTGCTCGTAAAAAACGATTATTTATTTAAGAATAATCGACTTTAGTTAATTTTGGAAGGCGTTTAGTTTGTAAAGGTTGGTGCCGGAAAGCTTTTATAAGCTTTTGGTTTGTTTTTTATTTTAGGAGGGGTGTTATGAAAACATCTATGAGTTCTTCCGCTACTTATTCACAATCCTCTGCGATTGAGACGAATAAGGTTCTGCGCAATACATATGCATTGTTGTCCCTTACACTGCTATTTAGTGCGATTGTTGCGGGTGGTTCTTTATTGCTGCAGCTGCCCCACCCCGGCATCATCATCTCTTTAGTTGGCTTTTTAGGGTTGTTCTTCCTGACTGCGAAATTAAGTAACAGTATCTGGGGGCTTCCCTCAGTTTTCGCGCTGACAGGATTTATGGGATATACCTTAGGGCCTATTGTTGGACACTACTTATCAATGCCTGGTGGTGGCGCTATCGTAATGAATGCGATGGGAATGACCGGCATTATCTTTTTAGCGTTGTCCGCCTATGTATTAACCACCAAGAAAAACTTCAGTTTTATGGGGGGCTTTTTAATGGTGGGCATGATTTTAGGTATTGTTGCGGGTTTAGCGGCGTTCTTTTTTCAAATACCTGCTTTGTCTTTGGCCGTGTCGGCCATGTTCGTGTTGCTGATGTCCGGTTTTATTCTTTATGAAACCAGTAATATTCTTCATGGTGGTGAAACCAATTACATCATGGCGACTGTTTCCCTATACCTTTCCATATACAACCTGTTTACGAGCTTACTGCACTTGCTTGGTTTTTTAGGTAGTGATGAGTAATTAGCTATGTGATAGCCCTGTTCAGGGATTTATGGGCGGCACCTCTGCGAGGGAGCCGTCTTTTTTTATTAAGTCTCTTTTAGCCAATCGGCTGCAAGTTGAATGGGTGTTTGGTTTTTATCGGATACCCATATAGCAAGGGCGTAACGTTGACCTGTAGCGCGTTCAGGTAAAGCAAAGTGCCACTCACATGTATCTTGTTTCTTTTCCTGTTTATGCAATACGACAAAGGCGTGATTGAGCGTTTTACCTTTATTTTCCCCCGCGGGTATTTGACTGCTCAGGTCAAAGCCTAACACGGCTATATGGGCCGTTAATGACAGATTTTCACCTGTTCCCTGATAGCGTACGTTGAGTTGGTTTCCCTGAAGTTGTGCGTATAGAGCGCCATGTTTCGATGTGGCGTTGGCTGGTAAGTCTTGCCTACTGAAAAAGCCTCTCCACTCTTTGCCGTTGATAATCCAGCCGGGTGTGTAGACTGAGCTGATATGATTATGGCGTCGGTAATTATACTGGCGCTCTTTAAATTGCTGTTGTGCAAATGGGTCCGCCCAGCCTAAATAATCCCAATAATCGACATGAAACGCTAAAGGCACAACCGCTTTCCACAATTGGGGGTGTTTTAGAAAAGTTGCTAGGTATTTATCGGCAGGGGGGCAGCTGGAGCAGCCTTCAGATGTGTAAAGCTCAATTAATTGCGGCGGTTGCCCTTGGTGCTGAAAGATTTGCTCTGCCATCGCTAGATGGGAGCAGCTGATAGCACCGAGTAGGGTCATTACTTTAAGGTTAGTTGTTTTGATTTTCATTGCAGGCCTCTATATAAGGGTGAGACCTGTGAATGCGCTTAGAGTTCATTTTAACGCGTGGGCTTAGAGTCGAGTAAGCAGCAGGCTTCGCTTTTATTGGGCAGGGTCGGGAACGCATTAAGTTGATGTGGCAGTGTGTACCACGGGGCGCGGCTTTGCCAAAAGATATTGCGCTCAGGGTGTGCGCCTGGCGCTTGATCTAGTGTTCCGGCGGGTACGACAACGGCGCCTCCGGTTTTGGCAAGCCAAGGCAGGGTGGAACCGCAGCGTTTGCAAAAGTTGTTAGCAAAGTGCTTGCTCTCTTTGGGTTCATATCGTCCCACGAGAGCTTCGCCGCTGATCCATGCAAACTGTGTAGGAGGAATAATGATATTGCTAGCATGGGCGCTACCGGTTGCTTTGCGGCAACGTGAGCAGTGGCAATATTGGAAGGTTGTATAAGGTGGTGTTATCTCGTAGTGAACACTGCCGCAAAGGCAGCTTCCTTGATAATGTTCTGTCTGTGCTGGCATGACTGTCTCCTTCTCCGTTATCGGTCAAATGCGGTGACCATTGAATCTAATTGTCGGACAAGATCGCGTAGTGCTTTACTGGCTGAAGCGGTTTCATCTGAGGCGTGGCTATTACTTCTTGCGAGATCTCTAATCGATACGATATTTTGTTGGACATCTTCAACGACAGAGGATTGTTCGGTGGAGCTGCTGGCAATGTGTGAGCAGTGGTCCGAGATATCAGTCATCGATAATCGCACCTTTTGGAAGGCTTCGTCTGCTTGGTTTGCGATGTCCACGCCTTGTTGTGCATGCTCCCGACTTAACGCCATCATATTGACGGTTTTTGCTACGGCAGCTTGAACCCGCTCAATTGACGATTCTATCTCTTGGATAGCGTTTTGCGTACGGGTCGCTAAGGTGCGAACTTCATCTGCTACAACGGCAAACCCACGGCCAGATTCGCCGGCTCTTGCGGCTTCTATGGCTGCATTAAGCGCTAATAGATTGGTTTGTTCTGCAATGCCGTTAATGATTGAAATGACATCTCCAATACTATCGGTGTGTTGCTGTAATGCTTGCGTTGTTTGGCTGGCTTCGGCGACTTCATCAGACAGGTCTTTTATATGGTTTACCGTATTGAAGATAGCACCTCTTCCCTCGTCTGTTATATGTAGGGCCTCTTGTGCTGCACTAGACATGTTATGGGTGTTGGTAACCACGGTTTGTGCAACGTTTGCCATTTCGTGAACGGCGGTGGCCACCATGTCGCTCTCTTTATCTTGTTGATTGATTCCTTCGTTGGTTCGTTGAATCGCGCTATCGGTGATGTTTATAGCGTTGTCTATGGTGTGACTGACATCATTTAGACGGGTGAGTACCGTTGTGTTACGTGCTTCGTTCATTTGTAAGGCGAGCTCTATTTCGCCAAACTCATCCTGTCGGGAGCAATACATGAGTTGAATAAGTGGGTTGCTAACGCGGGATCGTGTAAGGGTCGAAAGTGCTGCTAAGGGCGATATTAGATGATATAGGGCTCCCGCTAGGAAGAGTTCACTGATGGCAATGATACCCATTACAGTGAGTGATGCCCCCGTAGACCAAGCACCTAAGAGTGTGAGCAACGACACAGTTGCAAACAAGAGGGCTGCTCGTTGTGTGCGTGAGTGTAGTTTAAGTGCTTTTGATGCTTTTCCCGCATTGGCAGTGGTGTAAATACTTTGTGCTTTTTGTATGTGAGCAGCGGTTGGTTTAAAACGTACGGACTGGTAACCTACTTTTTGGCCTTTTTCGTACAGCGGGGTGACGTATGCATCGACCCAATAATGGTCACCGTTTTTGCAGCGATTTTTAACAATGCCGCGCCATGCTTGGTCGTTTTTAAGAGAATCCCATAAGTTGCTAAAGGCTATAACGGGGACGTCGGGGTGGCGCACGATGTTATGTGCTTTTCCAATCAGCTCACTTTCGGTGAACCCAGAAATATCGCAAAAGGTTTGGTTGACATAAGTAATGCGGCCTTTGAGGTCCGTCGTCGATATAATACGTTGACCTTGCGGTAGTTCAATTTCACGACCGGTGACAGGCATTATTTTCATAGGGTGTCCTTTTGGCTAATTCGCTTAGCAGTTGAGCATCGACGGTTATACGTTTTGTAGTATTGGGAACTATTTAGTAGGTTGTTGCATCTATACTGCTTAAATATAGCGGGTAACGCTATTGTTTTACCCTAATTCACCGTGTCTAACACTCCATAGTTAGTCTGGGTATAGTGATGTTTCTGGCGCTATACTGCGTCCGTGTGTTGAGTCGTACAGTTATTTTTTTCTAAGTGTTTTTGTAAAGGGGTATGTTATGTCATTTAGTTTGGCATTTAAGGTGCGAGATTATGAATGTGATCTGCAAGGTATTGTGAATAACGGTGTTTATTTTAATTACTTAGAACACGCTCGGCATGAGTATTTGCTTGCTAAAGGTATCGACTTTGCTGCACTCACCGCACAAAAAATACATTTAGTTGTTGTGCGGTCTGAGATGGATTACAAACGGTCGCTCACCAGTGGTGATCATTTTGATGTCACGGTGAGTGTGGAACGTATTAGTAAAGTTAAGTTTGGGTTTCGCCAGCAAGTTATTAATGCCGAGGGGCAGGTTGCGCTTGATGCGTTAGTAACTGGTGTTGCCTTGAATCAACGCGGTAGACCGTGCGTTTTACCGGAGCTTGAGGCGCTAATAGGCGCAACAATTAATGATTAGTTGGGATAGTTGGTTGTTAGCTAATGAGCTATCAATTCGTTTAGGTTTTTTCTTCGGTGTCTTTTTGCTGATGGGCGCATGGGAGACGGTTAAGCCTTGTCGTCCTTTACGTTTTCCTCGCTGGTATCGGTGGTGTAACAATATAGGGTTGGTGTTTTTAAATAGTGTAATGCTGCGGCTTTTATTTCCTATCGCTGCGGTTGGTGTTGCGCTTACGATGGAGCAGGAAGGTTATGGTTTGCTCAATCAAATTGAGTTACCACTGCTTTTGAACACGGTTATCACTATCGTTGTTCTCGATATGTTGATCTATTGGCAGCATGTGCTATTTCACCAAATTCCGTTGTTGTGGGCATTACATAAAGTACACCATGCTGACCCCGATTATGATGTGACGACAGGGGCGCGTTTCCACCCGATTGAAATCGTGTCATCTATGTTGATCAAAATGGTTGCGATTGTCTTGTTGGGGCCATCAGCTGTTGGGGTGCTTATTTTTGAGGTGATGTTGAATGCGTCTGCGATGTTTAATCATAGCAATATTCAGCTGCCTAAAGCTGTGGATAAGATTGTACGCGTATTCTTCGTGACGCCGGATATGCATCGAGTACATCACTCACAGATTCGACAAGAAACGGACAGTAACTATGGCTTTGCGCTTTCTTGTTGGGATCGTCTTTTCTCGACCTATCAGGCACAGCCAGTAAAAGGCCATTTAGGTATGGATATTGGGCTGAGCGAGTTGAGTGATCCGAAACTGATATGTACAGTTAAAGGGATGATAACCCTGCCATTTCGTCGCTGATGAAAAGTGGCTTATAAGCTAGGCTTGAGCTGTGCCCAAAAGGCATTTACTAAAGGGTTTTTTAGTTTTTTCTCTAATGTGATGATCCCAACTTCATAAGCTTTGAGTGTAGGGTGTATGTCTAAAATATCGACTGTATTAGCGAGTGGGCTATTTTCAAGTACGATTTTAGGGACGACGCCTATGCCAAAGCCGAGGCTTACCATGCTCACAATCGCCTCATTACCTGCCACTTGGGCATAAATTAGCGGCTTGATTGCTTGTTCTTTGAACCAGCGATCTATGCGTTTTCTCGCCACGCCCCCCTCTGACAGTATCATTGGTGTCGTTTCATTAAGCCTGCTGATAGGGGTTGCCTTACCGTTGATGCCCTGTTTGGGGGCGATAAATAGCAAAGGTGAAAGGGCTATAGGTTTAAACGCTAAGCCTGTAGGTAAAGTGTCAGGTTTTGCTGTGATGGCAAAATCTTCATCGTTTGATAAAACTTGGCTGATTGCATGTTCAGGGTCGCCTGTATGCAACTTGATCTCGATCTTCGGGTAATTACTTCTAAACTCGCTGAGAATCTCAAAGAGAAAGCTATAGCTGGCCGTTACTGAGCAGTACATACTTATTTGGCCCTGTAACTCGCCGGTTCGCTCCATTAATTGTGTGCGGAGTGTATTCCATTGCGCTAATGACTCGCGGGCATAAGTTAAAAAAATAGTCCCTTCAGCGGTTAATGCTACGCTTCGGTTATCGCGCTCAAATAAGCAAACCCCCACTTCATCCTCAAGCTGCTTTATGCTGCGGCTTAGTGCGGATGGGCTGATATGGGATGCTTCGCTGGCGCGACCAAAATGTAAGCTGTCAGCTAAGTGAATAAACTGTCGTAACTGTTTTATGTCCATAGGTACTATTGTTGCAAATATTGAAATACTTGCCAGTAGTTTATGCTATTTATCGGGATTTTAAACTAGCGATGGCTGCCTTTTTAACGTATTGCGCCCTGATGTGTTTGTTCGGTATGCTATTATTGTGCAGTGCACAATAATAGCGGGAGGCTTATCATGACTAAGACATTGAACTTGGCCTTGCAGGGTGGTGGGGCGCATGGAGCTTTTGCTTGGGGCGTACTTGATCGGTTGCTAGAGGAGGATTTCAAACCGAGGGCATTAACAGGTACCAGCGCTGGTGCAATGAATGCAATATTGCTTGCGCATGGATGGCAGCAGGGGAAAGCGGAGGGTGCAAAAGCGCTGCTAGAAACGTTTTGGACACAGGTTTCGCTGAACTCACCAGGAGAGCTTTTAGGGTCTCAGTTTCATGATACTCAGATTACATCGATGACGGGCTGGATGATGGATCTGTTACGTTATATATCCCCCTATGATTTAAACCCGTTAGATATTAATCCGCTTCGCTATCTATTGGAGGAGTTGGTCGACTTTGAGCAGCTAAAAGACGCATCTCCGATGAAGTTGTTTATCGCAGCAACGGATGTGAGTAGTGGAAAAATTAAATTATTCCGAGAAAATGAACTAACGATTGAGCATGCGTTAGCGTCGGCTTGTTTGCCTACACTGCATAAAGCGATAGAGATTGATGGGAGTTATTATTGGGACGGCGGCTTTTCGGGTAATCCTGCGGTATATCCACTTATCTTTGATTGTAAGGAAGACGATATTATGTTGGTTTTGCTGCAACCCTTGCAAGGGTATGAGTTACCGACAACGTCCCAAGCTATTAATCAACGTGTGACTGAATTAGGTTTTCAGAGTACTTTCTTGCGCGAGATGAGAGCCATTAGTTACACCATTCAGCAGGCAAAAGGGTGTTATTTTAGTACGAATGGTTTAGAGCGGCGTTTTAGGAGCTTACGTTTTCATCTTATTGAATCCGGTGAGGTCTTTTCTTCTTTAGAACAGGCGAGTAAGTATGACACCCGTCAGATTTTTCTGCAGGAGCTAAAAGAGAAAGGGCGTCTTACAGCGGATCAGTGGATAAAGGAAAATTGGCAAAAAATTGGTAATAAGCCCAGTTGTGACTTAGAACCTTTGTTTCTATAGTGATATAGGCAAGGCTGGGGGTGAGCAGATAGGCTGCCGTAAGCAGGCGTTTAGCAAGGGGTGTGTGTGGTGAGCTCTTATTGATCAAGAACATCTAAAAAATTGATTTTTTTGATAAAATGGCTTCCTAGCGCCGTGCGCAGTAGAATGTACTTTTCATGCTTATTGGGTGATTTAAAGAGCAATGACAGAACTTCAGAATAAAGATAAACCAGAACCTGTAAAACCACGTAGTCGCGGTATTTACTTACTACCCAACCTTTTCACAACAGGGGCGTTATTTTCTGGTTTTTATGCAGTAGTTGCGAGCATGAATGGCCATTTTGAAAATGCGGCCATTGCCATCTTTGTTGCGATGGTACTCGACGGTTTGGATGGGCGTGTTGCGCGTATGACAAATACATCCAGTGCGTTTGGCGCTGAATATGATTCCTTAGCTGACATGGTGTCGTTTGGTGTTGCGCCTTCGCTCGTTGTGTTTAATTGGGTGCTCGATGATATTGGCAAACTTGGTTGGTTTGCAGCGTTTGTTTACGTTGCGGGTGCGGCATTGCGATTAGCCCGGTTTAACACCCAGATAGGATCGACAGATAAACGCTATTTTATTGGTTTGCCGAGCCCTGCTGCTGCGGCTGCGGTTGCGGGTTTAGTGTGGGCGGCGACTGAGTACGATATTGATGGCGCTCCTTATGTTTATTTTATAGCGGCCTACGTGGCTATCGTCGGTGTGTTGATGGTGAGTAACGTTCTCTACTATAGCTTTAAAGATGTAAGCCTTAAGGAAAAGGTGCCTTTTCTTATTTTGGCGGGAATTGTGTTGGCGGTAGGGATTATATCCATTAGCCCAGCGACGTTTTTATGGATACTATTTTTGGCGTATGCCGTGTCAGGGCCGCTGCTTTGGGCGTGGCGAAAGAGTAAACATAAACCGAGCACATAACCTATAGCGGCCTTTATCATAAAGGCCGTTTTTGTATCTGTTAGACGTACGTCGGTCGTTTGGTCTATACCTATAGATAGATCAGGAAAGGAGTAGCCCTATGAAATGGCCGATTAAGTTTAAAGAGATTGTCTATGTGATGTTCTCCCTATGTCTGTTCCTATTATTAGTTATGTTTATGATGGGGACTGTCTTTGTATTAGTCGGTGACTAGTTATCGACGAGCATCAGCCTAGCGCTTAGAGCGTCCTAGCAGGGAAAATGGTGTGCTTAGGGCGTACAGTGGGTCTTGGTAAGTTTTGGTTTGATCGTTAAATGATCAATTTCGTCCTAATACTCGCCTAATCTCACTTTTTTCCCTTTATTTTGCAGTTTTTTAGTTCTGGCTGTTGACGTTGTTTAGGAAGTGTCTATAATTCGCCGTCCTTGCTTAGGGAGGCCCGCAAAGCGGCGCTGAATGACCTAAGGTGAGGTTGGATTAACTCCTTGAAAAACCTTGGTTTTATAGGATTTAGTTTGAAAGCTTCAAAGGCTGTAGCTGTGTTGGAATTGATTGAAAATTAATTCAGAAAAACACAAAATAACGGTTGACTTTGAAGCGGCGCAAAGTAGAATATGCGCCTCGCTTGAGACGAAAGAGATTGACTCTCAACGCAACGCTCTTTAACAATTTGATCAGATAATTCGTGTGGGCGCTTGTTGAGGTGAAGCAAATAGCTTTATTTCTAGACAAGCAACCAAGTGAATTCATTTAAAACGATTTACAATAGGTTTTGCATTTTCAAATGCAATCCGGTTGTTTAGTACTAGAGCAGTCACCATATTCCTGGTGACAACATATGATTTAAACTGAAGAGTTTGATCATGGCTCAGATTGAACGCTGGCGGCAGGCCTAACACATGCAAGTCGAGCGGTAACAGATCTAGCTTGCTAGATGCTGACGAGCGGCGGACGGGTGAGTAACGCGTAGGAATCTACCCAGTAGCGGGGGATAAGCCAGAGAAATTTGGTCTAATACCGCATACGCCCTTCGGGGGAAAGCAGGGGCTCTTCGGACCTTGCACTATTGGATGAGCCTGCGTGAGATTAGCTAGTTGGTGAGGTAATGGCTCACCAAGGCGACGATCTCTAGCTGGTCTGAGAGGATGATCAGCCACACTGGGACTGAGACACGGCCCAGACTCCTACGGGAGGCAGCAGTGGGGAATATTGCACAATGGGCGCAAGCCTGATGCAGCCATGCCGCGTGTGTGAAGAAGGCCCTAGGGTTGTAAAGCACTTTCAGTCGTGAGGAAAGGTATGTGCTTAATACGTACATACTGTGACGTTAGCGACAGAAGAAGGACCGGCTAACTCCGTGCCAGCAGCCGCGGTAATACGGAGGGTCCGAGCGTTAATCGGAATTACTGGGCGTAAAGCGCGCGTAGGTGGATTGGTCAGTCAGATGTGAAAGCCCAGGGCTCAACCTTGGAACTGCATCTGATACTGCTAGTCTAGAATACAGTAGAGGGTAGTGGAATTTCCTGTGTAGCGGTGAAATGCGTAGATATAGGAAGGAACACCAGTGGCGAAGGCGACTACCTGGACTGATATTGACACTGAGGTGCGAAAGCGTGGGGAGCAAACAGGATTAGATACCCTGGTAGTCCACGCCGTAAACGATGTCTACTAGCCGTTGGAAGACTTGATCTTTTAGTGGCGAAGCTAACGCGATAAGTAGACCGCCTGGGGAGTACGGCCGCAAGGTTAAAACTCAAATGAATTGACGGGGGCCCGCACAAGCGGTGGAGCATGTGGTTTAATTCGACGCAACGCGAAGAACCTTACCAACTCTTGACATCCAGAGAAGAGGCTAGAGATAGCTTTGTGCCTTCGGGAGCTCTGAGACAGGTGCTGCATGGCTGTCGTCAGCTCGTGTTGTGAAATGTTGGGTTAAGTCCCGTAACGAGCGCAACCCTTGTCCTTATTTGCCAGCACGTAATGGTGGGAACTCTAAGGAGACTGCCGGTGACAAACCGGAGGAAGGTGGGGACGACGTCAAGTCATCATGGCCCTTACGAGTTGGGCTACACACGTGCTACAATGGCCGGTACAGAGGGCTGCAAACCTGCGAAGGTAAGCTAATCTCACAAAACCGGTCGTAGTCCGGATTGGAGTCTGCAACTCGACTCCATGAAGTCGGAATCGCTAGTAATCGTGGATCAGAATGCCACGGTGAATACGTTCCCGGGCCTTGTACACACCGCCCGTCACACCATGGGAGTGGATTGCACCAGAAGTAGCTAGCTTAACCTTCGGGAGGGCGGTTACCACGGTGTGGTTCATGACTGGGGTGAAGTCGTAACAAGGTAGCCCTAGGGGAACCTGGGGCTGGATCACCTCCTTAAACGAAAGCCGAATCTTGGCAAGCGTCCACACGAATTATCTGATCAGAAAGTGAAGAGAGCG
>NZ_LUTS01000049.1 GCF_001597735.1 Neptuniibacter pectenicola
CAAGACAACGAAGCCGTGTGATCTAACGGCCACCGTAAATGATGCAGTTGCGCAGGGACAGTTCATGCTCTTATCTGGGGAGATCTGCTTAACAAGCGATCGGTAAACCACCAGTAAGGCTCTGGTCAATAAGTGCCTTGGCTCCGCTGAATGTATCGCCAGTGGAGAGCGAACTAGATACAAACCGATAGCGCTGGCAGAGGTAACTTTGCCAGTGATTAAGCAGAAGTCAGCAGACGGCATAGTAGCCCAACGGTCAGCGTAATGGCTGATACATGGTGAAGGCCTGAACATTAAGAATAAAGGAGGAGCCTTGTCACACTTGAACGCACGAACGCCGTCAGGCGATGACGTGATTCAGCGTAGTGATCTGAAGCCAGCCTTTAGTAACGATCTATTTGAGCGTGTGCTGCAACGGGATAACCTCTCAGCGGCATGGAAACGCGTTCAAGCCAATAAAGGGGCTGCAGGAGTGGATGGCATGACCATCAACGAATTTCCCGTATGGGCAAGCGCAGGACACTGGACGAAGGTCACTACCGAACTGGCAACAGGTCGATATACGCCCTCACCGGTCAGACGCGTTGAAATCGATAAACCCGATGGTGGTACTCGCCAACTGGGGATTCCAACCGTCTGTGATCGAGTGATTCAGCAAGCGATTGCCCAAGTCCTTACGCCTATTTTTGATCCCGATTTCTCAAACAATAGTTTTGGATTCCGGCCAAATCGAAATGGGCAACAGGCGGTAAAGCAGGTTCGAGACATCATCAAGGAAGGTCGCCGCTTCGCGGTCGATGTCGATCTGTCTAAGTTCTTTGACCGAGTTAATTACGATCTGTTCTGGTCAACAATTCCGGACACTTAAACTTGCTAAGTTTTCATATTGAATCGGCGATAAATCATCGTTAGATG
>NZ_LUTS01000050.1 GCF_001597735.1 Neptuniibacter pectenicola
CAAGACAACGAAGCCGTGTGATCTAACGGCCACCGTAAATGATGCAGTTGCGCAGGGACAGTTCATGCTCTTATCTGGGGAGATCTGCTTAACAAGCGATCGGTAAACCACCAGTAAGGCTCTGGTCAATAAGTGCCTTGGCTCCGCTGAATGTATCGCCAGTGGAGAGCGAACTAGATACAAACCGATAGCGCTGGCAGAGGTAACTTTGCCAGTGATTAAGCAGAAGTCAGCAGACGGCATAGTAGCCCAACGGTCAGCGTAATGGCTGATACATGGTGAAGGCCTGAACATTAAGAATAAAGGAGGAGCCTTGTCACACTTGAACGCACGAACGCCGTCAGGCGATGACGTGATTCAGCGTAGTGATCTGAAGCCAGCCTTTAGTAACGATCTATTTGAGCGTGTGCTGCAACGGGATAACCTCTCAGCGGCATGGAAACGCGTTCAAGCCAATAAAGGGGCTGCAGGAGTGGATGGCATGACCATCAACGAATTTCCCGTATGGGCAAGCGCAGGACACTGGACGAAGGTCACTACCGAACTGGCAACAGGTCGATATACGCCCTCACCGGTCAGACGCGTTGAAATCGATAAACCCGATGGTGGTACTCGCCAACTGGGGATTCCAACCGTCTGTGATCGAGTGATTCAGCAAGCGATTGCCCAAGTCCTTACGCCTATTTTTGATCCCGATTTCTCAAACAATAGTTTTGGATTCCGGCCAAATCGAAATGGGCAACAGGCGGTAAAGCAGGTTCGAGACATCATCAAGGAAGGTCGCCGCTTCGCGGTCGATGTCGATCTGTCTAAGTTCTTTGACCGAGTTAATTACGATCTGCTGATGACGCGCCTTGGTGACAAGGTGAAGGACAAACGTCTTCTACGATTGATTAAACAATACCTGCGAGCT
>NZ_LUTS01000051.1 GCF_001597735.1 Neptuniibacter pectenicola
AGGCCGTATAAGATGATGCAGAGCGTTGGAAGGGAGAGGGTGGGAGGGAGGAGGGGAAGACGAGAGAGTAGGGTGGTGGGGTGATGGCGGAGTGGCGAGGATAGGAGGAGGAGGGGGGGGGAAGGAAGGAGAGAGAGGGGGGTGAAGGGAAGGAGGTGAAGGGTAAGGAAAATAGAGAGGGGAGAAAGGGAGAAGGAGAAAGGGGAGAGAGAGGAAAAGAGAGGGGAGAGGAAAGAGGAAAAGAAAGGGGGAAAGGGAGAGAGAAGGAGAAAAAGAGGGGGGGGGGAAGGGAGAGGAGGGAGGAGGAGAGAAAGGAAGGAAGGGGGAAAGAAAGGAAGGGTAAGGAAGAGAAGAGGAAGGGGGAAAAAAGGAAGAGGAAGAGAGAAGAAAAGAAGGGAAAGAAGGGGGGAAAGAGGGAAAGGGAGGGAAGAAGGGGGAGGGGGAGGGGGGGAAAAAGGGGAAAGAGGAAGGAAGGAAAGAGAAGAGAGAGAAAAGAGGGAAGAGAAGGGGGGAAAGAAAAAGAAGAGGAGGGGAAAGGAAGGAAGAGGGGGAGAAGGGGAGAGAAGGAAGAGGGGGAGGGGAGTGGGAAGGAAAAAGAGGGGGGGGGGAGAGAGGGAAAGGGAAGAAGAGAAGAGGGAGGAGGAGAAAGAAGGGGGGGGGAAAAAAGAAAAAAGGAGAAAAAGAAGAGAAGGGAAGAGAGGGAGAGGGAAGGAAAAAAAAGGAGAGAGAGGGGAGGAAGGGAAGGGGAGAGAAGAGGAGGAGAGAAAAGGAAAGAGGGAAAGGAGGGGAGGGGAGGGGGAAAAGGAGGAAGGGAGGAAGGAAGAGAAGGGGGGAAGGGGGGGGGGGAAGGAGGAGGGGGGGAAAAGAAAAGGAAAGGAAGGAAGGGAGGAAGG
>NZ_LUTS01000052.1 GCF_001597735.1 Neptuniibacter pectenicola
ACCTGCTTTACCGCCTGTTGCCCATTTCGATTTGGCCGGAATCCAAAACTATTGTTTGAGAAATCGGGATCAAAAATAGGCGTAAGGACTTGGGCAATCGCTTGCTGAATCACTCGATCACAGACGGTTGGAATCCCCAGTTGGCGAGTACCACCATCGGGTTTATCGATTTCAACGCGTCTGACCGGTGAGGGCGTATATCGACCTGTTGCCAGTTCGGTAGTGACCTTCGTCCAGTGTCCTGCGCTTGCCCATACGGGAAATTCGTTGATGGTCATGCCATCCACTCCTGCAGCCCCTTTATTGGCTTGAACGCGTTTCCATGCCGCTGAGAGGTTATCCCGTTGCAGCACACGCTCAAATAGATCGTTACTAAAGGCTGGCTTCAGATCACTACGCTGAATCACGTCATCGCCTGACGGCGTTCGTGCGTTCAAGTGTGACAAGGCTCCTCCTTTATTCTTAATGTTCAGGCCTTCACCATGTATCAGCCATTACGCTGACCGTTGGGCTACTATGCCGTCTGCTGACTTCTGCTTAATCACTGGCAAAGTTACCTCTGCCAGCGCTATCGGTTTGTATCTAGTTCGCTCTCCACTGGCGATACATTCAGCGGAGCCAAGGCACTTATTGACCAGAGCCTTACTGGTGGTTTACCGATCGCTTGTTAAGCAGATCTCCCCAGATAAGAGCATGAACTGTCCCTGCGCAACTGCATCATTTACGGTGGCCGTTAGATCACACGGCTTCGTTGTCTTGGACCCAAAGCGCTTCGCGGGGCCGGCCCTGCCAACTCGCCTCCAGCCTACGCCTCATATGATGTTCTTGTTCATCAGCTCGCAGTTTTGCGTCAGGCTTCCTTTA
>NZ_LUTS01000053.1 GCF_001597735.1 Neptuniibacter pectenicola
CATCAACATACACATCCATTTCAGACACCGCCTTCCCCTCGCATCCACCGCTTCCCTTCTCTTTCCCCCTCTCCTCTTTCTCTTCTTCCCTTTCTCCCTTCCTCCCTTCCTCCTCTTCCCCTTTCTCTTTCTTTTCCCTTCCTCCTTTCCTCTTTTTTTTCTCTCCCCTTCTCTTCTTCCTCTTCCTCCTTTTCTCTCTTTCCTTTCTTCCCTTCCTTTCCCTTCTTCCTCTCCCTTCCCTCTTTTTCTCCTCCCCTCTTTCCTCCCCCCCTCCCTTTTTTCCCCCCCCTTTCCCTTTTTCTCTCCCCCCTCTTTTTTCTCTTCTTTCTCTCCCCCCTTTTCCTTTCCCCTTTCCTTCTTTCCCCCCCCCTCTTACTCCCCCCCTCTCCCTCTTTTCCCCCTCTTTCTCTCTCCCCCTCTTCCTTTCTTTTTCTCCCCTTTCCCTCCCTTTTTTCTTCTCCCTTTTCTTTCTCCCTTTTCTCCTTCCCTCTCCTTCTCTCCCTTTTCTTTCTCTTTTTCTTTCTTTTCTTTTTTTCCTTTTTCTTTTTTCCTTTTTTTTCTTTCCCTTTCTTCTTCCCTCTCTCTTCTTTCTCTCTTCCTTCTCCCTCCCTCTCTCCCCCTCCCTCCTCTCTTTCTCTTTTTTTTTTCTTCTTCTTCTCTTTTTTCCCTCTTCTTCCTCTTTTTCTCTCCCCTTTCTCCCTCCTCTCTTTCCTTCCTCTTTTTTTTTTCCTCTTCTTCTCCCTCCCTTTCTTCCCTTCCCTCTTTTTCTTCTTCATTTCTCCTCTCCCTCCCCTTCCCCCTCTCCTCTCTTCTCCCTTAGCCTCTTTTCCCTCTTCATCTCTCCCCACCT
>NZ_LUTS01000054.1 GCF_001597735.1 Neptuniibacter pectenicola
AGAATGGTGAAGCTTGATCCATCCATCGCGCAATTCATAAAGCCCCTGAGATTTTAAGTAAGCATTGGATAATGCCTGATTAATCCCCGGTGTTTTAGAGCTTCGCCATGGGCCTTTACTGGTAATGCCACACGCAACAGCCGCCTGTACGTGGACGCCTCGACTCATCAGGTTCCTTACCTTGGTGCGTGGCTTTCGCCACTGCCGCCAGTAAGCCATCCTTATTCTGCGCCGAATCCAATGATCTAGATCGACGCAGAGTTGGTAGCAATTGGCGATGCCAAAATAGTTAATCCAGCCACGTATAAATTGGCTGGTCTTGAAGAGCTGATATTTCATCGACACCCCCCAGTTACGATTCGTTAACATGCGTATCCGCTGCTTAAATTTCAGTAGCGTTTTCTCATGCCATTGAATACGACCAGCCTTGAAGGTAAACCCCAAGAACTTACTCTCACTGGTTTTAACGACGCGACTTTTATCGGTATTGACGACCAGCTTCAAGCGGTTTTGCAAGTACTGACTGATACTGCGTAGTACGCGTTCACCTGCTCGCTGACTCTTTACCACTATCGTAAAGTCGTCGGCATAGCGGGCAAACTTATGGCCACGTTTCTCAAGTTCTTTGTCCAGAGGATCGAGCATGATGTTCGCTAGTAGCGGCGATAGTGGCCCGCCTTGCGGTACACCTTCTCGGCTCACACCATAGAACTGGTTGTCGACAAACCCAGCTCGCAGGTATTGTTTAATCAATCGTAGAAGACGTTTGTCCTTCACCTTGTCACCAAGGCGCGTCATCAGCAGAT
>NZ_LUTS01000055.1 GCF_001597735.1 Neptuniibacter pectenicola
GGGGGGAGGAAGAGGGAGAAAAAAAGGAGGAAGGAAGGGAGAAAGGAGGGGAGAGAAGAGAGAAAAGAGGAGGAAGAAAGGAAGGAAAAGAAGAAGGGGAGGAAGAGGGAAAAAGGGAAGAAGAAAAAGGGGGGAAAGGGGGGGGGGGGGAAGGAAGGGAAAAAAGAGAGGAAAAGAAAAAAGGGGGGGAAAGAAAGAGAAAGGGGAAGGGGAAAAATGAGGAAAAGACAAAAAAGAAAGAGAAAGAGAAGGAAAAAGGGAAAAGAAAAGAGGATGAAGGGGAAGAAGAAAGAAAGGGGGAAGAAGGAGAGAGAGAAAAAAGGGAAAGGAAGAAAGAAAGGAGAGAGAAAGGAGAGGAGGGAGAGGAAGAAAGGGGAGAGAAGGAAGGAGAAAAAAGGGAGAGAGGGGGAAAGGAGGAGGGGGGGGGGAAAGAGAGGAAGAGGGGAAGGAGGGGAGGGGAGAGGAAGGGAGGGAGGGGAGAAGGAGAAGAAGGAAGGGGAAAAAGGGGGGGAGGGAGAAGGGGGAAGGGAGAAGAAAAAAAGGAAAAGGAGAGGAGGGAAGGGAGAAAGGAGAAAGGGGGAGGAGGGAAAAAAGAAAGAGAAGAGGGAGAGGGAAGAAGAGGAGAAGGGGGGGAAAAAAGAAAGAGAGAGGAAAGAGGAGTTAGAAGAAGGCAAAGGGAAAGAGAAAGGAAAAAAAGAGAGTGAGGAACAAGAACAAGAGCTAACACACCCACTCAAAGAGATTGATGCCTGCGCTCATGCGGTTGCAGAAAACACCG
>NZ_LUTS01000056.1 GCF_001597735.1 Neptuniibacter pectenicola
TATGATCATGGAAAACTCTTCACCGCCGATGCGGGCGACAATATCGTTTTCTCTCCTCTTTTTCTTCCTCCTCTTTGCTATCTTCCTCCTTCCCTCCTCCCCCCTCCTCTTCCTCTCTCTCTCCTTTCTTCTTTTCCCCTCCTCTCTCTCTCTCCTTTCCCTTTCTTCTCCTTCCTTCTTTCCTTCTTTTTTTCTCTCTCCTCCCTTCTCTCTCTCTCCCTCCCCTCCCCCTCTTCCTCCCCCCTTCTCCTCCCTCTTTCTTTCTCCCTTTCCCCTCTCTTTTTCTTTCTTTCTCCTTTCTTTATTTTCTTTCCTTCTCTCTTCTTTCCTTTCTTCCCACCTTCTTTCTCATTCTATTTTTCTTTTTCTCCCCCTTTTTCTCTTCCTCCCTTTTTCCTTTCTTCCCCCTTTCCTTCCCTCTTCCCTCTTTCCTTCCCCTCTTCCTCCCTTTTCTCTTTCCCCCTCCTTCCCTTCCCTTCTTTCCTTTTTCTCCCTCTTCTTTCTCTCCTTTTCCCTCTTTTCCTCTCTTCTCTCCTCTTTTCCCCTCCTTTTCCCCTCCCCCTTCCTTTCTTTTTCTTCCTCCTTTTCTCCCCTCTCTCCTCTTCTCCTTCTTCCTTTCTTCTCCCCTCCCTTCTCTTTTCCTTCCTCTCTTCCCCCTTTCCCTCCTTTCTCCTTTTTTCTTCCTCTCCTCCTTTCCTTCTTTCTTTTCCTTCCTCCTTCCCCCCTCCCCCTCCTTTTTTTTTTCTCTCCCCCTC
>NZ_LUTS01000057.1 GCF_001597735.1 Neptuniibacter pectenicola
AGAAGAGGATGGGTTGAGAAATGCGATAAATTTGGAGAGGAAGTGGGCGGTATAAAGAAGAGGAGGAGAATAAGAATTAATAAAATGAGGTTGGAGGAAGGATTGTAAGGCAAGGAATGTGAAAAAAGGAGGGAAAAGGGAAGAAGAGGAAGGGGAGGGGAAGGGGGGAAAGGGGGAAAGGGGGGGAAAAAGAGGGAGAAAGGAGGGGGAGGAGGGGGAGAGAAAAGAGGGGGAAAGAGGAGGAGAGAGGGAAAAAAAAAAAAGAGAAAGGGGGGGGGGAAGAAGAAAGGGAAGAAGAGGGTGGGAGAGGGTGGGGGGAAAAGGGGAGGAAAGGGAAAAAAGGAGGAAAAAGAGAAAGGGGGAGAAAAGAAAGAAAGGAGGAAAGGAAAAAGAAGAAGAGGGAGGAGGGAGAAGGGGGGAAGAGAGAGGGAGGAAAGGGAAGAGGGGGAAAAGAGAGAAAGAGAGAAAGGGGGAGAAAGGGAAAAGGAGAAAAAGGAAGAAGGGGGAGGAAAGGGGGGGAAGGAGAAAAGAAGGAGAGGAGGGGAAGAGAGGGAAAGGGAGGGGGAGAAGAAGGGGGGGGAGGGAAGGAAGAAGTGAAGGGAGGAGGGGAGAGGGAGGAAAGGTAAGGAAGAAGATAATGGGAAAGATGGGAGAAAGGGAGGTGTTGTATTTTCTGATTGGTTGCGTGGTTACGGTTTAGTGTTGATCATTG
>NZ_LUTS01000058.1 GCF_001597735.1 Neptuniibacter pectenicola
GGAACCTTCATTACCTGTTACAGCCTTCTCTCCCCCCTCCTCCTTTTCTTCTTCCCCCTCTTTCTTCTCTTCCCCCTCCCCTCTTTCTTCTTTCCTCTCTTCTTCCTCCTCTTCCTTTTTCTCTCTCCCTTCTCCTCCTTCTTCTTTCTCTTCCCTTCCTTCCCCCCCTCTCCTTTCTTCTCCTTCCTTTCCTCTTCCCCCTTTTCCCCTCTTCTCTCCTCTTTCCCTCCTTCCCTTCTCCCTTTTTTTCCCTTTCTTCCCCTTTCCTCCCTCCCTTTCACTCCCCCCCCTTTTTTTCTCTCCTCCCTCCTCTCTCCTTCTCCTTCTTCCTCCTCCCTCCTCTTTCCCTTCCTCTTCTTTCTCTTCCTTCTTTCCCTCCTTCTCCTTCTTCTTTTTTTTTTCTCTCTTTCTCCCCTTCTCTTCCCTTTTTCCCCCCTCTCTCCTTCTTTCCTTCTCTTCTCTCTCCCTCCCCTTCTCCCCCCCCTTCCTTTTCTTCCTCTCTCCTCTTTTTTTCTTCCTCCCCCTTCTCTTTTTTCTCCCTTCCTCCTTTTTTCCTCCCCTCCTTCCTCTTTCCTCTTCTCTTTCCCTCTTTCTCTTTCCTTTTTTCTTCTCTCTCCCCTTTCCTTTTCCCCCTCCTTTTTCTTCTCCCCTTTTTTTT
>NZ_LUTS01000006.1 GCF_001597735.1 Neptuniibacter pectenicola
GTCCTTTGGTTTAACTGGTGTGTGGTAACAACAGTTTACCAGTGGATCTCAGGCTTTTTCATTTACCATCCAAAACTGTGGGACAGCAGTGGCCCTAGGCGCCTTTTTTATTGCGGCTCCCGCAGTCATGTATAGGGTATAGGTATTAGCGTGTTTTTTGTTTGAGCCTAGGTTTTGGCCAGCGGAGTTGGGGAATTAAGCTGATAAAAGGCTGCTTTCCGCGAAAAATATGTAAGCGTCCATCATGTAGTTGACCAACACATTGCTCTAGAGGGTTCAGTAGTATGAGTTTAATCTCACTGAGGGTCGGTTCTGAACCGGCTTCTGCCGTTTGATCGAGCTCACTTCTCAGGTCTGAAAACTGTTGGTTACTGATCAATTGGTTAAGTGGCATAGCATCCCATATATCAGGTATGGCCATTAAGGGATCTAAGAGCCCTAAGCGGGTGGGGGTTGTGATGCAGCGTTCTCGGCTAAAATATTTTCTAACGCTGAGGTCTGTATGTGCTTTCAGTAATGAGTTATCGCGAACATTACTGCTAAAATCCATCTCTTCTAGGCCTAAAATAATCGCATTAAGATTCCACTTGCAGCCTTTTATCAGTTGCCATACGGGCTCTATACTCGTGCGTGAGCCTATGCTGTATTTCACTGCATCTTGCGACAAGGTATTTTTGGGCAGAAGCGTGATGATTAAAAAAGTGGATTGAAAATCGACCAAGCATTCAGGCGTGCCAACAAAACAGTAAGGCGTTTCACGGCGGCAGAAGGCCATCCATTCATCACGTGTGTTAAGTTGTTGAAGTACAGGGATAATCACTATTTACAGCCTAAACAAGGGTTGTTTGAGATACGGGTCAAGAGTAGTAGGCTAAAAATCCACATCAACTCGGTGTAAACTCCGTCTCATTGCCCCTAGAGGGAAATCAATGAGCTGTTATGATGGGTATAAAACCACAATCGTTTGTTACCTGCGAGTATAGCGAAAGCCAAGGATAAGAACCATGAAGTTGCTGAATCGCTCAGCGTTTGTTGTGCTCCCGAAAGAGCCATTTGCAAATTGGACAAACAGCCTCGATGTCGATGCGGATGGTTTGCATCAATGTTTATCTTTAGAAGAACAGAGGCGCGAAGGTACGGTATATTTGATCGAAGAGGTCAATTCCGAAGCGGATTTTAGTCAAGTGCTCCTGCAACAGTGGCTACACATCTTTCAGAATGAGCTGTCAGCATGGGATGAATTGGGGGATTATTGGCCCCATGAGTTAACTTATGAACTATTTAAGCAATGGTTTGATGTTTACCCTCAAATTATGACAATCGATTTAAGTGCACAACCGCTAATGATGGCAAATTTAGACGAACTTTAGGTAGTCGATCGTTTACGCTTTTTGGAGTATTAAGTAGATGGAAAAACCATTGAATCCTTATGGGTTGAACATGCACCCTATGCGAGAGTCGCTCTATAACGAGCTGCATTCTCGCCCTTTCCAGGTGATTCCAAGTCCCGCTCGCATTACCCATTTAGCGGTTATGTGTGATGCTGAAGAAAGCCAGCAACAGTTTGAGCACCTTAAAGAGTTATATCATCACTTTGGTGTCACCCCGCCCGTTGAGGATGAGCTTTGTTATCACTCTGATTTTGATAAATTACGTATGCGTCGTGAAAAACATATGGAGTTTACGACCTATACGTTTATCAATACCGATATTGAGCAAGGGGGAAACCCCTTTGAGGTTACGGGGTTAACACCGTTGCCCAAAGGTTGGCTGGAAAGTTTGCCGGGTACAGTGATGTCAGCTTTCCATCTATCGGTTGATGACGCTCGTCAAACCAATGAGCTAAACCTGCCCTTAGTAAAACGTTTTTTTGAAGGCATGCGCTTAGTCGGCAGTAGCCCACAAGATGGGGATGCGAGGGTGTGGACAACGTTTCAGACCCACGGGGATGGGTTTGGTCGTTTTCTTATCTACAATAAACAGATGAGTGATAGCCAGCTAGGGCGATTAGCACAACGCATTTTAGAAATCGAAGTGTATCGCTTAATGTGTTTGCTTTCGTTGCCTACCGCAAGGGAGATTAACCCTACACTTGGCGCGATGGATCAAAAACTGGCTGATGTGACCTACCATTTAGCCCATAGCAAAGATATTGATGAACAGGAGCTGTTATCCCGTTTAACTGATATGGCGGCGTGGGTTGAGGATTGTCGCGCGCGAGCAACCTTTAGGTTTAGTGCTACATATGCCTATCATGACCTTGTTATTAAGCGTTTAGAGGAACTGCGTGAAGATGAGGTCTCTGGCCATTTAACAATCACCGAATTTATGACACGACGGTTAACCCCAGCGGTTAAGACCTGTCGTGCAACAAGTAATCGTCTGGAAGATCTATCTCGTCGTATTGACCGCGTAGCCGAGATGATGAGAACGCGTGTTGAGCTTTCGATACAGTCGCAAAATCAAGAGCTGTTAGCCTCAATGGATCAGCGTTCAAAAGTGCAACTAATGATGCAGCATACGGTGGAAGGTTTATCGGTTGCGGCGATCAGCTACTACACTATAGGCCTGCTGAAATATTTATTAGAGGCACTTTATAATTCAGGTATCGAGCTAAATAAAGATCTCATTATGGGGATCTCTGTGCCCGTGGTTATTGGTTTGGTTGCATTTACCACGCGAAAAATACATAAACGTTTCTTGAAAATGGCGATAGACCAAGTCGCCAAAGCCGAGAGCGAAAAGAAGGTTCAAAAATGAGTACGGAAGCAATTATTAAAACTAAGTTAGAAGCGGGCCTGTCAATCGAGCACCTAACGATTGAAAACGAAAGTCATATGCACTCAGGCCCCGCCACCGATTCCCATTTTAAGGTCACGGTTGTATCGGAGGATTTTTCGGGTAAGCGCTTAGTTCAGCGTCATCAATTAATTTATGGCTTGCTCGCCGATGAGATGAAACATCCTATACACGCGTTATCGATGCACCTTTTTATTCAGCAAGAGTGGCAGGCCAAAGGGGAAACCGTTATGCCATCACCTAAGTGTTTAGGTGGCTCTAAAGGGGAGAACTGAGCTTTAAAATCGCTTTACTGGGTATGTAGTGGTTGGTTTAAATGCTTTGGTAGAGAGTCTTGATGCCTGTCAATGTTTTCACCTAGGTTGAGGAGGAAACTGAAAGCATAAAGTAACAGCCAAGGGGAATATAAATGCCTATTGAACACCATGCTTTAATTAATGATTTTCCAGAATACCGTGAACGTATTCATGACCTAAAGATGAAAGATGATCGCTTTGCTCGTCTTATGGATGAATACCATGAACTAACAAAGCATGTGGAGCATATGGAGTCAGAGATTGAAGCGGTAAGCACTCAAGTGGAAGAGGGTGCCAAAATTAAGCGCCTTAAGTTGAAAGATGAGCTCTATGCTATGTTGCAAGCTTAAGTCTTAGATCGGTAACGACGTGATAAAACTCGCCATTGTGCGAGTTTTTTTTGTTTATAGGAAATAGGTACAGCTCCGTTATACTGGCTAGATAAGATATAGGTGGATGATTGTGAATAAGTTGTATGACTGGCAGTACATTTTTAATGTGGCAATGGAGCATCGACGTGAACTGATTAAAGCCAATGTTATTGCTTTGTTTGCTGCGATGGCGTCGGTTCCCTTACCCTTATTTTTGCCGCTTTTAGTGGATGAGGTTTTATTAGATAAGCCGGGTTTTATCGTTAACATTCTCACGCCTCTTTTTCCTGAATCGTGGTTGGGGCCGGTACTATTTATTAGTGTTATTTTGCTGCTTACCCTGCTGCTGCGTTTTATTGCCCTACTGTTTAATGTTTGGCAAGCACGTCAGTTTACAATTATCTCCAAGGATGTAACGTACCGTATTCGAGTGGGGCTTTTAGAGCGGTTAAAACGTATCTCTATGGCTGAGTATGAGACCTTAGGGAGCGGTTCTGTCGCCTCTCACTTTATTACAGACTTGGACACTATCGATCGTTTTTTAGGGAGCTCGCTAAGCCGATTGCTGATCGCGATTTTATCTATCATCGGCACCGCTGCTATTTTATTGTGGATGCACTGGCAGTTGGCGCTGTTTATTCTGTTCTTGAACCCGGTGGTGATCTATTTCACGACCTCCATAGCGAAAAAAGTTAAGCACCTTAAAGGGCGTGAAAATAGGGCTTATGAGTTATTTCAGGCCGCACTCACAGATACATTAGATAATATTCAACAGATAAGGGCGGGTAATCGAGAGCAGCATTATTTATCTAGACTCATGAGTGATGCGAAAGTCGTGCGTGACCGCTCCAGTGCTTTTGAGTGGAAAAGTGATGCGGCCAACCGCTTAGGGTTTGCTATTTTTATGGTCGGGGTTGATCTGTTTAGAGCCCTATCGATGTTAATGGTCGTGTTTTCTGATCTATCGATCGGTGAAATGATGGCTGTGTTTGGTTACCTATGGTTCATGATGTCGCCGGTACAGGAGATATTAGGGATTCAATACAGCTTTTATAGTGCTCAGGCGGCGTTACAGCGGATTAATAATCTATTGGGGCTGGCACAGGAGCCTGACTATCCGTTGGTGACGAACCCTTTTGAGAACAAGCGAACGGTGTCTGTGAGTTTGCAAAACATCCATTTTAGCTATATGGCTGATCAGCCCGTGTTGAAAGGGGTGTCGCTTCATATTGAGGCGGGGCAGAAAATCGCTTTAGTGGGTGCCAGTGGCGGGGGTAAATCCACATTAGTTCAAGTACTGTTAGGTTTGTACCCTGCGGATCGTGGAGAGATCTATTTTGATGGGGTCTCGGTTAAGGAGGTCGGCTTAGCGTGTGTGCGAGATCATGTAGCCACGGTATTACAGCAGCCCGCCCTCTTTAATGGCACCATTCGCAGTAACTTGATGATGGGGCGCGATTTTAGTGAAGCGGAGTTATGGGATGCATTAGACGTGTCCCAGTTAAAAGGGTTTGTTCAATCGTTGACCCAAGGGTTAGATGAAAAAGTGGGGCGTCAAGGAATACGGCTCTCAGGAGGGCAGCGACAACGGCTTGCGGTTGCGCGTATGGTATTGAGTGATCCTCGTGTTGTTATTTTAGATGAAGCGACCTCTGCGTTAGATTCGGAAACAGAAACATCGTTACATCATGCGTTAGAAACATTCTTGCAAGGTAGAACAACTATCATTATTGCTCACAGGTTAAGTGCTGTGAAACAGGCGGACCATGTTTATGTATTTGAAGATGGAAAAATATGTGAACAAGGCCGGCATGATGAGTTAATAAACAATAATGGTTTATATGCACGGCTTTATGGAGAGTATCAATGAAGCTGTCTTAAGGTTGAGTCATGCGTAATCAGTTTGATTGGCGAGAAGGTAATAAAGTTGAATTATTAGTCGATGGGGAAAACTTTTTCCCGGTTATGTTGGCTGAGATTGAGAAAGCTCGCTATAGCGTGTTGTTAGAGTTTTATTTTGTTTCGTCGGGTGTGATTGCGAGTCAGTTTGTGCAATGCCTTAGCCGAGTGGCTCAGCGCGGGGTGATGGTTAAACTGATCATTGATGATTTTGGTTCATACCATTTCACAAGTGCAGATAGAGAGGCTTTGAAAGCAGAGGGGGTTGAGATCGTTGTTTACAACCCACTGCATCTAAGTAAGTTTACCCGTAACTTTGCCCGCGACCACCGCAAGCTCTTGATTGTTGATCAGCAGGTTGCATTCATCGGCGGTACAGGGTTAAGCGATGTATACTGGTTATCAGAGGACGAGGGCTGTCCTTGGCATGAGTTAATGGTACGCATTGAAGGCCCCGTTGTGATGGACTTAGTCACGGTGTTTAATGGCTTATGGCAGCGGTGTACCACCCATCTACTTTCGCCAGGTGGTAGCGTGGAACAAAAAGGTGGGGCTAAGGTCAGAGTATGTACAGTTCAAGGGTTATATCAACAGGATATAAAAGCGAGTTTTTTAGCCCGGGTGAACAGTTCTAATACGCGGGTGTGGTTAATGACCGCCTATTTTTTACCTTCGTTTTCTATGCGTTATGCCTTGCGACGGGCGGCTAAACGAGGCATTGATGTTAGGTTGATTATTGCGGGCCCTTATACTGATCAGCCTTGGGTCTTTCATGCCTCTAAAAAATATTACAGCCGCTTATTGAAGGCGGGTGTACGTATTTTTGAATATCAACCGAGATTTCTCCATGCGAAAATGTCGGTTGTGGATGAGTGGGCAAGCATAGGTTCATGTAATTTAGACCACTGGAATTTACGTTGGAATCTTGAGGCAAATGTTGAGCTGGAAGATGACCAATGTGTAGATCAGATGGCTCAGCTGTTTGATCAAGATTTGTCTCACTGCCAGGAAGTAACTTATGACATATGGTCAAAAAGACCCTGGTATCGTCGATTTAAAGAGACCTTATGGGCATGGATAAGCCATTTGGTGCTTAAAATAAGATAAAGAAGGAAGTGTAATTATGAATAAATTAACAATCGCAGCGGCTTTAGCGTGTTCACTCGCCCTAACGGGGTGTGTGAATAGTTTAAGTGGAAATACCTATTCTCGTAGTGAAGCGCGTCAGGTGCAGCAAGTACAGTATGGTATTGTGCAATCAGCAACCCCAGTGGTGATTGAAGGAACAAACACTATCGTAGGTGCGGGTACAGGTGCTGTTGTTGGTGGTGTTGTCGGCTCTAATGTCGGTGGCGGTAAAGGTAAAACATTAGCCACTGTCCTCGGTGCGGTTGCCGGTGGTTTAGCGGGTAAATCGGCTGAAGAAGCGTTAACGCAAACTCAAGGTCAAGAAGTAACTGTACGTTTAGATAGCGGTAATACAATCTCTGTTGTACAGGAAGTGGCCGACGGTCCGGTGTTTAGAGCGGGCGATCGAGTACGCGTATTAAACGGCAGTGGCGGTGCACGCGTTACCTATTAGTGGGCACGCTTATCGATACAACGCGTGAGCGCTGCACGATTGCGTTGTATCGATGCCTATCTGAACGATTAAATGGGCCTGTTTATTTGCCTATGACCTGTATTGCTATAAAATCCCATGCTTATTTTTTTATTAGGCTTCTTTCATCTATGCCCACTACACGTCAAGCGCATATAGGATTAACGGATCCTAAAAGTCCGGAAAATGTTGGCGCAATTATGCGGGCTGCCGGTTGCTATAATGCGGCATCCGTTAGCTATACGGGTAATCGATTTAATAAATCGCAGGAGCAGGGGAGACGTTTGCAAACCGACACGCGTAAGGCGGTAGAGCGGATTCCGTTGCAGCATGTTGAGTCACTTATGCAGGCAATGCCAGAGGGCGCGAGACCCGTTGCTATTGAATTGGTAGAGGGGGCGACCTCATTAATTGATTATCAACACCCCGAAAATGCGTTTTATATTTTTGGGCCTGAAGATCGCTCTATAGATAAAGAGGTCGTCGCTTGGTGTGAGGATGTGATCTATATACCCACTGTCGGGTGTCTGAATTTAGCCGCTACCGTGAATGTGGTGCTGTATGATCGGATTGCTAAGCTGGGGCCAAAGGCTGATGGCGATGCATTAATTCGTCGTTCGCGAGATCGAAACAACCAATTAAAGGTGTGATAAGGTTTACTGAATAAGGTGGTGAGCGGAATGTCACCACCTTGCGTGTTTATGTCGTTTACTTCTCAGGTGCGTGGAAGTGGAGGTAAAGGTCCACAAGTAGCTCAGGAATTTGCGAACACATTTCGGCACATAGGTTTTCATCATCACGGATCTTATTGATATCGTCTTCATCAAAAAGCTCAGATGCCACCATCATTGGTAGTAGCATTTGCGCGACATCATCATCCGCTTTATTAGCAAACCAATTATCCTCTTGTGTGAAAACACCTTCCATAAAGGCTTGCGACCACCAAGCTAAAGGTGCGATATCTTCATCGTCTTCAGGATCGAGTGAAAGCTCACAAGGTAGCTCAATCTCTCCATCGCTGTAGAAGTTTGCGCCGATGCTGGCATAAAAACGTTTGAGCAGAGACATAATCTCTTTTTGCTGTGCGTCTGATGCCCACTTCGGGGTTTCATCAAATACTAATTCAAGCCAGGTCTCTTCAGCCAGTGGTGTTGAGCTTATGTTTAACGCACAAAAGAGGCCATGAACACCAATGAGGTCAAGACAGTCCTCGGATACATGATCGGAGTATAGGAAATCATCCAATTGATCCAACTCAGCGTCGGACAAAGTATTAGCAGTGTTGAGAGACATGAAACTATTCCATAAAAGATAATGGACTTAATTTTAGCCTGCTAAGTAATAATTAGCAGCCTTTTTGTTTGCATGCGATCACCTAATTGAAGTGACAAGCTGTCTAGCTTTCTGGATAATCCGTGCATGATTTCTAGCGCCCTTCAGATCTTAAAAGACGTATTTGGTTACGAACAGTTCCGCGAGCCTCAAGCTGAGATAGTTGAGACCTTGGTTAATGGCAGCGATGCGCTGGTTATTATGCCTACCGGCGGCGGCAAATCCCTTTGTTATCAGCTTCCGGCACTTATTCGTCCCGGAACTGCGGTTGTTGTCTCGCCGTTAATTGCGTTGATGCAAGATCAAGTTACCGCACTTTCCCAGTGGGGGATTAGGGCTGGATGTTTAAACTCTAGCTTAGACTTTTCATTAATTAATGAAACGGAACATCAGTTAAGGGCTGGCGGTTTTGATCTTCTTTATATTGCGCCTGAACGTCTGTTACAACCGCGAACGTTGGCTTTATTGCAAGAGTGTCCTATTGCTCTGTTTGCGATTGATGAGGCGCACTGCGTCTCCCAATGGGGACATGACTTTAGACCTGAATATTTGCAACTCAGCCGCTTAGCTGAATTATTTGCTGGCGTGCCGCGTATCGCATTGACGGCAACGGCTGATGAACGAACGCAGCAAGAGATTGTTCACCGTTTGGCGCTACATGAACCTGCTGAGTTTATTCAAGGCTTTGACCGGCCCAATATCCGTTACCGGATCGGCCAAAAAGATAAAGCGAAGCAGCAACTACTTAAGTTTTTAAAAAATGAGCACCCTAAAGACTCAGGGATTGTGTACTGCCTGTCCCGTAAGCGGGTAGAAGAAACCGCCGCTTGGTTAAGTGAGCAAGGGTTTAACGCGCTGCCTTACCATGCAGGGTTGAGGGCCGATCTACGTAGCCATAATCAGCATCGGTTTTTGACCGAAGAAAATATTATTATGGTGGCGACGATTGCCTTTGGTATGGGCATTGATAAACCGAATGTTCGCTTTGTTGCTCACCTTGACCTACCAAAAAGTATCGAAGCTTATTATCAAGAAACCGGCCGCGCGGGGCGAGATGGCCTGCCCGCCGATGCTTGGATGGTATACGGCTTACAGGACGTCATGTTTCTGCGTCAAATGTTAGAGGGCTCGCAAGCCCCCGATGAACAGAAAACTGTAGAGCGGCAAAAACTGGAAGCGATGTTGGGATTGTGTGAAATAACCTCATGTCGTCGACAAGTCTTATTAAGTTATTTTGGTGAGAATGATCACGCCCCTTGTGGTAATTGTGACACCTGTTTAGAGCCGGTTCCTGTGTGGGATGGTACCGAGGCTGCTCGAAAAGCTATATCAGCCGTGTATCGATCCGGTCAGAGTTTTGGTGTTAATCATGTGGTTGATACACTGCTGGGCAAACCCAATGATAAAACTGAACGATTTCAACATCAGAGATTGTCGACCTGGGGTATTGGTAAAGATTTAGATAGAAACCAATGGCGTTCGGTTTTTCGCCAACTGGTGGCGCGTGGCTTTTTAGGTGTGAATGTCGATCAACATGGGGTTTTGCACTTAACGGATCGCTGTCGTCCTTTATTAAAAGGCGATGAACGCATACAACTACGTAAAGATCAGCGCCAACATACGCCTTACCGTAAAAACCAAGTGCCTCAGAGCAAGCTGGAAGCGGCGGACTATGCATTATGGAATGAGCTTAAAGCTACACGTAAACGTCTCTCTGATGAACAGGATGTTCCCCCTTACGTGATTTTCCATGACGCCACCTTAATGGAAATGGTGATGTATCGCCCACAAACCTCAGACCAGTTTAAGCGTTTAAACGGTGTGGGTGAGCGCAAGTTGGATCTATATGGTGCTGACTTTATAAGCGTGATAGAACAGCATGAAGGCCATGATAAGGATGAGGTTGCAACTCAGGCCCAAGAATCGGTATTACTGTATAAAAGCGGTATGACCATTGATCAAGTTGCGCGTCAGCAGCACTTATCGTCAAATGCTATTTATGCTCACTTAGCCCAGTCTATTCTTAAAGGTGAGTTGGCTGTACGTGAGGTGGTTGAACTACCTGACAATGAGTTTAAAAATATTGAACAGGTGATGCTGGAATGCCAGCAGACCTATGGCCAAGCATTAAAGCCAGTTCATGAGGCATTAGCCGGTGCTTATGAGATGGGCGTATTACGCTGTATCAAAGCGAGTATGGAGGCGTTGTGAGTGATGAGTTGAGCTTAACCGCCCTGTTTATAAGTGGTTTTATCTCAGCTACGTTACTGCCCGGTGGCTCCGAAGCGCTATTAGTGTGGCAACTGAATGAAAATATACACAGCGCAACCAGTTTGTGGATAGCGGTTACAGCGGGTAATGTATTAGGGGGTATTGTTACCTTTTTGATGGGGTGGGGGATTGCTTGTTATTACCCCTTACGGGTTTTTAATAAGCCCCGTCAGCAACAGGCTCAACGTTGGATACAAAAGTATGGTGCGCTTTCACTGCTTTTATCCTGGTTGCCCATTATTGGCGACCCCCTCTGTTTTATGGCTGGGTGGCTAAAAACACGTTTTATGTTAAGTGTACTTATGCTGACTTTAGGTAAAGGGATACGTTACTTGATTATTGTTGGGTTGATGTAAGCTTTACGTTAAATGACGGGGTCTTAAGCGATGTCGCAACGAACGCTCTGGGGGAAGTTGAGGTTAGCTGCGTTAATCACCGTACTGTTGGTGGTTGCATTAAATACTTGGTTATCTCAGGTTCGTTCTACCGATTGGGATACCCCTTTGTGGGTGATCATCTATCCGATTAATTCAGATCAACGTGCCGATACTCAGCGTTACCTCAACGGGTTAAAACCCCAACATTTTAGTGATATAGAGGCGTTTATTAACCGTGAAGCAAAACGCTACGGCGTCACTTTAGAGCGCCCGATCGAAGTCTATTTAGCGCCCCCCTTACTTTCAGACCCACCTAAACCGCCGGAAAAGGCGAGCATTCTGGATAGTGTTATCTGGAGCCTACGTCTGCGGTTCTGGGCTTGGCGCCATAATAGCTGGGAGGGCCCTGCTGCTGATATTCAAATCTATCTGCGTCTATTCTCGCCTGAAAACCGACAGGTGTTAGAACACTCTTTGGGTTTGCAAAAAGGGATGGTTGGGGTTGTGAACGGTTTTGCCAGTGAAACCTATCAAGGCCAAAATGATTTCGTTATTGTTCATGAGCTATTACATACCCTCGGGGCTACCGATAAATATGATCTGCATAACAATCAACCGATTTGGCCAGAAGGTTATGCAGACCCTGCCCAGTCGCCTTTACTACCTCAGCTTAGCGCCGAGGTAATGGGGGGGCGGATTCCTATTGAGAAGCACTTCTCTGTGATACCTCATAGTTTAAAAGAGGTGATTGTTGGCAGGGAAACTGCACGAGAGATAAATTGGATTCAGACCGCTTCTGCTCCTTGATGTGAGGGTTAATCTTCCATCCGCGCTTGTTCAAGTGCGTTAACAATATCGCCTTCAAGTTTAATCAGTAGAGGCTGAGCTGGGCTATCCGGTTTGATCTGACTAGGTCGTATAAACAGCAGTTCTGTTTTATTGTTTTTATGGAGTAGGGTGACAGAGAGTGGGCAGAGAGCCGCCATCTCTGGGTCTTTATTGATAATCTGATTGACATACCATGGGTTACAAAACACTAAGCTTTGAATCTCTTCATACCCATTTTGGTTATATTCATCGCCCCAGCGCTCTTTGAAGTAGGTGAGTGAATTACCAATATTAGGCTCAAAAATAACAAAGAAGCGATTGGCTTCGAGGGACTGACTCACCTTATCGTAGTTCTCTTCAAATGGACCTTCCATCACGATTTTTATGACAGGACTCGCCACGGTGATAGCGCTAAAGGCAATAAAAGTGAAGGAGACGCAGATAAATATGAGCTTTCTTGCCAAGGTGTTCATAATTTTTATGCCTTTTTAATACAAAGTCAGCGTTTAGGTATCTTTATTTATAGCAAGTATCTTCTAAAGTGTATCACTTAAAAGGTTGATGTATAATTCGCGACCATTAAATCATTTGATGCGCTTTCCAATCGAATTTAACTGAACTGAATAAGTTCCATGGCCGTGTTTGCAATGAATCTAAATAGCACCCCTGAAACAAATAATATCCCTTTTGATGAATCGGATGCGGGCGAGCAAAAAAAGCTAAAAATTCGTCAAAATAAGCTCCAAAAACGTCTTCGCCGTGAGATGGGTAAGGCGATTGAAGGTTTCAATATGATAGAGGACGGGGATAAAGTGATGGTTTGCCTCTCAGGAGGTAAAGACTCATATGCGATGCTTGATATATTGATGAACTTGCAGCGTAGTGCGCCTATTCATTTTGAGCTGGTGGCGGTTAATCTTGATCAGAAGCAGCCCGGTTTTCCAGAAGATATTCTGCCGGCTTATTTAGAAACGATCGGTGTGCCGTTTCACATTTTAGAGCGTGATACTTACTCTATTGTGAAAGAAGTGGTTCCTGAAGGAAAAACCACCTGTGCACTCTGTTCGCGCTTACGCCGTGGTTCGCTGTATGGGTTTGCTGAAGAGATTGGCGCGACTAAAATTGCTTTAGGGCACCACCGTGATGATATTTTAGAAACGCTCTTTCTTAATATGTTCTATGGTGGAAAACTGAAATCTATGCCACCTAAGCTTGTTTCTGACGATGGTAAAAATACAGTGATTCGGCCGTTAGCCTATGCCCGTGAGAAGGATATCGAAGCCTATGCGGAACTTAAAGGCTTTCCGATTATTCCTTGTAACCTGTGTGGCTCGCAGGAAAATCTCCAACGTCAGGTTATTAAAGAGATGCTACAAACGTGGGACAAAAACTTTCCCGGCCGCATCGAAACGATGTTTCGTTCTTTACAACATGTAGTGCCTTCGCATTTAGCGGATACTGAACTGTTTGACTTTAAAGGGCTACAGCAAGGTTACCCACACGGTATCGCACCGGGTGCTGAGAGCTCCACTTTCAAACCCGAGGCCACCGTAGCGCCTAATGACGCGGTACAAAGCTATAACCCGCAAAAGATTGACCTACTCTCCCTCTAATTCCCCAGCTGTGCGCCGTTTATGCGGCGCACGCGGTTTTTCAGATCGTTTGTCATGCATGTCCTAAATTGACGGATATTGGTCGTTGAGGACATTTCTTCATTAAGAGATACTGCTTACCTAGTGTTGGAGGTATCCCATGAAGATTGTTGCTGCGTTAGGTTACAACGATTGCCAAATTCTTGATTTAACAGGGCCATTGCAAGTTTTTGCGTCGGCTAATCAGGCGCTTGGTTATCAAGCATATCAATTGAAAATTATTGGTTTAGATACACAGCCTATCCAGACGAATTCAGGGATGCGTATCCTGCCGGATCTAGCGTTTTCAGACCTTAGAGAGGTGGATACGCTTTTATTATCCGGTGGACGCGGGGTGAAAGCACTGCTTCATAATAAGGCACTTATTGATTGGGTAAAACAGCGAGCAGAGAGTGTTGAGCGAATCGCATCGGTATGCAGTGGTGCGTTTTTACTAGCTGAGGCTGGATTACTCAAAGGTAAAAAAGCGGTCACCCATTGGAAATCTTGCGCGTTACTGGATAAAAACTATGAGGATATCGAGGTTGATAGTGATGCTATCTGGCTTAAGCAAGGACACCTTTATACCTCCGCAGGTGTCACATCAGGTATCGATTTAGCGCTAGCGCTTGTGGAAGAGGATTTTGGCCATGCGATCACAATGGATGTTGCGCGTGAACTGGTGGTTTTTGTTAAACGACCCGGGGGCCAAGCGCAGTTTAGTACGCAACTAAATGCTCAAAATGAGGCAACAGGTGTGGTTGCTAAAGCGCAGGCGTATATACAGAAAAATTTGGATAAGCCCTTAGGTTTAACGCCGTTGGCTGAGTTTTGTTGTGTGAGCGAACGTCATCTATTTCGGCTGTTTAGGCGCTGTTGTGACAGCTCGCCTGCAGCCTATATAGAAAACAGTCGCTTGAGCTTAGCACAGCAGTTAGTGTGTGAAGGGACACTTAATTTTCAGCAGGTTGCGGAACGTTGTGGTTTTGTCTCAGCTGATAATTTAAGGCGGGTTTTTTTAAGGCGTTTGGGGGTTAATCCCCGTGAGTATAAAGCTCGTTTTGGCAAATTATCATTGGGTCATAGCGTAGGGATAGGCGAATGAACAAGAATGTTTTTTTACTCTCAATGTGTCAGGCATTACTGACAACCGGTAATGTTTTACTGGTGTCTGTCGTTGCCTTAATTGGACAAAGCCTTACAGCCCATCCAAATTTAGCGACATTCCCTGTGGCGAGTCAGTTTTTAGGGTTAATGGCGGCAACGATTCCCGCCTCATTAATCATGAAGCGTGTGGGCCGGAAAAATGGTTTCTATCTGGGCAATTGTGTCGGGATTACTGGGGCGGCTGTGTGTATCTATGCCTTAAGTTCACACCTGTTCTATCTGTTTTCATTGGGCACTTTTTTATTAGGTATTGGGATCGGGTTTGGTACGTTGTATCGTTTTGCCGCGGTCGAAGTGTGTGCGGAAGGGCAAAAAAGTAAAGCTATTTCGTTTGTGATGGCTGGAGGGGTGTTAGCCGCCATTATGGGCCCGCAGCTGGCCGTCTATAGCCAAAAATACTTTGGAGAGCTTGAATTTGGTGGGGCCTTTGTTGGTTTATTAATATTGTATAGTTTAGCGTTAAGCATGCTTGCTGCGACGGATATACCCCGTGAGCCGGAGCAAACGGTGCATGCGGATCAGCGTCCATTAAAAGAGATTGCCCGACAGCCGGTATTTATTGTTGCGGTGATCGTCGCCATGGTGAGTTATGTGGTGATGAATCTATTGATGACCGCAACACCTTTAGCCATGGTGCGCTGCGGTTTTACCTTTCCCCAAGCGGCGCATGTGATTCAATGGCATGTGTTAGGTATGTTCGCCCCTTCATTTTTTACAGGGAGTTTACTTAACCGCTTTGGTATCTATCCTATAATGCATGTGGGCGCTGCCTTTATGTTGGCCTGCATAGCCATTAATCTCACGGGGGTCAGTGAGTGGCACTTTTGGACCGCGTTAGTTTGTCTTGGTATTGGTTGGAATTTTATGTTTATTAGCGCTACTCAGTTGTTTACTACGGTTTATAAGCCCGCTGAAAAGGCAAAATCCCAAGCGAGTAATGAGTTTATTGTGTTTGGTATGGTTGCCGTGACTGCACTCTCCGCTGGTTGGTTAGAAGCGTCCTTAGGCTGGCAGGCGATGAATTGGATTGTTTTACCTGTAGTGTTGTGGGCCATTGGGGTGATTTTTTATATTGGTCAACAGCGTGAAGTTATAGACGATGGAGGTTGAAATGGATGCTTCTCCACTTTTATTTACCCTATTAAGCTCATCCCCTGTCAATGTTCAGCTTCACGGGCCGCTGGCGTATGAAGGATTAGGGGTGGCTTCCCTACTGGATATGAACCCTTGTCGGTTGACGGCTGTCGGGCGTGAGGAGGTTGAGCAGTTGGAGACTATCGTCCAGAGGGACGCTGGTTTAGGGGTGAATAATGGGGCTCTCTGGTCTGCTACGCTTTATCCTAGTAAACCTGTTGAGGCGGTTGATGTTCAGCCGTTTGTGCGCCCGTTACGGGGTAATACCCATCTGTTTTCGATGGTGGGTGAGTTACCAGATATAGGTAATGCTGAGCGTTTTCCTGTGGGAGACCACTGGCCAATAAGCTGTACAGATCAGGAACGCGCATTCTGTTTGTTGCAGGAGCGTATGAGAAAGCTCTGGCAGAGAACCCGCCCTGATCATGAGATGCGTTTGGCGCTGGTGGCTGATTATGCGGGACGCTTAGAAACCTTAGGTGCGCATAACTTTATCTATTGGGATGGTGAGTTGATGTTTGCTTATACCTCATTAGAAGGGGGAATAGAGCCGCTTGCTTATCAAGTATTCTCAGGGGGTGAGGTTCACTTAGAGGGCGCGCTTCCTGTACGGATCAGCGCGGAAGAGGGTAGCGATATGGTTGTGATTGCGAGCCGTTCATTGTTGCCTGCGTCTACGCCGATTTCTGCTGGGTCAGTGGTGTGTTTTTCTGGTGGTCGCTATGTGGACTGCTGCGATCCTGTTATTTTGTGGAATACTTAAATACGCGACAGCGTCATGGCTAAGAATAAAGATTTTGTTGCGCCTGCGTAATAGGTCTAAGAGATAGGTTTTTGATCAATTGTTATAATATTTGATTGAGGTTAATGATTAACCTTGTCTTAATGGCGATAATGGATTTCAACTTATTGATGTTTTCTCGCGTTGTTGTAAAGGTTGTTAGCTTTTTTAATACCTTATTACGCTTGTATTAACGTTTACCTAAAATGTTTTGGTACAGGTGCTTTTCATTATTATGGATGCCAATGTTCGATCGATCGCTTGTTCTGCGGAATTAGTGACGGATGAAGAATCGTCGATAAAAACCTCTCTATTTGTAGAAGGAGGGGTGGATCCTTCGTTACTTGTTCAGGTGTTTGATCGCATCGCTTCACCTACCTTCGTTTTAGATAAAGACCATGTGGTGCTTCATTGGAATTCTGCTCTAGAGAAACTGAGTGGGCTGAGCCGTGAGGAGATGATTGGCACGTGTAATCATTGGAAGCCTTTCTACTCCTCCCCGCGCCCCTGTTTAGCTGACCTTATTTTGGATGGGGGATCTTATGAAGATGTTAAGCATTACTACCCCAATAAATCTAAGCGCTCAGAATTGATAGATGATGCGTATGAAGCTGAGGATTTTTTTCCTGAGTGCGGCAGCGATGGTGAATGGTTATATTTTACTGCTGCCGGGATCATGGACCCTGAGGGCAATTTAATTGGGGCGATTGAAAATTTAGAGAATGTTACCGCGCGGAAAATTGCCGAATTTGAACTACTTGAACGGGAACGTGTATATAAAGAGTTGAGTGTGACTGATAGTTTGACCGGGTTGCATAATACCCGTCATTTTTACGCGAGGCTTGAGGCCACACTGGAGGAAGCGCGGCGATACCACCATGAATTTACCTTGTGCTTTTTTGATCTTGATAATTTTAAAGCCTTAAATGATACCCATGGCCATTTGATGGGTGATAAAGTGTTGGAAACCTTCGGCGCATTGGTTAAATCATCGTTGCGTGCTTTAGATCGCGGCTACCGTTATGGTGGCGAGGAGTTTGCGATCTTATTGCCGTCTACAGATATTGAAGGCGCGATAAAAGTGGCTGATCGTATTCGAGAAAATTTATATAACTATCAATTTATCTTGCCTAATGAGGGTAAGTTAAATGTCAGTGTTAGCACGGGATTAACCGCGTATCTGATCGGGGACAGTGTTCAAAGTATCATGTCACGTGTTGATAGTGGATTGTATAAAGCTAAAAGCAAAGGTAAAAACTGCATTATAACGGTTTAACCTTTGCGATCTCTGTGTAATGATTCTCCCACTTATATGGAGGTGAAATGAAAAGTTATCTTTTTTCTACAGACAATGAACGTGGTGGCGTTATCTTGTGTGACATTGATACGTTACCCGATGCGGTAGACTATCTAAAACAGCGCTTTAAAGGGGTTGTTAGGGTCGAGCAAGGACGTGATTTCTGGTCGGAAAAAGAGGGCTTTGGTAGTTTGCCTGTACTTGAAACAGAAAATCCAACAGGGCCTCCAGCCTCGTCTTGACTGTTACCCCCTCCTAACCGTTGTTAGCGTTTCCTATTTGGTGTGCTATGAGGTGCTTTTTCTTTGCTGGCATTGTGCTGTACCTTATCGATTACCTCTAGCGGAGTGTTGAAGAGAGGGGTGTCCTCCTTGTGAGTAAAGTGTATGACGTCGATACACTGAATCTGACTATTTTTTATTTTATCCATGAAACACTCCAGTCAGCATAAACTATGCTTGGATTATATTGCTCAATACAGCTTAGCAGAGATTTTTCCTGACAAAGAAATGGGAGTTGAGTAAAGTACGGATTATTACTTTTCTTAACGATTATTAAATCAGGAAACGGATGTTTCAGGTTTACCACTCCAACTCATTGCTTGTGCTGAAAGACATACTTGTTGAGCTTATTCGACGTGACCCTCTTTCAGATCCTTTTAATGCAGAGCAGATTTTAGTTCAAAGCCCGGGCATGGCTCAGTGGTTAAAACTAGAACTGGCTGCTTCATCCGGTATTGCGGCGTCAATTGACTTTCCTTTACCCGCTTCTTTTTTGTGGCGTTGCTTTTCTGACGTGTTGGGTGATGTGCCCGCGCGCTCAGCCTTTAACAAAGAGGCGATGAGTTGGAAGCTCATGTTGCTGTTACCTGACCTGTTGGTGACCGATGAGTTTTCTGCGTTAAGGCGTTATTTAGAGGATGATGAATCCGGCTACCGGCTTTATCAGCTATGTAACAAAATAGCGGACATTTTTGACCAATACTTGGTTTATCGTCCCGACTGGATCGCGGACTGGGAGCAGGGCGGGGCTTTAGCGGCAGAACGCCACCCTTGGCAACCGATACTTTGGCGTGCTTTACAACATCATACACAGGCATTAGGCCAACCCCATTGGCACCGCGCAAATATGTTTAGTGCTTTTGTTGAGTCCATTCGTAAGCTGGGCGATAGCAATACACTGCCTAAACGCTTATTTGTATTTGGTATTTCTGCACTGCCTCAAAACTATGTGCAGGCCCTACAGGTACTGGGTGAGCGTATTGATGTGCATTTGATGGTCACTAACCCCTGTCGTTACTATTGGGGCGATATTGTTGATCAAAATCAGATTGCGCGAATGAACCGACGTTGGTTTAGTAAGCCCGAGCTTGATTACAGTGACTATGCTGAGGGTAACCCTTTATTGGCCTCTATGGGTAAATTGGGGCGTGATTACCTTTATCAGTTACAAGAGAGTTTAGGGGAGAATGTTGGGGATGAAATTGATGCTTTTGCTGACCTTGAACGCCATTGCTTATTAAACAGTATCCAGCAAGATATTCTTGATTTAGATAACCCTGCCCGGTTTCCAGACGATCCCTCGACGAGCGTCCATAAGCAGCTGATTTCAAGCGATGATCAATCACTCATGTTGCATAGTTGTCACAGTGCATTACGGGAGGTTGAGATCTTACATGATCAATTACTGGCGATGTTTGAGAGCAAACCCGATCTCAAACCCCGTGATGTCATCATTATGATGCCGGATGTCGCACAGTATGCGCCTTATATCGATGCTGTTTTTTCGAGTGCGCCATCAGATCGATATATTCCTTACTCCATATCTGACCGAAGTAACCGGCAAGAAAACCCTCTGTTATTGAGTTTTGAAAAGTTGATCAAGCTTGATAGCAGCCGTTTTACGGTGTCTGATGTACTTGAGTTATTAGAAGTCCCCGCAATTATGCGCCGTTTTGGTCTGGATGATTCAGGCTTTCAGCGTTTAAGGTATTGGGTCGATGAGGTCAATATCCGTTGGGGAATGGATTCAGAGCAGCGTAGCTTGTGGCAACTGCCCTTGTTTGAGCAAAACAGCTGGCGTTTTGGTTTACGTCGTATGCTTGCGGGCTACACTTTAGGCGAGGATGTTGATTATTGGCAGGGGGTCGCGCCTTATATTGAGATAGAGGGGCTAGAAGCCGAGTTATTAGGTAAATTAGCCGATTTTATTGACCTACTTGATGAAATTAAAACGCGTTTTAGTTCTGAACACCCGTTAGCTGAATGGATAGAGATTATCACGGGGTTACTGGATTCCATCTACTTAGCGGATGAACTTGACGAGCTTCCTCTCAATGGCATTCGGCAAACGCTACAGGGCCTGCAAGAGCAGCTAACTGACGCAAACTACCTACTGCCATTATCCGCCCCAGTGATCGCAGATTACTTGATCAACGGTATTAATCAGCAACGCTCATCTCAGCGATTTATGGTCGGTGCTGTGAACTTTTGTACGCTGATGCCGATGCGTTCGATTCCGTTCTCAGTGGTCTGCTTATTGGGTATGAACGATGCGGCGTACCCGCGCTCTATGCCACCGGTTGGTTTTGACTTAATGACCGATTCGCCACGACGGGGAGATAGGTCTCGTCGGGATGATGATCGCTATCTATTTTTAGAAGCGATGCTGTCGGCGCAGTCATGTTTGTATATCAGCTATGTTGGCCGCTCGATTAAGGATAATAACGAGAAGATTCCATCGGTCTTAGTCAGTGAATTACTCGATTATGTTGAGCAAAGTTATGTCTTAGAGGCCGATCAACACTTAGCCCATAGTGACTCGAGTAAAAAGCTGCGGGCACACCTTATTCAGCAGCACCCGATGGTCCCTTTTAGTGCGGACTATTTTTCACCTCACTCACCGCTCTTTAGCTATGCCAGTGCGTGGTTAAGCGCAGCCGGTACGGAAAGCAAAGTGGCACAGCCTTTCTATACCGACGGATTGGTGGCTGAAGCCCAAGAACAGATTGAACTTGATGCCCTCATTCGTTTTTTAAAGAACCCATGCCGTAGCTTTTTCAATCAGCGTTTAAAAGTCTTTTTTGCAACGCATGAGATCGACGCGCAGGATGAAGAACCGTTTGCGCTGGATGGCTTGCAAGGCTATTTGATTAAACAGCGTTATCTAGAAACGGCCTTGTCCGGCGGCGATCTTGATCAATTAGATAAAACGATACTGTCTGAAGGTGCGTTACCGGTTGCGATCACCGGTCAATTGATGTTGGCAAAAATTCGACGGGATTGTTCTGAGTTGGCGCAAAAGTTAGTGCCCCTGTGTGAAGGCGAACCACAGCGCTTAGAGGTAAATATAGCGTTTCCTAACCTGGTCTTACAAGGTTGGTTAGATCACTGTTACCCTGCTCACCTTTTACGCTATCGGCCTGCCGAGGTGAATGCACGTGATCGTTTAAGCAGTTGGGTTGAGCATCTGGCGTTATGCTTATCCTCGGACCAATGTCGCAATACGGTATACCGTGGACTTTCTGGCAAGGTTCATTACCGCGCGGTCGAGAAAGAGCAAGCGTATGGGTATTTAAAAACGCTGGTGGAGTTTTATCAGCAGGGGATGAATGCGCCTCAGGCATTCGATGCGAGCTGTGCCCGCGAGTACCTTAAGCAATCTCAAAAAGATCCAGACAAGGCGGAACAGCTGATCGAAACGCTGTTTTATGGGAACGCCTATAAAGCGGGCTTACAAGATGATCCCTACCTGCGACGGGCCTATCCCGATTATGCCCAATTCTCGGCGCAGTTTATTCCTTTAGCCGACGCTATTTATGCGCCGATGCTTGATTATATTGAGGAGGGTAAAGATGACTAATATTGTATCTTTAGACCCGTTTACGTTTCCTCTGCAAGGGCAGCAACTGATTGAAGCAAGTGCAGGTACCGGAAAAACCTATACCATCACGGCTTTGTACTTAAGGTTATTGCTGGGCCTCGGTAATATTAATGACAAGCCCTTAGGGCCCGATCAAATTTTGGTTGTGACGTTTACTGAGGCGGCAACAGAAGAGCTAAGGGATCGTATTCGTAGCCGAATTGTTGATGCACGGACTGCTTTTTTACAGCAGGATAGTGATATTTCGGATCCATTCTTCGTTACATTAAAGCAGCAGGCTGGCGATCATACCCAAGCGGTTAAGCTACTTGAACAAGCGGTTAGACAGATGGATGAAGCCGCAATTTTTACCATCCACGGTTTTTGCCAACGGATGCTTAAACAGCATGCCTTTGAAAGTGGAGCCCTGTTTGATAATGAACTGACAAAAGATGATCAAAGCCTGATTCGCAGTGCTGTATTAGATTTTTGGCGAAATACCATCTATCCACTCAATGGGCCATTAACGGAGCTGGTTTTATCTGAGGGCTGGAAAACCCCCGATAAACTTATGTCTGACCTGCAAGGGTTGTTGAACCACGCGGGGTTAATTATTGAACCGGATCTATCAGCAGTCGATTTACAACAGGCCCACGATGATCGTCTCGTCGCGTTAAATCAGTTTAAACAAGCGTGGTTGGCAAACAGTGATGACCTTCAGGGGTTAATTCAAGCGTCGGGTGTGAATAAGCGCAGTTATACCAAATCTAGTTTGCCCAAATGGTTAGCTCAAATTGATCAATATGCCGTATCGGAGGCGTTGGAGCCGGATAAAAAACTGCGAGAGGTTATGGCGCGCTTCACGCAAACACGGCTCCATGAAAAAACGGACAAGGGCGAAGTGCCTGTACATCCGTTGTTCGCCCAGCTAGAGACGTTACTCTCACAAAGTGTACCGGTTAGGGAGGTACTGCTCGGTCGTGCGTTAAAAGAGGTCAGTGAGCGCTTAACCCAGGCAAAGGCCCAGTATCAACTGCAAACCTTTGATGATTTGCTGACGGACCTGAGTGATGCGTTGAATTCAGATAAAGGCGATGCGCTCTCCGCTGCGATTAATCAGCAGTTTCCTGTTGCGATGATCGATGAATTTCAAGATACCGACCCGCTTCAGTACGGGATATTTTCCGCCTTATACGCGGACCAAGAAAATACCGCTCTGGTGATGATCGGTGATCCGAAACAGGCTATTTATGCGTTTCGTGGTGCTGATATTTTTACCTATATTCAAGCGCGCCGCTCGGTCAGTAAGACCTATACCTTAGATACAAACTGGCGCTCTACCGCGGCGATGGTGGAGGGTGTAAACACGTTGTTTGCATCTGCTGAATCTGCCTTTATCTATGATGATGACATTCCATTTTATCCGGTAAAAGCGGCGGATAAGGGCGCAAAGACACTAAGGATTCAGGCTAGCAAACCCGCAGCCCTCACGCTTTGGTGTCAGCAAGATGATACGCCTTTAAGTAAAGGTGAGTATTTAGCAACCTTTGCCCAAAGCACGGCCGCTGAGATCGACCGCCTCCTTAACAGTGACGCTTATATTGGCGATAAACCTGTGGAAGGGTCTGATATTGCTGTATTGGTACGCGACCGTTTTGAAGCAGAAGAGGTGCGTCGAGCACTGGCTGTCTATGAGCACCCCTCTGTCTATTTAAGTAATAAAGACTCCATTTTTAACTCGATTGAGGCTGTTGAGCTATCGTTAATCTTAGCGGCTGTTGAAACACCTCATAAAGAGCGAGCTTTAAAGGCCGCTTTGGCGACAGAACTCTTACAACTTGATATGGCTCAACTGGATGCATTGAACCATGATGAGAATTTGTGGGAACTCGTTGTTGCTGAATTTACCGAGTATCGCGAAGTCTGGTTGAAGCGCGGTGTGCTACCTATGCTAACGAAGTTATTACACAAACGTAACTTAGCCGCTGAAACCTTACAGCAAGTGTCGGGGGAGCGACGTTTAACCAATCTATTACATTTGGCTGAACTGCTGCAGCAGGCCAGTAGTCAGTTAGAGGGAACGCTTGGTTTATTACGTTGGTTTAATGAGCAGATTAGTAACCCGTCTGGTGTGAATGATGATCAGATCTTACGGCTTGAAAGTGAACGTAATTTAGTCACTATTGTGACGGTTCATAAATCAAAAGGTTTAGAGTATCCGATCGTGTTTCTACCTTTTGCATGCAGTTTTCGAGAGGCTAAAACAGCGCTCTATCATGATGAGTCGGGCCGCTCTGTACTGGATATAGCGATGGGGGAACAGGGGCTGGCTGAAGCGGAGAAGGAGCGCTTAGCCGAAGAGTTAAGGCTGCTGTATGTTGCGCTTACCCGTTCGGTATACCGTTGTTATGTAGGGGTGAGTCATCTTCGGCTTGGTAACAATAAAGCATCACGCTTAAAGGACAGCGCTTTAGGCTACCTTTTACTCCAAGCAGGTGCGTCGTTGGATGAGGCATTAGCGGATCTTCAGCAACGCTCCTCTGCGATCAACGTATGCGTTCCGCCAGATCATGGTGCTCAAAAAGATCTCTTTACCCTTGATGAAGAGGGGCCACAGCAAGTGTTGTCGGCGAGAACATTTAGCACCAAGATTGATCGGGAATGGCGGGTCAGCAGTTATTCTGCCCTGAGCCGTCATAGTACGACCTATATTCCTGACCTTCCTGGGTTGGACCTTGAAGTCGCGGATGAAAGCACCCAGGTTGCCGGCGTTGAGATCCCTGAAGGGCGAAATATATTCACGTTTCCCAAAGGGGCTAATGCCGGTACCTTTTTACATAGTGTGTTTGAAGAGATTAGTTTTCCGACGTTTAGCCATTCGCTAAACGCTACTATGCTGCCAGCTAGGGAGGATCTCTCTCTACAGGTGAGTGATCAATTGGTATTGGCGGGCTATGAGGTGGAGTGGCTTCCGGTGATTGAGAAACTCATCACCGATGTAGTCAACGCGCCCTTAAATAATGAGGGGTTAACGTTAGGCCAGATAACGGATGCTGATAGATTGGTCGAGATGGAGTTTATGCTCAGAGCAGACCATGTCACGGTGTCTGATTTAGAGGTGCTTATTCGACAGCATGACCCCCTCTCATCGAAGGCAAAGCCGCTCTCTTTTGAACCATTACGTGGAATGCTGAAAGGGTTTATTGATTTGATTTTCCGTGATGGTGAGCGTTATTACATTTTGGATTATAAATCGAACCACTTAGGTTATGAGGCGGCGTGTTACCACCAAGCATCCCTCAAGCAGGCGATGATTGAACACCGCTATGACCTGCAATATTTACTCTATTCGTTAGCGGTTCACCGTTTACTGAAACAGCGTATTCCTAACTATCAGTATGAGCAGCATTTTGGCGGTGTCTACTATCTGTTTTTGCGAGGCGTAGGTCCTTTAAATGAGGACAGTGGTATTTTTCACTGCCGCCCCACACAGACGTTGATTGAGGCGCTTAATGAGCTGTTTTTGGATGATAAGCAGGGCGGAGGGTTATTATGATGGATCAGTCAGTGGACCTCACCAATCATTACCTTGCTGAACTAAAACGCTGGGTTGGGTTAGGCTATATACGCGCTGTTGATTATCAACTTGCGCACTATTTGGCCGAGTGCGCCCCTAATGCCCCTGATCACATTCTATTATCGGCGCTTGTGAGTTATGAGCTTGCCACGGGTAATGTCTGTTTACCGTTGACGAAGCTAGCGTCTCCTCAGGGGTATTGGGCGGATGACATTGCGGCGCTGTTGAGGGGCGTTGAGTGGTCTTCTATTGAGTTAGATTCTGTCGTGCTGAGCTCCGGAGACAAGGTCACACCACTGGTATTAGATAAAGGACGTTTTTACCTTTATCGGTATTGGCAATATGAATGCGCGGTTGCTCAGGCGTTACTGCAACGGGCCGGCGGGTCTGTTGCAACGGATGAAGCGCTTTTAGATGCGGGATTAAATTGTTACTTTCCGGTAGGGGATAATGATGAAATTGATTGGCAGAAAGTCGCTGCGGCGGTTGCAGTTCAAAAACAATTAGCGGTTATTAGTGGCGGTCCAGGCACGGGTAAAACCACGACGGTTATCAAGTTTCTAGTACTGTATATTGAGCAGCAAAAAGCGAAAGGTGCCAGCTTCACGATTCAGTTGGCGGCACCTACAGGTAAAGCGGCGGCGCGTTTAGCAGAATCTATCGCTAACGCAAAACAGAAACTCAATATAGATCCTCAGCTCAAAGCGGATATACCCTCTGAAGCCAGCACCTTGCATCGTTTGTTAGGTGTGATACCGAATAGTATTCGTTTTCGTCATGATGCGGATAATCCGTTACATCTAGACCTGCTGGTCTTGGATGAAGCATCAATGGTCGATCTACCGATGATTTCTCGCTTACTGCGGGCTTTACCACCCCATGCTCGATTAGTGCTCTTAGGCGATCGTGATCAGCTTGCATCCGTTGAAGCGGGTAGTGTGCTGGGGGATATTTGTAGTTGGCCGCATCAACTTGACTATTCGCCTACGCAGGCCGCACAGTTAAATCGACTTTGCCGATTACCAACGCCTTTGTCTGAGGGCACGCTAGGCGGATTTGCTGATAGTTTGGCGATGCTCTATAAAAGTTATCGATTTGATGACCAGAGCGGCATCGGTTATTTAGCCCGGGCCGTTAATGCCGGAAGTGGGGCGGAGGTGAGAAAAGTCATTAATGCAGGGTATAAGGATCTCAATTATCAGTACCTGTCCCAAGACAGCTATGAAACGATGATCACAACGTGTGTTGATACCTACGCCCAGCTTTTTAATGGTTTGTTTGCCGGCGATGGCCCGTGTCAGCTATTACTGAGCATGACGCGTTTCCAGCTTTTATGCGCGCGCCGTGAAGGGGTGTACGGTGTTTCCGGCTTAAATGAACGTATCTATAAGGGCTTGCAGGCCAGAGGACTCATCAAGGATGAGGGTAGCTGGTATCCGGGTCGCCCCATTATGATTACGCGTAATGACCCAGCCCTTTCTCTGTTTAACGGCGACATAGGTATTGTGGCTTATGATGAGAGTGGGCGCTTGAAAGTGTGGTTTGAGCAGAGTGGTGAAATGAGATCGGTATTACCGAGCCGTTTACCTGAGCATGAAACCGTTTTTGCGATGACTGTGCATAAAAGTCAGGGATCAGAGTTTGAGCGGGTGGTGATGATTTTACCACCGACTGACAGTGCGTTATTGAGCCGAGAATTACTGTATACCGGCATTACTCGGGCAAAGAAAACGCTGGATATTATCGCCACTGAACCGGTACTTTTGTCGGCTACGGGCAGACGTACAGAGCGTGCAGGTGGGCTAGCACTTAGGTTATGGGGGTAAGGTAAGGGGGGAATAAATATCGCTCAGATCGATAAAATCTGAGCGTATATTGAAATGACGACATGCAGTAGAGTAGATTGCGTTATTAACGACCTCGACGGTGCTGTCTTTGTTGCGCTAATTCGTCGGTGCGGCTTTCTATACGAATAGGCTTAGCTTCACCCCTATGGTTTTGCCACAGTTGCAGCATGATGATGCCAGCCGCAAGGGTAAGAAGAATAGTAAATGTGATCATAACTCTCTCCTAAACTGGCATTGGGCCAGTAACAACGTTATTTCAGTATAACGTAAACGCGCTAACTTACATTAAAAACTAAACATTAAAAAAACCATAAATATAGACACGGTTAGTCGTCTAAATCACAGCCCCAAATCTGCTCTAAGTATAACGATAGCGAGGGGCTGTGTTCATCAATATTGCCCCTCTTATATAAGATATGGGGGCGATCTCTGATTTTTAAACGCCGGCGTTATTTAAAAACGCTTCAAGCTCAGTAAAACCACCGATATGTTCTTGACCACAAAAAACTTGCGGTACGGTTTCTACGGGTTTACCTACGGTTTTTTCTAAATCGGCTTTACTGATGTTTTCTTTATGGATATCAATATAGCGATAATCTAGGTTTTTAATCTCGCATAGCTCTTTTGCTCTCACGCAAAACCCACAACCTTCACGACCAAAAATAGTAATGCGCTGCATCTCGTAACCCTTCTCTTAATGTTTTGATAAAGCCTATTTCAACACGTCTATGGATGTGTGACTAATTAGATCTATTAATCTTCTTCATTGCTTTTTTAAATGGTGCATTTTTTTGACTGATTGGGCGTTCACTTAAAGATCAATATTGGTGCATCGTGCGAGAGTCGATCTGCTCGATGGCTTGAATGTGTGTAACCTTTTGCAGTGCAATAAGGGTTCTATTCGGTATGGTTATTGGGCTTTACCGCTTTGTCCCCATTGTCTGTGGATAACTCTGTCAACAACCCTTGGGAAAGCAACTTCAGGCCTTATAAAACGGCTTGACCAAACAGATTGGTTAAAAAATAACCAGCTATTCATCTCTTTGATTTATATGGAATATTCGAGTTTTTTAATGTAAAAAAATTAAGATTGCTAGGTTTTGGGGCATTCATATTTCTGTCATTAATCTTTAACCTATGTCAATGCTTTTTAGGTTAAAACATAAAAAAAGCCGAGTTAATTAGCTCGGCTGTTTTTATGGAAAAATAGGTGAGTTAAAACCACTCGTCTTTCCGTTTTCTACGTTTAGGGAAGTAAGGAAGGATAAGCCCAAGAATGACCCCGCCTAACGCAACCAGTCCTCCATGGGTAAACCAGCGCATGAGATTACTTTCATCACTGGTTTCTATCTTAAAGTTCAACTCTTTGATGGTTGCATTGAGTTTAGCCACTTCACTGGTTAGAAGCTGGTTTTTCTCGCGCATACCACCTGATTCACTTTGCAGTGTTTCTATCTTAGCCGCTTGCTCTGCGACAGTGATTTGACTTTTTTCAAGGCTGCTCTGCAGTTTAGGTAGGCGAACCGACATACTATCACCTGGGTCAACAGCCGTTGGCTCAACCCAGCCGATACGACCTTTAGACATACGTATTTGCACATACTTTGTCTTAGGGTCTCGCTTTAATATTTCAACAGCACTGCCGCTTGGAATACGTGTAATGATACGATATTGATTACTCGGACCATTATGAACGTAGATCATCGCATCATCAGCAATATGACCTTTTTCAGCATGGGCGGAGAAAGAAACGAAAAAAATAAGGGTTATAAGTAACTTTTTCATTGATACAGTTGTTTGGATACTAGAATTTGTCATATTGTACGGATTAAACTGGTTGCTTAACAGGTTGTTGTGTAAGTAAAGACGCAAAAACTTTCATAACTGGTTATGCAGCGAGATAAAATTGCGTATTACCAAGAAGCGAGACAGCCTCAGTATGCCTGTTTGGCTGTTGTTAAGATTCATTTTGTTTTAATTCGTTCACTTTATTTTTTAATAATCTTAAAAAATAGTGATTAATTCTTCAGGGGAACTAAATGGAAAATTTCTTTGATGCCTACGTCCTGCCATGGATTGTAGATATTATCATTGCGCTTGCTATCTTTTTTGTCGGTCGCTGGGTTGTTAAGCAGTTGATTAAACTGTTAGAACGCGTTTTGCGTAAGTCAAAAATTGATGACATGTTGATCAACTTCATCACATCGATTGCTAATGTTGTGCTATTACTCTTCGTAATTGTTGCGGCATTAAGTCATTTGGGTGTAGACACCACATCACTTATCGCACTTGTGGGTGCTGCAGGTTTAGCCATTGGCTTATCACTGCAGGATTCATTGAAGAACTTTGCGGCGGGTGTCATGTTGGTGATCTTTAAACCGTTTCGTGAAGGTGACTTTGTTGAAGCAGCTGGAGTATCAGCGGTTGTAGAGCATATTCAAATCTTCAATACGATGATGCGAACAGGCGATAACCGTGAGGTTATTGTTCCAAACGGTGCTATTTATAGTGGTGTCATTACTAACTTTTCTGCGCGTGATACGCGTCGAATCGATATGGTATTTGGTATTGGCTATGATGATGACCTCCGTAAGGCAAAAGAGATCTTAGCTGAAATTATTGCAGCAGATGATCGCATCTTAAAAGACCCTGCACCGGTTATTGCAGTATCTGAGCTGGCGGACAGTAGTGTTAACTTTGTCGTTCGTCCTTGGGTTAACTCTGCGGATTATTGGGCTGTGCTTTGGGGTACGACTGAAGCGGTTAAATTACGCTTTGATGAGGAAGGTATTAGTATTCCTTTCCCTCAGATGGATGTTCATCTACACAAGCAAGATAACGCTTAATTTTTCAAGTGTTGTTTATGTGATTAAAAAGAGCCTCATTGAGGCTCTTTTTTTTGAGATGAGACATGAACATTGCGCTTAAGGTTTAGTTGTTACTAGCCTTCTCGCTACCTTTTAATAGGTTAAGCTCTTTTGTTAATTGTAGGTTTTCCTGCTTTATCTTTTGTGACTCTAATCGGTACTTTGTAATCTCTTGGTAGCGCGTTTCTAATTTATCTTCGAGTTGCTCAATCGTGACCTTTTGACGGGCGACTTTATCTTCTAAATCATCAAGCTGTGTCTGCAACTCCTCGATTAAACCAAAACTGGTGGGGGCCGCTGCATAGTCACTCGCATCCTCTTTTTCTGTGGTTTGTAGTTCTGACACAATATGGCTATATAAGGCCTTTAAATCAGCTTCTTCACGTGGGTTATAGCGGATGGTGTTTTCTATAGCACTGTGGGCACTGGCGGCACCAATAGAGCCTGCTAGCACGTGCTCAACCATTCGATGGAACTCTACGAGTTCAATAATAGTAATCGTTTCTTTATGGAATACTTGCAAATCTTCTGCAATGGTCAGCACTTCGCCGCTTGCTTTATCGGCATCAATATAATTGGATAATAGGTTTTTAGCTTCTTCAATTTTGGCGTGTAACGGGATATAGGCGTCTAAACCTGTTGGGCGTGCTTTTCGTTTTTTCCTAGACGTCATCGAACTGATAAATTCGGTTCTGAGGTTTCGTTCGCTTTTGTTTGGGCTAAAAATAAGAGAGCCGATAATATAACAACTTATATTAATGACCATTGACCAAAAGACCGCATGGGTAATCGGCGCTAACCCTTCAAGGCCAAACAGGGCTTCAGGTTTGAGTGCGGCTATATGCCAAGGGCCGTCTATGAGCAGTGCTTCAGAGAACCATCCTTGTTTAATAAAGGTGGGTACTAATAGGCTATAGAACCAGACAATAAAACCCGATGTTAAGCCCAGCAAGGCGCCAAGGCTATTACCTTTTTTCCAGAAGATTCCACCAAATAGGGCCGGTGAAAATTGTAAAACTGCAGCAAAGGAGATCAGCCCAATTGCGACCAATATATAGGTATCGGTGAACTCGGTCGCAAAGAGCAAACTGCCGAATAGAATAAGGGCAACGACTAACCAGCGTAGTTGTAGCAAGTAGCTACGGATAAATTTTAGTTGTGGGATTCTTTCTAATATAGGTAGAACAAGGTGGTTAGATACCATGGTGGAGAGTGTCATGGTCGTAATAATGATCATCCCTGTTGCAGCCGAAAATCCACCGATAAATGCGAGTAGGGTGAGCCCACTGCTGCCGGATTGTTGGGGGAGCAGTAACACAAAAAAGTCTGCAGATTCTGATGGCATCCCCATGAGCAGCCCAGCGGCGGCAATAGGGACCACAAAGAGATTAATTAAGACCATATAAAGGGGAAGAACCCACATGGCGGTTTTTATATGCCGGTGGTTGGCATTCTCAACGACCGCAACATGGAACTGTCGAGGTAGGTTGTAAATGGCGGAGAAGCTCAAGATGAAGAGGGTAATCCACATTAATCCACTGTTTTCTGTAGCACTAAAGCTCGCAACATGGTCCAGATTAGCATCGTGTAGGCGGTTGATAATGTCGCCAAATCCATCAAATAAATAGTAGGTCGCAAAAATACCAATGCTGATAAAGGCGATGAGTTTAACGATGCACTCAGCCACTAAGGCGGCAATCATACCTTGATGACGCTCAGTTGGGTCGAGCTTTCGCACACCAAAGATAATAGTGAAAGCGATCATTAAGAGTGTGACAAGCCAGCCCACTAAGTCATGTTGTGCTCCACTGTTTGGGCTATTGGTGATGAGCTCGAATGAGTTAATTATCGCTTTCAGCTGTAATGAAATATACGGAACAATACCGATAAGGGCGATTAAGGTGACGGTGGCGGCGATCTTTTGAGAGCGGTTGTAACGGGTGGAAATAAAGTCGGCAATACTTGTGATTCGGAAGGTTTCTTTAACTTGAATCATTCGTTTAAGCGTAATCCACCAAAATAGAATCCCTATAATGGCTCCGCCGTAAACGCCTAAAAAGAGTAGGCCCGATGTGGCGGCAAAACCAACACTGCCATAAAACGTCCACGAGGTGTGATATACCGCCAATGATAGGGCGTAAACCCAAGGGCTGCTTGTCGCTGTCTTCGGTTTATTTTCTATCCGCTTTTCTACTATTTGAGCAATAGAAAAAAGTAGACCTATATACAGCGTGATATAAAGAATAACGGATAGTGGTGTAAACATAGTATCCAGCTCAATCCAACTCTGTGAGAGCGATTATAGTAAACCCTATAGGCCGCCGGCTAAAGAGCGTGATAATGAAATTTTAGACGCTTTTTGTGAAATTAAACAACAGGGACGGTTTTAGTTTAGGATGTAGGTTGGTCTTGCTTCTTTTCGGTTTTTTCAGTGTTAGGGTGCGCTTTGCAGTCGTGCTCAGGTACAGGGTCATAACCACCGTCGTTATAAGGGTGGCAGCGGCCGAGCCGTTTAAGCCCTAACCAGGTTCCTTTTATCGGCCCGTGACGTTGAATTGCCTCAATCATATAGCTTGAACAGGTAGGGTGGAAACGGCAGCGTGGCCCAATCACCGGGCTGATGAGGTAACGATATATATTAACTAAGCCGATTAATAAGGTGCTTAATAGCTTTTTTAGGAAATTAATCATCTGCTCATTTTAGTTGAATAGTGTCATTCAGGATAGGGGCGCAGAATCGACTAGCCATGTTTGCTCATGGTTTACTCGCTAAGTGTTGACGGAAGTCACAGCGCTTAGTTAGAAACTAAACGCTGTGTGTCTGTCTTTATAAATGTTCTTCTGCGTATTCAGCTAAGCGGGAGCGGAATATACCTTCAAGATGAATGTTGGCCGCACCTTCATAGTCTTTAAAGCGTTCGACTAAATAGGTTAAACCGGAGGTGAGCGGTGTTAAGTAGTTAGAATCGATCTGCGCTAAATTCCCCAAACAGATGATCTTGGAGCCTTTGCCGCAGCGCGTAACGATCGTTTTAAGTTGTGAGGGCGTTAAGTTTTGCGCCTCGTCTAGCAGCACAATCGCATCTTGAATGCTGCGTCCTCGAATAAAGTTAAGTGATTTGAATTGGATGTTGGCTTTCTCGATGGCATATTTTACGCTGCTTTGAGGGCGCTCATCGTTTTCATGCATCGCTTCAAGGTTATCTTGAATTGCACTTAACCATGGTGTCATTTTCTCCTCTTCGGTACCTGGAAGGAAGCCTATGTCCTCTGCGACCGGTGGTGTTGAGCGGGTAACAATAATCTTATTGTAACGGCGTTGCTCGATCACCATCTCTAATGCACAGGCGAGCGCCATCAGTGTTTTACCTGAACCTGCTGCACCATTAAGAATAACCAGGTCTAGATCAGGGTCTAATACCGCGTTCATGGCAAAGGCTTGGAAAATATTGATAGGTTCAATACCCCAGCAGTTTTGCTGCATCAGGCGGTCTACCCCTAAGTCACGCAGGGTGACTTGGCCATCTTTTACCGACGTAACCCGCGCCGCAAACTCTTCACTGTCGTCATATAGATACTCACAAGGGTAGGTATTAGGAAGTACCGTTTGGCTGACTTGGTGATAGGTGTGGGTGTCTTCTTGATAGCTGTTGACGTCTTCAACCTGTTCCCAGAAATTACCTTCAATATTACAGTGGCCTGCGGGTAATAGGTCGATATCAGAAACGAGTTGGTCTGTTCGATAATCTTCAACTTTTTTAAGGCCCGCCCCCAATGCTTTGAGGCGCATGTTGATATCTTTAGTGACTAGAATGGTTTCGCGGTGAGGGTTGGTTGCCTGCAAGTGTAGGGCGCAGTTAATAATCTGATTATCTTTGTTGGAGTTTTGCGGCAGAAAGCCTTGGCGAGCGGTGAGTTCATGGTCAGGGAAGATGCTTAATTGCCCTAACTTGTAGTCACTATTGGCGCTAGACAGCGGGATTATAATGTCGACCCCTTTAGTAATTTGGGCGGCATCTTCTGCTTGCGTTATGATGTCATCTATTGCGCGTATAGCAGCTCGAGCTTCTTGAGACACATTTTTCTTTCTATCCTTAATATCGTCTAACTCTTCTAAAACAGTCATCGGTATGGTGATGTCCTGCTCTTTAAATTCATATAGACACTTAGGGTCATGAAGTAAAACATTGGTGTCGAGAATATAGAGTTTAGAGGCGGTCATAGCCGGTTCCTTCTATAGCCGAGGGGAGTAGTGCAAACCAGAGGTCGATTCACGTCAGGGCGAGTGCGGCGAAGCCTAGGATTAGGTGCCACAGTTCTTCTTGTTATGCTGCAAACGTTATAGTCCGTTTGATCCACTAGGGTTTCTCAGTTGTAGGCTGATTGATTGGTTACTTTCATCGTCATTGATGAGGTTTACCTTGGTACTTTTCTTAGTAACCAACTCCACATAGTCTAGTAATACATATGTTGCTGTAGTATGACAAGAGGCAAATTGTTGTAAGGGGGTTAATATGGCGATCGAATCTATAGTGATATTGACTGGGGCAGGGATCTCAGCAGAGTCCGGTATAAGAACCTTTCGTGCCTCGGATGGAATGTGGGAAAACCATAATGTTGATGATGTGGCGACGCCAGAAGCGTTTGAACGAAATCCGCACTTAGTTCATCGTTTTTACAATGAGCGCCGTCAGCAATTGCTCTCACCAGAGATAGGCCCTAATTTAAGTCATTATGCGTTAGCTGAATTAGAAGAGGCGTTTCCGGGAAATGTTTTAGTGGTCACACAGAATATTGATGACCTGCATGAGAGAGCGGGCAGTAAAAACCTTTTGCATATGCATGGGGAGTTACTGAATGTACGCTGTAAAGAATCCGGTGTGATATATCCCGTGGAGGGTGACGCTCAGCCAGAAGATCTCTGTCCGTGCTGTGGCGCATCTGGGAACCTTAGACCCGATATTGTGTGGTTTGGTGAATTACCGATGCATATGCAGCAAATTTATAGTGCCCTAGAAGCCTGCGATCTTTTTGTTTCCATTGGTACCTCTGGGCATGTTTATCCCGCTGCAGGCTTTGTTGAAGTGGCAAACGCTTCAGGGGCGTTGACGGTTGAGCTTAATCTTGAACCGTCGCGGGTAGAATCCTCGTTTGATCAGCGGATTTATGGTCCCGCGAGTGAGGTAGTGCCTGAGTTCGTGAATGAGATTATTCGACAGTTTTAAAATAGCTAATTGATTTAAAATGACTTTTTGTGGATTTTTCGTTTCTGTTCTATAGTGAAATAGACCGATTTATGTAGTTGCGAGCTTACGGTTGGTTAGCATGTATAGCGTTGTCTGTTCCAGCCCTCTTCAGAAAATTATTTCAATTTTCATATAACCTTAACAGACAGAACCTAAGAATAAGATAAACACGCTGTGTTTAATGTTAATCGAGAAGCGCGTTGTTTTTATCGATTTAAGAGGTGGTCATTATGATGACAGAAAAGTACGTAACCACCAGGATTACACCGTTAGAGAGTTTAGATACCCTATCGCCTTATGAGATAGATAAACTTCAAGATGTGAGCCAAGGTGGGCTCTATCGTTTATTTCGCCAGTGTTGCTTGGCGGTTTTGAACAGCGGAAGTCAACTGGATAGCACTAAAATGGTGCTGGATAAGTTTAGTAACTTTGATATCAAAATTAGTCAGAAGCACCGTAGCGTTCAACTGGAACTACGGAATGCGCCAGCGGCTGCGTTTGTAAATGGCGAAATTATCACCGGTATTCGGGAGCAGTTGTTTTCCGTGTTGCGGGATCTGCTTTACGTGGGTACCGAGATGGAGACCTGTTGCCCCGGGGCGAGCGAATCAGAAACGATTACGAATATGGTGTTTCATATTTTGCGTCATGCAAATGCTATTCGGCCCCATATACAGCCCGATTTGGTTGTCTGCTGGGGCGGTCATTCCATCGACCGAGGTGAGTACGACTACACCAAAAAAGTAGGCTACGAAATGGGTCTACGTGGCTTGAATATCTGTACCGGCTGTGGTCCAGGAGCGATGAAGGGCCCCATGAAAGGTGCCACTATTTCCCATGCTAAACAGCGGATAAAAGATGGGCGCTATGTGGGGATCTCTGAGCCAGGCATTATTGCAGCGGAAAGCCCTAACCCCATAGTAAATGAGCTGATTATTATGCCTGATATTGAAAAGCGGCTAGAGGCATTTGTTCGCTTAGGGCATGGCATTGTTGTGTTTCCCGGAGGTGCAGGCACGGCAGAAGAGATTCTTTATATTTTAGGTATTTTGTTACATGAAAAAAATCATAATATTCCGTTTCCTTTAGTGTTTACAGGGCCCGAGGGTAGTGACGCGTACTTCAACACCATTGATGATTTTATTCGTGCGACATTAGGTGATGAGGCGACTAAACGTTACCAAATCATTGTTGACGATCCTCACTCTGTTGCAGAAGTGATGCGTGAGGGGCTAGAACAGGTAACGCGGTACCGTAAAGCAACCAGTGAATCGTTTCACTACAATTGGCAGTTATATATACCGGAGGCGTTCCAGCAACCGTTTGAGCCGACCCATGAAAATATGGCTGAGCTTAAATTAATGAAAGGCCAGCCCGATTTTGAGTTGGCGGCGCATTTACGCCGTGCATTATCGGGTATTGTGGCGGGGAATGTTAAAGAGCCAGGTATACGGGCGATTGAAGAAAACGGCCCGTTCGAAATTTGTGGTGAAAAAGCGATTATGCAGCCTCTTGACCACTTGCTTGAATCATTCGTTGCTCAGCGAAGAATGAAGATTAATTATCAAGAGTACCAACCTTGTTACCGCTTACAGCCCGATTCGCAATTGGCTGGAGCTTAAGTCAAAAGGTGAATACCGAGGACGATGGAAAGGAAAAAGCCGGATACTTATCCGGCTTTTGATTGTATAGAGGGGGTTAGCGGCCGCTCTTATGGTTTTTCAAAGAGTGCAGCAATGCCTTGCCCGCCGCCAATACACATTGTGGCTATGGCGTAACGCCCGCCTGAACGTTGAAGCTCATACAGTGCTTTGACAGTAATAATGGCCCCTGTTGCCCCGATTGGGTGGCCTAGGGATATGCCAGAACCATTTGGATTTACTTTATCTGCAGGTAAACCTAACTCTCGACATACAGCCAATGCTTGTGCAGCGAAGGCTTCGTTGACTTCCCATACATCGATATCGGATACCTTTAAATTAGCATCGGCGAGTAGTTTTTTAACGGCGGGGATTGGGCCTATACCCATATATTTAGGTTCAACGCCAGCAAATGCATAACCTACAAGTTTAGCCATAGGTTTTAGTCCTTTGGCTTTTGCAACATCCGCGGCCATGAGGGTGACTGCGGCGGCGGCATCGTTAAGACCTGATGCATTGCCTGCTGTGACAGAACCATCCCTTTTAAAGGCGGGGCGAAGCTTCTGCATATCGGCGAGAGTGCAGTTGTGACGTGTATGTTCGTCGGTATCGAAGGGGACGTTCTCGCGTTTAACTTTAACATTAATCGGAAGAATCTGGTCCTTAAAACGGCCAGCGTTAATGGCCGCCTCAGCTCTGTTATGGCTCAGAACCGCTAGTTCATCTTGATCTTCACGGCTGATCCCCCATTTTTCAGCAACATTTTCTGCTGTGATCCCCATATGGGTATCTTCAAAGGGGCATGTAAGTGCACCAACCATCGCATCTAAGATTTCACCGTCGCCCATACGTTGTCCAAAACGTGCGGACGGCATCCAATATTGAGCACGGCTCATGGATTCTGCGCCGCCAGCGACAGCGGCGTCGCATACGCCCAATTCGATCTGCTGGGATGCGGAGATAATAGCTTGTAATCCGCTGCCACATAAGCGGTTAAGGGTGAGCGAAGGTGTTTCATGGGAAAGGCCGCCATCGATTGCTGCGACACGGCCTAAATACATATCTCTACGTTCGGTATGAACTACGTTACCAAATATACTATGCCCTATATCTTCGGGCGCGAGCCCTGCACGTTTAACGGCTTCGGCCACACACTCTGCAGCCATTTGGCAGGGGGGAACGCCTTTTAAGCTTCCGCCGTAACTACCAATGGCTGTGCGTACCCCGCTAAGTATTACGATCTCTCTTTTACTCATGGTTATATGCCTTATTGATTTTTATTATTTAGGAGAAGGTTCCGTGTTTAATTATGAGATCACCGTCATCAAGAACCTTACTCATTTCACCATAGCACTGCCCTATGGTTAAAACATACATAACCCCCGCCATTGTTATACGACATTGGTTTTAAATGGGGCTTTTTTTAGACTGATGTATAAGGCTAAACCTCATGATTTTGAGATGAGTCGATAGAATGACCGCTGTTGAGGTTCCTGTTAGGCAGCGTGATTGACTGTTTTTAGTTGTGCGGTGATAAACAATTACGCCTTTTTGACCTGTATTTATCGGCTGAGGGTGTTCTTAGAGAGGGTGTTAAATCCGCCTTCTACTTGCCTCTTTAGTAGAAAACTTGGTTTACTGTTCTCGCAAGCGAGTAGGGTGCTGAGACTTGTTGCGTTTAGGTAACACTATCGCGGGTTACCCATTAAACAATTGATACCTGAAAAAGGAGTGAGAGATGCGTTGTCATGAAGTTGACTATGAAATTATAGGTGAAGCGCTTCAGGTTGTAGAGGTTGAGTTAGATCCCGGTGAAAAAGTGATTGCTGAAGCGGGCATGATGAATTACATGGAAGAGGACGTTACCTTCGAAACTAAAATGGGGGATGGCTCGGAGCCTGATCAAGGGTTGATGGGCAAGCTCTTCTCCGCAGGTAAACGAATGGTGATGGGTGAATCTGTGTTTATGACCCATTTTGGTAATGAGGGAACCGCTAAGCGCCGTGTTGCGTTTGCGGCACCTTACCCCGGTAGTATTGTACCGCTTAATTTAGCGGAGTATGGGGAGCGCATCACGTGCCAAAAAGATGCCTTTTTGTGTGCGGCGTTAGGTACCAAAGTTGAAATCGCGTTCTCGAAGAAAATTGGCGCTGGTTTTTTTGGTGGTGAAGGCTTTGTACTACAAAAACTTGAAGGCGATGGCATGGTCTTTGTTCAAGCGGGGGGGACGGTCGTCAAAAAAGAGCTCAATAATGGTGTACTGCGCGTTGATACGGGTTGTTTAGTTGGCTTTACTGATGGGATCGAATATGACATCGAGATGGTCAAAGGGTTGAAGTCTATGATCTTTGGCGGCGAAGGGTTGTGGTTGGCGACGTTAAAAGGAACCGGTTCTGTTTGGGTTCAAAGTTTACCGTTTTCTCGTTTAGCTGATCGGTTGATTGCCTCTGCGCCTGCATCGGGTGGGTCGGATAAAGGTGAAGGTTCTGTGTTAGGGGGTTTAGGCCGTATGCTTGATGGTCGCTAATTATTATGGTTATTTAGGGCAGTAGTTTAACGTTTTACCTGCGGTTAACTTAGCGATCTCTGATATAGGGGAGGTGATTAATCCCCTATAATGACTATGACAATAGTATGAAAATCGGTATATTTGTCTGCTTTGATTTTTATCGACAAGTTCTTTGAAATGAAGACCTATTGTTACAGGAATTATCTTGAGAAATAAGCTGGTTATAACGCTGACAACAGTTTATGGGTCACGCCAATATACGATAAGCCAAGTGGCCAAGTATCTTTTGTTGATTTTTATTATTCTTTCAGCGGCAAGTTTTTTTGTCTCTAATGCGCTGCTTGTTGTGAAAACTGACCACTTGGCTGATCTTGAGGAAGATCATCAAGAGCTCAGTGAAAGTTACGAAATGATGGTCGGCTCTCAGCAACTTTATATCGATGAATTAAAAAACCTAAGCATGTCATTGAGCTCCTTAAAAAGTGAGCGGGACAAGTTAGAGGAAGAGAACCTTCGAATGGGCGAGTTGAACTCCTCGTTGGATAACTCATTGTTTGGTTTAGAGAACCTCCTTGGCGTAGAGCATCAAACCAATATTGACCCGTTACGCGCTGAACAGCTAACGATAGAGGCGAATAAACGGTTATTCTTTCTACATAGTATTCCTAATGGTGTCCCTATACAGGCGATTCGTATTTCGGATAAATTTGGGCCACGGATACACCCCGTTAAAAAGACAAGGGTTGTACATCAGGGCATTGATTTTAAAGCCAACAGAGGTACGCCTGTTTACGCGACGGCTGATGGGATTGTTGAGTATGGCGGCTATAATAAGCGCAGTGGTTTTGGCAAACTGATTATATTGCAGCATAATTTTGGGTTTAAAACGTACTTTGCGCATCTGGATGCAATTAAAGTAAAAAGTGGAGAGTTTGTCAGTAAGGGACAACTGATAGGGAACAGTGGAAATACGGGAATGACAACGGGGCCGCATCTACACTATGAGATACGGCACTTGTTTACAGCGATCAATCCTGAACCCTTCCTCTCTTGGAACATAACAAATTTTGACTCTTTGTTTACAAAGGTTAAGGGCGTTAAATGGGCATCCTTAAAAGAAATGTATCCGCTAAATCAGCACAGTCAGCTATTACAATAATTGCTGAAGGTAATAAGTTTTGCGGTGATATGAGCATTATTGGCAAGATGCATATTGATGGTATCTTTGAAGGTAATGTTAGTTCATTAGATAATATTTCAATCGGCAAAACAGGCCATGTTCGCGGTTTAATTAAAGCGCGAGCGGTTGATGTGTGCGGGCTACTTGAAGGCGAAGTGATCTGCGATGATTTGCATATCGATTCTGGTGGACAGGTGCGTGCAACGGTTGAAAGTAAAAAGATGTCGATCCATCCCCAAGGGTGTTTTTTAGGTGAACGCCGCCTGAAAGAAGTGTCAGCATTAAACGATGATAAAAAGAAAATAGAGACCGGTATGGAGGCGATTGATTCGTTGCCAGATAAAGTGGTTTTAGATAGCAAGTCAGAGTCTTAACTTATTCTTTAATTGCTGCGTTTTGTGGATGATGGTGTATGTGTGAACTATTAGGTATGAGTGCCAACGTGCCTACGGACATCTGCTTTTCGTTTGCAGGTTTAATGCAACGAGGAGGCGGGACTGGGCCCCATAAAGATGGTTGGGGTATCGCTTTTTATGAAGGTAAAGGCGTACGCTGTTTTCATGACCCTAATCCGAGTGTCGACTCTAAAATTGCCAACTTAGTTAAAGAACACCCGATAAAAAGTCACGTGGTGATTAGCCATATTCGCCAAGCAAATGTGGGTGATATTTGCTTAGAAAATACTCACCCCTTCCAGCGTGAACTTTGGGGCTTTATATGGACCTTTGCCCATAACGGGCAGTTGGATAACGCGCTGTTTTCTCTGCCTTTATCCTATTATCACCCTGTAGGTAGCACCGATAGCGAGTATGCTTTTTGTTGGCTGCTTGGGCAACTAAGAACACGTTTTCCAGAGCAGCCGGATGACTTTAATGAGGTCTCAGCCTTTATTCATACCTGTTGTGAGACACTGCGTGGGTTGGGTGTTTTTAATATGTTGCTAACCGAATCGACACATCTGTTTGCGTTTTGTGGTAGCAAACTGTCTTGGATTACGCGTAAAGCGCCGTTTGGTGAAGCACGCTTAACCGACTGTGATGTTACGGTAGATTTTGTTCAGGAAACAAAGCCAGGCGATATTGTTACAGTGATAGCCACGGTTCCATTAACGACGAATGAAGCGTGGGTGGCGCTTAAACCGGGTGAGCTGGTAACCTTTGTGAAGGGGTTGCTGCAGTAGTTATCCCCTTAACCAGTCGAGGAGGTTTGTCGGTGGTCGAAAAGCAAGATTCGCTGCTAGATATCGAGCAAGAGATTAAAAGTTACCCTAACCTCACGGTGCTTTGGAATCGAGCTTGTAAAGAGTTTGCTTATAAGTCTGCTTTTTCGAATATGGGATCAACATTAACCTATGCTGAGCTTGATGAAACAGCGCAGCATCTTGCCGCCTATCTACAACATCATACTGATCTGGAACCGGGTGATCGCATCGCGATTCAGCTACCCAATGTTTTACAATATCCCGTCTGTATTTTGGCCGCATTACGTGCAGGCTTGGTGATCGTTAATACCAATCCGCTGTATACCGCGTCAGAAACGATCAAACAGTTTAATCATGCCGGTGTTAAGGCGGTGATTATTCTTGCCAATAACGCACACATGATTGAAGACGTTGTGCCGAAAACATCCGTGAAAACGGTGCTGATCACTGAATTGGCAGACCTTCATCCTTTTAGTCGCCGGTTGTTACTTAATTTTATCGCTAAATATATCCGTAAAATCGTGCCTAAATATAAAGTGCCGGGGGCCGTGCATTTTAGAGAGGCGTTGATTAGAGGTGCGCGATGTTCTTTGCTGCCGGTTGAGCAAACGCCAGAGGATCTGGCGGTTATACAGTATACCGTAGGCACGACAGGTAGACCTAAAGGGGCCGCGTTAACCCATAGGAACTTGATTGCTAATGTTATTCAGCTAAAGAGCCGGTTGCCGGATACGTTGAGGGTGGGTGAGGAGATCGCAATCGCACCGTTACCGGTGTACCACATCTACGGTTTTATGTTGAACTGCCTCGTTATGCCTCTGTTGGGCGCTCAGGTGGTCTTAATAACTAACCCTCGAGACACCAGTGGTTTTGTGAATGAGCTAGGGCGTTGGGATTTTACGGTTTTCTCGGGTATTAATACGTTATTTGTATCACTATGTCGGCACCCGTTGTTTGGGCAGTTAGATATGACCCGTTTGAAGTTGACCTTGTCGGGCGGTATGGCGCTTACTCGCTCGGTGAGTGATGAGTGGGAGGCGTTGACCGGTTGTCCAATTTATCAAGGCTATGGTTTAACAGAAGCATCGCCGGTGGTTGCTGTTAGTTATGTTAAAGGGGCTCAGTTTGGTTCTGTTGGTCAGCCGTTGCCCTTGACTGACGTGCGGATTGTTGGCGAGCAAGGCGAGGCCTTATGTGCGGGAGAGATTGGTGAACTCTATGTGCGAGGTCCGCAAGTGATGTCAGGTTATTGGCAAGATGATTCGGCTATTCCTGATGCGGATGGTTGGCTGGCGACGGGCGATATCGCTCGGATTGCGGATGATGATTCTTTACGTATCGTTGACCGTAAAAAAGACATCATTAATATTTCTGGGTTTCCTGTTTACCCCAATGAATTAGAAAATATCATATCGAGCCATGTTGATATCGTCGAATGTGCGGTGATCGGTTTGCCTGATGAGCAGTCTGGTGAGGTGATCAAGGTGTTTGTCGTTACTCAAAATCGGCGCCTCACGGTTAAGCAGGTGCGTGATTATTGCCGTGAACGATTAACCTCTTACAAGGTCCCGCGTTTGGTTGAGTTCAGAACCTATCTGCCTAAATCGCACGTGGGTAAAGTGTTAAGACGGACACTGCTTGATGAAGAGCTGGCAGGGCTGCAAAAGTATCGTAAACGGCTGTAATTCTCTTTCTGAAAACGTGATCATTGTGCGGGTTATGGTGCTTCACTGAGGCCGTCAGTGGTCGCGAACGCTGATTCGTTTTTCTAGGTGTAATATATGGTTAGGTTTAACGGTTGTGGAGTGTGCTAGAATTCTAGCAAAATTGTTTACATGTTAAGTATTTTTTAATGTATGCGTGAAACGGCGCTATTGAGGGTGTTGATAAGATGAAGGGTATGCGCGCGAGAAGGGAGATAGGTTTCTCTGAGTTTGTTGCATTAATGGCGTTTGTAACTTGTTTTGTTGCTATGTCTATAGACCTCATGTTGCCTGCCTTGTCTCAAATAGGCCAAGATTTAGAGGTGCTTAGGGATAATGACACTCAACTTATTATTACGACAATTTTTATTGGCGTGGCTATAGGTCATATATTTTATGGGCCTCTCGCTGATGTGGTAGGGCGAAAACCTGCTACGTATCTTGGTTTTGCTATCTTTATTTTAGGCACCTCTATTTCTCTTTTTTCATATAGCATGGATATGATGTTGTTGGGACGCTTCCTGCAAGGGCTGGGTGCTGCAGGCCCACGTATTGTTACCATTGCTATTGTGAGGGATAAAAGTGAGGGGCCTGAAATGGCACGTGTCATGTCGTTGATTATGACTGTTTTTGTCTTAGTGCCTGTCGTCGCGCCGATTATTGGTCAAGGTATTTTATGGCTATCTGGCTGGCGTATGATGTTTGTTTTTCTTCTTGTGGCGGCCTTAGCTATTTTACTTTGGTTTGGTTTACGCTTACCGGAAACTTTAACCGTCGAAAAACGAAGTAAGTTTTCCGTTAAAATTGTCATGAATAGTTTTAAAGAGGTTATCTCTAACCGTGTTGCGATGGCGTATGTTATTGCGTCGGGGTTGGGGTTTGGTGCATTTTTGGGTTTTTTGAACTCAGTTCAGCAGGTCTTACAGGATTTATATTACTTGGGTGCTAAGTTTCCGTTTTACTTTGCCGTGTTGGCAACGGGGATTGGGGTCGCTAGTTTTATTAATTCTAAATTGGTCATGCGGTTTGGTATGAAGACGTTGGTGTTGGGCACTCAGATGATAACGGTTATTATCTCGTTGTTAGCGCTGATCAGTACTTTTTGGCTAGGCGCTGTGCCACCACTATGGTGTGTAATGGTCTACTTTATGTTGGTCTTAATGGGCATAGGGCTATTGTTTGGGAACTTGAATGCTTTATCCATGGAGCCTTTTGGTCATATTGCTGGATTAGCGTCAGGTTTGATTGGTGGCGTTTCCACGTTAATCGCCGTGATTGCGGGGATGCTGGTGGGGCAAGCGTTTAATCAGACGCTAATACCTATTATGCTGGGGTTTATTCTGTTGCCCGGTTTGTCCTTTGCTATGACGTATTGGGCGAGTCGGCAGTAACGTTAATCTGTATTTTCGAACGCGAAGGGCTCAGTGGGATTGTGTAGGTGTTGTAGCTCTTCGTTAGTTAGTATTCTACTTTCTCCCGCATTTAAGCGATTATCCAACGTCAGTGCGCCTATTGAAACTCGATGGAGTTTTAATACCGGGTTCCTAAACCGTCCAAACATTCGCTTGATTTGATGGTAGCGGCCCTCTCTTAATGTCACCTCTGCTACATATTCCGAGAGTATTTTTAGGGTTACAGGCAAGGTTGTGATGCCTTCGTAAGCGAAGAACATGCCTTCAGCAAACGCATCTATATAGGCAGCGGTGAGCGGTTTGGCTAAAGTGACATGATAGACCTTGTTTACTTTATGCTCGGGTGCTGTTAATCGACGTGACCACGCCCCGTGGTTGGTGAGCAGTAATAAACCTGATGAGTTTAAATCCAGTCGCCCAGCAATGTGTAGGTCTTTCTGATGACTGTCTAATAAGTCGATAACCGTTTTGTGTTGATCATCTTTGGTTGCGCTTACCACCCCTACTGGTTTGTTCATCATCAGGTAGATGGGACGGTTGTTTTGGAGTAGTTGGCCATCACACAGGATATGGCTGAACTGGTCTACCACTTGATTGATTTGAGTGGCGGGTTGGCCATCGATCATTATTCTTTTTTGTGCAATAAGGAGTCTGACATCACGCCGGTTAATGCCCGTTTTAACAGCGATGAAACGATCCAAACGATTCTTTTTTGATTCCATTGTCTATAGGTCTCAGTGTAGGTCGAACCGTTTGGTTCACGCTGTCGTTGAATGCGTTGCTTGTGATGTACGGTATGTATCAAGCAGAGCTGCTAAGGTGCAGGCTTTTGTTGTAACTGGGTGTAATGTTAAGGCTCTATTATAGATAGCTCTTTAATGAGTACCATTAATTGTTCCAGCTTTTGTTCGCCATAGCGATCAGTAAATGTTTTATATCTGGCTTCGACCACAGGGCTTAATTGTTGGATCAGTGTCTGGGCTTTGTTGGTCAGGCTGATGAGGTTTCGGCGTTGATCATCAGCCGATTTTTGGCATTTGATATAGTCTTGTTGTTTGAGTCGTTTGAGGATGCCGGTCAGGCTGGGAGATAATAAACAGCAGCTATCTGCGAGCTCTTTTGATTCCATCTCTTTGTATTCGTAGAGCGCCCGTAGCACTCGCCATTGTTGCTCTGTTAACGCGTATTCATTTAATAATGGGCGAAAAAAGAGCATGCTGGCTTCACGCGCTTTGAGGAGTTGAAGTGGGAGTGAGTCTTCAAATTTACGCATGAGTTGTTCTCGTTGATTCTAGTCGGGCTATATTCTTGCGGCTTAGAAAAAAATGTTCAAGTTAATAACCATTAATGTTGTGGTATTTTTAATAAATACGGGGGTATATGCGGCGCTCCTTTCTCTGTTATGGCTATTAGGTGAGGGTTTTGCGTGCCATGCCGTGTGATTCATGTTGGCTGCATATCAGTTGTTGGTGGACTAACCGTCATAAGGTAGAATGCAGCACTTTAATTCTGCCTTGGATGTAAGTGTTTTGACCCTCTCTATTGACCAGCTTTCAGCTCGTCTATCTGATTGTCGTATTGCCGACCGTTACCGTTTAAAGCGTCGCTTAGATCGTGCGCGGCGGGATAATGCTAATCAAGATACGTTGCTTGAGCTTTCTGATGCGTTTGATTCGTCCTGCCAAAAGGTTGCTTTTAAACAAGGTTTAAATCACCAGATACGCTACCCAGATCTACCGATTAGCGCACGTAGAGAGGAGATCGCTGACGCTATTTTGGCGAATCAGGTTGTCGTCCTTGCGGGGGAAACCGGGTCAGGTAAAACAACTCAGTTACCTAAGATATGCCTTGAATTAGGCTTAGGCTGTAAGGGGCTTATTGGTCATACACAGCCCCGGCGTTTGGCGGCGAGAACGGTTGCTAATCGTATTGCTGAAGAGCTTGATACGACACTGGGTGAGCGCGTGGGGTATCAGGTGCGTTTTCATGACCAAGTCAGCGATCAAACGCAAGTTAAGTTAATGACCGACGGTATCTTACTGGCAGAAACAAAACATGACCGCTTTCTTGAGCAATATGAAGTACTGATTATTGATGAGGCCCATGAACGAAGCTTAAATATCGATTTTTTATTGGGTTACATCAAACGAATTTTACCTAAACGTCCAGATCTTAAGTTGATCATAACGTCTGCGACAATCGACCTTGAACGATTTTCTAAGCATTTTAATGATGCGCCGGTTATCGAAGTTTCGGGTCGTACCTATCCGGTTGATATTCTTTATCGCCCTTTACATGATTACTCTGCTGATGATGAAAAAACGGTTGATATGCAGCAAGGGGTTCTGGCAGCGGTTGAGGAACTTTTTCACCTTGAACGACAGCAAGGAAAGGGGCCGCAAGGGGATATTTTAATCTTCCTTCCTGGTGAGAGAGATATCCGAGAAACCGCAGACCTATTACGTAAGGCTAACCTGAAACATGTGGATGTATTGCCTTTATATGCGCGATTGTCACTTGCTGAACAGAATAGGGTATTTCAACAGGGAAAAGGGGCGACGGGCACACGTTTAGTGTTATCAACCAACGTCGCTGAAACATCGCTGACGGTTCCAGGGATAAAGTATGTTATTGATACGGGCTTAGCGCGTATTAGTCGTTATAGTTATCGCTCCAAGGTTCAGCGCCTACCTATTGAGGCGATATCTCAGGCCAGTGCCAACCAGCGGGCGGGACGTTGTGGCCGTGTTTCCGATGGTGTCTGTATCCGTCTTTACTCTGAAGAGGATTTTATTGGGCGGTCTGAATTTACCGATGCTGAGATTCGGCGTACAAACTTAGCCGCTGTTATTTTGCAGATGTTATCACTTAAATTAGGTGATATTGCTGAATTTCCGTTCGTTGATCCACCGGATAGCCGTTTCATTAACGATGGTTTTAAGTTGCTGCAGGAACTGGGAGCAGTGAACTCAAAACGTCAGATAACAACCATTGGTTGGCAGTTGGCTAAACTCCCTATTGATCCGCGTTTAGGTCGTATGGTGATTGAGTCAGCACGCAATAATTGCTTACGTGAAATGTTAGTGATCGTGAGTGCGTTGGGTATACAGGATCCGAGAGAGCGGCCACAAGATAAGCGGCAGGCCAGTGACGAAAAACACCGACTGTACGCCCATGAAGAGTCCGACTTCCTAACTTTTGTTAACTTGTGGAATCTGTATGAGACACAGCGCCAAGTCTTAACTCAGAATCAGTTACGTAAATATTGTAATAAAAATTTCCTCTCTTATATGCGTATGCGGGAGTGGCGTGATACCCATCGGCAATTACATATTATTTGTAAGGAGCTGAAGGCAAAAGATCATACCTTTGTTGAGCGGGAGGAAGATGCCTCTTACGAGTCAGTGCACCGTGCGCTACTGGCGGGTTTGCTGAGTCATATGGGGTTTAAGCAGGAGAATAAAGAGTACTTAGGGGCGCGTAATCGGCGTTTTTTCCTGTTTCCAGGGTCGGTGGTTTATAAAAAAGCACCTAAATGGGTCATGGCGGCGGAGATGGTTGAAACCAGTCAACTTTACGCACGTTGTATCGCCAAGATAGACCCCGCTTGGGCAGAAAAGTTAGCGCCTAATTTGATTAAGCGGAATTATAGTGAGCCTCACTGGGAGAAGAAGAGAGCGGAGGTTGTTGCAACTGAGCAGGTCACGCTTTACGGCATGGTTATCGTACCTAAGAGAAAAGTAAGTTATGGCGCTATTGATGGGGTGGTTTCCCATGAGTTGTTTATTCGTGAAGCCTTGGTTGAGGGCGAGCTAAACAGTGCGGCCCGGTTTATTAAAAAGAACCGTGCATTACTTAAAGGTATTGAAAAACTTGAGGCTAAATCCCGTAGAAAAGACCTCTTAGTTGATGAAGAGCAGCTATACGAATTCTATCGTCTACGGCTTAAAAGTTTATCGGGCGAACATATAGTCAATGGTGCCGGCTTTGAAAAGTGGCGTAAAACCGTTGAACGGGATGACCCTGAATGTTTAGTGATGCAAGAAGAGGATATTCTGCAACGTTCCGCTGACCATGTGTCTGAGCGAGCCTACCCTGATTACCTCAACTGGGAGGGCGCACGGCTTAAACTGTTTTATCACTTTTCGCCCGGTGCTAATGATGATGGGGTCACATTGCAGGTCCCTCTTCCTTTATTAACCTCATTGCCATTGCAGCAGATCGAGTGGTTAGTCCCCGGTATGCTAGCCGATAAATGTACTGCAATTTTAAAAGGCCTACCCAAGCAGCAGCGTAAACACTTTGTTCCGGTGCCAAATTATGTGGATGCCTTTATACAAGCCGTCGAATTTGGCGTGGGTAATCTTTATGAAGTGTTTGCGCATCATTTACTTAGAATGACCGGTGTCCGTATACAGGAGCGAGAGTTGCGAGCTGCCGTGCTGGTTGATCATCTTCAGATGAACCTGCGTTTGGTTGATGAGAAGGGACGGTTACTGGATGAATCGAGGGATTGGGAACAGCTAAATAGTAAATACGCTTCGCAAATAAGCCAACGTTTAACTGAACGATCAGATAAAAGTGCAGATGATAGTTGGGGGCGAGTTGGGTTAACACGCTGGGACTTTGGTGTGCTAGAAGCTGCTTGTAACGTGCATAAATATGCAGGTGTTGAAATTGAAGCTTATCCCGCGCTTGTGGATATGGGCGAGAGTGTAACGCTGTGTTTAAAACCGCACCAAGCGGAAGCAACGCAAGCCAGTGTTGAGGGTATTGTCCGATTAGCGTCTCTTAATATGAAAGAGCAGATCCGTTTTGCAAGGAAAGCGATAAATAATGAGAAGCTGACCGGGGCTATTTTACGCAGCTCTGGGTTATTAACGAAGCAAACCTGCGATGACGATATTATTTGGCATAGCATTAGACAGTTATTGAAGGTGGATGAGGCCTTAATACGTAATGCCGAACAGTTTGATGATGCGGTGGCGCGATGTAAGGCTGAACTCGTACCAGCATGTGAAGCGTTATTGGTTTTGGTTGGGCATTTGTTTGGTAGTTATCATCAAATTCAAAAGCAACTAAAAGGCAAAGTGCAGCTTAATGAAGTGCCTGTCTTGAACGATATTAAGCAGCAACTTGCTGGGTTGCTCTGCCCTCGGTTTATTAAAACGGTTCCCCATGGCGCGCTTGTGCATTACCCGCGGTATCTAAAGGCGATCGAATTACGCTTAGAAAAGTTTAGGCGAAATTTAAGACAGGAGTGCTTGTTAAGCGATCAGCTGGAAAAAATGTATAGTCAGTACCAGGCGCGTTATAAGCGAAATGTAGATCAAGGTATCTATGACCCAGAACTCGATCTGTATCGGTGGTTAATTGAAGAGTATCGGGTTTCATTATTTGCCCAGCAGCTAGGAACGCAAAACACTGTTTCTGAAAAGCGGCTTAAGCAGCAGTGGAGCAAGGTGATCCCTTGATGTAGGTCAAGAAACAAAGGGAGTACTACTTTTGTCGGGCCTATATCAAGGTGTATTCTGTAGTCAAAGGTTGCACATACTCTGGTGGTATGATGTAATGCGCGAAATTTATTTATAACCAGTAGCTTAACGCATTGTTATAAGAGCATTTATTTACTCGTTAAGCGCTGATTGTTAGAATAGAAAGGGCAAGAATTAAAGATTCTAACGACCTTGCCGATTAAAAATTTAGAAGAAAACTCATTCATTAGTTTGAAAAAGTTTTCTTTTGTAGTATTTTCATAGAGTAAGTGCGCCTAGAGTGCACTGCGATAAGAAAAAATTAAAAGTTCACTACTAGTATGTTGAATATATTGAAGGGGAAATGTTGATGAAAAAGTCACTGATTGCACTAGCTGTAGCTGGCGCTATGACTGCACCAATGATCGCACAGGCTGATGCTACTCTATACGGTTCTTTCCGTATTGGTCTTCAGCAAGAGTCTGATGTAAATGGCGTTGATGGCACAGATCGTGAGTTAGATGTTGCCGATCAATCTAGCCGAGTTGGTATTAAAGGCGATGTTGATCTAGGTCTTGATGGCACTAAAGGTTTGTTCCACTGGGAAGCTAACGTTTCTACAGCGGATTCAAACAGCTATGGTGCTACAACTGGCAGCGGTAAGTCCATGTTCGGTGAGCGTCTAGCTTACATCGGTGCTAAAGGCGATTGGGGTAAGGCTCTTATCGGTCGTCAATACCACCCGCATTATCTATTGATTCAAGCTCCAACAAACGTATTCAATCCAAGCTCTGGTGATTACGGTGAGCGTTTTAACCTAGGTAACACTTACCATAAGCGTACTGATAATTCTATCGCTTACTACTCTCCTAGCATGAACGGATTTACTTTCATTGCTGGTGCAGTTGTTGGTTCTTCAGGTGATGACAGTGATAATGCCTTCGACGAAACAGTTGACGGTTATAATATCGCAGGTGTTTACACTGCAAACAACTTCACAGTAGCTGCTTCTTACGGCGATGTTGAAAGTTCTGACGCTCCAGCAGGCGATGACAGCAAAGAAGTTTGGGGTCTATCTGCTAAGTACACTATGGATGCTTTAGAGTTGATGGCTAAGTACGAAGAAGCTGATACTGAAGTAGCTGGTGCTAACACTGCTGAAGAAAGTGTTTGGGAACTTGCTGCTCGTTACACTGTAGGTGATACTTCTTTCTACGGTCGTTACTCTGATTACGAAGATGATGTTGCTGGTGGTTTGGATCTTGACCAGTTTGGTCTTGGTATTCAGCAGAAACTAGGTAACGGTCGCGTTTTCCTAGAGCACGTTAACAACGATGGTGATGACACTCAAGCTGGTGATCGCACTGTTGCTGGTTACCGTCTAGACTTCTAAGTCAACATTTCCTAACGGAAATTTAGAAAAGGCTTCCTTCGGGAAGCCTTTTTTCGTTATAAGTAATCACTACTTTTGTGCTGTTTTTGAAAATAAAGGCTTTTCTTATTTTTCATATCTACTTAACTCAGCTAAAATAGGGCTTCAATATCGTGAGCCACTTTAAGGGAAACTGGATGAAAGCCAAATTACGTAGTTTGTTGGTTGCTGGCGCAGTATCAGTCATGTTAACTCAGCCGGCTGTTGCTGCAGACGTTGACGTCGATCCATGGGAAGGTTTTAACCGAGCTATGTTTAGCTTTAACGACGGTTTGGATACCTATGCACTAAAACCCGTTTCCCAAGGTTATAAAGCGGTGATGCCCGATATTGCAGAAACTGGCGTTAATAACTTTTTCGAAAATTTGGCTGATGTGGGTACATTGTTAAATAACTTGCTGCAAGGGAAGTTTAGCAATGCGACGGAAGATTTTGCGCGTATCGCGTTTAACTCTACGTTTGGTTTAGCTGGCTTGATCGATGTTGCTACACCGATGGGTATAGAGAAGCACGACGAAGATTTTGGCCAGACGTTTGGGTATTGGGGTGTTGATAGCGGCCCTTATTTGGTCTTGCCTTTCTTTGGTCCAGCCACTGTACGTGATGGTATTGGAATGGTGCCTGACTTCCTTGTTGATCCCGTGCGTCAACTGGATGATAACGGCGCACGTAATGCTTTATATGTTACACGTATTATTGATGGACGTGCCCAGCTGCTTGAAGCTGAAAAGCTTATCTCAGGCGATAAGTATACGTTTATTCGTGATGCTTACCTTCAGAAGCGAGCCTTCTCCATCGTAGATGGTGATGGCGAAAATTATGATGAAAGTAATTTCTAGTGTTAATCATAACCCCAGTCTTTAGTTGTAAGCTGGGGTTTTTGAATGCTTACGCAATGTTACTAATAAATCTTCATTGTATGTTAAGGCGACTGCATTTAACCTGTTGTTTCATGAATCTTTGCCTACCTAGCAAGGCTTGGTTATGAAATACACCTATCAAACAATTTTATTAGTAGGCCATGTTGCGGAAGCGATAGATTCAATTGTTGCCGCCTGCAGTCAGACCGAACTGCGCCCGGTAAAAGTATCGACGGCTTATAATTGCGAATATGCCAAAGAGTTACTCAATGAGCATGATTTCTCCTTAGTCATTGCCGGTTTAAGTAAGACGTTTACGGTCGATGATATTGCCTCCCTTACTGAACTTCATTCCCCCAAACCTATCCTTGTTTTGTTGCCGGAAGCTGATTGTGATCAGGTTTTATTGGCGTTGAGAAAAGGTGCGAATGATGTTTTTATTCAAAGCGAAATTACCGATACTAATAAGGAATTTTCTAACTCAATCTCTAAGTTACTACTGTTGGCTGACCTTATTGAGAAAAAACTCCATTACCGGAATGAGTTAGAAAAGAGCCTGAGTGAGCTGCAAATTGATCAACAAGCAGCACTGCAGATACAGCAGAATATGTTGCCTGATAAAGAGTTAAACGTAGGTGGTTTGTTAGCACGTTACTTGTTAATTCCTTCGTTGTATTTAAGCGGTGACTTTGTTGACGTTGTCTCTATTGATGCGGATAAAACAATGTTTTATCTTGCGGATGTATCAGGGCATGGTGCGTCTTCAGCACTCGTGACTGTGCTTTTGAAGAATATGACGAACCGGCTTGTGAGGAATTATAACCGCTCTTCAAGTTTTGATATTTTATCTCCTGTAAGTACCTTATACCGGATTAACTCAGAGTTATTAGATACCGGGCTAGGTAAACACTTAAGTATTTTTGTGGGTCTGTTTGATAACAGTGATGCGAGTTTGACCTATGCTGTAGGGGGGCATCATCCAATGCCTATTTTAACGGATAAGACGGGAACGCGTTTTCTTGAGGGTAGGGGAATGCCAGTGGGGCTATTTCCCGAACCTTTGTTTGATGAAAGAAAGTTACAGTTATTGGATGAATTTGAAATTACTTTGTTCTCTGACGGCATTTTAGAGATGCTAACGGAGGAATCGATGAGTGCTAAAGAGCAGAAGCTTATTGATGTTGTGATTGCGACGGAAGGTGCCGGCCCGGATATGATTAAGGAAGCGTTGCTTCCGGGTCTTATTAAGGACGCCCCTGACGATATCGCAATCATGACTGTTTGCAGGCAGTAGATAATGCAAGAAGGTTCAATCTATTCAGCGTTTGTGGACGGTAACTTTGTTTTGAAGTTTGTGGGAGACGTGCGTTTAACGCTCTGTACCTCATTGGACTGCCATATAAATGAAGCCCTAGCCAAGGCATCTGTGACGAATATATTAATAGACCTTACCCAAGCGGAAGGCATTGATAGTACTTCATTAGGGCTGATTGCAAAGTTATCAATTAAAGCCGGTGATGCTAATCTCGGTAAGCCTACTCTCGTCTCTACTAACCCTGATATCACCAGTATTTTGTATACGATGGGGTTTGATCATATTTTTATACTGCTTGAAGAGCTGCCTACCAGTATTAAAGACTTAAAAGAGCTTCCCTTTGTTCAGGAATCTGTGGATGAAATGAAAGAGCGTATTATTTCTGCTCATCATATTCTAATGGGATTAAATGACTCTAACCGTGAAGCGTTTAAAGATTTAGTGTCAACCTTAGAATCCGTTAAGGATAAATAAGGTTGTTTATCCACTCTTTTTGTTATTAGCCTGAGTGCTTGTACATTAAAAAGCTACTCAGTTGAGCTGCGTGTCTTTTTCTTCTCTATGCAGTTATCCCTGCCCGTGGCGTACCTCGTTTTTACCTTCAGCGTATTTGGTTAAAGGCCTAAATATGGGGTGGTAATGTTATCAACAAGATCTGTGGATAAGTTTGTTAGTATTATTTGGTTAAAACCCTGCAGCCCTGATAGATGTTATGGGTTCAGCATATTGCTTGAAAAAGAGACAGTGTTAAAAAACCTTAGTTTTCAGTAGGTTGCTTATTGTTTTTTAGCTATCAAATATTTTATTTTTATAAATAGTCAATAGACTATAGGCAAATAAATGCTGATCAATTTGCCTGAATATTCCTTTTAAATCTTGATACTTTTGTTCTGTCGCCGCCTGTTCTTTAGTCTCTTTCTCTTGTTTTTGTAGTTGTTTCTGTTTCAGGCTTCTTTATAGTCAGTTATGAAATACATCATCATTACAGGAAAATGAATGTCTAACCAATCTTCTTATACTGCATTTCTGTATTGGCTTTTGTTAGCAGGACTCATTGTATTTTTCCTTTTCTTGAGTTGGGACCTTGGTATGCTGAGGGTGCTCTTCGAACAAGACATTACGCGAATTAGTGTGCTTATTTTTGTTGTGTTCACACTGGTTTCTGTTCACTGTGGATATCGGAGTTGGTTCGTTGCTTCCCAAGCGACCATGCTATCTCAGCTCAAGGTAATGAGGCAGGACGATCCTACCTTTTTATTTGATCATTTCCCTAGAGGCCGCTCCCTCGTTCAAAATTTTTTAAGTCAGCTCGTTCAAAAACCGTCTGAGTCCGATACTAGCTTATCTACTGAAGTGTTGGCTGAGTCGCTACGGGGGGCTCACCAAGTCGGTTGGTTTATGGCCGGACTGGTTATTAAGTTGGGGTTGCTGGGGACGGTGGTGGGCTTTGTGTTGATGCTGAGCTCTATATCCGGACTAGATCAGCTTGATATCTCGGATATTAAAGCGCTGATGCAGCAGATGACACAGGGGATGGGGGTCGCCATGAATACAACTATGGTTGGCTTGATCGCCAGTATGTTGTTAGGTATTCAGTTGCTCCTAGTAGACCGTTGTGCCGATAGGGTGCTGTTAGAGGCGATTGATTACAGTTTGTTAGTAGGTTTGGCTGTATCGGAAGATCGAGGTAAAGACGGTGTCTCTCTTTCAGCGCAAAAATAGTTTCGATATAGATCCATTTACCGACCTGCTTTTTAATGTGTTATTAACGTTTACGTTTCTTTTTCTTATCGCTTTGCTGTTGTTAAACCCACCAGCTAAGTCGGGCATTATTGATCCAAAAGCGGAGTTCATTGTTACCGTTAGTTGGCCGGATGGTGACCCAAACGACATCGATGTTTGGGCAACAGGTCCTGAAGGTGCAAAGGTTTGGTATAAAAAAACACAGGATGGATTGATGCATCTTGATCGTGATGATCGAGGTTTAGCGAATGATACACAAACGGTTAATGGTCGCGAGATTATTAACCCTCTTAACCAAGAGGTATTAACGATTAGAGGTCGTCCACCCGGGGAGTTTATCGTTAATGTCCATTATTTTAAGAGTGAGACGAAAAAAGAGATTCCTGTAACCGTGTACTTAGCTGAAGTGAATCCAGTGATGAAGGTGCTTAATTACCATACGACCGTTTTATCCGAAGAAGGTGAAGAGGTCACAGCCGTCCGGTTTACAATTACACCGGCAGGCGAAGTGATAAATATTAATAGGTTGCAAAAAAGTTTAGTAAAGGCGATATCAAAATGAATGAAGTACTGCTTAGTCTAACGTTAGCCTATGTTTTTTTTACGGCATTGCTGCTGCTTGCTTTGGTATATAGCCGTATCCCGTGGCTTTTTAAAGGGGGATTAATTATTATCGCGGTTGGCTTTTATGGGTTGAGTTATCAGGGTTGGAAGGAGACTCAAGGTTGGTCGACCACGACCCCCTTACCCGAGCGATTTTTACTCCACTATGCTGTGATTGAGGAGCCTGATGAGGCAAAAGGAGTCAATGGCAGTATTTATATGTGGCTGACTTCAATAGGGAATTACCAGTTAGCTGAAGCGCCTAGGGCATATAGAGTAGATTACGATTTGGGGCTGCATGATAAGTTAGAAACAGCACTCCGAGAGGTCCATAATGGGAATCTACAGCTAGGTGAGATTAACCTTAATGCCGTTGTCCAAGAGAGTGTTAAAAAGCAGAATAGGACAGGGCAGAAGTATGAAGGGTTGGAGTTTGTTGAGCTTCCAGATCCATCGTTACCGGAGAAGTAAAATGAAGCGACTCTCTCTACTTTGTTTGTCGGTTTTTCTTATCGGTTGCCAAGCTGATATTGCTGAAAATGATTATTTTCCGCTTCATAAAGGGGTGAAATGGCACTATAACGTTTTTGCGGATTTAACAGATACAACGCAAACGCGACAATTTAGTATGACCAACTTAGGGCCTGTTGCGTTAGATGGCGATTATAAAGACGCGCCAGTCAGTGCGCGTTTAACCAGTGATGGAACCGCCTATTATATCCTGCAAAATGAGCAGGGTAGTTACCGGATTGCAAAACGGACGGTCGTGGAAACTCAGCCTAGATTTGATCTGAAAGCGATAAAAATTCTGCCTGATACAGAGGATCTAACTATTGGCCGTAGTTGGATTGCTGAAACGCGCTCTTATGCTTTACATGGACTGCGTTCAGCATTGCCGGATCCGAGTCAAAAAGCCTTTAATCTTACTTATGAGATTGTTGCGTTAGATAGTCGTGTTGATGTACCCGCAGGGCGATTTGAAAATTGTATCAAAGTCGAGGCTCAAGGGGTTATCAGCTTGTATGCCGATCCACGTTTAGGTTATCAAGATATCGTTGTTACACAGACGGAGTGGTACGCGCCTGGTGTTGGACTGGTTAAGCTTGTTCGAAATGAACCGATGGATTTAGAAATCTACAAAGGGGGCAGTATTACCTTTGAATTGGCGCAGTTTGAGCCTTAATGGCCGTTAATATCTTTTAATGTATCGAGTACCCAGAGTAGGCTCTCCTCCTGTGCTTGTTTAAGCGAGGCGGTTAGGTTCGGGTCATTAAGTTCATCCCATTCACCAGCCATATAATGTTTTACATCGTTCAGTAGTTGGCCTAATAGACCTGACTGTTCGAGTAACGCGGTAGAGACCTCACTTGAGACCGGCAGTTGTTCCATGATGTCGCTGAGTTCAAGATTTAACATGGCATCAATACCGGAAAGCATCCCCGTCATAAAGGCGGTGCTTGGGTTGATGGCATCGTAATCATCCGCAATTTTCTCGCACATACGAGCGCGAACAAGTATCTCTTGAATCAGTGCATTTGATGTGTGGGGGGCTTGGGTTGTGCTAATCAATAACACCCACTTTTTCAGTTCATCTACCCCTAATGCGATGATGGCCTCTGATATGCTGCTTATATTACGGGAGAGTGAAAAGCGAGCAGAATTTACAATTTTCAATAAGCGTAAGACGAGTTCCGGGTCTTTGCAGACTATCGCTTCAAGGGATTGAGCGGTTGCGTCCTCACTTTCTAACTCAGTAATGAGCTGGAGTGTTGTCAGGTCATTACAGGACAGTGTACGCCCTTCAATCAGCTGAGGACGACAGAAAAAATATCCCTGGAACAGCTTAAAGCCAAGCTTCTTACAGTACTCGAACTCATCATGGGTCTCGACCTTTTCAGCAAGCAGTGTAACTTGATGTTTTTTCAGCTCTGTGACGTGTGCAATGAGCTGTACGGGTGAGAGTTGTTGAATATCGATTTTGACTATTTTGGCAAGCGCCAGCGCAGGTTCCCAGCTTTTATCATAGAAAAAGTCATCCAGTGCGATTCGATAGCCTTTATCGGACAGTATGTGAAGTCGCTGGACGATTTTCTCTGTAATAGCCACATCTTCGAGCACCTCTAGAACTAGAGCGTCGGGTTTTAGGGCGGGTAGGTTGCCATTGTAGAGCCATTCTGCGTTGAAATTAATAAAGGCTGGAAGTGTGCGAATACGACTGTCTTGAAAGATGCTGCTATAGGCATTTAATAGCACCTCTGCTGTGGCTTGGGTTCCATCAAAAGGAAGTTGAGGTCCCATACCTTCCGCATCTCTATACAATAACTCATACGCAATGGTATTGAGTTCCTTATCAAGAATAGGCTGTCTTGCAAGTAGAATAGAGAAGGTCAAGGTGTTCACTCTTTCAGTTAATCATTATTATTATTATAGTATCCGTAAAAAATAATAACGATTGTCTGATAATAAAACGACCGTTCATTTATTCTGAATAGGGTATTTATATAAGGAATTGCTTGTTTAACACGTTATTCTTAATTGTTTAAAATTAAGATCCAGGTTGCTTTGTTGTCCATCTTTTTATTAGTATGACTATTTTAGTTATTTGAATTTAAAGGTTTTTTTGTTTTTTTTGTGAGGTGTTAATGGCTGCTATAAGGATGGTTATAGAGAGTCATCGGCTAGGGTTGTTTGAATTATAATTATTTTTTAAATAATTACGGTTACCGCTAAATAATATTTTTCTTATCTTTAACCTGCTATCTCGTATCTGTTTATGATGTGAAAACGGCGTGACGGGGATGCTTTTTGAGGGCGACAATGTTAACGAGAAGACAGTTTTTGATGGGTTCCTTACCGCTAAGTTTGGTTGGCTGTACCACGCATGATGCGTTTCGTATTGCTCAGAGTGTAGCGCGTGGCAGCTCAATCGAAGATGTTGTTGTCTCCCGTGCACAAAGTAAAGCGACGGGGTGGGTAGCGAACCCTGCGTCATTGGTTAATGATGTAAAGCGGGTTGAACGCTTTTTAACTAGCGTCTCCTCTGCCTGGGGAGGAGACGAGTCTATTAAGCCGTCGCCAAAGGCGTATGTGAAATATACCGATGGATATGCCAGTCGCGCGGTGGTCGACTTTGAAACGGGTGTGGTTAGGGTAGAAAGCCAGCATAAGCAGCATTTGAGACAGTCCATTATTAACACGCTTTTAACACCCTCCAACCCAGAGGGGGTTGACTTGTTCTCGGACCAAGAGGTTCCGCTTGGGGACGAGCCCTTTTTATTCAATCAAATAGTAGACCAAGACAGCAAACCGATTCGTTGGGCGTGGCGGGCCGGACGCTATGCCTCTTATTTGCTGAGTAAAGGGACTAAGACACGCCAGATTAGTATGCCTGATGGACAAAAAAAGAGGGTGTCTTATGTGGAATTCCCGTTGGTTCAGCAGCATAGCCTGACACGTAAACATAAATATGCCGTTTATGTAGAGCGTTATGCTGCGGCATACAAGCTATCGCCTGCACTGGTTTACGCCATTATTGAAACCGAAAGTAATTTCAATCCTTATGCGGTCAGTTGGGTGCCCGCTTATGGGCTTATGCAAATTGTACCGACAACCGCGGGGCGGGATGCATTTGAGTTGATTCATGGCTATGCAGGTACACCATCGGCGTCCTATTTATTTAATATTGAGAATAATATCCGTATGGGGTGTGCTTACCTACATATTTTACAGACCCGCTATCTAGCAAAGGTTAGAAATGCCGTGAGTAAAGAATATTGTATTATAGCGGCCTATAACGGCGGTGCGGGTAACGTATTAAGAAGCTTCTCCTCGCAACGGGATAAGGCATTTAATATCATTAATCGATCGTCGAGTGACGAGGTATGGTCTACCTTACGTACCAAAATGCCGGTAGAAAGTCAGGGGTACTTAGTGAAAGTGACCTCAGCTAAAAAACGATATTGATCTGTTATTTACACAGGGAGTGATTATGGACATTAGACGAAGGCTTAATGCTGCTATCTTACTGACTGCGTTTGTGTCTACTGCATCTTATGCTGGAGATGAAGCGTTGATACAGCGTTGTCAGTCAATACAGGACTCGATTAAGCAACTTACTTACCTTAAGCGCAAAGGGGGAGATAGTAAGCAGATGAACCGGCTGCATAAAAAACGAAATGAGTATAAAAAACAGTATAGTGAACATGACTGTAAGCGCATTCGACAGCATTTAAAATAAGCGTTCATCGTGGCCTAGCGGCCTAACTAACTCTGTGTGCTATTGGTATATATAAATCTCTAGAGATAAAAATGTACCTTCTTTTTTTAGATCGTTAAAATGCACACCTGATAACATCCTCACTTATTTGGAGTCTTTTTTGACACAATTTCGTCCATGTATCGACTTGCATCAGGGGCAGGTTAAACAGATTGTTGGTGGTAGCTTAAATGATAGCGGTGCGGAGACTAATTTTGTTAGTACGCATGATGCTGCATATTATGCAGAGCTGTATAAGACCCATCAACTTTTAGGTGGCCACGTGATTGCGTTGGGCCCAGGTAATCAAGAACAGGCATTGAAAGCGTTGGCCGCTTGGCCTGGTGGGTTACAGTTTGGTGGAGGGGTTAATAATCGCAATGCTGAGATGTTTTTACAGGCGGGTGCTTCTCATGTGATTGTAACCTCATATTTATTTGCGGATGGTCAGTTCAGCTGGGAAAAGTTAGAGGCGATTAAACAGGTCACCGGTGTTGATCGATTGATTTTAGACCTGAGCTGTCGCCGGACTGAATCAGGTTGGCAGATTGCGACAGATCGTTGGCAGACTATTACTGATACAGTCGTTAATGCAGAGACGTTGACTGAGTTGGCGTCACATTGTGCTGAGTTTTTGATTCATGCGGCTGATGTGGAAGGGCTACAAGGGGGGATTGATGAGGCGCTTGTTAAGCTGCTTGGAGACGCTTGTCCTATACCTGTGACGTATGCAGGCGGGGCCCGTTCTCTCGATGACCTTAAATTGGTTGATCAGCTCTCGGGGGGTAAAGTCGATCTGACCATCGGTAGCGCGTTAGATATTTTCGGTGGCTCTGGGGTGACACTGGATCAATGTATTCAGTGGAATAAACGATAAACAAAAGGGGTAGACCTATCATCTAACCCCTTTAATGGTATTGGCCTTAGTCTTATTTATTTAAATAAAGCGGTAAACTCCCCATAACCTTCGCTGACGAGTGATTCTTTGGGGATAAAGCGTAGTGATGCTGAATTAATACAGTATCGTAGTCCGGTAGGCGCGGGGCCATCGTTAAATATATGACCAAGGTGGGAGTTCGCTTGAGCGCTCCTTACTTCGACACGTTTCATGAAAAAGGAGTTATCCTCTTTTTCGACAATAGGTACATTCTTAATCGGTTGGGTAAAGCTTGGCCAGCCAGTGCCCGATTTGAACTTATCTTTGGATGAGAATAGAGGTTCTCCGCTCACAATATCTACATAGATTCCTTCGCGTTTCTCGTTCCAATACGCATTATCAAATGGGCGCTCCGTGCCGTCTTCTTGGGTTACGTTGAACTGCAATGGCGTGAGTACCGAACGTAAATAATGTTCTGACGGTGCGGCAAATTGAGTTGCTGCTACATCAGCGTCGGATGCTTGATTGCTGTATTTTGCATAATCAATTTTTAGTTCGTCTCCCCATCGGCTGGTGAGGTATTGATCTCGCCCTGACCCATTTCGGTAGTAACTATAGCGAATTGGATTTTTTAGGTAATAATCTTGGTGGTAGTCTTCAGCCTTATAAAACTGAGTATAAGGGCTAATTTCTGTTGCCATCGGTTTATCAAATACACCGGACTGTTCCAGTTTTGCAATTGATGCTTCGGCGGCCTGTTTTTGAGCATCGTTGTGATAGAACACGGCAGGGCGGTACTGTTGTCCGCGATCGACAAATTGGCCGCTGCCATCTGTAGGGTTCATTCCGCGCCACAAACGCTCTAGCAGGCCCTCATACGAGATGACATTAGGGTCATAGAAGACTTGAATGGCTTCAGTGTGTTTTGTTTGTCCTGATGATACTTCTTTATAGGTGGGGTCTTTTTTAACACCACCACTGTACCCCGAAATAACCTGTACAACGCCCTCTAACTTCTCAAAATCAGATTCCGTACACCAGAAACAACCGCCGGCGAATGTTGCAACCGCCAGACGAGTCGATGTTTTGACGGGATGGGCGCTCTCTGTAGCATCATTTTCCGTGCCGGTCACAAGGGTGCTAAGGCCGAATCCACTTAGGGCGATAATCGAGGCCACTATCATTTTATTCATAGCTGTTCCTAATCTTTACAAGGATGTCTTGCATGATTAGATGCACTAAGGCTCACTAGGTTCCTTAGTATTGAAAAAATGATCTGTTTTAAGAGATATCTGATTTCTTTGCTATGCTTAAGGCGTCGTTATAAGCGTGAGTTAAAACATTGCAGGATAAAATGTCAAAGACACCCTCAGGCGTTACCCATCAGCGATCACGTTCCCCTTGTGTCCGAAATTGTTGCTTGGATGACAATGATATCTGTATGGGGTGCTATCGGTCGATTCAAGAGATTATGCAATGGACGGCTATGTCGGATGATGAGCGATCAGTCATAATACTGCGGACGCAAACACGTAAGGGCTTGGCTGAGAAAAAGCTGGCTGATGTGATGAATAGTAGACGATCTTGATCTATAGGCTTAACGTGCTGGTAGTAAGCGGAACGGATACCTAGTGTCAGCGGTGGATGTTTTTCGACCTAGACACTTACGGGGTGGATTTTTTTGCTATTAATAAAAATTCTGTATTGCCATCACCGCCTTTAATTGGACTCTCAAAATAATCGCATAGGGTGAGGCCTAAATCGGCACAGCAGTCACTCATGTTGCTTTTTACTTGCGGGTATAAACGCTCGTCGCGAACGATTCCACCTCGGCCTACACCGGCTTTTCCAACTTCGAATTGGGGTTTCACTAAGCTAATTAAGTAGCCATTTTCTTTAATGAGTGGGGCCAGTGATGGCAATATTTTTAGCTGTGATATAAATGAAACATCCATTACCGCGATATCAAAGCCTTTTCCCTCTAGGGTGTGCTTTAACAGCATCTCCGAAGGCAGTTCTCTCGCGTTGATTCCCTCGTAGCATATCACGCGGCTATCATCGGCTAGCTTTTTGGCGAGTTGGCTATGGCCTACCTCAATTCCGACGACACAGCGTACACCGGCTTGGATAAGGCAGTCGCTAAAGCCTCCGGTTGATTGCCCAATATCAATGGCGATGGCATCCTTTACCGATACATGTTGTTTTTCTAACGCAGCCAAAAGCTTAAAGGCTCCGCGCGATACGAAACGGTCGGCCTCATCCGCTTCTATTTTAAATTCTGTATCATCTTCAAGTTTAAGGCCCGGTTTTGTAATAAGGTGCCAGCCACCTTTGTAAAAAGCGGTGACTTTACTATTCTTGATTAAACGCTGGGCATGGGTACGTGTGCTTGCTAAGGCGTTATTAACAAGAAGAAGGTCTACTCGTTGCATGCTTATTCCGGGTAAGATAAAACGCGTTATTATACGCATTCTACGATAGGTCAGTTAGAATTTTTGTAAACTAGGAAGCAACTTCGTGGCGGTGTAAACTGCTCAGTTAAAAGGGGTTGGAGTATGGAAGGGACTATGCGCAAGATTATTGGGATTTTATTTTTTTTACTGGCCTTACCCGTTTATGCGGTGAATGATGCTGAGCTTGAAAAGTGCCGTGAATACACTGATCCGAGTGTTAGAGGAAAATGTGTTCAGATGTATAAAAGAACAGATACACGGGCGGCCTCAGCTAGCTGTAAAAAGAATCTCGAATGCTGGAGCCAGCGTTATAGAGAGCAAGCGGAAAAGTATTGCGGTATCGCTTTTGAGCGACGGGCGGCAAGCTCCCGTTTATGGGCCCAGCATTGGGACGGGCAGGACTTTGATCAAGTACGCTGGTTGGACCGAGGTAAAGGTGTAATGGTGTATTTTGAGAGAGAATCGAACGTTGTTTTGCAGTGTATTTTCTTCCCTCATGCGCCCGCTAGAGTGCGGGTAAGTTTAGCGGCACCTTGATCGTTGGTTAAATAGGAGTGCATTACGTGTGATGGGGGGTTAAAAACCGTTGACGAGCATGACGCACTGATTCTTGATGATATAAAATAGATCGAATACATTATTTTGATAGGAATGATTATGAATAAAAGCATCATCAGCACTGAAAATGCACCTTCCGCCATAGGCACTTATTCTCAGGCGGTACGTGTGGGCAGTACCGTCTATTTATCAGGCCAAATTCCACTTGTCCCTGAAACTATGGCGTTGATTACGGAGTCTTTTTCAGCACAAGCTGAGCAGGTGTTTAAAAATTTACAAGCGGTTGCTGAAGCGGCGGGTGGTTCCCTGTCGGACATTGTGAAGGTCACTATCTTGTTATCCGATATGAAATACTTTGCTGAGGTAAATGAAATGATGGCTAAGTATTTCTCCGAGCCTTACCCTGCACGGGCTGCCTTTGCGGTTAAACAGATACCTAAAGATGCGGATATTGAGGTTGAAGCTATTATGGTGGTAGGCGAGTAGTAGAGTACGTTTGCCGAGCGATGTTCAAGGTTGATCTGAAAAAGTAAGCATCTTGCTTGCTTTTTTTATATGCGGGCTTTGTAATACCGAGGCAAAAATAAAAACACCAGATATTTTGCGAAGGGGATGCAAAATATCTGGTGTGTAAGGGCATTTCCTTATTGGTAAAGTCCTTGTTCAGCGAAAAGCTTTAAGCTAATGAGGTATTAGCGGAAAGAGGGGGTTAGCCCTCTTAGCTTTCTTTGCTTTTTCTTGTATCTTTCTTCGCACGACGAGGCGGACGGTTACGGCTATTGCTATTAGCGCCACCACCACTTCGCTTACCACGGCCACCACTTGGTGCGCCTGCAGAGTCGCTTGATAAGTCTTTAATGTTTAGACGTTGTCCGCACACAATCGCTTTACGAAGTTGCTGTACAACGGCTTTAGGCATACCTGCAGGTAGATCTACCGTAGAACAATCATCATAAATTTCGATTGAACCAATAAGGTTGGCATCTAAGTCAGCTTCGTTGGCGATAGCGCCGACGATGTTTTTAGGTGCAACCCCATGCTCATGACCCACAGCGAGCATATAACGCTGCATTTCAACGTTTGGGTTGTCTTTAAGCGGCTTCGCTTGAGTCGACATGCCTTGAGGCTGACGACGCGGTTTTCTGTCGTTACGTTCGTTGCGATCACCACGCTCTTCTCTTTCACGACGAGGTGCACGAACCTGGTCTTTCATTAGAAGTGGTGTTTCACCTTGTAATAGCTGGGCCAGTGCTGATGCAATAATAAGTGGATCAGCATCATGCTCTTGCTGGTATTCTGTAAGTAGGTTCTTATAGAATTCAAGGTCTTGGCTTTCAATCGTCTCTGTAATGCGCTCAACAAAACGTTTTACACGTTTTTCGTTGATGTCATTAGTCGATGGAAGCTGCATCTGCTCAATCTGCTGACGTGTAGCACGTTCAATTGATTTAAGCATACGTTGTTCGCGTGGAGAAACGAATAGGATCGCTTCACCTGAACGTCCCGCACGGCCTGTACGACCAATACGGTGAATATAGGATTCAGTATCGTATGGGATATCATAGTTTAATACATGGCTAATACGTTCAACGTCTAGCCCACGTGCTACAACATCGGTTGCGACAAGAATATCAATTTGACCGCGTTTTAGCTTTTCAACGGTACGTTCACGTAAGTTCTGTGAGATATCACCATTAAGCGCTTCAGAGGCATAACCGCGCGCGGCTAGTTTTTCTGATAACTCAACGGTAGCTGATTTTGTGCGAACAAATACAAGCATCGCATCAAAGGTTTGCATCTCTAAAATACGTGTCAAACCATCTAGCTTTTGATTGCCTGAAACACGTAAGTATTTCTGTGTAATCGTTGTCGCCGTTGCTGTTTTCGATTGAATACGAATCTCAGCAGGGTTGTTTAGATGTGTTTGAGCGACTTTTTTGATTTGAGCCGGCATTGTTGCAGAGAACAATGCGATCTGTCGGTCATTCGGTGTATGTTCAAGTACCCATTCAACATCATCGATAAAGCCCATACGAAGCATTTCATCGGCTTCGTCAAGTACAAGCGCTTGAAGGTTGTTGAGCTTAAGTGAACCGCGACGCATATGGTCCATAACTCGACCGGGTGTACCAACAACAACTTGTGCGCCGCGTTTTAGCTGACGTAGCTGGCTGTCATATGCCTGACCGCCGTATATCGGTAATACGTGGAAGTCGGGTAGGCTGCGCGCATAAGTTTGACATGCTTCGGCCACTTGGATAGCTAATTCACGAGTCGGCGCCAGAATCAGAAGCTGCGTATTACGGCTTTTTAAGTCAAGGCGAGATAGCAATGGCAATGCGAACGCGGCTGTTTTACCGGTACCTGTCTGAGCGACACCTAAAAGGTCACGACCTTCTAGCAAGTGTGGGATAGTGGCTGCCTGGATTGGGGACGGCGTTTCATAGCCAATTTCGTCTAGCGTTTTAAGCACGGGAGCCGCAAGGCCAAGCTCAGCAAAAGATAGCTGATCTTCTGAATTCATCTGTTTGTGTTACCTGTTTGGAATTAGGGCAGGACTGCATCATCAGTAGTTGATAACAGTATAAGCTGCTCTGGTGGGAAAGGGCGCATTATACACTGTAAGCAGTTTAGAGCAAGTTTGGAAGGGTTTTTATCATATTTATACCGTTATCTTATGGCGTTTACGATAAATAAAGGTTGTTTAATTAGTAAACAGTTGTTGGGGTGGGGAGCGGGCGTTTACTCATGCTCCCTTTTGTCGCTGACTATTGATGATGACCATATCTATCGAGGAGGCGACAGAGGTTATCTAGAGGAGCCATGTTTATCGCTACTCTTCTAAAATACGCGCTAATAGCTGTTTAATCATCGCGGGCTCAAAGGGCTTGTCCGCCATTGCATTAACGCCCGATTTAGCTACGTTACTCAAATGGGTATGGGTAGATTCACTGGTCACCATCAGAATAGGGAGGTGAGAATATTCTGAGCTGTTCCTTACATGCTCTGTTAACTCTAACCCATTGACGATCGGCATATTATAATCGGTAACAATAAGGTCAAAGCCTTGAGGTAGTAATGTAATGGCTTCTGATCCATCGATGGCTTGGGTGATTTGTGATATGCCTAGATTAGCCAAAACGTTGACGATAATTTTGCGCGCCATTTTGCTGTCATCTACAACCAGTACTCGCAACTCAGCGGGATCGTAATATTCGAGTTCTAACTCATCGTTTGAAAGTAGATCTAACGTAGAGTTAATCGCTGTGGTGAGATGGGCATGGGTAAAAGGCTTAGGTAAAATTGCGATAACGCCTGATTGTTTGAACTGATCTAATTCGTGGTGACGGGTTTCACTTGATATCAACATGAAGGGCAGGTCAGTTGTCTGGCTGTTTTGGCGTATATTCTGCAAGAGATCCATTGCGGAGCCATCCGGAAGGTGGAGGGCGCTGATGACTAAGTCGGGTTTAACCGTACCAATGCGCGTGATGGCCGCTTCTATGGTTTGAACTTCATCTATCGATTCAATAAGTGCTTTATTGAGCTCGTTTTTAATGATTTTTCGCTGTGTTGTTGAGGGTTCAACGAGCAGTATATTTAAGTCAGATGATGTAAGTTCTGTCATTTATATTCCATTATTATTGTATGAACATAGGGCATATATTATGCGGCTTAAACGTCTAAATCTTTAGTACTTGGGTCGTATGTTTGATGATAGTCTATTAATGTAGTTTAGTCTGTTGTTCGTTATAGACGGGTCTCATCTTTTTGTTTTATCTGTTATCACCGCATCGCCGCGGTTGTCTGCACAGAGGTCTCATGATGAAAACGCTTATTTTTATAATAACGTGCTTGTTTAGCTACAGTACATTCGCTGAAACATCGCTATGGCGTGTAAGTAAAGAGGGTAAGCAGCTGTTCTTAGGAGGGACGGTGCACCTCTTGGCGAAGGAGGACCTCCCTTTCCCCGTCGCATTTGATCAGGCTTATGAGCGGGCCGATACCGTTGTGTTTGAGACCGATATGGCGGCGCTCTCAGATCCCCAGATACAGATGCGGCTCATCTCTCTATTGTCGTATCAGGATGGGCGGCTGTTAAATCAATTAATATCACCCGGTCTTTATGCCGCGTTAAATAGCTATTTAACCGAGCGCAATATGATGCCTAATATGTTTATTGCGATGAAGCCTGCGGGTGTTATGTTGACGATGCTCGCGATTGAATTTAAGCGGTTAGGGATTTCGCAAGCTGGGGCTGATTCTTTTTATTATCAGCAAGCGATAGCTGATGGAAAGGCGGTATTAGCGCTTGAATCTATAGATACACACCTTCGTTTTATTAGTCATATGGGGGAGGGTAATGAGGAGCAGTTTTTACGCCAAACACTGGATGATATGAAAGAAACAGAAATGATGATGAAGGCGATTGTTCAGCATTGGAAGCGTGGGGATGTACATGGTTTGGAACTGGATGTGATTCAGGATATGAAGCTTAACTACCCACACATGTATCAGTCCTTGTTAGTGGAGAGAAATCAGCAATGGCTCCCTCAGATCAAACGTATGCTTGATGATGATGACGTTGAGCTGGTTTTGGTGGGCGCGGGCCATCTTATCGGCGCCGATGGCATTTTAAAAACCCTTGTTGATCAAGGCTATCGCATAGAACAACAGTAAGGGACACTTCATGTTAGGCACACGTATTATTTTACTCGGTATGGCGGGGGTTCCTAGTGGAGCAGGGGCGCAACCTAACGCAGAGATGATCTGTGCGGCCAACCACGCGATTCCACTTTTTTGGTTACTTCTCTTTTCCACTGATGAACTGGAACGCTTTGTGGTAGGGGAGAGTGATGAGGTATTCTTAACTCATGTTAAAGGGTCAACTTATCCTATATTGGTTGCTGAACGCTCATGCATTCAGGTCCGCTTGGAACTGCGTTATCAGCAGCTTAAAGGGCTTATTAGCCAAGAAGATGATGCGCTTTTACAGCGCTGGATCGCTTTTATTACGGCGCTTAACTATCCGGTTTTGGCGATTGATACGTATGAATTGTGGAGCAGCATGGCTGAGCCTGACTCATTGTATGATGAGATTGCAGCGGTGCTTCGTGGTTTTGAGGCTTTGACGATGGAGGATGCCGACGTTCAGCTGCAGCATTGGATCGATGATAAACGTTGGCCGGTTAATAATAGTATCGCGCTGGCGGGTTTTGGTTGGTAGAGCCCGCGCACGATGGCGTCCCCCAATCAGATTTAATCTGTATTACTTGGGGGGGTAAAGGCCCCCTTAGGCGGTAACCCAAATGACTTCAGCGTCTTCTTTACTGGTCGAAATTAATGCATGGCCCATTTCGCAGTCATAATACGCGGAGTCGCCAGTAAAGAGCTCTAATGGTTCATAGAGTTCGGTATACAGTAAAAGCGAGCCGCTCAGCACAAATAGAAATTCTTCACCGTCATGCCTAACCCAATCATTAAACTCGTCAAATGTGCGTGCCCTTACCGTTGTACGATAAGGAATCATTTTCTTTGTGCTTAGTTGAGTGGCGAGCAGTTCATGTTCGTAAGTCGGGGTCGGGTGTGGTTGGCCTTCGCCCCCTCGTGTAATATCCCGTCGCCCCCCTGTTCCCGCACCGCGTTTCGGTTGAGAAAAAAGTTGCGGAATATCGATGCCGAGTCCCTTAACGAGCTTGTTAACGGCGGTAAAGGTCGGGGAGATTTGTTCATTCTCTATTTTTGATAACGTAGATCGAGCTAACCCTGTGCGTTTGCTTGCTTCTTCTAATGTCAGGTTTTGGCTTAGGCGGATCTCTTTAACCCGTTTGCCTAACATCAGAGGCTCCAGTGTCGCTTCGGTCTGAGCATTCGCGCGTTGCAGTCCTAATTTTTCTTTCTCTTCTTTTAGGAAAAATGGCTCATCAGACATTAAGCTAGCTCCAATTTACGGTATATCATGTTGAGTGTGAGTCATCGTCACTTGACCCTGTGGGTGACGATGCTTATTCACCAATCATTGCGGACTTAGGTTAAAAATTCGGCCCGTGTTCGAGGGTTTGACTTGAAAATGCCACCCAGTGCCGTGGTTTCTGTTTCAGAATTGACATCCATGACCCCGCGCGACTTAACGCAGTAATGGGTTGCGTTAATCGATACCGCAACATTATCGGTATCGAGCAGGGTTTGTAAGGCGATCAATATCTGTTTAGTCAGGCGCTCTTGGACTTGTGGGCGCTGGCTAAAGAAACGTACAAGTCGGTTTATTTTAGATAAACCGATAATCTTTTCATTGGGTATGTAGGCCACTTTTGCGGTGCCATCAATCGTAACAAAATGATGTTCGCATGAGCTCAAGACGCTGATATTGCGAACCTTGACCATCTCTTCAAGGTCCATTTTATTTTCGATCATCGTGATCTTAGGGAAGTTCTCGTAATCTAAACCTGAGAAGATCTCATAAACATACATTTTGGCAATACGATGGGGGGTTTCGAGTAAGCTATCGTCTTCTAAGTTCATACCTAATGTGCTGACAACGTCTGACATTAACCCTTTGATTTTCTCATAGCGCTGTTCTTGGTTCATACCATTATCGATGGTGGGTGTTTCCAATCCCTTTTCTATAAGCTGGTCACGTACTGCAGATGCTTCTGCTGAAATCATAGTGTTACCTTTAAATCGGTTAATACAGTAAATGCCTTACATTATAACCAGAGAGTTGGATCACTTGGTTTGAACATAACGCCTTTTTATAAACTTTGCCCTAGAGCGCAAGTCCGTTAAAGTAGGCCAGGGAACGGGAAGTCGTCGCACATCATCCGTGGATGTTGTGTAACGTTAATCGCATGCTCTAAGTCGGAGCCTTCTCTCATGGCGTTAATAATAAGTGTTAGCACGAAAGTGATCGAGTAGTACTCAACGTGAGAGGTTAAAAATGGCAAGCTGATATCGTCATGTGCTTGCTTGCTTAAACGGGCGGCCAGTTGTGCGGCCTCACTATCATCAAACCCTTCGTCAATATTATGAATAAGCTCATAGATCTCATTCGGAAGGTGTTCATATAGATAGTTATCAATCTTAATAATGATCTTGACTAAAACTGCGTGCTCTTTTTGCTCACTTAAAAAAGGTAAGCTGACTTTTTCGTTCAACCGCTCGGCAATTTGTATCGATTCTGTTTTGTTTAAAAGCTTTCGCTGGGAACGCTTTGCAAAATAGGCTTTTGTTAACGCGTTATATTGATCATCTTTAAGCGATATTTTAGCCATGATAAATCCTTTAAATTACCGAGAGTCATAAAGCATAACAATTTTAAGTCAGTTTTATGGCTGGGGATAGGGGCGATAAGGATTGACGCTAAAAATAGGTATAGATATACGTGTATAAAGGGTCAGATCAAGAAATAATTACAATTTAAAACTAATCGATGAAACAGTGCATTAATCGATATATGATGCTAAATAAAAGTTGTCAGAGGGATTGTTGATGTTTTTCTCGGGAAAATTGAACCTTCAATTAAAGGATTTACAGGCAGAGGTCGAGCAGCTCCGCAAAGAAAATCAAAATTTGATGAATGAAAATCAATTATTGACGCGCCGCTGTTACGATCAAGAAAATACGCACGCCAACCAGGATGATGGTAAACAAGATATTTGTGCCGCTTGGGTTGAAGGGGGCGATTTAATTACTCATGTCAGAGGTACTATTTCTGAATCGGGTGAACGTTTAGAAAGTGAGAAAAACAACCTTAACAGTTCGTTTCATATATTTGATGAAACCCGTACCGCTGTAGAAACGATTTTGGAGCGTGTTCACGTTATCCAAAAGTGTGCTCAAGACGGTAATGAGCATGTACGGGGGTTAAAAACTGCGTCAGAAGAGATCGAAGTCTTTGTCGGTGTAACTCGCGACATCTCAGACCAAACAAATTTACTCGCGTTAAACGCAGCCATCGAGGCGGCGCGCGCAGGTGAGACCGGTCGAGGTTTTGCGGTTGTTGCAGATGAAGTTCGAAATCTCGCCCGCAAGGCCAGTGAAGCCAGCGATAAAATTGCAAACTTGGTGGGGCAGATTAGTGATCAAACCCTAACGGCATCAGAGTATATAGGCCAAGTCGATATGCTCAGTAGCGAGGTTGTTGCATCGGCGGAGCAGATTAAAGGAGGCGTGCGTGACGTCGTTGGCCTTTCAGAGCGTATGGGGCAAGTGATTGACCATAGTGCCGCAGATTCGTTTATTGAAAGTGTGAAGTTAGATCACGTGATTTGGAAAAATGATGTCTATCGTGGCATTGTGACCAATAAATTAGATAAGTTATCTGCGTTGGCTGATCATACATCGTGCCGATTGGGTAACTGGTACTTTAATGGGGTTGGTCGCGATAAATATAGCCACTTACCGAGTTTTAATAGCCTAGATGGGTCCCATGAACGAGTTCACTCTTCAGGGCTTGCCGCGGTTGAGGCTGCGCGTTCCGGTAATATTAAGTCGGCAGCATCTCATTTGGCGCAGATGGAAAAGGCAAGTTTAGAGGTTGCGACAACCTTAGACCGCTTGAATACGGAATTTAAAAACGCTTAGTTGTCGGTTGTTGCTAGCCTTGATCGTTTATTAACAATGCTCCGTTGATAAAGGCTAGCAATGGCTATACCTCCCTAGCCCCAAACCCTTTACTGTGATGGACGGATAGGCTTACATGAGTGCTCCACTTAATCGTATTGCTGTGTTTTGTGGGTCTAAAGGGGGTACTTCCCCTATTTATGTTGAGCAAGCGAAGGCGCTCGGCGTGTATTTGGCGCTTAATAATATTGAGTTGGTTTATGGTGGTGCCTGTTCGGGGTTGATGGGGGCGGTTGCCTCTGGGTGTTTATCTGAGGGAGGAACAGTGATCGGCGTCATGCCTGTTGCTTTAGAGTCTCAAGACGCTATACAGCCAGGCTTAACGCAGTTTTTTGACGTTGATTCAGTCCAAGAACGTAAAGCTAAAATGTTATCGCTGAGTGATGGGTTTATTGCGTTGCCTGGCGGCAGTGGCACCTTAGACGAGTTATTTGAGGTCATTACACTCTCCCAAATGGGAGCGCACAACAAACCCGTTGCCCTGCTTAATGTTAATCACTTCTATACACCGCTTATGCAATTTATGGCAGGAGCAAAAGACCAAGGCTTTATTCATCCTGACTATTTCGACATGTTGATTGTTGCATCTGATATTGCGGCGATTGTTCAACAGATGAAAGCCTTTATACATCCCCACGCACCTACTCAAACGCCTTAATGGCACAGGTTTACGTTACCTCCGCGCTATAATCAAAAAGTTGATTCGTTTAATTGAATTTAATGGTTTGCCCGTTCACACTGGTAAGTGACATTTTTGTCAGGCTGTTCTAACGCTGATAATTTAACCGAGATTGCCAATCTATATGAATGATTCTACGTTGTCCGATACCGAGTTAGCTGCAGTGCTTGATGCGTTTTCTGAGCCTGCCGCTGTGCTGTCGGCTGATTACTTAGTCATCGCCGCAAATCAGGCGTACCGAGATCATTATCTGCAATCGGACAGCGTTATTGGACAACACTGTTATCAAGTGTCTCATGGTTATCAACGCCCTTGTGACCAAGAGGGTGAATCCTGTCCTTTGCAGCGCTGCAGGCAAACCGGATTACGGCAAAGGGACCTTCACTTACACAACACCCGTCATGGGCAAGAACATGTGGATGTTGAGTTGGTACCTATTCCTGTCGGTGTTAAAGAGCCCTTGTACTTTCTTGAGGTGATGCACTTCGTTAAAGTTGCTAATGCGAAGCCCGAAGGGGAGGGGCTCGTGGGGAGCTCTAAAGTATTTAATCACATGGTTTCCCTGATTCAGCGCGCGGCACCTAGCATGATTTCTGTTTTGTTACTGGGAGAATCGGGTACAGGTAAAGAGCTGGTGGCTAAAGCGCTTCACTCCGCAAGTAAGCGATCGAAGCAACCTTTTGTCACCGTCGAATGCTCAGGTTTAAGTGAAAGCCTGTTTGAAAGTGAGATGTTTGGGCATGAAAAAGGTGCATTTACAGGAGCGATCAATCGTAAAGAGGGGTTAGTAACTGCCGCGCGAGGGGGAACGCTTTTTCTCGATGAGGTGGGCGATATTCCGCTTAGCTTGCAAGTGAAACTCTTACGGCTTATTGAAACCGGTACTTACCGTTCAGTGGGAGGCGTCGAATTAAAACATGCTGATTTTAGGTTGATCTGTGCAACCCATCGCGATTTAACTGAAAGTGTTAAAGAGGGGCGTTTTCGGCAAGATCTGTATTATCGAATCAGTCCCTTTCCGATAACCTTACCCTCATTAAGCGAGCGCGCTGAAGATATCCCGTTATTAGTGGAGATCTTACTTAAACGGCTTACTGACGAGGCCGATATACCTCATACTGAAGCGGTTAAGGTGAGCGCCGATGCGATGGCTTATCTTAAAGCTTACTCTTTCCCTGGTAATATCCGTGAGTTGAGAAATATTTTAGAGCGAGCGCTCCTTCTCGCTGATTATCAAATTATTACACCTGAGCATCTGCCTGAAAATATACGACTACCCCAGCAGGTGAGCACGTTCCTTAGTATAAACGCAGACAGTATTGATGGCCTGATTCCTTTAGCTGAGCTGGAATCTGTCTATTTAACACAGGTTAAACAAAACACCTCGCTTAAAAATAATGAGCTGGCGAGTAAGTTGGGTGTCAGTGAACGAACACTTTACCGAAAGCTACAAGGGTTGCCATAAGCGAGGTGTTTGCGTTGTGTTAAGGCATAGTTCTATTTCTTAATATAAGTTAATTCTATATAAGTAATTATTATATTAGCTATATACGATGGTCGAATTCTTATATATGCGCTACTGGCATATGGTTATACCTAAAAACAATATAAGAATAAAAAGTGTTTTAGGTACGCCAGTTGGAGGCATCAATGTCGAAGATCATCAAAGGGCCCAACACGCGTGAATTGATGGAGCAGATGGTTCAAGAATCAGAACATCTGTCGATTAATGATCGTCGTGACTTTCTACGGAAGGGGGTGGTCGCTGCAGCGGGTATAGCGGCAACTACATTTGCAGGGCGCTCAATTTCCGCAGAAATCAATCCCGCCAACCTACCTCCCAATGAACCTGCATGGGGTAAACAGTTAGGTCATGGTGTTGTCGAACAGCCTTATGGTTTACCGTCTACGTTTGAAAAGCAGGTCGTACGCCGAACCGTTCCATGGTTGACGGCGGACTCTATTGCATCTATCTCAATGACCCCCCTACAAGACCTGAAGGGAATCATCACCCCGAATGGGCTGGTTTTTGAGCGTTACCATGGTGGTGTGCCCCAGATTAATCCAGATGAACATCGTTTGATTCTTCATGGCTTAGTCGAGCGTCCTCTTATTTTTACCATGGAAGACCTTATGCGTTTTCCATCGGTATCAGAAATTAAATTCATCGAATGTCCTGCGAATGGTGGGATGGAGTGGAAAGGGGCGCAAATGGAAGCCCTGCAGTTTACCCACGGTATGCTGAGCTGTTGTGAATGGACCGGTGTTCCGCTTCGCGTTTTACTTGAGGAAGCGGGGGTTAAGCCTGAAGGTAAATGGATCTTAGCGGAAGGGGCTGATGGCGCACATATGAGTCGCTCTATCCCGTTAGAAAAAGCGTTAGAAGATACCCTTGTTGTTTATGCCCAAAATGGTGAAATGCTCCGTCCAGAACAGGGGTACCCTTTGCGCTTATTAAACCCAGGGTGGGAAGGTAATACATCCATTAAATGGCTGCGTCGTTTAGAGGTGGGAGATCAGCCTTGGTACCATCGGGAAGAGACCTCTAAATATACCGATTTAATGCCTGATGGCCGCGCCCGTAAATTTACCTTTGTGCAAGAAACGAATTCCGTTATCACCAGCCCGTGCCCTGAAAAACCACTGGTTAAGCCCGGTTTCGTTGAGATCGAAGGGTTAGCATGGTCTGGGCGAGGAAAGATTAAGCATGTGGATATATCGTTTGATGGTGGTGTGAGTTGGGTACCTGCTAAGTTAAAGGGGCTTGTACTGGATAAAGCGTTAACGCGTTTTAGCCTAGTAACTAAATGGACCGGACAGCCTTGGTTACTGCAATCGCGTTCAGTGGATGAAACCGGTTATGTGCAACCGACCTTAAGTCAGTTGCGTGAAGTACGTGGGGGCAACTCTATCTACCATAAAAACTCTATACACACGTGGAAAGTTGCACCAACAGGGGAGGTTACCAATGTTCAAATTACGTGATACGAGAACCTCCTTGATAGCACTTGGCGTTGGTGTAAGTGTTGCTATAATGGGCGCTTTTTCCCATGCGGAGCCATTAGGTCTGGGTGAAACAGCCACCGAAGAACAGATCGCAGGTTGGGATATTGATATTCGCCCTGATGGCAAAGGTCTTCCTGATGGCCGTGGAACGATTGAGGCCGGTGAAGCGCTGTATGAAGAGCGCTGTGCAACGTGTCATGGTCTGTTTGGTGAAGGTGAGGGCCGTTGGCCTGTGCTCGCGGGTGGACAGGGTACGCTAAAAGATGAGCGCCCGACTAAGACTGTAGGGTCATATTGGCCATATGCGTCTACACTGTATGACTATATTCGTCGGGCAATGCCATTTACGGCACCACGTTCGTTGTCTGATCAGCAAGTATATGATGTTACTGCTTATGTGCTCTATCTAAATGAGATCGTTGAAGAGGATTTTGTACTAACAAAAGAGTCTTTAGCCAGCATTGAGATGCCTAATAAGGATAACTTCTTCGTTGATCCTCGTCCTGATGTTAAAAATACACGCTGTATGGATAAATGTGCAGACCCTAAAAAACTGATGATCGCGGGAACACTCAAGGGGATTACCCCGGTGGGCCACTTTGTTGAAGGTGCTGATGCACCCGCTGCGTCCCACGATGCACAGATGGAGAAAGAGCGAGAGGAAGAGAAACTGCGAAAAGCACATATCACAGGTGAAGCACTCTCAACGCAACATAAGGTAAAGGCTGCGTCGTTATCTGAATTAGCGTTGGCAGGTAAAGCCACGTATGAAGGTGCTTGTAAGGTTTGTCACGGCTCTGGGTTAACCGGATCACCTAAAGTGGGTGATTCAGACGCGTGGTCTGCGCGTATTAAAAAAGGGATGCCCCAGTTGCTGGATCACGCCATACATGGCTTTTCGGGTGACACCGGCGTGATGCCGCCAAAAGGCGGAAGAGTAGACCTTAGTGATAAGCAGGTTGAACAGGCTGTCGCTTACATGGTTGAATCTAGCCAGTAATACTTAATTAGTAAATAAAGTGTGGTTCTAAACTAAGCTTTATCGCCCAACAGGGCATTTTATAACAATAAAAATACTGTCGTTAGACAGAACTCCGGAGGAGAAATAATGCGTAAGCTGAGCACCTCTCTTTGTGCTGCTGGGTTATTGGCGATGGTTACGGCGGGCTCCGCTATAGCTGATAACCATGATGACCAGATAGCATTGGGGAAAGCCGTTTATATGGATAAGTCACGGGGTAACTGTATCTCCTGTCATACCATCGCCGATCCCGATGCGAAATTGGCAGGAAATCAAGGACCACCGACCCTTTCAATGAAAACCCGTTTTCCAGATAAACATAAATTACGTGCCCAAATTTGGGATGCAACCAAAAATAATCCTCTGACAATTATGCCGCCGTTAGGTAAACACTGGATGTTGTCAGAAGAAGAAATTGATGCTGTCGTAGAGTATATCTACCAGTTCTGATCTCCCTAAATGGGTGAAAGAAAGAGGAAATTTAGAATGAGCATAAATCGTCGTTCAGTAATAAAAGCGATTGCTGCAAGCGGTGCTTTGGTAGGTGCTAGCGTACTAATGCCACGTATCGCTATGGCTGCATGGACAAAAAGTGCCTTTAAAGCGGAAGATCAAGCCACTGCAATGCAAGAGTTACTCGGTGGTACCGCAGAAGAAAGTGCAGATGTAACGTTAAAAGCGCCCGATATTGCAGAGAACGGTGCGGTTGTGCCGGTCACGGTACGTTCAAGCTTAGCGGGTGTTGAATCCATCAGTATTTTTGTGGAACACAACCCTAACCCGCTGGTTGTTGAGTTTATTATTCCTGCAGGAACAGATGCTGATGTATCTACGCGTTTACGTATGGGTAAAACCTCTAAGGTAACTGCAGTAGTTAAGGCTGAAGGTAAACTTTATAGCGCTTCAAAAGAAGTGAAAGTTACCATCGGTGGTTGTGGCGGTTAATCCAGTTAAGCGAATACAGAGGTATAGATCATGGCTAAGGGAATTTTAAAAGTTAAAGCGAAAGTTTCTGGTGAAAAAACCAAAGTTAAGTTGATGGCTAAACACATTATGGAAAGTGGCCTGCGTAAAGATAAAAAAACAGGCGAACTGATTCCAGCTAAGTTTTTACAAGAACTTAAAATAATGCATGCAGGTAAAGAGGTGTTTGTCGCGAACCTCGGCACTGCGGTCTCTAAAAACCCTTATTTTGCTTTTAACTTTGCGGGTGGCGCGTCAGGTGACGAGTTAACCATGACATGGGTTGAAAACACAGGTGAGACGGCTACAGAAACTGCCAAAGTAAAATAATTAGCAACTACCCGTTACTGGGTGGCGCTTTGGGGTGAATAATGAAAATAATAAGAAAATTAGCGTTGGGCTTTGCTGTTGCGGCAGCAACACACATAACCTACGCAGCAGATACTGGATTTGATATGCAAACTGTCGATCCAGAGGCGGACAGAATAGCACTGCAAAACTATTACAAATCGCGCTTTCCTAACACGGAATTTGCAGATTATGTTAATGGTATCTATTCAGTGGATGCGGATTCACGAGAGCAATGGGTCGAGCTAGAAGAGTTTCCTCCCTATGAGTTTGATGTGGAAAAGGGAGAGGAACTGTTCAATACAGCTTTTGCAAATGGCAAAGGTTATGCGGACTGTTTTGAAAATGGTGGCATAGGCATTCGCCATAAATACCCGTACTGGAACAAAGAAGAGGGGACCGTTAAAACCCTTGAGCAAGAGATTAATGAGTGTCGAGTAAAAAATGGTGAAGAAGCTTTTAAATGGGGTAAAGGACCGATTGCTCAGGTATCCGCTTACATGGCATGGACCTCGCGTGACAAGGTTTTTGATATTCAAATTCCAGCGGATGACCCGCGAGCAAAAGCGGCCTATTTAGAAGGTAAAAAGTTTTTCTACTCTAAGCGTGGTCAGTTGAATTTGTCGTGTGCAAACTGTCACCTTCAAGGCTCGAATATTCGTATTCGTGCTGACTTGCCTAGCCCGCAGTTAGGGCATGTGACGCATTTTCCTGTTTTTCGCTCGAAGTGGGGTGAGTTAGGAACCTTGCACCGTCGTTACAGTGGTTGTCATAAAGACTCCCGTTCTAATCCATTAAAACCACAAGCTGAAGAGTTTCGTAACTTGGAGTATTTCCAAAGTTATATGTCTAATGGCTTAGTGGCCAATGGTCCCGGTGCACGCAAGTAATTGGAGGGTGGCAACATGAATAAAGGTTTAATTATTGCTGCTGTTCTGGCGCTTGCGCCAACATTTGCGGCGGCTGAAAGCTTTAAGGATGCGTTTGAGATGAACCGTGCGATGTATGGTAAAAATCATACATTTACATGGCAGGGTAAGCAGTACACAACGATGCACGAAGAGGAAGCCGAGGCGGCTGTCAAAGCGACTAAGGCTAATGCTGAGGCGTTGTTGGCGAAAGCTAAGGCCAAAAATGCTGAGGTCGCTAAATTAGGTTACGAGTGGAAGCTGACCCGAGGTATTTTAACCAATGCTCAAACTGCGATTGATAAGGGTGAGTACCGTAAAGCGCTTAATCTAGCGGCACAAGCTAAATATCACGCGCGTATGGGTATCCAACAGTATCATTATGCGCAGGCCAATTGGTACCTTGCCGTTCCTCAATAGGGGAAAACCGGACTAGGTTTGAGAGTACATACAACCTGTATGCTCTTTCATAATGTGCTTTTAAAAATACCTGCTGACGTTTAACGCAGCGGGTTTTTTTTCCTCAAAAAGAGGTGATTATCTATGTCGATGACACGCCGTGAATTTGCTCGTTTGTTAGGTATGGCTGGGGCTGCAGGAGTGCTACCCGCCGCAGGCTTTGCCGCACAAAAGCAGCCTTCTGACCTTTATGAAATTCCTAAAAGTGGCAATGTTCGCCTTCTACATATGACTGACTGTCATGCCCAGTTACTGCCTGTCTATTTTCGTGAGCCGAATGTTAATTTAGGTATTGGTAAAGCATATGGCCAAGCCCCGCACCTTGTTGGTGATAAATTACTACGTCATTTTGGTATTCGATCAGACTCCCTTGAAGCACATGCGTTCACCTATTTAAATTTTGGTGATGCGGCGAGTCGTTACGGTAAAGTGGGTGGTTTTGCCCACCTTAAAACCTTAGTTGACCGCTTACGCCAAGATTACGGCTCAGAAAGTACACTGCTGTTAGATGGGGGAGATACTTGGCAGGGCTCAGGTACCGCTTTTAAAACGCGGGGTATGGATATGGTGAACGCAACTAATGAGCTGGGTGTTGATTTTATGACCGGTCATTGGGAATTTACCTATCACCAAGAGGAGATTCTGAATAACATCAAAGCGTTTAACGGTGAGTTTCTAGCGAACAATGTGTTTGTGACGGAAGATGCACTTTTTGACGGCGCCGATGAGTATATTTTTGATGAAGATAGTGGGCATGTATTTAAACCTTACTCAATAAAAGAGATGGGGGGCGCACGTGTTGCTATTATCGGCCAGGCCTTCCCTAGAACGAAGATTGCGAACCCCGCACGTTTTATTCCTGACTGGACGTTCGATATTTATGATAACGAGATGCAGGCCCTCGTAGATAAGATTCGGACGGAAGAGCGTGTCGATGCGGTTATTGTGCTGTCACATAACGGTATGGATGTGGACGTGGCGATGGCAAGTCGGGTGTCGGGTATCGATGTCATTCTAGGTGGGCATACCCATGATGGTATGCCGCAGCCGACAACCGTAAAAAATGCTACGGGACAAACGCTGGTATGCAATGTGGGCTCAAATGGTAAGTTCCTCGGCGTTATGGACCTCGATCTTCGCAACGGCAAAGTACATAGCTATAACTACCGATTGATGCCGATCTTCTCTGAAGTTTTACCCGCAGACCCGAGCATGGCTAAATTAATCGAGGATATTCGGGCGCCTCACCTAGGCTGGTTGACTGAGGAATTAGCTTTAGCGGATGAAGTGATGTTCCGTCGAGGTAATTTTAACGGGACATTTGATCAATTGATCTGTAATGCTTTAATGGATGTGAATAACGCACAAATCTCATTATCTCCAGGCTTCCGATGGGGAACCTCTGTGCTCGAAGGGCAGAAGATTACTATGGAGCATGTATTGGACCAGACCTGTCTGACCTACCCAGAGACCTATGTAAGGCCGATGAAAGGGTCTGAACTTAAGTTAATTCTGGAAGATGTTGCAGATAATATCTTTAACCCCGAGCCATACCTACAGTCAGGTGGTGATATGGTACGTGTTGGTGGATTTGACTATATCTGTGATCCTATGCAGCCTATAGGTAAACGTATTAGTGAAATGACGTTGGATAATGGTGAGCGGATTGATGCCAATAAAACCTACACGGTGTCTGGCTGGGCAACCGTAGGGGCCCAATCTGAAGGCCCGATAATTTGGGATGTGGTGGCTGATCATTTACGTGATAAGCAAGTTGCACGGATTGATAAATTAAACACGCCTATCTTGAAAAATGTTGGTGGTAACCCGGGCATTGCGGATTACGCTAAAATAGAATCTTAAGCTCTGACCGGTAAGGTAAGATGAAGCCCCTTTTTAAATGTTAAAAAGGGGCTTTTTTATGTTGGGCGTTGTCATTGAAAAATAGCAGAATCTCTCCATTTTTGTTTAAATAGCCGCCAAGTGAAATAATTCAGATCTGCTTCAGGGGATAGTCCGTGAAACCATTTAAGAGCATGCTTAGAACATCTGTATTATCTCTAGTTGTCATGGGGCTTACCGCGTGTAATGCCGCGGGCGTAAAAACGGATCCCGCTAATGAGACAGCCGTGGATAGTACACAGTCTTCCGATACGGCCAAGCCCAATAGTAAAAAACCAGCCGAGTCGTCCGTGTTAGGTGCTAATGCGAGCGAGAAGATTGATGTTGTCGGTAATCGTTTAACTGCAGTGCAAGATCATTTACTGCAAATTAAGTCTCAAGCGGCTCAGCTACAACAGCAGAACCAAGCGTTGTCGTTGCAATTACAAAGCTTGAAAACCGACCTTCAAGGCGCTTTTACTGCGCAGCCTGAACAGGCGGCGGTACAACAAGCGACCCCCGATTCATTTAATGGGGTGTTAGATCAGATTACGATGATGGCCAATGAGCTGAGTAGTCAGGTACAAGACGGTTCATTTCGGATTACCTCAGCCTATACGGGTAAGGAAGAGTGGATTCTCATTCGTTACCATCGCTATACAGGCGAAGCGTGGTTGGCAGATCAAGGTAAATGGAATTTATTAGAAGAGAGTAGTGCCACGGGAACCGCTGAGTACGAGGTTGTTTTACTGCGGGCCGATGGTGATGCTAAGGGCTATGTTGCTGCTCGAATTAACCGTATTACCGGTGAGGCATGGTGGTTAAAAGAGAATATGTGGCAGCCCTATGTGGTTGAGTATTAAGGTAAAGTGTTAGTGCAAGCATATTGCGAACAAGAACCGAGTATAGACGCGTTAATTGGCCTATTTAATCAATTGTTTCAAGGGCCCTTCAATACGGTTTTAATTAAAGGGGACGATGAACCTATCTATCTCCCTGCAGATCAAGAACATCCCCATCACCGTGTTATTTTTGCCCATGGTTTTTATGCCAGTGCGCTGCATGAAATTTCACACTGGTGTGTGGCAGGTGAAAAGCGTCGACAGTTGGTGGATTTTGGTTACTGGTATAAACCTGATGGGCGTAGTGCAGAAGAGCAGGCCGAGTTTGAAAAGGTTGAAGTACGTCCCCAGGCGTTTGAATGGATTCTTTCTGTTGCTGCGGGGCACCGCTTTCATTTTAGTGCAGATAATATCGCCTCTAATATGAGCGCCAGTGATCTTTTTCAAAACAATGTATTGATGACCGTGCATGAACTGCTGGATCAGGGGTTGCCTGAGCGTATGGCTATGTTAGTAGATGCGCTGCTCAAGCAGACGGGGCGAGGGGCCTTATCTAAAGCAGAGTTTAAGCTTACGCCTTAGCCGTGTTAATGGTTAGATGAAGAGATATGGCAGCTATTGGACGTGCCGTTTTCTCTACCATTATTTTTTTGTAATACCCGTTTATCAAGCACACCTTTCTCTATTAATTGCTTTAATAACGCAGCACACTTCTCTCTCATCTTATCCCGTAGTAGACGTACTGCAGGGGTTATTGACTGGCGGGTTGGACACACTAACCATAACTCAGTCTCTCTAGGTTTAAAGCTAGGCATGACATTAACAACACGGTCATTGAGTAAATCATCTGATATATCTAGGCACGATTTAACGGCGATCCCTTTCCCAGCTAAACACCAGCGGCGGACAAGTTCACCATCATTGGACGCTCGGTTTCCACTCATCTTAATTTTGTAATTATTTTTGTGGTCATGGAATGTCCAAACGTTATGAATGACATCGTTTAATTGGTAAAAAAGTCCATTATGAGACACTAAGTCATGGGGATGGGTAGGCTCGCCATACTCCTTTAAATAAGCTGTAGTGGCACATAATAATCCGGGTACATTACAAATTTTGAACCCATAGAGGTTACTATCTTCCGGTGATCCGTAGCGCAGCGCCATATCAACCGAGTCGCGGTAAAAATCAACATTACTGTCACTGATATTGGTACGGATGCTTAGGTCGGGATAAGTATCCATAAACTCATCCAGCCATGGGGTTATGAGGTTGCGGCCTAGATCTGATGGAATCGCGATGCGTAGCTCCCCATCAATAATATCAAGATCACCTTTTACATTTTGTCGTGCGAGTTCAAGTAGTCCCATCGCCTGTTCGCACTGAGGTAGATATTTCTCCCCCGCGTTGGATAGACGCAAACTGCGGGTGGTGCGTACAAAAAGCTCTACGCCCAGTGATGCTTCTACCCGCTTTAACGCTGCGCTGGCTGTTGCTATGCGCATATCGAGGTGTGTGGCAGCGGCAGTAATACTGCCAAACTCAGCGACTTTAAGGACAACATTCAGATCTTGTAAAAGCATATTCTCAAATACTATTTGATAATGATTAAATTATTATGCTGTTTAATGGTGATTAATCAAGGCCTACACTTGTTTCCAGTGATTTCAATCTAACGGCGTCTTTTGATGTGCCGGTAGATTTAACCGAATGATATCCCCTAAGGGGTGACGTGGAGAAACAACAGATGAAAGCTATTGGCTATATTAAAAACTTACCGATTACTGATGCGGCATCCTTAACCGATATTGAGTTGGCGCAACCGATTGCAACGGGTAAAGACCTTCTTGTTAAAATCAAAGCGATCGCGGTCAATCCTGTTGATTGTAAAATTCGTGCTAATGTCCCTTCCGCGGATGATAGCTACAAAGTGATTGGCTGGGATGCGGTCGGTGAAGTTGTTGCCACAGGTGAGTTAGTAACTGAGTTTAAAGCGGGTGACGTTGTATATTATGCTGGTGATTTAAACTGCCAAGGCAGTAATGCTGAATATCAATTAGTGGATGAGCGTTTAGTGGGTCATAAGCCTAAAAGCTTATCCGATGCTGAAGCAGCCGCATTACCTCTTACCACCATTACCGCATGGGAATTGTTATTTGAGCACCTTAATATCGTTCAACTACCTGTGGGCTCTACAGATACGTCTAACGATGTGATTCTGGTGATTGGTGCAGCGGGTGGTGTTGGCTCTATCCTCATTCAGTTAGCAAAAACATTAACGGGTGCGACAGTAATAGGTACAGCATCCCGTGAAAGCTCTCAAGCATGGGTTAAAACCTTAGGTGCGGATTATGTTATTGATCATACGCAGCCGTTAGGCCCGCAGATTGAAGCGCTGGGCGTGGGTCAGGTGTCCCATGTGGCGAGCTTGAATAGCACGGGATCTTATTTTGAGACTTATATCGAGCTACTTAAACCGTTTGGTAAAATAGCGATGATAGATGATCCAGCCACACCGCTTGATGTGATGAAAATGAAACCTAAAAGCTTATCTTTGCACATTGAGTTTATGTACGCTCGCTCGATGTTCCAAGCAGATGATATGTTTGAGCAGGGCCGTTTATTGACGGCGGTTGCCAATCTGGTTGATCAAGGAAACATTAAAACGACCATAGGTAAGCACTTAGGTAAGATTAATGCGACTAACTTAAAGCTTGCACATGAAACCTTAGAGTCGGGCCGCTCAATCGGTAAGATTGTATTAGAAGGCTTTTAAACAACAACGACTGTGGGGTGGCTACTGCGAGTCAAGCTCATCCCTAGTACTCGCTTCTTTACTGGAAGGCTCTTATTATGCAAAAAACGATTCTTATCACGGGTTCTACTGACGGGATTGGCCTTGAAACGGCGCGGATGTTGTTGGCTCAAGGGCACCATGTCTTACTGCATGGCCGTAATTCGGCGAAATTAGATGCGACAAAACAGAGCCTTTTAGCAGAGGTCGGACCTGACTGTCATCTCGGTAGTTATGTTGCCGACCTGTCGAGTATTGAGTGTGTTGATGCTTTGGCTGATGCCGTACAAGCGGACCATCAAGCCTTGGATGTATTGATCAATAATGCAGGTGTCTTTCGGGCGCCGAACGCCATGACCGATGATGGGCTAGATATACGCTTTGCGGTGAATACTATAGCACCCTATCGACTGACCCAACGCTTGCTACCTTTACTGGGGCCTAATAGCAGGGTTATTAACCTCTCATCGGCCGCTCAATCGCCGGTAGACTTAGATGCATTGGCCGGTAACACCAAGCTAGCAGAAGACTTTGCTGCCTACGCACAAAGCAAACTAGGTATTACCATGTGGTCGCGTGCGTTGGCTAAAGATCTAGGAATGCCCGTTATTATCGCCGTTAATCCGGGGTCAATGTTGGGCAGTAAAATGGTTAAAGATAATTTTGGTGTGCCAGGCCATGATATTGGAATAGGCGCTAAAATTCTTACCGATTTAGCCTTGAATGCAGGGTTTGAAGCGCATTCCGGTGATTATTATGATAACGATATAGGTCAATTCTCGTCGCCACACCCTGATGGGCTCGATGAGGCTAAAAATAATGTACTGGTCCAAGCGATAGAGCAGGTGCTCACTCAACATGTAAGTTGAGCGGCAACCTTTAAGCCCTGTGCACAAAAAAAGCCCTGTATTTTCAGGGCTTTTTTACATGTGTCAGTATTGGATAGCTGATTAATTGTGGTGCATATGCTCATGTTCGTTTTTAGGCATGTTTTCAGACGCGTGGTGCATCATACCGCTCATGACTTTTTTCACGGGGAGTGTCAACACGTGTGAGCTGCCATCGGAAAAGTCCAAGGTTAGGTCAACCTCTTGCCCTTCGATTAGGTCTTTATTTAAACCAATCAGCATTATATGAAAACCACCGGGCTGAAGCGTTGCGGTGCCGTTAGCGGGGATATCCACTTTATCCACTTGGCGCATCTGCATCACACCGTCATTATTTGTATGGGTGTGCAGCTCCACGCTTTTTGCTATCGATGAACGACCCGCAATAAGCGAAACCGATTCTGGTGCATCGTTTTTAAGGATCATAAATGAAGCGCTCATCATCTGGCCGGGCGGGATAGCACGGACATAAGCATTTTCAACCGTCACCTCTGCAGCGGCACTCATTGCCGTTAGGCCTAATAGGGCGGTTAAGCCTAGTTGTTTAATTCGCGTATTCATTATGAATGGGTTCCTTTACAGTAAATTACGAATTTCGGACGTGAGCTTATTAGGATTGGTTGCATGGGCGAGGACTTTTGCAAGCTTGCCATCAGGGCCAATGAGATACAGTTTTGATGAATGATCTACAGCATAACCCATGACTGAGTTTTCTAAATCAACCATGCGGTAAAAGGCACCATACTGTTTTACCACGTGGTCTATTGTGGCTCTATCTGCCGTCGCGCCGTAGAAATTATCATGGAAATAATGGGTATATTTGGCAAGTTTTTCCGTTGAATCCCGGTCGGGATCAACGCTCATAAAAATACCCACCACCTGTTTTTGTTCATCTTCAGACAGGTTATTTAAACCTTGGGCAGCGACGGACAGAGCGGTAGGGCATATATCGGGGCAGGAGGCGTAACCGATAAAAAACAGAACCACTTTGCCTTTGAAGTCTTCAAGTTTTATTTCGCCTTTAGCCGATTGCAGTGTGAAGTTACCACCAAGCTGCTCGCCTAGGGCGACTCTATCTTCAATGGGTTGAGGACGGAAATAAAACGCTATTACAACACCCGCTAGCATAACGGCGGTGAGTAAAAGAAGGTTACGGAGGGTTTTCACTATGGGTTACCTATACTTAACATCATTTAAACGCGTATTTTATTGGGCGTCGAAGAAAAAATCGGCTTGGGTTAATCTACCTTGATGCTCGGTAATAACCGATGTTACCCACGTCATTTTACCGGTAGTACACACGCCTAGGACCACTTCACCTTGCCATAGGTCATCCTGTCCCGCGACTTTACTCAGCATAACTTGATTGAGCCCCATGAACATGTCTCGCCCTTTTAAATCTAACATCACTTGATCCGCCGCAATATTTTCAAGCTTCACCTCAAAGGTTAAAGGGGTGGCTGCGCTAATCGCCTGATTGTTAATTTTAAGACTAATTGCGCTCAGGTTATCACGGGCTTCACAGAATGATTGGGTTAGTTCGCATTCGGGTGTTGACTGTAAAATACGCGTTTGTGGGGGTGTATTTTGCAGTAACTTGGGTACATATATGATGGAACCTAAGCCGAGGATGATTGCGAGTATAATCACCACTTGAAGGAGATGAGGGCGCTTACCCTTGGTTTGATTCATTATATAACCTGTCCCGAGTGCTGCTATATTTTACTGAGTGAATGGAGTGTAAGAGAAGTGACAAATTGTCGCATAAAGGGTTCAACTTTACTGCGTAGAAATATGCAGGCAGTTAATTAGCTTTTGTTGGATCTCATCTTTTTCAAATGCACGGGTTGTGATTATCTCTACACGGGAGTCGCGACGGTAAGTGATAGGGGATACCGTGGTCTCATGGATCGCCTGATTATATAGCACCCATCCCTCTTGAGTATGAAAAACCCCTTTAATTCGCTGAATGTTAGGTAGGCTTTGTAAGTAGGGGATGAGTTTGTCGGCGATGAAAATATCGCTTTTATTAAACACCCAGCCGCAACTATAAAGGCCGTGGTTACTCCCTTCTTTAGATAAAGGGAGACCCGCTTTAGGTTGAAGCTGGAACAGCGGTTGAGCTTGGGGCGCGGTTGGGTGTTCGGCTTGATCAGGGATTGTATGCGCGTCTGGAAACAGGGCCTGACACTCATCTTTTCGAATAAGATCAAGCAGACTAAGTGATATCTGCCCAGCGATGCTTTTGACCACCGCTTGTTTCGGTGGGAATAAGCTGTTCGATCGTTCCTCCGCGAATGAGGTTTGTGCCTCGCTGGCTAAATCAATTTTATTGAGCACGATAACATCGGCTAAATTAATCTGGTCTTGGAAGGTTGGGTTACTGATCACTTCAGGGTTATCTAAGGCCCTAGGGTCAAGTAAGCAAATAACCGAACGCAGATCTAAAACCTCTTTGAAATTGTCATTTTGCAACGTATCAATAATGCCCGCTGGATGACCAATTCCTGTAGGTTCAATCAGTAAACGGTCCGGTTTTGATCGGCGCAGTAAGAGCGCAAGAGTGGATGTTAACGCTGGGCCTAACGCGCAGCAGATACATCCGCCCGCCAGCTCTTTAATAGCGACCCCTTCAGTCTGGTTCTCCATGACCGCTTGATCAATACCAATCTGCCCAAACTCGTTCACTAAGATCGCCCATGTTTCATCGGCAGGTTTTTGGGCTAACAGTGAGTTGATTGCTGTTGTTTTTCCTACACCAAGGAAGCCGGTAATGATATTCGTAGGGATATTGGCTAATTTAGACATGGTGTTTATCTCTTTTATATAACGAGGGTAGTTGTGATAACAGCATACCCAACAGCATTAAACTGCAGCCTAACAGGCCAAACAGGGTAAAGCCTTCATTGAGGATTAGCCAACCGCCAAAGGCGGCGGCGACCGCTTCTAAACTCATAATAATTGCGGCGTGCGCCGGTGGCGAATGCTTCTGCGCTACAATTTGTAGGGTATAAGCAATCCCAACAGAAATGAGGCCAGCATAAGCGATTGGTGCCCATGAGTTAAGAGCATTGTGTAGCGTTAATTGTTCAGTTTCTAAAATAAGTGCAACAAGAGCGCTCAGTGCAGCACAGACTAAAAACTGGGTAATGGCTAAGCGTAGGTTATCAACCTTGGGAGCGAGTTTAGCAATTAATAGTACATGGGCAGCCCAGCAAAGTGCTCCACAGATTTCCAACACATCCCCTTGGTTGACCTGAGTGAGTTGGTGAAAACTTAATAGATAGAGTCCAATCACCGCTAGGCTACCACCGATCCACGTATTTATATTGGTTTGCTGGCCGAACCACAACCCAAGCAATGGGACAAAAATAATATAAAGGCCTGTAATAAAACCCGCATTGCCTGCGGTGGTATAAACGAGCCCCGCTTGTTGAAACGAGGCACCGGCAAAAAGTACGCCCCCCGCCATTAATCCACTGACGAATAAACGTTTATGGCAATGATCTGCTGGGGCTTTAAAGAAAAAAAGTAAAGGTAGGAGGGAGAGTGCGCCGAGCAAAAAACGTAAGGTATTAAAACCAAAAGGCCCAAGCAGTTCGAGGCCTAAACGCTGCGCAACAAAAGCAAACCCCCAAATAATGGCGACAAGTAATAAAAGAACGTCAGCTTGTAGTTTTTTAGCGTGCATAAGGTCTGCTGTGCTCGTTAAAGCCTTTAAGGTTATGTGGGGTTGTACCGTATTGGAGTAGCGAGTGTACAGATTGTATGGATAAGGTTGAATGCTTAATAGGTAAGGGAATAAATTTATTGTAAATAGTGTTGCAAATCATTCTCAATTGCAATAATATCGAACTCGCTCATAAGTGATAAGCAGTGGACGACCTCACCTCACAACACTGCTTTAGCTTGCTGAATTAACTATCGCTCACATGGTTAATTTAGCGAACATTGATACTCCCCCTCGATTATCAATGTCTTAAACTGAAAAGTGCTCACCAATTCAGTTTAAACCGATAAGCCGGACCTTTAGGTCCGGCTTTTTTTATGGGCGGGGTTTAAGGTAAGGGATATTCATGGATAGAGACGCTTATAAATAATTATTGCAAATAGTGTTGCAAATCATTCTCATTCGTATATTATCTATCTTAACACGTCAGACGGCAGGCTCCCCTCACAAGTTGTGCCGTCGTGCTTTAGTAATATTGCATACGCGTGTGTGCATTCCACGTTAGCGTTGTGTTCAGGCCTCAACGCTATACGTTGGAAGCGGAGAATCGATTTGGATGCTCCAAGCACAAGGCTCTTGTCATTAAAGCAAATTGCTTAACCGGACCCCTAAGGGGCTCCGGTTTTTTTTTGCTAAAAATTGTTAATAGGCTACGTTTTGCGCGTTAATAGGGTGGGGCCATTTCAGCATCTTTGTGGCAGTTTCTTATAACATTTAAAAAGAGTTCCCGTGCCCGATTGGGTTGTGTCGAAATTTTACTGATGACAGCCATGCCTAAACGGAAATGTCGGCAGGATGTGGCAACGGGTTTGAGTTCCCCTTTTTTTACATAGGGCAGTGCAACCGCTTCAGGCAGAAAACCGATGTAGCATCCTGATAATAGAAGCGAAACCCTAGCCTCGTAATGATAGGAGCTTGCACTGAGGTTCATCTGCGCTAACTGGTGGTAAACCTCATCATGGGGGGTTAAACCCGCATGGATCAATTTGTATTGGTTGATCACCTGTTCAGTGATCTCTTTCTCTTCCATTGTAAATAATGGGTGTTGGTTGCCACAGTAAATGTAATGTTGATCACTAAATAGGTGGATATAGTTGAGGCTGGCAAACTTTCGGTGGTAGGGGATAATCGCTATATCAATTTGGTTGTTCATCACCATCTGTTCCATTACTTTCATGTGTTGTACTTCTACATGAAGTTGCACTTCCGGCGCTTGCATATGAAATTCACGATAAATTTCAGGCAGCTTACAACGATCATCCGTACTTAATGTGTCACTTAGTGCAATCTTTAAGTTGCCCGCAGGATGTTCCCCTAAATTATTGAGGGTATTTCTGAATAGCTCCATACGTTCTAATAATTGAACGGTTTGGTCGTAAACAACATGTCCCTCTTCGGTCAGAGAAAAGCCTGCGCGTCCACGTTTACATAAACTAATATTAAGGCGGTTTTCTAAGGCGGCAATATGGTTGCTGATGGTGGGGCGGCTTATATTCAGCTCGGCTTCGGCAGCGGAAAACCCGCCACATTCAACAACGGCTTTGAATATTTTAAGCTGCTTAATTTCAATGTCGCCAAGTTGGCCTAACGCGAATTTAACCATAATGATGTACCTAAGCGTGCTATTACCGAGCTAGATAGCGTTGTTTTGTGTACTAATGATAGGCGGTAGAGCCTATTTGGACTATGTAATCTAACCATAGGGTTTGTTTATTTGCTATTAATTGTCAGTGTTACGTAAAGTTTTCCAAACCTTTAAGTGGACTTTTGTCGATTTAACATACAGTTCACATCTGTAAATATAAAAGTTCAGAGCTTGTAACTAATAAATATGATTAATAATACAAGGACGAGTTATGTTTAAAAATATTAAGAAAAAGTTCACCACTTCCGCGCTTGCGGTAACGTTGGGGTTATCCGCTGTAGCAACTGATTTATCAGCTGCTGAGCACAATTGGCGTTTTAGTAATCTTTATGCTCGAGGCACCGCTTTTGGTGCAGTTTATGAGGGCTTAGCTAAAGATATTGAAACGAGTTCTGAAGGACGTATCAAAGTACAGGTTCTATATTCGGGTGAGGGTGTTGGCGCTGCGGGTCTACTGGGTGCCGTTAAGTCGGGTCTGGTTACTATGGGCGCGCCTTTTCAGTCGATGCATGCAGGTGAGCTACCCGCCGGTATTGTAGAGATTGGTTTGCCTGGTGGTACAGATGATCCCGCTGAGCTTCAAGCACTGTTCCATGATAAAGGGTGGGATAAGGTACTGACTAAAGCGTATGGGTCCCAGGGTTTAGTATGGTTAGAACCTTATATTCAGCCGCCTGTCTATGTTTTGACTAAAAAGCCGATCAACTCGATTGCTGACTTTGAAGGTCTAAAAATTAGAGCACCCGGTGCATACGGTAAATTTCTTCGCCACTTAGGGGCGTCTCCGGTTTCTTTAGCTTGGAGTGAGATCTATACCAGCTTGGCAACAGGCGTTATCGACGGTTCGATCGGTAGTAATATGATTGACCACCGTGATGGTAACCATGTGGAAGTGGCCAAGTACATGTATAAATTACCGCTGGCGGGTGCACAAGTATTACCGATTATTGTTAATCGCAGTGCTTGGAAAAAGCTACCTGAAGATCTTCAAGTCGTGGTGCGAAAAGCGACCGAACGTCATGCTGCAGAGCAATTACGCTTATCGCGTCAATGGGAATCTGAAGCGGTCGCTGAAATGGAAGCGAAAGGTCTTTTATGGAGCCCAGAGCCAAGTGAGGCCGATCGTGCCGCATGGAAAGAAGCCGGTGCCGGTTTATGGGAAGAGTATGCTTCTCAGGACAAATTCAGCAAACAGCTAATCGATATTCTTCGTGATAGCCAAGCCAGTAAATAGCACGGATTAAACAAAGGGGTCTTTCATCAAGTAAACGATGGGAGCCCCTTGTTTGTTGAAGGTATCCTTATGTTTGAGATAATCCTCATAAAACTCTGCTCGTTCATCGATGTTATTGTGATGATAGCGGGCCGACTGGCTTCGTTACTTATGCCTTTGTTGGCGTTTGTTGTTGCATACGAAGTTTTTTCACGTTACGCGCTGGGTAGCCCAACTGTTTGGGCGTTCGATCTATCTTTATTTATGTTTGGTTATATGGCTGCGTTAGGTGGTGCTTATGCACAGCAAAAACGCGCTCATATCAATGTAGATATTTTGTACCTTAAGGTTTCACACAAAACCCGTTCAGTGTTCAATCTGATCTCCTTTTCGCTCGGTATTTTCTTTCTTGTCATTATTATCATGGTCAGTGTTGGAAAGTATGAAGAGGCTATCGAGTTTGACTATCGTCGTCAGACAGAGTGGGCACCCCCAATGTTCCATTTTTGGGTCATGATGATCATTGCTGCTGGCCTTTTTATTGCTCAACTGTCTCGTGATTTACTCAATGAACTTTTCTATATCGTGACAAGCCGAGTGTTAATTGAAGAGGAGAACCGTGATGGGAATTGAACTCTTAACACTGGTGTTGCTGTTTTGTATTTTAGTATTTTTCGCCTTAGGTGCGCCGGTTGGTTTAGCCCTAGGTGGTATCGCGATGATGATCGGTTATATGACGTGGGGGGATGGCATTTATAATGTGATACCTACGACGTTAGAGGCGACCTATTTCAGTTTTATTCTGCTGGCTATACCGTTGTATATCTATATGGGGCAGTTACTGACCAAGTCAGGGATTGGCGACGCCATGTTCAATTTCAGCCAAATGTTGATTGGTCGTGTTCGCGGCTCGCTAGCGGTTAGTGTCATCGGCGTCTGCTCTATGATTGGTGCTATGGTGGGTATTATTGGCGCGGGTATTATGACCTCCGGCAGTATTGCTTTAAGGCCAATGCTTGAGCGTGGCTATAATCAGCGGTTGGCGCTAGGCGTTATTATGGCCGGCGGTGGTTTAGGTATCCTTATTCCGCCCAGTATCCCTATGATTATGTTCGCTGCATCGACTCAGAACTCGGTCGGTCGCATGTTTTTAGGGGCGATGATGCCGGCATTACTGACGGTGGTAATGATGGTTCTATACGTTGTCATTAGTTGCCGTATCTACCCAGACCGTGCACCAAGGGATATGGATAACGCTGATTTTCCTACACTAAAAGGCGCTGAAAAATTCAGGGTTGCCCGTGATGGTTTATTTTCGATGCTACTTATTGTGGTGGTATTGGGCAGTATTGTTACAGGGATCGCAACGCCGACAGAGTCAGGTGCTATCGGCGTGGTCGGTGCTATTGTGTTGGCGATATTGTTTAAACGTTTCAAAGTTGAGATGTTTATGACCGCCGGCTTCCAGACAGCTACCTTAGTCAGTGTTGCGATGTGGATTATTTTTGGTGCATCGGTATTCAGTAATTTCCATCTCTTGATGGGGGTTCAGAGTATGGTGGCAGGCTTTACCGCTGAGTTAGACCTCCCTCCGATTATGATTATCATCATGTTTCAGCTCATTATGCTGTTACTGGGATTTATCATTGATGAGTTCATTATCGTACTGATGTGCGCACCTTTATTTACACCGATCGCGGTTTCACTGGGTTATGACCCGATCTGGTTTGGTGTCTTAATGATACTTAATATTTTGATTGCTGTTCAAACACCTCCTTATGGTTTTGCGCTCTTTTACCTGAAAGGCATTGCGCCGCCAGGCATCGGTATGTCTGAGATCTATAAATCGGTGACACCGTTTATTGTACTCAACCTTACCGTTTTGATTCTGTGCATGGTTTTTCCAGAAATTGTGTTGTGGCTACCTAATAAAGTGATGAGCTAAGGAGGGATACATGTACCAAAATATTCTGATACCCCTGGATTTATCCCATAAAAGTCAGGCTGTTGAACTCGCTAATGTGGCAATAGCCTTGACGGCAGGGCAGCCTGCGACGGTTCATCTACTTTATGTTGATCAAAGCTTTGTTCATCGCGCGGCCTATCCTAACTTTGAACAGAGCAATTTAGCGCTGCACAAAGAGGAAGCCTTGAGTGAAATGTCACAACTACTGGTGGATGTGCCTGACAACGTGGTGGTTAAAACGCACTGCCGAAGAGGGACCGCCCATGATCAGATTCTTGAGGTGGCATTAGAACTAAAAAACGACGCCATCGTGATGATGGCAAAGAAGCCGGGGATTAGTAGCTACTTTATTGGCTCTAATGCGGAGCGGGTGGTACGCCATGCCGCGTGTTCTGTTTTTGTCGTACGTGACAACGAATCACATCAGTGATTCGTTAAGGCACTGCCGGAAGAGCTTAATAATAATCTGCTTACTTTGGCTGCTTCGCCATAAGGCTTTAAAGGTGTTGCTATAACCATAACGATCAGCCAACAACGGTTTGAGTTGTTTATCTAAGTTCCAGCTTGTTACTAAATGGCTGGGGAGAAAGCCAAGATAATGACCGCTGAGAATCAGGGACGCACGGGCTTCCTGATGGTGAGCTTTTGCTTGAGTATTCCATTGTTGACTATCAGGGTGCACTTCACGGCCAGGTAGTAGGCGAGGTGATTCGACAAAGCGGTAGTGACGTAGTTGGTCATAACTTACGGTTTCGGCCTGTTCATACAAGGGGTGGCTTTCTGCGCAATAGAGAAGCATCTCCTCGTCGAAGAGTTTCAGGCTAGATAGCTCAGAGTAGGTCTGACTCATTACGGTGATACCAATATCAACCTTATGGTCAAGTAAGGATGAGATAACCTCATCTGCACCCATCGTGCTGATGCGGATATTAACCTCAGGCGCCTGTGTTGAAAACAGCGCGAGTGCTTTAACGATGCACGATTTATGGGCGCCCAGCATATGCTCGGCAAAACCCAGATGTAGATCACCCATAATCCGGTTATGAGAGCGGTTAATACTGTTCTTAAATTGCTCGACAGCATTAAGCAGTTCCAAGGTTGCACGGTAAACCGACTGTCCATGTTCTGTTAATGAAAAGCCCGCGCGGCCCCGCTCGCAAAGGCGCATATCAAGGCGCTTTTCAAGATCGGAGATGTAATTGGATATGGTTGAGTTAGCAAGATTGAGTTGGATCTCAGCAGGGGTAAACCCACCCGCTTCAACGACGGCTTTAAAAACCCTCAGAAGCTTTAGATCCATATCAGCGAGTTGCCCAGAGAGCGCTGCTTTTTTACGTCCCATAATAACCTTTTATACATTTATAAATACAAATATAAGCTTTTATAAATAATTATATAAGCAAAAGTATATGCAATCTATAAATAGCTATGTACGACGACATAACGCATAGAGCGTATGCAGGAGAATAAGAAATGACACTGAATTTAAAGGATCCATCCCTGTTAAAAAACAAAGCCTATATCGATGGCGCTTGGGTTGATGCTGATCAAGGGCAGACGTTTTCCGTTATTAACCCAGCGACAGGTGACGTGATCTCCGACGTGGCGAGTGTTGGTGTTCACGAAACAAAAAGAGCCATTGCCGCGGCAGACAAAGCGATGCAGACATGGAAGCAAGTACCCGCTAAAACGCGTTCAGAGGTGTTAGAGCGTTGGTATCAGTTGATTCTGGATCATCAAGAAGACCTCGCTGTGATTATGACTGCGGAGCAGGGAAAACCGCTTTTTGAATCGCGTGGAGAGGTGCTTTATGGCGCTTCATTTTTGAAGTGGTTTGCAGAAGAGGGTAAACGTGTTTATGGCGATGTGTTGCCATCGACTGCGGATCGCAGAAGTATTGTGATCAAACAACCGGTAGGTGTTGTTGCTGCAATTACGCCGTGGAACTTCCCTAACGCCATGATTACACGAAAAGTTGCACCAGCGTTAGCGGTGGGCTGTGCCATGGTGTTGAAACCCGCTGCGGAGACACCTTTATCTGCCTTGGCGTTAGTCGAACTGGCAGAACGTGCAGGTGTACCTGCTGGCTTATTTAGTGTACTGCCTACGCTTGATGCTCCGGCTGTCGGTGGAGAGATGACCTCAAATCCCGTTGTTAAAAAAGTAACATTCACCGGCTCCACTGGGGTGGGTAAATTGTTAATGAAACAATGTGCCGACACAGTAAAACGCACCTCAATGGAATTGGGCGGCAATGCCCCCGTTATTATTTTTGATGATGCCGACCTTGAAAAGGCGGTCGCAGGTGCCTTGGTTTCTAAATACCGTAACTCAGGGCAAACCTGTATCTGTGCTAATCGTTTTTTAGTGCAGGCAGGGGTTTACGATGCGTTTGTTGAGCGGTTCTCTGCCGCCGTCAATCAGTTTCAACTGGGGAATGGATTGGATGAAGCATCAACCCACGGTCCTGTTATTACTGAAAAAGCGGCCACTGAAATTCACGCCAAAGTTTTAGCGGCTGTGGCGGAAGGGGCTCATGTTGTTACCGGCGGAAAGGTCAGTAATCAGGGTTCACACTTCTACGAGCCAACGGTATTAACCCATGTCACACAGGCCATGCGCTTATTTAAGGAAGAGATCTTTGGTCCTGTGGCGCCGATCTTCAAGTTTGATACTGAGGAGGAGGCGATAGCGATGGCTAATGATACAGAGTTTGGTTTGGCATCTTATGTTTATACCAACGACCTTGGGCGGATCTGGCGAGTATCTGAAGGTATTGAGTACGGCATGGTGGGTGTGAATGAAACCATGATCAGCTCCGAGATTATTCCATTCGGTGGCGTTAAAGAGTCTGGCCAAGGGCGTGAAGGTTCAAAATATGGCTTAGATGATTATCTAGAAACTAAATATATCTGCATGGGCGGTCTATAAGGGGCATTTTATGAGCACAATTATTTATCCTACAACAAACCTCAAAGCGACAGAAACTCTGACACTAGAGCGTGGTGACGGTGCTTACGTTTATGATAATCAGGGTAAGCAGTATTTCGAGGCGCTAGCTGGTTTGTGGTGTACCTCTTTAGGCTACAACAACCGTGAGTTAATTGAGACGGTTAATGAGCAGGTGGGGAAACTCTCATTCTCCCATATGTTTGGTGGTAAAACGCATCAGGTGGGTATGGACTTAGCTGATAAGTTAACTTCCATGGTGCCAGTTGAAAACGCAAAAGTGTTCTTTGGCAACTCAGGTAGTGATGCGAATGATAGCCATATAAAAATGCTGCGTTACTATTTTAATGCCATCGGTAAACCTGAAAAGTTTAAGATTATTGCCCGTGATCGTGCCTATCATGGAGTGACGGTAGCTTCAGCCTCTTTGACAGGTTTAGTACCTAACCATACCCACTTTGACCTTCCATTTGAGGCATTAGGTATTTTGCGTACGGATGCACCCCATTACTACCGTGGTGCCTTGGCGGGTGAATCCGAAGCGGAGTTTGTTGATCGCATTACCCATAATCTAGAGCAGCTTATTTTAAAAGAGGGGGCAGATACCATTGCAGCCTTTATCGCTGAACCGATTACGGGTGCCAGTGGTGTTATCGTGCCGCCCGCAGGTTATTACGAAAAAATTCAGGCGATTCTTAATAAGTACGATATTTTATTTTGGGCGGACGAGGTGATAACGGGCTTTGGTCGTACGGGTAACGATTTCGGCTGTACCACCATGAATATTGAAAAGCCCGATATGATGACATTAGCTAAACAGCTATCGTCTGCTTACATGCCCATTAGTGCGGCGGTCATTAAGGGTGATATGTATGAAGCGATGATTGAACCGAGCGCCCAAGTGGGCGTGTTTGGACATGGCTATACCTATTCAGGCCATCCAGTCTCATGTGCTGTTGCGCTGAAAACATTAGAGATCTACGAGCGTGATAACATTTTTACGCATGCTGCTGAAATCGGTGATTACATGCAAAAACGACTCCGTGAATTCCAAGATCACCCATTAGTTGGTGAGATTCGGGGTAAAGGGATGATCGCAGCGGTTGAGTTAGTCGCGAATAAGCAAAGCGGTGAAGCGTTTAACGGAGGGGCTGTAGGTGGCTTTGCTATGCAAGCGTGTCAAAACCACGGCATGATTACCCGTGCGGTTGCGGGATCGTCATTAGCCTTCTGTCCGCCACTCATTATTGACCGAGCACAAGTAGATGAGATGATTGAGAAGTTCTCATTAGGCTTAAACGACACGTTAGATTTTGTGACACGTGAAAACTTATTGAAAAACTAAGGGTTAAGCGCGTGGGTGTTTTGAGGGAGATGCCCGCGTAGATGGGGTTACTCATTTGAGTGATTTGTAAGTTATCCCTCGATTGACCCCTGAGCGTGATGTTTACGTTTTATTGCTTCCATCCTCATGTTAATTGAGGACCTGCATTTAGGGGGGGCGTTGTCCCCCCTTTTTTTCTAGGCGCTTAACTAACGGTGAAGCGTTTCATTTTATTAAACAGATCTTCAGCCATATTCTTAAAGCTAGTGGCAATGCCTAATGAGTTTTGTGATAGCTCTTTAGCTATTTGGTTTTGATCATTAAGGTGGGTTAAGTTCTGATTGATCTCATCGGTGACTTGGCTTTGTTGCTCGGTTGCGGTGGCAATCTGTGTCGCCATATCATTCACTTGGTTCGCTGAGCCCCCAATGTTATTTAAAATATCTTGTGTGCTTTCTACTAACTCCACAGACGTCGAGACTTGTGAAGATCCATCTCTAATGGATGACACCGCCTGACTGACACCCGATTGAAGTCGCTCAATCATTGATTGGATCTCTTCAGTGGAGGCTTGGGTTTTACTGGCAAGTGATCTCACCTCATCGGATACCACCGCAAAGCCACGTCCATGGTCTCCCGCGCGCGCTGCTTCAATAGCTGCGTTTAGGGCAAGCAGGTTTGTTTGATCGGCTATTCCCCTAATCACGTCCAACACCGAGGCGATGTTTTCAGATTCTAATGCAAGTTTTGAAATGACCTCTTCGGCATTGGATACTGAGCGTGACAAGTGTTGAATTTGGATGACGGAGTCATCAATAATGCTCCGGCCTTGACGGCTGATCTCAACCGTTTTAGCTGATTCTGACGACGTTTGCTGTGCATGCTCCGCAACTTCTCGTATCGCTGTATTGAACTCGTATACAGCAGAGGCGATCATCTCAACACCATGGCTTTGTTTATTGACGATATCCATGCTGCTGTTGGCCGAGTCTTGTAGGGACTTCGAGTCGGCATTCATAAGTGATGCTCGCTGACGAATATCTGTGATCAGTGTTTCTAAATTGGCAATAAAATTATCAAACGCATTGGCGAGTTCACCTAACTCATCCTTACGTTCGGAGTTTATGCGTAGTGTCAGGTCACCATTACCTTGGCTGATCTCTTTAATATTGGCGGTTAATCTTGTGATGCTATTAACCAACAGCTTAGGTGTGAAATAAGTGAGGGCGCCTGCAATCACTAAAATAACTAGAATAAAGAGGCTTAAGCCAAGCGTGACCTCCTCAATTTTTTCGGCCAATTCCACGCGTTTATTATGTGATTTGGTATCGAGCTCTTCCCCTGCCAGGTTATAGAGATCACGGAGGTGTTGAAATGCAGGGTTGGTTTCTTCACTGCTCAAACGCTGAGCTGCGTCTAGGCGTCCACTATCAACTAAGTCGAATACTTTATCTGCTTTTACCTTCCAATCATTAAATGCGGTATCAAATGTATTTAACTGACCCATAATATCAGGGTATGCCCGCATCAACTCTCTGTATTGGTTCATACGGTCAAATGCTTGCTGCGCATTCTCTTCAAAACTATCTTTTACCGACTTATCGCGTGTGCCCAGTAGGTAGTTTAATTCTGCTTCTTTTGCTTGATAGAGATCCCTATCGGCATTAAGTATGGCGGACATCGCGGGTAAGTAGTTTGTACCAAAGCGATTGATCCCTGCTTTTAGTTCATCGGTGAGTAATTTTGCTGAACAGGTAATCAATACTATGGCTACCATGAGGACGACCATAGCGGTCGATAATTTAAACCTAATGCTATGGAATAGACTTGTTTTCATTATTTTATTGTCCCTAAAACTATAATTACAACTTCAATATAGAGCATAAGCTGTGAAAGCGAAATGTATAAAGATTTAGGGAGATCGCACAGAAGTGTCTGATTGTGTTGCTGTTTAATTGTGCAGTTTTAAGGCGCTACGCCTTTGTCCATTAATGCCTGACCTGGTTATTCCGTCTATATAGATTATTTTTATTGGCCCGAAAAATGATCTGGTCTAAACCAATATGAACTTAAATGATAAAGTGGACCAAGCGGCATTTATTCGTGCACGTAATCGCCGTGATAAAACCTTAGAGGCGCCGCAACTCCTGTTTCCCTCTGTTCAAGTGAATATCCGAGCAGGGGAGCTCCCTAAAGCTGAAAGTAACGGGATGCAATATTTAAAAATCCCCCTTAACTTTTTATAGGCCGTTTATTTTTAATCTTTAAAAGAGGGGGCGGTTGTATTTATCCGCCCATGCCTATAACCATGATAATGGCACTGCATCGCCTAGTGGGCGCAGTGGGTTATCTTTACTCAGGCAAAATCCATTGTGAGCACGACGCGTTTCTCACCTTGCTTTACCGCAGGAGATCGATGAACGGCTCCTAACCCTTCATTGCCATACCAACCTTCGCCCTTTAGAAGAACAATATCACCTGTGTTTACTTGTTGAATGTCAACTGCTTGGGAGTATAGACCTGAGGCATCATCGCTTAATCCCATGTTACCTGCTCCGAGTTTGCTACGATCCACATCACTATTGCGCAGCCATTCGGTGCCCGGTCCTTGATAAGTGCTAACGAGGCGACAGCCTAATTTATCTATATGAAAGCGAGGGCACATAGCACGATCTAACACCTGTAATCTTAGGCCTACCTCATCAAGCTCGAACAGGCAGCTATACATCTCTACTAATAAAACGAGATCGTCTAAAAATGCTGTGTGGCCCGACACGTTCGGTAGTGAGGATTTGAGTGATGCTTCTGCGGTCTTAGGGTTTATTACTGAGCGCAGATTAAAATGAGGCTGGCACTCGATGAGCGCTTGGCAATAGCGCGCGATCTCATCAGGTAGTGACCGTTGTACGACAACTATATTGATCTGTTCTTGGTAAATTGCTGTCATCGCTTCAGGCGTGTCTCCTGTCACATGATTATGTTCACACAGGTCATGGCTTAAATAAGTTGTATTGTTGACTGGCTCTGCGGCACCCACTGAAATCACCTGTTCTCATTAAATAAATCATTATAATATAACATAACTTATAATTTTGTAGGCATCGCACTAAAAGAGTGATGGATTATTGTTTTTTCTGATGTTGGCTTTTGTCGCTGGGGTATGTGGTCGCTGATTCTCAATAAGGGGTTACACGGAATGGAATAACTGCGGGCACCGCTTAGTCTGTATGATAAATAGGGGTTTGAATCTTAAATTTGGCTATGCTAATTTAGTTTTTACTGTCCGTTCTGGATTAATGGGTGTGGAGCCTGCTTACATAGCGGCGAATCGGATACTTCCCTTACTGTGTTTTACCCACGCTGTGGCTGAATATGCCATCTGCTGTGTCGCAGGGTTTAGCTGTTAGATTTTCAGGTGATTGAAATCAAGGAAATGCCAGCCCGTTCGTTTGATACTACTTTTAGGTTAATTTTTCGATAAAACGTTTCAATGAAGCTTTTTTCGATGACACGACATGTGAAATCACTACGCACTCAATGTAACGATTGATGAGTTTGCGTATTCCTTCCTGATGATCAAATATGCCGATTATAGAAAATAGCGGTACTGAAATGATTGGTAATTGACGCACACAACGATTCAACAATAATCAGTTGACGAATTTTGGATAATGGAGAAAAGCGTGAAGCGAATAATAATTGTCGTGGCTCTTATACTGGTCGCTGCTGGCGGTGGGCTTTTGTGGCAGTATTTTCAAGCACCTGCGCTACCGGCAGATATTGCCTCGGGTAATGGTCGGATCGAAGCTGTACAAGTGGATATCGCAACAAAGATCGCTGGACGAGTGGAATCAGTGGTGGCACAAGAGGGGGATCTTGTGACCGAAGGTCAGGTTGTGGCAACCATTGATACCGCGCAATTAAAGGCCCAGTTACTACGTGCCGAGGCGGTGATTGCGAGTGCTGAAAGTCAAGTTGCAGCAGCGGAGGCTTCTATTGCCCAAGCTAAGGCTAAGCTCATTTTAGCCGAACAGGAGTTAAGCCGCGCACGGGAACTTGTTAAGAAAGGCCATACCAGTAAAGAGGCTTATGATACCCATGTGAGTGACGTTGCCGTTGCTAAGGCTAATTTAAAAGCTGCTGAGGCGACACTGATATCCCAGCAACGCAATGTTGATGCTGCACGTGCGGATGCCCAAGGTATTCAGACACAGATTGATGATGCCACGTTAGTGTCTCCTAGTTTAGGACGGGTGTTATATCGCCTTTCTGAACCCGGCGAGGTGTTAGGCAGTGGGGGTAAAGTTTTAACGCTGGTGAATCTGTCGGATGTTTACATGGAAACATTCTTGCCATCATCCCAAGCCCATCGTGTATCGATCGGTGCTGAAGCACGGGTGAAACTTGATATTCTTGATGTTGCTATTCCTGCCACTGTGAGCTTTGTGTCGCCGGAATCTCAATTCACACCAAAAGAGGTTGAGACTGCGAGCGAACGGGAAAAATTGATGTTCCGAGTTAAGGTGCGCGTACCCGAAACCTTAGTGCAGGCGTATATCGACCGTGTTAAAACGGGGGTCCGAGGTGTCGCTTATATTCGTCTTGCTCCATTGCCAGGTGATGAACTATCAGCGTGGCCAGAATTTCTCCAGAAACTGCCAACAAAAATGAATCCAGCCAACACCAGTACGCATTAACGGGAGCCTATCATGGCTGAACAAGGTTGCCCGATCGCCCGTATTCAGGGTGTTACACATGTTTATAAAAAGACCCATGCGGTTGATAATATAACGCTGGATATCCCAGCGGGCCTTATGGTTGGGCTGTTAGGGCCCGATGGTGTTGGTAAGTCAACGCTGATGGGGCTCATCTCTGGGGCGCGAAAACTGCAAAAAGGCCAGCTTGAAGTCCTCGGTGGCGATATGGCGTCAGCAGCCCACCGTAAAGCGGTGGGGCCGGGGATTGCCTATATGCCGCAAGGGCTAGGTAAAAACCTCTATGCGGAGCTGAGCGTTGAGGAAAACCTCGACTTTTTCGGTAAGCTTTTTGGGCAGACGTTATCTGAGCGTAAAGCGCGGATTGAGCGGTTAACGAAAGCAACAGGGCTACACCCCTTTTTATCGCGACAGGCGGGTAAATTATCTGGGGGGATGAAACAGAAGCTAGGCCTTTGCTGCTCCCTGATACATGATCCTGACCTATTGATATTAGATGAGCCAACAACCGGTGTAGACCCTCTGTCACGCCGCCAGTTCTGGGCATTAATCGCTACGATCCGTAAAGAACGTCCTACGATGAGCGTGCTGGTGTCTACGGCTTACATGGATGAAGCGGAAGGGTTTGACTGGCTCGTTGCGATGGATGCGGGCCAAGTGCTTGATACTGGTACGCCAGAGGCGCTCAAAGCGAAAACCGATGCCGCTGATCTGGAAACGGCTTTTGTACGTTTGTTGCCTGAAAGTAAACGGGGCGACATGAATGAATTAGTGATTCCTCCTTTGGAGGCGCGGGAGGGCAAACCTGCCATTGTTGCTAAGGGGCTCACTCGACGGTTTGGGGATTTTACGGCCGTTAATAATGTTAGTTTTGAGATACAAGCAGGGGAGATCTTTGGTTTTTTAGGATCGAATGGCTGTGGCAAAACAACAACCATGAAGATGCTGACTGGTCTGCTGCCGGTCTCTGAAGGCGAAGCCTTTCTATTTGGTCAGCCCGTCAATGCCGGTGATTTGGAAACGCGTAAACGTGTTGGATTTATGACTCAGGCGTTTTCTCTGTATGGTGAGTTGACGGTGGCACAAAACCTGACGTTACATGCGCGCTTATTCCATTTAACAGCGGAAAAAACTGTTGAGCGTATTGACGCCTTGGTCGAGCGTTTTAGCTTAGGTGAGTATATGGATGCCCTTGCGTCCTCTCTTCCTTTAGGTATGCGCCAGCGGTTGTCGTTAGCGGTTGCGGTTATTCATGAGCCGGAAATGCTGATTCTTGATGAGCCTACATCGGGTGTTGACCCCGTTGCACGTGATGGCTTTTGGGAGCTTTTAGTACAGCTGTCACGGGAAGACAACGTGACCATCTTCATCTCCACCCACTTTATGAACGAAGCGCTGCGCTGTGATCGTATCTCACTGATGCATGCCGGTCAGGTGCTGGTCTACGATAAACCTCAACACTTAGTTGAGGCTAAAGGAGCAGCGTCATTGGAAGAAGCCTTTATCGGCTACCTTGAAGATGCGATTGGCGAAAAGGATAAGGACGATAAAGGCGTTGAGGCCGCCGAGCCTGCGGACGTAGTGAGCACTGATAGCGCGTTAACCGAGGAATCGGCTGTTATCACGGGTGCAGCGGACCATGTTAGGGTTAATAAAAAGTCCCAAGGGTTTAGTCTGAATCGACTACTGGCATACAGTTATCGAGAGATCATGGAGGTGATGCGTGACCCCGTGCGTATGGCCTTTGCCTTTCTGGGTAGCTCACTGTTATTAATCGTGATTGCCTATGGTATCTCGCTTGATGTGGAGAACCTGACCTATGCTGCACTTGATAACGACCGTACACCGGAAAGTCGTGAGTATTTAAGTAATTTTGAGGGCTCCCGTTATTTTAGTGAACAGCCCGCATTAACGAGTAAAGATGAGCTTGAACGGCGCTTGAAGTCGAACGACATTACGTTGGCGATTGAGATCCCATCGGGCTTTGGCCGTAACCTTAAAAAAGGTGAAACACCGAGTGTATCCGCGTGGATTGATGGTGCAAATACCACCCGTGCAGGAACCATTGCCGGTTATGTAAGCGGTGCACATATCCATTACTTAACACAGTTGGCGACTAATGCGGGTGTGGATGCGAGTGCAGTATCAAAGGTCACACTTGAGCCACGTTACCGTTATAACCCATCATTTGAGACGATTTACTCTATTGGCCCTAAAACGCCGGCCATGCTGCTATTACTGTTCCCCGCGATATTAATGGCGGTCAGTATGGCGCGTGAAAAAGAGATCGGCACAATTACCAATTTTTATGTAACGCCAACAAACCGGATTGAATTTCTGATCGGTAAACAGCTGCCCTATATCGGAATAGGTATGGTTAACTTTGTTATCCTCACGTTGCTGGTGGTGTTTCTATTAGGGGTGCCGCTAAAAGGGAGCTTACTCGGGTTGGGATTAGGGGCGTTGCTCTATGTTTTTGCGGCGACCAGTTTTGGTTTGCTGATCTCTACTGTGACTAAATCACAAGTGGCGGCTGTTTTTGCCACTGCGATTCTGTCTATTATGCCCACCATTAACTTCTCGGGATTAGTCCAGCCAACATCAACTATGGAGGGGGGCGGATACCTGATTGGTCTGCTCTGGCCGGCGACATACTACATGCACCTGAGTGTTGCTGCCTTTACTAAAGGGTTAGGCCTTTCCGAGCTCATGGGGGATGTTGTTGTACTCGCCTTCTTTGGACCTGTTCTGGTTGCCATTGCAGCTGTGTTCCTGAAAAAGCAGGAGGCCTGATCGATGAAAACGTGGATCAATATCGTCTGGTTAGGCACTAAAGAGCTACGCAGTGTTTTTAGCGACGTGGTGATGGTCATGCTGATCATCTATTCGTTTAGCTTAGCGATCTATTCGCAGGCCACCGCGACCAGTGAGTCCGTCAATAACGCCTCTATTGCCATCGTGGATGAGGATCATTCGACACTCTCGCGGGCGATCGCAAACGCGCTCTATCCTCCGTATTTTAAAACGCCGGTGCTTATTTTAGCTGACGAAGTGGATGCATCAATGGACCTGGACCGCTTTATGTTTGTGGTTGAGATTCCCCCAATGTTTGAAGAGGATGTACGTCGAGGCCGTCAGCCAAGTGTGCAGATCAATATCGATGCGACAGCGGTTACACAAGCCAGTCTGGGTAACAGCTATATTCAAAATATTATCGTGGATGAGGTAAACCATTTTATAAACCGCTCGGATGAAACAACCGCTTATCCGGTGACCTTAGTGCAGCGTCGCGCGTTTAATCCGAATGGCACCGGCATGTGGTTTGGTGCCATGAATGCCCTGATTAATCAAATCTCGATGATTACGATTATCTTGACGGGGGCTGCACTACTGCGCGAACGTGAACATGGCACCATAGAGCATCTGTTGGTTATGCCGCTTAGCTCATTTCAGATTGTGATGTCTAAGGTGTGGGCCAATGGGCTGATTATTCTGGTCGCGTTCTCATTGTCCATGCTCTTTGTGGTCGAAACGATTTTGGACGTGCCGATCAGTGGTTCTCGCTTATTGTTAGTAGGGGGGACAACACTTTATCTGTTTGCGGCCGCGGCTATCGGTATTTTCTTGGGTACGATTGCACGCACAATGGCGCAATTCGCCCTGTTGATGATCATGGTCATCATACCCATTACGATGCTTTCCGGTGGTTTGACGCCGATTGAAAGCCAGCCTGAAATTATTCAGCCAGTGACATGGTTTTTACCGTCGCGTCACTATATGTCATTTGCTCAGGCAGTGGTGTTTAGGGGGGCTGATATCACGATTATATGGCCGCAGTTGCTCACAATTATTGCACTCGGTGGGATCTTCTTCAGTGCTAGCCTAGCACTGTTTCGCCGTTCTATCGCGGTGAGCCGCTAGAGATTTCCGGCCACCTTAATGATGGGGGGCGGCGGTACTCACCGCTTAACAGCCTCCCTTCCGTGTCGTTGCCTCCATCACTATGTTTATAGCTATTTCTATAACCTCTCCCCACCCATAAGCGCCTCCATCAGAACCACCGATAATGCGCGTTACGCTAAATACTTTACATGTTAAGTAATAAAGCTTATAAACTTAACTTATCTCAATGTTGCGATGCAGCATTTCTACTACAATGAAGATAGATAGAGAACAGAATATTCCATAAAAGAAGAGGAATTTAGGATGGACTCGCACTCGTTAAAATCGGTTGGCGCTACTGATACTCACTCAACAGAGGATAATCATAAAGTGAGTGAAGAGGGGGCGGTGACGGATATTACCCGTCACGCCAATGCTGCTCATCAGTCTCCCGTGAACAGCAGGCGTCATTTAACGCCGCTGTTAGGTAAAGAGACATATTCCCCGCTTTCGTTTCAGGAAACCATGGATAAAAGTGTCAACGCAGCTATGTCCCATATAACGGGAGGCCTGTCACCGAGTGGTTTGTCAGCGGCGTATACGGATTGGGCTGCACATCTGATGACAGCGCCGGGTAAGCAGATTCAGTTGGTCGAAAAGGCCGCTAAAAAAGCGATACGTCTAGCTAATTATGCTGGTTTTTGTGCACCGGGTGTTAATCCTGAAACCGCGTCTCCTTGCCCTTGTATCGATCCATTACCGCAAGATAAGAGGTTTAGCGGAGAGGCGTGGCAGAAATGGCCATACAATCTTTTTTATCAATCCTTTCTGTTAAACCAACAGTGGTGGTACAACGCAACGACCGGTGTGCGAGGGGTTACTAAGCAGCATGAGAATGTGGTGGAGTTCGCAACACGCCAGATCCTAGATCTTTTCTCGCCCTCTAATTATCTGTTCACCAACCCTGAATTGTTAGAACAAACACAAAAAGAGAGCGGGCAGAATTTACAGCGCGGAATGCAAAACTTCCTAGATGACTTGCAGCGCACGCTTAATGATCAAAAACCTGCGGGGACTGAAGGGTTTCAAGTCGGTAAAAACCTCGCGGTCACACCGGGCAAGGTGGTTTATCGCAACCGTTTAATCGAGCTTATTCAGTATGACGCGGTTACGGAAACGGTGCACCCTGAGCCTATTTTCATCGTGCCGGCGTGGATTATGAAATACTATATTCTTGACCTATCGCCAGAAAACTCACTGGTTAAATACCTGACGGAGCAGGGCTTTACCGTGTTCATGGTGTCATGGAAAAACCCCGATTCTGATGATCGTGACCTAGGCATGGATGACTACCGAAACCTCGGTATTATGGACGCACTGGATCAGATCGACAGGATTACGGGAGGGCAGCGGGTTCATGGCGTTGGTTACTGCTTAGGCGGAACACTCCTTTCTATCGCGGCGGCAGCCATGGCGCGTGACGCTGATGAGCGTTTTAAAACCCTCTCATTATTTGCGGCTCAAACTGATTTCACCGAAGCGGGTGAATTGATGCTCTTTATCAATGAAAGTCAGGTCACTTTCCTTGAAGACATGATGTGGGAACAGGGCTACTTAGATACAAAACAGATGGCCGGAGCCTTCCAGCTACTACGTTCCAATGACTTGATTTGGTCACGTATGGTGCATGATTACCTTATGGGGGAGCGGGCGAAAATGAACGACCTCATGGCATGGAACAGCGATGCGACCCGTATGCCTTACCAGATGCACTCGCAGTATCTACGTCAACTCTTCTTGAATAATGCACTGGCTGAAGGCCGATACATTGTCGATAACCGGCCGATTGCGGTCTCGGATATTCGGGTGCCTGTTTTTGCCGTGGGTACAGAGCGAGACCATGTCGCGCCTTGGCGTTCGGTTTACAAATTACACCTACTTGCTGATACCGATGTGACGTTCCTATTGACCAGCGGTGGACACAATGCCGGTATCGTTTCCGAGCCAGGCCATCCCCGTCGCCGTTATCGAATGGCCACCCGTAAACATGATGATCGTTATCAAGATCCTGATACGTGGTTTGCTGAACATGAAGCACAAGAAGGATCGTGGTGGCCTGAGTTGGCCGGTTGGTTGAAGGATCGCTCTGGCGACTTAATCGAGCCGTCTTTTAGCGGAGACGAGGCGTTGCAACCTATTTGTGATGCACCAGGTACCTACGTGTTGCAAGACTAAGGGGAAGAATCATGCTTAATGATCTGCATACGGCTTCCGAATCGGCTCCAGTTAACGGCGGGCTCTCATCAGACGAGGCGAATCGCCTGTTGACGGAGCATGGCCCAAACGAAATTATCGAACAGAAAGAGAGTCCGCTGCGGAAAATCCTCTCTTACTTCTGGGGGCCTATCCCTTGGATGATTGAAGCGGCGGCCGTACTCTCTGCACTGGCTCAGGACTGGCCTGACTTTTTGATTATTCTTACCATGCTTGCTGTGAACGCCGGGGTCGCCTTTTGGCAGGAGCGTAAAGCAGATAATGCAGTTGAACTGTTAAAGAAAAAACTTGCTACGTCAGCGCGGGTGCTGCGTGATGGTCGTTGGCATGATCTACCTGCGCGCGAGCTTGTTCCCGGTGACCTCATCCATCTAAAACTGGGTGATGTGGTTCCCGCCGATGTTGAGTTACTGAAAGGTGCAGGGCTTTCCATTGACCAATCCGCCTTGACGGGTGAATCACTGCCTGTTGATAAAGCGGCCAAAGATGTAGCGTATTCTGGCTCCATTGTACGTTTAGGTGAGATGACAGCGGTGGTCACCGCGACAGGGATGAGAACCTATTTTGGTAAAACGGCCGCACTGGTCGAACAGGCGGGCGCACCATCACATTTTCAGCAGGCGGTTTTAAAGATCGGTAATGCCTTAATTGTGGCGACACTTGTGCTGGTAGCCGTGATCTTGATCTATGGCTGGTTCCGGGGTGATCCGCTGCTTGAGACTCTGCAGTTCTCGCTTATTTTAACGATAGCCGCGATTCCTGTGGCACTGCCTGCTGTGCTGTCGGTGACTTTAGCCGTTGGTGCGATGACATTAAGCCGCTTAGGCTCCATCGTTTCTCATCTTGCTGCGATTGAAGAGTTGGCTGGGATTGATGTGCTCTGTTCAGATAAAACAGGGACATTAACCCAAAATCGATTAGTTGTGGGAACGCCCGCATTGGTTGAGGCTGAACAGGCCGAGCGGGTGTTATTTGCCGCCGCGCTAGCCTGTGAGCCAGAGAGTAATGATCCAATCGATAGCTCTATTCTTAGCGCCCTAGATCATGCCGAAAATTTAGATCAGGCTCGGATTGATCTCTTCACGCCGTTTAACCCCGTGAGCAAAATTGCGGAGGTCGAGGTAACACTGGAGGGGGAAAAACGTTATATCGCTAAAGGGGCACCCCAATCTATTTTGGCGTGGGCGCAGGCATCGGCCGAGACGCAATCCGCAGTAGAAAAGCAGATTGATACACTGGCCACAGAGGGGTATCGCGCTCTGGCGGTTGCCGAACGTATAGGTGATGCACCCGCGCAGGTACTGGGTTTGCTGCCACTCTATGACCCACCCCGTGAGGATAGCGCGACAACCATTTCTGCCCTTAAGAAACTCGGTGTAGCGGTTAAAATGGTCACCGGTGATCATATTGCTATTGCCCGGCAGATTGCAGGTAAGTTGGGGATCGGTAGCCACTTTATTACGGCTGACAAGGCCTTTTCTAAAGAACACAAAATGACAGCAAGCGAGATCCTTGAGCGTGATGGCTATGCTCAGGTTTTTCCCGAACATAAATTTGAGATAGTGCAAACCTTGCAGTCCAGCGACCACTTAGTGGGCATGACGGGCGACGGTGTAAACGATGCCCCAGCACTGCGTCAGGCGGATGTAGGGATTGCGGTCAGTGGTGCCACGGATGCAGCACGCGCCGCAGCTGACTTAGTGTTAACGGAACCGGGCTTAGGTGTGATTCGCAGTGCGGTAGAGGAGGCGAGACGTATCTTTGAGCGTATGACCGCCTACGCTATTTTTCGTATCAGTGAAACTGTGCGTGTATTGCTGTTTATGACACTCTCCATCCTTGTGTTTGATTTTTATCCTGTGACCGCCGCGATGATTGTATTGCTGGCGCTATTAAATGACTTCCCGATCATGATGATCGCTTACGATAATGCTAAACCGGCACCGCACCCCGTACGCTGGGATATGCATCGGGTTTTAGTACTCTCTAGCGTCCTCGGTATCTTGGGGGTTATCTCTAGTTTTGGTCTGTTTTGGATTGCTGAGTCAATCTGGGAGTTACCGCGTCCGACCATTCAAACATTGATCTTTCTTAAATTACTGGTTGCTGGCCATTTGACCATCTACCTGACCCGTAACAGCGGTCATTTTTGGGATCGTCCTTTTCCTAGCCTTAAACTCTTTATCACGACAGAACTAACCCAAGTCGTTGGAACACTTGCTGCCGTTTACGGTTGGTTTGTTGAACCTATAGGTTGGTCGTTGGCACTATTGGTTTGGGGTTATGCGCTGGTGTGGTTCCTCATTAATAATATGGTGAAACGCTTAGTGTTGCGTAACTTTATAAAGCCTCATAAGGCTTAACTCAGTCGGTTCATATTAACGCTAGATCGCGTTCTATAGATAAAAAACCACCGTAGTACTGCGGTGGTTTTTTTATGGATCAGCTGAGGGTTTAATTAGTGACGAATCAGGTAATCAAATGCACCTAAGGCAGCGGTTGCACCCGCACCCATGGAGATGATGATCTGTTTAAACGGTACCGTTGTGACATCGCCTGCAGCAAAGACACCGGCTAGGCTGGTTTGACCACGGCTATCAATCACGATCTCACCTCGATCACTTAACTCAAGGGTGTCCTTCAAAAAGTCGCTGTTTGGTACTAGGCCAATTTGGACAAAGATACCTGCAACATCCACCACATGATTCTGATCTGTTTTACGATCTTGGTAGCTCAGTCCTACCACCTTGTTACCATCACCGAGAACCTCAGTGGTCATCGCATTTTTAATGATCGTAATGTTGGCTAGGGATTCCGCTTTTCTCACTAATACCGCGTCAGCACGTAAAGTATCAGCGAACTCCAAAACAGTGACATGCTCAACAATCCCCGCCAGATCTATCGCTGCTTCTATACCGGAGTTACCGCCGCCAATTACTGCTACAGGTTTTCCTTTAAAGAGTGGGCCATCACAGTGAGGGCAGAAAGCAACGCCTTTCGTTTTGTACTGTTCTTCGCCAGGTACGTTCATCTCGCGCCAGCGCGCACCGGTCGCTAGAATGATTGATTTAGCGGTGAGAACAGCACCGTTTGCCAATTCAACTTGCTTGATCTTTTTTCCGTGTTCATCGTCTATATCACGGATATCTACAGCACGCTGGTTCGTCATCACATCGATATCATATTCTTTAACCTGTTCTTCTAGACCCGCAACCAGCTTAGGGCCATCAGTGGCTTTAACCGAAATAAAGTTTTCAATCGCCATCGTGTCCATCACCTGACCACCAAAGCGGTCAGCAACAATACCGGTGCGAATGCCTTTACGCGCTGTGTAAATTGCGGCTGATGCACCTGCAGGACCCCCACCAACAACCAATACGTCAAACGGTGCTTTGGCGCTTAGTTCTGCGGCTTGTTTCTCCTCGGCACTGTCATCAACCTTATTCAGAATCTCTTCTAAGGTCATGCGGCCATTACCAAAGGGTTGGCCGTTTAATAGCAGGGTCGGTACGGCCATAATCCCCAGCTCGTCTACTTCGTCAGGGAAGACGCCGCCGTCAATCATTGTTGCGCTGATGTTTGGATTAAGCACCGCCATCAAGTTTATGGCTTGAACCACGTCCGGACAGTTATGGCAGGACAGCGAGATGTAGACCTCAAAGTTTAACGGCTTAGATAGGTGTTTTGCTTGCGTTTGTAACGCAGGGTCTTCCTTACTTGGGTAACCGCCGGCTTGTAGTAACGCCAATATTAATGAGGTGAACTCATGGCCCATCGGCACGCCAGCAAAGGTAACGCGGGCCATTTCACCCTGTGGAGCAACGGTCATACGAGGCACGCGGCCTACGTCATCGGTTTTGATCGTTAGGCTAATTTTGTCTGAAATCTCAGCGATTTCTCGTGCGAGGTTTTCCAGTTCTTTTGACTTTGGCGTTTCATTAATAGACACCGTCAACTCAATCGGATTATCGATCTTCTGAAGGTAGGTGCCCAGTTGTTGTTTCATGTTGCTATCTAACATAAATCACCACCCGGATTGAATTGAGTTAAAAATGTGTGAATTGCGGGGTAAATCCCACCACCAACGGGGTTACTCACGTTGATGGTGGGTGTTTCTTTTGGGTTATGGCACGTCTTAGGTAAAGGCGCCCGTTACCGGTGTCGGATTAGATTTTGCCAACAAGGTCTAGGGAAGGGGCCAGTGTTGCTTCACCCTCTTTCCATTTCGCGGGGCAGACTTCACCTGGGTGAGCCGCAACATATTGGGCCGCCTTGATTTTGCGCATTAGGTCATCAGCATCACGACCAATACCTTCAGCGGTGATCTCCATCGCCTGAATTACACCTTCTGGATCGATCAAGAAAGTCGCACGATCCGCAAGGCCTTGACCTTCACGTAGCACGCCAAAGTTGTTCGTGATTGTCGCTGTCTGATCGCCCACCATGTAGTAGTTGATGGTGCCGATGGCTTCAGACGTGTCGTGCCATGCTTTGTGGCAGAAGTGTGTATCAGTAGAGACAGAAAACACTTCAACGCCCATTTTTTGTAGCTCTTTATACTTGCTAGCAAGGTCTTCTAGCTCAGTTGGACATACAAATGTGAAGTCTGCAGGGTAGAAAAAGAAAACAGCCCATTTACCGATAACATCCGCCTCAGTGATTTCGACGAATTCGCCTTGTTTAAAGGCAGTGGCTGAGAAAGGTTTAATTGTTGTGTTAATCATTGTGGTAACTCCAGTCGTTAATATGTGGGCAAGCTCATCTGCTTGGGAACGAGATCTATGATGCATGACTGGATCTGATAGGTTAAATTGATTGTTTTTAATTATGTGATAGTAATATTCTATGCATTGGTTTTGAGCTGTATTAGGTGAGGGGCTAGTGCTTATAGAAAATGTGCGAACGTGTAGAAAGGTTTTTCAGGAGGATAGAAAGGACTAGATCTACCGTCAACCAGTAACTGATTGATAAAAAAGATTTAATCCTTTCTTTTTGCTTCAGATATTACAGGCCCAGCTTCTCTGCCACGTAATCAGCATCTTTATCACCACGGCCCGATAGGTTGACTAAGATGGTTTTATCTTTTGACAGGGAGGGTGCTTTACGCATGGCCCACGCGACCGCATGGGCGCTTTCTAAGGCGGGGATAATGCCCTCTATACGAGAGAGTTCCATAAAGGCGTCTAAACATTCTTGGTCAGAAGCGCTTTCATACTGCACGCGGCCTAAGTCTTTTAAGTAGCTGTGTTGCGGGCCTACACCGGGGTAGTCTAGACCTGATGCAATAGAATGCACGGGCATAGGTTCGCCCTCTTCGGTTTCTAAAACGTAGCACTTCATGCCGTGTAGGGTGCTGGGTTTGCCGAGTGTGAGTGTGGCGGAGTGTTCTTGGGTATCGAGGCCTTTACCGGCCGGCTCAATCCCCACAAGGTTGACGTTGTCATCGTTAAGAAAGGCGCTAAACATACCGATGGCATTAGAGCCACCACCGACACAGGCGGTGACATAGTCGGGTAGGTGGTTGGTTTTTGCTTGGAACTGTTCGCGCGCTTCGGTACCGATAATACTCTGAAAATCCCTAACCATTTTAGGGAAGGGATGGGGACCAACCACTGAGCCTATAGCATAGATGAAGTTCACAGGATCTTTTAGGTACTCTTCAAATGCACTGTCGACGGCGTCTTTAAGGGTAGCTGTACCTTGGGTGACGGACACTAATTTGCAGCCGAGTATCTTCATTTTAGTGACGTTCGGGTGTTCTTTTTCGATATCGACTTGACCCATGTGTATTTCACACGGGATGCCGACAAGGGCACAGGCGGTTGCGAGTGCGACACCGTGTTGTCCTGCGCCGGTTTCTGCAATCACTTTGGTTTTGCCCATAAACTTTGCAAGTAAGGCTTCACCTAAGCAGTGGTTTATTTTATGCGCGCCGGTATGGTTTAAGTCTTCACGCTTTAAATAGATCTGAGCGCCTCCAAGTTTTTCACTTAACCGTTTGGCATGATAAATAGGACTTGGGCGGCCAACGTAGTCTGCGAACAGTAGGTCAAGTTCTGCTTGGAATTCTGGCTTTTGACGGATCTCTTCATAGGCGTCGTTTATTTCGTCCATAATCTGCTTGAGTTCCGGTGGAATGATCTGACCACCAAACTCACCAAAAAAACCGTCTTTATTGGGCATCTCTGCGTAAGTAAATTTACTCATTGTTTATCCTGTGGCTCTGCTGTGCGCTCATCGTTGGCATATGTTTATAAGCGTGATGCTGTGAACTAAATTATAAGTTGCTTTGTGTATAGTTAAACCGCTAAAAAACAAAAAACCGCTGTGACATAAGGCCAACAGCGGTTTAATTGATCTAAACCTCTGTTTAGTGGTTTTCAGGCTTATACCCTATTCGGATGCCGCCCCAATGCTGACCATTAACAAAGATAGGTACTGATAGGTCATGCATGATTTCACCTGTATCCCGTTTGTAAGTTTGCAGCAGCATCGTATCGGTATGTGCCCCACAACGAGCGCCTGTGCGGTCGTTAAAAATACGTTTACTGCGGCTTTTAACGAGATCGGTTCCATAATCGCCAGTTAACGGGTGTGCGAACTGGTCATTGTGGGTAGGCACAAAGCCATTTATATCTGTGGCAATCACGTAGATAAGTTTTTCATGGCTGGTTAGGGCGGGCTCTTGAATGCTGGGTAGGATCTGGTCCGTTAACTTATCAAACTGGGTCGTATGCTTCAGCGGGTTGGAGCCCTCTACGGCAACATAGTCATGATCAAAAAGCGCAGATTGCGAGATTTGTCCTTGGGTGATGGCTTGCTCAAAGGCAGCGGAAACTTTGTCAGCGGTGTTCCGGGCAATATGATAAAAGGGTTGATGGTAGTTCTGTTCTGAGGAGGCGGCTAAAATGGAATTAGATTTCTCTGCGGCTTCCATCAGTGCTGAGGCTTGGCTGGCTAGCTGAGCAACTTCTGCATCACTGCCTTCGAGTTCATGGCGCACTGTTTGTAATGAGCTAAAGATAACTTCAAGGTTTTGGCGGTTGTTTTTAGCGCCTTCTGCAATGGTCGAGATCTGTTCTTCAACATCCGAAGATTGTTCGGAGATGTCGCCCAGCTGTTGGCTGATTTTTTCCATCGCTAAGGTGCCGTTTTCGACATCCGTCGATAAGGTTTGGATACGTGTCACCACTTGCTGTGTTTCGGAACGTATCTCGTCAATGATCTGTTCTACTTCGCCGGTGGCGCTGGCTGTACGTGATGCCAGTTGTCTTACCTCATCGGCAACAACCGAAAAGCCGCGCCCGTGATCACCCGCTCTAGCGGCTTCGATGGCGGCATTAAGTGCAAGGAGATTCGTTTGCTCGGCAATCTCTTCAATCACTTGGGTGACATCTTGGATTTTAAGTGACTTCTCATTGAGTTGTTCGATCAGTACTAAGGTTTCTGCCGCTTGCGCGTTAAGCTCACGAATATTGCTCATTGTTTCCGTTAACGCTTGCTGACCTTCGGCACCGGTGGTCTTTGCGCGGACCGCCATCGTTGCGGCAAGTTCTGCTTGTTGTTCAGATTGCTGAACCGTGACGGTCATCTCTTCAGAGTTGGTCGCTATCTGCGCCACTTCTTGTACTTGGTTATCTAATTTTACTTTAAGGGTATCCGCTGAGAAGGAGACCTCTGCCGCTGCAATTGCATTCGCGTTAGCACTGCTAGAGAGCTTGCCACTAATGTCTTCGTTATTGGCTAGTTTTTTAAACAGATCGCCAAAAAAGTAGGGCAGTAAGACCAGTTGATCGACCTTGGCTTCATTAACTAGGCGTATTTCATTTTTGAGAGGGCCCAACAGGACCTTATGTATGACGAAAAGTGAAATAAGAGAGGTTAAGAGTGCCGTTATGGTGAGAAGCGTGAGTGATAAGCTATCAACGTCTAGGGCAAAAGCTGCGCCTGCAGCCAGTCCAGTGATAATAAGCGCGGATAGAAAACCTTTGAAGTAATAACCAGACAAGGATCCGTTCATTTACTTTCCCTAGTAGACTGTTGTTATTTAGGAATGTTATTGCTAATAAAACAATGATTAATAAGCAATATAACACTAGGTATTATGGGTAAATGCTCTACTTTAGTATGAGTTTTTTGCCTGACGCCTGATGTAGATTAACAAAATGGTTTGGCAGGCTTGGAGAAGGGGGGTAGGGCTTTAAATTGTTGCTTAGTGATCGAATTCGAACCCAAGTTGGGTTTCCTTTCGTGCAACGTGGCGAAAGCCTTTACGTTTAAGCTGTTTACGAATTTCTCTGACCATGAGCCGCGCATCTTGATATGATGTGCTGACTGTTTGGTTGCAGGCACATTTGTTCTCGGTATAGTCCCCCCAGCTTTGGGTAACTATCCAATCGCCTACCAGGTCTTGATACATCCTTACGATGTAGTATTCCTGATGTTTCTGCCAACGAATGATCAAGTGAATTAGGTCCAATCAATATAAGTGGTTTTAGCCACTACTTCTTTGTTCATGTATAGAGAGTAAAGCCGCGAATTGAGCCTGAACTGAGCCTGTTTGTAAAGTCTGGAGATTGATAAATTGCTCGACAGAAAACTAAATATTTTAGCGGATGAGAATATGCCCCAAGTTGAGGCTATTTTTTCCCGTTTTGGCCCTGTGACCTTAAAGCCAGGCCGAGACTTAACACCGGCTGATTTACAGGGTGTTGATGTGTTATTGGTACGCTCTATAACCCAAGTGAATGAAGCACTCTTAGCGGAGAGTCGAGTTAAATTTGTAGGCACAGCAACCATAGGCACAGACCATATCGACCAATCGTATCTGGCCAGTCGCGGGATAGGGTTTAGTAATGCCCCGGGTTGTAATGCGGATGCGGTGGTAGAATATGTCTTGAGCTGCTTGTATTTAGTGGCGGAGCAACAAGGCTTTGATCCTAAAGAGAGAACTTACGGTATTGTCGGGGTTGGTAACGTGGGCGGTCGTCTTCAGCGTCGTTTACAGGCATTGGGTTATACCGTGCTGCTAAATGATCCCCCGCGAGCCCGTTCGGAAGAGGGGTTTGTATCCCTGGATCACCTACTCAAGCAGGCGGATGTGATCTGTTTACATACACCGCTCACAGAGACGGGTGAATATGCTACACAGCATTTGATCGCCGATCGCGAACTGGGTCAGTTACAAGATCATGCCATTATCCTAAATGCAGGGCGAGGCCCGGTTATCGATAATGACGCTTTGTTGGCCATTGGGAAAACCCGTCCTAGCCTGACCTTTATTCTAGATGTGTGGGAACATGAGCCTGCGGTAAACGCCGACCTAGCCGAGCGATGCGCTATTGTATCTCCCCATGTTGCGGGTTATAGCTTTGATGGTAAAATTCGTGGCACTTTTATGCTTTACCAAGCGCTGTGTAACTATTTGAACCTGCCGTGTAGTGAGTCACTTGATCACTTTCTCCCTCAATCCGAATTAGCGTGTGTTGAACAGGGTGAGCTAACAACGTTAGAGTTAATGCAGAAAGTATTTGATCCGCGTATCGATGATTACCTGTTGCGTCAAACATTGGCGTTACCCGAAACCGAACAAAAACAGGCGTTTGATCAGTTACGTAAGCAGTACCGTGTTAGGCGAGAGTTTTCGTCGCTCAGTGTTTCAGGTGCTAAGGATCCCAGCCAGATAGAAAGCATCGGCTTTAAACTCGCGGTTAAACGTTAAACCCTAGTTTATAAACATAGTCATCATCTCTAATGAGACTCAGTAAATACCTTAATGACAAAAGCTCTCGAATCACTTGATAGGTCACGCTCTCTTTCCGAACTTAACCCGCGTATAGGGGAAAAAGTTCAGATTGAAACCCGTGCACCACGAACGCGCTACTCTGTTCAGCTATTAGGCTATCGTGAAAACGGTAGCATGATGGTTTCAGCCCCTAAAAATGCGGCGGTCAATGCCGGTGCCCAAGTCACCGTGCGCTTAATGACCGGTAACTTTATCTGTGCATTCAGTGCGCGGATCTTAAAAATCCAGACCACCCCTTTTGGTTATTGGCATTTAGAATACCCCAAGGAAACAGAGATTAGACGGATCCGTAGCCATACGCGGGTGCCCGTCAATTTACTGGTCTCGGTGGATGAGTTTGAACAGGGGAAAGGACTTAGGCATGATTGGCCGGTCAGTGCCTATTGCACCGATATTAGTTTAAGCGGCGCCTGTATTGATGCCTCTGTCGCGTTAGGAAAACAGGGCGATAAACTGTTCATTACAACCCGTTTTTCAGTCGCAGGGGTTGACCAAATTATCTTAACGCCAGCACTGTTACGCAGCGTGACACCTCAAGAGGGAAGCGTGAGTAAAGTGGTGAGTCATGGCTTAGAATTTTTAGATATGGATGATGACACTCATCTGATCTTGGCGGGCTTTGTGTACCAACAGTTTTTGATTGAAACCGGTAATTTGGAGATCTTAGGTGTTTAAGTTAGGGCTGATTATTAATCCGTTGGCCGGTGTAGGCGGCAGTGTCGCCTTAAAGGGCAGTGATGGTGAAGACACCGCACGAACCGCCTTAGCCTTAGGTGCTGAGCCTAAAGCGGGTATCAGGACGCTACAGGCCCTTGACGTGCTAAAAGGGCTTGATATCGTTCTCATTACTTATCCCGCCGAAATGGGCGAAGCCGTTGCGCGCCAAGCGGGCTTTACTCCGCAGGTGATTGGCAGTATTCAGTCGGGTGCTACTTCGGCAAACGATACCATCCAAGCGGCCCAAGACCTGGTTAACTATGGCGTCGATCTTGTTTTATTTGCCGGAGGGGATGGCACTGCACGTAATATTTGTGCGGCGATTGCAGAGGAGGTGCCTGTATTGGGTATTCCTGCTGGGGTTAAAATCCATTCTGGGGTGTATGCCGTGACGCCGAAAGCCGCGGGCGAAATTATTGCCATGTTGGTTAAAGGTGAACTGGTCACGTTGGGTGATCAAGAGGTACGTGATATTGATGAAGTTGCATTTCGTGAAGGGCGCGTGCGGGCTAAATATTACGGTGACCTGTTAGTCCCCCAAGAGCATCGCTACTTACAACAGGTTAAAAATGGCGGCAAGGAATCGGAAGCCTTAGTGCTTGATGACATAGCGGCGGATATTATTGAGCGAATGGAGCCTGATACCTATTATGTGATGGGCTCAGGTTCAACCGTTGCGGCCGTAATGGAGCAGCTAGGGCTGCCTAATACCTTGTTGGGTGTAGACCTCATCAAAGATAACCAGTTAGTGGCTGCCGACTGTACCGCAGCTCAATTGTTAGACCTAACCGAAGGCGAACCCTGCCAAGTAGTGATTACCCTTATCGGCGGACAGGGGCATATTATTGGGCGGGGCAATCAGCAATTAAGTCCAGCACTGTTAATGCGGTTAGGTAAGCAAAACATCCATGTTATTGCGACTAAAACAAAGCTTAAAGCATTGGAGGGTAGGCCATTAATTGTCGACAGTGGCGATCCTGAGCTTAATCACCAGCTGTCAGGAGTGATTCCTGTTATTACCGGCTACCATGACTCCGTTTTATACCGCGTGGCTGATTACTAAACGTTAGGGTTAAGCACGTAGAGCCCACCGTGAACGATGGAGGAAATCTCATCTATACTGATGATGTTTGGTCGTTCGCGGGGTATCTCAATGTTTAAATATTTTGTTTTGTTCCACTGTTGGCTTGCTGCACCAAACTGGATGCGCGATCACACGCCAGATCAAGATCACTTTTATCGCCGTCTTTTTACCGCAAAGCATAAAGCCAAGCGGCGCAAGGTTAAGTCCATCTGGATTACTGCCCTTAGCGTATTACTGCTGTTTCCTTCTCCGCCCATCATTGTTGCAACGTTGCTGTTTACAACATTTCTCTCGTTTAGTTATTTAGATGAGTCTTAATGACATTCTTTTGTAATATTTCCTAAGTAAAGTGCCCATTAATTTTTTATTGATGAATTAATGAGGGTCTCCATGAAAAAACTGATTGCGAGTGTTGTGGTTGCAAGTGCAATGTTCTCCCTAGCGGGCTGCCATACCCATCAAGTTAAACAGGAAGAAGCGAAGTCGGTTTCTGCCGCTCAGCTTAACAACGATGATCTATACGAAGTTATGCATGAAGGTCGTTATTATGTGTTTGATGATTACACAACGTATCAGTCTTTTTTAACCGTAGGTGAAACCTCCTTCCGTAAAGTTTTCATTGGTGGTGGGCCTAAAGGTGAAACGCTTGTTTATGGTTTAACGAGCGAAGATAAGAAAAAAACATCAGGTATTGCCAGCATTGATATGTTTAATGGAAAACTTGAAGGTGCTGAGGATTTCTATGGTGAAATGCGTGGTGAAGATGGTCGCTTATACGTTTTTAGCACCCTCGAAGATATGGAAGATGTGCGCCTAGTGGGTGAAGCGCCTTACCGTTTTACGCAAATTGCGGCAGGCCCTCAAGGTCAAACAGTTGTTTATGTTTTAAACAAAGATAACAAGAAAAAACAGCCAGTTGAATTGATGGCTAAGTTCAAATCTATGAACAACATGAAATAAATATAAAAATTGTTCCCTTACAGGGAACTAATGCTTAGAACATAAGTCTACTCTTTATCCTGAAATACGGGTGACCTTGCAGCGATTAGTGGAATTTTTGTTTTGGTTAGTTGAGGGTCATTTTTAGCACTACTTTCTATACAGAAAGTGGTGCTTTTTTTTGTCTGAAATAAACGAATCCATCGATTGTTACACTAGCGCCAGCACCGCAGGCGTTAACCATAAATTATTTTTACCCATAAAAAAGCCCGCATTGCTAAGTGTGCGGGCTTTTTTATTAGGTAAGTACAGACGAGGCGAACGTTAAGGTTTGCGCGCTGTGTGCGTCTTACTTAGATCTCTGCGTTATGATAGATGTTCTGCACATCGTCTAGGTCATTAAGCATATCAATGAACTTTTCGAACATAGGCATATCATCTTCAGACACAGGGGACATGTTTTGTGGCACAAACTGGATCTCATCGACCTCTAGGTCAAGTCCTTCAATATTATCTTGCAGCGCTTTTTTCGCTTTAAAATAATCAGTATGAGGTGCGAAAACAGTAATTTTACCCTCTTCACATTCAATGTCAGTCACATCGACATCTTCCATCATAAGCGCTTCAAGTACCGCATCTTCGTCATCACCGGCAAACACAAAGATCGCACTGTGATCAAACATGTGGCTAACGCTGCCTTGGCTACCAATTTTACATTTGGTCTTATTAAAGCAGTTACGTACGTCACCAAATGTACGGTTAGGGTTATCGGTTAGGCAATCAACAATCACCATGCAACCACCCGGACCAAAACCTTCGTAACGGGCAGGAGAGAAATCTTCACCGCCGCCGCCTTTCGCTTTATCGAGTGCCTTATCAATTACGTGGGCTGGGACTTGTGCTTTTTTAGCACGTTCAACCAGACCCAATAGCGCCAAGTTACCTTCTAACTCGACACCGCCGGATTTAGCGCAAACATAAATTTCACGGCTGAATTTACTGTAAACCTTAGCCTTGGCGTCCGATGTTTTCGCCATTGACTCTTTACGGTTTTGATAGGCTCGACCCATTGCGATATTCCATACACTGATAAAAAGAACAAAATTTTACAGATAAGCGCCGCGTTATTAAACCACCAATTATGATTTGGTTAGATTGATTGCCGAAATGGGAGGTAAATCCCCTCTGTTTTGGCCAATGATGGATTAAAATAGGTAGGGTTGAGGTAATACAAGGGCTTATCTCAGGATTGTGACACGGGCTGAATACATTATCTGGTATATTTCTGCTCAGGTTAGTTTATTTTCAACCCGCCGTTAAATGGATTTAACGTATAGGATACTCACATGGATCAACAACATTCGTTACACGCATCACTACAACACACTTTTGCGTTTGATGCCTTCAGGGAAGGCCAAGAGCAGACCATCACCCAACTGCTTGCGGGTCAATCGACGCTTTCTATTTTCCCTACGGGGGCGGGTAAATCACTCTGCTACCAATTAACCGCGATACATCTTCCCCATTTGACGTTAGTGGTTTCGCCATTGCTGGCGCTAATGAAAGATCAGCTTGCGTTTCTTAAGTCGAAAGGGATCGCCGCTGCCAGTATTGATTCCACATTAACACCGCAAGAAAACCAAGCGGTGATGGGGGATATTCGTCAAGGTAAGATCAAAATTTTAATGGTCTCTGTGGAACGCTTTAAGAATGAGCGCTTTCGAGAATTTATTAGTGGGGTTGAGATCTCCATGCTGGTGGTTGATGAAGCACACTGTATCTCGGAGTGGGGTCATAACTTCCGTCCTGATTATTTAAAGCTTCCCCAGTATTGCCGTGACTTAGGGATTCCGCTGGTCCTTTTGCTGACCGCTACTGCGACCCGTAAGGTTAAAAAGGATATGGCGAAGCGTTTCGCCATCGCTCCAGAGCATATTGTGCAAACCGGTTTTTATCGCGATAACTTAGACCTTACAATCCTGCCGGTCACGAGTCAGGCGAAAGACGCCACCTTAGTTGAACTCATTAAACAGCAGCAAGGGTCCGGTATTGTCTATGTCACCCTACAACAAAGTGCTGAGCAGGTTGCTCGCTATTTAAGCCAACATCAGATTTCGGCAACGGCCTACCATGCGGGGCTAGATAACGATATTCGCCATAACATCCAATCGGATTTTATGGCGGGCAAGATTCAGGTGGTCGTTGCAACCATCGCCTTTGGTATGGGAATAGATAAAGCCGACGTGCGTTTTGTGATGCACTATGACCTGCCTAAATCGATTGAAAACTATAGCCAAGAGGTCGGCCGTGCAGGTCGAGACGGGTTAAGGTCCAGCTGCATTACGTTAGCGAATTTAGATGGTATTAATACGGTTGAAAACTTTGTCTATGGCGACACGCCAGAGCCAGAAGGGATCGCTAAAGTAGTGGATAATATTCGTCATGAAGTGGCGAATGGGCAGTGGGAACTACAGATTAACAGCCTATCCAATGATGCCAATATCAGGCAGTTGCCACTAAAAACCTTATTAGTGCAATTAGAACTGCATCAAGTGATTAAGCCGTTGTATGCGTACTTCGCCGAATATCGCTATAAATTCCTGCAAGACTCAGACACTGTGCTAGGGCAGTTTAGTGGTGAGCGGCAGCAGTTTTTAAAAGCGATTGTTGATCACACTCAGTTTAAAAAGATCTGGGGAAGTTTAGACATAGAAAGCCTTTATCAACAGTACGGCTGTGAACGTAGCCGTGTGGTTGCTGCGCTAGACTATCTACAGACCCAGGGGGCTATCGTCCTTGAGAGTAAAAAGATTACTGAGGTCTTCGCCGTTAAGGAAGCGGCGCTGTCTCAACCGGAGCTGGTGCAAACGTTAAGTGATTATTTCTTAGATAAAGAGGAAAAAGAGATCCAGCGGATCGCCGCACTGATCCGTTTCTTTGAACTAGATCGCTGTCTTACGGCTAATCTCGCCCGCTATTTTGACGATCAGAATGCGCCAGAGCAGTGCGGACATTGCTCCGTATGTCGGGGACAAGTGGCTACATTAGCGTATTCTAGCCAGCCACAGATGCCCGATGATACGCATTTAAACAGCGTACTGAGCGGCTTTAAACAACATATTGAAACGAAAACGAAGCAACCGCCTAGTCTGGGCACCTACTGCCGCTTTTTAGCAGGGATCAGCATTCCACTCTTTAGCCGCAATAAAGTAAGGCAACTGGATGGATTTGGTTGCTGTGAGCAGGTGCGTTTTCAAACAATTAAAGAGAAAGTCACGGATATAGTGACAGGGTTGACCTAAGGAGGGGGGCTTTTTTATAGGTGGGTAGAGCAGAAGGGGGCTATATCTGTGAAGATATAGCCCCTTATATAAGCGGTTATGTGCTTTCATTCACCATAATCACTTTACGGTGAGGGAACGGAATCTCTATGCCATTCTCATCTAACGCTTTCTTAATCAGTTCAGGTACTGAGTAGAGCACATCAAAGTAATGCTCACCTTTACAGAACGGACGTACCAAGAAGTCGACAGAACTGTCATTTAAAGTTTCTACTTCAACAAACGGTGCTGGATCTTTCAGTATATGTGGGTGGTTCGCTAATACACCATCAATGACAGCACGCGCCGCATCGGTACTTTCACCGTAAGCCACACCAAAATGCATATCTACACCACGAATATCATAGTGAGAGTGGTTAATGATTTTTTCACCCCAGATCTGGCTATTAGGGATAATGACCTGCTGATGATCAAATGTTTGCAGAATCGTGGTAAACATATCGATCTCAGTGACATTACCAAAACAACCGGCGGCATCAATAAAATCACCCACCTTGTAAGGTCTAAAGATCAACAACATAACCCCCGCAGCGAGGTTAGACATCGCCCCTTGTAAGGCTAAACCAACGGCTAAACCGGCCGCACCTAATAGGGCAACAATCGACGCCGTTTGTACGCCAAAACGGTTTAAAATCGCAATAAAAACAAACGCTAAAATCAGATAACGGGCAAGACTACCCAAAAAGCGGAATAGGGTGTCATCTAAATGTTTGTTCTTTTTGCCAATATTAATAATCAGTTTATTAACACTGCCTGCTATCCAAAAGCCAATAATCAAAATGATTATGGCCAGTAGGATATTTGTTGCCCAAGCGATCATCGCTGGAAGGTGTTGATTCATATCGATACTGTCGAGGAGTTCCATGGGTATGCCTTGTTATTAGTTATGAGGCTAAGGGTAAGTTGAGTAGGCTTAATCTGAGATGAAGAATATAGGAGCTATGTATTTAACATGTATCTAATTCTCAGGTTGTTTTCGTACATCAGAGAGTGCAGATGCAACAATGCCTGTAGGAACAGCAATTAAGCCAAGACCTATCATAAGGATGACAAATGTGAATATGCGCCCGCCGATAGTGATTGGATAAATATCACCGTATCCGACGGTAGTTAATGTTGCAACTGCCCACCATAAGCAATCAAAGATCGAGCGGAATACTTCGGGCTGTGCACTGTTTTCGAAATGGTAAATACCTACAGCTGAAAGATAAAGCAAGACTAAACTGGCTATGGAAAAAATAATTAGTTCTTCTTTTACTGAAAATAAAGCTTTGCTAAATCGTAATAAGGCTTGGTTATACCGAGCAAGTTTTAACAGTCTGGCTAATCTTAAAAGTCGCATAAGCCGTAAAGTACGCAGGTCTATGGCCGTGGCAACATAAAATGGCAGAATAGCTAAGAGGTCAATTAAGCCATAAAAGCTAAAAATAAATTTAGTCTTATTTTCTGCAAGATATAAGCGATATAAATATTCAACTGTAAAAATAGATACAATAATTATTTCTGAATAGTGTAAAAATATAGTCGTAGATTTATCTAAATTTGGAAGAGTATCTATTGAAAAGCAAATGACCGAATAGATTATAAGTAAGGTAATTGACCACGCAACAATCGGTCGGTCAAAGAAGATTCTTTGATCATCTTTATCTACTTTCATTGTATCTGCCTATTATTATTTTTCTGGTTAGATACCTGATTCATTCAACCAGTGTGCTTCTGTTATTATAGAGAGAGGGACGCCAGAATCGCGATATTCAATAGCTTTCTCGATTTTTCGGCCAAAGCTTTCATGTATCCAGCTATCGGTAACATAAGTTCCAATTACTAGGTAATCTAGAGTTTTAGTGACGGTTTTTGCATTAACCCCGCCGAGAGTTTGAATTACCGACTGGCAGTCTTTTCGTGTCCCGTAAGCACAAGTACCCGTAAATAAGAATGTTTTTTCATGGAACTGAATACGGGGTGGCGGTGAGCAAAGGGGAAGAGTCGATGTTTTTGACAGCTCACCCAGTTCTGATTTGTTGCCAGAGATGCTATGTAGTATTGAAAAAAGTTCAGAAGATTCCTCGTTATCTAGAATGTCATCTTCCAACATGTCGCTGACCTTTGAAAGAAGGTTTAATATGATCGGGTTGTCGGAGTGATTGTTTTGTATCAGCCATGTTTGTAGAAATTCTGCTTCAGGTAAATCGACAACACCATTGGCGGTAATTCCTTTACTTAGGCCGATTAGGGTATCAATTTGACGGTCTTGAATGCTTTTTCTATTGAATTTGGTGAATATATCCATATCACTATCCTTGTTTGTCCTAATTGCCAATTATTCCTATATGACCATTATATCGAATTGAGGCCATGGGTAAAAATATTAGATTACTTATCGTTCGCTGATAGCGTTTAAGCTGATTTTAAAATTGTAGTACTTATAACAAATAGGCAAAAGTTTTTCCTATAATTGGACAGAATTTGAGAGCGGGTTTCGTGTATGCTTCTGCTTGCTCTATCCCTTTTTTCTTAAACCCGTTCTCAATATTAATTTTCATAGGGTACTTTACATTAACCTACTGCACTTATGCGGTAGGTTATTTATTTTTGTAAAGGGCTACGAGTATGTGCTCAATCATGACACTTGCACCAATAATAGAGGTTTTTTGTGACTATCGATTTTGAGATCCATCGCCGTGCTAATTTAGTGGGCAGTGTGTGGATGGTGGCTGCGATGGCAATTTTTGCTATCGAGGACGTACTGATCAAGCTGGTCTCAGAAACCCTTCCAGTAGCACAAATTTTGACTCTGTTTGGTTGTGGCGGCACAGTTATCTTTGCCTGTATGGCGCTATTTAAGAGGGAGCGCCTGTTTAGTCGTGATGTCGTGTCTCGCCCTATGTGGTTACGTGTGTTCTTTGAAATTTTTGGCCGTTTATTTTATTCGTTGGCCATTACATTAGCCCCCTTGTCATCGGCCACGGTCATTTTACAGGCGACACCGATTGTGGTGGTGGCCGGTGCGGCGTTGATCTTTCGTGAGAAGGTTGGGCCTAGGCGTTGGATAGCCATTGTTGTGGGGCTGATTGGGGTTGTGGTTATTATTCAGCCGGGAAGCGAGAGTTTCTCTATGCTCTCTATCTTGGCGATCCTTGGCATGCTGGGCTTTGCCGGACGTGATCTGGCTAGCCGTGCGGCACCGGCTTCGATCAGTACATCGATTCTTGGGCTGTATGGCTTTCTCGCGGTTATTGCGGCGGGTGTCGCACTTTCCTTCTGGGAGGGTATTCCGTTTGTTTTACCGGGTGTTGAGACCTCATTCTATCTTGTAGGCGCTATAGTGGCTGGTACCACAGCCTATGCTAGCTTGATGAAGGCGATGCGTACTGGCGAGGTATCCGCGGTAACCCCCTTTAGGTATTCACGCTTGTTATTTGGTATCGCCTTTGGGGTTGTGCTATTTAACGAAGAGATCGGTCTTTCCATGTTGCTGGGCTGTGGTTTGATCGTGATTTCGGGCTTATTCATCCTTTGGCGCAGCAAAAGCGCTGCGACGGTGAAATCATAGTTGATGCTGAGGCTTCACCGTCTTTAGTGGTGATCTGTTATCACGGGTTTAAAGTGACCAACTAGAGAAGGCTTTTACATTCGCTAAGAGTAGCGCTTTCGCTTGCTCAAAGCCGTCAGGTACACGGTTGTTTTTCAGGTAGACCAGATAGATAGGGTAAGTGAATTCAGGGGCATCTTTTACGTGAACGAGCTGTCCCTCTTTAAGGTACTTATCCACTACCCGTGTGCGGAAGTAGCCGTTTCCGCCTTTGGCTAATAGGTATTTTAATGCCATGGGCCCGAGGGAAAACTGCATGGCGGCTTTTCGATTAAAAGGCACACAACGATCAAACTGTAGCGAGAAGTCCTCTCCCCAGTCGATAAAGAGATCGGGTTCTTTTTGCTGACATGATGCCACATGTATGAGTTTTTCTTCCGCGATTTGCTCCACGACTAGGCCTGTTAAATAACGCGGGCTGTGGACAATAATTGCATCGACCTCTTGTTTTTGCAGCGTCTCATATAACATATTAGTCGTGCTGACTTGGCTGTTGATTATTAAGTGAGGCATCTCCTCATTCAGCGCTAGAAGCCAGTCGACCAATATAGGATTCCACAAACTAATCTCTCCCCCAATATTGAGTCGATGCGGGGTCTGGTCGGCCGCATTACTACAAAGCTGTTTCGCTTGCTCCCACGCGGTCATCATGTTCTTAGCGGGTTTGACAAATGCCTCGCCCTTTTTAGTGAGTTTAGCGCCCGCTCGGTTGCGAATAAATAAGGTGCAGTTCAGCGCCGCTTCTAATGCTTGGACCCGAGCCGTCACTGTTGTTTGGGTGACATGTAATCGCTCTGCGGCGCGTGCAAAGGTGCCGGAGTGGATGATTTCTAAAAAGGTTCTGGCTTGTTCAATATCCATAGCTGTTGATTTTAAATGCAATATTTTTGCATTTAACCCTCATTTATATTCATTATACATGAGCCTATTGTAATCATTAGAATGGCGCCCTTGCTAGGTAAATGTGGATAAGGTTGCTTTTTTGAGCACTTATTTATGTTTACCTTTGTTGTTTAAAATAGCTGTCATTCTGTAAGGCGCAACCGTCCACATGTTCATATCGTTCTGTCGTAACACTGCTCGATTTATTGGTATTGAAACGAATAAAACCTCCCACTTTGAACGCTTAATCTCAGGAATTACCGCGTTTGTCGCGTTGCTTAGTGTCTTTTATTTCTCGAGTGTCTTTTTGTCACTGCCGGATTCTTTCTTGGTGGTGTCATCGATAGGTGCCAGTGCGGTGTTACTTTTTGCCGTACCCCATGGGGCGTTTTCACAGCCTTGGCCCTTTTTTGCTGGTCACATGATTTCGGCATTTATCGGCATCGTTTTTTATAAAACGTTTGGGGCTTCGTTTACGATCGGGGCGGTGGCCGTGGGTACGTCGATAATCGTTATGCATTACTTACGGTGTTTGCACCCACCCGGAGGCTCCACTGCACTATCCTGTGTGCTCGGCGGTAGCAGCCTTCATGCGATGGGATATGAGTTTTTACTCTATCCATTATTGCTTAATCTATTAATGATGCTCCTGTTGGCGTTTTTGATTAATAACAGTTTTTATTGGCGACGTTACCCCTCGTTTTTAAATACTTCGATACAGAATGAGCACCATGAGAAGCATTGGTTTGAACTTGAAGATCTTTATGGGGTGTTAGAGAAAGAAGATGTGTTTATCGATGCCAGCGCAGAGGAGCTGATGCACATCTATAATGCGGCGCGTGCGAGCGCAAAAACACGCCATAAAAGTTTTATCTCACGCCTACCCAGCAAGGTACGTCGGTCGTCTATACGGATTAGGCGGGGGAGGTAATACGCTGTATTTACTATGTTTAGATGATCTTTCCATATTATAGGGATAGAAATAAGGCGGTTTTACGCCCACCGTTTCGCTTCCTTAATTATTTTTCTATTCAAATAAGTAAAATGGGGTTCTTTGCTGTCAAATGGAAATAACTTACTGCGCTCGTTATGCTGTACGAGTGGAATGAGCAATATCAAGAGGGGCTCTATCGTGAAATGGATCGTTATTATACTCGCTGTCACTTTATCGTTGAATGCAAACGCTTCCCGCTTTAAAGGGAAAGACGGTAGTTACATTGTCCGGGGCGATACAGCGACAAAACTTTTTCTATCTGCGGGCGAGCCGTTAAGAAAAAGGAGTGAGGTTGTGTGTATCAACCAAAAGCGAGATTACTGTAAAAGCTGGGGACGCACTGAGTACTGGTACTATCAAGATAGCGAGGAGAGTAGTGTGATCTGGACCATTAAGATTGTGGATGACAAAGTCGTTGAGTTTAGTTGGAGTCGTTAGGGGTAAGCGCTATCGCTCCAGTGGATGGTTCTCTGTTTCGCCTTTACGCCTGAACAGTTAGTGATCAATTTTTGAGAGTTTAAGGACTTTGCGGAAGCGCTTTTTTTTCGGGTAATTAACTGTCAGTGCAAACCTTTCCGTGCCATTAAAGGTTAAGGTGTAGTGGTCTTGTTCCCTCGCTATCACGTCTGTTAAATGGTAGCTGTTGTAGGGAGGGGAGAGACTGCGGTTGGCAACGATCTGATAGTCTTTATCTAAAACGATGATTTCGCAGCCCTCTTCAAAGGGGCAGTCCCAGCTTAAAAATAGTAGGAAGTAGTCGGGGTATTCATATTGTTTATCAATCACATAGCCCGGAACTTTTATGCCAAGTGCTTGCCCACTGTAATAGAGCATTGAGGTTAACGGGCGGTTCTCGTATTCACCCTTATGCTCTTCTAGTGAAAATTGATTGATACCGTTCACAGGCTTTCCTATGTCTAGCGCTTAAGGGTGGTTTTTAATGAGCGCTTTAAGCCGGTCTGTTTCTTCACGTAGGCTGTTGTCGGGTAGGGCTTCATTCGCTCGGTTATACCAATACCTCGCATTAGATAGATCACCTTCAATTCTATGCAGCAACGCGTGTATTAGGTAGGCGTATTTGTTATCTCCCTCTTGCACTAACGCGTGGGCTTGATCCCATTCATCCATCTCTATGAGTTCGATAGCCTGCTGTAATTTGTTCATAGTTACGCTTAACCTCTTTGTTCGTTAGGTCTACTTTACCATGTGGTCATAGGGCGGTCAGTGCGCTTGTTATCTTAGCGTTTTATTTTTTAATGGGCTGTTTTTCTAGGCGTAAATTTTTATATTTTGATTAACACGTTTTGTGTTTCCCGCTTTCCAAGTAAAATGGTTTTATTCAGCAGTGACTCTTCTCTGCTTATCATCTAAAGAGATACACTTTTGCTAAGTTATAGACACTCGTTTCATGCAGGTAATTTTGCCGACATTCTCAAGCATATTGTTGCGGTTGAGGTGTTAGAGCATCTAACTAAAAAAGATAAACCGTTTGAGTATATAGATACCCATTCGGGGGCTGGTCTGTTCAACTTCAAGTCAGCCCATGCGCGTAAATTAGAGGAGCATTCGGGCGGTATTGGTAAGCTAAAAGAGGCCGAGTATCCTGAACTTTCACGTTATTTTAAGGTGATAAGGTCCTACAACGAGGCCGGTAAAAGTAATATTTACCCTGGGTCGCCGTTGTTTGCTAAATACTTTTTACGCCCACAAGATCGTGCCTGGTTGTTTGAATTACACCCTGAAGATTTTCAATACCTTTGCCTCAATACCAGCCGCCAGCGCAAGATTAAAGTGACCTGTAGTGATGGCTTGCAAGGGATGAATGCGTTGATGCCGCCAGCGAGTCGTCGGGGCTTTATCTTGATTGACCCATCTTATGAAGTTAAGACTGAGTATGATGATGTGGTGGCAGCGATTAAAAAGGCGCATGGAAAGTTTGCTACAGGGACTTATGGGTTGTGGTATCCGGTGGTGGACCGAGCAACCATTACTAAAATGAAAAATAAGCTGATCCGTAGTGGTATTAAGAACATTCAGTGTTTTGAGCTAGGTATATCACCAGATACGGATGAGCATGGCATGACATCATCCGGCATGATCGTCATTAATCCACCTTGGGGACTGTTTGATAAAATGTCCAAGTTACTGCCTAAGTTGGCACGTACGTTAGGTGAAAGCGACGCGTTAATCTTTCAGTGTGAACAGCTGGTGGATGAATAAATAGGCACCCCACCGCTATTATCAATAGATAGGCTCGCTGATGTCGGGATACGATGCTGACGTTGTTTAGCTGAGTAATGGCGCCGAACCTTATATTGATCGGCGTTAAGTCTGGTAGTCGATGGACTGTGACGTATTCCCTATATTTTATGGCCAGCGTTTTATCACGAACGTGCTTAAAACGGAGATTAACCTGAGCGGTTAATCTTTTTTCTTGCGCTAAAAGTAGATCTCCGCATAATAGGCGACCGCCAAAATGATGTGATCTGCTATGCCGACTGATAAGCCCAAATCAATTCAATCCGCCTCAGGTATCAACCCTGTTTCAGGACGCGACCCAGAGTTACAAGGGCCGTTTGAGCGCTTGGCGGATGAGTTGCAGGCTCATCTCAACCATGGCGCCAAACTGATCGACTGTCCCCACTGCCGGTATCATGCGGCAGTGGAGGAGCAAGGGTTTGCGCCGATATATTTTAGTCACTGTTTACTCTGTCGAACGAAAGTGCGTTTTGTACGCATGAGGTGTGCGTGCGGCACCTTTAATGCCTACGATGGGGCACAGCACCAGCAGTGTGTCACATGCTCAACGCCGTTTACTTATACCGATGTGGTTAAACAGAATGAGCCGAAAGTGTGTGGGGAAGAGAGTCCCGATCATTATGAAGGCGCACAGGCCTTGTGCCATATCTGCTGTAAAAGCCATAACACGGTGTTTGAGTTTGATGAGCAGTGGTTGTGTTTAGACTGTTTAGAAGAGCATCGCTCGCCGGGGCGCTGCGAAACCTGTGAAACGGTGCAAACGGGGGACCTTGAAGATAGTTTTGAAAAGGGCTGTATGTTGTGTGGTGGGCGTATTACTTGGGATTAACGTCAAAACTATTAAAGTCAAAACTATTAAAGTCAAACCATAGCCCCGTAGAGCTATGGCTTGATGCTGTTGGTACAATCCTTAGGTTTTAAATAGGTTTACCACCCGTTGTAGCTCTTTACCTGCATTATCAAGTTCGTAGATCGCATTGGCCATCTGCTGGCTTGATTGAGCGGTTTCCATCGCGATTGTACTGATATTTTCAACATTGCGGCTGATATCTTCACTGACAGAGGTTTGCTCTTCGGCGGCTGATGCAATCTGCATACTGGCATCGGATATGTTGGCAACAGACGCTGTGATGGCGGTTAGGGCTTCACCGGCCTGAGAGGTCATATCGACACTGCATTTTACTTTATCGTTACTCAGCTCCATACGTTCTACCGCATTACGTGTATTGCCTTGTAAACGCTCGATCATCTCTCTGATCTCAGTGGTAGAGTTTGCCGTTTGTTGTGCAAGATTACGCACTTCATCGGCAACGACGGAGAAGCCACGTCCGGCATCCCCTGCACGGGCTGCCTCAATCGCCGCATTCAGGGCGAGTAGGTTAGTTTGTTCGGCTATATTTTGAATCACATCCATCACTGTACCAATGGCGTTACTATTGGATTCAACCTGTTCAATCATGCCCGTCAGTTCGTTAACTTCATTCGAGATACTTTGAATAGAGCTAACCACTTGCTGTACCAGCTGGTCACCGTTTTGAGCTTCAGAGCTTGCCATCTGGGTTTGCTGCGCGGCTGATGCGGCATTGCTGGCAACTTCTTCAGAGGTCGATGTCATCTCGGAGATAGCAGACGCCACCATTTCGGTTTCTTGTTGCTGGCGATCTAAATCACCATTGAGACGTGAAATACCGCCCGACACTGTATTTAGGTGGGTGGTTATTGTATGCATCGTGCTGTTTAACTGACGTGTCACATTACGTAAACCTGCTACGGTCGCTTTGGCACTTCGGCTCAGTTGGTGGATCTCATTTTGGCTGTTCTCTGAACCCATATCTGTATCAATGACAGTGGTTAAGTCGCCGTCACCAATCGCTTGCATATAGCCACAGATCTTCGCGATAGGTTTTAGGCGGGTGCGTAAGGTAATCAGTAGTAAGAAGGTGATCACAATGGCGCTGATAATCGAGATAATGGACATCTCTATTAGCAGAGTGTTTTTAGCTTGAGTCAGTTCTTCGATATCGTTTTGTACGATCACACCCCAATTCCATTGCTTATTTTTTGTAAACGCAATGAGCTTGTTCTGTTCCTCACCTTCCGGTGTTGAAACGGTGAACTGAAGGGTGCCGCGCTCAGTATTATTAACGGCATCAAGTATCTGCTGGCCATGCAGCGAGACATCAGTGATTTTTTCGATCTGATTATTCGGATGTAAGATCAACTCACCAAAGTGTTCGCCCTCGGCCAAGTTCACAATATACGCGTAGCCACTTTCACCAATGCCCAGCTGGCTAATGGATTTTTTTAGTGTTGCTAAATGGGAGGTATAGTCAAAGCCCACATAGAACAGACCGGCCACGTCCCCTTGTGCATTTTTAAACGGGACATACTTGGTCATATAGTGGCGTTCTAAAATATAGGCAGGCCCTACGTACTCTTCACCGTTTATCAGTGCTTGATAGCCGGGGTGGGATTTTCCCAACATAGTGCCGATCGCTCGCTCGCCATCGTTGTTACGAAGGGAGGTGCTGACTCTAAGGAAATCATCGCCCACACGCATAAAGACGGTGGCTGTTGCACCAGTCATTTGGCTAAATTGATCAACCTTGGAAAAGTTATTAGTAATCGCTTCTCCGTTATTCATCAAAAGAGGGACTTCATATTGGCCGACACTTTCTTGCATAAAGCTATCGGTGGTCATCGCGCCGGGAAATAGGCTGACAAAAACAGAACCTAACTCAGCCGTTTGCTGCTGGAGTGTTGTGTTGAAAAAGTCGATGTTATGGGAGAGGTGGTCAACCTGCTGTTCGACGGATTGTTCAACCGTCTCCATAAATGCATGATCAACTTCGCGGTTCATAAACAGGTTTAAGCTTGTGAATATCACCACAACAATGACAAGCATGATGTAGGTAAGTTGTTTGACTATAGACGAGTCACGGAAAAATGAAGGCATTATTAAGACATCCTAGGATGAGTACATATAATTTTATTATGCTGCGAAACTACCTTATGTAAGTCCCACAATGCAATATTATTATCTGTTAAATCAGATAGTTGATACTTAAGTTCTGCTTATTTGATCCAAAACAATACATAGTGATAAGGGTATGTAAGTTCGTTGTTGACTGAGGTTAGTTACAACCTTCTAGACCCATTGGCCTTTGAACCGCACGCGTCCGCAATAGTGCAGAGAGAGAGGGATTTAAAACCGCTGGGGAGAATAGCTGATTTAAGCAAGATGCTGAGGCAGGAGACGGCGGGTAAAATTAACGTGGTAGGTTTTTAGTTAAGTTTTTGATTTTAGATTTATTTTGTGGTTTTTTTAAATAAAAAAAGCCAACTTCTCTATCAGACGTTGGCTTTTTATAATGCTTTCTTTGTATTTATTTATTCTTTTTGGATTCTTCAAGAAGATAAGCAATAAAATTCTTAATGCTATTCAAATTGAACTCCGCACTGCTCATGTGATGCTCTAAATCTTTGATCTCATGCTCTTGTTTTAGATGTTCACGACGAATCACTTCTTGCTTTAACTCTTGTAGGGTTAGCTGTGTTTCATCGATTAATTTGTTTAGCCTCTCAGTGGACAATATTTGTAAATTGCTCATAGGATTCCCCTAATTAAAATTGGCTGCTGATGCCCAAACAAAGGGCTGGGGCGACAAAGAACACGCCTAAAATATAACCTAGAGCGGCCAGTTTATTTTCAGCCGCTATTCCACCTAATGTTTCCGCGCATTTAACCGGTATATTTCTCAGGAGTGGTAGGCCATAAATTAGCACGACACCTAGAATATTATAAATAAGATGAATAAAGGCGATTTGTAGTGCTGCTTGTGCGTTACCTGTCACAGCGGTGGCTGCAAGTACAGCTGTCACACAGGTACCAATATTCGCGCCCAAAGTGAATGGATAAATATCCTTCAATTTGAATGCGCCAGAGCCTGCAAGTGGCACCATTAAGGACGTGGTTGTAGACGATGATTGGACAAAAATAGTGACTAAAGTGCCGGATGCAATACCCGATAAAGGTCCGCGACCAATCGCTGTGTGCATAATATCTTTAGCTTTGCCTACCATCAGCTTTTTCAACAACTTACCGACCATGGTAATGGCAATAAAGATGAGACCAATACCAATTAAGATCAGTGCAATACCGCCAAGTTGATCGCCGAAAGAATGGGTTACATCTTTAACTGTATTGACGACTGGGGCGGTTGCTGTTTTTACAAAGTTAAAACTCTTAATCGATGAGTCACCAGAACCGTAAAATAGGCTTGATAACCAACTGCCTATTTTCTCTAAAAGGCCAAAGGCGATTTCCAATGGTAAGAAAATCAGTACCGACAGTAAATTAAAAAAGTCGTGTACGGTTGCGGCTGAAAAAGCGCGCTTGAATTCTTCCTTCGCACGGACGTGACCAAGGGAGACGATCGTGTTCGTGATAGAGGTACCTACATTGGCCCCCATAATCATAGGAACCGCAAGCTCCACAGGAAGACCGCCAGCCACAAGCCCGACAATAATAGAGGAGACGGTAGAAGATGACTGAATTAATGCTGTGGCTATAATACCAACGACAAGCCCTGCAAAAGGGTTACTCGCGAAAGAAAATAGTTCACTCGCATGACCCGCTGAAGCCATTTTAAATCCACTACCAATCATGCCAACAGCACAGATCAATAAATAGACTAAAAAGCTAACCATTATCCATTGAAGATAGTTGTGATACTCGCCTTGCTTGGGAAGTACCGCTTGATTGTTTTCCATGTTTGGGTTCTACCTAATAATTGAGAGGCAGATGAATAGTAGCTATGGAACTTTGCAGAAATATGACTAACGGTAAGTTAAGAGGAAAGCCCCTCAAAAAATAGCGCGAGAAGAAATGGTGTGTTTAAAAGAGAGTGAGCGGTTGCCTAAAGAGAAGTAAAACGCGATAAGAGTATGTTGAGTCGAATACCGATAAATAAGACCTATTATTCATGCAATGGTTTTATTGGCTACATGCGGTTTCTCTGCACTAATGCCCCCGCCATCTGACTCTCTATAAAGCCGATCAACGATATCGGCTGTCCAGTGAAGTCATCCTTAATGTTTTTTAACTTAAAACGGCACAGAGTGATTATATTTTCACAAATATGAAAGAAGAAACATTTAATAATAGGGGAGGTCCGTCGGCTGTTTTTATATGCATAATTGTGTGTTTCTTGTACGATTTACCTCGACATTTCGAGCATAAATCTTTATAGTGCGCCTCCCATATTTAGGCCTTTTGTAGGGGTCTGTGTTCTTCATTTTATCGCTTAGGTACCTCCCTTTTGATTTCTACCGCAAACATCACCATGCAGTTTGGCTCTAAGCCTTTATTCGAAAATATTTCAGCCAAATTTGGTAATGGCAACCGCTACGGTCTTATCGGTGCGAATGGCTGTGGTAAGTCAACGTTTATGAAGATCCTAAGTGGAGAACTCACACCGACGTCAGGCAATATCTCTATCACGCCGGGCTATACGGTTGGCACCTTGAGTCAAGATCAGTTTGCTTTTGAAGAGTACAGTGTTATCGATGCTGTTATTATGGGCGATGCGCCGCTTTGGGAGGTTAAGCAGGAACGTGATCGTATCTATAGCTTGCCGGAAATGTCAGAAGAAGACGGCATGAAGGTTGCGCACCTTGAAGGTGAGTTTGCTGAAATGGACGGTTATACCGCCGAGAGTCGTGCCGGTGAGATCCTTCTTTCTGCCGGTATTGCTGAAGAACTACACTGGGGACCTATGAGCCAAGTTGCTCCCGGTTGGAAACTACGTGTTCTTTTAGCGCAGGCGTTGTTTGCTAACCCGGATATTTTGTTATTGGACGAACCGACCAACAACTTGGATATTCATACCATTACGTGGCTTGAAGAGTTATTGAATCAACGTAAATGTACGATGATTATTATCTCCCATGACCGTCACTTCTTAAATTCCGTTTGTACCCATATGGCGGATATCGATTATGGTGAGCTGCGCATATTCCCAGGTAACTACGAAGACTTCGTTGCCGCATCCACACTCATTCGTGAACAGCTTCATGCGGATAACGCGAAGAAAAGCGCCGAGATCGAAGATCTTCAGCAATTTGTAAACCGTTTCTCTGCAAACGCATCAAAAGCGAAGCAGGCGACATCGCGTGCTAAGCGTATGGAAAAAATCAAACTCGATGAAGTTAAGCCTTCTAGCCGTGTAGCGCCTTATATTACGATGAAGCAGCACCAAAAACTGCATCGTCAAGCGCTGGTGATTGAAGATATCTCCCATGGGTTTGATGGCGAAGTGCTATTTTCGGGCGGACATATGATCCTTGAAGCCGGTGCTAAGTTAGCGGTGATCGGTGAGAACGGCGTTGGTAAAACAACGTTATTGCGCTGCTTGCTTAACGAACTCAACGTGAGCCATGGTGAAATAAAATGGGCAGAAAATGCTGAGATTGGTTACTGCCCACAAGATAGTAGTAAAGAGTTTGATAATGACCTGACCTTGTTTGAGTGGATGTCACAATGGCGTACCCCTAAACATGATGACCTTGCTGTCAGGGGTATGTTGGGGCGTTTACTCTTCACCGCAGATGATGCCAACAAAAAAGCAAAAGTATGTTCAGGTGGTGAGAAAAACCGTCTGTTGTTTGGCAAACTGATGATGTCAGATACAAACGTTTTGATCTTAGATGAGCCGACCAATCATTTGGATATGGAATCTATCGAAGCGTTGAATAATGGGTTAGCTAATTATGATGGTACGATCATCTTTGTTAGTCATGACCGTGAGTTTGTATCCTCATTGGCGACGCGTATTCTTGAGATTAAAGATCATAAAGTGATCGACTTCCAAGGCACGTATGATGAGTACCTAACGGATCAAGAGAAAGCCAGTAAAGTCGCTTAATCCAGCGGCGCCCCTTCAAGGGTAAAGATAAGCTGAACAGTGTTATATAAGCGTGGGGCTGAGCTATATCACAGCCTTGATCCTTATCAACTGTTCAGCTTTTTTTATGCCTGATGTTTGCATCCGGCGACCTACCTCGCACCTATTTACGTGCTTTATTACGCGGGCTAGTTGATAAGCTGGTCTCTCATCTCCCTGCACTTATCCGATGACATATCTAAATCAACGGTGGGTAGCTTATCTGTAATCCGCCGCCCTTCAGGTTTTAGACGTCTCGAATAGATGAGTTCCATACTGGGTGACGTGGATTTATAAGCGTTTCGACGACGGTCCGTCATGGATTTTCGTCGCTCTCGGTCTTTATACTGCTCGGATTGATGCTCGACTAGCCATTCACTTGCATGGAGTAAGGTGGGTAGATTCGGGCTGACCCTACCTTGTTCAGGGCAAGCCCAGTAATAGATGAATTTATAATTATCTAAATCTTTAATTAGCTTTAAGGATACGCTGGACATAGCTTTCTACATTCCTTGTAGAGAATGGGGTTTTCAATAACAGCTCAGATATTGGATTAACGGAATAGAGCATCATCATACGGTTAATTAGCGTGAGCCAATATAAGAAAAATTCTTAATTTAATCCTCGCTCCGCAGAATATCTATTTTATCTTTCGCGGCCTGTTTGGCCGAAGGGTTTGTGTTTTGATGGGGTTGTGTGCGTAATTCATTCGCTCACAGGCTGAGCCCCTACGGGATGTATTTGTAGGAGGCCAGCCTCTGGCCGAAGGGTTTGTGTTTTGATGGGGTTGGGTGCGTATTTCATTCGCTCACAGGCTGAGCTCCTACGGGATGTATTTGTAGGAGGCCAGCCTCTGGCCGAAGGGGTTATAAAATCACAGCGGCGAGCCCTAAGAATATTAAAAAACCTAACGTATCGGTGGTGCCTGTAATAATTACACTGCTGCCCAGCGCAGGGTCTTGGCCCAATCGCTTTAAGGCGATTGGGATGGCTACACCGATAAAGGATGCAAATAACATGGTGCTTAACATCGCTAGCATCATCACACAGGAAAGCAGAAAATTGCTGTAGAGGATGTAGGTGATAAGCGCAGTAACGCTGCCCCATATAAGGCCGTTCATCAGGGAGATGGACAGCTCTTTTCGTAGTAGTTGTAGCGTATTGCTGGCATTAAGTTGCTTGGTGGCTAACCCTCGAATAACTAATGCAACCACCTGGTTGCCCGCGTTACCGCCAATGTTTGCCGTGATGGGGAGTAGGGCGGCGAGTGCGACGACATGGGTAATGACTGTTTCAAACTGATCGATAATACGTGACGCGATAAAGACAATAAAAAGGTTAAGTGCGATCCACGGCCAGCGGTTTTTAGCGGAGGTTATTATCGGATCAAAAAGGTTTTCCTCTTTGTTTAAACCGGCGTTCAACAGTAGTTTCTTATGGGCGAGTTCGGCAATTAAGTCCATTAGGGCGGTAACGCGCAGCACCCCGACCAGCTTATTATGTGCATTAACCACCGGAGCAACAATCAACTCATAGCGTTCAAAGCTGCGTGCGGCATCCTCTGCTGAGCTGTTTGTGTGGAAGGTGATCGGTTTACTATCAAGCACGTCAGCGATGGGTAAGTCGCCACTATGGGTTAATAGATCCTCTAGGGCGAGGGTTCCTTTTAGGTGACCATAATCATCTATCACCATGATCTGTCCGGAATTATCAGGCAGTGAACCTTGGCGGCGAAAAAAGCGTAAGACGACATCTAAAGAGATATCATCACGGACAACGGGGATATCAAACTCCATCCATGCGCCAACGCAATCTTCAGGAAAACTCATAGCGGAACGTACTTGATCACGCTCGTCACTCGAGAGGGAGCAGAGCAGATCCGGGGCGACATCTTCGGGAAGGTCTTGTACTAAATCGGCAATTTCGTCACTTTCTAAATGCTGTGCTGCGGCAGTTAGTACATTGGTATCCGATGCGCTAATCAGGGGCTGCTTTACCGAGTCAGACAGTTCTAACAGTACCGCCCCTGCTTTGTCTTCATCCACTAAATGCCAGATGAGAGGGCGGTGTTCAGGCGGTATCGACTCAAGGAGCAGTGCAGTATCCGCTGGGTGTAAGCGGTTAATGAGTCGCTTTAGCTCGGCGAGGTGTTGGCGGTGGGTGAGCGATTCGACAAGCGCATGTTTAGGCTGTTGGTTTTGGCTGTGTAACCACGCTTCAATCAGCTCTTTGCGGTTAAGCAGTAGCTGAATTCGCTGAATAGATTGAGATAAGTGCTGTGAATGAATATCAGACAAAAGGGTTCTCCAGCGGTGTTGATCTAGGTGCTAACCGCTTATTCAGCGGCTTTTTTGGCGGGGAGTATGGCTTTTAAACCTTGAATCACCAGCAATACAAGCCCACCGGCAATCACACCGCTTACTGCTTCTAGCAACGTCGGTAAAACAGCCATTAAGACGCTGCCGGTGCCAGCAGTGATCTGCGCTATAAAGTGATGTAAAAAAGGTAAGCCGTGGGCAAGGATACCGCCGCCCACCATAAACATAGCGATTGTACCGATGACCGATAGGGATTTCATCAGCTTAGGTGCCGCGGAGAGAATGCCGCGCCCCAGTGATTTTTGGAAGTTACTGCCATCGGGTTTGCGAATGAGGTATAGGCCCATATCATCTAACCTGACGATGCCGGCCACGATACCGTATACGCCAACAGTGATGATAAAGGAAAGGCCAACCAAAACAGACAGCTGAGTCATGAGTGATGCACCCGCAACGGTGCCTAAGGTAATGACAATAATCTCAGCAGATAAAATAAAGTCGGTCCTAATGGCGCCTTTTATTTTTTGTTTCTCAAACGCGACGATATCAACCTCGGTATTTTCTATGGCTGATTTAAGCGCCTGATGGTGGGCCGCTTTCGATTCTTTGGAGTGAAAAAGGGCGTGGAATACTTTCTCAAACCCTTCAAAGCATAAAAACAGTCCGCCGAGCATCAATAAAGGGGTGATCAGCCAAGGAATAAAATAGCTGATAGCCAGTGCAGCGGGCACAAGAATCATTTTGTTGAGTAAGGAACCTTTAGCAACAGCCCAGATAACCGGTAACTCTCGATCGGCTTTAACACCGGATACTTGCTCAGCATTTAGGGCTAAATCATCGCCTAATACCCCCGCTGTTTTCCGTGCTGCAACCTTGGTCATGCTGGCCACATCATCTAAAAGCGTTGCGATATCATCAATTAAAGCAAAAAAGCTGGAGCCAGCCATGGCGGTGTCCTTAATAAACGGTTGATTCAGAAGTGAATAGCATAACGGGTTTATATGAATAGTCACTGATTTATAAACGATTAAGTCTAGAATCCGACCTGTTATTCAATCTTACTTACAGTGATAATAGCTGCCAACGTTTAGGAGTGAGTATGGCGAAGAAATTAAAGGTATCGGACGAAGTGGTAGCGGACGCGATGCAGGTGGCGAAAGCGACACAAAAACCGGGGCAGACGAAAGAGCAAACTAAGCTCATCGCCCAAGGAATTCAAAAAGGGATTGAAGAGTATAAAAAACGCAATAAAGAAAAAGCCCGTGCGCTCGATAAACAAAAACGTAAATTGAATGAAAAAGCCAGTAGCCTGGCTGCACAGCCATCGGACGACAGCGCCCTGACACCAGAGGTTATCTATCAGCAAAGCAAACTTCCTTGGGCGCTTTTGCTCCTAAGTTGGGCAGGGTTTATTGCGTATATTTATCTGGCGGCATAGCACAGTATTCATTAGTTTCTTGGTCTGTTTTTTCGACAGGAGAGTACTAAAGCCCAAAATTCAGAGAAGTCATTTACAACGACATCAGGTTTGTAAGGGTAACGTTCCGTACCGGGAAAGATCTTGTTTAACCAAGGGAGATCCCATTGGGCACCATTAAAAAAGACACTGGTGATGCCCGCTGATTTAGCGGCGATAACATCGGTGGTGCTATCACCCACGTACCAAATATCAGGGCCTAAGGTGATGTTTAAGTTTTCGGCGGCTTTAAGTATTTGATCGGTGTGAGGTTTGCGCTCGACGGTATCATCACCGCAGATCTCAGTATCAAATAGGTGGGCCCAACCACCGTCCACCGTATTGAGTTCATGGACAAAAAACTCCCGGTCTCGGTTGGTGATCACACCGACAATTAGCCCTAGTTTTCGTAGCCCTTCAAGCATATTTTTCACGTTCGCCTCAAACGGCAGGGCGGTGCCATAATACTTGCGATAATGTTCAGTGAAGCCCTTGTGAGCTAAGGTTTTTGCCACGTAGTTATCGGCAAAAAGGATCTCAAAAATATCAGTACGGGATATTTTACGGTCGATCTTTATTTTGGGGTGAAGGCTTAAATTATCCCGGACATATTCGACGAGACGTTGATCGTCTGGCGATTTGCACTTAGCGGTATCAACTAGGTGTTCTAATAACCCAAGCTCTTTTAGCTCTTTCAACATATCGTCAACGGCGTGATACATCGCATCTAAGGTATCAACCAGTGTGGCATGCCAATCAAAAAGGATGACCTTAGGGTACGTGAGTTTTGCAACAGCAGGGTGCCAATCTGGCTCTTGATGTTCGGCCTTAGGTTGGCGGGGGGGGAGTCGGTCAGGGCGTTTAGTAAGTAAGTCCGGGGTTATGTCTGCCCCTTTACTGGTGATAACCAGATCAAGTAGCTCGTCAAAGTCGTCGATAATAATGTCGGGATCGTAATGGTGGTGGGCATGATCCGCAAACACCTGTTCAAACCAGTGGGGGGCCCAGAGTGCGCCATTATAGAAAACACGGGTTACGCCAGCTTTTGTCGCGGTCATCATATCGGTGACACTATCGCCCACATACCATAAGTGTTGGTCCGTCAGAAGATTAAGCTGTTTTGATGCTTGAACCAGTGAATCGGGTGCAGGTTTATAGCGCAGCATCTCATCGCCGCACAGGGTGACATCAAACAGATCGTTCCAGCGACCACCCTCAACTTGGGCTAATTCAGGATCAAGGAACTCACGGCTACGGTTGGTAACGACGCCAAGTTTAATGCCCAGTTTTTTAAGGTAACAAAGGTAGTCAAACATACCGGTTTGGAACGGTTTGACCTCCCCATAGTGGTGTCGGTAACAATCGTTATAAGCTTTGTGGGCAATACGGTTAGCAACATCGTTATCCCCAAAAATTGCGTCAAATACATCGGTTCGTGAGATACGTTGTTCAGCCAGTACGCGGGGGGGTAAGTGATGATAGATACGGATATAGCGAATGAGTTTCTCATCATCCTCGGTTTTAGCTTCTTCTTCAGGTAGCAGATATTGAACTAAATCGAGTTCATCTAACTGGGCTAACATCTCTTCAATAGCTTGATACATCGCGCCATGGGTATCCACCAGTGTGCCGTGCCAGTCAAATAACATCAGTGTAGGGCGGGGGAGTACAACGCTGTTTTCAATGCGCGCCTGTGTTGTATTCGGCATACCGGATCTCCTTATACATCATGAACCATGTAAAGATCAGTATAGACAGGAACTAGAGTATTTTTTTCTTAACCCTTCGGCCAAAGGTTGGCCTCCTACAGACAATCCCCGTAGGAGCTCACCTTTATGCTCGGAACGAGTGCCAGAGCGAATGAATTACGCTCCAAACCATAAATTCAAAACCTTTCGGCTATCAAGGCACCTCCTACAAACGAAGATTTTGGTGTAGGCGCTAAACTTTATGCCCAGAATGGTCTCTCGGGCGAATAGGCCAGAGCCGATGAATATGAAAAACGCTTACGGAAAATAAAACGCTATAAAAAAGGCTAACCTTCAGGAAAAGGTTAGCCTCTTAATGTTCACCGCCTGTTACCGGCGATGGAATATAGCGCATCGCGTTTAGATCTTTGCCAACAGTTGTTCTAGCTTAACTTGGTCTGCGGCAAAACTGCGAATACCTTGGGCTAGTTTTTCTGTGGCCATTGGATCTTCATTCATCATCCAACGGAACTCCGCTTCGCTCAGGGATAACTTACCCTGCTCAGATGTGGCGTTAGCGGCTGAGAGTTTAGTGGGCAGTGCTGCATTGTTATCTTCTAGTTCTTGCATCAGCGCTGGGGCAATCGTTAAACGATCACAGCCTGCAAGTTCTTGAATCTCGCCAATATTACGGAAGCTCGCACCCATCACGATAGTGTTGTAGCCATTGGCTTTGTAATAGTTATAGATATTCGTAACGGACAGAACACCGGGGTCATTTGCACCGCTAAAGTCACCCTCTTCATTGGCTTTATACCAATCAAGAATACGGCCAACAAAAGGCGAAATAAGAAACACACCCGCATCCGCACAGGCCGCTGCTTGGGCAAAGCTAAACAGCAAGGTTAAGTTACAGTTGATGCCCTCTTGCTCTAGCTGGCGTGCCGCCTGAATGCCTTCCCAGGTAGACGCGATTTTAATCAGGATACGCTCTTTACCTATACCGGCTTCAGCGTAAAGGTCGATAAGTTTACGTGCGCGCTCAAGGGTGGCGGCTGTATTAAAGGATAAACGGGCATCCACTTCAGTAGAGATACGACCGGGGATGATATTTAAAATCTCGCGTCCAATCTCAACCGCTAAACGGTCGGTCATGTTGTCCAGTTGTTCCTGCTCAGAACCGCCTTGACCTGTTGCCCATTCCTTAGCGGTAACAAGGAGTGATTGATACTGCGGCAACTCGGCTGCTTTTAGCATAAGAGAGGGGTTCGTGGTTGCATCGACAGGGGTGAAGCGTGCAATCGCTTCAATATCACCGGTATCGGCAACGACGGTTGTGATCTGTTTTAGCTGTTCTAACTGCGTTGTCATATCTAATAATCCGTTTTCTAATCGGGTACACGTTCCAGTGCTGCTAAGAGTACCTCAATTGAGGCCCCAGGTTTATGCGCATTTTCACTAATATAGCGCCGGAACTGTTTACCGCCCCGTTGGGCATGAAAAAGCCCCAACATGTGGCGTACTATGTGGTTTAGGCTGACCCCTTGTGCTAATTGCGTTTCAATATAAGGGATCATGGCTAGCGCGGCTTGTTTACGGCCGATCATGGGGGTTGTTCGACCATAAAAGGCCTGATCAACCTCCGCTAATAAATAGGGGTTTTGGTACGCTTCACGCCCTAACATTACACCATCAACATGTTGCAGATGTGTGTGACATTGTTCAATCGTTTTAATGCCGCCATTGATGTGGACCTCAAGCTCTGGGTATTCCTGTTTGATGCGATAGATCCAGTCGTACTTTAGTGGGGGAACATCACGGTTTTCTTTAGGGCTTAAGCCTTGCAAAATCGCTTTACGGGCGTGAATAATAAATACCTTACAGCCCGATTGACGTACCGTTTCGACAAACTGCTTTAGCGCATCGTAGCTGTCCATATCATCTATTCCTAAACGATGTTTTATCGTTACAGGAATATCGACCGCTGCTTGCATCTGCTCAAGGCAATCCGCCACGATTTGAGGGTGTGCCATAAGACACGCACCAATCATGTTGTTTTGTACGCGATCACTTGGGCAGCCCACATTAAGGTTCACTTCATTGTAACCATAATCTTCAGCCATCTTGCTACACTGCGCCAACTCTGCGGCATTACTGCCACCTAATTGAAGCGCAAGGGGCTGTTCTTCAATGTTATAACGAAGAAAGCGATCTGCTTCTGCATAGATAAGCGCGCCTGTGGTTACCATCTCGGAATAGAGAACCGCTTGTTGACTCAATAGGCGATGAAAATAACGACAGTGGCGGTCACTCCAATCCATCATCGGCGCAACCATGAAGCGGCGGTTAAGTGTGTCTTTAGCTAGGGTCATTAATATATGGAACTTATCAGTATAAAATAGGTGGCATTTAATTTTAGATGCGATTATATACTGTTAGCATTTTTTGCGCTGCACATAGGGCTAAATTCTTGTAATCAGTTGTTGGAAGATGAGCTGTGAGTGCACGGTTGTCAGTGTTAGTCTATGCGCTGACTACTAGCACTGACTAATATTAAGCAAATTTTTAAGGAATTCTTCAGGGTCATGAGTGATTCAGACAAGGGCTTTACCGCTAAAAATACGGGGTTTAAACGCTTTTATTATGCGTCGATATACTCATGGCAAGGGCTAAAAGCCGCGTACGCACAAGAGCCAGCTTTTCGTTATGAAGCCTGGGGCAGTGCCATATTAATCCCCTTGTCATTTTTTGTTGCGCAAAGCCCAATGCAATTAGTCGCGCTGATTTGCACGTGTTTATTGGTGCTTGCCTTTGAACTGGTTAATAGCGCGATTGAAGCCGTGGTTGATCGCGCCGGTACCGAGTTTCATGAGCTGGCGGGGTTAGCAAAAGATTTAGGCTCTGCCGTGGTCATGGTTGCGCTGATTATGGGGGCCCTGATCTGGGGTGCCGTCATTTACGAGAACTTTCTCTAGTTTAAATGCTTAATCTACACTTCTTCTTCATTTCTTAGTGGCCCAAAATGGGCCGCTGAGTATATAATTCCCTGCAATGACTTTTCTTTGAATTAATCTATTCCAAGGACAACAATGACGACTGTTCGTACCCGTGTTGCACCTTCTCCAACAGGTGACCCCCATGTAGGCACTGCCTATATTGCGCTGTTTAACTTAGCTTTTGCCCGTCAGCATGGCGGTCAGTTCATCTTGCGTATTGAAGATACCGATCAAACGCGTAGCACGGATGAATCAGAACAGAAGATTCTTGATTCTCTACGCTGGTTAGGTTTGGAGTGGGATGAAGGTCCAGATGTGGGAGGCCCACACGGCCCGTATCGCCAAAGCGAGCGTAAAGATAGTTATGCCAAATACGCGATGCAGCTGGTCGATGAAGGCAAAGCCTTTCTCTGCTACCGCACCGGTGAAGAGTTAGAGGAGTTGCGTACCGCACGTCGTGCTGCGGGTGGCCATACGGCGCTAAAACAGAGCGACCTTGCGCTACCTGAAGAGGAAGTGGCAAAGCGTAAAGCCGCAGGTGCACCTTATGTTGTGCGTATGTGTGTACCTGAAGGCGAGGGCGTGTGTGTTGTTGAGGATATGTTACGTGGCCCGATTGAACTTGAATGGGGCATGGTCGATGCGCAGATCCTGCTTAAATCCGATGGGATGCCAACCTACCATTTAGCTAACGTGGTTGATGATCACCTGATGGAGATCACCCATGTAATCCGTGGTGAAGAGTGGATCAACTCGGCACCTAAACATCAGCTGCTTTACCAATATTTTGGTTGGGATATGCCGAAGCTTTGTCATATGCCACTGCTGCGCAACCCAGATAAATCAAAACTGTCTAAACGTAAAAACCCAACCAGTATTCTGTATTACCAACGTATGGGCTTTTTGCCAGAAGCGTTGCTGAACTACTTAGCACGTATGGGTTGGTCAATGCCGGATGAAAGCGAGAAGTTTACGCGTCAGGCGATGTTCGATAATTTTGATATCCAGCGAGTCTCTCTGGGTGGCCCAATCTTCGATCAGACGAAACTGAGCTGGTTAAACGGCCTATGGCTACGTGAAGACCTAACGACCGAGCAGTTCGCCGCAAAATATCAGGAGTGGGCACTCAACCCTGAATACCTGATGCAGATCGTGCCTTTGATTCAGCAGCGTGTTGAAACACTGTCCGACGTTGCGCCACTGGCGAGCTTCTTCCTTGCGGGCATGTTAGATATTAGCGAAGCAGACTTTGAACATAAGTCCCTCGAAAAAGACGACATCCGCCGTATGCTGCAATACGCAGTATGGCTATTAGATACCGAAAACCAGTGGGGTAAAGACCGTCTATTCAGCCAACTAAAACAGTTGGCCGATGCAATGGGCTTTAAGATCCGTGACTTCCTATTCCCGCTATTTATCGCGATTGCCGGTACAAACCAAACCGTATCGGTAATGGACTCTATGGCGATTCTAGGCCCTGATATGACCCGCGCGCGTTTACGCCATGCGGTGAACGTACTGGGTGGCCCCTCTAAGAAAGAAGCCAAGCGTTGGGAAAAAGAGTACAGAGATCTAAGCAGCCAGATCGAAGGCTAAACAGGTTTTGCAGAGATAAAGGCCGGCCCCTACACGCGACTACGGTGTAGGCGGCCAGCCTTGATGCCCGGAACGGGTGCCTGACCGAAAGATTTAAATAGAACAGCCTTGTGTAAGGTCTTGAACTAATTGAATTTCACCCCGTCAATTTGCTTGACACATGAAAAGGGCCTCATTAAGATACGCCCACTCAATATGGGGCCTTAGCTCAGCTGGGAGAGCGGTTCGCTGGCAGCGAACAGGTCAGGAGTTCGATCCTCCTAGGCTCCACCATCTTGTTTTAATAATCTACGTCTTAATTCATTCAAGACTGTCCTGAAACCAGCGTCATTGCTGGTTTTTTTGTGTCCAGCGTTTCCTGTTGTTCCTGCTTTAGGTATAGATCTGTGTTTTTAATTAATCTTAATTGCTGCGGTTTTTGAGTTAAACACAGGGCGACATAAGGGTTAATTTCTGCCAAAATCTAGCCCTATTAGGTTCACTATTAGATACAGCTTTTTTTAAGGCTCGCCCTTACCCAATAGAGTCATCCCAGGAAGGGCGTGTTACTTATACAATGGAATCGTTTCTGCAATGGCTAAAGCACCCGCAAAATCTAAATCATCAAAAAAACAAAACACCTCCTTTGAAGAATCCCTTTGGGACAGCGCCAATAAATTACGTGGCAGCGTCGAGTCATCTGAATACAAACACATCGTGTTGAGTTTGATCTTTCTTAAATTTATCAGTGATAAGTTTGAAGCCCATCGCCAAGCGCTCATTGATGATGGTAAAGAACAGTTTGTTGATATGGTGCCGTTTTATGCCCAGAGTAATGTGTTCTACCTGAGTGAAGAGGCACGTTGGGCGACGTTGATCAAACACAGCAAGCAGGATGATATCGCCCTTAAAATCGATACCGCCCTGCACACCATTGAGAAAACCAACAAATCGCTGGCGGGTGCCTTGCCGGATAACTACTTCTCACGTTTAGGCTTAGAAAGCAGCAAGCTGGCGGCGTTGCTCGATACCATTAACAATATTGATACGCTGGCCAACGAATGCCAGATGAGCGAAGAAGATCTGGTGGGTCGGGTGTATGAATACTTCCTCGGTAAATTTGCCGCCAGTGAAGGTAAAGGCGGGGGCGAGTTCTATACGCCTAAATCGGTAGTGGCACTATTGGCCGAAATGCTGGAACCCTACAAAGGTAAAATCTACGACCCTTGCTGTGGTTCGGGCGGCATGTTTGTGCAATCGGTCAAGTTTGTGAACAGTCACAACGGCAACCAAAAAGAGATCTCGATCTACGGGCAGGAATACACCAGCGCAACCTATAAGCTCGCCAAAATGAACCTCGCGATTCGGGGGATTAACGGCAACTTGGGGGATGTTGCAGGGAATACCTTCTTTAAAGATCAGCACCCTGATCTGAAAGCCGATTACATTATGGCTAACCCGCCGTTTAACCAAAAACAGTGGCGCGCCGACAATGAGCTGGTGGATGATCCCCGCTGGGCCGGTTACACCGTACCGCCCACCGGTAATGCCAACTATGCGTGGATACTGCATATTCTCAGCAAACTCAGCGAAAGTGGCACCGCCGGTTTTGTCTTGGCCAATGGCTCCATGAGCTCTAACACCAGTGGCGAAGGCACCATTCGCCAAGAGATTATCGACAACGACCATGTGGATTGCATGATCGCGCTACCGGGGCAGCTGTTCTACACCACCCAGATCCCCGTGTGTTTATGGTTCCTCACCAAAAACAAAGGTGAAGATAAAACCCGCGGCTATCGTAACCGTAAAGGGGAAACCCTGTTTATCGATGCCCGTCAGATGGGCACCATGGCCAGCCGTATTCATAAAGAGCTGACCTCCGATGATCTAGCCAAAATCGCCGGTACTTACCACGCATGGCGCGGTGAAACGCAGGATGGCAGTGGCACACTGGCACAGTATGAAGATGTGGCCGGTTATTGCAAAGCGGCCAGCTTAGCGGATATTCAAAAGAACGATTATGTACTCACCCCCGGTCGCTATGTGGGCGCGGCGGATATCGAAGACGATGGCATCCCCTTTGAAGATAAGATGCGCGACCTCAGCCAAACCCTGTATCGCCAGATGAAAGAAGCGGAAGCGCTGGATAACACCATTCGTCAGAACTTGGAGGTGCTGGGTTATGGGGAGTGAATGGAAAACCGTAAATTTATCATCTTGTGCTAGCTTTCAAGAGGGGTATGTCAATCCTACTCAGAAGAAACCTGAATATTTCGATGGAGATATAAAATGGCTCAGAGCTACTGATCTGAATGGAAGCTTTGTATACAGCACATCTAGAACCTTATCTGAAGCGGGTTACAAAAGTGCAGGGAAGAGCGCGTACTTATTTGAACCTGATACGTTAGCGATAAGTAAATCAGGGACAATTGGTAGGTTAGGTATTCTCAAGGATTACATGTGTGGTAACAGGGCTGTAATAAATATAAAACCAGATAAGGCCAAAGTAGACCCACTATTCATTTTTTATGTATTATCTAGTCGGCGTCATGAAATCGAAAACCTTGCGATTGGCAGTGTACAACCTAATTTATATACATCCGCACTTGGCACTATTCAATTTAAAAAACCAAAGCTTGAAGAACAAAAAAATATATCGTACATCCTTGCCTCTATCGACAATAAAATCCAACTCAACCGCGAAACCAATAAAACCCTAGAGCAGATGGCGCAAGCCTTGTTTAAAAGCTGGTTTGTGGATTTCGACCCCGTGATCGACAACGCCTTAGCCGCGGGTAAGCCTATCCCCGAGGAACTGCAAGCACGCGCCCAGCGCCGCCAGCAACAACTCGCCAAACCGGATCATCAACCCTTGCCCGATGATGTGCGCCAGTTATTCCCCAGTGAGTTTGAAGAAACCGAAGCGCTAGGCTGGGTGCCGAAGGGGTGGAGAGTTAGCAATATTAAAAGTTTTGGTCGGGTAGTTACAGGTAAAACTCCACCAAAATCAGTCGAAGGAGCTTACGATGAAGTTGGCTTTCCTTTTATCACGCCAACTGATATTGATGACTCTATTTTTGTTGCTAAGGTAAACCGTTATTTATCTGATAAAGGCGCATCTGTCATAAATAAGAACAAAATTCCTAAGGGTTCAGTGTGTGTTAGTTGTATAGGTAGCCAGATGGGGAAAACGGTTATTAGCCCTACAGCCGCCTATACTAATCAACAAATAAATTCTGTCGTTGTGACGGATGATTTTAGCCGAAATTATTTGTTTTATAACTTAAGAGGGCGGCGCGAAGAGCTTTTCTCGTTGGGAGCAAGTGGTTCGACAATGCCTATCCTTAATAAATCTTCATTTGAAAAGTTATTAGTTTTAAAGCCTTCAGATAGAATATTGCGAAAGTATCAAGAATTTACGGGCGAGCAAATGGAAAGTGTTTATCAAAGATTTATACAAATAGAATCCTTAGAAAATCTCCGTAACACCCTTCTCCCTAAATTGATCTCCGGTGAACTGCGTCTGCCAGAGTCTCTGCTCGATAGCGAAACCAACCCGCCTGAGACTGCTTATGAGTGATAAACCCCTCAGCCTGCAAGATCAAAGCACTGAGTTTCTGCTTTACACCGCCCCGAGTGGTGATGTGAAGGTTGAGGTGTTGTTGAATAACGAAACCCTGTGGCTGACACAAAAACGAATGTCAGAGCTGTTTGCCGTGGGTGTGCCTGCCATTTCGAAGCACTTAAAAAATATTTTTGAAAGCGGTGAGTTAGATGAAAAAGTGGTTGTTTCCTTTTTGGAAAATACCACTGCCCATGGCGCTATAGCGGGCAAGACACAAAAAACCACCACAAAATACTATAACCTCGATGCGGTGATCTCGGTCGGCTATCGGGTCAATTCGGTACAAGCCACTCAGTTTAGAATCTGGGCGACGGCGCTAATTAAAGAGTACATCATCAAAGGCTTTGCCATGGATGATGAGCGCCTTAAAAATGGTCGCTACTTCGGTAAAGACTATTTTCGTGAGTTGTTGGAACGGGTCCGCTCTATTCGCGCGAGCGAACGACGTATCTACCAGCAAATCACGGATATTTTTGCTGAGTGCAGTATTGATTATGACCCGAAATCAGATACCACCCGTCAGTTCTATGCTCATGTGCAAGATCAGTTTCATTTTGCGATTACGGGTAATACATCTAGCGAGCTTATCTACAATAAAGCCGATAGCACTCAGCCATTGATGGGGATGAATACGTTTAAGCATGCGCCTGAAGGCCGTATTTTAAAGTCTGATACTACGGTGGGTAAAAACTATTTAAGTGAAAAAGAGATCAAACAGTTAGAGGCCGCAGTGGCGGGCTTTTTTGATTATATCGAACGTATTATTGAACGACGCAATAGCTTTACGATGCAAAATTTTGCCCTCAGTGTGGAGAAATTTTTAAGCTTTAACGAATACGAAGTGCTGGAAGGCTATGGTACGGTTACACGGGATCAAGCCAAAGAAAAGGCTCATGCTGAATACGAGAAATTTAATAAGCGGCAGCCTATCGAATCTGACTTTGATCGTATGCTGAAAAACTTGCCCAGCCGTGATTAAACCTTGTATTACCCAATTACATTGAAGCAACAGCTAAGCGTACAACGCTGACAAAACACAACAGGATGTCGTGCCGTGAAATTTACCGAAGCCCAATTAGAAAATGCCATTATCCAACTACTGGAGGAGCTGGGTTATCCCCATGTGTTGGGCAGTGATCTTTCGCGGGGAACCACTGAGGTATTGATCAAATCGGATCTGCGTGCTTTTTTAAGTCAGCAATATGCCAGTGAAGGTATTACTGATCATGAGATCGACGGCATTATCCGTCAGTTAGAGCTGCTCTCGGCGAGTGATCTGTATGAGAGTAACAAAACCTTCTGTAAGTGGTTGAGCGATGGTTTTTTACTCAAGCGCGAAGACCCTAGTGATAAAGACCTCTATATACAGCTGATCGATTACAGCGACCTTGCAGCGATGCGGGTGCCTACAGCGGATGAAGTGGATCAGCTGTCCATTGTTGCCGAACAAGGTGCCAGCTATCAGGCCCAGCCGACCACGAATAACCTTTTTAAAATCGTTAACCAGCTAGAGATTGAAGGGGTCGCCTCGGCCAGTGGTGGTGAGCTGCGTATTCCTGATGGCATTTTATATATCAATGGTTTGCCGCTGGTGTTGTTTGAGTTTAAAAGCGCCATTCGTGAAGAAGCCACCGTCCACGATGCTTACGTGCAAATCTGCACGCGCTACCGACGTGATATTCCCCAGTTATTTATTTATAACGCCCTCTGTGTGATCAGTGATGGCGTCAACAACAAGATGGGAACCCTGTTTGCGCCTTATGAGTTTTACTATGGCTGGCGCAAGGTCAACGGCAATGAGACGGCGGAAAAGGACGGTATCAGCTCGCTCACCAGTATGCTGCAAGGGCTGTTTGATCCGCAGCGTTTACGTGAGGTGATCCGGCACTTTATCTATTTTCCGGATAAGAGCCATCAAGAGATCAAAATCGTCTGTCGTTATCCGCAGTATTATGCGGCCACTAAGCTCTACCAAAGCATTAAAGCGCATCAGAAACGACGTAACAGTGAAGGTGAGATTGTTGGCGACGACCCTTTAAGAGACGGAAAAGGCGGCACCTATTTTGGTGCCACCGGTTGCGGTAAAAGCTTTACCATGCAATTTTTAGTGCGCCTGTTGATGAAAAGCGTGGACTTTGCCAGCCCCACCATTGTGTTGATTACCGACCGTACCGATTTAGACGATCAACTCTCTAAGCAGTTTACCAATGCCAAAACCTATATTGGTGATCAGATGGTTGAAACAGTGACCTCCCGTGCTGACTTGCGTGCCAAACTGCAGGGCCGCCAGAGTGGTGGGGTTTTCTTAACCACGATTCATAAATTTACGGAAGATGTCGCGCTGTTAACGGATCGCTGTAATGTGATCTGCATTTCCGATGAGGCCCACCGTAGCCAGATTAATTTAGAGCAAAAAATCTCGGTGGTGACTGAGGGCAAAAACCGAGGGGTTAAGAAAACCTACGGCTTTGCTAAATATCTGCATGACTCTCTACCGAACGCCACCTATGTGGGTTTTACCGGCACACCCATTGATGCCACCTTGGATGTGTTTGGCAAGGTGGTTGATAGCTACACTATGAACGAGTCCGTTAAGGATGAGATTACCGTGCGCATTGTCTATGAAGGCCGTGCGGCAAAAGTGGTTCTTGATAACAGTAAGCTGAAAGAGATTGAAGCGTATTATCAACAATGTGCAGAAGAGGGCGCTAGCGATTACCAGATAGACGACAGTAAAAAAGCGATGGCCAGTATGGGGGCGATCCTTGGCGATCCTGACCGTATACATGCCTTAGCCAAGGACTTTGTAGCGCACTATGAAGATCGCGTGGCTGAAGGCGCCACCGTGGCGGGCAAGGCGATGTTTGTCAGTAGCTCTCGCCAAATTGCCTATCAGCTGTATCAGGAGTTACAGGTCTTACGCCCTGAATGGTTTGAGGTACTGGATTGCGCCAAGGGTGAATTACTTAGCGACAAAGAGCGTAAGGAGATAAAAGCCTCTGCGCGAGTGCGCATGGTGATGACGCGCAATAAAGATGATGAGAAAGCGCTGTGGGATCTACTCGGCAGTAAAGATGACCGAAAAGAGCTGGATCGCCAATTTAAGCAGGCTAAATCTAACTTTAAAATCGCCATTGTGGTGGATATGTGGCTGACCGGCTTTGATGTGCCGTTCCTCGATACCCTGTATATCGACAAACCCGTCTCACAGCATAACTTGATACAAACGATTTCACGGGTAAACCGCAAATTTAAGGGTAAGAAAAAAGGGCTGGTGGTGGATTACATCGGGATTAAAACCCAGATGAACAAAGCACTGAAGCAGTTTGGTGGCAGTGGTGATGACAACTTTGAAGATATCGCCGCCTCTATTGTTGAAGTGCGTAACCACTTAGACCTACTGAACAAAGCCTTTTATCATTTTGATAGCGCCGACTATTTCTCCGGCGACCCTGTTGGCCAGTTAAACTGTCTCAACGAAGCCGCTGAATATGCAATGCAAACGGAAAAAACCGAAAAGCGCTTTATGGATATTACCAAGCGCTTAAAGGCTGCCTATGACATCTGCTGTGGTAACGAGCAGATCAGCAAAGATGAGCGTGACCATATTCACTTTTATATGGCGATCCGCTCTATTATCCACAAGCTAACCCGAGGTGTAGCACCGGATACGGCACAGATGAACGCCAAAGTGCGCGATATGATCGCCGAAGCGATTAAAAGCGAGGGTGTCGAAGAGATCTTCAAATTGGGTGATGAAGCCGAAGAGGGCGCGATTGATATCTTTGATGAGGATTATTTAGCTAAAATCGACAAGATTAAACTGCCGAATACCAAGATTAAACTGCTGCAAAAGCTGTTGGAAAAAGCCATTGGTGAAGTCTCCAAAACTAACAAAGTGCAAGCGGTCGATTTCTCTAAAAAGTTCAAAGCGCTGGTGGATAAATACAACGAACGTAAAGAAGATGATGTGCTTGTTAGCAGCGTGCTGGAAGACTTCTCTAATGAAATTATCGACCTGTACCATGACCTAAAAAACGAAATGACATCCTTTGCCGATATGGGCATCGACTTTGAAGAGAAAGCGTTTTACGACATCTTAAAATCCCTGTCGATTAAGTATGACTTCACCTACCCCGAAGATAAGATGATCGAACTGGCTAAGCATGCCAAGGAAGAGGTCGATAGCGTCGCCAGCTTCCCCGCATGGAACCAACGGGAAGATATCAAAGCCGAGCTGCAAGTGAAACTGATCTTGCTACTGGCCAAATACGGTTATCCACCGGTGGCTAATGATGATGTTTATAAAAAGATCTTGGAGCAGGCAGAAAACTTTAAGAGGAATCGGGGGGGGAGGTAGGATGGGGAAATTTTGAAGGCTTTCCACATCGCACGTTAATCACTCTTAACCTGCGATGGTCTATTTTAGTCGTTATCTCTGATCATAATAGGCGAGGGACAGAGGTGTATTTTTTTCGTACAGAATACTAAGAAAGTGTGCCGTACAACTTGGCCCCCATATCAACACATCCTGAGGGCTTATTTTTACGGCTAGAGATACGAAGGCAGTAGAATTCAGCCCTTTGACTTAAATCCTTAATTACCTTTAGCGCACCTTCGTTTATTTCAGTACAAAAAATCAATATACGAGATTGATGGTCTTTTGGTATTCCACTGAGTGTTTTTTGTATTGTCCCCCCCGGTATGGATAACAGAGTCATAGATGAGAATGTTCTCTATATCTGGCTCAAGGTGCTTAATGATCATTCTCGTATCATATTTATTAACTACGATTGATAAATTAGATACATGCAACTAAATAGTATTGATGTTAATAATGATTATCATTTAAAATGATGGTATTTTAAAAGTCGAACGCAAGCTATTTAGCGAGCAAAAGCCTCAAACTAGATTTAGAGACCTACTTTCGTGAAAACTGCACTCTTCTATGGAACAACCACAGGTAACACAGGCGATATAGCCGATAAAGTAAAAGCTGCATGGGATATTTCCGATATTGATCTATTCGATGTGGCGGACACAACACTCGATTCGGCCAGTCATTATGATCTTTTGATCTTTGCTATTCCCACTTGGGATTACGGTGAAGTTCAAGAAGATTGGCTAGATGTTTGGGAAGAGGTGGACCAGCTTAATTTTGCAGGTAAGCAAGCAGCCTTTATTGGTTTAGGTGATCAATACGGTTACCCAGAGTGGTTTGTTGATGCTATGGGTATGCTACACGATAAAATTGTCACCAAAGGTGCTGAAATCGTGGGCCACTGGCCTATCGATGGCTACGAATTTGAAGAATCAAAAGCCCTCACGCAAGATAAAAAGCACTTTATCGGCCTTGCGCTAGATGAAGACTGGCAACGCGAGCAAACAGCAGAGCGTCTTACTGGCTGGTTAGATCAGGTCAAACTGGAGCTGGGGTTATTTTAAGGCTCTACTATTTATGTAATCTCATTCAAAAATCTACCCGCTCCGTCGAGCGAAAGTGGGGGCATGTTGGGAGTATACATCAATGGTCCTCGTTCTAGCCTTATTATGTGTTTGGTGAACCTGGCGTTGCACAGCCCCTTTTGATAGGAAGAAACTTTATATTCACATCTTCGCTGTATGGCGAATAATGGATAGTGTTCAGCTAGACTAATTTTTGTAGTAGGGATTCGATCGTTTGAACTAATGCCTTGTTTTTTTCTGAATTAAGCGCATCGTTGTGTGGGGCAGAAAATGTGTTGCTGTCGTTATCGAAATACTTACCTGAAGCATTTTCAAAATCCTTATCTAATGCCGCTTTGACTAAGACTTCTGCGCCAATTGAGAGGCTTTTTCCCTCGATCCCGTAAGCATTTTTGACCATTTTGCTCGCCAGTAATGATCCGGGGTTAATGGCAATAATCGAAGGCCAATTGGACGGGTGTTCTTGGGCTAGGTAGAAAGACCACATGGTTATGGCGAGTTTGCTTTGGGCATAGGCCTGATTTGCATTATCGATTTTGATGTTTCCTCTAAGTGCCTCGAGAACCACGGGAGCTTAGGTGTTCATAAGCCTTATTTAGCTTAGTTTTGTTGCGGCCATGTATCAGTATATTATGGCCCTTTCGAGCTAATAATTTTGCTGTCTCCAGACCAATACCATCAGTAGAACCGGTGATTAGAATTGTTTTTTTCATGTCAATTTCCTAGCTTTATAAGTCTGGTAATAATTCGTTAGCGAGTTTTTGTATGGTTGTTTCTGGGTCTAAACGGTTAAAGCGAAGATTGAGTGCTATATGGTTAACGCCAATATCGCGTCTGGTTTTCAAGTACTTGCGTAAGTGTTTAATTCCAAGTCTCAGCCCTAAATGTATGGGAGTAGGAGAAGCGTTATCGTCAGACAGCAAATCTATATAGAGCGGTTCCATAACGGGTTTCTCCAGTAGGTTTGCTGCTCGGCTTAGTGACCTATATTTTTCAATGAGCTGTCTTTGTATATTTTCAGCCCTAGGGTAGGTTATCCAGCCATTGGTATTTTCTGCGATCCAGTCTCTAGACTGCTGGCTTGTACCTGTGATCAACATAGGTATTTGATCGGAAACGGGTTTAGGCAGCATCTCTATATGTCCATGTAGATGACCAAAACTATTATTGATCGTTGGGGACGTCGTTGCCATTGCCCGTATATATTCATAACTCTCTCTAAAGCGCTCCCCTCTACTTTCAAACGCTGTATTGTGTGCTGGATATTCTTCAGGTCGGTCTCCTGATGCAATCCCCAGAATTAATCGTCCCTGTGATAATTGGTCTGCTGTGGCGGCTGCTTTTGCAATATGGGAGGGGTGACGAAGGGGCAAAATAACGCTTGAAACCCCTAATGCTATCTGACGGGTTTGTAGGGCAAGTGCACCAAGATAAACGAAAGGGTCATAAAGTTGACCGGCATCGCCAAAAGAGGGGACATTAAAGGGGATGTCTCGTAGCCAAACAGCTGAAAACCCTAGTTCTTCTGCAAGCTGTACGCGTTCTATATGGCGCTGCATGGAAGGTATTGAGGCATTGTCGTAATTTTCAATTGGCACTACTAAGCCAACTGATAGTTTCCCTCGTTTAAAGACACGATTATAACCCGAATTTATCGGGCTAAACCCCGTGTGCTGATTGGGTTTCATTTCAGCTGAGTTCCTTTATCAGAAGCGAATTAAAGTACGGGTTTCAAGGCTTATTCGTGGTTGTGTTACGTCTGTTTCGTTACCTAAATCCATAGCTCCGTGAGCTAAATAGGGTTTTCCCTGATTATCATAAACATTGAAGATGACGACATCCTGCGGCGTCATCTGAGACATATAAAACCAATGATGTTGATGATTGGCGGTAACGCCGAGGATTTGTCCCTGTCTATCTGGGTAAACCAATGCAATTTCCAGCCAGTCATCAGGATTTACTGAGTCAGGATGAATAAAACCCAACGGTGCAGTTTTTATTGGGCTTTCAATCGGTCGCCATAGGTTCACAAAAGCATAATGGCCTTTAGATATTTCACTCGCACGCTTAGCCTCTACAAGATTAACTAAACGTTGCTTGGCGCCTTCAGGGCTATAGTCGTTGTGTACATTCCGAGCGGGCCGTCGGATTGCATTTTCGCTATCTCTTCGCACTGTATGGTCAAAAATGATGACGTCTGTTGCGCCAATTTTCTCTGACAAGAGCGCTGTTACTTCATTGTTATAGGTTTCTTGCCAACGGGTTGTTTTAGAAAAGTTGACTATCTGGCTGGTATGGTTTTCAAAAGTAATACCGTTCTGTTCGAAATTGACCGTTAGATCACCACGTCTTATATCTTGTACTTGGATTTGAGTTGAGAGTAGCTCAGGCGATACAGGCTTACCTACGTCACCATTCGTATCAAAATAAAATGCTTGCGAATAGGGAGATTTGACATGGTAGTTAACTGTCGCAGTGCTAAACATAAGTTGTGCCCCAGAATTACTGAGAGTTTTCACTCGATGAGTTGAACTATATTGCAACTCATAAGTGTATTAAATGGGGGGTTATTTAGTTGAGAATTCGGATTATGAATATAATCTTTTAAGTTTTACTTGCATGGGGAGGGTAAAGGCCGTCATATAGATAGCCCTTTTCGTATGACGGATATAAGAATGGATACCGAAGGAATAAGGCTTTTTGTTATGGCAGCGGATATGTTAAATATCAGTGCTGCTGGACGAGTGCTTGGCCTGGCTCCGGCTGTCGCTAGCGCCCGATTAGCAAAGTTAGAAAACCAGATGGGGGCGGATTTGTTACACCGTTCGACTCGGAAGGTGTCATTATCAATTGAGGGGGCTGAATTTCTGCCGTTTGCGAGGGAGATCCTTGCTCAAGAGGACGCGGCTCGCGCAGCATTGGGTCATGGTAGTTCTGAAATAAAAGGAACACTGCGTTTTGCCGCATCCAGTACATTTGCCCAACTTTATATTGCCCCGATCTTGCCTGAATTTCTTGCGAGACACCCTGAGGTTAATTTGGAGTTAAAACTGTCTGATACTCAGATAAACCTTATAGAGGGCGGGTTTGATCTTGCCCTGCGCAACTATGCCATTGAGGACAGTAACCTACGGGCACGGAAATTGGCTGATGATAAGAGAATTCTCTGTGCTTCCCCTGAATACCTGTCTCGCAATGGCGTGCCTGAAACGTTAGAAGATTTGATATCGCATCAGATGTTGGTTTTTATGGATGGCCCTGCTAGATCTCTGGTGTCTGAAGGAGATAAACCCAAAGGGTTTTTTCCACCAAAAGGTGCGGGGGCGCGTGTGATCTGCGATGACGGAGCCAGTATGCGAATAGCGACCCAATCGGGTGTTGGAATTTCAATGAACTCTTTGTGGAGCGTATATCGCGATATTCAGGAGGGGACGTTAGTGCGTGTATTGCCGGAGTATGAGGTAGAAGATCTGTCCGCTATCTGGCTGGTGTACCCCAAGTCGAATATGCTGACATCTAAAGTTAGGGTCTTTATTGATTTCCTTTTGGAAAAGCTGGGGGGGTTGGATGTTTGGGGGAATAAGTAGGGGGCGCTAAAATTTAATTATATATAAAACCTAAAATCTAAAAACTAAAAACTAATCTCAGTTTTTTGTTGTTTATGTACTTTCTGCGAAGTATATCGTTAGGGCATAACTTAACACCTTCATTGGAAAACCAAATGAAAGCAATGATTCTAAAGAGTACGGAGATAACTCTGTATTTATTTCAACAGAGATGCCTAAACCTTCAGTTAATGCCGATCAGGTTCTGATTCGTATTGCTCTACCTGTGTCAATACGGTTGATATCTTGATAAACAGCTAGGCGAGGATCTGCCTTTGTCTCCGGACCTACCTGCGGTATTGGGGATTGTTGATGCAGGTGCTCTATAGCCTTAGTTGATGAGCAACGTTTTAGTTTTGCCGATGTGGGCAGCGTCTATGCTTACTTAACGAGCGGTTAAGCGATTGGTAAAGTTGTTGTAGAAATCTAAAGCTTGTCAGAGAGACTGACTTACAAGTCAGCCTTTCTGACATGACATGACATGACATGAAGGGCTTCAGCTCTAGATGCTGTCTGACGCGGCTGTTCATTTTTTTACAGGAAAGGCGGTCTCGACAAAATTGAGCTTTTCAGGCGCTTGGTATGGATACCTGTTTATTAAGTAGAGTACGTTAATACATGCTTTTATTGGTCTGTACTGAGTTAATTACCACTGAGTATAGAACCCAATCCAAGTGGACATGGTGTGTTTGAGGGGACCGCATCATATAGTCATATGCCTAAAACGTTGTTGCTTCTTTTTCCTCTTTCTTCTCATTATCAGGAATATGCATCAGGTTTGTCGCCTTTTTGCATATTTTTTGTGCGCTTTTCACTTAAATTATATTCATATTACGAATTATGAAATCCGATATAGGGTAATTTATTTAGATTAAGCACGTAACTATACTGTTTTTCAGTCTAATTTAGGTCTGTGTTTAAACGAGGGTTTTTGGCATGAAACTTAAAAAATCGATCAGCTGAGCTTGTCGTCGATACAACTAAAATTTGATCTTCTAGCCCTAAAACTAAAACCATACTGGAGAAGAAGAAATGGCTTATTACTCTGTGATAGAGGTAACACCAACAAGTGAAGATTGGATTCCTACGTATCTTGAAAAGTCAGGACCGATTTTAGCAAAGTATGGTGGAAAGTATCTTACTAGAACGGTTAGTCATGAACAGGTTGAAGGTCATGAAGATTTTGCAACTCTTCGAATTATTCTAGAGTGGCCGTCTAAAGAGGCTGCACAGTCTTTTATGGAAGACCCTGATTATGCTCCTTTACTTCAAGCCCGAACTGAGGGATCTATCAGTAAGCATTTTTTAATAGAAGCTAAGGATGACATGGCTTAAGACTGCTTTATGGCCTTGGTCCGCTTATAACGGTACAAGTGCGAGCCAGCCCTTTTTGAGTATTGGCTTGCTTTATTAAAATTATGACGTCAATCCAGGTTTGCTAATATCTACAGCGTTTTATCTTTTTTAGGTATTGGTCAACTCTTTTTATATGAAGGTTTTTAAAATGAAAGCAATAAAAATAAAGCAGCAAGACGGTACCGATGGTATTTATTTAGATGCTGTAGAAGATGCGCCTCAGCCAGAATATGGAGAAATCCGGGTTAAAATTTATGCGGGTTCTCTTAATTTTCATGACTATCTAGTTGCTGCGGGTCAGCTGCCTACCGCTGATGGCCGAGTTTTACTTTCAGATGGCGCTGGCGTAGTAGAAGCCGTTGGGCCTGGCGTTAGCGAATTTAACGTTGGTGATAATGTCGTATCCACGTTTTTTCCACAATGGCGTGAGGGTGCTGTTCCTTCTAGCGCAGGAGGCTTTAGCCAAACTCCAGGCGATGGTGTTGATGGCTTTGCCATTGAATATGTCACTCGTTCAGAGTCTGCTTTTACCCATGCGCCTAAGGGGTGGAGTCATGCTGAAGCGGCGACCATCACTACTGCAGGCTTAACGGCTTGGAGAGCTTTAGTTGCCGATTGTGGGATTAAAGCTGGGGATAAAGTACTGACTTTGGGTACAGGGGGTGTTTCATTAGCGGCTATACAGATAGCTAAAATGCATGGCGCTGAAGTATTTATTACATCATCATCAGATGAAAAGTTGATGAAAGCGAAGGAGCTAGGTGCTGATCATGTCATTAATTATGCAAAGAACCCAAATTGGTCGGAAAAAGTTCTGGAACTTACTAATGGCAGTGGTGTAGATCACGTGATTGAATTAGGTGGGCCAGGCACGCTTGAGCAATCAACTACCGCTGTGAAGGTAGGGGGAAATATTGCATTAATAGGCGTGTTGACAGGCTTTGAGGGAGTATTCCCAACAGCTCAATTGATGTTTAAACAAGTGAAGCTTCAGGGGTTACTTGTGGGTAGCAGACAGCAACAGGTTGATTATATAAAAGCATTGGAAGGTAGCTCCATACGTCCAGTCGTTGATCGTGTTTTTAAATATGAGAACCTTAAAGAAGCATTTGAATATCAGCTGTCTGGCGCTCATTTCGGAAAAATATGTGTTGAATGGTAACGAAAAATACACCCATTTAAGTGTTTGAATGGCTACTACTTGCAAGTAGGGTCATTTTATACTGCTTACGATGACGTGATGTGACGAATGGGTATGGGCTATATATACAGCGATTGGCTATGTTACTTACGCGGTCAGTTTTGCTGATTTATGAGTCTAAGTTACTACATTTTAAAAAGTTGTATGCCATGGGTGCAGGTTTCTCCTGCACCTTTTTTTATTCTAAATTAGCGATCAATACGGTAGATCTTGTCTGGGTTAGGTTTAGCGCTCCAAGGTAAGCCAGAGTTCTGCCAGCCGTTTTGGATACGGAAACCGGTTTTTTTACCTGCTTTGGCGCTGTCACCTTGGAAGCCGTTAATCATGTAGGTTGCATTAGGGAAACCGTGTTTGCGTAGAAATTCTGCGCTTGGTAGGCCTCGTTCACTACCAGAGCGACACATAGTGATCACGGTCGCTTGTTTGTCTAAGCCGCGTTCAAGCAGGGCTTGTTCAACTTGAGTGGCGAAATCTGGATTTTGGTAAAGGCGAAAGCGGTTTTTCTTAGCATCCCATTGGCTACGATCTACCATTAGGTAGGGGATATTTAGATCCACCTCATCGGTAAAGCCAATAAACATGATTTCAATCGGGTCACGTACATCAATAAACAGCACCTCATCCGGTTTTTGTTGTAACAGTTCATAGGTGGCTTTGGGGCTGATACCACTAATATCGCTTGCCTGAGCGCTACTCAGTGGCAGAGACATGATTGCACTGAGGAATAGCGGGGTTAGATATTTCTTCATCGGATGATCCTCTCTTTTAAAAACGGAAGCGGTGGGGTGACAGCTATCTGCTAGCATTAAGGCAAATAGTATGTAATAACATGTTTAATATTAGTATTTTCTAATATAAAATACTTTATTACAATAGCGTTGTGACTTTTTAGTCTACTTCTGCTGAGAATGTGATTTAGCGCTACGCTTATGAGTCGAGTGCAATCCTCCGCTTTAGCCTGACTCAATTATCAAAGATAAGGAGATTTCTGATGTTAAGACGAGACCCTGAGCAGCCTTGGCATCCCAGTTATTGGTTGGCGGCACTCGGTGCTGGTGGACTTTCTATCTCATTTTTTATGTACCTGATGTGGTTGGTACCTCATCAGGGTTTTCCTATGCCGACTTGGCAGCATCTATCGGCCTTACTGACTGGTACTACGCCATTATCTACTGGAGTCCGCCCGCTGGCTATTTTTGCGACCCTTTTTATGTTGTTGCTGGCGTTGTTGCACTTTACGCTGCTGATCTGGAATATTCGTGAATATCGTGTGGCGCGCAATACAGAAGCCTACCAGCGATTGTTGGGTTCTCCCAGCGAAGTGCAGTTGATGACTCAGCCGCTGACATTTGCGATGACTGTTAATGTTTGTTTTGCACTCGGTGCGCTCTGTGTGCCCGGTTTATGGTCTATTGTGGAATATCTTTTTCCTCTCGCCTTGCTGGCGTTTGCTGCTATAGGCGTTTGGTCACTCAAACTCTATGGCCGTTATCTGAGCCGGATGCTTGTTAGTGGTGGGTATCGCCATGAAGAGCATAATCACCTCTCTCCGTTGATGGCTGTTTTTACCTTTTCTATGTTGTCTGTTGGTTTTGCCGCACCGGCGGCTATGTCGCACGTAGCGTTTGTGGCGGCGCTGGCAGCAACTTTATCGATTTTGTTTCTGGTCATTGCTGTGGTCTCCGGTGTATTGATTTTAATATCGGGCCTGCAAGCGATGTTGCAGTATGGTTTACAAAAACAGGCCACGCCGAGCATCTGGATGTTGATCCCGATTATGACGTTGCTTGGGATTGAGTGGGTGAGGATGCAACATGGCTTGAGCCATCATTTTTCAACCCCTGTTGAGCAGGGCAGGTTGTTTGTTGTTTTGACAGCTATTTTCATGTTGCAGCTGGGCATTATGCTGCTGGGGTATCGTGTTATGCAGCTAAATGGTTATTTGACGGATCACCTTCTAGGTGACCAGCGTAACCCCGTTAGTTTTGGCTTGATCTGCCCTGGTGTCGCGTTGTTTGTGATGGGTATGTTCTGGTGGCATCTAGTGTGGGTACAAGGTGGTATCGTCACTGCGTTTGGCGCGGTTTACTGGTTGGGGATTGCTGGACTTGCGGTGGTACAGTTTTTAACGCTAGGGGCATTGCTACGCTTGAGTCATCGTTTGTTGCGACACAAACCCGTTGAGATTGCGTTAATGGAGTAAATACGCTGTGGCTATTAAGCTCATAGTTAAATTTAAATGAGGTAAAGCAGACAGGCTACGAAATTTCATTTAATATTAGACTTATCTAATATTGTGTGGCAGGAGATATACCATGAGTGAAGTACACGCTTCCCCGTGCGTGCCTCAGGTGAAAGCCTTTTTTGATGAACCAACCAACACGTTCAGTTATGTCGTACAGGACCCTGAGTCTACTGCATGTGCCATTATCGATTCGGTGCTGGATTTTGATTATGCCAGTGGCTGTACGGATGTGCGCTCGGCTGACGAGATCATTGCTTATGTGCGTGATAAGGATCTGTCGGTTGAGTGGATTTTGGAAACCCATGTTCATGCTGATCACCTATCAGCAGCACCTTATTTACATCAAACACTGGGTGGAAAAACGGGTATCGGAGCTATGATTACCCTCGTGCAGGATACTTTTGGCAAGGCATTTAATGCCGATACTGAGTTTGCGCGTGACGGTAGTCAGTTTGATCATCTGTTTGAGGAAGGCGATCGTTTTAATATTGGTAAACTTGAAGGCTATGTGTTGCATACACCAGGGCATACTCCGGCCTGTTTAACTTATGTGATCGGAAATGCGGCGTTTGTGGGCGATACATTATTTATGCCGGATTACGGTACTGCCCGTTGTGATTTTCCCGGTGGTGATGCCCGTACGCTGTTTCGCTCGATTCAAAAAGTACTTAGTTTGCCGGGGGAAACCCGAATATTCCTCTGCCATGACTATAAAGCGCCGGAACGGGAGGAGTACTGCCATGAAACGACGGTGGCAGAACAGCGTAAGCACAATGTACATGTGCATGAAGGCATTACCGAGGCTGAGTTTGTACGCATGCGCACCGAGCGTGATGCGACATTGGCTATGCCGACTCTGATTCTGCCATCGGTTCAGGTCAATATGCGAGCGGGTGAGATGCCGCCAGCAGAAGACAATGGCCAAGTGTACCTAAAAGTACCGATCAACCTATTTAAATAAGACCGAGGAATTTATGGATATTAAAGAACTTGAACCGGGCTTTTCTATCAGCCATGCGATCTATCCCAGTGATATTGAAGAGCTGAAAACCCTTGGCTTTCGCGCGATTATCTGTCATCGCCAGCCAGGTGAAGCGGACGACCATATCGACGACTCCCTGCTACGCCAAGCAGCAGAAGCGGCGGGAATTGAATGGGTCGAGATTCCTGTGACACCGGGTGAATATACAACGGAAGCGATTGAGGCCTTTGGTGCCGCAATTGATAGGTTGCCGACGCCTATTTTGGGTTTTTGCCGCAGTGGTCGCCGCGCGGTATCCCTTTGGGTTCACAATCAAGTGCAGCAGGAAAGCTGTGATTTAGGGCAGTTGTTGCAGGCCGCCCATGCTGCTGGTCATGATTTGCATGCAGAGAAGGATAGCTTTATTAAAGGCTGATCTTGAGCGCTATTAAGGGGTTTAAGTGAATATTAAAAAATACCTGCCGATTCTGGAGTGGTTGCCGAGCTATCGTTTGGCGATCTTCAATCAGGATCTGATGGCGGCTATGATTGTGACAGTGATGTTGGTTCCTCAGTCATTGGCTTACGCTATGCTGGCGGGTCTGCCCCCTGAAGTGGGGCTGTATGCCAGTATTGCCCCCTTACTGATTTATGCGGTGTTAGGTACAAGCAGTGCTTTATCGGTAGGACCGGTTGCCGTTATTGCTTTAATGACGGCGGCTACTGCAGGCACGATAGTGTCACCGGACGGTGACGCATACCTGACCACCGTTATTTTGCTGACGTTTATGTCCGGTGTCATGCTAACATTGATGGGGTTATTTCGACTGGGCTTTCTTGCCAACTTTCTCAGTCATCCAGTGATTTCCGGTTTTATAACGGCTTCCGCTATCATCATCGCTGTGGGTCAGTTTAAACATCTGTTGGGGGTTTCGGTGAGTGGTCATAACCTGCCTGACCTGTTGCTCGCGTTGGTTAAGGCGCTGCCGGATCTGAATCTTATGACGCTACTGATGGGTAGCGGTACGTTGTTGTTTTTATATGCAAGTCGGCGTTGGCTAGGGCCGTTTTTGAATCAATTAGGTTTTAGCCAAGTCATCGCCAATAGTGTGGGGCGCTTGTCTCCGATCTTGGCGGTTGTTGTGACTACGGCCATCGCCGCTTATTTCACATTAAACGAACAGGGCGTTGCGGTTGTGGGGAGTGTGCCAGCGGGCTTACCACCTTTGGCGATGCCTTCGTCCGATATCAGCCTTTGGAAGCAGCTTTGGGTTGGGGCGCTGTTGATCAGTATTGTCGGTTTTGTGGAGTCGGTATCTGTGGGGCAGACATTGGCTGCAAAACGTCGTGAGCGTATCGATCCAGATCAGGAGTTAATCGGCCTTGGTTGTGCCAACCTTGGTGCGGCCGTTAGTACGGGTATGCCGGTAACGGGCGGCTTTTCTCGCTCGGTGGTGAATTTTGATGCTGGCGCACGCACTCCTGCAGCGGGCGCTTTTACCGCCTTAGGTATTTTGGTGGTTATTCTTTGGTTAACGCCTCTGTTGCAGACATTGCCTATCTCAACCTTAGCGGCGACGATCATTATTGCCGTGCTTTCTTTAATTGATATCCACGCAATCAAGCATACGTGGCGTTATTCCAAGGCTGACTTTTCGGCGATGCTGCTAACCGTTGTGATCACCCTGCTGCAAGGGGTCGAAGCAGGTATTCTTTCTGGTGTGGGTTTATCACTCGCGTTACATATTTGCCGTACCAGTCGGCCACATACGGCGGTCGTAGGGCGAGTTGCCGGTAGTGAACACTTTCGTAATATCGAGAGACATACGGTGGAGACCTGCCCGAACGTGCTGATTATTCGGGTTGATGAAAGTCTTTATTTTGCCAACGCCCGTTATTTGGAGGATCAGATCCAGGCGCTGGTGAGTCAAAGTCCAGAACTTCAGCATTTAGTGATCAGTTGTCAGGCGGTCAATCTAATCGATGCGTCAGCACTGGATAGCTTAGAGTCGATCAATGCTCGCTTGAAGGATACTGGGATTAAACTACATTTGGCTGAAGTTAAGGGGCCGGTGATGGATCGCTTGGAATGGGTTGAGTTTCCTGAGCAGCTGAGTGGTGAAATATTTATCAGTACGTTTGCCGCTTGGCAGCGGCTGAAGCGCGGTGACAAAGATTAAAACCGCCTTTAGTTGGAGGCCTTAAGGCGGTATGGCGTTCACGCTATAAATTTTGACTATTACGTGTATTGCTAGGATTAATTTTATTTAGTTATAAGCTTATATTATTATGTTATTAATAAAGGGCAAGTATGCCCGCCAAAGTAAGACAACTGGAGAAATGAAAGATGGCACTTCGAATCAATGACATCGTACCTAACCTCGATTTGAAAACCGATCTAGGCGACTTCAAATTACATGATTTCATCGGCGACAGCTGGGCTATTTTATTCAGCCACCCGAAAGACTTCACACCGGTTTGTACAACTGAGTTTGGCGCAGTGGCTCAGCTAGCCGCTGAATGGGAAAAGCGCGGCACTAAAGTGATCGGCCTGTCGGTAGACGGCGTTGATGAGCACGTTAAGTGGAAAGCGGATATTGAGAAATACTCTGGCGCACCGGCTAAATTCCCAATCATTGCGGATGACGATATGGCGGTTGCCAAAGCATTAGATATGTTACCAGCGGATGCTTATCTGCCGGATGGTCGCACCGCTGCTGACTCTGCTAGTGTGCGAGTGGTCTTTATCTTCAGCCCAGACAAAAAACTGCAGCTGTCGATGACCTACCCAATGTCGGTTGGCCGTAACTTTGCTGAAGTTCTGCGTGCGTTGGATGCATTGCAAGCAACCGCTGGAGCGCCTATTGCAACGCCTGCTAACTGGGAAGTAGGGCAAGATGTTATTGTTGGTTTGTCGTTAAATGATGACGAGGCGAAAGCTAAGTTTGGTGATGTTGAGATAAAATTGCCTTACCTGCGTACGACTAAACAGCCATCATAACTGATTAGTTAGCCGTGCTAGATTACAACGCCCTGTCCGCAACTTCGGTTTGCTGGCGGGGCGTTTTTGTATCTGTGTGCCTTACTTAACGACCTAGCTGTTTTCTTTATTCTAATGATATAGGGCCTAACCATCATAAGGCTTAACCTGCCTATCGCCCCGCATGCCAACAGATCCTGTTGTTGTGGGTGGTTGATTCACTAATCCCATAATAGCGGTTTTATTCCTACTTTCTCTGTGTCTGCGAGGGTGTGGATTACCTCTCTGTTTTGATTTTACCTAACTTTACCTTTCCATAACCCAAGTTTACCTGCCTCTGTTTCACTATAGCGTTGTCAATCGAATAGGAGATAGGCGCATGAAACAGGCGTTTTTTGGCTTTGTTGTCGTAAGTATTTTGATCGCGAATGCTGGGGCTGTTAATGCCGCGCCAGGTGCTCATCATCAGCGACCTCATGGTCCTGTTGATTTCCTGCCCGCTACAGCTGCTCATTTGGTGGTGGAGGGGGTTAAGTACTGGTTATCCGATGGAGTCTATTACCGTAAGGCGGGTGAGCATTATGTGGTGGTTGATAAAGCCCCAGGTTTACGTCACCTACCCAAGGGGGCCGTGCTTGTTAAGCGAGGGGGTAAGGACTATTTCCGGCATGGCGATATTGTTTACCGTTGGGTGCCTGAGGTGCGTGAATACCAAGTGGTTGAGTTAGCGGTTTCAGGGCCAGCAATCTATCAACGGGGGAGTGTTTTAGAGAGCCTTCCTGATGGAGCCTACGCCAAAAAGGTCAACGGTGTGCAGTATTTTACGCTGAATGGTCAGTTTTTTATGCCGTCTAAGGTGAATGGTAAGGCGGTGTATGTCGTGGTTGATATTGATGCACATTAAGGCGGTATGACGTGGTCAGGAGTTTAGGTCAGCACCTAGCACAATCGAATGATTAAACGTATGTGGGTAGCCGTTTTACGCAGATACGTAGTTTGAGATCGAGTTTAAACCTGAGTGATTTATATGGGGCGGTTGCGCTGCATAGCACTCTTTAATGTTTGATTATCTAAAAAAGATAGAGAGGGTTTGTTATGAAAAAATCGGCACTTTTGTTAGCGACGGTTATTATGTCAGCGAGTATCTTACCTGCGCATGCAAAGGGCGATCGTCCGGCACCACCGTCCTTTGAGGAACTTGATATTAATGGCGATGGTGAATTAAGCAAAGATGAACTCAAGGGGCCTCTTTTAGATGGTTTTGACAAGTTCGATACGGATGGTAATGGCACATTAAGTAAGTCTGAACTGCCTGAGCCGCCACGACCTAAACGCTAGATCGTTTAGCGACATTTAACATCTAGCCAATGCCCCACTATTCCTCAACATGAAGGGCCATCTTCAGTTAAACATTGGGGCGTTGGTTAGTGTACTTTACAACCCTCTCAGAGGGATGGTAAGACTCTAAGACAGTCGCAGAAAGGGCGATTTCACCTCCAGTTATCTCTAACACAAGCACACCATCGCTCTAATAACGAGTGTTAATGTACGGTCGTTTTTACCGCTTCTAGTCGTTCTACCCACTGCTTTTCCCAGCAGCAGCTATGTGTAGCGCCATCGATGATGTAGATAGAAACCTTATGTTTTAAATGGCGAAACTTGTCGTGAAATTTTTGTAATAAAATTGGCGGCGTATTTTTATCCTTGGCACCGACAAAGTGATGTTGCTCGATCTGTGAAAGCTGATTGATGTAATGGGCTGGATTCAGAGAGTCTGCTAGCGGTGAGACATGATGGTAATGGGACCACTCTGTATGGTCGAGGTTTGCTGAAAGGGTGATGACTTTGTTGATATCATTCCTTCTGAGTGCGATCAGTGTCGCCACCGTTCCACCTCCTGAAAACCCAATGAGGTTTATGTGTTTGGCTTCAGTGTCTTGGACCGCTTTATCTATGGCTTGATTCATGGCTTGAATAACCTCTTCAGCGTACCTTGCTGAGGTCCAGTAGCGGTTATTGCAATGAGGTTGTGTTGGGATATATTGACAGGGTCTCGCTAGGTAAAGGCTATCATTTTCATGTGCGGCAAGTGCTAGCTTCAGCGCAACTGGATTTTTAGGTGTCGGATCTGATGAGGGTTTTGTTCGGGATGACCAAGCGAAACCATCACCTTCTATATAGATGGTTAACAGGTCAGATTTTACTTTGTCGGCGGGTTGATAGCTCCGAAGCGTGAATTGTGATGTTGTTATATCTACTGCCACCCAGTGTTTAGTGGCGGCTAACGTTTCTGCTGTTGGATAGGTATTGTAGGAGCAGGCTGTTAACGTCAGTGTTAGGATAAGGGTTAACTTTATTAAGGCTGAAGTGTATTGCATTGGCTAACGCGTCCTTTTTAGGGTGGCTTCCCTACATGGATGTTCCCCTTCTTAAATTAATTTTACAAGAGTGAGCTATGTATAGGCGAAGGTTCTTAGGGCTTTTGTGTGAAGCGGCAGTGATCGCACCTTTAGTGTTTCAAATTAGAACGGCTTCAGCCTCATTAGATAAAGTGGGGGTGAATAGCGAAACATTGTCTGCTTTTCTTGATGTTCTTATACCTAAAGATGAGACACCCTCTGCGAGTGAGCTAAATATCCATAAAAAAATCATATCGCATGCCTATCGAATTGAGAACTACATTGTTTTATTGGAGCAAGGGCTAGCGTGGTTGGACCGGCAGTCTGTGACCTATTTTATGAAGCCTTATGCGGCGCTTAGTACAAGGGAGCAGGAACGTGTGACCTACCTAGCGTCAACACCAGATGCGCCGAGTATTGTTCAACTATTTTTTAGTCGAATTAAAAATGATGCACTATTTATTTACTACACTCAACCGGAAAGCTGGAAGGGCATGATCGAGTCGCCTCCTCAGCCCTATGGTTATCCTGATTTTCAAGAGATCGGCTAATGGGCTTTTTACACGAAGATTATGATGTCGTCATTGTAGGGGCCGGTGCTGGCGGTGGTGCGATGGCTTGGGCGTTGGCACAGGAAAAAATAAAGGTTTTAGTTTTAGATGCTGGGCCTGCTTATACGCCTGAAGTGGATTTTAAATTAACCACTCAGAACTGGGAAGATAGCTTTCCCGCTAAATATAAAAGCCCTGCTGTTCAGTTTGCCTCCCATCAACCATTAAAAAAACAGTATAAAGGGCTGAGATCGTGGAATCATCTTCGTGGGCTGTTAAATACCAGTAATGAACGCATATCCTTTGGTTATCATCGTGTTCAAGGGATAGGGGGGAGTTCGCTGCATTATAGTGCTGAAGCCCATCGAATGAATCCACATGCCATGAAAATGCATAGCCGGTTTGGTGTGGCAGCTGATTGGCCTTTGACCTATGAGGAGCTGGAACCCTTTTATGCGCAGGCTGAAGAGATGATGGGGGTTGCCGGGAATTCTGCTCACCCACCTCGATCGCGTTGGCGCAGTACGCCATTTCCGCAAAAAGCCCACCCGCTGTGTGCACATAGCCAGATTTTGAGTCGAGGTTTTAATCAATTAGGTCTTAATCTAGAACATAATTCATTAGCGATTTTGTCGACACCAACGGATGGGCGTCCTTCATGTAATTATTGTGGTTGTTGTTTGAAAGGTTGTTCACGGATGGACAAAGGCACTGTTGACCTTACCTATATTAAACACGCTGTAGCGACCGGGTTTTGTACGGTTGTGCCCAATGTATCGGTCAAAAGAATTGAAACGGGAGATAAGGATAAAGTCACGGGTGTTCAGTTGGTACACGAAGGGAAAGAGATGCACCTCCGGTGTGATTTATTAGTGGTTGCTGGCGGTGCAATTGAGACACCACGTTTGTTACTTGCGTCAAAGAGTGCTCAATCGCCCGATGGGTTATGTAATGAGTCTGGGCAAGTCGGAAAAAACTTTATGGAGACGCTTCTTTGGACGAGTAGCTGTTTTTATCCACAAGCGCTGGGTAGCTATAAAGGGACCGCGGTTGACGCTATCTGTTGGGATTTTAATGACCCTGATGCTATCCCCGGTGTGATTGGTGGATGTCGATTTAGCACATCGGTTGCTGAGTCTGACTTGCTTGGCCCGCGCGCGTATGCAACACGCGTAGTAGACGGTTGGGGGCTTGATCATAAAAAGAAAATGAGAGCCTTATTTGGCTCTGTTTTGTCGGTGTCGGGTATTTGTGAAAGCCTCCCCCATGAGAAATCTTTTGTAGGTTTGTCTATAGATAAAGATGAGTCGGGAATGCCGTTACCAGTTATTAGTAGTTACCTAGACGAGGAAGCCATTAATCGCATCGCGTTTATGTCAGACAAATGTAGAGAGGTCCTTAGTGCAGCGGGTGGAGGTGAGATTTTTGAGGAGTTTAGTTCCTACGACATATTCAGTTCGACTCACGTTTTTGGGACATGTCGAATGGGTAATGATAGAGGACGCTCGGTGGTTAACCGTTTTTGCCAGAGTCACCGCTGGGCTAATCTTTATCTTGTTGATGCAAGTGTGTTCCCTAGCTCCGGTGGGGGAGAATCGCCGAGCCTTACTATTCAAGCATTAGCCATACGAGCGGCGAAGCATATTATAAATAGATCAGGTTAGGTTAGGTAATCGTTTTTAAGGGAAGGAAAGGGGGAGTGGCGAAGGAGTAAGCGCTCCGTTATTGGTCAATAATAAGGTTTTTTCTGTTTAGTGAGCTTTGATTTTTAAAACAAAAAAATAGTATTAAGTCTGTATGTTTTTTTATGAAGGTTGTTATAAGCTTCCAGTACCTATGGTGTGTTCAGGTGTTATTAATCTTGAATTATTGTCTATTAATTGACCTTTTTTAAACATTGTATCTTTATTTTCTGTTTATTCTCCCGTTTGAATCTAAATCCTTGCTGTTGAATCAGCAGTGGCTATACTGATGAGTATCTTTAAGTTTTTAAAAGGAACGATATGTCTCTCATTAGACGTTTTTTGACACTGGTTGTGTTGTTGGTAAGTATGCAGGCTAATGCCGGCCATCTGTTTACACAGAATGTTATTAATACGCCTATTAATCTTACCACTGGTACCGGAATAACTATTACACAGAAAACCTATGAAGGTGGCGGTGTTGATGGAACGGTCACGGTTAATTTTGGTGGGGATTGGGATGCAGGTGATGTGATGACCATCACGATCGGTACTTATACTCAAACCTTCTCATATGACGACCCGCTAGCAGGAACGACTCAAGATGTGTCGAACCTCTATGTTAATGACCCAACCTTAGATGCACTTGATCTTGGTGGAACATTTCCAGCAGATCAGGAATGGTCTTTTGCCGCTGTGCAGGGTGATTTTACCTTAGAAGGTTACCGTATTTACCTCGTAGGCCAGACCTTTAATGGAACCGGTGCTGGTTTGATTGACCAATCACAGGTTGTAGTCGTTGGACCAACGGAGGTCTTTGAGCCGGTATCAACCGATAATACAACGGGTACGGGTGAGATGCTAGACCAGCTAAATGGTAATGTGACCGGTGAAATGGCTACAATCATTGCTGATATGGCAGCTTTGTCTGATAATGATAGGCAAGCAGCAGTAAAAAAAGTGTCACCTGAAACAGGTGCGGCCTTAAGTCAGGCTGCTACCCAAACAATAACGGGTGCGCTTGATACGGTGCAGGTTAGGTTAAATTCCCTTCGTTCTCAAAGTTTTTCAACGACCGCACTAAATTATGATGCCGAAACCGGTCTGTCAGCAGGTGATGAGCACTACCGTCAATCGATGTGGTTAAAAGCGTTTGGCGCGTCGGCCCATCAAGGTGGTAACGATGGTTATGCTGGTTACGGAAGTGATATCCATGGTATTGCTGCGGGTGGTGATACCTTATTGGAAAATGATTGGGTTTTAGGGGGGGCATTTACCTATGCCAATACAGATGTGGAACTTGGCGATTACCGCGACGGTGATGGCTCAGATATAGAAACGTGGCAATTTACGGCTTATGCCTCACGTGATTTTGGTAAGTGGTACCTAGAGTCAATGTTAGCGTATGCCTATCAGGATTATGAAACACAACGGGATACCGGCGTGTCAGGCATCGCGAGTGGTGACTTTTCCGGTGATATGTACGCCTTGCGTGTGACGGCTGGTATGCCCCTTGAGTACACGTCTGGTATCACTATTACCCCTTATGCGGGTCTTGAATACTCTTACATGACCCTAGATGGTTATACCGAAACAGGGGCGGGTGTGATGTCCTTAAATGTTGAAGAGCAGGATGTAGATCGAGGCTGGGTATTATTAGGTGCTAGAATTAGCAAAGACCTAGTGTTAGACAGTGGGGCTGAAGTAACGCCTTCTGTCCAGTTTGGTTTACGTCACGCATTGAATAACAGTGGTATTAATACTGTGACATCCTTTATTGGCGGTGGTGGTAACTTTATCTCAGAGGGTCAAGATATTCATCGCAATGTTTATAGTATAGGCCTTGGACTCGATATTCAGCGCTCTGATAACTTTACGCTTTCGTTGTTACTTGATACTGCGTTTGCAGATGAGTATGAGAGTTATCAAGGTCAAGTTGTTGGTAATTGGCGGTTCTGATACCGCACACTTAAACCGTATTAAGCCCGGTTAAGTGCCGGGCTTTTTAATGGGAAATATTTTATTACTTGAATGTAGAATAGGTAATCGAGATGCGATGGGTAACACTTTTATTAACGCTGATCGTCAGTATCAACAGCGCTTTAGCGTCGCCGCTTGAAAATGGGCTCAAGAAAGCTTCTGAGGGTGACTTTAAAACGGCTGTTGAGTTATTAGAGCCGCTCGCTGAAACAGGTAATAGTGATGCTCAGTATAATTTAGGAGCGATTTATTATTCTGGAAAGTTGGGTGTTGCTAATCCCGCTAAAGCGATTAAATTGTTTAATACTGCTGCAGAGTCAGGTCATGTAGAGGCTGCTCATAATTTAGGTTATATCTTTTACATGGGGGCAGGTGCTAAACGAGACCTTACTTTGGCGTTTAAGTGGTTTTCGCAAGCTGCCAGTGCCGGACATATAGAATCCCAAGTGAGTTTAGCCACCCTGTATGTGAATGGGCAGGGCGTAACGAAAGATATTAGTAAAGCGGCCAATTGGTTCGAGCGAGCAGCTGAAAAAGATAATATGCAGGCGGCTTATAACTTGGGCATTATTTTTTCATCGGGTGAAGGTGTAGAAAAGGATTATCAAAAAGCGAAAAAGTGGCTCCTGCGTGTCGCTGAAAAGGGGCATGTTAATGCGCAGTTCTATTTAGGGAATTTATACCTGAATGGACGGGGTGAAAAAGCGAACCCCGTTGTGGCAAAGCAGTGGTATAAAAAAGCAGCGAACGCTGGACATGCTGAAGCACAATACGCGTTAGCTATGCTGGACTTTATTGGTATTGATGGACAGCCGGACTATGAGGCGGCGTTAGCTATGTTCCACAAATCGGCAAACGGTTGGGATAGGAATGCACAGTATTATTTAGGCCATCAGTATTATTATGGACTAGGGGTGAAAAAAGATGCGATGGAAGCGTATAAATGGTTTGATTTGTCAGCAGCCAATGGACATGTAGGTGCACATTATATGCGTTCGATTGTGGCACATCACTTAACAGAAAAGCAGGTTGGTACTGCGCATAAGAATGCATTGCAGTGGTTTGATGCTAACCATGATAACCCGCACAAACATTATGATTTGAAGCCTCACAGCCATTAAGTTAATTCCGTTGTATGTGATTACCTGTTTGTAACCACTAAAAAGCTTATAGAAACCAGCGTAACTGCTGGTTTTTTTGTTTATACCCCATCCCATTCATAGGGCGTCCCCCCCATAACCAAGCAGACGTGGGGGATATAGGTGTTAATAGAGAACTCGGTTTATTTAGGATGTTGATCGCTTGTATTTTGGCTGGGGTTAGAACGGAATATCATCATCGAAGGAGGTCTCTGGTGCGTAGTTATCAAATGGCGGTTGTTCTTGATTCATATGGCTATCAATAGAGGAGCCTGTTTCAACTTTCCAGGCTTGGAGGTTGTTGAAGTAACGGCCGTTATATTCCCGGCCACGAATATCAAAGGTAACGGTGACATCCTGACCCACTTGAAGGTTATCGAGTAAGCTCACCTTGTCTTGAACAAATTCAAGATTAATCTCCTGCGGGTATTTACCATCTTCAACGATGACGACCATTTCGCGCTTAGTGAAACCGCTGTTAAATGTTTGAGGATCCTGAATTAATTTAACTTTACCTGATAACTCGTAAGCCATTATTTCCTACCTTTAAGAAGACTATCGCAGCGATGAATTAAACCAGAAAAGAGGAACGATTACCTCAGATTCGATCTGTTTTTCACTGAATTATATAGTCACTGTTAGGCATATAACGTCGGAATCTCTATTTAGTTTCTCTTGGACGCTGTATCTATTTGCTAATAACGAATTGTATTAATCATAGAATTTTTTGTTATAAATTTTCTCCATCATCTTCACTTAAACCAAACACTTGTTTAAGCTTAAACAGGTTCATGTGAACGATTCTTCATTGCTTATCTGTAGTGGTAGCTTACGGCTTCTGCAAAATACTTAGCGGATGGGTAAACCTTTACGCCGTGATTTTGAAAATATGTTGGAGAATGTGATGTCCCACATCGGAAAAAAAGCGCCTTTTTTTTATGGAGGTCGAATGGCCGGGTTTCGTCAAATCCTCCCCGGCTTTTTGCTTTGCATGGTTGTGGGGATGGCTGCGAGTTTTGTGTCGGAACATTATGGTGGGCCGACGATTTTGTATGCGCTGTTGATAGGTATGTCTTTGAACTACCTCTCCTTGGAAGGCCGCTGTGTATCGGGTATTCAGTTTTCTGCTAAGTCTGTATTACGCTTTGGGATTGCTCTTCTTGGCGCAAGGATTACCTTCGATCAGTTGTTAGGGTTGGGGGTTACACCGATTGCTATTGTCTTAGTGGGGGTGCCTGCAACACTTATGTTTGGGGTGCTGTGTGGGCGGTGGCTTAAATTGAGCCCGTCACAAAGTATTTTGTCCGGTGCATCGGTTGGTATCTGCGGGGCATCTGCGGCCTTAGCGGTTTCTGCGGTACTGCCCGAGGATAAAGATGCCGAGCGGAACCTTATTTTTACGGTTATCTGTGTTACTGCGTTGAGTACGGTGACAATGATCGCTTATCCATTACTGGTGACCGAGCTTGGGTTAACAACATCAGAAAGTGGTATTTTTCTTGGTGCCACTATCCATGATGTTGCGCAAGTAGTGGGGGCCGGTTATATGATGTCTGATGATGTTGGCGATGTGGCGACCTTTACTAAACTGCTTCGGGTCGCGCTATTGGTGCCGGTAGTCATTGTCTTATCGCTTTTGTTTGCTCGCCAAGGTGTTGAGCGAAAGCGGGGGCGCTTATCGCTACCACTGCCGGGTTTTTTACTCGCCTTTATGCTGATTGTTATTATTAATAGCATGGGAGCTATACCTACCGTCGTATTAGGCGGTATGACTGAATTGTCACGTTGGTGCTTAATTATTGCGATGGTGGGGTTAGGCATGAAAGCATCCTTTAAGGAGCTTTCATTAATGGGCTGGAAACCTATTGCCCTGATGGTGGCAGAAACGATATTTTTAGCTATTTTGGTCGCTATTTGGCTGTTTTCAGTACGCTGAACAGCCTGTATCTATAGCCTTATTAAGGCTATTTACTCAAGTGGCTTAGATCAAACGCTGTTTTGTTGATAGGCTGTCGCATAATAAAGTTTGTGATAATCGAGTTTACCCCCTCTATGGCGGTGAGCTTGTCTAGCAACAGTTGTTGGTAGTGATCTAGGTCGCGGGTGACGACTTTTAGCATGTAGTCCGATTGGCTGCCAGTAATGAGGTAGCACTCCATCACTTCGGGAATAAGAGCAACACCGCTCTCAAAAATTTTCAGCTGCTCCTTGGTTTGCCTTTCGAGTGATATCTGCACCAGTACGGTCATAGGTAAACCGATCTTCTTTTGATCTAAAACGACAATATGTTTGGCGATAAAACCGCTGTTTTCTAACTGTTTCACCCGCCTGCCACAGGGTGTTTGTGAAAGACCCACGGCATCTGCTAGCTCTGCGATACTGATTCGTGCATCTTGCTGGATTTTCTCCAATATTTTCCGATCGATCTTATCTAGCTTATGCATGGTGGCATCTCTGGTGTGTGCAAATCTGTTTGTTTCTGTTGGCGGGTGAGTGCGGTGTTTTGAGCACGTCGAGCCCTTTGTTGAAATTTAGCATAGTGTTTAGCATTATAATATTTTTAAATATTGAATTTAAATGCTAACTAATGCAAATAAATTAGATTTAATCTTCAGTTTTATGTCTATTATGTAGTTTATTTGGCCATTTTCGCTAAGCGGCCTGTGCTATCCTTTTTGCTATATAAAAATGTATTTAAGCGTAGGTAGCGGTTATGAATAATATCAACACTCTGCATGATTATGATGCGGAAGAGATCGCCTTAGAGAATACCGACTGGATAGAGGCTTTAGACTATATTCGGCAGGAACAAGGTGAGAATCGTAGCCGTGAGATGTTACGTTTATTGCAAGACCACCTCCTTAAACAGGGGATCAGTTTAGCAGAGGCCACATTAAATACGTCTTATCGCAACACCATTTCACCCCATCAGCAGCCCGGCTATCCCGGTGATATTGCTATGGAGCAGCGGATTGAAAATATTATCCGTTGGAATGCGATGGCGATGGTGCTTAATGCCAATGAAAATAACACAGGGGTAGGTGGTCATATCGCTACCTATCAATCGGCAGCGACTGCACTTGAGGTGGGTTTTAATCACTGGTTCCGTAAACGCACAGCGGAGTACGGCGGTGATATTTTGATGGTGCAAGCGCACGCGGCACCGGGTATTTATGCCCGAGGTTATCTTGAAAACCGCTTAACCGAGCAGCAGGTGAATAATTTTAGGCGTGAGCTAAAAGAGGGGGGCGGGCTGCCGTCTTATCCTCACCCTCGACGATTACCCGGTTTTTGGCAATTACCTACGGCGTCAATGGGGCTGTCGACCCCTTCGGCTATCTACCAAGCTCGGTTTATGAAGTACTTAGAAAACCGAGGGTTAAAGCCCGATAACGGCGGTAAAGTGTGGTGCTTTATTGGTGATGGCGAATCGGATGAGCCGGAGGTTTTAGGCACGATTAATATGGCCACGCGAGAGGATTTAGATAATCTGGTCATGGTGGTTAATTGTAATCTTCAGCGTTTAGATGGCCCGGTACGTGGTAACGGTAAAATCATTCAGGAGTTGGAACGTAGCTACCGTGGTGCGGGCTGGAATGTGATTAAAGTGATCTGGGGGAGTGAGTGGGATGAGCTTTTCTCCCGTGACCGTGATGGCTTGCTTCAAGCGCGAATGGATCGGGCAGTTGATGGTGATTACCAGTTTTACACGGTTTCCGATGGGCCGACGGTACGGGCACATTGGACCGATGGTGATGAGCGTTTAGCCGCATTGATGAAAACCTTAAATGATGACGAGATCCGCGTTATTCGTCGAGGAGGGCATGACCGTAAAAAACTCAACGCTGCATTTGAGCGGGCGAGTGAAAGTGTCGGTAAGCCTACAGTTATTTTGATAAAGACCGTTAAAGGTGAGGGGATGGGCGCGTCCGCCGAAGGGCAAAATACGGCGCACCAAAAGAAACAGTTGAGTGCAGATGAGCGTATCGCTATTGGTAAACGGTTTGCGATTCCACTCACTGATGAGCAGATGGCAAACGCGACCCTCTATAAGCCCGAAGAGAACAGCCCAGAAGCGCTGTATCTACATCAGCATCGACAAGCATTGGGCGGTTACTTACCTGCACGGGAGGTGACTTGCCCGCCGTTGATCGCGCCGCCGCTGAGTTTATTCAGCGCCGCATTAAAAGGGAGTGAACGACAGCAATCAACCACGATGGCATTTGTGCGTATGTTGGCGACACTGCTTAAAGATAAAGAGATTGGCCGTTATATTGTTCCGATTGTGCCTGATGAGGCGCGAACGTTTGGTATGGAGTCCTTGTTTAAGCAGTTTGGTATCTACTCCAGTGAGGGGCAAAAATATAAACCGGTAGATGCCAGTTCATTGCTGCCCTATAAAGAAGCAAAGGATGGTCAGTTATTACAAGAGGGTATCTGTGAAGCCGGTGCTATGGCCTCGTTCTTAGCGGCAGGCACCGCCTATGCTAATTTTGCTGTACCCATGATACCGTTTTATATCTTCTACTCTATCTTTGGCTTTCAGCGAGTCGGTGACATGATATGGAGCTGTGCTGATGCTATGGCAAAAGGTTTTCTTATTGGCGGTACAGCCGGTCGTACAACGTTAAATGGTGAAGGGTTGCAGCATCAAGATGGGCACTCCCATGTGGTTGCGGCGACGGTCCCTAATATGCGCAGTTATGATCCAGCGTTTGCGTATGAGTTAGCGGTTATTGTGCGTGATGGCATTGAGCGTATGTACCAAAATGGCGAAAACATCTTTTATTATTTGACCTTGTATAACCAGAACTATGCTATGCCGCCGATGCCTGAAGGCGTGGAAGAGGGGATCATCAATGGGATGTACCGTTATCAGTCCAGTGACTTAGCCGGACATAAGGTGCATCTGTTAGGTAGTGGTAGTTTGATGCAGGAGGTGTTGCAGGCTGCGGATATATTGCAGGGCTTTGATTGTAGTGTCGATATTTGGAGCGTGACCAGCTATAACGAGTTGTTGCGTCAGGCTCAGCAGACGGAGCGCCAGAACATGTTGACGCCAGAGACACCGAGTCAAAATTATATTGAGCAGCTGATGGGGAATGAAAACGGTGTCGTGGTTGCGTGCAGTGACTATATGAAATCACTCCCGATGGGCATTTCGAGTTGGTTTACCCAGCCATTTATTGCGTTAGGGACGGATGGTTTTGGCCTGAGTGAGACGCGGGATGATCTGCGTAACCACTTTGAAGTCGATGCCCGTTATATCGCTTGGGCTGCGCTGACGCGGTTGTATCGCGAGGGGGCGTTAGGTTTGGATACATTGCAACGCGCACGGTTGGAACTCAATATTCCAGAATCGAAAACAAACCCCGCTTCGTTGTGAGAATGATGCCCTAACCACAGCTCAACGGAGGTGTGATTAGGGCATACTAAGCGTTACTGCCGCTGTTAGGTCGGTGAGTAACGCCCTGGATCGACACACCTTAAATCAAGGGTATATGGGTATTCTTTCGTGAAGACCTCATCCCCTATAGGTGCAGGTTTTGGTTTAGAGTGATCTGGACCAAATTCACGTACCACTTGAGCACCGGTTGTGCCTGTAATGCTACCCGGCGTATGACCAAACTCATCGTATCGGTTTACACGACGTGATTCGGCCTCATGGCTGTTAATTGGATAGGTATCATAGCTTAACCCGCCTTTGTGGCTGACATGATAGACGCAACCACCCACACTGTGGCCGTTCCATGTATCAATTAAGTCAAAGGTTAGGGGGGCATGTACACCAATTGTTGGATGTAGCGCAGAAGGTGGCTGCCACGCTCTGTATCTTACACCAGCAACATATTCACCATTGCGTCCAGTATTGTGCAGTGGCACGCGATGACCGTTGCAGGTTAGGGCATAACGACTCTCATCTAGGCCGGTTAGTTTAACCTGTAAACGTTCCACCGATGAATCTACATAACGGGATGTGCCAAAGCTACTGATCTCTTCACCGAGTACATGCCAAGGTTCAATCGCCCAGCGTAGTTCCAGTGCGACGTTATCGATCTGTACACGGCCATAATGGGGGTAACGGAACTCTTCAAACGGTGCCAGCCAATCCAGTTGGAAAGGTAGACCATGGGCTTGTAGGTCGTTCACAACATCTTTTAGATCGGACCATGCAAAGTGTGGCAGCATGAACTTATCATGTAGTCCTGTGCCCCAACGGGCGAGTGGCTTGTGGTAAGGCTCATCCCAAAAACGAGCAATTAGGCTTCGAATCAAGAGTGCCTGAACTAAAGCCATTCGTGAATGAGGGGGCATTTCAAAACCGCGGAACTCAAGAATACCTTGACGACCGCTAGCAGTGCCCGGGGCATAAAGTTTATCGATACAGAACTCTGCGCGATGGGTGTTACCCGTCATATCGACAAGGAGGTTGCGTAGGATTCTATCCACTAACCAAGGTTGATCAATAATACCTTCAGGCATCTGATTAAACGCAATCTCCAGCTCATAAAGCATCTCATCTCGTGCTTCATCAACGCGGGGTGCTTGGCTTGTCGGTCCAATGAACATACCAGAGAAAACATAAGAGAGTCCCGGGTGGTGCTGCCAGTAGGTGACAATACTACGCAGTAGATCGGGTCTGCGAAGTAGAGGACTATCGGCTGGAGTGTTACCCCCAATCGTAATATGGTTACCGCCACCTGTACCTGTATGGCGTCCATCAAGCATGAACTTTTCAGTTCCTAGACGGCATTCATGGGCGGCTTGATAAAGGCGTGTTGTATTATCGACTAGCTCTTCCCAGCTGTAAGCGGGGTGAATGTTGACCTCAATAACACCCGGATCAGGCGTTACTAATAGTTTTTTCAAGCGTTGATCTTTAGGCGGTTCATAGCCTTCAAGAACAACCGGTATACCTAGCTCCTCTGCTGTTTTCTCAATACTCGAAATAAGCAGAATATAGTGCTCAAGATAGGAGACCGGAGGCATAAAGAGATACAGTTTTCCGTTGCGAGGCTCAATACACAGTGCGGTTCTAATGACTTCCGTTTGCGATGTTTTGCTCAAATGAGTTGGGCGAGGAGGTGCCACTTGCTCAATGATGTCCGCCTGACCATCTCGGGTAGGAAGTGGACGAACTAATTCGAACGGATCAGCTTCCGGTTGTACTTTCTGTTCAGTTTCAGCTTGGTCTGGCAGTGAATCAAGCGGTAATCTAAACCCTAGAGGTGAATCACCGGGTATTAAGACAATTTGATCACGGCGCATAGGCCATAGGCTAGAGCGCCAGCCTGAATTAAAGTAATCCCATTCCAGCGGTAAAATAAAGCCCGTTGCTTTGCTTAAGCCACGTTGCATCAGTTGAGCAATACGTTTGCGTTCTAAATCGCCGTCAAAATCTCCTTTGACAGGATCTATATTATTGGGCAAGTTTTGCTCTTTCCATAGATAGTAGATTGCATCTTCATAGGCGGGTTGCATGAACTGGTCTTGCAACTTTAAATTGCTACATAGTTGTTCAAAGAAGCGTTCTGCTGTGTCTAAGTCATGCCCATAATCTTTATCTACACGTGCGAGTAAGGAAGGGTCATGCCATAAAGGTTCACCATCTTCTCGCCAGAAGCAGCCTAATGCCCAGCGAGGGATCTCTTCGCCGGGATACCATTTACCTTGCCCATAATGTAATAGTCCACCAGGAGCGTACTCCTCACGTAGACGTAACAGCAGGCTTTTAGCTAAGCTGAGTTTGTCCTCACCTAGGGCCTCAGTATTCCACTGTGGCGATTCCATATCGTCAACTGAGACAAAGGTCGGCTCGCCGCCCATGGTTAAGCGGACATCTTGTTCAGTTAGCTGTTCGTCCACTGCGTGGCCGAGCTGCATAATATCTTGCCACTGCTCATCACTGTAAGGTTTTGTGACGCGAGGGTCTTCGACAATACGGGTGACTGAGTTTTCAAATTCAAACTCCACTTCGCATTTGCTTGTCGCGCCGGTAACGGGTGCGGCAGAGACGGGATCTGGCGTACAGGCGAGTGGAATATGGCCTTCGCCTGCAAATAGACCGGAGGTTGGGTCTAAACCGATCCAACCTGCTCCGGGTATGTAAACTTCACACCATGCATGTAGGTCAGTGAAATCTTCTTCGGCACCGGCGGGGCCATCAAGGGGTTTAACATCAGGTTTAAGCTGAACAAGATAACCCGATGTAAAACGTGCGGCCAAGCCGATTTTACGTAGCACTTGTACCATTAACCAAGCGGTATCACGGCAAGAACCTTTCTTTTTCGTTAAGGTTTCTTCGCAGGTTTGAACCCCCGGTTCCATTCGGATGCCGTAATCAATCTCTTTTTCTAGGCTTTGGTTAAGGGCAACAAGGAAGTCATTAATAGGGGTCGGTTCTAAACTTATGTTAGCGACCCACTCATCTAAGAGTGGACCTTCTTCTGTGCATTCACGGTAAGGCTTCAGCTCCTTTTTAAGTTGTTTGTCGTACTTAAAAGGAAAGTCGGTCGCGTACTCTTCAACAAAGAAATCAAAAGGGTTGATCACTGTCATGTCGGCAATGACTTCAACTTCAATGCTAAATTCATCAGCTTTTTCTGGAAAGACGATACGCGCTTGGTAGTTACCAAAAGGGTCTTGTTGCCAGTTAAGAAAGTGATTCTCTGGTTCAATCTTAAGTGTATAGCCGTGAATATGTGTGCGGGAGTGCGGTGCTGGCCGCAAACGTAGAACATGAGGGAACAGCTTTACTCTGCGATCAAACTTATATTTGGTCTTATGGTTTAAGGCTACCCGAATTGCCATTCCTTAATGCTCCTAAACTAAACGTACATTACTAAGTCATTAGCTTAACGGGCTTAAATGAAGAACACGTTGCCCTGCTTTTGACTTGCTGGGTTGTATTGACGATACCGTTTACAGTGGGTGACATACTCTCTTGGTTATTAAAACGTAGTTTTATTGCAAACTTGCGGTGCCTCGAGGCTTCGTCTTTAATCAGTGATAAAGCAAAAATTAAGCCAGTTAAGTGGCTGCTATTTATAAGTCGGCTCACTGACGCATAAAGTAGCGATACTTAGGACTCGATAAAATCTACCTTAAACGCAGCGCAGGCTGCTCTAAGCATAGAACGAAACAGCGGCATTTTCCGCTGTATCGCTCTTTTTATTCATGCAAGGGCGGGGTTAGTCGTCGGCGTAATTAATGATTGAAAGAAGTTGAATCGGAACTTCCACCAGCTTTTCTGGGCCGTGAGGGATTTCAGCATCGAAGGTTAAGCTGTCTCCGGCCTCCATTTCATAGAGGTGGTTGCCGTGGCGATAGACTAATTTACCACTCACTAAGTAGATAAACTCTTCTCCAGGGTGGGAGAAGGTAGGGAATATCTCCGAAAGATCGTCCATTGTTATCATAAAAGGTTCAAAGGCGGTTTTTCCGCCCCTTTTATAGGTCAGCAGCTGGTAGGTGTGGCCTTTTTCCGTTCCGCGTCGGACCACTTCGAGGCCCGATCCCGCTTTAGTAAATTGCGCGCCGCCATCGGGTCTATCAAAGTCGTTAAACAGCTTAGAGATAGAAAGGCCGATGGCAGAGCAGAGTTTATTCAGGGTTTCTAAGCTGGTCGATACCTGTGCGTTTTCAATTTTACTGACCATGCCTTGGCTAATACCGGAAATGCGTGCGACATCGACTAATTTAAGGCCTTCATCTAAGCGCGCTTTCTTAACTTTCATACCTATATATTGGTCCAGATCGAATTGGGTGCCTCTAGGATCTGTCATAAATATTGCTCCATTCTGGTGCCTTGTGCTGCATAAGTGCGCGTTTTTGTTCGTGTTCGATTTTATTCATTTTAGTTGCTTAATATTCCCACAAAGAATTTTTTTTTACTAGATCCTTATAAATCAACAAGTTATCCCTTTGAGAAATAAATATTCTTATTGGGAAAGTCATTGGCACGCATCATGCTTTCCTGTCGGGTAAATAAATTTACTAAAAAGAATATTTTATTAGTAGATGCATCTATTTAAATGTTAGAGATTAAGCGGAGTGCTCAGTAATGTCTTTAGATATTGATAAGTTTATTAGTGAAAACAAGATCAACTATATTCTCGCCCAATTTGTTGATATTCACGGTGTAGCCAAAACAAAATCAGTGCCAGCACACTGTTTAATGGACGTTGTTAATAAAGGTGCTGGTTTCGCTGGTTTTGCTGTGTGGGGTTTGGGCATGGAGCCCCATGGCCCAGACTTTATGGCCCGCGGTGATCTCGACACGCTTTCTATTGTGCCTTGGCAACCCGGTTATGCACGTATTGTGTGTGATGGTTATGTTAATGATGAGCCTTATATCTATGACAGCCGCGTTGTACTTAAACGACAGCTACAGTTGCTGACTGATAAAGGGTGGACATTAAATACGGGCCTTGAACCTGAGTTCTCATTGTTTAAACGGGATGAGAAGGGCGGCTTACAAACAGTTGATGACACTGACGTGCTTGATAAGCCTTGTTATGACTATAAAGGCCTGTCACGTTCACGTGAGTTCCTTGAAACGTTGGTTGAGTCGTTACAAAAGGTTGATTTTGATGTTTATCAGATCGATCACGAAGATGCGAATGGCCAGTTTGAGATTAACTATACCTACGGTGACGCACTGGAATCTGCTGACCGCTTCACATTTGTGCGTATGGCGGCGGGAGAGATTGCTAACGATCTTGGAATGATCTGCTCATTTATGCCTAAACCTGCATCCGATCGTACGGGTAACGGTATGCATTTCCATCTGTCGATTACCGACGATGCCGGTAAAAACCTGTTCAACGATGATAGTGATGTAAACGGTATGGGCTTATCTAAGATGGCTTACCATTTTACTGCCGGTCTGCTTCATCATGCTAAAGCATTGTGCGCAATTTCAGCGCCGACAGTGAACTCCTATAAACGTTTAGTTGTTGGCGGTTCCGCGTCCGGTGCTACCTGGGCGCCAGCCTATATTGCATACGGTGATAATAACCGTTCAGCCATGGTGCGTATCCCTTATGGCCGCCTTGAGTTCCGTCTTCCTGACTCCGGTTGTAACCCTTACTTAGTGCATGCTGCATTGATTGCGGCGGGTTTAGATGGCATTGAACGGGAACTTGATCCAGGTGAACCGAAAAATATCAACTTATATGCATTAACGGCCGAAGAGCGCGCGGCGGAAGGTATTGAAATACTGCCTCAAAACTTGAACGAAGCCTTAGATGCTTTAGAGGCGGATACCGTATTGACCGAGCGTTTAGGTAAAGAGGTTGTCGGTGAGTTTTTGAAAATCAAGCGGGCTGAATGGATTGACTATAGTCGCCATGTGTCTGACTGGGAAACTGAGCGTTACGCTGAATTCTTCTAATAATTTTATGTGATTGGACAAGATTACGAGGGTTTATATATGTGTGGAATTGTCGGCCTTTATTTGAAAAACAAGGCATTAGAAAGCCAATTAGGCGCGCTGTTTACGCCAATGCTGATCGCGATGACGGATCGCGGTCCCGATAGCGCTGGTTTTGCAATTTATGGTGATGAAGTGGCTGATGGTTCGACCAAGCTTACGTTAAGACATCCCGATGAAAACTACGACTGGGATTGTTTAGCAAGCGCGATTAAGGATGACCTAGGCGTTACGGTTGAATGGTTTAAAAATAGCAAAGTTGCCGTGTTTAAAGTGGGTGCTGAAGTCGATGTGGTTCAGCCTTACCTTGCAGAAAACGCCGCAGATATTCTTATTTTAAGTGCGGGCCAATCTATCGAGATTCTTAAAGAGGTGGGGCTGCCAAAAAATATTGCTGAGACATTTAACTTAGCCAGCATGAAAGGTAGCCACATTATTGGGCACACCCGTATGGCGACTGAGTCAGCCGTTACGATGGAAGGCAGCCACCCGTTTTCGACGGGACAGGATTTGTGCTTAGTGCATAACGGTTCGCTTTCAAACCATAACCGGTTACGTGAAGAGCTAAAACGAGAAGGCGTTACCTTCCAAACTGAGAACGATTCAGAAGTGGCCGCGGGTTACTTGACTAACCGATTACGTAAAGGCGACACGCTCAATGAGGCGTTGACCAACGCCCTGAAAGACTTGGATGGATTTTTCACTTTTACCATCGGTACACGTGATGGTTTTGCCGTAGTACGTGACCCTATCGCTTGTAAGCCTGCGGTTATGGCTGAAACGGATGATTATGTTGCCATGGCGTCAGAGTATCAGGCGTTAACAACCTTGCCTGGTATTGAGAATGCCAAGGTGTGGGAACCTGAGCCTGAAACAATTTATGTTTGGGAACGTGATCAGTAAGTGTGGAATTAAGGAATATAACGATGAAAACAATTGATTTGCAAAAACACACAGTTCGAGACCTTAACCAAGCCTTACATGATCAGGTTGAGGAGTGCACCATTCGTGAGTGGGAAGTGCTTGAGCCTAAAGGTCAGCACAATATTGCGTGCGGACTAGACCAGAACTTATCAGTCGATATTAAAGGCCATGCTGGATACTTCTGCGCGGGTATGAATAAAAAAGCCCATGTCACTATTTTTGGTAACGCCGGCCAAGGTGTAGCAGAAAACATGATGTCCGGTACGGTGCGTGTTAAAGGTGATGCTTCGCAAGCAGCCGGTGCGACCGCTCATGGTGGGTTGTTAGTGATTGAAGGTAATGCCGGTGCCCGTTGCGGTATCTCAATGAAGGGTGTGGATATTGTCGTTAAGGGCAATGTTGGCCACATGAGCTGTTTCATGGGGCAAGCCGGTTCGTTAGTGGTGTGCGGTGATGCAGGTGATGCTTTAGGTGACTCACTTTATGAAACACATATCTACGTTAAAGGTAGCGTTAAATCGTTAGGTGCAGACTGCATTGAGAAAGAGATGCGTGCAGAGCATATAGACGAGTTAACGGATCTGCTTAATCGTGCCGGTGTAGAAGAAGACCCTAAAGCATTCAAACGCTACGGCTCCGCTCGCCAACTATATAACTTTAAAGTCGATAACGCGTCTGCGTACTAATAGCTGAATCATCGAGGACAGAATTATGAGTGAAGATATTAATGTAAAAGATGGCCTACGAGAGTCAGCTACCTTCGATCGTACAACAATGACTGAGATCCGTCGTGCGGCAGAAACCGGTATATATGACATTCGCGGCTTTGGTGCTAAACGTAAACTACCGCACTTTGATGACCTGCTATTTTTGGGTGCGAGTATGTCCCGTTACCCGCTGGAAGGTTACCGCGAAAAATGTAATACCTCGGTTACCTTAGGCACGCGTCATGCGAAAAAACCAATCGTACTTGATATTCCTGTGACCATCGCCGGTATGAGTTTTGGTGCGTTATCTGCGAATGCCAAAGAAGCGCTCGGTCGCGGTGCCTCCCTTATGGGCACCTCTACAACCACGGGTGATGGTGGTATGACACCAGAAGAACGTGGCCAGTCGAGCAAACTGGTATATCAGTATCTGCCATCCCGTTATGGCATGAACCCTGATGACCTACGTAAAGCGGATGCCATTGAAGTTGTTCTTGGTCAGGGTGCTAAACCAGGCGGCGGCGGTATGTTGTTAGGTCAAAAGATTACCGACCGTGTGGCTAAGATGCGTACCCTGCCGATGGGTGTGGATCAGCGTTCTGCCTGCCGTCATCCTGATTGGACCGGTCCTGATGACCTTGCAATTAAGATCCAAGAGTTACGTGAAATTACCGATTGGCAGGTGCCGATTTATATCAAAGTGGGCGCTACGCGTACTTACTATGATGTGAAGCTCGCGGTTAAAGCCGGTGCGGATGTGATTGTTGTGGATGGGATGCAAGGGGGCACCGCGGCGACGCAGGATGTCTTTATTGAACACGTGGGTATTCCAACCCTAGCGGCGATTCCACAAGCAGTACAAGCATTGCAAGAGATGGGGATGCACCGAAAAGTTCAGCTGATTGTATCGGGCGGCATTCGTAACGGTGCAGACGTGGCTAAATGTATGGCGCTGGGTGCAGATGCTGTCGCGATTGGTACAGCGGCCTTGGTTGCCTTGGGATGTAACCATCCTAAGTATGATGAAGAGTTTAAAAAGATCGGTTCCGCTGCAGGTTTTTATGACGACTACCATGAAGGTAAAGACCCTGCGGGTATTTCAACTCAAGATCCAGAGCTGATGAAGCGTTTAGATCCTGTTGAAGCGGGCCGTAAATTAGCGAACTACCTCAACGTATTAACCTTGGAAGCGCAAACCTTGGCACGTGCATGCGGTAAGAATGACTTACGCAATTTAGAGCCAGAAGACCTCGTGGCACTGACCGTTGAGTCCGCAGCCATGGCGCGAGTTCCGCTTGCAGGTACTAGCTGGATTCCTGGCCAGAAATATTAAATAAATCGATGTAACACAATGGAAAACGCGAGGTTAAAACTGACCTCGCGTGGGTAACTGCGTCTTAACGTAGCATTTAACAGACTTTAGGGAGGGGCCGCTAAGGGCCACTTTTAAAATGAAAAGTACCGATACTAACGAATTTATTCTCAAAACAAACTGTATCGCAGGAAGTGGAATTGTCGCTGCTGTGTCCTCTTTTCTCTCTGAAAGAGGCTGCTACATCAGCGAAATGAACCAGTTTGATGATCCTGAAAGTGGTCAGTTCTTTATGCGTATGCGATTTCATGTGGAATCGGGTGAATATGAATTAGAGAAATTGTCGGCTGAATTTGTTTCGATCTCTGAAAAATTCAGCATGGACTGGCGCATGGTGTCCGCTAATGCGCCTACCAAAACATTGATCATGGTGAGTAAGTTTGATCACTGTTTGGATGATTTGATGTACCGCTTGCATAAAGGTGAGATCAATATGGAGATCACCGCCATTGTTTCCAATCACAAAGATTTACGCCCTATGGCCGAGCGTGAAGGTATCCGTTTTATTCACTTGCCTGTGACTAAAGAGAACAAAGCGGAACAAGAGCAAGCACTGCTTGATGTGGTTGAAGAGACCGGCACAGAGTTAGTGGTGTTAGCCCGTTATATGCAGATCCTTTCGGATAACTTATGTCAGAAGCTGAGTGGTCGCGCAATTAATATCCACCACTCCTTCCTGCCCGGTTTTAAAGGGGCAAAACCTTATCATCAAGCCCACACTCGCGGCGTTAAGCTGATTGGTGCTACCGCCCATTATGTCACCTCGGATCTTGATGAAGGGCCTATTATTGAGCAGTCCGTTCAGCCGGTTGATCACACCTATAGTCCAGACGCGTTGGTTGCCGTAGGGCGAGATACTGAAACCGTAGCTCTTGCTCGTGCGGTTAAGCGCCATGTTGATCATCGGGTGTTCCTTGATGGCAATAAAACTGTTGTCTTTAAGTAGGGGGAGCTAAAGATGACCGTGTTAATTAATGGCAAGCTGATTTCGCAGCAAGTGATCGATGAAACAGCGAAAGAGGTATCAACCTTTGTTGAGGACTTTGGCTTAGCGCCGGGTCTTGCTGTTGTGCTTGTGGGTGAAGATCCAGCGAGCCAGGTCTATGTCCGCAATAAAGTAAAGCGTGCAGAAGAGGTGGGGATTCGATCGCTGGAATATAAATTACCCGCAACGAGCTCCCAAGAAGCGCTGGATGATCTGATTCAAACACTCAATGCGGATTCCACGGTACATGGCATTTTAGTGCAGTTGCCCCTGCCGGATCACTTGAATGAAGAAGCGGTGCTGTTAGCGATTGATCCGGCTAAAGATGTGGATGGCTTTCATCCGCTAAATGTCGGTGCTTTGGCGTGCGGAGACGCGTCACTGGTTCCCTGCACGCCGATGGGCTGCATGATCATGCTTGCCCATGTGCACCCAGACTTGAGCGGTAAACAGGCGGTTGTCATCGGTCGATCCAACATTGTTGGTAAGCCTATGGCCGCTTTGCTGTTGCAAGCTAACTGCACCGTTACGGTTGTTCATTCTCGGACAAAAAATATCGAATCGATCTGTTCTCAGGCGGATATTGTTGTGGCCGCTATTGGCCGCCCTGAGATGGTTAAAGCCAGCTGGATAAAGCCGGGCGCGACGGTGATTGATGTCGGTATTAATGCGATTGAGCGTGATGGTAAACGTAAGCTCGTGGGCGATGTGGACTTTGCCGATGTTGAGCCCGTTGCCAGCGCTATTACCCCGGTTCCCGGGGGCGTGGGTCCTATGACGATCGCTTGCTTGATGAAAAACACCTTACAAGCTGCAAAGAACCAGGTGTTAAAACCTTAGCCTTGTTCATAGCAGAAAATTTTTAAGTACAGCCGATGTCGAGCTAATAGATAGCGTATTGATTCGATTTTCTCACTGAGCGATATGACATTTAAGGAGGGGGAGGAATGCCTTTCTCACTATTAAAATATGGTCTAAATAAAGATTATCCGTTTGAGCAGCATGCGGACTTACCTAAGCCGACCGAGCTGAAGCCTCATTATGATGTTGTCATTATTGGCGGTGGGGGACATGGTGTAGCTACTGCATATTACCTTGCTAAGTATCACGGTATTACTAATGTTGCGATCTTAGAAAAAAGTTACTTAGGCGGGGGGAACACCGCCCGTAATACCGCGGTTATTCGCTCAAACTACCTCACCTCTGAAGGGGTCAAGTTTTACAGCGAATCGGTCAAACTCTTCAAAGAGTTATCGAATGAGTTTGATTTTAACATTATGTATTCACAGCGAGGTCAGCTAACGCTGGCCCATACGGATGCGGCTGTGCGTGGCTTTCGTCAACGGGCCGAAGTGAACAAACACTTTGGCGGCAAAACAGAACTGATTGATCCACAACAGATTCGAGAGCTGGTACCCACCCTGAATATGAACCCTGCGGATATGCCTGTCTTAGCGGGTTTATGGCATATGGATGGTGCAACGGCGCGTCATGATGCGGTTGCTTGGGGTTACGCAAAAGGTGCGACGCAACGGGGGGTAGAGCTTCACCAGTTGACAGAAGTGACCGATGTGATTGTTGAGCAAGGTAAAGTCACCGGCGTTAAAACGAATCGCGGTAACGTCAGTTGTGGCTGTGTTGTTCAAGCGGTGGCGGGTCATAGTTCACTGCTGGCAGCCAAAGCCGGCTTTAAGATGCCGATCACAACCTTCCCATTACAAGCGATGGTGACTCAACCAGTTAAACCCTTTTTAGATCCACTGGTTAGCTCACCCTCATTACACTGCTATGTACAGCAAACGGGACGTGGCGAATTGGTCTTTGGTGGTGGTTCCGACCCTTATCCTTTGTATAGCACCCGTTCAACCATGGATTTGAAAGAGAGCTTATTAGCTAATGCGGTCGAGCTTTTCCCCTTTATGGCCAACATGCGTTTGATGCGTCAATGGGCGGGTTTAACGGATATGACATCCGATTACAGCCCGATTATGGGACTGAGCCCCGTGGACAACTACTACCTTGATGCAGGCTGGGGGACGTGGGGATTCAAATCGACCCCGATTTGCGGCAAATCAATGGCTGAGCTGGTGGCGAGTGGCGGCAAGGTGCCTGAGCTTATTAAGCCCTTCTCTATGGATCGCTTTAATTCGTTCCGCCAAGTTAACGAAATGGGCGCAACTGCGGCCAGCCATTAAGTGAGGTAATAATTATGAAGATGATGAATTGCCCATTGAATGGGCTAAGAAATATAAGTGAGTTTGTCCATGGGGGCGAGGTAAAAGAGATGCCAGACCCTAATAGCTGTAGCGATGATGCCTGGGCAGAGTATGTTTTTTACACTGAAAATGGTATCTCCGTTGTTACCGAGTGGTGGCTCCATGCCCCGTCTGGTTATTGGTTTATTGCAGAAAGACATACCGGCAGTGATGAGATCCTAAAAACCTATGATCCATCAGTGTTATTCAATAAACGGGTTGAGTTTAGTGCACCGGTAACGGAGGGGATGGCATGACTTCCATGATCGATAACAGTATGCGCTTGAATGCGCCGATGGGCTTGCTGCTTAACCGCGACAATGCGGTCGAGTTTCTTTTTGAAGGTCAGCGTTACCAAGGCTATGCGGGAGATTGTATTGCCAGCGCGCTCTTAGCCAATGACCGTTGGTTGATGTCACGTTCGTTTAAATACCATCGCCCCCGTGGCCCTTTAACGATGGCGGGTCAGGATGCCAATACATTGGTTCAGTTGGGTGGTGATCCTAATGCGTTAGCGGATAGAACACCTATTGCGCCTAACATGCAGATCGAGGGACAAAACTACAACGGCACATTAGATAAAGACCGTGATGCCATGTTAGGTCACTTTGGTCGCTTTATGCCTGTTGGTTTCTATTACCGCTCATTTTTTAAACCTATGGGTGTGTGGGATAAGTGGGAAGGGGTGATTCGCGAGAAGGCCGGCTTAGGTCGCCTTGATCTTAATTTTGAACCTGAATATTACGACAAAAAATACCTCTTTACCGATGTGATGGTGGTTGGCTCAGGCCCTGCGGGGTTGAGTGCTGCTCTGAAAGCCGCCGACGGGGGGGCTCAGGTTTTATTGGTAGAAGAGATGCCGCTGGTGGGAGGCGCATTAGCCTACAACCGGTTTGATATTGAAGGGATTGAAGCTGACCGCCTACGCGCCGAATTGATCGCTAAGGTCGAGGCCCATGACAAGATTACAGTGATGGTCGATACCGTGTGTAATGCATGGTTTACCGATAATTATCTACCCCTGATACAAGGCAAACGATTATTTAAGGTGCGAGCTAAAGAGTGCATTATCGCGTCCGGTGCATATGAGCAACATGTTGTTTTTCGTAACAATGACCTGCCTGGCGTTGTGATGTGTAGCGCCGCAACCCGCATGATGAAACTCTATGCCATTAAACCGGGACAAAGCGCTGTAGTGCTAACCGGTAATGATGATGGTTATTTAACGGCATTAGAACTGAACGATCATGGGGTTAATGTGAAAGCGGTGGTTGATATGCGCGAAGGCGCAGCGCCGATGGATCTGATCGATGCATTGTCCAAGCGGGGTATTACACTGCATCAAGGTTACACTGTGTATGAAGCACTCGCTGAAAAGGGCAATAAGCGGGTGAAAGCGGTCGATGTTCGTAAAATTACGGCAAAAGGCGAGGTTGGTAACGCCAGCCGCGTGATCGATTGTGATCTTCTCTGTATGTCAGCAGGGTATATGCCGGCGTATCAATTGTTATGCCAAGCGGGTGCCCAGCTTAGTTATGCGGATGACTTAGCTGAATTTACCCTGTCCAAACTGCCTGAGCATCTACATATTGCAGGTTCCGTGAACGGCATACATCAGCTAGATTCAGTGATGGCGGATGGCCAACGGGCCGCTCAACTTGCGTTGAATAACTTAAATCTGAGTGATGAGCTACCGGGCAAAGTGAGTTGTAGCGTTAAGCCAAACTTTGATTGGCCTATCTTTAGCCACCCCAAAGGCAAAGACTTTGTCGATTTTGACGAAGATCTACAGGCGAAAGATATAGTCAACGCGACGCGTTTAGGCTATCGCGATGTTCAATTGGTTAAACGCTTCTCAACGGTGGGTATGGGGCCTTCACAAGGACGGCACTCTGCGTTACCGACAGCTCGTTTAGTTGCGAACTCAACCGATAGAACCGTTACTGAAACCGGTGTGACAACGGCCAGACCTCCGTTTGCGCCGGAGAAGCTTGCACATATTGCCGGTCGTATTTTTGATCCTTACCGTCGCACACCGATGCACCATCGACACCTTGAATTAGGGGCCAAAATGATCCCAGCGGGTAACTGGAGACGTCCGGCTTTTTACGGTGATCCAAATGAGCGAGATGCCTGCATCCATACCGAATCGGTACATGTGCGGAATAAGGTGGGGCTTATTGATGTAAGTACCTTAGGGGGGATTGAGCTAAAAGGGCCTGATGCCGCTGAGTTTATGAACCGTATCTATACCTTCGCTTTTTTGAAACAACCGGTTGGTAAAACGCGCTATGCGGTTTACACCAATGAGCATGGGGTGGTGATTGATGATGGTGTTGCCTGCCGAATAGCGGAGGACCACTTTTACGTGACCGCGACAACCAGTGGGGTTGACCGTGTTTACCGCGATATGACCAAGTGGAACGCCCAATGGCGTTTAGATGTGGACATTCTGAATGTAACGTCAGCCTATTGTGCCGTGAATTTAGCGGGGCCGGATGCTCGTAAAGTGCTAGAGACGTTGGTGACAGATACCGATCTTTCGCCGGAAGGCTTTCCCTTTTTGGCATACGGTGAAGCTGATGTGGCAGGTATTCCAGCACGCTTGCTCCGTGTGGGCTTTGTGGGTGAGTTGGGGTATGAGATTCATGTGCCATCACGCTACGGCGAAGCCCTATGGGATCTATTGATGGACGCAGGCAAGGCGTTTGATATCAAACCTTTTGGTGTTGAAACCCAGCGTTTACTGCGATTGGAAAAAGGACACGTGATTGTCAGCCAAGATACCGATGGTATGAGTCACCCAGGTGAGTTATCCATGACGTGGGCGGTGAATAGAAAGAAACCCTTCTTTGTGGGTTGTCGCTCAGTGGATATTGTCATGGCGCAGCCTCAAACGCGTAAGTTGGTAGGCTTTGTTTTACCGGCAGAGAGTAAAAAACCTGAAGAGGGTCACCTTGTCCTAGAGGGTGATGCGATCACCGGTAATGTGACCTCTTGCGAGTACTCGCCTGCCTTGAAGCAGATTGTTGGCTTGGCGTTTGCTGGGATTAATTCGAGCCAGCCCGGTGATCATATTTATATACGTGTTGATGGTCAGCTTGTTGAAGCTGAGGTGGTTAACCTACCGTTTTATGATCCAGATAACTTGAGACAGGAGATGTAGTGATGAGTGATGTAATGAAAAGCACTATTACACCTGAGACATACCTTGTTCGCAGCCCCTTATATCGATTACACAAGGCCGCAGGTGCGCATTTTGATGAGTGTTCATCCGCTGCGCAAGTTACGTCGTATGGCGATAGATCGGCGGTTTCAACCGCTTTGATTGACCTGTCGGTAAACCATCGTTTTGGTGTGCGAGGGCCTAATGCACTTGCTGCACTGGCCGCGGCAGGGCTTTCTGTACCGGATAAACCTAATCAATGCGTAAACTCAAGCAATGGTGAGACGGTTTTACGTTTAAGTAATACGGAGTGTTGGGTGCTTGGGGCGATGGAAAGTGGAGCCTGCTCCGCGGATTCCAGTGCCTTCGCCGATTGTTATCCCGTTTATTGTCAGGATAGCCATGCGTGCTTATTGCTGAGCGGCGAACACCTCCCCGACATTATGGCCAAGCTCTGTGGTGTCGACCTATCTGAGCATGCGTTTCCAAAAGGTGCGATCGCCCAAACCTCGGTAGCGAGAATTAACGCGATTATTAGTCACCTACCAGACCGGGAAGGTACGCATTTTGTGATTTTATGCGACAGCGCAGCCGCCGAGTATTTGTGGGGCTGTTTACTGGATGCAATGGGTGAGTTTGGTGGTCAAGCTGCGGGCTTAGATTATCTCTTTTAGGCGCGTAAATCGGTGTGTGTGGCGCCGGATATGGGCATTACCCCCAAATCGATTATTAGGTTACTAACCGAACGTCGATTTACCCCCCAACCGGCATTATGTCTTCAGCATAGTGCCGGTTTTTTTATCTATATATCGGGTTGAAGGGGGAGGCTACCCCTTTTGAGGTACCCAATGAAGAGCATTGTTTTGACTGGGTGAATGGTAAATATTAAGGGTTATTAAAACCTTAATTTGATCGTTATGTGGAGGTCATTATGGAACTCGAAAGCCTGTCGGTTGTTGTAAGCAAACCTATGTATACAGCTGAGATTAGTGACGGTCCTTGTGCTTATAGCCTGTTTATTTGTGAACAATTAAACACGGCGTTTTCTGACCTATATGAGGCGAGTTTGGCGGATAAAAAAGACCTTATCCATAGTGCTGACTTAGCCCGTATCGAGGGGGATTTAGCCGCCCTATTAGCGAATGCACCTGCCGCAACACGGGTATACCTTTTAGGTACAGAAAAGTATATCTGGCTCGTGGGCCAACAGTTAAAAGCGTTAGGTGTGACAGAGGAGCAAATGGAGATGCTGCCGCCACTCAGTGCTGAGCGCAGTGTGTTTTGTTGTCACTGCTATCAGGTGACCGATCAGGTATTTACGGCACCCGCACGCTGCGTAGGGTGCGGTAAATTGTTAGCGGTAACAGACCATTTTGCTAAGGCTCATGGGGCTTATTTTGGTTATCAAGTGAATGCAGAAGATGCGACCGATATTCCAGCCAGTGTGGAGTTGAGCTAATGAGTAATCAAATAAAAGTAGAAGTAGCCAGTATTTGCCAAGTTGCCCCAACAATCCGTGAGTTTACGTTAGAAGCAATAGATGACGCGCTCTATCCTTTTTCGCCGGGCGCCCATGTGGTGGTTGAGATGCCCAACAAAAAGAAGGTTTATAAAAATGCCTACTCCCTGTTGAGTGATCCGACCGATACCCAGCGCTACCGTATAGCGGTTCGTTTGCAGGATGCGTCGAGGGGCGGTTCGATCTACATGCATGAGCAGGTTAAGGTTGGTGATCAATTATTGATTAGTCCACCATCAAATCTATTTTCGCCGCTATGGCACGCTAAAAAACATGTGATGTTAGCGGGGGGCGTAGGGGTGACCCCTTTTATGTCCTATATCCCCGAAATGATTCGTCGTGATGCTGATTTTGAGCTTCATTATATGTATCGCAGTTTGCAGACGGGGGCTTATAAACATGAGCTTTCTGAGCAATTAGGCGATAAGTATTTTGACTACGACTCTGACCGTCAGACCCGTTGTGATGTGACCGCGCTACTTAGCCAACAGCCGTTAGGTACCCATATCTATATTTGTGGTCCTGACTCATTAATTCAGGCGGTGGAAGAGGCAGCGCAGACATTAGGTTTACCTGCCAGTGTTATCCATTCAGAAGAGTTTGCTGCCCCTAAACCTGGGATGCCGTTTGTCGCCGAAATAAAATCAACGGGACAGCAGGTTGACGTGAGTGCTGAAGATAGCCTGTTGGAGGCTTTAGAGGCATCCGATATTTCTATTCCTAATCTCTGTCGTGGCGGCGTGTGTGGGCAGTGTGTTTGTACCGTGGTTGAGGGTGAGATCGATCACCGTGACCAATACCTCTCAGATGAAGAAAAAGCTGCAGGTAACACCATTATGCCTTGTGTCTCTCGTGCTGCGGGTGAACGTCTGGTCTTAGATATTTAAGGAGAAGCAATAATGCGAGTTGCACCGAAAGAAGTTGAAACGTTCCGCGATGATTTTACCTATTCCAATAGTCCAGAGGCGATTAAACGTTTCCCATTTCCGTTTCCTGAAGATGAGTATCGTTATTCGGTTAACATGGAGCCCCATACCCCTAAAGGGGGCGAAGGCTCGGCCTATGAGCATTTTTTAGATATTGATGAGCATTACCTATCCGAAATGGCTGAGCGTAAGTTGGTGCTCGATGAGATGCCCCATCGTTGTCTGGCTATGGAGCATATGGAGCTTGCTTGCTGGGATATGCTTGAGCGCTTAATGACCTCTTTAGCACAGGACTATTCCGATTACTTTAAACTCACCATTGAGGGTGATCAGTGGACATGGGAGAACAAATTACTCAACATTCACGATACCTTCACCTTTGGCGACAGTAGTACTTTACCTCAGTCTCCGCTGGAATATATTGGTTGTCAGGTTCAGGGAGATTTTGCACTTTTAGATCAGCGCGATGGGGACCTCTTTCTTGATGCTGGTATGATCACCTGTCCCGCTGATTGGTCGCTCGCGTTTGATGCGGGTATGAGCTTTAAAGAGTGGCACGGTCCTGTCCCTATGGCCCACAATGAAGGCATTTTTGAACGTGCATTGAAATACCTAACGGCGATGCAAGTGGGCAGTCCTATTCGCCGTTTAAACTGGACCTTAACGGTGAATGCACGCATGGATACATCACCGGAAACCTATCATGAATGGGGCCATGAACGCACCTCTGTGACACCTGAGAACGTCGGTGAAAAAGTTTATCTGCGTGTTGAAATGCAAGTGATGGATCGCATGCCACGGAGTAATGCGCTGATGTTTATTATTCGGACTTATTTGATCAGTTTGGAAGATCTAGCTACCAACCCCGAGTGGGCAAGACGGATGCATCGGACGATGAAAACACTGCCCGCACCGTTAATCGAGTATAAGGGGTTAAGTCGTTATCACTCGATGGTTGTTGATTATCTCGCTCAATTTGACCCTGCAAATTAAGTAGGTTCTTCATGATGGCCCTCTTTCGAGGGCCTTTTTTATAAAAAAATAATGAAGCCAATATGGCGATTACTGATGGGTTGAAAGGCCGATCTATTTCTATCTGTTTGAACGCATATGTTAAAAGGGTGAATGTAATGGGATGGGTTTATTTAGCGATAGCTGGGTTGATAGAGTGTGGTTGGGCCATTGGGTTAAAGTACAGTGATGGGTTTACAAAGTTTTGGCCTTCGTTAATCAGTGCCGCGCTTATTGTGGTGAGTTTAGGACTCCTATCCGTGGCAATGCGTACGATTCCTGTCGGTACCGCATACGCCGCATGGTCAGGTATTGGTGCGGTTTCGTTAGCCACTTATGGTATTTTGTTTCTTGGGGAATCAGGCAGTATTACTCGTGTCTTATGTATATTGCTGATTGTTGTCGGGATTGCAGGGCTGAAATTTTTTGAGTGATAAAAAAATTAATGAATACAGAGGGGCCAGTTGTGGATGTTAACGTAGTAAATATTGATTATAACCATCCTCAACAGGCTCAGGATATGATTGATCTGTTGGCTTGCTATGCCTTAGATCTTATGGGGGGCGCTAGCCCTTTAATGGAAGAGACTAAGGCTAATTTGGCACAGGAATTAGCTAAACTCCCCCATGCCTTCACGTTAATTTGTTATGTGGATAACCAACCTGCAGGCCTGATGAACTGCTTTGAGGCGTTTTCAACGTTTAAGTGTAAACCGATCATTAATATCCATGATGTGATTGTATTACCTGAATTTAGAGGCTTAGGTCTAAGCCAGACCATGTTAAGCACTGTAGAACAGATCGCCCAAGATAAAGGCTGCTGCAAGTTGACTCTTGAAGTGCTTGAGGCGAATCAACCGGCACAACAGGCATATACCAAGTTTGGTTTTTCGGGTTACGAGCTTGATCCCCGTGCAGGCAAAGCGCTTTTTTGGGAAAAGCTGCTTTAACCCCGTCCAACGCATAGCTGTGATTGATGCCATAACAACACGGGGCTATGACCATGCTGAGACTTCCGTAACTTTACGCCCGTAATTTTATGCTAATGTTAAGCACATCGATGGGGTAGATCCCTTTAATGTTGCCTTGGTTGACGGGTGTAGGAGGTTTTATGTCTAATCATCTTCAACGTGAAATTCCGCAGGAAGCCTTTGATTGGTATGACGAATATGCCCACGGGGGTATGGATCGGCGTACTTTTTTGAAAAAGCTAGGGAGTTTGGCTGCTGTGGGCTACCCCATGACCGTACTGACCTCTGCTTTATTGCCTAATTATGCCTTAGCTGAACAGGTCTCTTTTAACGATCCTGAGATACTCGCAACCTATGAAACGTTTGCGTCGCCCCTTGGACATGATGAAGGGCAGGGCTATTTAGTCGTACCTAAAAATATGTCGGGCCCACGTCCTGTCGTGCTGGTGGTTCATGAGAACCGTGGTCTTAACCCTTATATCAAAGATGTTGCGCGGCGTTTAGCGAAAGCAGGTTTTATCGCCTTTGCCCCGGATGCGCTTTTTCCGTTAGGTGGCTACCCTGGGAACGATGATGAGGGTAGGGCGATGCAGAAAAACCTTGAGCGATCGAAAATAGAGCAGGATTTTTTAGCGGCGGCTAAGTTCCTTAAAGGGCATCCTCAGAGCAATGGTAAGTTGGGTGCGGTGGGGTTCTGTTTTGGCGGCTACATGGTGAACTATTTGGCAGCGGTTGAATCTAATCTGCTTTCTGCGGGTGTGCCTTTTTATGGAACCCCCGCGGCGGCTGAGCTGCGAGATAATATTAAAGCGCCCCTATTGGTGCATTTAGGTGAGTTAGATGAACGGGTTAATAAGACATGGCCCGACTATGAGAAAGATCTTAAACGTTTAAAGGTTCCCTATACCGTGCACGTTTATAAAGGTGCAAATCATGGCTTCCATAATGACTCTACAGTTCGGTATGATAAAGCGAATGCTGAAGTCGCCTGGCAACGTACGCTAGATTTTTTTAAGGAAACGCTAAGTTAACTTAGCGCATACGATAATCGCAAAAGGTAAAATAACAATGATAAAAGTAAGTGTGATGTACCCGAACGGTTCAGATGCAAAGTTTGATATGGATTATTACAACTCAACTCATGCACAGCTTGTGCTTGATCGTTTGGGTGATACGTTAAAGGGTTTTAGTGTTGATGCGGGTATTGCCGGTGGTGCACCCGGTGAAGCCGCAGGCTTTATCGCAATGGGTCATCTGGTTTATGAGTCTGTTGAAGCGTTTGAAGCGTCATTTGGCCCCCATGCAGAAGAGCTGTTAGCTGATTTAGCAAACTTCACTAATATTGAGCCTCAGATCCAGATTAGTGAAATTAAGCGTTAATCACTTAGGGTGATAACGCTTTTTATATAAGCCTGATGTGAAACGTACTGTTCCATCAGGCTTTTTTTTAAGGAAAACGGCTTAAAGCTTAATGGTAAAGTGCTTAAACACCTTCTCTTCTATCTCCCAAGTACCGGTAAAGCCCGCTTCGATCACAAACGAGTCACCGGGTAGGAGTGTGACACTGTCTCCCCCCTCTGGTGTGATCTTAACCTTACCCTCGATAAGGTGGATATACTCCCAGCTTTTGTATTCTGCTCTGTAGCTACCCTCTGTGGCTTCCCAACACCCTGCGATCATACTGCCGTCCTCAGAGGTGTATTCGATCCACGTTTTCATGCTGGGCGTACCTGAGATCTTTTCCCAGCCTTCTAAATCGGTATCAATCGCTGCAACAGATTTATCGATAATCTTTTTTATGTAGCTCATAGTGTGACTCTCATAAGGTTTAAGCGTTAGACGTTAAGCGTTTTCTTTTCGATAGAAAGGAACAACCAGTTTCGTAGGTTGCTCCTCTGCTGTTTTCAATCCTTATCCTGCTTTTTGAACTTCGCTCGTATCGGATAGATAGGCTTCTAGGGAATCATCCAGTGCATCAATCCAAGGGGTATGGTGCGGGGGAGACATAGTGCCGGTCATTAAGGAGCGGTAAGAGTGGTCACGGAAGGTCATGATGTTTTCTTTTTTATGATGCTTCCACTCAAGGAAGGTCTGTCTAACGCCTTCAATATCGAAGGTGGGGTAATCGGTCGCTTCGATCAGTTCGAGAATGTAATCCCCTTGGAAGGTGAACATCTCTTCGGCTGTTTCTTGGCGAAGTTCCCGTTCGCGCCACTCCATCGAATTTGCCGTCATCTCCTCTTTTGATGGCAGAGGAATCCGACCCATGATGATGTCGCGAACATACCAGGCTTGGGCGTCAAACATGTTGAAGGTGTACCACTGATCTTGCATACCTAGATAGAACATCTGGGGATTGTCTTCCCAAACCACACCTTTGTAGAGATCTAAAGGCCAGAGGCGGTTATCGGTTTTAAGGCGTAGCTCTTCAGGTAGGAAAGGGAAGTGGTGTAGATAGCCGGTGCATAGGATGATTGCGTCAATCTTATTCGAGCTGCCATCCGCAAAGTAGGCGGTGTCGGTATCAACACGAAGAAGGTTGGGCTTCTCTTCCCAATTATCAGGCCATTTAAAGCCCATAGGGTTGGTTCTATAACAGCTAATGAGTTTTTTGGCGCCGTATTTATAGCACTGGGAGCCTACATCTTCGGCAGAGTAACTACTGCCAATCAGCAGTACTGTTTTATCTTTAAATTCCAGCGCGTCACGGAAATCATGGGCGTGGAGTATGCGTCCACCAAATTTCTGGAAGCCTTCAAATTCAGGCACCCGAGGTGTAGAGAAGTGGCCGGAGGCACAGATAAGGTAATCAAACTCTTCGGTATAGACCTCATCGGTATTGTGGTCGTGAACGGTGATTGAGAACGTTGCCGTCTCATCGTTGAACACAACGTCGCGTACCGGTGTGTTAAAGCGGATGTAGTCACGTACACCCGCCTTCTCGACTCGCCCTTTAATGTAATCCCACAGCACTTCACGCGGGGGGTAGGAGGCGATCGCTTTACCAAAGTGTTCTTCAAAGCTGTAATCAGCAAATTCTAGACACTCTTTAGGTCCGTTAGACCATAAATAGCGATACATGCTGCCATGTACGGGCTCGCCGTTTTCGTCTAACCCTGTTCGCCACGTATAGTTCCAAAGGCCCCCCCAATCACTTTGTTTCTCAAAACAGACAATGTCGGGAATATCTGCACCTTTAGCTTGGGCTGATTGAAAGGCTCTAAGTTGTGCCAACCCACTGGGGCCTGCACCGATAATGGCAATGCGTTTAGTCATGAGTTTCTCCATGAAACGTTAGAATCAATGTGGAGGCTGTTAAAGGACAGCGTTAGACGTAAACTAATCCGCTTTTGCTCGTAGGAACATTCCCTTGTATGGGTATTCAAAAAGGGGTAATACGGTTAAAGGCCCGTGGTTACAGGGAGGTGAGCGGCTTGTGCTTATTCGAATTTAAAAACAAACCCTTCTACACCGAGTACCATTCCGCTTTCGGAGTATAACCCTCGCCCTTTCTCTTTGACGGTAAAGCTCTCGCCATTAGCGAGGATTAATCTATATTGAAGTTCAAATGTTTGCTGGGTCTGAAGGCAAAACTGCACTTGATTCCACACATAGCCTGCATCATCTGGGTGAATGAGTTCACCGTATGATATTTGTGGTTTGTTGATGAGTTCTTCGGGTCTAAGTCCTGTCAGTTCTTCGCAGCCGCTACTGACATACTCCATGGTCCAGCTCGTGTTATTGCGCGACCGGTATAGCATGGCAGGCAAGCGGTTGACTAAACTTTGTAGGCTTCGATGGCTGGCGTCGCGGATCTGTTCATTACGGATTTGTGGGGTTATATCGCAGAGGGTGGCGCTTAAGGGGTAATGCTCATCTGCTTTGAGTTGTTGCAGGCGCATTTCGCACCAATGGATATCCCCGTCAGCACTAATAATGCGAAACCATACTAATTGGCTGTCATGGCTATTGAACACTTTACGGATAATATCGTGCCAAATTTTCACATCTTCAGGGTGTAGAAAATCAGTGAACAGCAGATTGAGGGAGCTGGATACCGTCACGCCCGTGATACTTTCCCAGCACTGGTTCACGAGTGCTATGCGATGCTGTTGGTCAATCAACATGACCACATCACCTAGGCTGTTAAAGAGTGCTTCATGGATATTACTCTCCCCAAGGGGACGATGATCGTTTCCTTTCGTAAAAACAGACGCTGGCCATTTGAGTAAGTGCATGGATTAATCCTTATCCAAGTCGAAATGTGCGCTTGCATCATGGGTATGGGCCCATGCTGCTAGCTCTAAGCGGGAGTGCAGGTTGAGTTTACGCAGTAGGTTTTTGACATAGACTTTTACGGTGCCATCACTGATGCCTAACTCCCGTGCGATCAATTTGTTGTTAAGGCCTTGGGCGATATAGGAGAGGGTTTCTAGTTCTCGTTCTGTCATTTCTGAAAAGACCGAGGCGGTTTGGCTAATTTCTGCCTCATGGCTTTCACGTAGCTGGTGAGCTAGTGAGGTAATCGCGCCGTCATTAAGCGCCGTTTGCCCCTGAGTGACATTGGTTAAATGTTTAATAATCTCATCGGGCGGCGTGTCTTTTTGCAAGTAACCATTGGCGCCACTTTTTAAGGCAGAAAAGAGCTGCGCTTGATCACTACAGGCCGTTAAGATGATGATTTTTAGGTGCTCATCGGTTTCGCGTATGCCCTGTAAGATCTCTAACCCACTGGTTTCGGGCATCTGTAAGTCGAGTAGCAATATATCAGGGTAAAGGTCGCCTAGTTGTTTCAGTAGATCGGTCGCGCCATCAAATTCGGCAATAACATGAAACTGCTCACTGTCATTAAGGAGTTCGACGACCCCTCGCCTAAATAGGGGGTGGTCATCCACGACGATAACAGAATGTAGATGCTCACTCATGGTGATCACCTATAGGTAAGCGGAGTATGACTTGTGTGCCTTTGTTTGGGTGGGGCTGGATGATCAGTGTTGCGTCAATTCTTTCAGCTCTTTCATGCATGATTTTTAAACCAAAACTGTCGTTGCGTGCTTTTTTAGCGTCTAAGCCTATGCCGTTATCTTCTACATAGATCTCTATGTGTGAGGGTAAGGCTTCTTTAATCACAATACGTGCGTGGCTGGCATGGGAGTGGCGAACAATATTATTAAGGCACTCCCTGACAATATAGAGTAACTGCATAGACTGCTGTGGGTTGGTGATGTTTTTCTTGAGGCGGTTGTCGTATTCAAAAACGATGGCGGATTGCTGTTCAAACTCTGATACAGAGTCGAGGATCGCTTGAGTTAAGTTATCGCCCTTCATCGACAGGCGAGAGGAGGTGATTAATTCACGGGTTTGGCGATAGGCATAATGGGTATACGCCGCTAAATCCTCCGTGACCGGTTTTAACTCATGGTAGGCATTGCTTTGGCAAAGGCTGTCGAGTTTGGCGCTTTTAATGCGTAAATACCCCAAGACCTGAGCCAGTGAATCGTGCAGTTCCGCGGCATGAATGGCCCGTTCTGAGGCAATGGCTTTGCTGATTTTTTTCTCTTGCTGGGCCCAGGCGGTAAAGCCTTTTTTTAAGAGTGTCTCCACCGCTGTACATTTCCAACGCACTTGGTTCGCGCAGGGGACTTTATGTGGGAAGGTGATCAGTAGCCAGATATTCATCTCGTTGCTTTCCGTTAATTTATACCCGTATAAGGGATCAGGAAAGGGGTGCTCAACCAGTGCGTCTAAGTAACATGCATCATTGATTAGATCGTTATGGCCATTGGTGAAGTAGCGGTGCAGTGAATGCAGCATCTCGGGGCTGGGCGTACTGTCTGATGGATGATGGACAAAGGTTTCGCTGGTGCTGGGTGAGCTAAAAAGCACGTTTACATGGCATTGCTCTGGGCCGTTAAACTGCTGGTTGAGCTGTGCTTCAACTACGTTGAGTAAGGGTGGGAGTGTTTTGTTGATCTCATCGCTGGTGGCGATTGCAAAAGCGACATTGTTCAGCGCCTCATGGGCTTCAATTATATGAGTGGGCTGCGGACTGGCTGTTTCACTAAATGTATTAAAAAACTGCTCTAGCCATGTTTTGATTTTTATCGCCATTTTCCTCCCCTTTTCCCTTAGCGGTTACCGCTAGCGTGCCTTCTTTAAATGCATTAAAAGTGCTGCACCTTGGTTTATCACTCTTAGATATAAAGCAGTATTTATGCCACCTGTAGCCTTTCGCCCCGCAATTACCCCCAATGGAGTATGCCTTCAAGAGGATTGTTTGGATTCTCTTGATGGTAAATATTTATAACCAGCAGGAATTATAAAAAAGAGCGCATTTAATCTAGGTGTAGGTGCACTAGCGTTGATCTTATTGAGGGGCAGCGCACCAATTTTGAACGTTTTAAGATGATTTTAGTAAGGGTGTGGAGATGTTAGTAAATCAGAAAAATGATCTACCGGATGCTTGCTATCTTAATATGCAGAGTCGTAGCGGTGTAGGTTCATTTCGTGTTGAACCTCAGCAAGCTATTCGATTGCGATTAACGCGGGGTGATCATGTTCATCTTTTTAGCCAAGACGGTGAGCAGCAGGCGGAATTAATAGTGCTTGATAGTCGAGGGCACACTGCAAATCACCTTTTAGTGAGTCAGTCTCAAGGTGAGCTGAGTGGATCATTAGCCAAGGCAACCCAAGCCCAGATCTCTGAAAGTCGATCGGCAGGACAGGCGTTAGCCGCGCAATTAAACGGGTGGGGAGTTAGCGATCAGCATTTATCCCAAGCGATTCAAGTGAACCCGAGTCGACTGGCGAGTGATGTTGAAACCGCACCCGCCACTGAGGTTTTTGAGGTAGTAGATGATCTAAGCCTTGTGGTTATAGCGGCCGGTTTATCGATGCAGATAGAGGGGCATCAGCCTGTCACTGAGTTGTCTGTTCAGGTTAAGTATCTGGATGCCTCACAGGTGCACTTACCCGAACCGTTAGCGACGCCGAAAACCGAGTTGCGTATTCCCCGTGCGAGCGCACAGGTTTATGAGGTTAAGGCGGGTGAGTGGATTCAAATTATTGATGTTTCAGGTAAGCAGTGTTCGGATTTTTTAGCGTTTGATCGGGACGCTTTAGCCCAGGGGGAGGAGTTAGGTCTTGATGGGGTGGCAACGCGCACCGTGTCTGGCCTGAGCAATCCGCAACCGGGTATCTATTCCCGCTTTTTGGGTGCAGATATGCAGCCGATGGTGGAGGTGGTTCAAGATACCGTGGGCCGCCATGATAGTTTTTTGATGGCATGTAACCCTAAATATTATGAAGACAGTGGTTACTTTGGTCACATTAATTGCAGCGATAACTTTAATCGCGCACTTGAACCTTATGCGATTAAACCGCGTGTGGCTTGGCCTGCGATTAATTTCTTTTTTAACACCTCCGTTGAGCCTTGTGGAACCGTTTTTATGGATGAGCCTTGGTCGCGTGCGGGCGATTATGTCTTACTGCGTGCCACCCGCGATTTGATCTGTGCATCCTCCGCATGCCCTGACGATATTGATCCTGCAAATGGTTGGCACCCGACTGATATCCATGTACGGATTTACGCTGCAGAGCATCATTTCCCTCGTTCTATTGCTTACCGGACCTCGCCTCAGGAGTTACCACGTATGACTAAAACAACAGGTTTTCACCGTCGGGTTACGGCACTGACAAAACAGATGGTCGAGTACCGCGGGTATTGGGTCGCGTCAGCTTATGAGGGCTGGGGCGCACAAGCGGAGTATTTGGCGTGCCGTGAGCGGGTGGCTGTTATTGATTTAACGCCCCTTAGAAAGTTTGAGGTGACGGGGCCTGATGCTGAAGCATTTTTGCAGTTTGCCTTAACACGTAATGTTCGCCGTTTAGCGATAGGGGAGATTGCATATTCTGCTATCTGCCATGAAACCGGCGGCATGATTGATGATGGCACGATCTTCCGTATGGGGGAGCAAGCGTTTCGTTGGGTCTGTGGTGATCCCTACACTGGTTTGTGGTTAAAGAATCAAGCCGAAGAGCATGGCTATCAAGTGAGCGTGCGTAACTCCACGGATCAGCTACACAATATTGCGGTTCAGGGGCCGAAAAGCCGTGAACTGCTGAGTCAAATTGTGTGGGCGCCCGAGTGCCAGCCGAGTATGGATACCCTTGCGTGGTTCCATTTTATGATCGGTCGTTTAGGTGGACCGGAAGGTATCCCTATTATGGTGTCTCGTACAGGTTATACCGGCGAATTAGGATTTGAAGTCTGGTGTCACCCGGATGATGCCGAAGCGGTGTGGGATCAAGTCTGGGAGACTGGACAGCCTTATAACATTGCTCCCTTAGGGTTTGATGCGCTGGATATGTTGCGCATTGAAGCGGGCTTAATCTTTGCGGATCACGAGTTTTGTCCAGAAACAAACCCCTATGAAGCCGGTATTGGTTTTACGGTGCCGATGAAATCGAAAACGGATGATTTTATTGGCCGTGAGGCGATGGCCCGTCAAACGCCAGAAAGTCGCCAACGCTTAGTTGGGCTTGTCCTTAAAGGGAGGGAGCCCGTGGCACATGGGGACCGTATCTATCATGGACGCTTCCCTGTAGGTGTCGTCACGAGCGCTTCCAACTCGCCCTTATTAGGTAAGCAGATCGCGCTTTGTCGAGTCGCACCTGACTTTGCTGCTCCAGAAACCTTATTAGAGGTCGGCAAATTAGATGGGCTGCAAAAGCGCCTGCCTGGTGAGGTGGTGGCGCTTCCTTTTTATGACCCTGAACGAACGCGTGTTCGTTCCTAAATTCACATTATTTGAAAACGCATTTTAACCAATTGAGGTATTTAACATGTCTACAGCGATGACTTACTACCAGCAAGCAATTAAAACTGAACTACCGAGCATGGAAGTACCGGGCAGTAATGGTTTTATCGGCGATATAGCGGTGTCCAATGATAAGGATAAAACCATTGTCGGCGGTTTTTTCCGGATGGAAAAATCGGATGAGCCTTTAGTGTATGAGTACACCTATCATGAGATGAAGATCATTGTAGAGGGTGAAATGATCATCACCGATCAAGAGGGGACAACGGTGCATGCCAAAGTGGGCGACGTGTTTTATTTCCCTAAAGGCAGTGTCATTACCTTCCAATCACCGAACTACGGCATCGGCTTCTTCTGCGGCCAGCGTAAAGAGGGTGAAGCGTAGTTTCTGTTGTTTGTTTTTGAATCATCTTGAAGCGCAGTGAGTTAAAAATGATCAATCCTAGTGCTTCAGTTTTATGCTCATAATTTATCCTATCTCCTAACTTGTTGAAATTTAATAAATTATCGGGATAGGCATAAATTATGCATTTCCTAGTAGGAAATAAAGTTTACTGTAAGGTAATTTATAACCGTTGCTCATGAAGGGATTTATGTGGATAGCAGCGGTTGTTAGATCACATTAGCGGTAGGGGGACATACTGTGAACGTGACTACGCACAGACTTTTATAAACTAAATAGGGGGTCTTATGGACCAGGTCGAAACTGCTCAGAAAATTGCAGAACTGCAAAATCTGATTGAGATGTCCGGCACGATCAATATGGAAGTGTTCTATTGGTGGTGTACCGGTTTGATGGTTATTATCCATGCAGGCTTTTTAGCCTATGAAATGGGTGCTTCTCGGTTAAAAAATGCCCTGGCTTCAGGTGTTAAAAACATATTGGCATTCGCCTTTATTATTCCGACGTTTTTCTTCTTTGGCTGGTGGATCTACTTGGCCATGTACAATGGCTTTACGCCAGATTTTGAAGCCGGCGCTGCGGGTCTTCCATGGTCGAGTAATATGGGACCTAACTTGGCAGACAATGCGAGCGGTATTTTCTGGGGTGCTTTTGTCTTGTTTGCAGCTACAACGGCTTCAATCTTCTCTGGCGCAGTGATCGAACGTATTCGTATGAGTTCGTTTATTATCCTAGCCATTATATTGGGGTCCGTTGTTTGGATCTTAGCTGCATCTTGGGGCTGGCATCCACAGGGTTGGTTGACTGTTGATTGGGGCTTCCATGATTTCGGTGCAGCCGGTGCAGTTCATATGGTCGCAGGCTTCTTTGCGCTCGGTGTCACCATTAACTTGGGTGCACGTATTGGACGCTTTGCGCCCGATGGCACGCCGTTACCGATTACCGGTCACAGCGTTCCTATGAGTATCATTGGTTTGATGCTGATTATTGTTGGTTTCTTCGGCTTCCTCGGTGGTTGTATTATTTACACCACGGGTGGTCAGTGGACAACGATCTTTGGTACGCCAACAACCTTATCGTCTATCAGTTTCAATACGTTGATGGCTTTCTCTGGCGGTATTATCGGTTCGTACGTGATTACACGTCAGCCATTCTGGATGATGTCTGGCGCACTTGCCGGTATCTTTTCAGCAGCGCCTGGCTTGGATCTGTACTACCCACCACTCGCGTTCTTGATGGGTATTACCGGCGGTATTGTTGCGCCGCTTGCTGATAAATTCCTAACGAATAAATTTAAGATTGATGATGCTGTGGGCGCGTTTGCGGTACATGGTGTTGGTGGTCTTATTGGTATCGTTGGTTTAGGTATCTTCAGTGGTTTCCCTAATGTTATTGAAGGTGCTCCTGCAATTAGCTTTATGGGACAGCTTAAAAGTGCATTAGTCATGGCGTCTTTAGGCTTTATTCCAGGCTTCGGCTTGTCATATGTGATGTCAAAAATGGGGGCGTTACGTGTGCCACCAAAAGCAGAAGAAGCGGGTCTGGATTTAGTCGAAGTGCCATTAGCGGCTTACCCTGAATCAGTTCCAGCAACGTCACAAGATCCTTCAACTACGACCACTAACGGTTCAACTGTTAGTGTATAAGGAGAGAGAATATGAATGTAAGTCCAATTACAACGTGGGAAGGGGCTGAAGCTGTATTTACATTTGCAGATAACCCAACCGCTATAATGATTATACTTTCGTTATCTATGGCCGTCACACTGGGAACAATTATTGCGTCGGTTAAACATGAGAATAACACCTATATTGATTATAAATGATGTGGCATGACCGGTTAGGGCTGTTCATGCAGCCTTAACCACATACATCCTAGCAAGATGGTTAAATAAACTAACGCCCGTTTTGTGGGCGTTAATTTATGAGGACAGGAGGATAAAGTAGATGAGTTATTCTATTTCTGCTGGGGGTTGCCATTGGGTGTTTCCTGATTTGAAAACGGTTATGGCTAAAGCTAGCCCCGACCGATCGGGCGATCGACTTGCAGGCGTCGCCGCTAAAACATCACAAGAGAGAGTTGCTGCCCAGTGTGTGCTGGCAGATACACCGTTAAAAGCGTTTTTGACAGAGACCTTGATCCCTTATGAGGAGGACGAGGTGACCCGTTTGATCATTGATAAGCATGATCTAGATGCCTTTCAAATGATCTCTTCCTTTACGGTCGGTGATTTCCGTAATTGGTTATTATCCGAGTCGGTGGACACCGCCCAGTTACAACAAGTGTCGTTAGGGCTAACACCTGAAATGGTTGCCGCAGTCTCTAAAATTATGCGTATTCAAGACCTTATTCTGGTCGCTAAAAAATGTTCTAACCCGACCGCATTTCGTAACCGTATTGGTTTGCCCCATCGTTTATCTACTCGCCTTCAACCAAACCACCCAACCGATGATCCTTCAGGGGTGGCGGCCAGTGTTTTAGATGGTTTGTTGTACGGAAACGGCGATGCGGTGATTGGGATCAACCCCGCCACCGATAATATCGGAGCCGTAACCACGCTGATGAAAATGTTAGATGACATTATTCAGCGATATGAGATTCCCACCCAGTCGTGTGTATTAACTCACGTTACAACCCATCTCGAAGCGATCAATCGTGGTGCGCCGGTTGATCTGGTCTTTCAGTCGATTGCGGGCACCGAAAAAGCCAATAAAAGCTTTGGTATTGATCTGGCTGTCCTTAAAGAGGCCCATGAGGCGGCGACTGGTCTAAACCGAGGGACTTGCGGCAATAATGTTATGTATTTTGAAACAGGCCAAGGGAGTGCGCTATCGGCGGATGCTCACTTTGGTGTTGATCAGCAAACCTGTGAAACGCGCGCTTATGCCGTGGCACGAGAGTTTTCACCACTGCTGGTTAATACGGTCGTTGGGTTTATTGGGCCGGAATATTTATATAACGGTAAGCAGATTATTCGGGCCGGTTTAGAGGATCACTTCTGCGGCAAACTGCTCGGTTTACCTATGGGTTGTGATATCTGTTATACCAATCATGCTGAAGCGGATCAGGATGATATGGATATGTTATTAACCCAGTTGGGAACAGCAGGGGTTAATTTTATTATGGGTATTCCCGGTTCAGATGACATTATGCTCAACTACCAAACAACGTCGTTTCACGATGCACTGTATATTCGAAAACTTTTAGGCCTAAGACCTAGCCCAGAATTTGAACAATGGTTAATGGCTATGGGGATCACAACAGAGCAAGGGCAATTGATTGATCACTTGCCAGCAGCATTCTCTCACCTACATGCACGTATTGGTGGATAACATGGCTAAACCTAATCAAACGCGTAATGACGCCTCGACTGAAGTGGCTGATAACCACTTGACCGAAAATGACTGGGCAGGCCTTAAACGCTACACCGATGCACGTATTGCCTTAGGGCGTGCGGGCACCAGTTTGCCGACACAAGCGATGCTATCCTTTCAGATGGACCATGCAAATGCTAGAGATGCGGTACACCTTCCATTAGAGGTTGATCGACTGTCCGCTGCATTAAAAGAGAAGGGCGGTTCGCCTACCTTACTCAGTAGCCGAGTGAGTGACCGTGCGGAATATCTCCAGCGGCCTGATTTAGGTCGTCGTTTGAGTGCGACATCAGTGGCGACACTGCGGTCAATGGCTCAGCGCTCCGATCCGCCAGTACAGGCTTGTATTACGATCGTCGATGGCCTTTCATCGTTTGCGGTTCAATCCCATGCCGCCAATCTATTTGAACAGATCTGTTTACGCTTAGCGGAGGAGGGGATCAGCCAACCAGCGCTTTGCATTGTAGAGCAAGGCCGTGTTGCCATAGGGGATGAGATTGGGGAGATTCTGGGTGCGCAGTTGATGATTTTATTGGTGGGTGAGCGGCCGGGGCTCAGTTCTCCTGATAGCTTAGGGGTCTATTTTACCTATGGGCCTAAGTTGGGGTTATCCGATGCGGATCGTAACTGTATCTCTAATATCCGACCGGCAGGTATGTCGTACCACGCGGCGGCGGATAAGCTGATCTGGTTAATTAAGCAGTCGATGCAACTGAGTTATTCGGGTGTTGAATTAAAAGATCAGTCCGAGCCTATCGAGTTAGTTGAGGGGGCTGAATCGGGTAATTTCCTGTTGGATTAACTACCCGATTTAGCCTTGATTGACGGTGATTAAATCGGCGTCATAGAATCCGGTTGGATTGATGGGCTGATAGCTCTACTGCAATAGATTTAGAGGTGGGCGTGCGACTGTTGACGCCGTAACTATCTAACGGCACCAGTGGATTAGTTTCAGGGTAGTAGGCTGCAATGTTTCCTGCTGGAATACTGTAACCGATCAGTTTAAACCCTTTCACCTCCCTCGTACGGCCATCATCCCACAGGCTTTTAATGTCCACTAACTGCCCCTCTTTAAAGCCAAGGCGCTGTATATCTGCGGGGTTGATAAAGAGAATATCGCGTTCTCCTTTTATGCCGCGGTAACGGTCGTTCATACCGTAAATGGTGGTGTTGTATTGGTCATGGGATCGAAGGGTTTGCAGTACTAGTGTTTTGTTATGCAGCAGTTTGCTCGACCTGTCAGGTAAAATGCTGTCTGGTAGTGGGTGACGATGGACGATCACCTTTCCACCTTGGGTTGCCCAGTCTCTTTTACGTGCGCTATTGCCTAAGTAAAAACCGCCGGGCTGTTCAATTTTACTATTGAACTCAGAAAACCCAGGGATCGTCTGCGCAATGAGCGCGCGTATAGCGCTGTAGTCTTCAATCACGCTTAACCAGTCAATCGGCTTAGTGCCGAGTACCGCATGGGCGATACCCGCAATGATGGCAGGCTCTGAACGCATCTCTGCTGAGCTAGGCTCAAGTACGCCAGCCGAGGCGTGCACCATGCTGAAGGAGTCTTCAACTGTTATTTTTTGTGGCCCCTTCGCTTGTCGGTCTATATCGGTTCGGCCTAGGCAAGGCAATATCAGCGCCTCTTTGCCGGTAATAAGGTGAGAACGATTGAGTTTAGTGCTTATGTGTACCGTTAAATCACACTGGCTTAGGGCGTGCTCTGTCACGTCAGTATCAGGGGAGGCCGCTGCAAAATTACCGCCTAGCCCAATAAATACTTTACATGCACCCGAGCGCATTGCGTCAATCGCTTCAACAGCGGAGTGACCATGCTGTCGTGGCATCGGGATGTTAAAGTGAGCCTCTAACGCATCCAGTAGGGTATCGGATGGGCGCTCATCAATCCCCATCGTGCGGTCACCTTGAACATTACTATGACCACGGACGGGGCAGAGGCCCGCACCGGGACGACCGATATTGCCCCTTAATGCCATCCAGTTGATAAGCTCATGTAATATCGCCACGGAATGGTGGTGTTGTGTTAACCCCATAGCCCATGTACTAATGACCTTGTCTGCGTCCATGTAAATACGGGCCGCGCTGTTGATTTCATCGCGTGTTAGGCCGGATTGATCAATAATTTTATCCCATGATGTTTCTCTAACGCCGTCTAAATAGGCGGCCATCCCTTGAGTGTGTTCTGCGATAAATGCTTGATCTATGAGTGTGTCGTCATGGCTGGAATCGTATGTTTCCAATAAGGCTTTTACCATGCCGCGAATCGCGGCCATGTCGCCCCCGAGTTTGGGTGACAAGTAGATGGAGTGCATGGTTGTAGCGTTATTGGTCAGCATCTCAATTGGGTTTTGAGGGTGCTGAAACTTCTCCAATCCGCGCTCTTTTAAGGGGTTGAAAATAACGATTTTTGCCCCGCGTTTAATGGCGCTACGCAGTGTATCTAGCATGCGTGGATGGTTGGTGCCGGGGTTTTGTCCAAACACGAAGATAGCATCCGTTTCTTCGAAATCCTCTAGGGTCACGGTGCCCTTACCAACACCTATACTGCTTGTGAGTGCAAACCCGCTGGCTTCATGGCACATATTTGAGCAGTCAGGAAAGTTATTGGTACCAAAACTGCGCCCAAAAAGTTGATAAAGAAAGGCGGCTTCGTTACTGGCACGTCCTGAGGTATATAGCTCAAGCTGGTCGGGGTGGTCTAACTGTTTTAAGTGGCTGCCGATGAGGCCAAATGCATCATCCCAGCTAATGGGCTGATACTTATCCGTTTCAGGGTTATAGCGCATGGGGTGGGTTAAACGGCCTTGGTACTCAAGGTAGTAGTTGCTTTGCTCTCTTAACCAGCTGAGGCTGTATTGCTGAAAGAAGTCTGCGCCGATCTGTTTGGAGGTGGCTTCCCAGTTGACCGCTTTTGCGCCGTTCTCACAGAACTTTATTTTGTTGGGGTTTTTCTCTTCGCCCCATGCACAACCGGGACAATCAAATCCATTATCTTGGTTAGTATTCAGTAGCGATTTTATATTTTTAACCGTATTTTTGCTGTTTAACCAATGCCGCGTTGTGCTTTCGAGTGCGCCCCATCCTCCGGCCGGTGCTTTATAAGCCGGGGGGAGGTCAGTATTGTTCTTTTTCTCACTCATCAATGAAATCCTTTAGTTCATCGTGTGGGCTGTAGGGAAAGGTTTTTAGTTCACCCTGACGGGTTATTTGAATCAAGTTGAGGTGATAGTGGTGTGCCATCTGTGTTGCTAATAGGCTTGGACTCGACATGTGAATGAGGGTGGAGAGTCCAGCCTTTACCGCTTTTTGAATCAGTTCTACGCTGCATCGACTACTCATAACAACACTGTATCCGGTCAGGGGTATGGCATGTTTTAGTGCAAAGCCTAAGGTTTTATCGAGCGCATTATGTCGGCCAATATCCTCATGGCATGTCATTATTTCGCCGTCGGGCGATAGAAGGAGCGCTGCATGTACCCCCTTGAGTGTTTGTTGGCTGAGTAGTTTGTTGGGTAGGTTATGCAGTTGTTGATGGGGTACTGGGCAAGGGGTGAGGCTGCGTAAGTGTGGAATGGCTGTATCCAGTGCGGTGGTGCCGCAGAGTCCACATCCTGTTAGGCCTTGCCGAAAGCTATGGTGTTTCTTATAACGGGTGAACTGCCTTGGGCTAATCTCTACCTCTACTTTATAGGAGGGAAGTTGAAAATGATGTTCCCCTTGAGGTATCTCTACAGCGTGTGGGGTGATCGTGATCTCTCTTAAGTCAGAACAGTGATCAATAATCCCTTCGCTGAAGGTAAAACCGATGGTGAAATATTCTAGGTCGATAGGGGTTAGCATCATGACGGCATGGGAGATGCCGTTGACGGAGATGGCAATAGGGATCTCTTGGGCAAGCGCTGTTGCCGTCGAGAATTGACTCATGTCGAGTGACGCTATTGGGCTGTTCTGACAAAAATCCATAGGCTAACAAGTTAAGTTGATCTATGGACACAGTATACACAGGAATAGTGGCAGCACGAACTGTTTTAATTTACTTGTGGTTAATATTATTTCCTTAAAGGAATTATATTTTATCAGTCATCTGTCGCTTAGTGGGTGATGGAGCCGCTGTTTTTAGCTCAAGGTAGGTGAGGTTTCACGTTGAGTAACAGCGGTCTTAACCTAAGCGTCTGACATCAACCGATACTCTCAACTCATGGCTGTTACCGCCATCAAATATGACGCCGCGCAAGGGTGTAACATCGGAGTAATCGCGTCCCCAAGCGGTTGTGATATGTTGCTCTTTAGGAATGTCGTCGTTGGTGGGGTCGAATTCAAACCACCCCTCTCCCGGAGAGTAGACGGCAAACCAAGCGTGAGAGGCATCAGCCCCAACGAGCTTTTCCTGCCCAGGAGGAGGAAGGGTTTCAAGGTAGCCACTGACATAGCGTGCGGGATAACCTAAGGCGCGTAAACATCCGATCGCTATATGGGCAAAGTCTTGGCAGACACCACTTTTTCGTTCTAAGACTTCACCTAAGGGTGTGGCGACTGTGGTGGAGCTTGGGTCGTACTTAAATTCGGTAAATATTTTAGTGGTCAGTGCCCGTGCTGCGGATAAGAGGGGGACATCGTCTTGGAAAAGTGCTTCGGCATAGGCTTTTAACTGGGCGTTAGGGCGGATCATGGGCGACGCTAAGATATACTCTTTTGCTTGGATCGTGTCAGGATCTTGGTTGTAGAGCAGCATCTCGCGGGCTGCTTTGCAGCTAATGCCCAGTTCGAGCGCATAAGCGGCACGCTCATTTTGGCTATTAATCTCAGTGGTGACATCGATCACCAGCTTTGTATGGGGCTTTTGCAACGAGAAGTAAACATAGTGATTGCCAAAGTAATCACTATGTTGTGCCACGTAATTGGGTTTAGGCGTAATGACAACATTACTTGGCGCACACTGTTGCTCCAGCGTATCCCGTGGTAAAAGATGCGCTTGGTTATAGCAGAGGGATACAGGGCTTAAGTATTTGTATTCTGTTATATGTCTTATTTTGTAGATCATATGAAAGTTATCCCCTGTGTCTCTGCCAGCTGCTGAGGCCCAGCGCTATGGTCGAAATACTGTTCACTTAAAAGAATGGAAAACGCTTCAACCTGCTTGATGATTTCTGCGAGCAACCGATCTAATTCTACGCGCTTGTTATTTAGGCTATCGATGTTAGCTAAGTTATCTAAATCAGCCAGTTGAATAGCATTGAGTGCTTGAATAATTGTTTTTTGCGCAGGGTTTAAGCCGGGACTGTGTGGTGAAATTGCTTGGGGCAACTCCTCAAAGTGTGTTTGTAGGCGCTTAATTTGGAAAAACACTGAACGCGGATTGGTTTCATCTTGCATTAAGAGCTCTAACCCGTGAGCGATATCGTTATAGGTTCTATAACGACGTCTAAAGGTGATTAGGGCTTCAACACTGAGCAGAACGGCTTCGAGCATCTGAGGCTGGTCAGTGTTGGGCAGCTCCGGTGTTAATAGGGATTGAATGAGCCGAGATGTTTGCAGCGAACGTTCGACACGGCGACCGATCTCTTGAAACTTCCAGCCGATCCCACGAAGCATGCTCTCATGGCTTAGGCCAGATAATGCGAGCAGGGTGGTGACTAAGGGGTCGAGTGCTTCCTCTGGGGCGGTGGGCATTCCTCCCACATAGGCTCGTTCTAAGTCGTAGAGATTATCTCGTAAGTCATTGACGATACGATGGGTATCCGCCGACAGCATCTCTTTGACCTCTTCTGAACAGGTTAAGACGGCGAGTAAACATGACTTAATACTATCAGGGCGTTTAGTATCAAGGATAAGGCTGATCAACTCTTGATCTTGGTTTAATAAGGCTTGGCTTCCCATAAACCCAGGTAAACAGTTTGTTTGTTTAGACAATGCCTGTAGTAGCAGATTTTTACTGTTTATTGGGAGTGGATCAATACTGTTGAGTTGCATAAAAACAGTACGTATTAAGCGGATCGTTGATTCAGCGCGTTCGGCGTATCGACCTAACCAGAAGAGGTTTTCAACCACGCGGCTTGGCAGGTTGGATTCCTGAGCAATCGTGCGGTCATCGACCAGTGAGATCTGTTTTTCAGGCTCTGAAGCCAATATCCAAGTATCTTTGCTTTGGGAGCCTACTTGGTTAGATACAAAACTGTCCTGTCCAGAGAGTCCTACACGGGTGAGTCCACCGGCCATGACCGCGTAAGTGCTTTCACTCGCTACCGTGAAGGTGCGGAAAATGGATGGCCGTGTTTTTAACTGCTGCTCTTGCCACGCAGGAATATATGACGGTGAAATATAGCTTTGTGCAACAAAGCTGTAAGGGGCTTTCGCAATACGATCAAACATGTTCTGTTTGTCTATATCCGAGAGCGTATGGCCATGTATGCTCGGGCTTTTGGTTTGACGCATAGCGGGCTTAATGATCAGCGTGTCAATATTATCTCGGATATATTGCATATCTTGCGGATCACCACACCACCATGTATCAACCGAGGGTATTTTTAGTTCATGCCCAAAAAAGTGCTGGCTGATGGCAGGCATAAATTTTAAGAGTGCGGGTGTTTCTAATATGCCTGACCCTAGGGGGTTGCTCACGACAACATTACCCGCTCTTACCACCTCGACAAGGCCAGGAATACCTAAGTAAGAGTCAGATTTAAGCTCCACCGGATCACAATAGCTGTCGTCTACACGGCGTAGTATCACATCAACCTTACGCAGACCGTTAAGTGATTTTAACCAGACGTGCCCATCCCTAACCGTTAAGTCACTTCCCTGAACCAGTGGGTAGCCTAGGTAATTGGATAGATAGGTGTGCTCAAAATAGGTTTCGCTGTAGGCGCCGGGGGTGAGAATAACGATCTGTGGATCATCCCCTTGTGTTGGCGATAATGTACTGAGTGTCGCCCTAAGCGATTGGAAAAAAAGTGCTAAGCGGTGGACATGGCTATCGCGGAAAAGGCTTGGCATGACACGGGAAAGCACGGTTCTGTTTTCTAACGCATAGCCTGCACCGCTAGGCGCCTGTGTCCGGTCACCAATAATGATCATATTGCCATCAGGCCCACGAACCATATCAGCGGCATGTAGCGTTAGGCAGTGCTCCCCTGGCATCGTAATGCCTTTGCATTGGCGTAGAAAACCGGGGTGGCTGTAGATAATCTCAGGCGGTATAACGCCTTGCCTTATTAGCTCTTGCGGTCCATAAATATCTTTTAAGACTAAATTGAGCAGTTCTGCGCGCTCAATTAAGCCTTGTTCCACCTGACTCCACTCACCACTTGAGATAAGCATAGGAATGGGGTCAAGTTCCCATCGGTTTTTGCCCAGCGGATCGCTAATTAGATTATAGGTCGCGCCGTCATCACGAAGAATCCGGGAGGCCTTTTGATAGCGATCCTGTAAGCCAGACGTGCCAAGGGCGTCAAGGCTATTGAGTAGATATTCCCAGTGCGTACGAGGCAGACCTGATGTGTCATAAGCTTCGTTATAATGCCCAATAGGCGGTAAGGACCAAGATATAGCCTGCTCTTGCTTGCCCTGGGTTTGCGTTTGAGTCTGCTTGCTTTGCACTGGTTTACTCTTTAATTAACAAATTCGGGCTCATTATAGCCGCTCTCAAACGATAAAGGGCTATGCCTGACAAGCAAACTGATATTCTTTTTCCATGTTGTTTTTTAGCGTAGGGGCTTCCTCCTGTGGATCCCCCATATTAAAGGCGAACCAATTGGTCATTAATACCCCATGTAGATCTGAGATGCTGATCTGCAGTTCATTCAGATAATCACGAAATTTCTCATCCAGTGGATGACCATTCGCAAGGGAGTAGTGGTGCGCTTTTAAGGCCTTTACCGCCTGTAAAACAAGTTTGGAGCGGGGCAATTTTTTCGCCGCTGTTTCCATCTCGTTGATACAGTAGCTTAAGGTTCTTGGGAAGAACTCATCCTCTAAGAGGAAGCGAGCCACTTTTTTTGATTCAATCGCGGTACGTACACTTCTTCTGTAATTCATGTAGCCGCTGAGGGAGCGTAGTACATTACCCCAGACCACTTGGCTTAAGTTAATGCGGGTGCCTTGGTTGGGTTGGAGCATAATAGATACGCCCGCATCAAGAATACGGGTTGTCATATCGGCGCGCTCAAGGTTACGGCCTAGGGTCATAAACTGCCATGAGGCATCGCGGCTCATCGCGCCTTCGAAGAGGCCATTAATCTCTTGGCAGCGTTGGATGATACTGTTTAGAAATTTATGACGGTCTGTACGGTTTATCCCTTGGCGGATATTGTTGCGTGCATATAAATCGAGTTCATTGATCAGCTCCCATGTGTCTTGTGGTAGTACATCACGGGTTGTGCGGATATTCTCTTTGGCTTGTTTAAGGGATGACAACATAGAGCTTGGGTTTGTGTCATCGGCCAATAAAAATTTAACCACGTTGTGCTCATCTTGCACTTTATAGCGTTCGGAGAAGGTATCCGTACAACTGTTTATTTTGATGAGATTAAACCAACTGATATTGGTGTCTCGGGGCAGGTCGAATAACAGGTTATCATAGACACCCACGAGTCTTGCTGTGTTCTCCACACGCTCTAAGTAGCGTGCACTCCAATAAATTCTTTCAGCAACACGAGATAACATAATTATTTATCCTCTGTATCAACGATCCAAGTATCTTTACTGCCACCACCTTGCGATGAGTTAACAACCAATGAGCCTTTTTTCATGGCGACACGGGTAAGGCCACCCGTTGTTACATAGGTATTTTTCCCTTGGAGAATAAAAGGGCGAAGGTCTAAGTGCCGTGGCTCCATCGTATTGGAGCTAATTAAGGTGGGGGCGGTTGATAAGCTCAATGTGGGCTGGGCAATGTAGTTACGAGGGTTCTCTTGAATAAGGGCCGCAAAGGTTGCTTGCTCTTTTTTCGTGGAGTGGGGCCCAATCAGCATGCCGTAGCCACCGGATTCATTCGCCGGCTTAATCACCAGTTTGTCGAGGTTATCGAGTACATAGGCTCTCTGTTCAGGGTCTTCACAGAGGAAGGTTTCCACATTAGGTAAAATGGGTTTTTCATTAAGGTAATACTCGATGATCTGAGGGACATAGGCATAAACGACCTTGTCATCGGCAACCCCTGCACCCGGTGCATTCGCGAGGGCTACATTACCTGCTTGCCACGCACGCATCATGCCCGGCACACCTAACACGGAGTCCTTATCGAATACGTCGGGGTCGATGAAAAGGTCATCAATACGGCGATAGATAACATCAACTCGTTCGGGGCCTGAAATGGTTTTCATATAGACACAGTCGTCATCATCGACAAATAGGTCGCTGCCCTCAACGAGTTCAACCCCCATCTGTTGCGCAAGAAAAGCATGTTCAAAATAGGCGGAGTTAAAAATACCCGGTGTGAGCACAACAATTTCGGGCTCCTCTATCTCGCGAGGGGAGAGAGAGATCAACATATCAAACAGTTGCTCAGGGTAATCATCTAGCGGCAAGATGTTTTCTTTTTCAAACATCTCGGGCAACACGCGTTTGGTGATGGCCCTGTTTTCGAGCATATAGGAAACACCGGAAGGGACCCTTAGGTTATCTTCCAGTACATAGAATTGACCATCTGCGTCTCTTACCAGGTCGGTTCCGCATATATGTGCCCATACCCCGTGGGCGGGGTTAACGCCGACACATTCGGGCCTGAAGTTTTTAGACTCCTTGATGATATGCTCGGGAATGATGCCGTCTTTAATGATCTTTTGTTCGTGGTACAGATCATCAATAAACATGTTTAAGGCTTTTAACCGTTGGGTTAAACCTTCAGCGGTTGTTTTCCATAAGGGAGCTGAAATCGTGCGCGGAATGATGTCAAAAGGCCAAGCACGATCGATATTCCCCTCTTCGGTGTAAACGGTAAATGAAATACCCATCTCTTGGATCGTCACTTCAGCCATTTGGCGACGTCTATCAAGGTCTTTTTCATCCATTTGGGCGATATGTTCTACAAGCTTAGTTGCAGAATCTCTAGCGCTCCCTGTGGGGCTGATGAGCTCATCATAATGCTGTTCAGATTGATAATTATCCCAAATCATACCTATACCCAGATTATTGATCTTAATGTTGAGCGCTATTGAACGTTTAAATACGCACTATTTTATTTTCCTTGCACTTTTATGGTGCATAAAAGATTTGCATACCTTCTATAAGCGTTTAATTCGCGTTAGGTCTAGGTATCAGCAAGTTTCAGGCCAGTATTTGAACACTATCCTGTTACTGCTTGTGCGTATGAACATCCTTATCTGCTGAGTAAGTAGATAATGATGCACGTGAGCAGTGCTGATATACCTTGCCAAACCAGTACTGGATTTCGCTCTATTAAAGGGGGCCTGCTTTTGTTTAAAAAAGCTGTATTAGGCTGCCTAAGGTCAAATATAAATTCGGATAGCGTTTCATACCGTTTGTATGGATTGGGTAGCAGCGCTTTTTTAAGCGTTTCATCAATCCACGCAGGTATCTCCCTATCTTCATCTAAGATTGAATTATAGTTCAGTTTTTTCTGTGCGGCGGGTGTGCGTGATTTAGAGACTTGTGTGCCGTATGGAAAGCGTCCAGATAGCATATGATAAGTGAGTACGCCTAATGAATAGAGGTCTGATCGAGAGGTGCCTGTGTCGCCTAAAAAATACTCGGGTGCGGTATACAGTGCGGTGCCCAATATGTCGGATTGATCTCCCTGCGGCGATGCTTCGACAATACCGGCAACTCTGGCGGAGCCAAAATCAATAATTTTAACGGTACCCGATGGGTCAATCATAATGTTGTCGGGTTTAATATCTTGATGCAGAATATCCATGCGATGGAGCGCGCGTAAGCCTTTTGCGACTTGCTCTATGATAACGCGGACCGCTTCAAGGCTCGGTTTGGGGTTGTCGAGCATCCACTGCTTTAATGTTTGGCCTTCAATATATTCTGTCGTGGTATAAAGGTAGTTACGCTTTCTTGTTTGTATGCCCGCTTTTAGCACATGAGCACTGTTCACCCGTCGAGCAACCCACTCCTCCATTAAAAAGCGTTCGAGGTAATCGGGATCCCCGCGTAGATCAATAGAAGGGATTTTTAGAATAACGCTTTCATGGCTTTCGTCATCGGTGGCTAAATAAACATGGCTGCGGCTGGTTGCATGTATTTCGCGCAGAATCGTGTAGCCATCGAAACGGGCTCTGGCCTCTAAAATAGGGGGAAGAGGTAGTTCTTCAACTTGAAGCGGTATCTCGTGCTCATCCAGTTCTGGGATTGAATCAATGCGAATAATTTGAATTGTTAGGTTATCGCCACTGCCTGATGCATAAGCATGGTTGACGATACGTTTGGCGGCCTCATTAAGGTCGTTGGCTGAATCTTGGAGTGTTTGGCTGATAAACGTGGCGTCAACATACTCATACACGCCATCGGTCGCTAAGATGTAAATATCGCCTGTTGCTATAGGTAAGGATAAAAAATCGATCTCCAGTTGCGCCTCAATACCTAAGGCGCGACTGAGGTAACTTTGATTTTGTGAGACCCATAACCGATGGTCTTTTGTTAGTTGTTCCAGCGCATTTTCACGGAATTTGTAAATTCTTGAATCACCGATATGGAATAAATAGGCGCTGTTACTTTTGATAATCATTGCGCTAAAGGTGCACACATACCCTTTGTCTTTATCGTAACGGTAGTCACTGTTTTGGGTTTGGGAGTGTAGCCATGCATTGGTAGCGGATAACACCCTATTTGCAGCGGTTTGCACCGACCAAGCATCGGAGGTGCAGTAGTAGTCATCGAGAAAGCTTTTAATCGCGGTTTCGCTGGCGATATGGCTGACCTGGCTGCTACTGATACCGTCCGCAACGGCGCAGGCGATACCTTTAAGGGTTAATTGGGCATTGTTAGGAATGACACAGCCGTGGAAATCTTGGTTGCTCGGCTTGCGGCCCTTATCGGAATATTGCCCAATCGATACAGTAAGTTTGGCTGTCATTATTAGTACCAAAAAGCCCTTCACCTAGGTGAGAGGGCTTTTGTTATGTTATGCAGAGGTGTGCAAAACGGTCAGTCGTTTACACAGGGTCGTTTAAGCGATAGCGCGTTTTTTACCTGTTCTGATATGTGTGGTGTAAAGGGTTAGACCGGTAAAGGCTAAACCACCGACTAAGTTGCCCAGTGCTGTTGGGATTTCGTTCCAGATAAAGTAATCCATGACTGAGAAATCGCCGCCCATAATGATACCGGATGGGAAAAGGAACATGTTGACAACAGAATGCTCAAAGCCCATGAAAAAGAACACCATAATAGGCATCCACATTGCGATGACCTTGCCGCTTACGGATGTGGAAATCATAGCGCCGACAACCCCCATGGATACCATCCAGTTACATAGCATGCCGCGGATAAAAATAGTGAACCAGCCTGCAACGCCGTATTCAGCATACCCTAATGTACGGGCTTCACCTACGCTGGCAATTTTTGCACCTACGGCACCGGGATCAGTATTAAAGCCATAGGTGAAAACGAAGGCCATCATGATGGCGACGGTGAGTGCGCCCCCGAAGTTACCAAGGAATACGAGTCCCCAGTTTCTTAAAATGCCTTTGACCGTAACGCCTGGGCGTTTATCGAGTAATGCAAGGGGTGTTAGGACAAATACACCGGTAAGCAAGTCAAACCCCATCAGGTACAACATGCAAAAACCAACGGGAAATAATATGGCGCCAATTAGAAATACACCGGTTTTAACGGCGATCGTAATTGCAAATACCGCGGCGAGTGCGAGGATGGCACCAGCCATGTAAGCTCGGATCAGTGTGTCACGGGTGGACATGTGAACTTTAGATTCACCGGCGTCCACCATCTTGGTTACAAATTCGGAGGGTAGTAAGTAAGCCATTATTATTGCCTCATTCCATATTTAGATTTTTTAAACGCTGTAATCACACCGTTTAGAATTTTTTTTAGGCGAAAAAAAAGCGCACACCTTATAACTCATCTCAAGGAGGAGAGTCTTAGGTGGACGCCATTGCCCGTGTAGCTCATTAAGTGTGGGTCTATTTACAGACCCGTTTGTTATTTATAAAGCATAAGATATGCCAAAAATGCTTATTTAGTTTTTAATCGTTTATAAACAGATAGTTATATAGATTTTTCTGGCATTTTTTTATGGGATGAAGTAGATGAGTTAGCGCGATGCTGCGGTTTTTTAGTGCTTTATTTTAGCCTGTGCTCCGTTATAGGGCTGGCGAGCAAAGAGGTAAAGCGCTTAAAGATGCGCCTTACCTTTTGATGGGGTATCGAGTAGCGTAGTGCTACGCCATAGGTTTAGCGCATCGATTGAAGTGCCGCAATACGTTGATCAAGAGGTGGGTGGCTTGCCATAAGGGAGAGTAAGCCTGACTTCATATGGCTACTGATACCAAACGCGGTTAGTTGCCCCGGCATCTGGTCTGGCATTTCATATTCCGCTTTCAAGCGTTGTAGGGCGCCGATCATCGCGTGGTTGCTTGATAGGTGCGCGCCAGCTGCGTCTGCTCTGTACTCGCGATAGCGGGAGAACCAAGCAACAATAAACGAGGCCAGAAAAGCGAAGATCATTTCAAAGATAAACACAGTGATGTAGTAGCCGATACCGCTACCTGCGGGGCTGTTATCATTACTGTTCTTTAAAAAGCTATCGACCATGTAACCGGCAATGCGGGCGAAGAACATGACAAAGGTATTGATCACACCTTGTACCAGCGTCATTGTGACCATGTCACCATTGGCAACGTGACCAATCTCATGGGCCATAACCGCTTTAATCTCTTCTCGTTGGAAGCGCTGTAATAGGCCTAAGCTCACTGCAACTAATGCGTCATTTTTATTCCACCCTGTCGCAAAGGCGTTGGCTTGTTGGGCGGGGAAGATACCCACCTCTGGCATTTTAATGCCTGCTTTTTGCGCGAGTTCAGCAACTGTATCAAGTAACCATTGTTCATCTGCATTACGTGCATGGGTGATGATCTCGGTGCCAGTCGACATCTTTGCCATCATCTTCGATAAGAAAAGAGAGATGAAAGATCCAATAAAACCAAAGACTGCACAGAAAATAAGCAAGCTGGTGAGGTTTAAGCCTGACCCCGAGATATAGTGTTCTACACCCAGCAGGTTGAGGGTGATACTGGCTACAATTAATACGGCAATATTGGTCAGTAGAAAAAGGCCGATACGCATCATGTTTGTAAATATTCCTGTTATAAAAGATTACCTAGTAGATTAGGGCGACACTTGAAAGTTTCAAGCTAATTAATCGATATTATCAGTGCATTTTTTTCGATGAATATGATGGGGAGGGCTTTGCCTTGCTATGCTGGTGTCAATCTCTACAGACGCATATAATGCCTGCCTTTTTGTCTCTGTCATCATGTGGGAATTCTATGCAAATTGTCTTGAATGAAGTGAATAAGCAACTGGCTGAATCCGTTGATGAAGCGCGTAGAATTTTTCATGGTCGCGGACACTGTTTTGAAGGCTTTGAGCACTTAGTCATTGATTGGTACCCACCTTATGCGGTGGCGAGATTGTATAGTGATGTGGAGCCTAGTTGGGTTGAGCAATTAAGTGGGGCCCTTAAAACGGTGCCTGACATTAAAGGGTTGGTTGTACAGCAGCGTGGACGAGGCAAAGAAGCGAACCAAGATGCCGTATGGGGTGATGTCCCAGACCTGATGGAGACGCAGGAGCTTGGGTTAGCGTATCAGGTGAAGCCTAAGCGTAATCAAAACAGTGGTCTGTTTTTGGATATGCGTGAAGGGAGGCGGTGGGTTAAAGAACACGCGAATGAAAAGCGTGTGCTTAATCTGTTTTCTTATACCTGCGCTTTCTCAGTGGCGGCTATTGCCGGAGGCGCGGACCATGTTGTTAATGTGGATATGTCGAAAGGGGCAATAAATACGGGGCGTGATAATCATCGCCTCAACGGTATTAAAGGTGATCGCGTGACGTTTCTGGCTTATGATCTCTTTAGGTCCTGGAAACGCGTACGCCAGTTAGGCCCTTATGATCTCATTGTTATTGATCCCCCAAGCTTTCAGCCGGGTAGTTTTGTGGCTGAAAAAGATTACCGTAAAGTGATTAGACGGTTAAATGAGTTGACGGCGGCGGGTGGTCAGGTTTTGGCTTGTCATAATGATCCTAAGAATGGCACTGAGTTTTTAAAGCAGTTAATGTTAGAAGAGTGCCCCGGTTTTACGTTTGTTGAACGTTTAGAAAATCCAGATGATTTTCCTGAAGCAGAGTTGGAGAAAGGGTTGAAAGTGTTGTTATACGTTAGGGATAAATGATGGAGTTAATTTGTATTGATCTAGAGGCAAGCGGACTAGGGACCAAATCTTATCCTATTGAAGTGGCGTGGATTAACGATAAAACCGGCGAATACGATCAATTTCTGATTAACCCTGAATCCGCACCTGATTGGCACTATTGGGATGATAACGCTGAAGAGTTACATGGAATTGAGCGCGAAAATTTAGTCGCTAAAGGTTTAGATATAGTGAATGCGTGTAAGCGTATGAACAAAATGCTGGCCGGTAAAACCTTAATTAGTGATGCGTTTGAGTTCGACCGTTTTTGGTTAACTCGCTTATTTGATGCTACCGGTATTGCACCTAGTTTTAGCATGGCAGGCTTAGATAAGATTCTAGATAGGGAGCAGCGGCTTCAATTTAATCTGTTAGCTAAAGCACAATTTAGACGTCATCGCGCGTTGCGAGATGTTGAAGACATCATTACCTGCATTAAAACGGTGTTGTTCGCTGGGCGAAATGCAACAACTCACGGGTGAGTCGCTAAAAGAAAGCGGCAATAAGCTGGTTGCCGCTTAGATCTTAACCGGTCAATTAAGCGATCCCCTCCAGCCCTGACTCAAGGTGCAATGCCTCTTCAAGTGAATCAAAGATCTCGGTGGGTAAGCCTGCGATCTTAGCAATCTCTGTCGGAACGTTTTCTCGCAATAGGTCGATTGAATCACCGTTTTGATTGGCCGATTGAACCACGCAAGCGAGGTTCACAAGGGCGGCTAAGGGTGAAGGCGTATCAAAGCGAGTGATGTCTTTATGTTGTAGAACCGCTTCCCCTAGCTCTTTTGGAAAGCGCCACATATCAAGTAGTGCCTTTCCCGCTTCTGAGGAGCTGAAACCAAGCTGATCCACCTCAGCATCACTGCGGCTGCAATTAGACGCTTCCACTTGCGCCTGAATCGCTTGAGCTTGCTTCGGTTGGGCTAAATGAAGTAAAAGTCGCCCGATGTTATGAATTAACCCTGCAGTAAAGGCGATATCTGGATCAACACCGGTTCCCCGTTCAGCAAACCATTTGGCAAGGGCGGCGACTTGGAACGATTCAGACCAGAATTTTTTTAAATCCAGCCCTTCAACTTCTTTAACTGAGCCGGCAATACCTGATGCGATTACTAATGTTTTAAGGCGCACCATGCCCAGCATGACAACGGCTTGATCGATGGAGGATACTTTGCGGCTTAAGCCAAAGTGTGCAGAGTTGACGAGTCTAAGAATTTTTAAGGAAAGGGTTTGGTCGTTAGAGACCTTATCAGCGATTTCGCCATAATCAGCAGCGGGGTTGTTTAATTGCTGAATTAACTGTCGAACAACATCTGGGACGTTAGGTAGTTTATCCGTTTGCTTAAGAAGCTCGCGAATTTCCATATATACTCCTTAGAGCGTAAGTTCTTATTATTAGCTGTTTAAAGGGGTAGCGTAGCAATAGAGATCAATGGCGTAAATTGAAAGGGCGAGTGGCGTTGAAAAAAAAGCGGCTTCATGGCCGCTTTTTTATTTTTATTGTTGATTAAGCACTAAGCCTTCAATCTGTTCACGAATCTCTTCGTACTGTCCCATCTCTTCCGGCATGAAATAGAGCTTGTAGAAACAACGGTCAATTAATCGAGCTTTTTTATCATTGACTGTTTCTTTATATGAGCCGTAAAGATAGTTCATCTGTAGGTGAATCACACGGGTGTGTGGCGGTACAGTCACTTCATGATGCTCAAGGTCAAAACGAACTTTTGTTTCTTTAATCGTGTAGAACGATATTTCTGCTACATGAGTAAGGTTAATAAGAAAGTTTGATGTTACAGGCACTAAATGGCGCTGCTCCAAACCGTTATGTTCCATGTAGATGCCGCAGTTTTTTCTTACCTTAATAAACATGTTTAGTTCCACTAATTCAAAAGGCTTATTTATAATACTATTTTAGTATAAGACGGTTTAGTGACAATGTCTTTACAAAATAGGCCACTCAATGAGTGGCCTTATCTGATTACTGTCGATAGGTTTTAAGAAAAACCCCAATACGTTCAATGGCATCTTCAAGCACGTCCTCTCTTGGTAGGAAGACAAGCCTAAAGTGTTGTGTGTCAGGCACATTAAAGCCACTGCCTTGAACAATTAATACTTTTTGTTGAAGGAGAAGGTCGAGGGCCATCTTCTCATCATTTTGAATAGGGTGTATTTCGGGATCCAGTTTAGGAAATAAATACAGTGCCCCTTCCGGTTTTGTACAGCTGACACCTGGGATGTCATTTAGCATCTCCCACGCTAGGTTGCGCTGTTCAAACAGGCGTCCTCCTGGTGTGATGAGTTCGTTAATGCTCTGATATCCGCCCAGTGCCGTTTGAATCGCATGTTGGGTGGGGACGTTGGAGCATAAACGCATGCTTGATAGCATATCTAAACCATCAATGTAGTCTCGTGCATGATACTTAGGCCCGCTCACAATCATCCAGCCTGAGCGAAAGCCCGCTGCGCGATAGGATTTTGACAGACCATTAAACGAGATAAATAAAACATCTTCAGCTAACGACGCAAGCGAGACATGTTCTGCTTCATCGTAAAGGATCTTGTCATATATCTCATCGGCAAAGACAATAAGATTATGTTCACGTGCTAGATCAACGATCTGCTCTAATACCGCTTTTGGATAGACCGCACCGGTTGGGTTATTTGGATTAATAACCACAATGCCTTTTGTGCGTTCTGTGATCTTGCTACGGATATCTTCAATATCGGGTGCCCAGCCTTGTTCTTCATCGCAATGATAATGTACTGGGGTGCCGCTGCTCAAACTGACCGCCGCTGTCCATAACGGGTAATCAGGTGCAGGAATAAGCATTTCATCAGAGTCATTAAGTAGGCCTTGCATCGCCATTACAATCAGTTCTGATACGCCATTGCCGATATAGATATCTTCTATACCTACATTACGGATTCCGTTTTTCTGACACTCTTGCATCACCGCTTTACGGGCGGAAAACAAACCTTTCGAATCTACATAACCTTGGGAGGCGGGCAGGTTGTATATTACATCCTGTACAATCTCTTCTGGAGCATCGAATCCCCATGGGGCGGGGTTGCCAATGTTCAATTTAAGAATTCGTTGGCCTTCCTCTTCAAGCCGTTTTGCTTCTTGAAGAACAGGTCCGCGAATGTCATAGCAAACATTGATTAGCTTGTTTGATTTACGGATTACTGGCATTTTTATGTCCTGCGTAACATCAACGGGCAGGTATATACGCTGATGTTGACCTATTACAATGTGGCTAAATCGGTATGATAAGCCTCTGAAAAAAGAGAGTTATCATACGCCTTTTATTTTTTGAAACCTATAGGTACAGGGCGCTGTAGCATTATTTGTTATATTTTATTTAGGCTGCCGGAGGATATATGGAAGAGAAGAAAACAAAAATAAGCCATACAGATGAAGAATGGCGCAAGGTGTTAACGCCAGCTGAGTTCAATATTTGTCGTGAAAAAGGAACCGAGCGTCCCTTTACCGGTGAATATTATAATCATCAACAGTCGGGCACTTATCTATGTAAATGCTGTGGCGAAGCGCTGTTTAAATCTGAGGATAAATACGATTCAGGCTGTGGTTGGCCGAGTTTTTCACAGCCAAATGCGCAGAGTGTGGTGACGGAGCATCATGATGTGTCTCATGGCATGGTGCGTACTGAAATTACCTGTGCTCGTTGCGATGCCCATTTAGGCCACGTTTTTAATGATGGTCCTCAGCCGACAGGGCTGCGTTATTGTATTAATTCTGCTTCCTTAAACTTTGATAAAGAGTAGCCCAAGCGTTATGAAAAGCTTTCGGTGGATTTATGAGCATGTACAGACCCATCAGCTGGGCGATGATATAGAGTATTTGTTGCCTCAGCCGCTAGATTCCGAAGCATTGGCGTTAGTCGCGGATGATCGGTTGTTAAGTGATATGACGCGTAGGGTATTCAGGGCGGGTTTGAAGCATGCATTGGTTGATAGTAAATGGCCGGAATTTGAGAAAGCGTTTTTTGGGTTTGATCCTGAAAAACTCAGTTTAATGAGTGACGAGCAGCTCGAAAAGCAGATGCAGAACGATAAAATTATTCGGCATTGGGGCAAGATTAAAGCGATTCGTACTAATGCCTTAATGACGTATGATTTGGGTTTGAAACATGGCAGTTTTGCCCGTTTTTTAGCTGACTGGCCGAGCTCCGATATTATTGGTTTGTGGGCTTATTTAAAAAAGAATGGTCAGCAGTTGGGTGGTAATTCAGGGGCATCCTTTTTAAGGATGGTCGGCAAAGATACGTTTATTCTTACCGACGATGTTGTGGCAGCCTTGAAAGCGCAAGGTATCGTTGAAAAGCGGCCAACGGCAAAGCGAGATCTTCAAAAAGTGCAAGATTGTTTTAATCTTTGGCAAGAGGAATCGGGCCGCCCTTTAAGTCAGATTAGTCGGTTGCTGTCCTTTACTGTTGGTTGGTAATGGCCGTTTAGGGTGAGAGATATCAGAGGTAGGGTGCCCCTGATATCGAAACCTGTGGCTTAATTAAATTGGATAAAGTCCAGTAGCTGTTTGTCATTTACCATTAAATTCATATTTTCAGTCACAAGCGCGTTAATTAATTTTAGGTTCTCTTGCTCTGAGGGTGTGCCAACAAACGTTTGTGTTTTGTCGTTTGTGTAGCTGCCAGTATAGCGTTTGCTGCCTTTAGTGAGTGTCACATTGATTTTCATGTCTACACGGGCTGTCTGCTTGAGTCCGTATTTCTCTATTTGATAGTTAAGGCTTACAAGGTTTATCTCCATTGTATATTCGCCTTTAAAGAAACGACGAATTCCCATATCTTCTAGCGCGTGCTCAGTTGTGTGCTTGAGTAGGGCAACACTATCTTTTAAAACAATTTCCGGCCGCGGCGCTTTGTCCGTGGCTCGGTAGCCTATAACCTTGTTTGTTCTCTGGTCCTTTGCTTGGACATCAATCCGAATGTCTTTATTGAGTTGTCGTGAGACTTGCAGCTCAGGATGGATATCGATGACTTGGGAGCTGAGTGAGGCGCAGCCGGTGAGTAGCATTGTCAGCGCTATTGGGAGGGAGCGTACTAAAGAGCGAAGAGTTAACATGTCATTACTCCGTGTCCGTAATGGGGCGTGGTGTTAGTTCATTGATAAAATCAGCTAAGTTGTTAGCGAGTTTTCGTATAGGGGGCTTGCCCGGTTTTTCTAGCCATACTTCACCGCTGTAGTTATCGACGCTAATAAAGTAATCATCATCCGGTTCTGGGCAGGCGATAAAAAAGGTGAGTGGTCGTTTTTGTTGGCGCTTGGCAAGGGCATGACCTATTAGGTTGCTGCGTAAGCGTTCTAAATCTTCTTCATTCCACGCTTGTAGTAGGCTTAGTTCGCCATCAGCGGAGCTAGCAGGTAGAGGGTCTGACCAATAGCGACTATAGAAGTCAATAATATCGGGATGTACCTCCTCTTCAAGTGCGGCACTGAGTCGAATAAACATGTCATTACTTTCAAGTTGGCGAGTCGGGCGCCAACCCACGGTTGTCCCGTCACGTTCCTCATTAAGGTAGCAAAGAGAAGGCCAGTGCTCATCAAATCTTGTTTTTGCGGGTGTGGGTTGTAGTGCAATCAATTTGTTAATAAATATATCCATTGCATAACTAACAGCGCTTTCTGACATGCAGGTACCTTATTTATTGTATAAAACCGTTGAATAGTACGGGCTGAACGTTGTTGTTCGTATTTTAACGTATTTTATTTATAAATACTGGTACCTGCTGCTGGGTATTAGGTGAGTGGGAGGGCGTTCTTTGCTGGTTGAGCTCTTTAAGGAAAGGCTTGACTTCGTCTTTGTGGGAACGTAATGATTTTATTGAAGTTTCTATTTAACTTACTGATTTTGTACAAAGAATAAGCAGTTAATAACTTTTTCTTTTTTTTTATTTGAAACGTTTGACATGCACATTAAAACCCGTAAAATTCGCACTCCGTTTGAGGCGCTACGTTAATGTCTTTAGCGGATTAAAGTGTTAACTCGCTTTATTACATGGAGTGCTCGTTCGCTTCAGTTGGGATAGCGGTCTGTCACTGATAGTGTAGATCGAGGTCGCGGGTTCGAGTCCCGTATACGTGGAGTGGTAGTTCACTTCGTTGGGATAGCGGTCTGTCACTGATAGTGGAGATTGAGGTCGCGGGTTCGAGTCCCGTATTACGTGGAGTGGTAGTTCAGTTGGTTAGAATACCTGCCTGTCACGCAGGGGGTCGCGGGTTCGAGTCCCGTCCATTCCGCCACTATTTTGAAGTTTGAAGTAATCACATTTTAACTGTGTTCTTTCAGGCCTTTCTTTTCAAAATGCTGAGAAGATCGTATAAAAGCTAATCTGCTTAGTGGGCGTGTAGCTCAGTTGGGAGAGCGTCGCCCTTACAAGGCGAATGTC
>NZ_LUTS01000059.1 GCF_001597735.1 Neptuniibacter pectenicola
AAAAGGAAGGAGGAAGGGAAGGAAAAAGGAAAAAGAAGAAAGGAAAAAGGGAGAGAGGAGAGGGGGGGGAAAAGGAAGAAAAAGGAGGAGGGAGAAGGGAAGAGGAAGAGGAGGGAGGAAGGGGAAGAAAGGGGGAGAGGGAGAAGAAAAGAGGAGAGAAGGGAAGGGAGAGGGGAGAGAAGAGGAAAAAGGAGAGGAGGGAAGAGGGGGAAGAGGGGAGAAGGGAGAGAGAGAGGGAAAGAGAGGGGGGAAAAGGGAAAGAAGAGAAAAAAGAGAAAAGAAAGAGGAGAAAAGGAGAAGAGAAAAAGGAAAGAGGGGGAAAAGAGGAGAAAAGAAGAGGGGGAGGGGGGAGGAGGAAGGGATAAGAGGAAGGAAGAAGAGAAGAAGAAGGGGGGGAAGAAAAAGAGGAAGAAAGGGGGAGGGGAGAAGAGAAAGGGGAGGAAAAAAAGGGAGGGAAGAGGGGGGGGAGAGGGGGGAGGGGAAGGGGGGGAAAGGAGGGAGGGGAGAGAAAGGAGAGGGGGGGAAAGAAAAGGAAGAGATAAGAAAAGGGAGGAAGGAGGAAGGGAGAGGAGGAGGGGGAGGGAAAAGGAGAGGAGAAAGAGGGAGGTAGAAGGCGGGAAGTGGTGGTTGTGCCTGTTACAATTAAGACGCTCTATA
>NZ_LUTS01000060.1 GCF_001597735.1 Neptuniibacter pectenicola
AGAGGGGTGTCGATCGGGGCAGATGGCTCCTCAACCGCAGAGGTTGTATTTAACACCTCTATGACCGGTTATCAAGAAATTCTTACCGACCCTTCCTATGCTCGACAAATGGTCACGTTGACCTACCCACATATTGGTAACACTGGCGTTAACGCCGAAGACGAAGAGTCTAACCAAATTTGGTGTTCGGGCCTGATTATCCGTGATTTACCTCTACGCTCTAGCAGCTGGCGTCAACAAGAGACGTTAGATGACTACCTTAAACGTAAAGGCGTTGTAGGTATTGCGGACATTGATACACGTAAACTTACGCGTATTCTACGTGAGAAAGGTGCTCTAGCTGGCTGTATTATGGCTGGTGATAGCATTAACGAAGAGGAAGCTGTTGCACAAGCGCAAGCTTTCCCTGGTTTGAAAGGCATGGATTTAGCCAAAGAAGTGACAACTGAAAAGTCTTACGAGTGGACTGAGTCTACGTGGGATTTAGTAAAGGGTCACACAACACCTAGCGAATTCCCATTCCACGTTGTGGCGTATGATTTTGGTGTTAAAACGAACATTTTGCGTATGCTGGTTGAG
>NZ_LUTS01000061.1 GCF_001597735.1 Neptuniibacter pectenicola
CTACCCGGTGGGCATGATAGACATTTTTGGTTTCCATCCTCTCTATCATCTCTCCCCCCTCCCTCCTCCTCCCTCCCTTTCCCTCTTCCCTCCTCTCTCCTCCTTTCCTCCCCCTCTTTCTCTCCCTCCTCTCCCTTTTCCCCCCTCCTCTCTCCCTCCTCCTCTCTCTTCCCCTTCCCCTCTCTCCCCCTCCCCCTTTCCCTTCCTTTCCCTTCCCTCTTCCCTTTCCCCCCCCCCCTCCCCCTCCTCCTCCTTCTCTCCTTCTTCCCCCTCTCTCTTTCTCCTCTCTTCTCCTCCCCTCTCTTCCCCTCTCTTTTCCCCCCCTTCTTTCCCTTTTTCCCTCTCTTCCCTTTTTTCTTTCTCCTTCCCTCCTTTTCTCTTCCTCCCTCCCTTTCCTCTCTTTTCTTCCCTTTCTTTCCCTTCCTCCCCCCTTTCTTTCTTCCCCCTTTTTTCCCTTCTTTCCCTTCCCCTCTTTTTTTCCCTCCTTCTTCCCTTCCCTCTCCTTTCCCTTCTTTTTTTTTTCCTCCCCCTCTTCTCTTTCCCTCCCTTTCCCTCCCTTCTTCCCTTCTTTTTCTCTCTTCTCCCCCCTCCTCCTTCTTTCTTCCTTTTCCCCCCTTCTT
>NZ_LUTS01000062.1 GCF_001597735.1 Neptuniibacter pectenicola
CACCATCGGGTTTATCGATTTCAACGCGTCTGACCGGTGAGGGCGTATATCGACCTGTTGCCAGTTCGGTAGTGACCTTCGTCCAGTGTCCTGCGCTTGCCCATACGGGAAATTCGTTGATGGTCATGCCATCCACTCCTGCAGCCCCTTTATTGGCTTGAACGCGTTTCCATGCCGCTGAGAGGTTATCCCGTTGCAGCACACGCTCAAATAGATCGTTACTAAAGGCTGGCTTCAGATCACTACGCTGAATCACGTCATCGCCTGACGGCGTTCGTGCGTTCAAGTGTGACAAGGCTCCTCCTTTATTCTTAATGTTCAGGCCTTCACCATGTATCAGCCATTACGCTGACCGTTGGGCTACTATGCCGTCTGCTGACTTCTGCTTAATCACTGGCAAAGTTACCTCTGCCAGCGCTATCGGTTTGTATCTAGTTCGCTCTCCACTGGCGATACATTCAGCGGAGCCAAGGCACTTATTGACCAGAGCCTTACTGGTGGTTTACCGATCGCTTGTTAAGCAGATCTCCCCAGATAAGAGCATGAACTGTCCCTGCGCAACTGCATCATTTACGGTGGCCGTTAGATCACACGGCTTCGTTGTCTTG
>NZ_LUTS01000063.1 GCF_001597735.1 Neptuniibacter pectenicola
GAAGGAAGGGAAGAGAGAAAGAAAGGGGGGAGGAAAAGAAGAAAAGGGGGAGAGAAGGGGGGAAGGGGAGAGAAAGAAAAAGAGAGGGAGGAAAAAGAGAGGGAAGGAGGGGAAAAGGAAGGAGAAAAGAAAGAAGGAAAAGAGGGGAGGAAGGAAGAAAGAGAGGGAGAAAGAGGAGGAAAGAGGGAAGAAGAAGGAAGAAAGAAAGGAGGGAGGGGGGAGGGGGAGGAAGGGGGAGGGGAGGGAAGAAGGGGGAAAAGAAGGGGAGAGGGAGGAGAGAAAGAGGGGGAGGGAAGAAGGAGGGAGAGGAGGGAAGGGGAAGAGAGAGGGGAAGGGAAAGGGAGAAGGGAGAAGGAGGAGGGAGAAAAAAAAGAAGAGGAGAAAGAAGAGGAAGAAGGAAGGGGAAGAAAGAAAAGAAGAGGGAGGAAGAAAAGAAGAAAGAAAAGAAGAAGGAGAAAGAAGAAGAAGAGAAAAAGAAGAGAGGGGGAGAAGGGAGAGGGAGAAAAAAAAAGAGAGAGAGAGGGAGGGGGGAAAGAGGGAGAAGGGTGAGAAGAGGAGGAAGGCAAGAGGTACGCGTTACCCTGATACCG
>NZ_LUTS01000064.1 GCF_001597735.1 Neptuniibacter pectenicola
AAAAAAATGGCCTTTAATAGCTCATTACAAAAAAAAAGAAAAAAAAGGAAAAGGAAAAAAAAGGAAGAGAGAGAAAAAAAAGAAGAGAAAAGAGGGAAGGAGAGAGGAAGAGAAAAAGGGAGGGAAGAAAGAAGGAGAAGAAGAGAAAAAAGAGGGAGGAAAGAAGGAGGGGGGAGAGGAGGAGAGGAGGGGGAGGGGAGGGAAGAGGGAAAAGAGAGGAGGGGAAGAGGAGAAGGGAGGGAGGAAGAGGGAGAGGGAGGAAAAAAAAAAAGAGAGGGGGGAAAGGGGGGAGAAGGAGGGAAGAAAGAGGGAAAAGGGGGAAGGAGAGGAAGAGGGGGGGAAGAGAAGAAGAGGAAAAGAAAAAAGGGGAGAGAAAAGGAAAAAAAAAGAAAGGGGGGGAGAAAAAAAAAAGAAAGAAGGAAAAAAAGAAAAAGAGAAAAAAGAACGAAGAAAAAGGGAAAGAGAAAAAAAAAAAAAAAAGAAAAAGGGGGGAAGAAGGAGGGAGGGAGAGAGGAGAAGAGAGGAGGAAGGGAGAAGGAGAAAGAGGAAGAAAAAGGAAGAGTCGACTCGACCAGATAACGTTTAA
>NZ_LUTS01000065.1 GCF_001597735.1 Neptuniibacter pectenicola
TCTTCTCCTTCTTCTTCCCCTCTTCTTCCCTTTCCTTTTTCCTCTTCTCTTCCCTCTCCTTTCCTTTCTCCTTCTTTCTCTTTCTCCCTCTTTCTTCTCCCCTCCTTTCTTCCTCTTTTTTCTTCCTCCTTTCTCTCCTTCTCTTCCCCTCTCTCCCTTTCTCTTCTTCTCTTCCCCTCCCTTTCTCCTCCTTCTTCTTCTTTCTTCTCCTCCTCCTCTCCCCCCCTTCCCCCCCTCTTTCCTTTCTTCTTCTTCCTCCCTCTCTCCCCCTCTTCCTTCCCTCTTTCCTTTTTTCCTTTTTCTCTCCCCCCCTCCACTCTTCTTCTCTTTTTCCCCCCCCTCCTCCTCTCCCTTTCCTCTTTCCCTTCCTTCCTCCTCCTCTCTCTCTCCTTTCCCCCTTCCTCCCTCCTCCTCCCTCCTCTCTTCCTCCTCCCCTCCTCTTTCCCCCTCTCCTTCCCCCCCTCTTCCTTCTCCTTTTCCCCTTTTTTCCCCTCCCCTTTTCCTCCCCCCCCCCCCCTCTTCCCCCCCCTCTCCCTCCCTCTCCTCCCCTCTTTCCCTTTCCTCCTCTCCCCTTCTT
>NZ_LUTS01000066.1 GCF_001597735.1 Neptuniibacter pectenicola
CTCAACAGTTCTCACAACTACTCTCTCTACTCTTCTCTCCTTCCCTTCCTTTCCCCCCTTCCTTCTCCCCTTTCCTCCCCCCTTTTCCCTCTTTCTTTTCCCCCCCTTTCCTTTCCTCTTCTTTTCCTTCCCTTCCTCCCTTCCCCCTTCTCTCCTTTTTTCTCCCCCTCTCTTCCCTTCTTCTTCTCTTCCTCTTCTTTCTTTTCTTTTTTCTCCTCTTCTTCTTCTATTTTCTTTTTCTTTTTCTCTTTTTTCTTTCCTCTTTTTTCCCCTCCCTCTTTTTTTCCTCTTCTTTTCCTCTCTCCTCTCCCCTCCTCCTTTCCCTCTCCTCTTTTTTTCCCTCTCTTTCTCTTCCTTTTTCTCTTTTCTCCTCCTTCTTTCTTTCCTTCTCCCCCTTTCTCTTCTCCCCCTCTTTCTCTTCCCTCTCTCTTCTTTTCCCCTTTCTTCCTCTCCTCTTCTTCTTTTTCTTTTCTCTCCTTTTTTCTCTCTTCTCCCTTCCCCTTCTCCTTTCTTTCTTTCTCTCCTCTCCCCTCCCCCCCCTCCTCCTCTTTCCTTTTTCTC
>NZ_LUTS01000067.1 GCF_001597735.1 Neptuniibacter pectenicola
AGGGGGGAGGGGAAGAAGGAGGAGGAGAGGAAGGGAAGAAAAGAGGAGGAAAGGAGAGAGGGAGGAGGGGAAAGGGAAGAAGGAAGGAAAAGAGAGGAAAAGAAAGGAGAGGAGGAGGAAAGGGAGGAAGGAAGAAGAGAAGGGGGGAAAAGAAGGAAAGAAAAAGAAAAGGGAGGAGGAGGGGAAGGAAAGAGGAGAGGAAGGAGGAAAGGAGGAAGAGAGGAGGGGAAGGAGAGAGGAGAAGAAAAGAGGGGAGGAGGGGAGGAAGGGAAAGAAAAAGGGGAGAGGAAGGGAGAGGGAGAGGAGAGAGGGGGGAAAGAGGAGAGAAGGGGGGGAGGAAGGGGAAGGAAAAGAGAAAGAGAAAGAGGGAGAGGTGGGGAGGGAGGGAGAGGGAAAAAAAGAGAAAGGAGGGGGGAAGGGGGAAGGAGAAGAGGGAGAAGAAGGAAAGAAAAGAAAAGGAAAGGAAGGAAGGAAGAGAAGGGGGAGAAAAAAAGGGGAAAGGAAAAAGGGGAGAAAGAGAAGAGAGGAAGGTGAAGGGCTCCCTCAGATGGTCATATTAG
>NZ_LUTS01000068.1 GCF_001597735.1 Neptuniibacter pectenicola
AAGGGAAAAGAGGAAGATAGGAAGGAGAGAAGAAAGGGAGAAAAGAGAAAGAAAAAAAGGAAAGAAAGAGGGGAAGAAAAAAAGAAAAAGGAAAGAGAGGAGAAAGAAGAGAAGGGGGAAGAGAAAGAAAAAGGAAGGAGAGGGAGGGAAAAGAGAAGAGAGGGAGAAGGAGGGAAAAAAAAGAAGGGAGGAAGAGGGGGGAGGAAGAAGGGAGAGAAGGAGAGGAAAAGGAGGAAAAAGAAAAGGAAAAAAAGAAAAGAGAAGGAGGAGGGAGGGGAGAGGAAGGAAAAAGGGGGAGGGGGGGGAGGAGAAGAGAAAGAGGAGGGGGAAAAAAGGGGAGGAGAGGAGAAAGGAGAAGAAGGGAAAAGAAAAGGAAGAGAGGAGGGAGGAAGAAAGGGGAGAGAAAGGAAAGAAGAGAAAAGGAAAAGGAAATAAAGTGGGGAGGAAAAAAAGAAAAAGAAGAAGAAGGGGGAAGAGATGAAGAAAGGAAAGAGGGAGGAGGAAATAAAAGAAGAGGAGGGGAGAGAGGAGAAAGAAAAGAAAGAAAAGGGGC
>NZ_LUTS01000007.1 GCF_001597735.1 Neptuniibacter pectenicola
CTGAAGTGCATAAAAAAGCCAGTTGAATGCTCAACTGGCTTTAATAAAAAACCGTCAACGTATTTTAGGACGGGTCATTGTATATGGCGATAAGTTGCTTTAACGGCTTGAAAGTTGTGTGGCTAAATGTGATCTTAACCCTAACTAGATAATGACTAAGTGATTGCTTATGAATAAATTTACTGTAATAGCTGCTGTTGCTGGGCTGCTTTTCATTGTTGCTGGCGGATTAGGTTTTTATAGTTTCATGCTGCATGCTGAATTGGCCCAATACAAAAAGTTGGGTGAATTAGAGTCTCTGCAGCAGTTTAGCCAAGAAAACTTTGATTTAACGGTTGAGAACAAAGATTTACGCCGCTCCATGACAAGGATTCAAAAAGGTTTTGCTGAATACCGAAAGCAGGAGCTACAGACCGCAGAGTTGCGCTCACAGCGTCGTGTTGAGACGGCGATCGCATCCTTTACGCCCATATCTGGGCCTTATGTGCTTGCGGCTATTGCCTCTCAGGAGCAGCATGAGTTGTGTGAATACACCCAAGGCCTGATTGAATTAGAGGCTGAGTTCTTTCAAAGTTCAGACCCTGCCGTTGTGATGCAACAAGATAAAATATGCGGCACCCATTTGGCGCGTAAACTCACGCCTTTATTTAAGTACCAAATGCTTAGGGTGAGGGCTGCTATGACCGGCTCATTAGAGCATTTGAGAATTGATGCCGAGAAGAAATTTGTAACGGCGAGGGAGCTGCTGTCTAAATGGCAGATTCCGGTTGAAAAAGAGTTAGATGCTTATACCCGCTTTTAGGGGCGTGAATCCGATAAATATTAGGGGGTTACGTCGTTTTTTCGTGTTTTTTTGTGGTGCAGGCCAATTGGTCTGTTTATTGCTTTAATTTTCATGGTCCAGCTGCTTCGGCGGAAGTAGTGACGTCAAGAGTATTGAGCTTATGCCCCGTGTAGCGTTGAGCAGATATGGTAAAAGTAAAAGCATTATAACTATTGTTGTGTGCTTCTTTTTGGTGCTTGATTGCACTGCTTTGGGCATAAATCTATTGATCACTAAGCAAGTTGATGCTGATGCGCTTGCTATCAATATAGCGGGCAGGCAGCGGATGTTGTCGCAAAGGATGACCAAAGTTTTATTGTTAATGTCTGATGAACAAATGGATTCAGCGGATTATAAAAAAGAGCTGGCCTATGTCTATAGACTATTTCGTTCGACGCTTAATGTGTTTGAGGCGGGGGGATTAGCGGTTGACGGACAGGGTAACAATAAGGCGTTTTCGGGATTAACCGATGCGGTGGCGTTAGCTTATGTGTCTGAAACGCAACACTTGATCGACGAGCTTGGCTTTTACGTGGAGAAAGTTTTAGAGAACCCCCAGGATGAAGCCGCTTTTAAGGCTGCTTTAGCGATGAGCAAGCGTAATAATTTAACGATACTGGACTTGATGAATGCATTAACCTTTCGTATTGAGCAGATGACGGCCGAAAAAACGATGAATCTGCGCTGGATTCAAACATTCGCTTTTGTATTAGCCTTATTGAACTTTGCCATTATTATCCGTCTATATAATAAGCGTACAAGCGAATCTGAAATGCTGATGCAGAGTTTTATGCATTTGGTTAACAATGCGGCGGCTTGTTTGATCGTATTGGATGCAAAAGGTCGTGTTCAGTTTGCCAATGAGATGGGGTTGGAGGTATTTGGTTACCCTGAGGATGTGCTGCTCACGTTGGCGTCGTCAGATCTTTTTAGAACAGAACATGGTGTTACGTATGCCATAACGGCCTCAGGTGAGGCGATAGAGATTGAGCTGATAGAGCGCAAGTTTGTATTGAATGGTAATGACTTTTTTATAGTAACGGTTAACGATATTAGTCATCATGCGGAGGAGCAGGCGCGTTTATCCTACCTTGCAAATCATGACTCCCTAACCGGACTGTGCAATAGGCGGGTTTTGCTAGACCGATTAAATAGTGAAGTGGCGCATGCTGAGCTTAGCGAAACAAAGGTGGGGCTGTTTTTTATTGACCTTGATAAGTTCAAGCCGGTGAATGACCTTTTGGGTCATGCAGTGGGTGATGTGCTGTTGAAAACCTTTGCTAATCGATTAAAAAATGCTGTGAGAGAATCAGATATTGTGGCTCGCTACGGCGGTGATGAGTTTGTTGTTCTGATGAGCAGTGTTAGTGATGAGGCGGCATTTCAGCGCTGTTATCAAACGATTGAAGAGATTTTTATTGAGCCGTTTGTTTGGGAAGGTAACAATGTCTTTTTGAGTTGTAGTATTGGCATGTCAATCTACCCGACGGACTCACATAATGCGCAGGGCCTTTTGTCGCTTGCGGATCAGCGGATGTATGCTTCAAAGAGGGAACGCTCTACGGCGGTCTGATCTTTGTGTAAGTTTATGGTTATTTTATTGGTTCAGAATTATAGATTCTGAATGGGTTCAGAGTTCAGTGAGAGTTGAGTTTATATATGAGCGTTACAGTGTTTCCTTATTTTCAACCCATTATCGAGACGGCCACAGGACGTATAGCCGGTTATGAGGCGTTGGCACGCATGGAAGACTCAGCTGGCAATGTTATTTCAGCGGGGGGGCTTTTTTCGGACCAAACCATTGATGTCAAAGAGCGTATAGAGCTGGATAGAGATGTACGTTTAAAAGCATTGCAGCAGCTGGAAAAGCTTCCGGATGACACTTATCTAAGCATTAATATCTCCCCTGAATGGTTACAATATTTAGAGTCACTCGATAATCTGCCTACGCTTGAGATGATTAAGTCGCTTGCCGCTGATAGCTCTAAAATTATTATCGAAATCACAGAATTAGATGGCGATCTGGAAGTTATTGAACGTTTAGTTGAGCGCTACCGTGAGCAGGGCTTTAGGGTGGCGATCGATGATTTTGGTACAGGTTTCTCTCAACTTGACCGTATTGCATTGTTAAAACCCGATATTATCAAGCTAGATATGACGTTGATAAAAAGCGGCGTGACTGACGATCGTCGATCTTCCATGATCCAAATGTTGGGTGAATTGGCCTCTAAGCTGGGTAGTAAAGTGCTTTGTGAGGGTGTGGAAACTGAGGAAGAGTATTATCTCGCATTAAGCTGTAATGCGGTCTACGTACAAGGTTTTCTATTTTCGCCTGCAACGGCCGAGATGCAGGCCCCTGAGAGCACTGTGGTCAAAGTGAAAAACCTGCTGAGTCACTACCGTGATCAAGCGATAGAGGCTACGTCACGTAGTCATTGGCGGGCTGAAAAAATTAAAGCAGAACTGATGTCGTTGCGTGAAGTATTACGTGCAGCAAATGATGATGGTGACCTAGAGCACTTTGTTGCTGCGGACCATCTACTGCGTTTTTATATTTGTGATCGCCTAGGTAATCAGATCTCCTCCAACTATGAAAATAGTGAGAAGGGCTGGATTAAAGACGATAGCCACAATGGCTACAACTGGAGCTGGCGTCCTTACTTCTTTGAATTGTTGGGCTCAACTGATACGCAAAACCGGCTGGTATTTTCTGAACCTTATCAAGATATCCATACGGGGCTTGGCGCACAGACGGCGGTCTTGTTTATTGATGACTCTCGGATTCTGTTGGCCGATTTAAGGGATGAGGCGCGTGACACCGACCTCTTTAGTCGCTTTAGTGCGATGCCTGCAGGCTGGATTCCTGAGATTGATTAGCCGCTTGTCAGCGGTATTAAGGTGTAAGCTCTTTCAGTAGTAGTGTATAGGCTTTGTCTTTTTTCTCTATCTGTTTGAGCTTAATGATTTGATAATCCAGTTCTGGGGCGAACCATATATAGGTTTGTCTTGGGCTGTCCTTTTCGCGCACACGTTTCACCCTAATGGCTTCATAAGCGCCAATCGGTGCTTCAATAACTTCGTGTCCATCGACCCGGAATTTATACTCTTTTAAAATGCCTCCATCGGCGACCTGGTAGGTGAAGTCTTGTTTCCCGTCAGCAAGTTGCTGCTGTAGTAGCATTTGATAGCTTATTTTATCTTGTACTCCGGGCTCAACATCCATCTGCCATGGCTTGTCATTAACTTCATTTGTCACGCGGTTGTTGTCCCAATCAAAGCTGATTTCAGCGTTGCGTTTTTTACCAAAGACACTGCGTTTGAATGTGTAATGAATAGGGGATAGTTGTTCGTTATCCCAGCGGAAGAGGCTTTTCTCAAAGATACTGGCAAACATGGATGATGCTTTAGATTCGAACGTCCAGTTATTGTCAGGGGTTTGCTTAAGTTGACGTATTGTGTCCCCACTGACCGAAATAGGGCCGTCCCAATCCAGTTCGTAGGATGCAGTAAAGGGTTTGAATACAGTGACTTCAGCGTGAAGAGGCGCTGCCCAGATAATAAGAGAGGTCAGTGAGATGATTGAACCTCTTAATAAAATGCTAGACATGCTTTTATCCTCTTAGTTTAGTGATTCCACTTGGTGGCCTTGGGGGGGGAGCGTATTGCCATCCATTACCACGCCATCTTGAGTCCACATTAACCTGTTAGCGCAGTAAAGCTCAACCGCAAGAGGGTATATTACATGCTCAATCGCATGGACCTTTTGCTGTAAGCTTTCTTCATTATCATCCACATCTATGCTGACTTTACCCTGAACAGCTAAGGGCCCGCCATCAAGCTCTTCGGAGACAAAATGTACAGTGCAGCCGTGTTCAGTATCACCGGCATCGATGGCCCGTTGATGTGTATGTAAGCCTTTATATTTAGGCAGTAGGGAGGGGTGGATGTTAAACATCCGTCCTTGATAATGACGCACGAATTCGGGTGTTAAAATGCGCATAAAACCCGCAAGCACAATAAGATCCGGATTGTACTGATCGATCTTTTCAATCATCGCTTGATCGAAATGATGGCGATCATCAAAATCAGTATGTTTTAAGGTGATTGCAGGAATATTGGCATTTTGGGCGCGCTGCAAGCCAAAGGCATCGGCCTTGTTGCTAAGGACAGCTTCGATACGGCCATTGATCTGACCTGTATCGATAGCGTCCATGATCGCTTGCAGATTGGAACCACTACCTGAAATCAGGACAACGATTCTTTTGCTCATAGGCTGGATTAAGCTCCCATGCCTGCAAGTTCAACCTGCTCTTCGCCGTCTTTCGCTTCTGCAATTGAGCCGATAACCCAGGCTGTTTCGTTGGCAGCGGCTAAAATTGAAAGGGCTTCCTCTTGTTTTTCAGCCGGTACGCAAATCACCATGCCTACACCGCAGTTAAACGTGCGATACATCTCAGTTGGTTCTACATTCCCTTTTTCTTGTAGCCATGTAAAAACAGGGGGGAGTGTCCACGAATCAGTATTGATAACTGCTTTAGCGTTATCCGGTAATACGCGAGGGATATTTTCAAGTAAGCCACCACCGGTAATATGGGATAGGGCATTTACTTGTGATTCTTTAATCAGTTTTAGCAGTGACTTAACGTAGATTCGCGTCGGTGCCATTAGCGCATCGGCCAGTGGTTTACCGTCAAGCTCAGCGGTTAACTCAGTGCCGCTAACCTCTAAGATCTTACGGATCAAAGAGTAGCCGTTTGAGTGGGGACCTGAAGAGGCTAAGCCGATCAGTACGTCACCTACTTTAACTTGGCTACCGTCGATGATGTCATCTTCTTCTACAACACCGGTACAGAAACCCGCTAAGTCGTAATCTTCGCCTTCATACATGCCTGGCATTTCAGCTGTCTCGCCACCGACTAACGCCGCACCTGCAAGTTCGCAGCCTTTGCCTATGCCTGTAACAACATCTGCGGCTGTATCAACGTTCAATTTGCCCGTTGCATAATAATCTAAGAAAAGTAGTGGCTCAGCACCCGCAACGATCAGATCATTGACACACATAGCGACTAAGTCGATGCCGATTGTGTCATGTTTGCCAAGGTCCATCGCTAAACGTAGTTTAGTACCGACGCCGTCAGTACCTGAAACAAGTACAGGTTTACGATAGCCTTCAGGGATACGGCATAGTGCGCCGAAACCACCTAAGCCTCCCATTACTTCGGGGCGGGCAGTGCTTTTTGCTACGCCTTTAATACGATCAACGAGGGCATTGCCAGCGTCGATATCGACACCCGCATCTTTATAGCTCAGTGAGCTGCTATCAGAACCAGTAGACATGGATCAGTTAACCTTTCATGTACAAGGGAAATATGGAAGAAAATAATTGCGCGTATTCTACCGTTTCTTAGGATTTAATACACTCATATCCTGATGCAAAATTAACAAAATGTCATAAGAAACCACCTAAAAAGCATTATCAGCTTGTGGTACAGTTACGCCATCTTCCTGTTTGCAAACTTTGAGGCAGCTTAATGGACGTATTGCGGACTTTTTGTACCACCTTGCTGATACTAACTTCTACGCTTATAACCCCTGCTGTCAATGCAGGTACGGTGAGTAAGCTTTATAGCGTGGAACTGCCGGTGAGTGTTGAGACGCAAGCCCCGACTGAGGCTCAAATTATCGAAGGCCTTACGCAGGTTTTGGTAAAAGTATCCGGTAAGCGGTCACTGAGCACCCACCCTGTTATTCGACAACAATTACTCACACCGGCGACATTTTTACAGCAATTTAGTTTTGCGAGCCAAGGTAGCGGTGCGGAAAAGGCGACAACCTTACTGTTGGATTATAATAGTGCGGCGGTTGATCATTTAATCACGCAAACCGGCGTTAAGCCCTTAGGTATACAGCGTCCTACCTTATTGGTCTGGTTGGTGTCTGACCTAGCGGGTTACCAAGATTTTTCAACCGTCGATAGTGATGAAATGAAAGTGTTGACGGCGGCGGCTAAGGGGCGGGGATTGCCTGTGCAGTTGCCTCTACTCGATTTAGCCGATCAAACAGCGATACAGGTGAGTGATGTTTGGGGATTGTTTGAGGATGCAGTACAAACCTCTTCCCAGCGTTATCGCCCTGATGCGGTATTGGCGGCTCGCTTGCAGCGGTCTACTTCTGGTATTGCTCAATTAGAGGGCATACTGTTAAAAGATAACCAAATTGAACGGGTGTCCTATTCGGGCAGTGTCGATGAGGTATTAACCCAGGTGGTTGATACGGTGGCGGATCAACTGTTTCATCCGGTGGTGAGCCATGACCTCAGTTACTTCCAATCGGGGATCGCCATCAATGTCAGTAACATCCACAGTTTACGAGACTATATACAGCTAACCGAATTTTTAACCTCGCTTCCGATTGTGAGTACGATTAAACCTGAGCGGGTGGCCAATGGTGATGTGACGCTTAGACTTGAGTTAGATGGAAGTGAGCAGCAGTTACAGCAAGCAATTGGGGTTGAGCCGCGTCTTCAGGCGAGAGATCAACAGCTCAATTCAAATGGGATTAAAACCTTGAACTATTATTGGCAAGGTTAATAAAGGATAAAGGAAGATGACGGAATCTCAGCGCTGGTTTTTTTTGATCGTTGCCTTAGTTTTTGCAGGTGTTATCTATCTGTTGGCACCGGTTTTGTCGCCTTTTTTGATCGGGGCGTTGTTGGCGTATCTGTCTGATCCTATTGCTGATCGCCTTGAGGCCGCGGGCTTATCACGGACTGTATCGGTTGTGATTGTCTTTATTGTCATGACGGGATTAGTTGCGCTGTTATTCCTTCTCTTTATTCCTCAGATCGGTTATCAGGTACAAACATTATTAGAACGCGTGCCTCAAGCACTTATCTTATTTGAAGAACAGATATTTCCTTGGATATTAGATACCTTTAGTTTGGATGCTTCCGTGTTTGATTTTGCTCACCTTAAACAGTTGTTGGTAGGGGACCTGCAAAAAACCGGTGATATTATGGCGCACCTTGTCGGAGGGATAACCAAGTCGGGCCTCGCGATTGTTGCATGGGTTGCGAACCTTGTTTTGATTCCGGTGGTGACTTTTTATCTGCTCCGGGATTGGGATGTGATGGTTGATAAAATCAAACACCTATTACCGCGTAATTTAGAGCCTAAAGTCTCTTTGTGGGCGTCAGAGTGCGATGAAGTTTTAGGCGCGTTTATGAAAGGGCAGTTACTGGTTATGTTAGCCCTTGCAATTGTTTATGCGTCGGGTTTATGGCTTGTAGGACTTGATCTGGCGCTATTGGTTGGTATGATCGCAGGCCTTGCTAGCATTGTTCCCTATATGGGATTTTTTATCGGTATAGCGGTCGCCGGTGTTGCGGCCTTTATGCAGTTCCAAGACCCGATGGTTCTAGCGTTTGTTGGCGCGGTCTTTATCGTTGGCCAGTTGTTGGAGGGGATGTTATTGACGCCACTCCTTGTTGGGGATCGTATAGGTCTTCACCCAGTGGCTGTTATCTTTGCCATCATGGCGGGCGGTCAATTGTTTGGCTTTGTTGGGGTGTTATTGGCCCTGCCGGTTGCGGCTGTAATTATGGTGTTGCTGCGCCATCTAAATGAAGGGTATAAAAGTAGTGCTTTATATGCCCATGAATCTTCGAGCGATCTTGAACAATCTGAATTTGTAACACATGACAACTGACCATCCATTTCAAATTCCATTATCCGTTGGCTTGCGCGACGATGCTCGCTTTGAAAATTTTTATGCTCAAGGCAATGAGTTGCTGTGCGCAAGCTTAAAGGCTACTGCTCACTCTGAAGGTGAGCAGTTTATTTATATTTGGGGTAATGAAGGGGTTGGTTGTACTCATTTATTGCAAGCGGTTTGTCATGAGGCTGATCCGGCTGGGCGAACCGCTGCCTACTTACCACTTGATGAGTTAAAGCATCTTGGTGGGGGTATTTTAGAGGGGATGGAATTCCTCGACCTTGTGTGTTTAGACAGCGTTGATGTGGTGGTTGGCGATACGCAGTGGGAGGAGGCCCTCTTCCACTTTTTTAATCGTATTCGTGAACAAGGTAATACCCTCATTATTGCGGCTGGGGCGGCACCTAGGTATTTGGGTGTTAAGCTGCCTGATCTGGCGTCTCGGCTTAGTTGGGGTATTGTTTTTCAGGTTCAAGCCTTAGATGATGATACTAAGATTAAAGCTATTCAGATGCGAGCTACCGCCAGAGGGCTTGAGTTTTCTGATGATGTTGCTCGCTACCTACTGCACCATGCCAGCCGTAACATGAATGATTTAGCATTATTGCTTGATACCTTAGATCAAGCCTCCCTGAGTGCTAAACGTAAAGTAACCATTCCTTTTATTAAAGAAGTGACCGGTTTATAAATAAAGCACAGGGCGCGCGTTTAGCTTAGGGCTTTCTCCGTTTCTTACCGAATTAACAGCGAAGGGCGTTTAGACTTTTGCTGTTTGTCTACGCAAACTTCATATATTCCTTAACTCTTCACATATCTGTCATCATTTTTTGCAACTGCGTAATGCACAATAGAGTCCATTTTATTAGACGCTCTTATTGGGGGCTGTATGGCGAAGAATCATCTTTCTGAAAAGTTGCAGAAAAAGATAGATAAAGAAAAGGTCTTGGTTAAAGAGAATAATATTCGTTTTACCGTTACTCATCTTAGCCCTAAAGGCAAAGTGCTAGGCCGTGAATGGTATAAAGGTTTCATCGCGGTCACTGATAAGCGTTTAGTGCTGGTTTCAAATAGTGTGAAGTTTCTTAACCTAAAAGGCGGTGATGACCGCTTCTCGGCGGCGAAATTTATTGAAGATAATGTCGCATGCTTAGAGGTTGAGTATTTTAAAGAGACCCATAGCCACCGTAGTGTTGAGTTCCACATCTATACCGATAAAGTTGATAAGTTTTTAAAACAGATCGAAAAGCTCGCGTGATGTTCCTCTAGGCAGGCCATGCCTGCCTAGATTTTTGTTGTCCGCTCAGTTAACTTGCTTCCCTCCTTGATATCTCTACCTAACTCCCGCATTATTCCGCTTTTTATGGGGCTTAATGTGTACCAGATAATTGATCAAACAGAAGATTTTCTTGTGATTAATAAATCTCAGGGTATTAGTGTCCATAAAGACCAGAACGAAACCGGCTTAACTATGCAGTTGAAAGATGACCTCAAGCTAGAGGCCCTGTTTCTGGTGCACCGTTTGGATAAAGTCACATCGGGTATTTTGGTATTTGCTAAGCATGCGCAAGCGGCTTCGATCCTTTCGGCGCAATTTAGAGAGCGCCAAGTGACTAAATATTATTTGGCTATCTCCGCGAGGAAGCCCCGTAGAAAGCAGGGGGCGATTGTTGGTGATATGGCCAAAGCGAGACGGGGAAGTTGGAAGCTATTAAGCAGTAAAGAAAATCCGGCTAAAACCCAATTCTTTAGCACCTCATTAATGCCAGGTTTTCGTTTGTTTATTATTAAACCCTGTACGGGGAAAACGCATCAGATTCGTGTGGCGTTAAAAAGTGAAGGCGCACCGATTCTGGGGGATCAGCTGTATGGTGGCGTAGCCTCTGATCGTGTCTATCTACACGCGTTTGGGTTAGGTTTTAGCTACGATGATCAGCAGTATCATTATCAATGTTTACCTGATGAAGGTGAGCTATTTGGTGATGACTTTAAACGCGTGATGAACGATTTTTGTGGCTGTCCAGCAGACTTGAAATGGCCCAATATAACCAATAATTGAAGGTAAAAAAGATGAGTGATAGCGAACGTATTGAACGTGACTTTAATCTTCGTGATGAAGACGAAAGAAAAGCCTTTTTAGAAGAGACTTGGTGTGATAACTGCCAAGAGGTCAATTTAGGCATGAAAAATCCAGAAGAGTATGAGCAGAACGGTATTATCTTTGTCGAAGGTAAATGCTGTAAATGTGGGAATACTATTCTTACTGAGATCACGGACGAAGAGTTTTAAATTTACGTCTTATCTTATGGGTTATATCCATGGTTAACGCAGATCGGGGAAAGGTTGTTGTCCAGCGATTTTGAAAATAGATTTGGTGGTACACGTCGGCTCTATGGCACTGATGTGGTTGATATGTTCAACCGAGCACATGTGTGTGTCATTGGTATTGGCGGCGTTGGCTCGTGGGTGGCGGAAGCGCTTGCACGTACTGCGATTGGAACCATAACGCTTATCGACTTGGATGATATCTGCATTACGAATGTTAATCGTCAAATACATGCGTTAGATGGCAATATAGGTCGCTCTAAAGTTGAGGCAATGGCTGAACGGATAAAGCAGATTAATCCCGCGTGTCAGGTGCACGAGATTGATGACTTTATCACGCTTGAAAATATACCTGAGCTGATTACCAGCGAATTTGATTATGTTATTGATGCGATCGATAGCGTAAAAGAAAAAGCGGCGTTGATCTCCCATTGTAGCTATCGAAAAATCCCTATCATTACTGTAGGTGGTGCTGGGGGGCAAACGGATCCGACAAAGATTGAGATCTGTGATCTATCTAAAACAAGCCATGACCCTTTGGCGGCTAAGGTACGTTCTCTGCTACGTCGGCACTATCAGTTTAGTAAAAGCGGTCGGCGCTTTTCAGTGGATTGTGTTTTTTCCACGGAACAGTTGGTTTATCCGCAACCGGATGGGTCAGTTTGTGGGCAAAAAAGTATCAGTGATGGAAGTACGCGGCTAGATTGTTCTAGTGGTTTTGGTGCATCAACCTGTGTGACGGCAAGCTTTGGTTTTGCAGCGGTGGCCCGTGTATTGGAAAAAATGAAAAAGCGGTGGGAAAGGGCGCAGTGATGTTGCGTTTAATGGGGCTGTGGCAGCGGCTACCATCTAAGGTATACAGAAAAAAATAGCTTATGTTAAAAAAATCCCCTCATATAGAGGGGAAAAATGCGTTTACTCATAGCCTAGCCAGAGTGTAAGACGGGATGCAGCTGAGCCGAGCAGTACTCATAGAGTAGATGATGCTTGGGCTTCAGGCACAGGGCTATTATGTAATAGGTTTGTGCGCCGCAACATAAAACTTTTGGCGCGATTTTTCACGTAATACGGCTACTATAGTGTTAATCATATTGCCTATAGCGGTGCGATGAACCCCACATATTACTCGATAATTTGATCGCCACGTAAGCGGAACGGGTGCCAGGGGTAGGTGCCCATGATGCGAACTTCTTTTGCAAAAAAGTCGAGCTCTTGAAGCGCATACTTCATTGACCGCTCATCAGGGTGGCCTTCAACGTCAAGATGAAAGCTCGTGGCGGTCATCGTATCTGACGCCATATAACTTTCTAGCTTTAACATGTTTACACCGTTGGTTGAGAACCCGCCTAGCGCTTTATATAGCGCCGCTGGTATATTTCGCACGGTGAACATAATTGATGTCATAAACCGCACATCCGCTTTTAATTCCGGCATATGGCTGTCTCGCGCCAGAATCATAAAACGGGTGGTGTTGCCTGACTTATCTTGAAAGTTATCACGTAGGATCTTAAGGTCATACAGTTCAGCCGCCAGACTTGATGCAATTGCTGCAAGCCCTTTACTCGGGTTCTCGCTTAGCTCCGCTGCGGCACCGGCGGTGTCAAGGCTGGCAATTGGCTCAATCCCTAATTCCTCGATATTTCCATAGCATTGTGCGAGCGCTTGAGGGTGTGAGGCTACCGCTTTAATTTCACTCAGTTGACTGCCTTTCGGTGCAAGTAAACAGTGGTTTACGGGCTCGAAGTGTTCACCAACAATATGGAGTTTGGTTTTTGGCATTAAGCGATAAATCTCTTCCACTCGACCTGCGGTAGAGTTTTCCAGTGGGATCATTGCAAAACGCGCTTTTCCGCTATCCACCATAAACATAGCATCGGCAAAGGTATGACAGGCTTGTGCTTGTAGTTCAGGGTAGGCCTGACGGCAGGATAGGTGGGAATAAGCTCCCGGTACACCTTGATAGGCGATTATTGCTGGTAGATCGGTCATAGTATTTAATCTATTAATGCAAAACGAGGGGGGTATTATTACACAGAGATAAACTCTCTGTTACTGTTCAAGCGAGTTTAATTTTTTGTATAGGCGTCTTCGGCCAGACGGATAATACAACCGGATCGTTTCTTTTCATTTATTATGTAGGTTTACTGCATGGGTGTTGGGCCACGCGCAGCGATGAACCCATAACTGATATTTTTTATGAGTACCTTGTTGATTATGCATCGCTTATTAATGGCGCTAGTTTTTCTAGTTTTTACCCTGCTGTTTACATGGCAAGTGGTTAATATTACCCGTGATCTGACGCTACAACGTTTACATCAACAGGGCTCCGATGAGCTGCTAAAGGTGATTACTGAATTGAGATCGGCTCTAGGTCAGTATCGCTATCTCCCTTTTTTGATTTCGCAAAATGTCAGTGTTAAAGAGCTATTGGCATTCTCTAAATCAGAGAAGAGTGCTGAAGTGAGTTTGTACCTTGAGCAGACAAACCTTGTTGCAGGCTCCTCTTCGCTCTTTTTGTTAAATACGGAGGGACGGGCGTTAGCCTACAGCCATTGGCGAGATGAAGATGATTTTTTTCAGCGCTCCCATAACGACCAAGCTTATTTTCAACAGGCTCAAAGTGGACACCGAGGTCGGCAGTTTAGTTTAAATGTCGCGACTAAGCGGCCAGCCTATTTTTTATCCTCTCCTATTTATGATGGCACGCGCTTTATTGGCGCGGCGGTGGTTAGGATAGAGTTGCAAAACTTGGTTAAAAAATTGCGTTCAGTTGAAACCGTGTTGATCGCAGACAATAAAGGCACACTGTTTTTCTCGACGGGCTCATTTCAGCGCTTTGAAAATCTGCAAGCGCAAGCGCGGGTATCCTCCCATGATTTGAGTAACGGTGTGACAACGGCACTTTGGGAGAAGGATAACCATCACTGGTTGGCTCGTTCCGTTTCACTGGATGACCTTGCGTGGGAAGTAACGGTACTGAATGACACGGATGTGGTGAATAAAAATGTGCGTAACGCCACCTTATTCTCATTTGGTGGTTGTATCGCGTTTGGTTTGTTGATGTTGTTGTTTCGAGAACGGCAGCTGAAATTACGTTCGCAGAATGAGACGCGACAGGCGCTTGCACGTAATGAGGCGCAGCAAAAAGCGATCATCAATCATGCACAGGTTGGCCTGTTACTCATTGATAGCCAAGGCCTTATTCGTTTTGCTAATAAAATGGCATTGCAGCAGTTTGCGGTATTGATGAAACTGATCCTCAACCGTCCTATTGCTGAGTTAGTCGTGGCGGAAGGTGACCCCTTAGTTAATCGGTTGTTGACGAGCCTGGATTGGGACGCATTTTCGCCTTTAATCGGCTATGAGTCCGTTGGTGTCAGAGGGGATGGTACTGAGTTTCCATTAATGATTTCAGTGCGAAAAATGCTGCCGGAAATCTCGCCTACCTTGAAAGAGCTTGCGCTTGAAAAAGATGAATCACGCCAATTTCTAGTAACGGTCATCGATATCTCCCGCCGTAAGGGGCTCGAGATGGAGTTAAAACGGGCAAATAACTCGTTAGAAACCAAAGTGGAAGAGCGGACGAAAGCGCTGAGTGAAGCGCAAAATGAATTGATTCAAGCAGGAAAAATGGCGGCCTTAGGGCGCATGTCAACGGCTGTTGTTCATGAGCTAAACCAACCGCTAACGGCGATTAGAAATTATGTGGCGATCTGTAAACAGTTGCTAAATAAACCTGAGATGCTGACGGAAAATCTTACGGAAATCGACCTATTAACGCAGCATATGGCTCAAATTACGTCACAGTTAAAGACCTATGCCTACAAAAAACCAGAGGATAAACAGCCCGTATCTATTCAGATGGTGATTGAGCATTCGTTGCTCCTGTTTAAAAAGCGAATTGCGGATGAACAGGTTGAATTGACAACGCGGTTACCAGAGAAAGTGTTATATGTGCTGGGTGATAATGCTCGTTTAGAGCAGGTGATGGTCAATCTGATTAATAATGGGTTAGATGCGATGCGCGCCCAGTCGCCTCGTCAATTGAGTATAGAGGTGGTCTGTAAGGAAAAGGTACTTATTACGATCAGCGACTCCGGTACGGGTATCGCAGAGGAGCTATTGGACAGTTTGTTTGATCCGTTTGTCACGTCTAAAAAAATTGGCGATGGTCTAGGGTTAGGGTTGGCGATTGTTAAATCGATTATTCGTGATTTAGAGGGTGATATAGTGGTTGGCCAGTGTCAGTTAGGTGGGGCGTCTTTTACGGTGATACTGCCTCTTTTCTCGGAAGAGCATTAAGTAGGTTATGAGTGTTATGGGTGTAAATGAAAATGATGTCAGGGGTACGGTCCTGCTCGTTGATGATGAAGCGATGGTGCGGAAATCAACTGAAAAATGGTTAGCTATGGCCGGCTTCGAAGTGATTGGTTGTGATAGTGGCGCCGAAGCACTTAAGCATATTAGCGAATCGTTTAGAGGCATTGTGGTCAGTGATGTCAAAATGCCGGAGATGACTGGGCTTGAGTTAATGGCCGCCGCGTTGTCAGAGGTGCCGGGTTTACCGATTGTGCTTGTGACAGGGCATGGGGATGTGGACATGGCGATCTCAGCTATGCGTAAAGGGGCGTATGATTTTATTGAAAAACCGTTTAACCCTGAGCGTTTAGTTGAAACGATTCAGCGCGCCTGTGAAAAGCGTCGGCTGATGTTAGATAACCTACGTTTACAGCAGCACCTCGCCAGCTCAACTGGTATTGATAAACGTTTGATCGGTATCTCACCAGTGATACAGCGGTTAAAGCAAGAGATTCTTACCTTAGCTGACCTCGATACTAATGTGATTATTTATGGTGAAACGGGCACCGGTAAAGAGTTGGTTGCACAATCGCTGCATGAATTTAGCACCCGAGGTCGAGCCCATTTTGTTCCGATTAACTGCGGTGCGATTCCTGAATCTTTGATTGAAAGTGAACTGTTCGGCCATGAAGCAGGCGCATTTACGGGCGCCACGAAACGTCGGATAGGGAAGTTTGAATATGCCAGTGGCGGCACGCTCTTTCTGGATGAAATTGAGAGTATGCCTTTGCACTTACAGATTAAACTATTGCGTGCGCTGCAAGAGGGTGTGATTGAACGCTTAGGTGGTAATGCGCCTATACCTGTGGATCTTCGCGTGATTGCCGCCGCGAAAACCGACCTTAGAGTGGATGATAATTTCCGTGAAGACCTGTTTTATCGCCTTAATGTGACTCAACTGCATATCCCACCGCTGCGTGATCGTTTGGAGGATGCGCCTTTATTATTTGAGCACTATTTAAGAATGACAGCGCAAAGCCATGAGCGTGAGCAGCGAATACTGCCGGAGCAAGATATTAGGACATTGAACAGCTATCAGTGGCCGGGTAATGTGCGGGAGCTGAAAAATGTGGCGATGAGGTACGCATTAGATAAACGGGTTTCGGTATCGGACATTCTATTTCCAGAGGATCAGCCGATGCAGCTAAGTGAACTGAGCGGGGATATCTCTCAACCTTTAGCTATTCAAGTTGCCGCTTTTGAGGCCGAAGTGATTAAGCGATCGTTGGCTGAGCATGGAGGCAATATTAAGTCGGTCATGGATATGTTGGACCTACCGCGTCGAACCTTAAATCAAAAGATGGCTAAATATGGCCTTCATCGTTCGGACTTTATATCCGATTAGTGTTAGGTATTGATTTATATGTATTTTTTTTGATAGGCCGTTTTTTGCCTATTATTGAGTGCAGGATCACTTTTACGACACCCCCTACCCACTGTTAGGTTTCTGAGGCCGCCATATGCTTCTTGGCTTAAGGGATCTGTGTCGATGAGCGATCAAATGATCGATTAAACGGGTGTGCCCTCGATGGTTATGCTTAATGAGCTGTTTTTTGCTTATTTTAGGGTGAATTGATAAGCAATATTTTGCCTATGCACTGGTTTTTCAATCAGGTTTGTTTTGTAACACTTTGAAATTTATTGTAAATATTTGTTTTTGTTAAGCTGGCACTATGATTGCTTTCTAAATACCGTGTTACGCATTTAATAATAAAACTCCAAATGAAGAAGGGTAACAGGATGACAATTACAAAACGTACTTTTATTAAGGGTATGGGCTTGGCATTAGCCGTGAGTACCGCTGTTGGGACAGCAGGCTTAGTGCAGGCCGCTGATGAAAGACACTCTTATATACTAGCAACGGCCTCAACGGGTGGTACTTACTATCCAGTAGGTGTGGCGCTTGCAACGTTAACTAAAATCAAGCTTGAGCCGTCACACAAGATCTCCATGTCTGCGATTAACTCTGCAGGTTCAGGTGAGAACATTAAGCTATTGGGCGAAAACGAAGCTCAGTTTGCTATCCTTCAGGGGTTATATGGTGCTTGGGCTTGGAATGGTGAAGGTCGCCTTAAAGAAGCCGGTCCCCAGAAAAACTTACGTTCCGTCACTATGCTTTGGCAGAACGTAGAACAGTTTGTTATGAAAACCGAGCATGCTAAAACAGGCACGATTGCGGATATGAACTCTCTAGCCGGTAAGAAGTTTTCTATCGGTAAGAAAAACTCCGGCACCGAAGGTTCGGGCAGAACGATCCTAAGTAACTTAAACATCGATGCGGATGGATTTAATCTTGCGTATATGGGTTACGGCGCGTCTGCAGATGCATTGCAAAACGGTACGATTGAAGGGATGAATATCCCATCAGGTGTACCAACGTCTGCGATTACCCGTGCTTATGCAGCATTAGGTAGCGACATTACGGTACTTAACTTTACCGATGAACAGATCAAACAAGCGAATGGTAGTTATAAGCTGTGGACGCCCTATCATATCCCCGCTAATACTTACCCAGGCCAAAGCAAAGATATCAACACTATGGCTCAGCCTAACTTCTTAGCTGTGCGTGATGATGTTTCTGAAGAAGATGTTTACCTACTGACTAAAACGGTTTATGAAAACCTAGCGTTCCTTAATGGTATTCATAAAGCAACAAAAGCGATGTCTTTAGAGAAATCTATTGCGGGCTTACCTGTACCGCTTCATGCCGGTGCCGCGCGTTATTATAAAGAGATGGGTGTAAACATTCCTGATCATTTGATCGCGAAGTAATAACGATCGGGGGAACTATTGAGTTAGTACGCTGTCTATTATTGCAGCTCCTCCTTTCTTGGTTTGAAATGTTCAAACCGGTGCAAACTTAGCTACCAGCGAGGTTAAGTTTGCACCACCTATTTTTTTATAATTACTCCTGCAATTGCCTCCACTATTCTTACAGAACTGTAATCTGATGTTACGGGGTTATTGCGTATCTAATTTGTTTGAGCGATTAGAATTATGGCGACTGAAACGAACGGAAACGATCAAGATATCAGTGAAAAACTCAAAGGGTTACAGCTTCCACAGCGCCCTGAGAACTCTGTCACTGGGAAAATAATTTATTGGGTAGGTGTCGTTTTCGCATTGACACATATCTATTTCAACACATTAGGCACTTGGTCTGAGCTTTATGTTGCAGCCATTCACTTTAGTGGCTTTGCATTTCTTTGTGCTTTGATGGTTCCCGTCTTCAATTCATCGAATGTAGCTAAGCAGAAACTCGCTCTTGTATTGGATCTTTTACTCGGTGTTGCGGCGGTTGCCTGTGCGCTGTACCTGATTGGCTTTGAAGATGCGCTGTATGATCGAGGCGTCAAATTTGTGCCTTGGGATTGGGTTTTTTCCATCAGTGCTATTTTTATAGCGTTGGAGATGGCACGCAGAACCACTGGGTGGTTTATCCCGTGTATGATTCTTGTCGCATTGACCTACGTTTTTTGGTGGGGACAATACATTGATGGCATGTTTGGTTTTGCCGGTTTGAGCCTAGAAACATTGCTGTACCGCTCTTACTTCTCGTCTGAAGGTATGTTTGGCCAAATTGCGCGTATCTCTTGGACATATGTTTTCATGTTTATCCTATTCGGTGCCTTTTTGGTTAAGTCCGGCGCCGGTGACTTTATTATTGATCTTTCCCGCTGTGCGGCAGGCCGCTTTGTTGGCGGCCCAGGGTTTGTTGCGGTACTCGGGTCTGGCCTTATGGGCTCTGTTTCAGGTTCGTCTGTGGCGAATACCGTATCTACGGGTGTTATTACGATCCCTCTTATGCGGAAAGCGGGTTTCCCCGCACGTTTTGCGGCGGGTGTAGAAGCCGCTGCATCAACGGGGGGGCAGCTAATGCCACCCGTGATGGGGGCGGGTGCATTTATTATGGCATCGTATACGCAGATCTCTTATCTCGACATTATTGCGATCGCCGCCTTGCCTGCATTTTTGTATTTTCTCTCGGTTGGTTTTTTTGTCCGCGTTGAAGCTAAACGTAGTCATGCCCATGCGGTTGAAATCGATACGCGTACTTTGGGTGAAGTCTTTAAGGGGGGCTGGCATTTCTTACTGCCTTTGGTGGTATTAGTGTCTTTGCTTATCTATGGGTTTACACCCACTTATGCGGCCGGCATTTCAATTATATCGGTCGTCGTTTCATCGTGGTTGTCTAAGCACCCTATGGGTATAAAGGAGATTCTTGACTCGCTTGCTCAAGGCTCACGTAATATGGCGACAACGGCCATGCTACTGATCTCCGTTGGCTTAGTTGTTAATGTGGTTGCTATGACAGGGATTGGTAATACCTTCTCCCTTATGGTGACAGAGTGGGCCGGTGGTAGCTTATTAATCACTTTAGTCTTGATCGCTTTAGCCTCTTTGATTTTGGGGATGGGCTTGCCGGTAACGGCTGCCTATATCGTATTAGCAACACTATCCGCGCCAGCGCTTTATGGTTTGATGGCTGAAAGCCGTTTGCTGGACCTTATTGCAACGGGAACACTGCCGGATGCCGCTAAGACCATATTTATGTTGATAGATATGGATAAGGTGAGTTTATTATCGGCCCCCATGAGTGAGGTGGATGCCAAGGCGCTATTGAGCTCTATACCCGCCGATTTTAAAGGCCAGCTGTTAGAGCAAGCGTTGCCAGCGGAAGCATTAGCGATGATTTTGCTATCGGCTCATATGATTATCTTCTGGTTGTCTCAGGATTCCAATGTGACGCCGCCTGTATGTTTAACCGCTTTTGCTGCGGCAGCCATTGCTAAAACACCGCCGATGGCGACAGGCTTTACGGCATGGAAGATTGCGAAAGGTTTGTATATAGTGCCGTTGCTTTTTGCGTATACCAATTTCATTGGTGGCACGACAGCAGAGGTGCTAAGCATATTTGTCTTTTCAGTTTTTGGTCTATATGCTTTTGTTGGCTTTATGGAAGGCTATTTAGAAGGTCCGTTGAACTTAATGTTACGGGCATTATGCGGTGTATGTGCTATCGCTCTTTTATGGCCTCATGATCAAATGGTAGTGAGCTTAGTGGGTGTTGCTGGCTTTATCTTTATCTTCATGTTTAGCCGTAAAGCGAATAAAGACAGCCTGCAAACGGTTTAATCATTTTCTCTAAAGGTAAGGGTATTTTGTGGCAGCAGATTTAGAACGGGACATATACGATTTTATTGTGATTGGCGGTGGTATCTTAGGCATGTCGACTGCGTGGCAGTTGCAGCAGAAGTATCCTGGCAAATCGGTTCTGGTGCTAGAAAAGGAGTCGAGTGCTGCCCAACATCAAACTGGCCATAACTCCGGCGTTATTCACGCTGGTGTTTATTATAAGCCGGGGAGCCTAAAAGCTAAGTTTTGCAAAGAAGGTAATCGTGCGACTAAGGCGTTTTGTCTTGCGCACGATATCCCTTTTGAACAGTGTGGCAAGTTGCTAGTGGCGACTGATTCTGCTGAACTGGAACGGATGCAAGCGCTGATCGGGCGCTGTGCTGAGAATGGCATTGAGGTTGATGTGCTTGATCAGTCGATGTTGAAAGCGAAAGAGCCTAATATCCAAGGGGTGGGGGGGCTATTTGTACCTTCAACCGGGATTGTGAATTACACTCAAATCACACAATGCATGGGCGATCTAATCGAACAGGCAGGGGGTCACATTCACTTCAATACGGCTGTTACAGGTATCGAAGAGTTTGCGGATAGGGTGACGGTTTATACGGATGGGAAACGCTATCATGGTCGTTACCTTGTCGCCTGTGCCGGTTTGCAGTCTGATCGAGTGGTTAGAATGATGGGTTTGGAACCTGACTTTAGGATTATCCCCTTTCGCGGTGAATACTTCCGCCTCTCCGCTAAGCACAATCAGATCGTCAACCACCTAATCTACCCGATTCCTAACCCTGATTTACCGTTTCTTGGTGTTCACCTGACTCGGATGATCGATGGGTCTGTGACGGTTGGGCCTAATGCTGTGTTGGCGTTTAAGCGGGAAGGGTATAAAAAGACAGATGTGAGCTTAAAGGATAGCTTCCAGATGTTGACCTATCCGGGCATGATTAAACTGCTTATGAAGCACTTTAAAGCGAGCGTCTCTGAGTTGAAAAACTCGATCTCTAAAAAGGGTTATCTACGCTTAGTTCAGAAATACTGTCCAGAACTTAGCATCAATGACTTAGAGAGTTACCCCGCAGGGATACGCGCCCAAGCGGTCGCAAAAAATGGCGATGTGATCGATGATTTCTTATTTATGAATACGAGTCGTTCGTTAGCGGTTTGCAACGCACCTTCACCCGCCGCTACATCGGCTATACCTATAGGTAAGCATATCGTTGAAAAAGTCTCAGCGTTGGTTGATCGATAAGGGGTTTTGACCTTATCTATACATCAAACCGTGTGAAGGGTGCTTGTGCGCTCTTCGTATGGAAGTGTCGGTTATTAAACAGTGCACGCGGCGCATCGCATGTTTCACTGATCCGGTAGTTAGCCACTTGTAAGTGTTTACAAATATCACACCAAGGTTTCGCATGCGCTTCGCCTAAGTTATTTAACTGCTCAGGAGAGGGGTGGCCCTGACTCGCTTTAATTGTGTTTACACAGTGGGTGCAGCTCTTCATCCTATATCGCCTTTTCTTATTGTTATCATATTATTATGCGTTGTTTTCTCGCGCGCTATTTTAAACCGCATAATAAATAAGGCTATAAGAATAATTCTTAATTGTTATGTATTTAAATCAAAAAGTAATAAGAAAGTGGGGATGAGGTGGGCTGCCAAGCTGAAATAAGGCTTATCGGTTATTTTTTAGGGCGTACCGCTTTCCAGTAATGTTGTTTCCAGTAGGGGTTGTCTAATCGACTTAAGGTGACACCTTTGCTGGTGGAGGCATGAAGAAAAACACCCTGCTCAACGTAGACGCCTACATGCCGTTGTTTGTTACCGCCGAGTTTAAAAAAGACCAGATCACCGGGGGTGAGCTGATGTTGTTTAATAGCGACACCACTATCAACCTGTGCGATTGTAGTTCTAGGTAACTGATAGCCAAAAACCGTTTGGTAAGTGAGTTGCGTAAAGGCGGAGCAATCAACGCCTTGACGCGACTCTCCTCCCCATTGATAGGGGGTACCTTGCCAGTTTTTGTGTTGGTCTAAAAGTGCATGGGCTACTGGCGATTGGGGTTGAATGTTGATGGACGCAGTGGATGGGCGAGTCGAATAACTACTACAGCCTTGTAGAATAAGAATAAAAAATAATAAAACGTTAATTGAGCGTAAATTCATTATTAGTCCGCTTAAATGAGCGTTAGAATATTGGCTTACAGTATAACCCTAACTAATATGTACTAAACAGATTGGCTTTCATAAGCGTAACTGCCTATTATGCCCACCTATTTTTACAGTCCCTAGAAAGCGATTTATCATGACCGAAGATTTTCAGATTGGCCAGCGTTGGTATAGTTACACAGAAGCGGAGTTAGGTTTAGGTGTAGTCACAGAGTTGGTAGATCGGCGTGTAGATATTTTATTTTCTGCCACCGGTGAAGCGCGCACCTACGCACAAAATAATGCGCCGCTGAGTCGTATTGTCTATCCCATAGGCGATCAGATTACGGATGATGAAGGTGTGTCAATCACCGTTACACAGCATGAAGAGAGTAAAGGCTGTGTGATCTACTTTGGTGATGATGAAGAAGGGAATGAGCAGGTTATTCATGAAGCCTCTTTAGAGAGCTCAGTACATTTTAGCAAACCTTATGAGCGTTTGTTTGCCGGTCAGATCGATAAGTTACGCCATTACGAATTAAGATTAGAAACATTAAAGAATCAACACAACCATCAGCACTCTGCTGCCTATGGCTTGTTGGGACCACGCGTACAATATTTACCTCACCAGTTTTATATCGCATCGGAAGTAGGTCAGCGCATGTCGCCGAGGGTCCTATTAGCCGATGAGGTGGGTTTAGGTAAAACGATTGAAGCTGGACTGATTATTCATCAGCAACTGGTGAAAGGGCTAGCCCATCGTATTCTGATTATTGTCCCTGATAGTTTAATCCATCAGTGGCTTGTCGAGATGCTGCGCCGCTTTAATTTACACTTCTCAATTCTGGATGAAGGCCGCTGCTTAGATAGCGAAGGAAATCCGTTTGAAGAAGCTCAACTGGTTTTAAGTCCGCTCTCACTATTTACCCGCGATGAAAAATACCTTGAGCAGGCCGTGGATGCCGGTTGGGATTTAATGGTTGTGGATGAAGCCCACCACCTTGGTTGGAGTGAAGAGGGGGCGAGTCATGCCTACCGTTGTGTTGAAGCGTTAGCGCAAAAAGTAAAAGGTTTATTACTGTTAACGGCAACGCCTGAGCAGTTAGGGATTGAAAGTCATTTTGCCCGCTTGCGCTTGCTTGATCCGGATCGTTATTACGATTTAGAAAAGTTTATTACCGATGAGCAGGACTTTAAGTGCGTCAATCAATTAATTGAGATCTTACAGGCGCCAGACCGTTGGCATGAAGCGCTGCAAGATTCAGCATTTATTGAACTACTGCATCAATATTTAGGCGATGATGTTGCTGATCTACTCGCGCAGCATAAAGACGATGAGAGTGAGGAACGGACACGGCTGATTGATAAAACCGTTCGCGCACTTTTAGACCAGCATGGTACGGGGCGTGTATTGTTCCGTAATACCCGTGAAAGTGTTCAGGGTTTCCCGCAGCGGAAATTACATATCTACTCTTTACCCCTGCCTCAGGCCTATAAAGACGTTATTGATACGGCGCCGATGGAATGCCGTTTACACCCTGAAACATTGATTGGTGAGGGTGCAGGGTCTGCATGGTTATTAGAGGATAATCGAGCCGACTGGTTGATTAAGTGGTTAGACGATTACAAAGGTGAAAAGATACTGGTTATCTGTGCGCACGCCCAAACGGCGATAGCACTTGAGAAACAGCTTCGTTTGTTTGAAGGTCGACGTACGGCACTTTTCCATGAAGGTATGAGCCTTGTTGAGCGTGATAGAGCCGCTGCGTATTTTGCCGATAGTGAGCAAGGTGCACAGCTATTGATCTGTTCAGAAATCGGCAGTGAAGGGCGTAACTTCCAGTTTGCTCATCATATGGTGATGTTTGATCTACCGATGAATCCGGACCTGCTAGAACAGCGTATTGGTCGTTTAGACCGTATAGGCCAGCTTAAAGAGGTTAATGTTCATGTACCCTATTTTGCCGATAGCGCCCAAGAGGTGTTGTTACGTTGGTATGCTGAAGGCTTAAGTGCGTTTGAGCAGGTTTGTCCAACGGGTCAAAGTTTAATGCAGCAGTTTGCTGCGGACCTCCATCACTGTATGGAAAATATAGAAGACCAAGCAAGTATTGATCGCTTAATTAAAGAGACCGCGCATAGCCAGCAGGCGTTGTTGGAAGAGCTGCAGCAGGGACGTGACCGCCTGTTGGAACTGAATTCGTGTAATACCTCAGTGGCGGAAGCGTTACTGGATGCGGTTGAAGAGGATAGCCAACCGGGGACCTTATCATCCTATATGGGGCGCGTGTTTGATCACTTTGGGGTAGAGCAGGAAAGCACCGGTATCAATGGCGTGATACTGCACCCAGGGGATCATATGCTCAGCAGCCATTTTCCGGGCTTACCAAGCGATGGCATGACGGCAACGTTTCAGCGTAATGAAGCCCTGTCCCGTGAAGATATGCACTTCCTTAGCTGGGAGCACCCTATGGTCGCTGGTGCAATGGAGATGATGCTGGAAGGTAGTTATGGTAGCTCAACGCTTTGTACGATGAAGTTGTTACCCCTTAAAGCCGGTAGTTTACTCGTTGAAGCGGTGTTCCGAGTGCATTGTATCTCAGATAAAGCGTTACAACTTCAACGTTATCTTTCCGATGCCTGTGTTCGTCGTGTTATTGACAGCACCGGTAATGATTTGACCGATGTTATCACTGAACAGCACTTTTCGAGCTTAGGTAAGCGTGTCGGTAAAAATGTGGCTTATAATCTGGTTAAGCATACCCGCGAAGATATAGGCACCCTTGTTGCCCAGTTAGAGCAGCAGGTTGAAGAGAAAGGGGAACAGTTAATTGCGGATGCACTGGCGACGCTTAAACAGCAGCAAGCGGATGAGAAAGACCGTTTAGTTGCACTGGCGAAAGTGAACCCTAATATTCGCCAAGAGGAGCTTGAGGCCCATGATCAGTTGACCGCCCATCTTGTTGAGGCGTTGCAGGAAGCGTCGCTGAAAATGGATGCGATTAGGGTCGCGGTGATTACGCACGAGTAATCGATCTGCTATCAGGTTAATCATTCATTTAAAAAGCCAGCGATTGCTGGCTTTTTTTTATGTCATTTTCTTTTTCACTTTAGCGGTGGGTAGGGCTTGTAAAGGGTTGTCGGGCCAAGGGTGTTTTGGGTAGCGCCCCTTCATATCTTTTTGGACATCACGATAAGCATTTTGCCAAAAACTACTAAGGTCTTGAGTCACCTGTAGAGGTCGTCGTGCGGGTGATAATAAATGTAATTGCAGCGCGATATGGTGGGCAATGGTTGGTGTGGTTTCACAACCAAACATCTCTTGTAGTTTGACGGCTAGTACGGGCGGCGTCTGGGAGTAATCGATTCTAATATTTGAGCCAGAGGGAACGCGGTAACGTTCAGGGGCGAGTTCGTCAAGCTGCTGGGGTAGCGGCCAAGGTAGCAGGGAGAGAAGAATGCTTTTTAAGTCCAGTTGTTTAAGGTCATTTAAACGGGCAATGTTATTGAGAAACGGGGCTAACCAGTGCTCTAGGTTTTCAAGTAGCCATTCATCGGTGAGGTTGGGCCAATGTTGATCTGCGCGTTGCTGCAGAGTTGGGTTTTCTTTGAACGTACGATAGAGAAAAATCACTCTCGAACGCCATTGGATGACATCACTGTTCCAGGGTAATAATTGAAGGCCCTGCTTACGGATGTAGGCCAGCGTTGCGTTCACGATAGCCTCTTTTGACGGAGACTTGAGTGGCGCTTTACTGATAATTACATCACCAATACGGTACTGTTTTTCCGCAACAATTCTATTTGAATCCCAGCTGATAATCTCGTTGACCGAGGTCGATTCGGCTAGGTAGAGAGGGATATGTTCAGGGTTTAAGGCCGCGGCAAGAGGGATCAAGTCGGTCGATGAACCTTCTTTTCCAATCACAATGCCAACGGTAAGCCAGGGTTGCGAGGCTAAGTTATCAGCCCCAAACAAGCTGGCAGCACGGCCATTGCTAAGTTTGTACGTTGAACTGCCTTTGCTGCGCTGCTTCGCCACTCGGTCTGGGTAGGCAAAGGCTAGGAGTAATCCCGCATGTTGCTCAGGGTTTATATCGCTGTTGTTTTCCGTAGCGAAGGGTTGGCACAGTGTTAAGTAATGTTTAGCTTGTTTGTGTAAACGTTGCCACAGTCCTTTATGTTGTGTTGGTTTGTCTTTGAGCCAGTCTAAGCGGGTATTAATATCGGCCCCTACATCACGGAAGGGATCTTTCTCCATTAGCAGGGCTGCAATAAAACAGGCTTTTTCCGATAAACCTATCTGTGCACCGCGTATCAGCATGTGGCTGATACGTGGATGTGCAGGCAGCGAGGCCATGCGCTCGCCATGGGGCGAGAGACTGCCGTTGGGGGAGAAGGCCCCAAGTTGAGCCAACAATGCTTTAGCTTGCTGGTAAGCACCGCTAGGGGGAAGGTCTAGCCATGAGAGGGTTTCAGAATCGTTTATTCCCCAGCTAGCCAGTTGGAGTGCTAGGCCGGTTAAGTCCGCTTGTAGAATGTCGGGGGGGCTAAATGGGCTGAGCTGAAGCTGTTCGGGTTCGCTCCAGAGTCGATAGCAGAGTCCCGGTGCTAATCGACCGGCACGTCCCGCCCGTTGTGTGGCGGCGGCCTTAGAGACGGGCCGTGTAAAGAGTGTCGTCATCGCTGTATTAGGGTTGTACCGGGCTTCGCGGCTGAGACCACTATCGACAACAACAGTGACCCCTTCTATGGTTAAGCTGGTTTCCGCAATGCTGGTGGCGAGTACTACTTTTCGTTTACCTTGAGGCGCTGGGTTGATCGCTTGTTGTTGCTGTTCTAACTTAAGATCGCCGTAGAGTGGGGCAATGATAATGTGATCTAGGGCGTGGGTTTGTAGGGCGAGGGTTAAGCGCTGCTCCACCTGCCTGATCTCTCGAACACCGGGTAAAAAGCATAAAATACTGCCCGTCTGTGTCGTAATGGCATCCATCAGAATGTTAACTGCATGGGGCTCTAGCCAAGTTCCCTGTTTAGGCTTTCCTGCATAAATGTAAGACACCGGGTAGGAGCGTCCCTCACTTTTAATAATGGGGGCATCATTCAACAGTTGAGCGATGGCGTGTCCATCTAAGGTGGCCGACATGATGAGGAGTTTAAGTGGTATTTCATCGCGAAATACCGTGCGGGCTTCTTGGCATAACGCGAGCCCTAAATCGGCATCAAGGCTACGCTCATGAAATTCATCGAAAATGACAAGGCCGTAGCCTTCAAGGCTCGGGTCAGTTTGCAGTAAACGGGTGAGTATACCTTCGGTGACAATCTCAATACGGGTTTTAGTACTGATTTTTTGTTCGAGTCGAATGCGATAACCAACGGTTTCACCCACGCGCTCATTTAATAGATCAGCCATCCGTGCAGCCGCATTTTTTGCCGCTAAACGTCGGGGCTCCAACATTAAGATTTTTTGATTATGTAACCAGGGTGAGTCGAGTAATGATAAAGGTACTTGAGTGGTTTTACCGGCACCGGGCGGTGCTTCGAGTATGACCTCATCGCGGCAATTGAGGGCCTCTTTTAATGAAGGGATGACAGATAAAATCGGTAATGATGACATATTGATCACATTCTTAATGTTATGACCGCATTCTAGCAGTTTTATTTAATGAATTTGGCCATATAGATTTACTCTGCACGAAGTGACGCTACAATTGTAAGACAGTGTTTTTCTATTTTATTTTTAAACTGTCAAGGAGCCTTAATGGCTGGGAATTTTCAAGGTCGCAGAGGCGGCTACAAAAAGACACCAAAACTAGCAGGTCGCGGTGTACTCGAAAGTATAGAAACGGACGGCCCTCACACGGAGTGGGTTGGTATGCCTCCTTATTATATTCATAACATCGTTGTTGATGGCGAGAAATATTCGTACATGTCTTCAGATAAAGATCTGGAGATTGAGTTAGGTAAAAAAGTAACGTTTCGTTATAAAGAAACGAGCAAAGGTAACTTTATTGATAAGCGCTCGTTGGGTGTTGTGATTGATCCGAGCGAACTCGGGTATTAACTTTGTATTGACCTTGAATAAAAAGCAGCCTTGGCTGCTTTTTTGCGTTTATAGCGCGCTGTTCTTTATCAATCTCCTCCATTTTTGCAGCAAATTATCTGAAGTGTACTATTCTGAAACAAAACAGTGATTAGGTGCACAGTATGCTTCAGGACTTCAAAAATATAAGGCTGTTTGATGCCGTCGATGCCGAGTATATCCTCTCGCCCGAAAATAAGGGGACTCCCGCTAGTTTGCACAGCCCAGCGCTTGATGTGTTTACCGACTTTATGGACGTTAAGCCGGTCACCGTTTCTGAGTCGATGCCCATCGCTGAAGCGCTTGAGTATATGAAAAGCCAACATGTGCGGTTGTTATTTGTGCTTGATAATAAAGATGCCTTCGCCGGTATTATTACTGCCGCTGATGCTGCGGGTCGAAAAGTGATGGCCTTTATGCAGAAAAACCAAGTGAGCCGAGATCAAGTGCAGGTTAGGCATATTATGCTGAGTAAATTTAATATTAAGACACTTACCTATGCTCAGCTTTGCGACACGCGAGTAGGTGATGTAATGCTAACCATGAAAGACTCCGGCGATCAGCATGTTGTTGTGATTGATGAGAGTACTGCTGGAGTGATTAGAGTCAGAGGGATTATCTCTTCAAGTGATATCTCACGTAGGCTGAAGATCAGTTTTGATATTATGTATGAAGCGAAAAGTTTTGCCGAAATTGAGAATGTTCTCTCAGAAAATGGGGGGCTTTAATTCGGTAAAAAGAAGGGGGGTAAGTAATTTGATTAAAGTGATTTTATATCGCTGGACTTGTTAAACAAAACCTTACTATACTGCGCAAAATTTCACAGTTGGGTTCGTCTACCGGACTTTTTATCATCAACTTTTTTCTGTGGTGCCACCGCGCATGAATTTACCTGAGCACTTTAGCCCATCAGCTGCAGAGCGTTTAAAATCATTAACTGAGAAATATCCAACGCCTTTTTTAGCGTTGGATCTCTCCATCGTCAAAAGCCGTTATATCGAGTTAGAGCAAGGCTTTCCTGATGCGGATATTTTTTACGCGGTAAAGGCGAATCCTGCCGATGAAGTGATACAGCTGCTGGCCGACTCTGGGGCTAGTTTTGATATCGCATCACCACAAGAGCTTGATAAGGTGCTCAAGCACGGTGTGTCTCCCGATCGAATGAGTTATGGGAACACAATAAAGAAAGCGTCAGCGGTGAAGTATTTTTTTGAAAAAGGGGTTCGGCTTTATGCAACCGATTCCGAAGCGGATTTACGCAATATAGCGGTTAATGCGCCTGGGGCTAAAATCTATATTCGTGTTTTAACGGATGGTTCTGAAGGGGCAGATTGGCCCTTATCGCGTAAATTTGGCTGTAACCCTGAAATGGCGATTGAGCTTGCTGTATTAGCTAAAGACTTAGGGCTCCAGCCCTACGGTGTTTCGTTCCACGTGGGGTCGCAACAACGGGATATCGACGTATGGGATGGTGCCATCGCTAAGGTTAAGGTTATTAATGAGCGTCTGAGTACTGAACATGGTATCGAAATTCAGATGATCAATATGGGCGGTGGCTTCCCTGCAAACTATATTCAAAAAACAAATGACTTCTCAACTTATGCTGAGGAGATCAAACGATTTTTAAAAGAAGATTTTCCGGAAGAGTTGCCGCGCATTATTCTTGAGCCTGGCCGTTCATTGGTGGGTGATGCGGGTGTGATTGTATCGGAGGTTGTATTGATCTCCCGTAAGTCCAGTACTGCACTCGAACGTTGGGTTTATACTGATGTTGGTATGTTCAATGGACTGATCGAGACCTTAGGTGAGGCGATCAAATATCCCTTATCAACCTCAAAAAGTGGTCCTGAGGAGGAGGTAATCCTCGCCGGTCCTACCTGTGATAGTTTAGATATTATGTATGAGCAGCATAAGTACGAGCTGCCCCTGTCCCTTGAGATCGGTGATTATGTCTATTGGTTTTCAACGGGGGCATATACAACCAGTTACAGCTCAATCGAATTTAATGGGTTTCCACCATTGGACTATTACATTCTTTGAACCGCACTGTATTGTCTGTTAATTCGTAACATTTTCATAAAAATGGTCAAACGGGTTGTTCCTAGCGAGGCAAACGGCTATCTTTTTGAGATGCCGATTTTAATTGTCTGGTTTGGTTGGAGAAGAGTGGATGTCCGATAAACAGATTCATGCGCGTTATGATGCCCTTTTAACAGCAGCAGCCGATGCTGTTATGGTGCTAGAACCTACGGGTCTAGTCATGGCGTGTTCCACCGGTGTTGCCGAATGGTTAGATGCCGATGCTATCGTCGGGCGAAAGCTCGATGATATTTTTCCTGAAGATATCAGTGCTGACATTATCGCTGCGGCGGTGAAAGCGCTTGATGCTTCGAAGGTGATAAAAGTTGATATTCAACTTCGCCCAGAACATATCCCTGTGTTGCGCGAGCAAGGGTTGAGTGAAACCAAGTGGGTTGAACTGCGTTGTTCAGCTGCCGAGGGTGAAGTGCTTGCTGTCTTTAGGGATATCACTGCTAAGCGACGTTTAGAGCGTCAAGTGACCAATCAAGCACAGCGAGACCCTCTCACCGGTGCGTATAACCGTAGAGCATTAAGACCTGTTTTAGAACAAGCTGTTGCACAAGCGCAACGTTATGATTGGGTGTGCAGTCTTATGGTTATCGATGTCGATAATTTTAGCGATCTTAATGATAATTTCTCATGGGATTGTGGCGACCAAGTGCTTCAGCAGTTAGTGACTTCCGTTCATAGTATGAAACGGACATCTGATTTCCTCGCCCGTTATGGTGATGACCAGTTTGTTATGTTTATGCCTGAAACAAATCATGATCAAGGCATGGCTGCTGGGCAGCGGGTTCGTCGCATTATGGAAGAGATGGAAATTCCTTATGCCGCAGGTGATGTACATTTCACTGTAAGTGTTGGGGTTGCGGCATTACATGGGCCAGAAGATGACCCTGATAATATGCTGCGTCGAGCGCTTGAAAACCTGTTTATCGCCAAACAAAGTGGTCATAACCGTGTCGAGGGTGAAGCTTAGCCCGCCATCTACCGTTATAATCTAAGGGAGCTAAATGGCTCCCTTTTTTTTAAATTGATTATCTGTAATTTTATAAAAGCACCTATCCAAGAGCTTCTAATGAACTACTTACCTATAGAAAAATACACCAAGGCGTGGATCTTCAGACATAAAGATCTCCCTGTACCCGCTGAAGATATGAAGGAGATCAGACCGTTAGCTGAAAAGAGGGCTGAACAGATATGGGCGGAGCATATTAGTAGAGGGTGTTTCCATCCCGAGCATTTTTCAGAGGATGACTGGGTAGGGCAGGGTAAATATTGGAGTGAGAAAGATTTTTGGCAATCGGCTTGGGACTCTTCGAGTGAAGCCTTACCACCGTTGATGGCGGCGTCTCTGTCTACATGGGATGATAATATCACTGTGTATTTTTGTTACCAAAGTGATCATATCTTAGAAACCAAATGGGGTGTCTTTCGTCGTCATTGGAAGAACTTTCTTTTCTTTGATAACGGGCCAATTCTGTTGGGACGTAAACGGCAGGAAGTTGTACAGTTTTTTGACAATGGTAGTTACCGTATAGGGCATCGACCTTAGTTCATCCTACCCCCTAATTATCACGCGTTAGTACGTCCAGCCGCATCTCTAACGGCGAGTGCTAACGCCTCTCACTCCCCCTCGATAGCTATTTATCTATAATTAACAGTATGTTAACGCGCTGTTCGGATGTTAAACCTCCTATTTTATTTTTTCTGATGATTGAGCAAATTATATTAAGGTTAAATTAAGTCGCTATTGAGGATGCTTAATGTATGAAGTTTCTTTTTTGCTTATTATTCTGCTTACGTGCTTAAGATAGACAGGATAGTGAAGTTTGTTTGAATCATGGCGGATTGCTTGTCTTTATTTTTGAAATGATAATAATCTTATTCAAATAAATAGCCCTTTATTATGTAAGTGTAATAATGAGCTTATAATGATTTTATCATGTGCTTTTATGCGTAAATCATAGTGCTTTAGTGTGGTATTAAATAACGATTTTCGGCGCTAATTAGTACGGAAATCAATGTTTTTGCACTGCTTTTGTATCATTATATTAGATGCGGCTAAAAATCAGGCTCTATACTATAGGTTTTGGTACTTCTGCATATTTTTAATAGGCTTATTATTAGAGAGTAATAAATTTATAGGTGTTAGAGTCTAAAATCGCTATTAATTTTGTAAGGTATTTTTTGTTTGAATCTTTTGTTTTTAAATAGATCTAATTACGCGATTTGGATTTTATAACCCTAGTTTGTTGGTTTCGATGTAGAGGGAGTATTTGAGTGCAAGACATGGAACACCTTATTTTACAGCTAAAAAAACAGCCAGCGTTTCAGGACGCTTCGGTTCTTGCTTTTGAATGTACTTGGGACAAGTTGCTGCATGAAATTGATGATCTGCTGAATCAGCTTGGTTTTGTCTATTTTACCTATTCGGTTTTAACGCGAGGTCAGATCAATTCCAGTTCCGAAGCGCAAAAACAGCGCTGGAATGAAGGAAGTGATATCGTTGGTTCGTTGCCGGATGCTGTGATCAAAAACTATTATAAAGATGTTGCTCATCATGATCCGTTGTGGGAAGTGTTGCCACGGATAACTGCACCTTTATTAGCAAGCTCATTAATCAGTGGGCAAAGTTCAGTAGCGGATAATTTTTGGTTGAAACAAGGTGTCTCGTCTCGGGTGTATATACCGATGAAGAGTAAGAGTAATCGTTACTGGTTTCATTACTTCAGCTTGTTTCATAAACTACCGGCTGCAGAGTTTGAAAGCTTTTTTAGTAATGTTAGTGAGTGGCTAGTGCCGATGCTTACCCGTTACCATGAATTATTACAGGTTGTTTGCGAGCAAGAGCAAAACCCATATATCAAGTCAGAAATCCTATCGCCCACCTGTCAGCAGGTGATGGTTATGACCGCTCAAGGTATGCCGGTTAAGCGTATCGCTGATAAATTGGCCCTAACTGAAGAGGGCATTACCTACCATATTACCCGAGCAAAGAAGGTATTTGGTGCGAAAAACAAAACCCATTTAGTGTCTATGATGCATGAAGTAGGGTTGTTATAAGTTTAACGGTCTTTATTGAAGTGGAGCTAAGAAGCAAGGTTTAGTTGCTTCTTAGTTCTGCAGACATAGATAGATTGCTGTCGGCGGGCATTGTTTTAGATGCACTTTGTTTAGGCGCCCCCATAAACTCTCCACCACTGATAATCTCCCAGTTAGCTTCGTGTTTATGAAGATAAGCATAGCAGCAGCAACACTTATAAAGCTCACTACCTTTTAACTCACTGATCTTTTTCAGCGCGGGGTGTGGTTTGTTATGTAATACCAAGCTGTAACAAAGCGTACATGCATTTTCCATAATTTTCCCCTCCAGAATTACGCTAGCCTTATGCCTTATAAAACTAGCATACAACGTTAAAAATAAGTCTAGGAAAAATTCCTATTTTCTACTGCTTCAGGATAAAAATGCATTAATAGGTGCGGGGTACTGGTAGCGAAAAGTCTCAAACGGTATTATTGAGCCTTTAATCATTTGGGTAGCGCTTTGCTTTTTAATGCCCGCTGTGACGTAGGGTTATAGTGTCAATTAATACAGCAACTTCCCGTAATAAGAGATTTTTTATGCAAATTGCTGAGAATTTAGTTGCACTGATTCATTACACGCTTAAAAACGAAGCGGGTGATGTTCTTGATTCATCTGCAGGTCAAGAGCCACTGCCTTTTGTGTGCGGCGCTAATAACATTGTGTCTGGTCTTGAGAATGCATTGTTGGGCAAAGTTGTAGGCGATAAGTTAGATGTTGTTGTTAAACCTGAAGAGGGTTACGGCGATGTACGCGAAGAGCTTGTTCAAAAGGTTGATCTTGCCAACTTCCAAGGTATTGATAATGTTGAAGTCGGTATGCAATTTATGGCTGAAGCACCTTGGGGCCAGCAGCCAGTAACGGTTGTTTCTGTTGAAGACGATGGTGTTACGTTAGATGGCAACCACCCACTTGCCGGTCAAGTATTGCAGTTCAGTGTAGAAGTAACTGAAGTGCGTGAAGCGACAGAAGATGAACTAGCGCACGGCCATGTACATGGCGAAGATTGTCACCACGATCATTAATCATTGGTGATCTATAAAATTGCTGATCTATAAAAAAGCCCGTTTTATCGGGCTTTTTTATTGCCTGTGACCCGTCCTGAAATAAATAAACCTTCGTTCGATTGATCGCCTCACGTAATCCTGTGTCCATTTATTAACTATGCTTAGGTAACGTAAAACTGGGTAGGCATATAGATTGATACTCTATTTATTCACCCCTTCTGGAATTTAACCTAAACCTATGAGGTGCCAGATGAACATAGAGCGTTTGCAGGAACTAAAAGCACAGCAGATGATTAAGGCGGTCAACTTTATTGAAGCGGGTCATTCACCATTAGTGATTGAGATTGAGTATGTTGATCAGGGACAGTGTTTAAGAGCGTTATTGACAGATGATGAAGGGGTCGTGATCTCGTACAATCACTTAAAGGAAGGATATGATGTGTGCTTAAAGGCGGGTATTCGTAAGGCTAACCTTGTACAGATTGAAACCGACGATGAGGTCTGCCAGTCGGCCTATGCTCGCTACCATCGTGAATCGATTCCTTTAGTATTCTAAGCGGGGGCTTCTGTTTTTGTGAACGAGATGAACAGGTTAGGCTGAAAGGTGACGGTAAGGGTCGTCTCGTAAGCTGTTTGTGAATTCGTGTTATGGTTGTTTGTCGTACGTTATCAATTTTATCTGCTTAATTGGGGTTGGGGATTAATGAGAGATAAGCTCAAACGACTTATAGAGAGTGTTGGAGGAATTCTTTACGATAAAGAGGAGCAGATTAAACAGGCGGTCACCTGTTTGATTACCGGAGGACATCTGCTGATTGAAGACCTCCCTGGTATGGGGAAAACGACGTTAGCTCATGCCTTAGCCCATGCCATGGGGTTAGCCTATCAACGGATTCAGTTTACCAGTGATATGTTGCCTGCGGACATTACCGGTGTCTCTATTTTTGACAGTGAAAGCAACCGGTTTGTTTATCACAAGGGGCCTGTTTTTACCCAACTATTGCTCGCGGACGAGATTAATCGCACGACACCGAAAACGCAAAGCGCGTTGCTGGAGGCGATGGAGGAGCGTCAAGTGAGCGTTGAAGGTGAAACCTATTGTTTGCCTGATCCCTTTTTTGTTATCGCGACCCAGAACCCTATCTCCCAGTACGGTACGTTTCCTCTACCTGAATCACAGTTAGACCGTTTTCTCATGCGAATTCAATTGGGTTACCCCAGTGAAAAGGCCGAGCGGGAGCTGTTACTTGGCGGGGATGTAAGGGACAAAATAGCCAGCCTTGAACCCTGTTTATCCTCATCGGACTTACTTGAATTACGTCACCTATGTGCAGGGATTAACGTGTCTGACAGTGTGCTTGATTATGTGCAACGGTTAATTCGTTTTACGCGAGATGAGGCCAACTTTGAATTTGGTATTTCACCACGGGGTAGTTTGGCATTGATCAACACAGCGAAAACATGGGCATTTTTACATGGGCGCGATTATGTTGTGCCTGAAGATGTTCAAGCGGTATTGCTGCCTGTGTTTGCCCATCGTTTACGTGGGGTTGACGGCGACGGGGGGTATGGAGGCGAGGGGCATATTAATAAACTGCTGACCCACGTCGATGTATTAGGTTAAGTATGTTGCGTGCGTTATTTCAGCCTATCACTGATGTAGTTACTCGTTGGGTCGCTAGTCGGCGACCCAAAGGGCGATCCGTTGAACTGAAACAGAAAAATATATTTATCTTCCCCACCGTCGCAGGCTGGGCGTATTTAACGGTTTGTCTTGTGTTGTATTTGGTGGCGATTAACTACCAGAACAACTTGATTCATGGCGTATCCTTTCTGCTGATTGCACTCGGGGTACTCACGATCCACTACACCTTTTTTAATTTATCAGGCTTGACGGTCTCAGCGGTAAAGGCGGGACATTGCTATGTTGGCGAGATGGCTGAGTTTAGCCTTAACGTGGAGGCGAACAATTTAAGGCATTACGAGAATGTACACTTATGCTTTCGCGGTGAGGAGGGCGGTCAGTACTTCTATTTAGGGGCAACGCGAGAACGACGAGTCACGCTGTATGTAAAGGCAAGAAAACGCGGTTACTTAACGCCCGGCTTGTTAAAAATTGAAACCGTGTTTCCGTTTGGCTTATTGCGAGCATGGAGCTGGGTAGCATTGGACCTCTCAGCGACGGTTTATCCAAAGCCCCATAAAGGTCGATTACCGGCCACATTTAATGAGGATGTAGATGGCCGCTTAGGCAACGAAAATAAAGGTGATGATTTTTCTGGACTGGATGCTTACCGGCCGGGTACCTCTTTACGTCATATTGCTTGGAAACAATATGCGCAAGGGCGAGGTTTATTGAGTAAAAATTATGTTGGACAGGAAAGTCAAAAGATCTGGTTGTCATGGGAGGCGTGGAGTGAACTCTCGACAGAAGCGCGCTTATCGGTCATGACCTATTGGGCACGTGAGTGTGAACATCAGCAACAAGAGTACGGTTTGAGTCTACCCCATACCTCAATTAAGCCTGCGACAGGGCCGGATCATTTACACCGTGTGTTGACCGAGCTCGCCTTATTTAGGGCGAAGGATAGTGACCGTGAATGATCTACAGTTAACGCGTACCGCACTGCTTTGGCAGTTACTCAGTGTTGTTGTCGCGCTGTTACCCCATGCTTTTCATTTACCTAACTGGATCACCTTTGTCGTACTGCTCTGCATTGCGTGGCGGCTTATGGTGTATTTAGGTCGTTGGTCACTGCCCTCAAAATGGGTGAAAACCGGTTTGGTTTTAGCCGCAGGGGTGGGTGTGCTTGCGAGTTATAAGCAGGGTGGGGGCATCAGTATAACGGTTGCATTATTGGTGGTGGGGTTTGGTTTAAAGGTGATTGAACTTTACCACCGGCGAGATGCATTGATTGTGCTCTACGTTGCCTACTTAGTCGTTGCAACCAGCTTTCTGTTCAGCCAAAGCGTTGGCGCAGCGGTGTATGCCCTGTTTGCGCTTATTATTGTTACGACGGCATTAATGAGTACAAATATTTCGCGGGAAACCCGTTTTACGTACCCGTTAAAACGCTCTGTCTTGATGCTGATTCCTGCGTTTCCTCTGATGGTGGTCTTGTTTATCGCGATGCCTAGATTCGGCCCTTTGTGGGAGGTGGGTTTAGACAAGTCGGCCGCCAAAACAGGGCTTTCTGATACCATGACACCGGGAGATATTACTCGGCTCACGCGCTCCGCTGAGGTGGCGTTTCGGGTGAGTTTTTCAGGTTCTGTACCGGATCAAACTCAACTGTATTGGCGCGCCATTGTTTTAAATGATTTTGATGGTCGGGGGTGGTTGAATGATGGAAAGCCCCTGCCTAAGTTCACGCCAACTAAGCGCGCTGAACCTGAGCGCTTGTTTCGCTATGAGCTTATTTTGGAAGCCAGCCAACAGCATTATGTGCCGGTTTTGGATTACCCTGTTTCATGGCCCCGTGAACTGAATCTGCACAGGGATATGACACTCTCCTCCGGTACTAAGGTGGTTAACCGAGAGCAGTACCCGTTTACCTCTGGCGTAGTTAATAACCTCGATGTAGAGCGAGAGCTTGATGACTTTGAGAGGACTTTATACCTGCCTGCGGGTAATGAAAAGGCAAAGCAGTTAGCACGTCGCTGGTGGGCTGAGACTGAAACCCCTGATGGGTTCATTGCTAAAATTCAACAGTACTACCATCAAGGTTTTCACTACTCGCTGACGCCACCGCCTTTGGGTGATGAGAGTGTCTCTGATTTTTTACTGAATACGAAAACAGGGTTTTGTGGTCACTTCGCTAGTGCTACCGCGGTTTTGTTAAGGGCCGTGGGCATACCCGCGCGAATTGTCACCGGTTATCAAGGTGGGGAGTGGAACCCTTATGAAAACTATTTCCTTGTACGTCAATATGATGCCCACGCATGGGTTGAGGCATGGTTCCCCGAGAAGGGGTGGGTACGTCTGGACCCTACCGCATGGGTCGCCCCTAGCCGAGTTGAAGCCCCAGCCGATGAAACCTTGTCCACTGATCGGGCGTTTTTACAAGATAGCGCGCTCAGTGCTTGGAATATTTCAAATAATAAGTGGATCATGCAGGTTCGGCACCGGATTGAGGCACTGAATTATGGTTGGCATCGTTGGGTGTTAAACTACCACCATCAACAGCAAGGATTGTTAGAGCGTTTGTTAGGTGGGGTTTCCCCCTTTAAGCTTGCGCTTTTCCTCTTGTTGCCGTTTTCTGTTGTTATCGCCATTACCGTCGCGCTGTCATTAAACGCGCGTAAAGTGGCTCCTTTAAATCCGGTCGACAAGCTGATCGTGCGTTTATCAACGCATTTTGCTAAAGAGGGGCTTGAGCGGCAGACCGGAGAAACAGTGAGTGACTATTGCGATCGGCTTGCCAGGCATAGGCCAGACGATGCATCACACTTTATGCAGATATCGGCAGGTTATGAACGGATTAGGCATGGGCAGGGTAATGACCCTGAATTGGTTGTGCAATTGAGGCAAGCCGTCGTGCGCTGTACTAACGCGCGAGGTGGGTTATTTGCACGTCTGTGCTGGTGGGGTTAAATCAATCGGCGGATAGCTTTTAGGTTTTTCGTTAGTCATTTTTTGCAGTGATCTCTTTTATGAACGATCGTATAGACCATGATGGTTACACCGTAATACGCAGTCGAAAACGTAAAACGGCTGCAATTCGCATCAGCGAAAAAGGGGTTGAAGTTAGGGTTCCCCATTGGGTTTCTGATCGTTGGGTGAGTGATTGGGTTCAGAGCAAAGCGAGCTGGATTCGTCAAAAGAATGAGCAGTTGAGCCAGAATTTTGCGAACCATTGTTTGAAAGTCGCTGAGGGTGCGATGTTTCCCTATCAAGGTGAGTACTATGCTATTCACTGGCGTGTAGGGCCTAAAAGCGATGTTTCTCTTCAGGGAGATCGGTTAAATATTACCATTACTAACCGTTCAAAAAAGGCACCGGAAGAACGGGTTAAAGCCTGTTTGCAAGGGTGGTATAAAGCGGAAGCGGAACGGCACATTGCTGCACGGGTTTTATATTGGCAAGAGGTGATGGGACTGACCTCTAATTCCTTGATTATAAAGAACTACAAAAGGCGTTGGGGCAGTTGCTCAAGCCAAGGTGATATCGCGTTCAACTGGCGTCTTATTTTTGCTGAACCTGCATTAATTGATTATGTGGTTGTTCATGAGTTGGCTCACCTGGTTCACTTAAATCACAGCCCTAAATTTTGGCATTTGGTTGAGCAGTATTGTCAAAATTGGAAAGCGTGTAGGGCCAAGTTAAATAGGTGTACGACTTGGGTACTTTGGTAGAAGATTGTTTGAATTTGATAGATGTTATGGTGAAACTTTAGTTTAATCTTGAAGTTGCCGTATAGATCGGCTTATATTGAGCAACAAATAATAATAAGAAAACATAATAAGAATAAGTAATTATCTCAGCTTATAACAATTAAAGAGTGCGGAAATGAGCCTTTATAAGAGTGTAGAGAAAACCTGCTTTAATTCGTTGACGAAGAAAATAACAGGTAATGTGGTATTTCTACTTTTACCGCATGTTGTTTTGTTACTCATCGGTTACAACCACTTCAATAAATTAGATTCCAGCTTGGCTTCAGGCCATGTTTCAACCGCCGTTATTCAGCAACAGTTAGATTCATTTTGGCTGTATGGCTTAGCGACGGTTATCTTTGCGTTAATTTCAGGCATCTTAACGATCTTTTTTATGCGGCACCTTTTTTTGCGTCCGATCAGAAAGATGACCGATGTGCTGCAAGCGATCAAAGATAAAGATGGGGATATATCGGCAACGTTGCCGGAATATACCTATGATGAAATTTCAGAAATGGCCGAGAGCTACAATACCTTTTCGATCAGCTTGAAATCGATGATTGCTGAAAGTCGACGTCGTAGTGTTAGTGTTGCTTTAAGTTCAACTCGCTTGCAGAAAGTGCTGATTGAGGCTCAAGGTTCGGCAACACGACAGGAAGAACAGGCTCAAAAAGTCTTTCAATCCAGTCAGGAAGCCACTCAGGCGATTGATAATATCGCGGGAAGTACGCTCCAGATCTCTGAACGTAACGCGCAAAACTTAGATGAAATTAAGTCGTCTAGTGTTGAGCTTGGACGTGTTCAACAGCAGGTTGAAGCGATCCGCTGCCAAGTGACCGATTTCCAAGATACAGTGCATCAGCTGGAGCTGAACTCCAGAAACATTACTGAGATTTTGGGGATGGTAAAAGACTTCTCCGATCAAACGAATTTGCTGGCGCTCAATGCTTCAATTGAGGCCGCGCGTGCCGGCGAAGCGGGGCGTGGTTTCTCTGTCGTGGCTGATGAGGTTCGAAACTTGTCTCAGAAAGTGAGTGTTGCCACCAGTGAAATTGATCTGAATATTAATCAGATGTCCTCGTTGGTCAACAAGACGGGCTCAAGTTCGGTGACTATCCTCGAATATGTAGGGTCGACTGAAGAGTTTATTCGCAGTACTAATAATCAATTCCACGGATTAGTCTCGGATTTTGAAGACCTCAATGGTCAGTTAAGTAGTATCAGCGCAGCTATTGATGAGTTGGCGTATACCAATAAAGAATCACATAACCATGTATCGGAGATAACCTCGTTGTCGACCGCTATGCACGGTGAAATAGAAGAGTCACGTCGTTATTCGGAAGAGTTAGAACACTCAACTGAAGAAACGCAAGAGCTACTGTCGCGCTTTATTATTGGTTACGGTGGTTTTGAGGGCATGATTCAAACGGGGCGTCAGTGGAGCCAAGAGGTGCAGAGTTCTCTAGAAGAGCTGGCTTCACGGGGATGTAACCTATTTGATACTAACTACAAACGGACTAATGATGGCCAAGTGCCTGAAAAGTATGACACGAGTTATGCTGATCAGTATGAAGCGATCATGCGTCCATTGTTTGATAGCTTTATTGCCCAACGCCCTGAGTTTATTTACGTGATTGCGGTAGATAAAAATGGTTATGCGGCTGCGCATCATTCGAAAGTTTCGGAGCGTATGACGGGTAATTTTGAGGTGGATAATGTTAAGAGTCGTCACCGCCGAATCTTTGCTGGGAACCGAGCTGAGATCCGACGTGCATCGTCCACCGCACCTTTCCTATTGCAAACCTATATTCGTGATACAGGTGAGATCCTGAATGACCTCTCTATTCCTCTCTATGTGAATGGGCAGCATTGGGGAGCGTTGATTATGGGCTTTGTGCCAGATCATCTACTGGATGATAAAAACTAATCACTGTACGTATAGCGTGTTATAAAAAAACGTGGCCTAGACCACGTTTTTTTTATGGAAGATCTTTCTTGATTAGAAGTCAGTTACTAGCTGCTCAATGAGCTGCTTTACCGTGTTATAAGATAAAGGTTTACTACACAGGGCCGATACGCCCGCATTTTGAATAGCGGCAAGTCGGCTCTCATTTTGTTCGCTGGTCATCATAAGGATAGGGACGGTCGGTTGCTCACTGTAGGTTCGAATATGCTCTGTCAGCTCTTTACCGTCGATATTAGGCATATTGTAATCGGTGATGATGAGATCAAAGCGCTCCCCTTGATCCAATAGCTCAAGCGCTTGAGAGCCGTCTTCAGCCGTTTTGATGGAGTGGATGGAAAGTGATTCGAGCATCTGTTGAATATATTTACGGGAGAGGGAGCTGTCATCAACGATTAAAACGTTCAGCGCCTCGTAGTCATCATTATCATTCTCAGATTCAAAATCGGTGATGTAATCTAAGGTGCTTCTGAGTGCAAAGCCCATCTCTTCACGGCTAAAAGGCTTAGGTAGGATCGCAATGGCTCCGGCCTGACGAATGGGCTCAAGGTAACGGTAATGGGTCTCCGATGAAACCAGTAAAAAAGTGATATTTTGTAACGCCTCTAAGCCACGCATCTGAGTGACTAAGTCGGTGCCTGTCATATCAGGAAGATGCATGGAGGACAGGACGATGTCCGGGGGGGAGATCAGTATATGGTTAAGCGCAGGTCGAGCCTCTTCAAACTCTTCTATTTGCTCTATACCAAAGCTATTTAAATGCCCTTTAATTATTTGGCGTTGAACCTTTGAGGGTTCTATAACTGTGACATAAAGACTGCTTAATTCCATATCCCGAGGTCCATAATTGAGTGGGTGATGAGATTCCACCATTACAATATGGCAGAGATATCGTATAGATCATGACAGAGAAAAGTAGACTGTAAAAGTGATAACCGATGCTTATTGGGCTGATCGACGACCAAATGTGTGTTTTTTCTATTTTTTAAGTGTTTTTGATGAGCGTTTGTTCAAAATTTAGGCAGTAGTTTATTTTGTTAAGTTAATATTCATTGCCGCCATGCTTTAATTGCGTACGAATCATTCTTATGTTTCGTAAATGCTTTGTAATTATCTCTTTCCACCAGGGCCTATTTTTGCCCTGGTTTTTTTTGCTTAAAATTCATAATAACCTACCTTAATCGATGGTCTTTAAGTCGCCTTATCTGCCCGTATCATGCAGGCTTGATCTATATCAGTAAATATATATCTATGAATGTAACCCTCATTGGCTAAGGCGTAGCATAAGGGTGGAGGGACTAGAATCACGTGGTTGCAGTTTAGAGGTCCTGTGTAGTTCATTGTTATAGAAGGTCAGAGCCTATGTGTTCTAATAGTAGTGCTAATTTAACACGTCGTTCTATCGTGAGAGCGGCTATTGTTATCATCGCCCAACAGGGGTTAGATGCACTTACTGCAGGGCGATTAATTGAACAAGCTTCTGTTAGTAAAGGAGGGTTATATCATCACTTCAGAACGATGGCGGCTGTTGAAACCGAAGTCTTAGAGCTGTTGACTCAAACCGTGTTGCAGGAGGTTAAATCCTCAGAGCAGCCTACCTCTACAGAGGCGTTTTTTGATCTGGTGGAGGGGCAGTTGTTTAAATGCTTTAGTGTCGATAATTTGTCGATTAAAGCGTTGTTCGGTTTTCTCTCTGCTTCGGCACACAATAAAGAGCGACAGCTTATTATTCGTCGTTTTATGGATGAAATTGCTTTAATTCGGCTAGAACAGTTAAAACGTGTTTCACCTCACTTGTCTCATATGGAGTTAAACGCGGTTGTTCAAGCGATCGCCTCTTTGCAGGTTGGGTTAGTGGCACGCTATTTTCTAGCAGAGGATCTAGTGAGTTTGCGTAATTACTGGGCCTGTTGCCGTAAAACGGTTGTTGTGATGCTTGAAAAGTGCGAAAGGAGATCGCGTGCGTCTCTCCAGCAGAATGAGGCGGTTGGTCAATTGACTAACGCTGAGTAAGTCGTCTTGTAATAGGATCAGAGGTTCCCTCGTCGGTTATCTCTGGTCCTGTCCAATGTACCTATTCCCCTAAGCAGTATTAACGTCAACCTCGGCGATAGCTGTTTTCAGTTGTTGGATCAGTTGCTCCCCATTAGCCATCGCTTTAAGTTGTACTTTTTCCTCACCATTTTTTAAATACAGATTAATCACTTGTACAAAATTTTCGTTGTGCGCTTCAACCTCATCAATGTCGCGAAAGGTTATACGTGTTGTTTTATTTAATTCAGGAAATGACACCAGAATGGATTTAGGTGCGAAGGTGAGACTACAGCCCTTGATCTCGTCTTTAATGCTATCTAGGTTGTGTTTGTACCAACTGGTTAGGATGAGGCCCACCACTAAAGGGGCGAGTAGATAGACTTTAGACAGGTCCATCATCATAAGCATCAAAGCGGCCCCGATAAACCCCATCTGTAAGTTACTGAACAAGGTTAACTTTTTTTCAAAAAATGCTTTATCCCATGTGTAATCAGACTGTGTGTTCTCCACGGACTAACCTCTATCCTGTTGTATATTGCGGGTATGTTTGACGCAGAGTCTCCCTTGCAGCTCAGTATTTTGCAAGCCAGATTTTTCGTGAAATAGTGCTATAAAAAAGTATCAGCCCATTTTTATCCGCGCCGGTATGGATTAAGCTGTGCAGATATCAATTCGGTTAGGGAGTATCTGAATGTCGTGCTACAAAATAATGGGTTTGGGATTATTAATTACGCTGCTTTTAACGGGGTGTTCAGATGACCCCGATGAGCGTCAAACAAATCATGTAAATAGCACGACATCCCCCCAAGTATCGACGGTTGCACCTGAGGGTAATAACACTTCGGTTAAGGGAAATATGCAACCCCTCGATGTATTAGATATTTCTGAACGAGAGTTTGGCGATGTCAATGCGATATCCCTTCTCTTTAATACCCCAATACAACCGGATCAGGCTTTTAAGTCTTTTATTAAAATCGAGCCCGAGTTAGGTAAACCTGTTTTAAGTAAAGATGGTAGAACACTTTATTTTACCGGTATTTCGCCGGTCACTGAATATACGGTGAGTGTTGAGCCGGGTTTAGCTGCAGAGAATAAAACAACGCTTACCTATGGTTTATCCGAAACCGTTAAAACACGCGCGTTGCCCCGTTTAGTCTCCTTTGAAACGGATGGGGTGGTGATGATTCCGGGCAAAGTTGATTCATTAGCTTTATTGGCGGTGAATGTAGCGGAAGCGGATGTAAATATTTACAAAGTAAAATCGGATAAGTTTGTCACTTTCTTTAATGAGTATGGTGCGCTCTCTAATGGTGACCGTTGGTACCATGATGAGACGCGTTTAGGCAATACGGTTGATCATGTCTACAGCACACGGTTAAAAATCAGTAAAAAAGAAAACCAACGCAACCGTGTGAGCCTTCCTGTTAATTTAGTCCCTAATATCGATGATGGGGGGTTATACCTTGCGACGGTTAGAACGCCCGGTGGTTTTGACTTTCAGGCAACGTGGTTCACGGTTTCTTCTTTAGGTATTCAAGCACGTGATTATGGTAAGCATACGCGCTTTATTATTCAAAATGCGAAAAGAGGCGCGTTGTTAAAAGGGGTTACTTTAAAAATCCTTGATTACAATAATAAGGTTATTGCTACCGGCATGAGTAATCATGAGGGGGCGTGGGAAACGACGAATAACTGGCAGCGTCACTCGCCTCGCTTAATCATGGCGACGCAGGGTAATCAAGTGTCTGTTTTGCAATACCGCGCGGCAGACTTTGATCTATCTTCGTTCTCTGTATCCGGTCGCCCAGTTAAGGATATTGAGCACTTTGTCTATTCGCCGCGGGATATTTACCGTCCTGGTGAAACGTTAATTTTAAGCACATTAACGCGTGATATGGATGGGCAGTTAATTGGTGGTGCTCTAAATGTCGAGTTAATTAAGCCTGACGGCCAGCGTGCAGGCATATGGCGTACGGAGGCTTCAGCGCCGGGGTATTATGAATTTAGACATGCGCTGCCTACGGCTGCACCGCTCGGTCAGTGGTATGCACAGGTCTTTAGTCCCGCAAAACCTAAAATGAAAGCGCGTTTTAAGTTTAAGGTAGAAGAGTTTTTACCTGAACGTTTACGTCTAGTCTTTAATCAGCCAGGGCTTATGAGTTTCAGTAAAGGTGAAACGGTTTCGGTTCCCCTAGTTGGTGAGTATTTGTACGGTGCGCCCGCGGCAGGTAACCGTTTAGATACCCAAGTAACGGTCAGTGGTTGGGCGTCTCCTTTTGAGGGGTTAAAAGGGTTTAAGTTTGGCGCGCCCGATACGGTTTCCCGTTATCAATTCAGCTTGGATTCCGTTGAGCTTAACAGCCAAGGTGAAACGACAACGGTCATTAACAAAAAACAGCTGGATTGGGGTAACTTTTCTACGCCCACACGCGTGCGCTTAAACTACAGCCTGTTTGAGAGTGGAGGACGGGCGATCAATCGTAGCCAGTCAGTTTTACTCTGGCCGCGTAGTAGCTTTATTGGTGTTAAACCACGGTTTAAAAACGATGTGTCTGATACGGAACAAGAGATTGAATTTGATCTTGTTCGGGCGGATGCTCAGGGCACCTTATTGGCAACAGGTGAAGCTAAAGCCACTCTGTACCGTATTGAAGAAAAGTATTTTTGGAGCCATACCTCTGAACGTGGTTGGCATTATGAGATAGAGAAAAACGAATACCCTGTTGCGCATGAAACCATTAATTTTGCTGATAATACGCGCCCTAGCATCAAACTGCCGGTGGAGTGGGGGCGTTACCGACTGGAGCTTGAAGACTATAGTGCGGGGAGCAAAACCGTTTATAGATTCCAAGCCGGCGATTCATGGTATTACAACTGGAATAGCGCATCCGATCAGATTCGACCAGATAAAGTGACCGTCGCGTTAGACAAAGCGGCTTATCACGCAGGCGATAAAGTTAAGGTTAAACTTGCATCGCCAACGGAGGGTAGGGCGATTGTTCTACTTGAAACAGATACCGTGTTAAGCACAGTTGAGGTTCAACTGAAGAATCGAGAAGCGGAGGTTGAAATTACCCTGCCGCAGAATATGGCCAGACATGATGCTTATATATCGGCCTTTGTTGTTGCGCCGACAGAGCAAAAAGAGAAGGTCAGTAAACGTAGTTTTGGTATTGTGCATCTGCCGATGGATCGCACTGCACGCCAGCTTGACGTTAGCATCAACGTTGCGGAGAAATTACTGCCAGAGAATCGCGCCGAGATTAAGGTGTTGGTTAATGATAATAAAGGCAAGCCGGTTAGCGGTGATGTCTATGTCACGTTAAGTGCGGTCGATAGCGGTGTATTAAGTGTAACGGGCTACCGTCAGCCAGATCCGTTTGAGTTTTTCTATGGCCAGCGTCGCTATAATGCCTCCATTACTGACATGTATGATGATTTAGCTGAACCGGTCTTAAGTGATCAAGCTGAGATTCGTTGGGGGGGTGATGGTGAACTGGAGCGCGGTGGCGATGCACCGCCAAGCGATGTACAGATTGTTAGCTTATTTAGCTCGGTTGTTAACGTCGAGCAGGGGGTTGTGTCTATTCCTCTCGACCTGCCAGCCTTTGATGGTGAGTTGACCTTAAATGCGGTTGCGATGGGTCGTGATCAGTTTGGAACGCACTCGGAGACAACAAAAGTGGCGTCCCCGGTGGTGGCTCAACTGTCGATGCCCCGTTTCTTAGCGATGGGCGATGAAGCCACATTAGCGCTAGATTTAGCGAATGTGAGTGGGGCCAGTCAGAAGGTTGAGGTTTCCATTGCAACCGAAGGGGCCGTTTCGTTGGCCGCCAAGCGTCACCGTATTCAATTGGCGGATGGTCAGAAACAGATTATCCACCTTCCCGTAAAAGCGGTCAGCATAGGTGAAGGCCATATAACCGCAGCGATTACCTTGGCCGATGGTACGGGCAACACCGTTCAACTTCAGCGTGATTGGATGCTGGGTGTTCGTTCTGCATACCCTGCTACTTACGGTAAAGTCAGTCAGTATTTGCAGAAAGGGGAGCGTATACGTTTTCCGGTGGCTGATATAAATACACTGGCGGGTGATACCGTTAAAGCTCAGCTGCGGGTGGCCGTAACACCGGATCTTGGGGCGGCTAATCACTTTAAATCACTCATGCGTTACCCTTATGCCTGTTTAGAGCAAACAACCAGTAAGTCCCAACCTATCGCCATACTGTTTGAGCATGATCAACTGCCAGCCTTTGCACAATCGGTGAGTGTTCAGCAGAGAGAAAAACAGATCAATGTAGCATTAGCGCGCTATGCCGAGCTGCAACGTGCGAATGGTTCTTTTGGTTTGTGGAATAAATTCTCGCCTGAAGAGCACTGGTTGACGGCTTACGCCACGGATTTCTTGTTGCAACTTAAACAGTCAGGTATTGCAGTGCCTGAGTCATTATTGAATAACGCCCAAAAACGTTTAAATACCTATGTTCATAAGCGTACGGCGCTCGCGGTAAGAACGTGGTCAGATATACCGTCTCATTATGAGATCTCATATAGAGCCTATGCTGCTTATGTATTGGCTAAAGGGGGGCGTGTGACCTTAGGCCCATTACGTGACATGGCCGAAAATCAGCTAACTGAGGCACGAGGTATGTTACCGGGTGTTCATTTAGGCTTAGCGATGATAGAAACGGGTAGCGTCGATGAGGGTGAAAAATTAATCACTGATGCCTTTAGCGTTAAACGGGCACCGGGTTATTTAGGTGACTATGGTTCGGTGGTACGTGATAAGGCGATGGCTATCCATTCGGTTATTGCCGCTAAATCAGTATCGGACGGGGTGGTTAAACAGGCACTTAAACAGCTCCCTGATCTACTTGTTGAGTTAAAACAGGTGCGTTGGTTGAGTACGCAGGAAAAAGCAGCGTTGCTGCGTTTAGCCTCTGACCTGTATCAGCTGGATACGCAAGGTAAGTGGACGGGTGAGCTTGTACAGGGTGATATTGACGCCGTTTTATCAGCCACGGGTGAATTAGGTAAAAATATTGATAGAGATGCCCTCGATAAAACTAGCTTTACCAATCAGGGCGACAAACCGCTATTTGCTAGCTTTAGTTGGACCGGTCTTCCTGCGGATATGCCATCGTCACTTAACGAAGGTGTAAACGTGCGGGTTGATCATTTTACAGTGATTAACAATAAAGCCCGAGCACTGGAAAAAGATCAGGTGTTAAAAATAGGTGAAGTTGTATTAACACGGGTACGCTTATACAGCGAGACACGGGTGCCTGATGGCCTACTTGTCAATCTGATTCCGGCCGGTGTTGAGCTGGAAAATCAAAATTTACAGAACGCGCTCAAGCTCGACAGTATCCAAATCGGGGGGGAAGCGGTCGAACAACAGGCTCAGATCGTGTATCAAGCTTACAAAGGTGATCGTTATGTCGCCGCCGTGGACCTTCCTGCTAAGCGCGAGCAAACCGTGTATTTCTTATCGCGTGCGGTCACGCCCGGTGCCTATGTTGTGCCACCAGCCATGGTCGAATCGATGTATAAACCATCGATTAGAGGGATTAGTAATAGCATTAAATCGATTTCGGTGATGCCATAAAACGTGATGGGTCGGTATAAATATCTATTGATGGCGCTGGTGGTTGCCTGCTTGATCGTAAGTGGGTTGCTGCTAGCGGACTTTGTCTATCCGTTAAAACAGCCCCGGCACAGTCAGGATTTTGCCAGCGTTGTGCTAGATCGACAGGGGGAGCCTTTACGCGCCTTTGCTGATAGTAATGGCGTATGGCGATATGAGGTGAGTTTAGATGAGGTATCGCCTCTCTATCTAGACGCGCTGATTGGCTATGAAGATCAATATTTTTATCAGCATATTGGGGTGAACCCCTTTAGCTTAATCCGCGCCGGTTGGCAGTATCTAAATGAAGGCCGGATTATTTCGGGCGGCTCGACACTCACGATGCAAGTGGCCCGTATTTTATATCCCCATCCGCGCACAGTGGCGGGGAAGGGCCAGCAAGTTTTAAGAGCCTTGCAATTAGAGTGGCACCTTAGCAAACAAGAGATACTCGAACTCTATCTTAATTATGCCCCGTTTGGCGGCACGTTAGAGGGAGTTCAAGCTGCCAGTCTGCAGTATTTACATAAACCCGCCTCTGCGTTGAGATACTCAGAAGCTGCTTTGCTGGCGGTTCTGCCACAAGCCCCTTCACGCTTAAGGCCAGATAGACATCCTGAGCGCGCTGAGAAAGCCCGTAACAAAGTACTTGAACGACTGTTGGTTCAGCAGCGTTGGAGTCAGACGGTGGTTGATGCCGCTAAGCAAGAGCATATAGCCGTATGGCCGTTGGTTGCACCGATGGATGCACCCTTATTAAGTCGTAGGTTACATCGTGATGCGGCGGCCGAACGGGTGATTCCTAGTACCCTTGACCTTAGCTTGCAGCAATCGTTTGCTGATCGGATTAAGGCGTATACGTCAACCTTGGATGGGTCCCTATCGGCCGCTGCGTTAGTGGTAGATAACCGTTCACATCAAGTGTTGGCCTATGTAGGTTCTGCGGATTTCTTGGATAATCAGCGCGCGGGTCATGTTGATATGGTAACCGCAATACGCTCCCCGGGCTCTACGCTCAAGCCCTTCCTGTTTGCTTTAGCTTTAGATGAGAATCTAATTCATAGTGAATCGCTATTGGCGGATGTGCCACGTGTGACCCATACCTATCGGCCAGGCAATTTTAGCCAAGGTTTTTCAGGGCCCGTATCTGCATCTGAGGCATTAACCCGTTCGTTAAACCTTCCGTTTGTACAGCTCATCGAAGCCTATGGGGCGCAAAGCTTCGTGAATAAGCTACAGCATGTGGGGATGGGATTAACGATACCGGAGGGGGATGCCAATCCCGCAATTATTTTAGGGGGGGCGGGCTTCTCATTAGAGAAGCTGGTGGCTACCTATAGTGCCTTCGCGAATCAGGGCGTAGTGTATCCACTCAGTTATCAGCCGTTTAAAGGTCGTGTCGTGGGGCGTCAATTAATGAGCCCCGAAGCCGCTTGGGTTACGTGGAAAGTTTTAAATGGGGTTAAGTTGCCCCGAAATCTTAGGTATGGGATTTCACGGCAGAACCTACCCGCTATTGGTTGGAAAACCGGTACCAGTTGGAATTATCGCGATGTGTGGGCGGTGGGTGTGTCACAAGAGTATACCCTAGGCGTATGGCTAGGCCGTCCAGATGGGAAGCCGATGGAAAAAACGATGGGGAGTTTGTTAGCCGGACCTCTGTTATTTAGTTTATTTGATCAGCTTAATACGACGGGAGAGGCGATTGTGCAACCGGGCAGTGTTTCTGAGCAAACGATCTGCTGGCCCGATGGCCGAGGTGCTGATCTTGTTGCGCCAGAGAACTGCCATAGCAAACGGGTCGCATATGTGATCAATCAGTCAACGCCACGAACGTTACAGCCCGGTTATCAATGGGGGCAAACATCGCCGCAATTCTTTAAACCTGAAGTGAGCTATTTGATTAATCCCTCTAACCACCAACGGGTAACGCGTGCCTGTGATAAACATGCTATTGCACAAACCGCTTACCTTTGGCCAAACGCATTAGAGCCTTGGGTGAAGCCCGCACAGCGAAAATACGCTCAATTACCCCGCTTTGACGCGGGGTGCAATATGATCCTGCAAGAGAACTCTCCACTACGGATTACAGGGATTAATCAGGGACAGGTGTATTATGTTCTGGATCATAAAGCGGTGACGCTCAAGGTGCGTGTGGAAGGTGCGGCGGGCGCGTTGTATTGGTACCTTAATGGAAAACTGCAAGAGACCCGTCAGCGGGAGCTTCACCTACAACTTGATACCCGACAGCCGTATGAGCTTTATGTGCAAGATAAAACGGGAGCCAATGGTCGAGTAGCGTTTGAAATCTTATAATTCGCTTGCTGCTAAATAAGCAATATCTTATATTTGTATATGACTATCAACAATACCAATAAATAAGATGGCGCTTATGAACCTTACACATCGATTTAAAGGCCTCAGCCTTTCCTGTTTACTGCTCTCTTCGACACTCTATGCTGCCAGCCCAGCGGATAAGTACCCCGAATCTATGCTCTATAGCGCACCGGTTAAGGTTGCCGATCATGTGTGGTCAGCTATAGGTGCGACGCAATATTACAGCTATGAAAATGGGGGGCATAATAACAACCTCTCTTTTGTGATTGGGCAAGACGCTGTTTTAGTGGTTAATGGTGGTGCATCCTACCTGTTAGCTAAAGCGTTGCATGATGAGATTAAGAAAAAGACAGACCTGCCGGTGAAGTATGTCGTCGATGAAAATGGCCAATCCCATGCAACATTAGGCAATAGCTATTGGATGGCACAGGGGGCAACGATTATTGCCCACGAAGATGCCTTGGAAGAGATCGCTGAAAAAGGCTTAGATGGACTGGAAACCCTCAAAGGTATTCTTAAGGAACGCTTTGCCAACACGGCCTTAGTCGAGATTGATAAGACGTTTGAAGAGACCCTGTCGCTTGATTTAGGTGGGCTGGAGGTCGAGTTAATCCATTTTGGTCCGGCTCACTCTGCGGGCGATATATCTGTTTATGTTCCCTCCAGTAATGTCTTGATTGCGGGCGACATGGCGTTTCATCAGCGTTTATTGCCGGTGTTTCCCGATACTGATACCGCTGAATGGTTAGCGACCTGGCACACTGAGTTTGCACCTTATGCTGCCGGTAAAATTATTATACCCGGTCATGGGGAGGTGACTGATTTTGAAACGGTCGACCAATGGACCCGTGGTTATCTCGAATATATTCGAGGTAAAGTGGGCGAACTTATAGACGAGGGCGGCATGCTTGAAGATGCCTATAAAATTGACCAAAGCCCTTATGCTCATTTAGAAACATTCGATGTTTTAGCCGCTAAAAATGCAGGCCGTATTTTTGAGGCGATGGAGTTTGAGTAAGCCCGTCGATTGATAATCCCAGCCGTCAGGTTAGCCTCAGGGTATAAGGGGCGGTACAAAAAAAGGCGAATATCATTATTCGCCTTTTTTCGATCTCACTCAGGTCGTTTACTTACGGATGCCTTCGATATTAAGGTCCATATAAACAGTTTCTGCGGCTGGGCCTAGCTTGTAGTTCATACCAAACTCATGGGGTTTTAACTCAAGTGTGCCCGAGAAACCCACACGATAGCCTCCCCACGGGTCTTCGCCTTCACCCACTTTATCCACATCTATTGCGACCTCTTTAGTCGTTCCGTAGAGGGTCAGCATGCCTTTCATTACACCGCCGCCTTCAGCATTAGGCGTGAAAGAGGTGCTTTTAAAGGATGCGGTAGGGTGCTCTTTTACATTTAAATATTCGTCGCCACGAATATGTTTATTACGTTCAGCATGGTTTGAGTCAAATGAGGCCACATCGACCTCTACATTGATTGACGCATCAGCAGGTGATTTAGCATCATAAGAAAAGTCGCCATTGAAGGTATTAAAGCGTCCGGTTAGCCAACTAATGCCTAAATGACTAATGCGAAACTCAATTGATGCATGGGCGCCTTTGGTATCAATAACATAATCTGCCGCATATAACGGTGATGCTGAGATCAATGTAGCCAGTGCTAACCCTTTGAAAAATTTTGATTTCATTCTGCTTCCTCGCGTAGCGCAAGCATGCGCTTTAAAGTTGAATCTTTATCGATAAAATGGTGTTTTAACGCTGCTGCGGCATGCAGTGCCGCCAGTAAAATGAGTGATGTCGCTACGATAAAATGAATCTCGCCAGCGATATCTTCTTGATTTTCTATTCCAACGGGGAGCGCTGGAATACTGATCAGGTTGAAAAACTCGATCGCACGACCATCCGCGGTAGAGATTAAGTAACCCGACGTCACGGTTATAAGTAGTAAAATATAAAGTAAACCATGTGCAACTTTAGCGGCCAACTCTAGGGCGGCAGGCTGTGGTAAGGGCGACGGAGGCTTATTGAACAGGCGCCAAACGATACGAACCAGTAATGTAACAGCGACGAGTATGCCGATGCTTTTGTGCCACACAGGTATGGTTTTATACGCGGGATCATAATAATCGAGCGATTCTATATACCAACCGAGTGGGTAAAGCCCGATAACAGCTAGGGCAATAAACCAGTGCATAATGACCGGCCCCCAACCATAACTGGTAGCATCGTTGGTTAGTTTATGATTAATAACCATCCTGTGGCTCACTCCATGAATGTAGATTTGATGTCATCATAGGCGTCTATGGCGATATATTGTTTATTCGGTTCCTTGCTTGTGTATCAATTAAGGTCGTTATCGATTGCTTTTCTAACTATAAAACCGGATCATTAATGCGTCCAATGCATATTTAACATCATGGTTATGCTTTAAATGAATTTACGTTCCCTCGATCTTAATCTACTCGTTGTGTTGCAAGTGCTGTTAGAGGAGCAACATGTCTCTAAAGCGGCTGACAAATTAGACATGAGCCAACCCGCAGTAAGTCGGGCGTTACAGCGGTTACGCCAGACACTCGCTGATCCTATTCTGGTGAGAACCGCTAAGGGTTATGACCTGAGTGCGCGCGCAGTCGCTATCCGTCCGCAGCTCAAGCAAGTGTTGCTGGATGTTGAAGGCATTATGCAACCTGAGCGTTTTGACCCCAGTAAAGCGAAAGGGGTGTTGAAATTTACCGGCCTGGATTTAGAGCTTGTTCTACTGATGCCAGAGGTGGTGAGAGTCCTACGCCTTAAAGCACCCCATCTACGCATTGAAATCGTTCCTCAGCGGAGTGAGCATTTCGATCTTTTAGAGCAGGGGGAGGTGCACTTTTTAGCAACGGGCTTACAGCCGAAAACCGTACAAGATCAGTATCGGCGAATGGAGGTAATCACAACGAGCCATGTGTGCGTAATGGATAAAAATAATCCGCTAGCGAAAGGTATGAACCTTGATCAATACGTGTCTGCCTCCCATGGCTTAGTGTCGATTACCGGTAAGGGGCCGGGGGCGATAGATGTCATATTAGCGGATATGGGATACAAGCGTAACGTTATGCTGCGTTTAGCCAACTTTATGTCCGTTTCCGAGTTTTGTGCTAATTCTGACCTTATTTTCACCTTGCCAGAGATCATGGCCAAGCATTTAATGCGCAATGATGCGTTAGTGATTAGACCGTTGCCTGATGGGCTTGCTACACCGGATGTTCGCTTTTATTTTTATTGGCATGAGCGCTTTCAACACGATCCCATGTGTTGCTGGGTACGTTCTGAACTTGAGGGATTACTGGCAAGCCTCTAAGATAGCGCGTCTCCTTTACGGCATCACTAAAGGTGGCTACCTTCCATCATGCGCATCGCCTCATTACTCCAGCGCAGTGATTCAAAATACGCTTCGGCATAGATCTTTTTCACGTCAGGCGGCAGGGCAAAGCTGGACTGGCCAATCATATAAAAATTGACGGTTTGAAGCAGCTTACCTGCTTTTCCTTCGTAGCCTGAAATCGCCTTTACAATCTCCTCAGAGACTGAAAGTTGGTCGAGCAATGTACTTTGCTCTACCTCTAACAGAGCATCAAGCATCGATAATACTCCGGTGATAAAGGCTAATTCAGGGTCGATACTTTCGGTTGCTTGTGCAATAAATTCACACATGCGCGCGGTAATCAGTATTTGTCGTATTAACTCGCTGGGTTTGTCATTGTTGCTAGATAGGGCTAAGAGCGTCGCCCATTTGTTGATCTCGTTTAAACCTAAGGCCACGATGGCTTGGGTTAAATTCTCTATTTTTTGGGGTAAGTTGTATTGGGCAGAATTGACAATGCGTAATAATTTAAAGGTTAGCTGAGGGTCGCGACAGGTAATCTCAGACAGGGTTGCCGCGGTCACCTCATCATCTTGTAACGCTGCGAGTAAATGAATAACAATCGCTTGGTTAGAGGTTAATTTCTTGCCGTGGATTTTAGTCGGTTGGGAGAGGAAGTTACCTTGGAATAGGCGGAAACCTAGCTTATAGCAGTTGTCATACTCATCATAACTGCCCACGTTTTCTGCTAAGGCCGTGACTTTAAAGCGTTGAATCTGCTTTAAATGGTCTGATATTTCAGACTGGCTGTGCTGGGTAATATCAACTCTGACAACATGGGCCAGTTCAAGTAGCGCGTTATAGTCAGGCGTGTATGTAAAGTCATCGATGACTAATCGATAGCCGGCATCGACATATTTTTTGAGTGAATTGAGCAGCTTAGGTGTAATGGTTTGGTTCGCTGGTATCTCAATAACTAAGTTGTGACGCGATAAGCTGGGCAAACTATCCGTGTTAATAAAACCCTCAGTGACGTTTAAGAAAGCTGGTAGCGCTTTTAGGGTGCCGCTGTCATAGATACTGGTGAAGTTATTAATCAGTACGTCACAGGCTTCTTGGTCGCCTTTAAGGAACTTAGTAACCTCATTACTCTCTTCGGATTGATACAGTAACTCATAGGCGACAACATTCAGGTTGCGGTCAAAAATAGGCTGGCGCGACAGGCCTAATTGGTTAAAGTGTTCATCCATGTTTCTTCACCTTTAATAATCCTAAGACGCTAATGGTTAAGTCAGTGTATGACCGCGAAGCGGTTGCTGCAATAATTGTTCGGTTTAAGCGCTAAAAATTAGATCAATATCAGTTAATTACAGCAACGCTACTTCATTATAGTCCTATCTTTTTTGAACCGTTGTTCGGTATTGTTTTAATTATTTAATGGTTATTTATTTCATAAAGGCTGTAAGTTTTTGTGATTGAACTTTAGTATATGTGAAAGATCTTTTTGGGAGCCATCGCATGCAAAACCATCCCTTACGCAATCAGATAACCCAAGAGGTCCATGCGCGGCCTTTTCAGCGTTTTAAATCTGATTTAGGTTTGCTGCATATTGCGGCGTCCTACGGTACTGGTGGTCAGCAGGCGTTGGGGGATGCTTTAAATCAGTTACTCACAAACATTGACGTCTCCCTACCCGAAACCGTTGATGGCTTTTTTTACGCGGAAAATGCGCATTACGGGGTGAGGTATGAGCCACATAATGAGTTTTATACCTTAACGCTTTACCAGTTAGACGCCGCCAGCGTGGATAAATTAACGGGGTTATGGGAAGCCTTACCGGGTGAGCTTTTGTGTGGTGTTAAGCTCTTCTATTCTGGCCCTCAGGTACAGCCCAACCTAAAAGACTTTTTTGCTACACATCAGGTGTCTGGTGCTGAAGTGATGGGGGGGGCAGCAAAAGTTTGGACCGATTTTTACCCTGACGATGACAAAGGGTTTGTCACAATCGTTGTACATAATAGTGCATTAAAAACGTTCCAAGCAGGACGTTTACTGCAACGCTTATGTGAGATCGAAACCTATCGTCATACAGCGTTACTTGCTTATCCTCTTGCGCAGGAGCTAATGCCCCAATTAACGGAGATGGATAAACAGCTCTCTACAATAACCCATGAGATCGCGCATAACGCCGATGCCCCAGCACTGCTTAAGCAATTAATGGCGTTAGCGGCTGATGTTGAGGCACTCTCTGCCGAGACCGCTCATCGATTTTCCGCGTCCCAAGCCTATTTTGCCGTTGTTGATAGCCGCATTGCTGAGTTGCGTGAAGAGAGGATTGAAGGCTTACAAACCGTTGCGCAGTTTATGGAGCGTCGATTAGACCCTGCTAAGCGGACCTGCATCGCAGCGAATGACCGTTTAGAGCGTTTATCACGCCGTATTGCTCGTGCTACGGAGCTGATACGCTCACAAGTGGACCTTTCCATTGAACGTCAGAATCATCAGTTACTCGAAGGTTTAAATGATCGAGCAAGGCGCCAGTTACGGCTACAGGCGAAATTGGAAAGCTTTACCATTATTGTTGTGACCTATTACGCGTTTGACTTGTTAGAGCGCTCAATACGAAACACCGTTTCAGCGGATATATTACGGGATCAGGTGTTAATGGTGTTGAGCTTCTCGGTGCCGATTATTGCCGGTGTTATATGGTGGTATGTTCGCAAATTGTTAAAGCATTATGGGGATGACGACTAAGTTGATCTTGCATAAATCGGTTGTGTTTATAAACAGAGAACGATTAAAAACAGCAACTTAAGCATATTGCATTTGCATCTTGTTTTTTCACTGGTATACTGCGCGCCTGTCTTACGGAAACGCCCTTAAGGCAAGGCTTACAGGCCACGCGATGGTGGCCCTGTTGGTCCTTCCGCAATGATAAATCGTGAACCTGGTCAGGCCCGGAAGGGAGCAGCCACAGCGATGGATTCATGTGCCGGAATGTGGCTGGCGGGGTCACCCCCAATCTCTGCCTGTTGACTGTCTCTTCTATCGTTTTACCCTCTCTGTATGAAAACTTCTCATCTATCCTTTTTGTTTAGCGGTCTACACTGAATTTACTTGTCGTTTATTGTTTTTATTTGATGGCTGACCTGGTGCGAAAGCGCCTGTGAATGATGTGGAGTCTTGCTATGTTGAAACTTGTTAAAGACTTTAGAAACTATCAATTTGTCTTTTATTGGATTGATGCAAGTCTTAACAAAGTCAGTCCTCACCTTCCGACAAAACAATATGCGCAAGAGTGGTTGATCCACTATCACTTTGATATGTACTCAGGCAAAGAGCGCCGACGACGTATGGTCGATCGACGTTCAGGGCTACATAAAATGAATTTAAGCGGTGTTCAGATCTTTTTCTCTCAACGTAAGGCGTCGATTAAAGGCCGGCGGCGCTCAGATCGAGACATCGGGGTCGATTACGACTTATCTAAGAAGAAGCTAAAGAAATTGCACTCAGCGAAAACGGGGTAGGTTGGATGACAGGTTGACCTTATGTAGCCCCATTTATGCTTTAAGTCGTGTGTCGAGGGTGTTGCTGCATGGCAATGTTGCTCGAAGGGGATGTGTTGGATGCTGTGTTGAGATTGGTTAAAGATCTGAGTGTATCGGGTATCGTTTATTTTTGGATCGATAACGATTCGATGAAAGTGAGCCCAGATATTCCTACGTTGCTGCTTGCTGAAGAGTGGCGAACAGGTTTTCTATTTGCCGATTTTGATGGGGTAGAAAAGCGTCAATCACGGATTGACCGCCGAAAAGATAAACATCAACGCATAGATGTAGATGAGCAGCTGCTGTCAGATCGTAGTCATCCAGAGGGTAGGCGGTTAGCCGATCTGCCGGTCAAGGTTGATATAGATTTAGCGGCTGAAAAGCTAAAAGTTTATTACAGTTAGCCGTTGCTTATTAAAAAAAGAAAAAGAGGGTGCAGAGGATTAATCATGCACCGTACTCTCCGCTAGTTACCAGCTTTTGTAAGGTAAAAATTTACCATTAAGCGTTAATAATACGCGATCCCCTTTGGGATCTTCGATTTTATCGACCTCCATGGAAAAATCGATAGCGCTCATAATGCCGTCACCAAACTTCTCTTGAATCACCTCTTTGAGTGTTTCTCCGTAGACACCGACGACTTCATATAACCGGTAGATCAGCGGGTCGGTCGGCACTTGTTGGTCCCATACTTTTGTTGGGTAAGCTTCTAATGCGGTCGCGACTTCAGGGCTAAGTGCTAAATAGTCGACTATTTTTTTAGCGATTTCAGGTGGCGCGCTGTTCATACCAAGGCAGGCGGATGTTAGCCACACGGGGGAGACGCCTAGATCGGTGCCTATTTTCTCCCAGCTGAGTTTCTGCTCTATTTTGGCTGTGACGATTGCATCGGTCATTGCTAACTTATCCATCTTTCATCTCCTCATAAGCGTAAATCATGGCGGCTTAGGCGTACGCCATAGAATGGAACGGTCCGTTATGTTTAACGGTCTGGCTGCACAATAATGGTGCTCTGTCCGTTAATGACCTCTCCACAAGCGCTAACTTACGTTAATTTATTTAGGGTCGAGTAGATGAAAGCAAAGCAGGTGCCAAGTGAGTGGCATCTAAGGATAAGATTTTTAAACCTCTTTTCGATATAGTGATCAACTCCTTACTGTTAAGACGGGCGATAGAGGTATGGTATCTATGAGTAGGTCGTTAAAGTATATCTGGATCGCCATATTTTTTGCCGTCCTTGTCTGGTCAGGCATTGAGCCTAAAGAACCGCTGACATGGTTTTTGGAAGTCTGTCCGGCGCTCATCGGCGTGGGGTTGCTGATGGCCACTTATCGCTCATTCCGGCTCACCCCGATTCTTTATATCTGTCTCTTAATTCACTGCATCATCCTCATGGTTGGAGGGCACTACACTTATGCAGAGGTGCCGCTTTTTGATTGGATTCGTGATGGGTTGGGTAGTGAACGTAATAATTACGATAAGGTCGGTCATTTTGTTCAAGGCTTTGTACCTGCCTTGTTAGCGCGGGAGATTTTGCTTAGAAAAGGGGTTGTAACGGCCCATAGTTGGTTGCGCTTTTTGGTTGTTTCTATCTGCTTGGCCTTTAGTGCTTTTTATGAGCTACTGGAGTGGTGGGTTGCCCTTGCTGTGGGGCAGGAGGCGGAGGCTTTCCTTGGAACCCAAGGCTATGTCTGGGATACCCAATCCGATATGGGGTTTGCCCTATTGGGGGCGATCAGTTGCTTAGTGCTTTTATCTAAACGACATGACCGGCAGCTTTCTCGTTATCTACCCTCAGCCGAGGGCGGTCAGAAAGGTTGATCGGTGTTAAATCGCTAAGTGTGTCGACATATAATCGATAAGCATCCTGACCTTTGGCGACACATACCTATTTTGTGGGTATAAGGCCCATATACCTTCATCATCCGGTTGATAGTTTTGCAGCAGAGGGATGAGTGTATGGCTATCAAGGTGTTCCTGCACATAGTAATCGGGTAACTGTACTAGACCTAACCCCTTTAGGGCTGCATCCACTAAGGCCGGCCCACTGTTAAAACTTAAACTGCCCCTAATCTTTATATTTTGTTCCTGCCCATTTTCCTGAAAGCGCCAATACTGAAGCGTGCCTTGTAAGCAATTATGCTGCTCTAATTCCGCCAGTAAGTGGGGCTCGCCATGATCAGATAGGTAGGTCGGTGAGGCGCAGACAAAGAGGCGTCTTGAGGCGAGTCGTTTCGCCATCATGCTTGAGTCATCCAGCTTGCCCAGTCTGATTGCGAGGTCAAAACCGGAATCGACCAAATCTATTTTTTGATTGGTAAAAAGACACTCAATCTCTAGGTCGGGGTAAAGCAAGGAAAAGTCGTTAAGTACTGGGGCGATTTTACTTTCACCAAACGAGGTGGGGGCCGTTAAGCGCAGCCGTCCTTTTGGCGTGTTTTGCAGTTGTGTTAAAACTCGCTCAGCTTCATCAAGCCCATCTAATAGCTGACGACAGTGTTGGTAATAGATGCCTCCCGCTTCGGTGATAGATACTTTGCGTGTGGTTCTATAGAACAGCTTTGTCGATAGACGCTTTTCTAATGCACTGATCTGGCGACTCACTTGAGCCGTGGAGATACTCAGCTGCCGTGAGGCCGCAGTAAAGCTCTCGGTTTCTGCTACCGCAACAAATTCTGCAATACCCTCCCAACTGTACATTGCCGTCTCCGTTTCTGCTTTATTGTTACTATATAGTAAAAGATATTTATTAAAACTATGGATTATAACCTTGAGGTAATTAACTACAATGAATCCATTGTCAATATTCAAGAACACTAGAGGTAGATATGAGTGAGAAGATGATTAAATCGAAAGCGGCTATTGCTTGGGGCCCTAATCAACCTTTATCTGTTGAAGAAGTGGATGTTATGCCTCCGCAAAAAGGTGAAGTGTTGGTCCGTATTATTGCTTCAGGCGTATGTCATACCGATGCCTTTACCTTGTCCGGCGAAGACCCTGAAGGTATTTTCCCAGCGATTTTAGGCCATGAAGGGGGTGGGGTTGTTGAAGCGGTCGGTGAAGGTGTTACCAGTGTAGCGATCGGTGATCATGTTATTCCTCTTTACACGCCGGAATGTGGCGAGTGTAAATTTTGTACATCCGGTAAAACAAACCTCTGCCAGAAGATCCGCGAAACTCAAGGTAAAGGCTTGATGCCAGATGGAACGACGCGCTTCTATAAAGATGGCCAGCCGATCTATCACTATATGGGCTGCTCAACCTTTTCTGAGTATACGGTTTTACCTGAAATCTCTTTAGCTAAAGTGAATAAAGAGGCGCCGCTTGAGGAAGTGTGTCTGCTAGGTTGTGGTGTGACAACGGGCATGGGCGCCGTCATGAATACTGCCAAAGTGGAAGAGGGGGCTACGGTTGCTATCTTTGGTATGGGCGGTATTGGTTTATCGGCGGTTATTGGTGCAACGATGGCCAAGGCAAGTCGTATCATTGTTATTGATATCAATGAGAGCAAATTTGATCTAGCTAAAAAATTAGGTGCGACTGACTGCATTAACCCTAAGGATTACGACAAGCCTATCCAAGAGGTCATTGTTGAGCTGACCGATGGTGGTGTTGATTACTCGTTTGAGTGTATCGGTAATGTCGATGTTATGCGCTCGGCGTTGGAGTGTTGTCACAAAGGATGGGGTGAGTCGGTCATCATTGGTGTAGCGGGTGCCGGTCAGGAAATATCCACAAGACCTTTCCAGCTAGTCACTGGGCGTGTATGGCGTGGTACTGCGTTTGGTGGTGTTAAAGGCCGTTCAGAGCTGCCGGAGATTGTTGAGCGTTACATGGCGGGTGAATTTAAGTTGGATGACTTTATTACCCATACAATGGGCTTAGACGCGATTAACGAGGCATTTGACTTGATGCACGAAGGCAAGAGTATTCGTAGCGTTATTCATTTCGATAAGTAAGAGTCCGTCATGAAGAGGTTTTGTCGCAAAACCTCTTTTAGGCATCACGCTTTAAGGAGTCTCTATGAGTATTGAAAATCTGAGTCAAAACAAATGCTTTGATGGTTGGTTAAAGCAATATAATCATCAATCATCGGCCTTAAACTGTACGATGCGGTTTAGCATTTTCCTTCCCCCTCAGGTGAATGATGGTGCTAAAGTGCCAGTGATTTACTGGTTGTCAGGCTTAACCTGTACCGATGAAAATTTCACCCAAAAAGCGGGCGCTCAACGGGTTGCGGCTGAGCTTGGTGTTGCGATTGTTGCGCCCGATACTAGCCCTAGGGGTGAGGATGTGGCGGATGATGAGAATTATAATTTAGGCCAAGGGGCTGGCTTTTATCTTAATGCAACGGAGCCGCCTTGGAATACGCATTACCAGATGTATGATTACATCACGGAAGAGCTGCCAGCACTGATAGAAGCGATGTTCCCAGTGACGGATAAACGTTCGATTTGTGGTCACTCAATGGGGGGGCACGGTGCATTAACTATCGCGTTGAAAAACGTTGATAAGTATCAGTCTGTATCGGCCTTTAGCCCCATAACAAACCCTATGAAATGCCCTTGGGGTCAAAAAGCATTTACTGCTTATTTAGGCCGTAATACGGAGAGCTGGAAAGCATACGATAGTTGCGAACTGATGAAAGAGGCGAAGGCGACACTGCCTATGTTGATTGATCAGGGCACGTCGGATGATTTTTTAAAGGAGCAATTGAAGCCTGAAGCACTGTCTCAGGTTGCTGTGGACATGGGCTACCCATTAGAGCTGCGCTACCATAATGGCTATGATCACAGCTATTATTTTATGGCCAGCTTTATTGAGGATCACCTCAAGTTTCACGCGAAATATTTAACCTAAACGGTTTGAGAAAGGGTAGAGCGGCCACCGCTTTACCTTTACCTTTTTCTTCTGCATAGCTTCGTTTTATGGTCTCTGCTTTTAGTGTCGAGTGATCAGAAACAACCCCGCCCCCGCCATGATGGACCCTGCACCTCTATTCAGTCTTTTTACCGCCCGTTCCGATTTAAACCAACGCCGTGCTCTGCTTGCAAACAAGGCGATCAGCATTAAACCGCTCATCAAACTGATCAGTGTTAGCAGTGCCGCCAATGCGATATCGATATTGTCGAGCGCCGTTAAATCCATAAAGGTTGGCAAAAAAGCGATATAAAATAGGATCACTTTTGGGTTTGACGCCGAGATGAGAAAACCTTGGCTAAACCCCATAAACCCACTAGACGATTTTTCCTCTTGGCCTGTCTGCGTTAGATAGAGTGGTGCATGCCACATCTTCCAGCCAAGGTAGAGCAGGTAACAGGCGCCAACAATGCGAATAACCGTAAACAGCTCGCTCCAGTTGGTTGCGATAACCGCAAGACCGTAACAGGCTGCCACAAGGTAGAGAATATCGCTAATGGTCATGCCCAGTGCCAGCATAAAGCAGGCCGCTGAACCGTTGACTAAGGCGCGCGCCAATATGGCAAAGACGCCAGGGCCGGGGGTAATGCCAAAAATAAAGACAGCGATTAAAAACGACAATGCGCTTTCTAACGTCATGATCTGCTCACAGCATTAAAGGTGACAGGCTAGTTTAATTGCCTAATAGATTGAGTACTAAGGCTCGATTGCTATTGGCTTGTGCTTGCATGGCAATACTCACCTCTTGCTGAATTAACGCGGATGCCCGTTCTGAAATGACACTGGCATAATCCGTATCACCTATTCTGGAGGCGGATTCAGCTGCGTTCACGCTGTTTTCGGACAAGCGGTTAATCGTACTGTCGAGCCGGCTTTGGTTCGCGCCGATCTCACCGGATACAGTATTTAAAAAGTCTTGTGAGCTGTCTAATAGATCCAGTGATGTGCTATCGCTGATATCTAAGGAGAATAGGCCGGCGTTTTCAAATTGTTCCGTTATATTAAATGTTGAAACACTGAGGGAATCTTCGCTATCGGGGCCGGTTTGGAGCCTCAATTCACCGTCATTCGTAAGCAGGGACTGGCCATTAAAGGATGACTGGTTGAGCGTGCTTTTAATCCCCTCCAGTAAAGCATCCGCTTGTGTCTGAAGGGAGGCACGATCATTCTCGTTAAGAATGCCGTTCTGTGCTTGGACGCTCAGCTCCCGTATCTGTTGTAACGAATCATTGACTTGGCTGACGCTGGCATCAGCAATTTGTAGGGCAGAGGTACCGTCTAAACTGTTTTTAATGGCGGTGCTGTTGCCAAGTTGTAATCCTTGTAGCTGCAGATAGACCTGAAGCCCAGCAGGATCGACTGCTGCGTCATTAATTCGCTTTCCAGACGTGAGCTGTTTATCCGTATCATTGATGCGGTTTTGAATTTGGTTAAACTGATTCAGTGAGCCTGCTGAAATGCCTGTAGCGCTGATAGCCATAAAAATCTCCCCTGCCTGTGTAAAAATTATAGCCGATCAGAGCTCGGTTGGTCTAAATTTGTTCAATAAGCGTGTGTGGAGAGGACAAAAAAATGGCGTACATAGGTACGCCAAAACATCTTGCAAAGGATAAGATTGAATGCCAACTGCATTCTAATGACTCAAAAAAAAGAAGAAAATTTGAGGCCCATCAATACTAGAGTTTCTTTTTTGCAACGAATATCAGCTATTAGTTCCATTGCTTATTATAAGGTTATTCGCATTGCTGCGAGTACTTTATAGCCAGCCGAGTAATCTCCACCAGAGATAATCTAACGGAAATAACAGCAAAATAGTTAATGGTGTTATGACAAAACAGAGCTTAGCTGCATGCCTAAGGGGAACGCCTGCCAGCTGCATACCGACCATTAAGGGGGCGGACTGGAAAGGAAATAGAATAGTTGAAAAGCCCAGTACTTGGGTCATTAACACTGCTTCTAATGCAAATCCGCTTTTGTCACTCATCTGCTCGGCAAAGGGCGTTAGTATGGCGGGTACCCCCGGTAGTGTTGCAACCATGCCGGTGGTGAAGGCGGTTAATGAGAGTGATAAATAACTCAGTAGAGGGTGGTCTTTCGATAAAGGGAGCCACGTATTCAGTTGTTCGCCTACGCTTTCACCTATGCCGCTGTGATTGATGAGCGCCCCGAGCCCTAAGATGCCGACCACAAAAATAAGTGAGCTAATGTTGAACTTGTTCTGGAAACTCTGCTGGTTCACGACACCTATTTTAGGCATTAATAGGATGCAGACGGCGGCTAACCCAATCCATGCCGCAGAAATATGATGGAACGAATCCGTTAACCAGAATCCCAGTGTGACCACCATAATCCCCATCAATTTATATTCTTGCTTTGAGACCGGCTCAGAGTGAACCACTTTACTTGAGCGGGTAGGGGTGTCCGGAAAAAGCCACATAATCGCGCCAATGATCAGTAAGGCTTTGATGAGGCCGAGTACAGGAAAGTGCAGTAAAAGGTATTCCGCATACATGGGGGTCCAATTATGCATGGTTTCTGCTGTGCCGATCAGCACCATATTTGGGACATTAGCAGGTAGGATCGCAAAGGTGGGGACATGGCACCCAAAGGCGGCAGCCAGTGCTACGCCAATCTGGCCATTGCTGCCCTCTTTAAAGCCACAGTGGGTGCCCATCGCCATGGCAATGGGAATCACAAGAACGGCGCGGCCAATGGAGGAGGGCATTAAAAAACCAAGCAGAATAGAGAGGAGAACAATGCCGCCAATCAAGCTGCCATAACTACGATCAAGTCGTCCGGTAAAGATGTTTGCGATGCGTTTTGCGAGGCCTGTTTCATTGATCGCAATACCAATGATTAAACCTGAAAATATAAGCCAGCACGCGGTGGAGGTGAAACCTGAAAAAACCACATCAGCCGGTGCGATGGCTAATAACATGGCTGCTGCCATAAAGATAAGGGCGCTCAAGTGTTCAGGTATAACGCTTGTGGCGAGTAGCACAAGGGTCGATAAAATCAGGCAGGCAGCAATAAGTTGGTCGGTATTAAACTGCCCAGATAAGGCACTAAAAAAGGCAATAGCAAAAATGCTGGGTATGAGTATCACCGCGGTTAATTGCGAACGGTTTAAGTCAAAATTGATCATAGCTACACCAGTATGGGTTATCTCGGCTTATATTGTGGCAGGGAATTAAACGTGATTTAATCGACAATATGACAATAAATATCGCAAAAGTGACAAAGCTATGAACGCCAGTGCCCAGATACGACAGCCGTCAGATATAGGTCAGCAAATTGATCCACAACGACCGATTGTCGGCTTGCGTGGTCGTTTAGCTGCCAATGTTGATATGGAGCCCCACCAGCACCCGCGCGGGCAGCTAGCCTATGCGAGTGAAGGGATCATACGGGTATATACCGGCGCTGGGAGTTGGGTGATACCGCCGACGCAAGCGGTATGGATACCCGGCAATATCGAGCACAGGACCACGGCAGAAGTACAGGCGGAGTTACGCCATCTGTTTGTTGACCCTGCTTACCTATCCAGTTTGTCTGATCAATGCAGTGTGGTTGACGTGTCTCCTTTGCTACGGGAATTGATTTTAAAAGTGGCTGATTTTGGCACCGATTACAAACCGAATAGCCCAGCGAGTCGGGTCTGCGGTGTTATTTTGGATGAGCTGCAAGCGTTAAAACCGTCCTTGCTTCACCTGCCCGGTGCAATGGATCGACGGCTTCAGCGCGTGATGAAAGCGATGATTGAGTCGCCCAATGCCGAGATGAGTTTGAGTGATCTGGCCGACAAAGTCGGCGCGAGTGAGCGAACGGTAGGGCGTTTATTTAGTAAAGAAACAGGGATGACCTTCCAGCAGTGGCGTAAACAGCTTGTGCTGCAAGAGGCGGTTGGCCGAATAGGTAAAGGGGAAGCGGTTATCGATGTAGGTTTGGCGCTGGGGTACCGGAGTCCAAGTGCGTTTGTTGCGATGTTTAGAAAATCTTTAGGTAAGCCGCCGGGTCAGTATTTTAATGAAACCCGATTAAGGGGTGATCTTTAGTTTTTGGCGGCTTAACATGAAAACAGCCTCCACTGGAGGCTGTGCTGTACCGTCGCGTTAGTCGTTCTGATTAAGCGGGAGTTTAAACAGATCGGGGTGTTGTTCCAGTGTATCAATTAAACGCTGCATCTCTTCCTGAGTGCCAATACTAATACGTAGGTAATTATCGATCCCCGGCTTACTAAAGTAACGGACGAGTATCTTCTTCGTACGTAAGTAGCCCATCAGTTCAGCTGCCTCTAACAGACGGTGGCGCGCAAAAAGGAAGTTGGTTTTTGAGGGCAGGCTAATAAAACCTAGCTCAGCCAAACGTTCCATCGTCCATTCACGGGTCTCTATGATTTTTTGCGTACTCTCTTCAAAGTAGGCCTGATCTTTAATAGCCGCTGTCGCTGATGCAATGGCGAGCATATCCAGCGGGTAAGAGTTAAAGCTATTTTTGACCCGTTCAAGGCCCGCAATAAGATCTTCATGCCCAATGGCAAAACCAACGCGCATCCCTGCCAATGAACGTGATTTGGAGAAGGTTTGCACGACTAAAACATTATCATAGCGTTGGGTTAGAGCAACCGCAGAGCGCGCACCAAAATCCACATAAGCTTCATCAATCACAATCACTGAATCAGGGTTACGTTTGATTAAGGCTTCGATCTCTCCCAACTCAATTGCCCGGCTGGTTGGGGCATTAGGATTGGCAAAAATAATGCCGCCATTTGGCTGATTGTAATCCTCTAAATTGAGCACAAACTCATCGCGTAGGGGGATCTGCTTATAAGCGATATCGTATAGGGTGCAGTACACTGGATAAAAGCTATACGTGAACTCCGGCATGAGCAGTGGCGCGTCTTGTTGGAAGAAAGCGGCAAAGGTATGGGCAAGCACCTCATCCGAGCCGTTACCGACAAAGACATGTTTCCGCTCTACGGCAAAATGATCGGCAATAGCCTCTTTTAACGCGGTGCAATCAGGGTCCGAATAAAGTCGTAGGCGATCGGTATCAAAGTCCCGAATCACGGCTGCCGCAAGGGGCGAGGGTGGATAAGGGTTCTCATTGGTATTGAGTTTTGTGATACCCGCTTCTTTAGGTTGTTCGCCGGGTACATAAGGGGTTAGACGCTTGATGGCGTCACTCCAAAATCTGCTCATCGTATAATCCGTAGTGGCTCGCATGGTTAGCAATTAAAAAATAGGTTTATGTGTGCGGATATAGATTTTTTAATCGGCTTGAAGAATAGCAGAAAAGCCGTTTATTCATAAGCCTGCGCGTTGAATGTTAATAGTTCAAGAATCTATCATCAAATTGCTTTATCCTATCTTTTTTTATGTCGGATATTCTTATGTCAACACAAAGCAGTGGTACGGATTTGGATGCAATCCAAAAATTAAATGATGAGCAGCTCTATGCTCTGTTTGTTAATGAGTCAGCCACATCCGGTGAGATCTGGATTCTAACGGACGAGCATGGCTGCGTTATGCTAAACACCGACGATGAAGATTGTGTACCCGTATGGCCAAGCAAGGTGTTGGCAGAGGCGTGGGCAACTGATGAGTGGGAAGCATGTAAGGCAGAGGCGATCTCACTGGCTAAGTGGTATAGCCATTGGACACCCGGCCTAGAAGATGACGAGTTTGCTGTCGTTATCTGTCCAATCGAAGGTAAAGATGGCCTTGTCGTCGCGCCCTATGAGCTGGATAAAGCCCTTAAAAAACGAGTTGAAAAACTCACCTCTTAGCGTTGCTTGAACAGTGTCGGCATTAGCGTATCAGAGTGACATAACGGGTATATAGGTATGCCAACCATCTAGGTTTTTGCCTTATACCCTCCATCCATGCCTTACTTTGCATCCATGCTTTGCGTGGCCATGTCGTGGTTAATTTTCCACGCTCGATTGACGATGTTAACGAACATTCCCCTCCGGTTACGCTTTTATTCCTGCAATATCGATCATTGAAGCGAGCGCCTATCGTTAGATCACGAGGGGTTTACGCTTTATCCTCTATTAGTTTATACCGTTATCTTATGTGAGATATTATTTCAATCCGTAGTCTAAAACACAGGTAGACAGTGGGGTGGGGTGGGGTGGGGTGGACGTATCAACCCGCAGGGGTGTAGGGCGGTCGGGTATACGGAAGTTCGGTTATACCGCCGCCTTAGTAGGGTTATTCTGGGTGTTGTTTAAGAAACATCGCGGTCACAGTATCCATGGTTTTAATATGATTAATAAACCAATTCCATACCGTACAGTTGATATATTGAGCAATGGATTCCCGGTCTTTGTTTGCTTCCCAATCGGTTATCGCCTGACGTAATTCAGTCAGCACTCGGTCATGCTCCCCTTTATGGCAGCCGTAAGGGGGAAAATTTACCCGTATCATCTGTTCTTCTTCACGGGAAAAGTGTGCTTGGTTATGCGCGAAGAAGGCTTCAAGCTGTAGGGTGACGTCATCATCAGAACTGTTTTCTATCGCCGCCAATAGGTTATCAACGATGCTTATCGCTTCTGCATGATCATCATTCATAAAGTCTATTGCGACCTGTGGTATTAACCTTGTATTGGGCATAACGGTCCGCCTATAAAGAATGTGAGTAGGTATCTTATGCGGATCAATAGAATTTAAAATTGATACCCATCAATAACATATATTTTAAATGCATTTATTTGTGGCCTGCTGGGCGCGGGCTGCTAAGTGAGTAACCAAATTAGACAGATAGTGGTAAGTATATTAACGCTATAGATTGGCAGGTTTTGTCTAATTTATTGATATAAAAGGATAAATATTCTTGGCTTGATTATTGCGATGTTATGTTTCCGAAGCAGTAGTGACTTAAAAATAATGATAACTCACAGGTGCTAACTCATGTGAGAGAGTCGAACTAGCACCGGTGACTCAAGCTGATACTGGCGGAGAAACAGATGTCCCAAATTGAAACCTTTTATGAGGTGATGCGACGACAAGGTATTACACGTCGTAGTTTTCTCAAATATTGCAGTTTAACCGCTGCGGCGTTGGGCTTAGGTCCAACCTTCGCGCCTAAGATTGCGAATGCTATGGAGACCAAAGAGCGTACCCCGGTTATTTGGTTACATGGTTTGGAGTGTACCTGTTGTTCGGAATCTTTTATTCGTTCAGCACATCCACTGGTTAAAGATGTCGTGCTGTCGATGATCTCATTGGATTATGACGACACATTGATGGCTTCTGCTGGGCATCAGGCTGAAGCGCTGCTTGAGGAAACCATTCAAAAATATAAAGGTAAGTACATTCTAGCGGTTGAGGGCAATCCACCGCTGAATGAAGATGGGATGTTTTGCATTATTGGCGGGAAGCCGTTTCTTGATCAGTTGAAACATGCGGCAAAAGATGCGGCAGCGGTTATTGCCTGGGGATCTTGTGCATCATGGGGCTGTGTTCAAGCCGCACGTCCTAACCCGACGCAGGCGGTGCCTATTCACAAAGTTATTACCGATAAACCGATTATTAAAGTGCCCGGTTGTCCGCCTATTGCTGAGGTGATGACTGGTGTTATTACCTATATGTTGACCTTTGGACGTGTGCCTGAACTTGATCGGCAAGGGCGGCCAAAAATGTTTTACAGCCAACGTATTCATGATAAATGCTACCGCCGTCCCCATTTTGATGCTGGGCAGTTTGTTGAAGAGTGGGACGATGAAGGGGCACGCAAAGGGTATTGCCTTTATAAAGTGGGCTGTAAAGGCCCAACGACCTACAACGCTTGCTCAACGGTACGTTGGAATGAAGGAACATCGTTCCCGATTCAGGCTGGGCACGGGTGTATTGGTTGTTCTGAAGATGGGTTCTGGGATAAAGGTTCGTTCTATGATCGCCTAACCGATATACATCAGTTTGGGATTGAGCAAAATGCTGATGAAATTGGTACCGCTGTTGCCGGAGGTGTAGGTGCTGCTATTGCAGCTCATGCTGCTGTAAGTGCTATTAAGCGCGCTCAGCATAAAGGAGATCAAGACTCATGAACAACCCATTAAATGCTAGTAGTTTAGATAACAGCGGGCGCCGCATTGTGGTCGACCCTGTTACCCGTATTGAAGGTCATATGCGCTGCGAAGTGAATGTTGATGAGAACAACATTATTCGTAATGCGGTTTCGACCGGTACCATGTGGCGTGGGTTAGAAGTGATACTTAAAGGGCGCGATCCGCGTGATGCATGGGCCTTTGTCGAGCGTATTTGTGGGGTGTGTACGGGTACCCATGCGTTAACGTCCTGCCGTGCTGTGGAGGATGCCCTTGGCATTCAAATACCACTTAATGCACATTTGATCCGTCATATGATGGATAAGACCCTACAGATCCATGATCATATTGTGCACTTTTACCACCTACATGCATTGGATTGGGTTAATCCCGTCAATGCGCTCAAAGCGGACCCTAAAGCAACGTCTGAGTTGCAGCAGATGGTTTCGCCGCATCACGCAAAATCCAGCCCCGGTTACTTTAAAGATGTCCAAACACGGCTGAAGAAGTTTGTTGAATCGGGCCAGTTAGGGCTCTTTGCCAACGGCTACTGGGATAACCCTGCGTATAAGCTACCGGCAGAAGCGGATCTGATGGCCGTTGCCCATTATCTAGAAGCACTTGACCTACAGCGGGATATTGTCAAAATTCACACCATTTTTGGTGGTAAAAATCCTCACCCAAATTATATGGTGGGGGGCGTTGCGTGCGCGATTAATCTTGATGGTGTGGGTTCTTCCGGTGCGCCGGTCAACATGACAAGCCTTAACTTTGTACTTGAACGTATTCGCGAAGCACAAGCGTTTACGAATAATGTATACATTCCCGATGTGATGACCATCGCCGGTGTTTATAAGGACTGGTTGTATGGGGGAGGCTTATCCAGCACTAATCTTCTCTCTTACGGTACTTACACCCAAGTACCTTATGACAAGTCTACGGATCTACTGCCTGCCGGAGCCATTGTGAATGGTAACTGGGATGAGGTGCTACCGGTTGATGTGCGTGATCCTGAACAGATTCAGGAGTTTGTTGATCACTCTTGGTATAACTACGAAGGCGAGAAGAAAGGCCTCCATCCGTGGGATGGTGAAACCCAGCCAAATTTTGAGTTAGGCCCTAACACCGTGGGGACTAAAACGGATATTAAAGAGCTAGACGAATCGGCTAAATATAGCTGGATTAAAGCCCCCCGTTGGCGTGGTCATGCGATGGAAGTGGGGCCGTTAGCGCGCTATATCATCGCCTATGCGTCCGGCCAAGAACGGGTACAGGAACAGGTTGATCGCTCGCTTTCTGGTTTTAATCAATCAACAGGACTTAATCTTGGTTTAAAACAATTCTTACCTTCAACGATAGGACGTACTTTAGCGCGGGCCCTTGAATGCCAGCTGTGTGCCGACACTATGTTAGATGATTGGCATCAGTTGATCGGTAACATTAAAAATGGTGATAGCTCTACCGCTAATGTTGAAAAGTGGGATCCTAGTAGCTGGCCGAAAGAGGCGATGGGGGTTGGTATTAATGAAGCGCCCCGTGGTGCATTAGGTCACTGGATTAAAATCAAAGACGGCAAAATTGAGAACTATCAAGCGGTTGTGCCAACAACGTGGAATGGCTCGCCCCGTGATAGTGATGGCAATATTGGCGCGTTTGAAGCCTCCTTGTTGAATACGCCGATGGAAAGGCCTGATGAGCCGGTAGAGATCCTACGTACTTTGCACAGTTTTGATCCTTGCTTGGCGTGTTCAACCCATGTCATGTCAGAGGATGGTCAGGAACTGACTAAAGTAAAAATTCGCTAAGTGTGTATCCCACGATAGGCACTTCGGAGGCTATTAATATGCGTTCTACAGTTGAAGATAACGAGGTAGGTATCACCCAAGGGACGCCGGAAACGGCCCCCATTATCCGGCAACAGACAGCGGTGTATGTGTATGAAGCACCGTTAAGATTGTGGCACTGGGTCACAGTGTTTTCTATCATCACGCTCTGTGTTACCGGTTACTTTATCGGCTCGCCCCTTCCGACTATGCCGGGGGAGGCGAGTGATAACTTTGTTATGGGATATATTCGCTTTGCTCACTTTTCGGCGGGGTATATCGTTGCGGTTGCTTTTATCGGCCGTATCTATTGGGCCTTTGTTGGCAATAGCCATGCCCGTGAACTGTTTCTACCACCTATGTGGAAAGCCACCTTTTGGCGGGAAGCGTTTCACGAAGTGCGCTGGTACCTGTTCTTAGAGAAGATTCCTAAAAAGTACATTGGGCATAACCCACTGGGCCAGTTGGCGATGTTCTTCTTTTTTGTCTTGGGTATCAGTTTCATGATCGTGACAGGGTTTGCGCTCTATGGTGAAGGGCTGGGCCAAGGTAGCTGGGCAGATCAGCTTTTTGGCTGGGTTATTCCTGCAATGGGGCAGAGCCAAGATGTACATACCTGGCACCATTTAGGTATGTGGTACCTGATCACCTTTGTCATGATCCATGTCTATGTGGCTATTCGTGAGGACATTATGTCGCGTCAGAGCCTGATCTCTACCATGATTGGCGGTTGGCGAATGTTTAAAGATGATAAACCTGATTAAGCAGATCAAAAGCGCGTTTGATTAGCGTCGTAAAGCGTTCCAATTCGTTTGTTGTTGCCGGAAGACGTTGAGTCTTCCGGTTTTTTTTTAAGGTCGTGTCTATGCGTAGCAATGCTTACAAACCTGAGCCTCATTTACGCTTCTCTCAGCGTAAACCGGAACACCCCGGTCTCTTTTTAGAACGCTGTTATTTAAAGCCCCTTGCTATTAGTCAATCGGAGCTCGCACGGCACTTAGGCATATCGCGACGGCGGATCAATGAAATTGTTAATGCTCAGCGGGCTGTCAGCGCCGATACCGCATTAAAGCTAGCGGTGTTCTTTCAAACCACGCCAATGTTTTGGTTAGAAAAACAGCAGCTATGGGAGTTGTATGAGGCGACACGGAAAAAATAATGACAAATCATTGAATATTCCTCTCAGGCGTTACTCAAAGGTCATATAGTATCAACCGAGGTCTGGTGCTTTAATTACTATTGTTTTTATTAGTATTGAATTCATCGATGTAAGGATTTGTGTGACTTCCTTCTTCTATCTTAAGATAGTCAAACCTGTTTTTCCCCGTCATCTCACGGTCAAACTGAGTCTTTATTGCTTGTGTCTCTACGGTAGCCTCTTTTCGATTATGAGTTACGCAAGCATTGATATCAGCCACACCTATACCGCACCTTTAGGTAATGAAAGTCGCTACCTGCTAGAAGATGAATCACCTTTAACGGTAGAAGAGGCGCGCTTAGCGCTCCACAGTAAAGGGATCGCTCCGCATCAGGGGGTGCTTAACTTTGGCATTAATTCAAAGCCCGTTTGGCTCTACTTTACTATTGAAAATCCAAGTGCCGAATTAATGACCCGTTTTATTCGCGTTGAAGCCTCTTGGCTGGACCAAGTGGATATCTACTTTTTCTCAAATGATCGGCTGATTAACGCGCAGAGTGGGGGTGATAAGTACCCATTTGATCAGCGCCAAGTGGATGATCGCTTTATCATATTTCCCCATGACTTTGATGTAGGCCAGACCGAAGTCTTGATGCGTCTCAGCTCCCCTGATCCTTTAAATATCCCTATTTACCTATTATCTCTTGACGAGATGCACCAGAAAACGCTCAATGATGGTTACTTTTATGGCGCGATTTATGGGTTTTTGTTGGCGCTCCTTGCTTACAATATTCTGCTTTCCTTCAGCTTAAAAAGCCGCCGCTATCTGTATTACTCGCAATACCTATTCTTTTTTATACTCATGAACCTCAGTTATACCGGTCATGGCTATCAGTGGTTATGGCCTGAACAGGTTACTTGGCAGCTGTGGTTGAATCCTATCTTAATGTTGGCTTATGCGACGACAGGATTGATGTTTGCTACTCGGTTTTTAGATACGCAAAAAAAGTTGAAGCGACTCCATTACATCATAGGTTTTACATGCTGGTCGTTGATACTGTTAGGCGCGCTCTTTATTTTGCTGGGCGATAATGTGCGATTACTTTATCTCGCATTTTTCGCCATTATCCCCTTCGCCTCCTTGATGATTACCTCAGGCGTGGTTGGTATGTTTAATGGTATAAAAGAAGCACGTTATTTTGCGGCGGCCACGATTTTTGTAACGGTTGGCGCTGTGTATACAACGCTTACGGTGTCGGGTGTGATCGAATATAGTAACCTCGGTTTTCATGCGCTGGAAATAGCCATGTTGATCGAAGCGGTACTTTTCGCATTAGCGTTGTCCTACCAGTTTAAGATTATTCAAGATGGGAAAATTACGGCGGAGCGGTTAGCGGATATCGACCCATTAACTGGCCTCTACAATCGACGGGGCTTATATAAAATACTAACCCCCTTATTGAATGTTTCATTAAGAAAAAAGAGAGCGTTAAGTTTATTACTGCTCGATATTGATTACTTTAAACAGATTAATGACCTTTATGGCCATACGCAGGGGGATAAGGCGCTGCGTCAACTATCGAAGCTGCTATTAAACGAGGCCAGAAACGGTGATCTGATCGGACGCTGGGGCGGTGAAGAGTTTATTTTACTGCTTTCAGAAACCACCGAGGCTGAAGCGCAGGTGTTGGCTCAGCGCATCGTAGATAAAGTATCCGAGCTGAGCTTGGCCGTTGCGGATAAAGAGGTCAACATTACGGTAAGTATCGGTGTATCGTGTTTGGAGACGCCGACAGAAACCTTTGATGATTTGTTAGACCAAGCTGATAAGGCGTTATATCAAGCAAAGTCGAAAGGGCGAAACCGAGTGGTTCTAGCTCAAGCGAACTAGCCGTGCCTTGCTGTAGTCGCGTGCTACCCCTGTTTGCCTCTTAAACGTACTAAAAGGAAAATCCATGCCTCATTTTTTAATCGACTGTTCTGAAACGCTCTTCAGCCTACAGCCAGAAAGCGCCATTATTGAACAAGTACATGCGGTTGCAAAATCGACTGAACTGTTTCATGAGAATGATATAAAAGTCAGAGTTAATACTTATAAAAATTACTCTACAGGGACGAAAACTGAAGATTTTATTCATGTGTTTTCTCATATCATGGAAGGCCGAAGCGATGAGCAAAAAGTCGGTCTAACAAAGGCTATCGTCACTAAACTAGTCGCTATGCTTCCCACTGTACCTAATGTTGGGGCGAATGTTGTAGAGCTAGAAAAAGCCAATTACTTCAATAGAAATATGCTTTAAGCTAAATAGATTCAATAAAACATTTAAATCTAATGACAAACTACCTAAGCGGGCATAGGGCCGTTTTAGGTGGGTTTGTGATCAGGTTTGCATGCTCCCTAGCATACTTATCCTTATGTGCTGCATAGTTCCCCCCTTAGATATGATCATTACCTCTTCTTAATGTTGCTAGGTTGAGCGGGTACTGCTATTGCCTGAAAAGGCGATGAGCGTTTTGACGAGGTTCGAGGGCGCTAAAGAGCGGTGTTTTTTTATGGATGCTATAAAGCAATGACCGAGGCTTATTCAATAAGGTGTATACTCGGCTTACTGTTATAAGGCATGCAACGCGTTGAGAAACCCCGCTTAGTTATCACACGACGTTGTATAAGAATACGAGTTTAGTCTAAAGGACGGTTTAATGAGTGTGTGGAATCAAGATAGGTACATTAAAGCATGGAACTACGCTTCTGTAGCACATAATGGGCAACAGATTCCCGGCAAAGAGATACCTTATATTAATCACATTGGTCTTGTTGCCATGGAAGCGATGGCCGCTGTGGCTCATGACCCTATTGAGAGGCCCGATTTATTAGTCGTTTGTGCTTTATTGCATGACACTATTGAAGACACAACGACCTCATTTGCTGATATTGAAGCAGCTTTTGGCCTTGATGTCGCTAAGGGGGTTATGGCGCTCTCTAAAGATAAAACGCTTCCCACGAAAGAGGCGCAAATGATTGATAGTTTAAACCGGATCAGAAAAGAGCCTAAAGAGGTTTGGATGGTTAAACTATCGGATCGAATTACTAATCTGCAAGCACCTCCACACCATTGGACTAAAGAAAAAATAGCCAAGTATAAAAATGAAGCTATCGTGATTTTAGAGGCTTTGGGAGAGGCTAATCGCTATTTAGCTGACAGGTTAAGCTTGAAGATAAAAGAATACCAACAATATGAATAAGTTAGCATAGGCGGTCGCTTCTGTGTTCTGTTAGCGGCGGGTAATTAACACCGCAAGTGTCCCTATCAATAGACGGCGTCTACCTTTAACGAATAACCCTTGATCGGAATAGATATGAAATTATTAGTACGCAATTTAGATCGTTTAACAACAGAAGAAGAGCTAAAAAGTTTGTTTCAAGAGTTCGGGGCGGTTCAGTCCTGCAACTTAGTTATTGATAGCGATGGTGGTACGTCTAAAGGTTTTGCGTTTGTTGAGATGCCAAAGCCCGGTGAAGCTAAAGCCGCAATCAGTAACTTAAACAACAAAACGGTTGGCCATAACAGAATACGTGTTAAAAAAGCCGAAGATAAAAAGGCTGAAGTTAAAAAGGGATAGCCCCCCATCCTCTTATCTCTGATAACCGAGCAGTTAACATCACATTCACTATATAAGACGTTTGCACAGTGGAAAACGAAGAGAGTAGCTGGACGGTTTGTCTGGAATGTCAGGGACGCGGTAAGCGACGCCGACGGCTACGTAAAAAAGTACGGCTAAGTTACCAAAGGGCGTTGGATGCGTTTGAAAAAACGAACGCTGAACCGTCGATGGCGCCCGTTCGTCCTAAAGGCCACCTTGAAGACTGCGTAAACTGCGGTGGTTCAGGGCTACTGCCTTCTGCGCAGCCCCCCTCGGTCGATAGTGAAAACTACCCGCACGTTGCCATTATTGGTGGCGGTATTGGTGGGGTTGCTTTAGCCGTAGCCTGTTTGCACCGCGGTATTCCTTTTAGCCTTTATGAGCGCGACAGTGGGTTTGATACTCGCTCTCAGGGGTATGGGTTGACCTTACAGCAGGCGAGTAAAGCGATAGAAGGCTTGGGCCTTTTTACGTTAGATCAGGGGGTAGTTTCCACACGGCATCTGGTTCATACGACCGCAGGTAAAGTGATCGGTGAGTGGGGAGTACGAAAGTGGATGGCTTCAGGCGTGAATACATCGCCAAAACGAACCAATATTCATATTGCACGGCAATCTTTGCGTTTAGCGTTGCTGGATCAGCTTGGTAGCCACGATGTGGTGCAGTGGGGGCATCAGCTAGTCGATGTTCAAACATCTGAGGATGAAAAGGTTAACCTGAGTTTTAACGTCGATGGAACGATGAAACAGGTTCAAGCTGACCTTGTCGTTGGTGCGGATGGTATTCGCAGTGCCGTACGCCAGTTACTCATGGATGAAGAGGTTACGCCTTTACGTTACCTTGGCTGTATTGTCATTTTAGGTATTTGCCCTTTAGCTGATCTAAACGGTCTTGAGTCTGAGCTACTTGATGGGGCTACAGTATTTCAAACGGCTAATGGTAATGAACGGATCTACATGATGCCCTATGATTCAGATTCAGTGATGTGGCAGCTTAGCTTCCCAATGCCCGAAGCGGAGGCTAAAGCGTTGAGTGAACAAGGCGCACAAGCGCTTAAAGATGAAGCGTGCCGCAGAACGCAATGGCATCAACCTATACCTCAGATTTTAGCTGCAACCCAACCATCTCTGGTCTCGGGCTATCCGGTGTATGACAGAGCACTGCTGACCCCCGAACGGCTGGCGAAAGTGGGGCAGGCGACATTGATCGGCGATGCGGCACACCCGATGAGCCCCTTCAAAGGGCAAGGCGCAAACCAAGCGCTATTGGATGCCCTCGCGCTGGCCCGAGGCATCGCAAAAGGGTGTAGAGCCTTATCTAAATGGCGTGAGGTGGGTATTAGGGAAAGCGTACTTAGCGAATTTGAGGCAGAAATGTTAGCGCGCAGTGCGGTCAAAGTGAAAGGCTCTGCCGAGGCTGCAGCGTTCCTGCATTCAGACATTGTGCTCCATGAAGGGGATGAACCTAGAGGTCGTTGCTTAAAACGAGAAAAGCCTTAACCACGCTTCACACAGGCTTTATTGAAGAGTAACGACGATGACCAATAAAGGGTTGTGCGTTTTGCAGCGTCTAGACTTGATGCCTCTAATGTAGAGGTCACTATTAACACGTAACTCAATTTTAAGTGAGCTTAATCAACGCATTAACTTAACGACTTAAGTAATCTTAAGGAGTTGAATTTGCGATCCTAATTGACTTTCCGGTCAATTATATACTGCGTTCTATATGGATTTTTAATCGAATATCACATGACAGCCTAACCCTAAATTTATAAGTCCCGTTCATAGTCATTGCTGAAATAGAGCATATATAGGCTGTTTTTGTGTTAGCGCTAAGCATTTACATGGAGTTTTTAAATGCGAACTAAGCTGGTGGCATCTGTTTTTTTATGTATGGTTAATCAGGCTTTTGCTGATGAACCCAATTTATGTCGTGATGTAGAGACCGTGTACTTCTCGTGTGCGAGTGAGAATAAGGTGATCTCTATATGTTTAACACAAGGATTTAGTCCTAAGCTAGGTGAACTCACCTATCGTTATGGAGTAAAGGATCATATCGAATTGGAATTTTCGTCGAGTTATGCGGATTTGAATGCGAAGTATGCATTTGGATCTTCATCTTATGCTAAAGGAAGTACCTCCGAACTCGCCTTCACCTTAGACGATTTTACGTATACCGTTCATCAAGATCTGCATGTTTTTCGGCCTAATAGTTCAGGTGTTTTTGTTGAACGCAAGGGCAAGGTGCTGGCATATAAAGCGTGTACTCATCCACGTCAATCCCATAAAAATCGCTTATTTGACCTGGAAAAGGTGGGCCTGCTCGTCGGTGAGACGAGAGGGCTTGGCACTCTAGGAGAATAATACATCTACTCTATTTTTTCGATTAGGCGGTTTTTTTATGGAACGAAGAATTAAACATCTCAAAATTTCTCTCATCGTAGAGATGTTACTCGGCAGTATTTTTGCTGCTTTTATGGCTCTGATTTTAGGCACGATGGCGACTGACTCGCCCACCTCAACAGGCATCGATTTTGTTATGGGGGCATTGATGGGTTTTTGTTTAATCGCGATTCCTTCCGTACTTATTCCCGCACTGTCTCTTCGTGAGCTAAAACGTTTTCCTGAGAAAAAGACATCGAACATAAACTATATCAACAGTGCAATAGTGACATTGTTTATATTTTTCCCGTTGGGCGTTTGGCAGATCTACAACCTTGTTAAACTTAACAAGTCTGAGTGAATATCGGCGGCCTACTACCTTATTCGGCCAAAGGTTGGCCTCCTACAAAGACCTATTAATATCGGTCTTCTGTAGGAGCTCACCCCGTGAGCGAAAGGGTCAGAGCGAGTTCTGCTTTATTCGGCCAAAGGTTGGCCTCCTACAGGGCGCGTTAATATGGTTTTTGTAGGCGCCCACCCCGTGAGCGAAAGGGTCAGAGCGAGTTCTGCTTTATTCCGCCAAAGGTAGGCCTCCTACAAAGGCGCGTTAATATGTTTTTTGTAGGCGCTCCCCCCCGTGAGCGAAAGGGTCAGAGCGAGTTCTGCTTTATTCGGCCAAAGGTTGGCCTCCTACAAGGGCGCGTTAATATGGTTTTTGTAGGCGCTCAGCCCTTGAGCGAAAGGGTCAGAGCGAGTTCTGCGTTATTCGGCCAAAGGTTGGCCTCCTACAAAGGCGCGTTAATATGGTTTTTGTAGGCGCTCATCCCGTGAGCGAAAGGGGCAGCGTGCGATTCTACCGGTTTCGGTCAAAGGTTGGCCTCCTACAAGGGCGAGTTAATATGGTTTTTTTTGTAGGCGCTCACCCTGTGAGCGCATCTGATTTTGACAATGCACGGTAAAAGGCAGTATATTCGCTGCCGTCGAATAATTTCGATTTCGTTCTCGGGGCGGGGTGAAACTCCCCACCGGCGGTAAAGAATTATTTCTAAGCCCGCGAGCGCCTTTAAGAGCTTTCTTTTAGGGTCAGCAGATCTGGTGTGATTCCAGAGCCGACGGTTATAGTCCGGATGATAGGGAACGTGTCAGACAAAATAGTAAACTACACCGCTTACCTTAGTGGTGTAGTGTCGCGCTATGCGGCGTATTTTTCCTGTCCGTTCGCCCTGATTCACTTTCTATTTATAGGATTTTGTAATGAATCAGAGCTCAACGAATTTCAATCCTGCAACACAACGAATTGCTTTTCTACATGCGACGTGGCATGAAGAGATCGTTCTCAATTGTCTGGATGGATTTAAAAAAGAGTTAACTTCACGTGGGTATGATCTATCACTGATCGAGGTGATCGCTGTACCTGGTGCGTTTGAAATACCCTTGCAAGCAAAACTGCTGGCGAAAAGTGGCCAGTACGCAGCGATTGCCTGTAGCGGTCTTGTTGTGGATGGTGGTATCTATCGCCATGACTTTGTTGCACAAGCGGTCTGTAGCGGCTTAATGCAGGTTCAATTAGAAACTGAGGTGCCGGTGTTAACCGCAGTACTCACGCCCCATCACTTTCATGAGCATGATGAGCATAAAGACTACTTTTCTCACCACTTTATAAAGAAAGGTGTTGAGTTAGCACATGCATGTGATCAGGCCGTTCAGCTCACTGAAAAAGCGAAGCGGGCACTATAAGCCTACCGATCGCTTCGTAATACTGCGTTATACGATGGCGTTTATATCACTCGGTATATTCGCCATTTATCGGCATAATGACGATACCCGCCTATAAACGAGTTCATCATGTTTAAACGATTCCGCAGCTGGTTGGAAAATCGGCGCGTTAAAAAAATGGGCTTTACCGCGCAGCAGTGGGAGTCAGCCATCGCTGATTGGCCCGTGATGGAACGCTATCAAGGTGCTGAACGGGATGCCTTGCGGGAGATGACCTTCCGCTTTTTGGTGCGCAAAGACGTTGTCCCCGGTGGTGATTTCCAACTTACCCCTGAAATCTGTTTGAACGTAGCCACAATGGCTTGTGTGCCTATCTTGCACTTAGGTTTAGATTGGTACGATCACTGGTATACCCTTATCATTTACGAGGGAGATTTTATCCCTAACCGCCCTTACCGTAGTGAAGATGGGGTGGTTCATCCTCAAGCACCGGGCTTGAGTGGTGAGGCGTGGTCTAAGGGGCCTGTTATCTTATCTTGGCAATCAGTGTGTGAAAGTGGGGCACATGCGCGTCAGACTAAAGCGAGCAATGTGGTCATACATGAACTCGCCCACAAACTGGATATGCTACGTGATGGTGCTAATGGCGCACCGCCTATGCACCCAAATATGCAAGCAGGGGAGTGGCACGATATCTTTACGGCGGCGTGGGACCGTTTACAGGATGACTATAAAAAGCACCGCCCACTGCCTCTAGACGATTATGCTTTAACCGATCCTGCTGAATTTTTTGCTGTATGCAGTGAAACCTTTTTTGAAGATCCAAAAAATATGAAGGCGCACATGCCAGAGGTGTACAGGTTACTCTGCCAGTTCTACCGCCAGCAGCCCGTACCGGTTGCTATACCGGCCATGTAATCACTCAATAAAATCCATATAAAAATGACCTATATCTTTACGGACTTTCGTAAGAAATGGAACGACTCTGATGTAGGAGCTCACCCTGTGAGCGAAGGTCTTGTATTGCCACCCAGCTTAGGTTAAAAATAGTTATAAATCAGACAGGTGGATGTCTGGCATGGGTAGATATACAGCACCTTTTAATCGGGTAATGTAGATCAATTGTTAATGCGCATGCTCGTTTTGTCACGGAAGAGTGCGCTTCGATTCTTTAGTTTCTCCTTCCTTTTCAAATGGTTACATCTGTTTTTAACCAATAGCGGTGCGGGTAGATATACGGACCCCTGTATATCAATTGTTAATATGCACGCTTGTTTTGTTACGGAAGAGTATAATTTTTTTATAATTATTCCTTTCTTCTCAAATAGTTACATCTGTTTTTTTAACAAATAGCGATGTGGGAAGATGCACGGACCCCCGTATATACAAATGTTAGGACTCATACTATGGAAAGCCAAGAAGTCATTGATGCATTTCGGCAACAGCTAGATCAGGTTTCCGCTCGGGGTGTTGACCAATTGCAAGTTTCGGCATTACGCAACTATCTAAATGCATTAGAGCGCGATGCTGGAACTTCACAAGAATCCCGCCGGCAAAAACACGAAGGCATGCTTGCCCATTATGCAGCGCAAAGTCAGCACAGCATAGCAATGTTAAATGCTGTCTTGGAGGCCGGAAAAAGTGCGCTCCATGCTCTGCTTATAATCAATGGTGGCGCGGTTATAGCTCTGCTAGGTGTTTTGAGTAACTTAGCAGGCAAAGATTCTGGCGCTACGTTTGCGAGCATGTTGGCATTACCATTGTTATTGTTTGGTGTAGGGGTTCTCTCTGGCGCCATCGGTTTCTCATTTAGGTATTTCAGCCAAGCATGCTACTCGGAAAGTGAGGATGAAAATGATAAATATCACAAGAGGGGGCATGTCTTCAGGTACTTGGCTATTGCGTCGGTATTCGTGGGGTTCAGCGCCTTTGGGTATGCAATGTATGGCGCATATCAGGCAGTTATCTGTGGCTTCACGCCCTAACAATCGCAGGCAAAGCGACGCCAAAAAGCGGCGCGCTTGCTGCGGGCGTTAGTTTTCTTTGAAACGGAGTGATACTATAGTGATACATTTTAATTTAAGGTGTTACTATGAGAACTGAAGTTGTCACGACGTTAAAGCGGCAAGCAACAAAGCTGCTCGCTGATCTGCATGAGTCAAAAGAACCTATTCTTATAACTGAGCATGGTCAGCCATCAGCCTATTTGCTTGACGTAGCTGATTACGAGTTAATGGTAGAACGGATGAAAATCCTAGAAGGTATCGCGAAAGGCGAGCAGGCTATCCGTGAAGGTCGAACAGTGGATATGTCACAAGCCAAAGAGAAGATGAGTAAATGGCTCAAATAATTTGGACTGAGCCGGCACTAGATGATCTAAACCATATAGCTGAGTATATTGCAGTGAGTCATCCGTTCGCTGCGAGGCAATTAGTAGAAAAAGTTTTCAATAAGGTGGAAAGGCTCGAACAATTTCCTGACTCAGGCCGAATCCCTGAAGAGATTTCGACTTTAAATTATCGAGAATTAGTCGTAAACCCTTGCCGCGTTTTCTACAAAGTTGATAAGGATTTAGTTTATATTCTTCACGTGTTAAGGCAAGAGCGAGATTTACGAAAGTTTTTACTATCTGGCGAAAATGAAAACTAACTAGCGTTCAACTGAACTTCACTTGTTAAAATAACAAAAGTAAAAGCCGGTAGCGACGAGCGGCAATAAAGCACACAACGGGGTCGGGTCTTGCATATTGGTGACTTAATACCTAACTAGGCCCATATTTTTAAGTTGATTTATTGTTGTTTTTGATAGATTTTCCCAAGGCGTGAAAATGAAAGGGGTCAGAGCCCTTTAAGCTGTTATAAACTCAAGGATGAATCCATGAAAGCACGTGAAGTTCTTAAAGATTGTTGGGCTGCATGTGACCTGCTAGACGTAGAAACGGACCCTCAACGATTTAAACTCCTTTGGATATCAGCCATTGCTCTTCTCTGGGCCGTTGGGCACGTCTTGGACAAAGTTGATGGCGCAGAGAATCAAGACAGAAAGACCGCCATTACAAAAGCATGGAGTTCTTGGCAAGCCAATAAACGCGAAAACAAGATATTCTGGGAATTTATAGACAAAGAACGAAATGTGCTTCTCAAAGAGTATGAAGTTGGATTTATGTCTATGAATGGTTCTGTCATCATTCGTCGTGGCGATCACACCGGTGAATTAAGAAATGAGCTGTTTTGTCCTCTAAGTGACGGAGAGTTTACCGGTGAAGACTGTAGAGATGTTATTAGGGATGCTTTGTTGTGGTGGGAAGTGCAGCTAAAAGATATAGAGGCACAAATCACTTAACAAGGTCAATTAGAAAGGACCGCTTACTAGCCGCTTCCTTTGTTCCGGCGGCTTCTGTTGGTGGTATTAAACGTCACAAGGAGTGTTTGTGGAATTCTTTCTAATGCTGCTTATACCACTTGGCTTTATTGGAGTCTTTCTTGCTGCTCCCTTTTGGATATCTCAGGCAACGAAAGCCGAACATGACGAAGTACTTACCGAATCCAAAAAATATGAAGGAAAAGAGAGAGAAAAATTCATAGAAACAAAACGAGAGGAAAAACGCCTTAGCGAATACGTTAATAGCATCTCGGGAGGGGTTTTATTAATGTGCATAGCTGGACTATCCCTGATGTCTGGTGAGCTATCATTCCGCAGAGGTGAACCAATAGTTACTCAAGCTGATGGTGATGATCGATTTTTTGCTTTTGTAGGTATTACTTTTGTGTTGGGCGTCTTGTTTACTGGATATGGATTAATAGGGAAGTTGAAGAATGGGACGTTTAACAAATAGCTGTAGTGGATCATTGTCGCTGAATTCACAACGGGGTCAGGTCTTGCATCGTGCATATTGGTGACTAATACCTAATTAAGCCCATATTTTTAAGTTGATTTATTGTTGTTTTTAATAGGCTTTCACAAGACGCGTGAATTATGTCAGACCGCTAAGAATCGAATTTTTAGGTGCGTTATGTCGCTTAACTTCCAGAGGTAATGCGCACAATGCAAGGCCTAACCCTTAGGTTCTCTTAAAATAACAAAAGTAAAACCCGGTTGTGACTCCCCGCAATAAAAAATCATATCCCCAAACCTTTCCGTCCTATTCCCTTTCTGTGTGCTATACATATTAGCAATATATCAATTAGCGCTTGTCTAAGTAGTTACCTATAAAGCTTGATAGTGAAAACCTATGGAGCGAATAGGGAGATACATTTTCATATAAAGCCTGAAGTGGTTAATAGTGTTGTGTCAGTAGCGTTTAATGAAATACCGCTAAAAACTTACTTATTACGCGATAAACCGGAGAAGAGTCATGTCTAATAATAAATGCCCTGTGATGCACGGTGGTGCTACAGAGAGCAGTATGACGGCAATGGAGTGGTGGCCTAAGGCCCTAAACCTCGATATTTTGCATCAGCACGACAGCAAGACTAACCCGATGGGCGAAGCGTTTAACTATCAGGACGCGGTAAAACAGCTTGATGTTGAGGCGCTTAAAAAAGATATGCATGCCCTAATGACCGACAGCCAAGCGTGGTGGCCCGCCGATTGGGGGCATTATGGTGGACTAATGATCCGTATGTCTTGGCATGCGGCAGGTACCTATCGTATTGCGGATGGGCGCGGTGGGGCCGGTACGGGTAATCAGCGTTTTGCCCCGATTAACTCATGGCCAGACAATGCCAATTTAGATAAGGCCCGTCGTCTCCTTTGGCCGATCAAAAAGAAATATGGTAACAAGCTTAGTTGGGCTGATTTGATTGCCTATGCGGGCACGATTGCGTATGAATCAATGGGGTTAAAAACCTTTGGTTTTGCCTTTGGTCGTGAAGATATTTGGCACCCAGAAAAAGATACTTATTGGGGTGCAGAAAAAGAGTGGCTTGCGCCAAGTGGCAGTGAAGGTAGCCGTTACTCCGGTGAACGAGATCTTGATAACCCCTTAGCCGCAGTGATGATGGGGCTTATTTATGTTAACCCTGAAGGGGTGGATGGCAATCCCGATCCGCTTAAAACCGCCCATGATATCCGCGTTACCTTTGAACGTATGGCGATGAACGATGAAGAAACCGTTGCGCTGACCGCAGGGGGCCATACCGTCGGTAAATGTCACGGTAATGGTGATGCCGAGTTGTTGGGGCCAGAACCTGAAGGGGCGGGGCTCGAAGACCAAGGCTTTGGTTGGTTAAATAAAACCAAGCGCGGTATTGGCCGTGACATGGTGACCAGCGGTATAGAAGGGGCATGGACCACACACCCAACCCAGTGGGACAACGGTTATTTTAAACTGCTACTTAACTACGAATGGGAGCTGAAAAAGAGCCCAGCCGGTGCATGGCAGTGGGAGCCTATCAATATCAACGAAGATGATAAGCCTGTCGATGTTGAAGACTTATCAGCCCGCTACAATCCGATTATGACCGACGCCGACATGGCGATGAAAATGGACCCTGAATACCGGAAGATATCCGAGAAATTTCAACAGGATCAGGCTTATTTTTCTGAAGTCTTTGCCCGTGCATGGTTTAAATTAACCCATCGTGATTTAGGCCCCAAAGCCCGCTATATCGGTCCCGATGTGCCAGCGGAAGACCTTATCTGGCAAGACCCTGTACCCGCAGGAAATACTGATTACGCAGTCCAAACCGTAAAAGATAGAATCGCTGCCAGTGGCTTGAGCGTGAGTGAGATGGTCGCTACCGCATGGGACAGTGCACGTACCTTCCGTGGCTCGGACAAGCGTGGTGGTGCCAACGGCGCACGTATTCGCCTTGCGCCGCAAAAGGACTGGGAGGGGAACGAACCTGAACGTTTAGCCAAGGTGTTGGCTGTGGTTGAGGATATCGCAAACGAAACCGGTGCCAGCGTTGCTGACGTGATTGTTCTGGCGGGTAATGTGGGTGTTGAGCAGGCCGCAAAAGCGGCAGGTTTTGAGGTGAATGTACCGTTTACCCCCGGACGCGGTGATGCCACCGATGAGATGACTGACGTGGATTCGTTTGATGTACTTGAGCCTGTACATGACGGCTACCGGAACTGGTCAAAACGGAATTACGCGGTTAGCCCCGAAGAGTTATTGCTAGACCGTACCCAACTGATGGGCTTAACCGCGCCAGAGATGACGGTACTTGTCGGCGGTATGCGTATGTTAGGCACCAACTATGGTGGCACTCAACATGGTGTGTTTACTGAGCAAGAAGGGGCACTAACCAATGACTATTTCGTCAACCTTACGGATATGAATTACAGCTGGAAGCCTAGTGGCCAGAACCTGTATGAAATTCGTGACCGTCAGACGAATCAAGTGAAATGGACAGCCACAAGCGTTGATTTAGTCTTTGGTTCTAACTCAATTCTACGCTCATACGCCGAAGTCTATGCCCAAGATGACAACAAAGAGAAGTTTGTGCAGGACTTTGTAGCCGCATGGGTCAAAGTGATGAACGCTGATCGTTTTGATATAGCTTAATACCCGCCCTATAAATCCCACCTGCGTTAACATTGCAGTGTGGGATCTACTTTATCTCAGTCGAAACACCGCTTCGGCCAAAGGTTGGCCTCCTACAAGGGTGCCTGCCTATCGTTCTTTTGTAGGCGCCCGCCCCGTGAGCGAAAGGGACAGCGTGGGGTTCTACCGGTTTCGGCCAAAAGTTAGCTCCCTACAAAGACCTCTTAATATCGGTCTTCTGTAGGAGCCCACCCTGTGAGCGAAAGGGACAGCGTGCGATTCTACCGGCTTCGGCCAAAGGTTGGCCTCCTACAAGGGTGCCTGTATATCGTTCTTCTGTAGGCGCCCGCCCCGTGAGCGAAAGGGGCAGCGTGGGGTTCTACCGGCTTCGGCCAAAGGTTGGCCTCTTATAAGGACGCTTTAATATCGTTCTTCTGTAGGAGCCCACCCCGTGAGCGAAAGGGGCATCGTGCGATTCTACCGGTTTCGGCCAAAGGTTGGCCGCCTACAAAGGATCGCTTTTTTGTAGGAGCTCACCCCGTGAGCGAAAAGGGCAGGGTGCGATTCTACCGGCTTCGGCCAAAGGTTGGCCGCCTACAAGGATCGCTTTTTTGTAGGAGCTCACCCCGTGAGCGAAAGGGGCAGCGTGCGATTCTACCGGCTTCGGCCAAAGGTTAGCTCCCTACAAAGCGTTCTAAATATTAGCTCACGCCTTTATTATCACCAAAGTCGACGGTGACTTGGTAGCGTCCTTGTTCATCGGTGATTTCATAAAACCAGCCGTGGCGCTTAATGATTTTTTCACTCAGCTGTAAGCCTAAACCATACCCTGTTGCTACTTTCTTGTTTGAGGCGTCATCTATTGAGGATGTCGTATCATTATTATGGTTGCTGTTAATAATGGTGGTACGGCTGCCAACCTGCTTGATCTTTACTTCACCATAGCTGGTATGTTGGTAAGCATTACGAATCAGGTTGCTTAACACAATATGGCAGGCGGTTGCTCTTACATTGACCCTGCAGGGCTCGCCTTCGATCTGCACCTCAACGCTTTTGTCATTAAGCAGATAATCGAGCTCGTCACACAAAAGATTAATTTTTGCATGGAGGTTGACGGGTTCGGGTGCCATATCGTGCTCATCGTCACGGCTCAGCCAAAGCAATGTTTCGGTTAAGTCGCTCATGGTTAAGCCTGCTCGTTGTATACGCTGTAACGTGAGCTGTTGTTTGTCACTGAGGGGCGACTTTTCACTGAGTCGTGTGAGTAGGTCCACATTGCTTCGAATAACAGAGATGGGGGTGCGCAACTCGTGACTGGCGTAACTCAAAAAACGTTGCTCGCGTTCTAAGCTTTGGTGGGCCGAGATGAGACTGCTCTGGACTAATGAGGCGAGCACATTGAGTTCGTTATAACTGAAGTCCGGCGGTGAATGTTGAACGCTGTCTTGGTTAAGTGATTTGGCCCAGTTTTTTAAGGATTCGATAGGCTTAGCGATTTTTTGCATAATCATGACTAAGACAAATGAAAAGATAATAATGGCGGCAAGGGCGGTAAAAAGAGCCCAATAGAGACGGTTTTTTTTAGGGACTTGAGCGCCGGGGTGCTCAAGTCCGTTGTTTTCGAGTATATTTTTTGAGACGAACCGTTTTTCGCCCTCATCGGTATAGGCTAATACCACAAAGAAAAGGTTTTCAGGAATAGAAAAGACCGACGACTGGTCTTTTCTTTTTTGAAGTTGATTGGCGTCTTGTGGTGGTGACTCGAAGCGTTGTTGAATAACAGCGGGGGTATCTTGCCAGCGCTTAGCAACATGAAAACCGATGACATTGACGGGGTGTCCATCTTCCACTTCGGTTGTTTTCGCGATATCAATCATCACGCTGTTTAAGCCTTTATCGAGCCCATTAATAAAGTAATTAACGCTTAATAAAGAGAAACCAATCGCCATGACCGAGCCAAGTAGGACGACACTGATGAAAAAATACAGTTTGAGACTTGGCCGGATTTTCACGATAAGGCTCCTTCATTTTTCTCTTTAATGGCAAAGCCAACACCTGAAATGGTCTCTAATGTAATGTTGCTCATCTCTGCATCAAGCTGTTTGCGTAGATGGTGGATATGTACTTTTAGACTATTACTGTCTGGCTGTTCATCGCCCCATACCGCTTGCATAATCTGTTGGCGACTGACCGCTTGTGGGCTGGCACGTACTAAGACTTCTAATAATTTAAATGCGATAGGGGATAGTTTTAGCTTGTGTTGTTTTAACTGGGCACTGTGTTGAGTTAAGTCGAGGCTCAAATCACCTAACATTAACCGCTTTACTTCGCCGCTACGACGTTTTGACAGTACGTGCACCCGTGCCACGAGCTCTTTTATGGCAAAGGGCTTTATTAGGTAGTCATCACTGCCGGCTTCAAATCCTTGCAGTTTATTCTCAAGGCTGTCACGCGCCGTTAGCATGAGTACAGGAATATCCATGCCCCTTTCGCGTAGGGTGCTACACAAGGTTAACCCGTCCATTTTAGGCATATTAATATCGAGTATTATCATTTGATAATGATTACGCTCTATTAAATTTAGCCCCATTAGTCCATTACTGGCGTGGTCGCAATCAATGGACTCAAGTTCGAGATAATCAACAATGGTGGTGGCAAGATCAATATCATCTTCAACCAGTAGTACATGTGTCATGCAGAAACTATTCCTTTATCTTTTCTCGCTGCCGTATCGCGATCACGCGCTGTATAGGGGGCGAGTTCAACGGATAGTATGGCCGTTTTCACCTATTTATACCCCCTTTAAAATATACACTTAACCGCATCGGCTATGGGCTAACCTTGATCGTTTTCCGAGTCGCTAGGAGCTAACCCACCCCCTAAGACACGGTAGAGTGTAATACGATTGGTTAGATCGGTCTGCCGTGTGCTAATGAGCGACTGCTTTGCACTGTACATAGTGCGTTGAGCCTCTAAGGTATTTTGGAAGCTATCCACACCATTTTGATACCGGGCAAGGGAGAGCGAATAGCTTCGACTTGCGGCGTTTACTAAGGCTTCTTCCGCGTTGAGTTGTGCCTGTATTGTCGCTCTGCGTGCTAATGCGTCAGCGACCTCAGAGAATGCAGTTTGAATGGCATACTCGTATGCTGCAAGCTGTTTACGTTGTTGGGCTTCGCTGTACGCTAGACTTGCATCGTTTGCGCCGCTATCAAAAATGGGCAGGGTTAGGCTGGGCGCTAAGGTCCAGATAGTGCTGGCACCGCCACTAAAAATATCAGCTAACACTGAGCTGGCGACACCGCCTGTTGTGGTTAATGATAGGGAAGGGAAAAAGGCCGCACGGGCAGCCCCGATATTAGCGTTGGCTGATTTTAAGTTATGTTCAGCGGCCAACACATCAGGGCGTTGGAGTAGTACTGACGAGGAGAGTCCCGCAGGCACATCGGTTACTAAGTTTTCGCTGTCAGGCAGGGCGTCGGGCAACAGGTTTTCATCAAAGGGTTGGCCGACTAATAAGTGCAACGCGTTAAGATCCTGTGCTACCTGTGTGGTATACAGGGCACTATCTGAGCGCGCACTGTGATAAACCGTTTCGGCGTTGGCTAGATCGATTTGTGAGTCGACACCTAAGCTCAACCGCTTTTGGGTAATCGCTAAGGTTTGCTGGGCATTACTCTCGGTTTCTGTTGCCAGCTGTAGAGCGCTTTGGTCCGCTGCTAAGGTGAGCCATGCGTTAGCGATCTCACTAATAAGGGCGATCTTCGCGGCTTTGGCGGTTTCAGCGCTGGCTAAATAGGCTTCCATTTGGGCTTCGCTGAGGCTCCGGTTTTTACCAAATAGGTCAATCTCATAGCCACTTAAACCGACGTCGGCCTCATAGGTTGAGTTAATGCTACCAGAGGCTTTGCTGCGGTTACCGCTTAGCCCAATATCCAGTTGAGGAACCAGATCGGCCCGTTGAATACGGTAACTCGCGCGGGCGGCCTCCACGTCGGCTAAGGTCTGGCGTAAGCTTCTGTTGTTGCTAAGGGCCAAGTCGATTACTTGGGTTAAGCGGGTATCCTTAATAAAGTGTTTAAAGGGCACCTGCATCGCCTGTTGGTTTGATAAACCTTGGCTGTCTGCATCGGGCTGGTTTTGCCACGTCGCGGGGACAGGGAGCTCGCTGCGGGTATAGTCCGGCGCTAATGAGCTACAACCCGCAAGCAGAATGAGTGCGCCAGCTATCGGGAGTAACTTAACGTTGCGCACTGTGTTCATTGTTACCTTAGGCATGGGTATTGTCCCCTTGGTTACTGTCGTCGGCGTACACCGGACGTCTTTTAGGGAAGAGACTACGAATTAACACAAAGAACAGAGGTACAAAAAAGATCCCCAAAATCGTGGCGGTTAATGTGCCGCCGACAATCCCTGTACCAATCGAGATACGGCTATTTGCCCCTGCGCCAGATGATAGCGCTAAAGGCAGGGTGCCGAAGATAAAGGCTAATGACGTCATAATAATAGGGCGTAAACGGAGTTTAGCCGCTTGCACCGCAGCATCGATTAACGAGGTGCCGCGTTGATAGGAGGCTTCCGCAAACTCCACTATAAGAATGGCGTTCTTTGATGCCAAGCCGATGGTTGTTAAGAGTGCAACTTGGAAGTAAATATCGTTTTCTAGTCCACGCAGGGTAGTAGCTAATGCGGCACCTACCACACCTAATGGAATGACAAGAATAACGGATAGCGGCACAGACCAGCTTTCATACAACGCGGCTAAGGCAAGGAAAACCACTAAAATAGAGATCGCATATAGCATGGTAGATTGCCCGCTGGAGAGTTTCTCTTGGTAGGATAAACCACTCCATGCATAGCTTAATTTACCTTGTCCCACCTCTTGGGTTAGGCGCTCCATTTCTGCCATCGCTTGACCTGAGCTAACGCCACTGGCCGGTGCGCCTTGTATCTCATAGGAGGAGATACCATTAAAGCGTGACAGGCTTTGAGGGGCGTTGGACCAGGAGGCAGTGCTGAATGCCGAGAAGGGGGTCATGGTGGTTTTGCCGTCGGCGTTTTTGCCACGCACATGCCATTCATTAAGGTCTTCAGGTTTTGAGCGATACTCAGCATCACTCTCAACATAGACTTTTTTAACGCGTCCGCCATCAATAAAGTCGTTTACATAGGTGCCCGCCCACGCGGAGGTGAGGGTGTTGGCTACATCGGATAATGACAAACCTAAGGCGGTTGCTTTGCCGTTGTCTATATCAATTTTAAGTTGTGGTGTCTCACTTAATGCGCCTTCGCGGATGGCGGTGAGTAAGCTGCTCTGGCGTGCTTTAATGAGGAGTGCATCTTTTAATGCGGTTAACTCATCACGGCTGGTACCAGCGGCCGCTTGTAGCTCGAAGGTAAAACCATCGCTTTGGCCGAGTCCGCGTATCACCGGTTGTGACATGGCAAAAATATTGGCATCTCGAATGGAGGATAGGTTTTTATTCATTCGCTGAATGAGTGCATCAGCGCTTTGATCCTCTCGCACGCGCTCATCCCAGGGTTTTAGTGAGACAAACCCCATACCGGCATTTTGGCCGCTACCTGAGAAGTTAAAGCCAGAAATAGAGAAGGCACGAATCACCGTATCGGTTTCCTGTTCCGCTAGGTACTCTTCAACCTGTTCGGCGACTGCACGGGTACGTTTGATCGATGCGCCCGCCGGTAGGCTAATTTGGAACATGGTGCTGCCTTGGTCTTCCTGTGGTAGAAAGCTGGTGGGTAGGCGGACAATCAGTAAGCCGAGTATCACCACAATCACGCCATACACTAAAACCCAGCGTACCTTACGGCTAATGATGCTTTGTACGTGACCGGTATAAGAGGCGGTCATGCGATCAAACACACGGTTAAAACCAGCGAAAAAGCCTTTGCTGTGATTGTTGTGTTCTGTTTTTGTCAGCAGACTGGCACATAAGGTTGGGCTGAGTGTTAGGGCCACAATAACCGACAAGGTCATGGAGGAGACAATGGCGATGGAGAACTGCTTATAGATAACACCGGTCGAGCCGCCAAAAAAGGCCATAGGTAAAAAGACCGCCGATAAGACGACCGCAATACCGACAAGCGCACTACTGATCTCTGACATCGATTCTATGGTGGCATCCCGCGGTGACAGGTTTTTCTCGCGCATTAAACGCTCGACGTTCTCTACCACTACGATCGCATCATCAACCAGCAGACCAATGGATAAAACAATACCAAACATAGTGAGGGTATTGATAGAAAAACCGAAGGCGGATAGCACGCCAAAGGTGCCTAATAATACGACCGGTACCGCGATTGCAGGAATCAGCGTGGCCCGCCAATTTTGCAAAAACAGCCACATAACCAGTACAACCAAGACGATCGCTTCGGCGAGGGTTTGTACCACTTCACTGATAGATATTTTAATGAAATCAGTACTGTCCCGAGGGAAGGTGACTTTGTAACCGTCAGGTAGACTTGCTTCAAGCTCAGCGACTTTATCTTTAACCCGTGTAGCGGTATCGAGTGCGTTGGCACCCGGCGATAACATCACCGCAATCCCTGAAGCGGGGTGGCCGTTTAAGCGGGGAATCGCATCGTAACTTTCACTGCCAATTTCAACACGGGCCACATCACTCAAGCGCACATTAGCACCGGACGCATCGTATTTAATGATGATATTGCGAAACTGTTCCGGTGTGGACATCATCGACTGTGCCGTAACGGTGGCATTGAGCTCTTGATAAGGCAGCGCGGGGGTGGCACCGATCTTACCTGCGGGGACTTGCACATTTTGTGCAGCTAACGCGCTGGTAATATCAGACGGCATAAGCTCGTAGGCCGCGAGCTTGGTCGGGTCTAACCAGATACGCATAGCATACTGTGCACCAAAGACTCGAACATCACCGACACCTTGGATACGGGCTAATGAGTCTTCCATATTGGAGGCGATATAGTCTGAGATATCAAAGGCGGATGCTTGATCTGTGGCGTCATAGACGGCGGTTACCAGTAAGAAGTCGGAGTTGGACTTAGTAACGGTGACCCCTTGAGACTGTACAGATTCAGGGAAGCGTGAGTTAACCTGCTGCACTTTGTTTTGTACTTGTACTTGAGCGTAATCGGGGTCCGTCCCTTCTTCAAAGGTGATACTCACGGTTGCGGACCCATCGGAGGTACTCGACGATGAGAAGTACAATAACCCATCAAGCCCAGTGAGCTGTTGTTCTAAGATTTGTGTAACGCTGTTTTCAACGGTCTCTGCATCAGCACCGGTATAGGAGGTTTTTACGCTGATAACAGGCGGAGCAACGCTGGGGTATTGTGCGATAGGTAACGACATAATCGAGGCGATACCGGTCAGCATAATCACAATTGAAATAACCCACGCAAAAACGGGTCGGTCGATAAAGAAGCGGGCTAACATAACTTACACTCCCCCTTGGGTGGCTGAAGCATCAGTCGCAGGTTGTGCCACTGTTACTACGGCCCCATTGCCATTCATTTCCACGCGCACCGGTTTGACCTCGCTACCGGGACGGACTTTGCCTGAGCCTTCAACTAAGAGTTTATCGTTGACGGATAAACCGCTAGCGATCAGCCACCGGTTATCGACAGCATTAACGGTCTCGACAGTGCGTTTTTCTACGTGGTTGTCATCGCTAATAACGTAGGCATACGCTGTACCATCGGCATTGTGGTAGATGCCTTGCTGGGGCACCAAAATGGCGTTTTCATCGATCGCTTCATTTACTTGGGCGCGTACAAACATACCGGGTAGCAATAACCCATCAGGGTTAGGAAACTCTGCCCGTAAGGTGACGGTCCCCGTTGATGCATCAACCGATACTTCCTGCATTTTAAGCTGGCCTTGATGGTCGTATTCACTGCCATCTTCCAAGGTAAGTGTGACTGACGCGTTGCCTTGTTTAAGCTCGTCTTTACGCATGAGTTGGCGCAGTTTTAATAGCTCAGTACTGCTTTTGGTCATATCCACATAGATAGGATCTAAGGTGCGGATTGTGGCTAGTGCGGAGGCTTGTTGCGCTGTGACTAAAGCCCCTTTAGTAACGCTAGAGATACCGATATGTCCAGAAATAGCGGCTTTAACTTGGGTGTATTCAAGATTAATTGCGGCGGTTTCTAAGGCTGCCTGATACTTCTCAATATTGGCTTTGGCTTCTAAATAAGTCGCATGGGCATCATCGGCATCCTGTTGAGAGATCCCTTGGAGTTTGATGAGTTTGGCATAGCGTTGGTCTTTTAACTTTGCCGTTTGAAGCGTCGCTTTGGCACTGTTTAAATTAGCTTTGGCTTCGTTATACGCAGATTGGAAGGTGGCTGGGTCGATCTGATAAAGCAACTGCCCTTGTTCGACTAGGCTGCCCTCTTTGAATTGGCGTTGTTGAATAATACCGCTGACTTGAGGGCGGACTTCTGCCATCTGGGATGCCACAACACGCGCCTGCATTTTGGTATCTATCTTATGTGTTGTCGCGGTCACGTTAATATAGGAGACGGCAGGAACTGACGTGCTTCTCGTGGGTGCGCTGTCTTGTTGGCAGCCACTAAGTAAAGCCGTTATAAGCACTAGCCCTCCGATGCCGCGTGAAAATTTCATGGTGAAACGCTCCTTAAATAAGTAAGTAAAAGACGAGGCTTAAGACAGCAGCGTATTCAGGCTATATATACTTAGATGAATACGGATAAACGTCTACTAACACCCAAGATAACAAGGTCAAGGTTAAAGCAGGGTTAAGTACCTTGCTGTGATCAAGCGACAGAGCGAAAAATGTCAATGTCAGCCTCAATCGACCCTAAAAAACAGAAACCTTTCGGATAGAAACCCTATCGGGCACAATGGCGAGGTTCGTTATGTTTACGTTAGGTCATGATTCACAGTGCTTTGGCCTGTCTATTAGCAGGGTATCTTTATGCAGAAAAACATCGCATTTGTTGGCACTATTTCAAATAGAGAGAAAGCGGCGTGGTTAGCTAAAATAAGCCCGTTATTAGCGGAGGCTCAGCTTATCCGCTATGAAGAGATTACAGCGGAACAGCGCCCGACAATAGAGGTGGCTATTGTTGCTAACCCTGATCCCCAAGCGTTGGCTGATCTGCCTAACCTGCGTTGGGTGCAGAGTGTATGGGCCGGGGTCGAGCGGCTTGTTGCTGAGTTACCTCATGCCCAGTTTGAGATCGTGCGGATGATCGATCCTAATCTGGCTTCTACCATGGCTGAGGCTGTAACGGCATGGACGTTTTATTTACATCGTGATATGCCGCGCTACCTGTGTCAGCAGCGAAGAAAAGAGTGGATACAGCATGATCTAGTGGCGCTAAGCGACCGCAAGGTAGGGATCTTAGGCTTAGGTCAATTAGGCAGAAAGTCGGCGGAACGGTTAGTTTTAAATGGGTTTAATGTTAGCGGTTGGAGTCGGCGGTTAACTGAAATTGAGGGCGTCACTTGTTTAAGTGGTGAAGAGGGGTTTAATGACCTATTAGCACAGAGCGATATATTGATCTGTTTGTTACCTTTAACGGCAGAAACACGCCATTTATTAGATGATAAGCGCTTAGGCCTTTTACCTCGCGGTGCATCCCTTATTAATTTTGCCCGTGGTCAAATTATCGATGAAGGTGCGCTGCTATCTCACTTAGCAACAGGTCAGATAAGCCATGCGGTGTTAGATGTGTTTAACACTGAGCCTTTACCTAGCGAAAGCGCTTTATGGACGGCGCCTAATGTAACGGTGCTCCCCCATATCTCTGCGCCTACGCATATTCAAACAGCTTCAAAAATTGTTGCGCGTAATGTTATAAAATACTTTGAGAGCGGTGAGATCCCTGAGGCTGTCATTCGCTCACAGGGTTATTAAAAAATAAAGCGATAGCGTACGCGGTATGGGCTGAGTCTTGAACAAAAAAAGATGAGAGGCTTGTGTTGCTGTTTTGGTTAAGCCACCTTAACGGTGAGCCTATAATGGAAATTAAATAGAGGGAATTATAATGGATGTAGGTGTATTTGATAGAACGGAAACAAGTGATCAGTTAATCAGCGCGTCCATGTACAATTTGGTGATTGGTTTAACCTTGATCTGGGGCTTTGCGATTAACTGGTGGATGGTGCTCAACGTACCTGTCGAGCTTATAAGCAGCGTCAATCCGTTCTTTTTCTTTATTGGTTATTTTGCGTCCTGCTTTTTTGGTATTTATCTTTTTAAAAAGTCGGATTGCCCTATGGTTAGCTTTGTTGGCTATAACTTTGTTGTGGTGCCCTTTGGGCTCATTATTAATATGGTTGTGAGCCAATATGACCCATCTATTGTATTAGAAGCGATCAGAGTTACCGGTATGGTGACGTTTGTTATGATGCTTTTAGGTTCGATGTACCCGGCCTTTTTTCAGAAAATAATAGGGGGCCTGTCCATCGCATTGCTATGTGTCATCGTGGTCGAGTTAATTGAGGTGTTCATCTTTAATACCCACCACGGTATTTTAGATTGGATCGTTGCCATTATTTTTTGTGGTTACATTGGCTATGACTGGGCACGGGCGAATGCTATCCCTAAAACCTATGATAATGCGGTAGACAGTGCTGCTGCGTTGTATATGGATATTATTAACCTGTTTTTACGCATACTCCGAATTTTGGGTAGAAAATAAGCGCGCGTAGACGATGGACGCGGCGTTAATCGTTAGGGAATAGGTCGATGTGTAGAGCACCCCTTTTTTTGTTTTTACTTTGTTTAGTGGGGTGTTTCGACGCGTCTTCATATGAGGATCAAGAGGTGGGGCCTAACGGTGAACCTCCTAAGGCCCTTCAGCTGATCTATCAGAAACAGTTTATAGCCGAAGAGAGAAACTACGTTCTGGCACTTGGGCTTATTCATGCGTTTTTGGTTGAGCATCACTTTGCTATCACCTACACGCGCTGCTTTAATGATGTGCTTGATGTGAGAAAACGGGGTAAAGGGTTTACTTGCTTAGCCCTACAGGCGGAACAAGGCCCTCCCACAAAAACCTATGTTCGGGTTAGGGTGGATGAGGTTCTGTTTAACCAGTTAGATGGTGACAACCGGCTTAGTTTATCGGTTGAAATCTATGTGCTCGATGGGTACGTGAGAAATGGAAAAGGGGCGCAGTTGGTGGATGGATTTACTGCAGGTGTCGAAACAGGGTTGGCTCAGCTTTATGCTGCTCCCTGATCCCCGTTTAACGGTTGTTTTATGATGAGGGTTCCGAGTGATTGCTTGGCCTGCGGTAATTAAATATGAAGGTGAAAGCGAACTCAGGTTTGTTCCCAGTGCTACTGAGTGGGGATCGGATACCGATCTGTATTTAGCGGCTTATGTTGAGGGGGACCTGCTGATTGATACGACGGGTGCCGTTTATCGCTTAGATATAAAAAACGATAATCGATGTGTGCCTCAGTTTACCGGAGGTTATGTCGATAAAGCGGCGGTAACTGAGATGGTGAAAGCACACTTGGCTTTTATGGGGCAGTGTTGCGTGGCTAAGTTTTCTATCGACTCTATAGCGGATGGCCTAACCGGGGTTGGGTTGACGGACGAAAGCTAACCCGTGTTACTTATCGTCCATCACGCTTTTACTGTTTTATCTATATATCAATAGAGATGCGTCTCATCTGGGCTTAATAAGCACCTTCGCTGTAGATGAGTTCATAGCTATGGCTGTAAATTTCTAAAATATTGCCAAAGGGATCTTCCATGTAGATCATGCGGTAGGGTTTTCTACCCGGGTAATAGTAGCGCGGTTTTGGCATACGCTTTTTTCCACCTGCGGCAACAATCTTGTCGGCCAGCTCTTCTACGTTGGGGTCTTGTACGCAAAAATGGAAGATGCCTGTTTTCCAATATTCGAAATTATCCTCTGGATTTACTTGCCCTTTAAATTCAAAAAGCTCCACACCAATACGGTCGCCAGTTGATAGGTGGGCAATCCTAAATTTATCCCAATGGGGGCCAAAGACATCGGTGCACATTTCACCAATAGGGCTACTGTCTTCGACCACCTCGGTGGGTGCCATGATTAAATACCAGCCCATAACATCGGTATAAAATTTAACGGCGGCGTCTAGGTCAGGCACTGATATGCCGATATGTGAGAAACTCCGTGGGTATGTAGTGCTCATGATTGTCTGCTCTGTAATTGAGGTTATCAATAGGATACAAAGCTAAAATCATTAAGTATAATTATCATTTTTTATGCTAATGAGTATTTAATTTAATGATTAATCCTGTTTGGCTGCGTAGTTTCTGCACCCTCGTTGAGGTGGGGCATTTCACACGAACGGCTGATATCCTTAATATGACTCAGTCAGGGGTGAGCCAGCATGTGCGTAAGCTTGAAGAGTATTTAGCTACGCCATTACTGATGAGACAGGGCAAAGGATTTACGCTTACTGGTGCAGGGGAACGTTTATATAAAGAGGGACAGGCGTTACTGCTATCGTTTGCTAATTTAGAAAAACAGATAGGGCGGGACCCCAGCCATGAAGGTGTCGTTAAGGTTGCGTCGCCCGGGAGTGTTGGCCTTAAACTTTATCCCCACCTTTTGCAGTTACAAGCACGTTACCCTAGGTTGATCATTGAATATCGCTTTGCACCTAACCATGAAATTGAACGGCTAATCGCTGAACATAAAGTGGATCTAGGCCTGATGACCTGCGTATCGACGCTAGGGGAGGTTAAACTGACCCCTATAGCGGATGAAGCGCTTTTACTTGTGACGCCTGCGGCTGTTGCTGAGCCTAGCTGGGCGCAATTAATGGCACTCGGTTTTGTTGATCATCCCGATGGCGCTTATCATGCAGGTCAGTTATTGAGTGTTAATTTTCCTGAGTTTCAACATAGTAGCCAATTTAAGCGGTCGGGCTTTTCCAATCAGATTAATATGATCTTAGAACCGGTCAGTATGGGGTTAGGATTTACGGTGTTACCCCGTTATGCGGTGGCTGCATTCGCTGGGGCTGAAAAGGTAAACGTACACCCGTTAATGCACCCTGTGAGTGAAACCCTCTATATGGGAACGCATCTACGTAAGTTTGCGCCTAACTGTGTAAATACCGTGATATCTGAGATAGAAACCTGTCTTCAGGGCCGCTGAGGTTAGTGGGGTGTGGTATCCTGTTAGGGTATTAAACGCTCAGGGGAGTGTGGGTCAGGGGACGCAGTATTATGGGGCAGATGGGATGAAAGGTAGACGGGTATGAAAAGTAACGGTGAGATTATTGCGCGCCTGCGTGATCAGATTCCTACGTTTGAGTGTAAGCCCGGTTGCCACGATTGTTGTGGCCCTGTTACAACGTCATCGGAAGAGATGTTACGCCTACCTGTGAAATCGGACGCAGAGCATGAGGCTGCGTTAAATGAGTTTAATTGTGTGCACCTTGGCCCTAATGGTTGTACCGTTTATGGGGAACGCCCCCTGATCTGTCGCCTGTTTGGAACGACACCGCGCATGGCATGCCCTAATGGTTGCGCACCAAAAGAGATGGTTGATCCGGCTATCGAGCGTCAGGTACATCACTACATCGCTAACACGCGGCAAGTATTAGTGTAAGTCTATATTTTATCTCTCTATGGTTGTTGGCCATGCGCCTTGATAAGTTTGTTTGTAAAAGTACAGAACTGACAAAAGACGAAGCGATTCAGCAAATCCAGTCAGGTGCCGTGTGCGTGAACGATAGAGTGATCACTGAGGCAGCAACTCAGGTCCATGAAAATAACCGGATAGTGTTGCAAGGTGTTAGGCTAAAGGCGCGTGCTTTTCGCTATATCCTCATGCATAAACCGGCAGGGACTATCTGCTCAAATATCGATGAAGCCTACCCCTCTCTGTTTAATTGCCTTGATATCGATAACGCGTCTGAGTTACATATAGCCGGGCGTTTAGATGCGGATACGACGGGTTTAGTCTTGATTACGGACGATGGCCGTTGGTCATTTAATATTACGCGGCCCGCTAACGGGTGTTGTAAAGTTTATCGTGTACACTTAGCTAAAGAGATCTCCGCTGACGTCGTACCTACACTCGTATCTACATTTGAACGGGGCATAGATTTACAAGGGGAGCAACAACCAACCCTGCCAGCACGATTAGATATTATTGCGCCGAAAGAGGCGCTTTTAACGATAACTGAAGGTCGATACCATCAAGTCAAACGTATGTTTGCAGCGGTCGGTAATCGCGTACATTCACTCCATCGAGAGCAGATAGGTAGGATTCGTCTCGATGTAGAGGTGGGGCAGTGGCGTTACTTGACCCATGATGAAGTGCAGTCCTTTAGCGAATAATCCCATTTTTTGTTGTTTACTTTACATGAGGGTTTACCCTTGGAAGTAGACCAACACACTTAATTGTCCAGAGTTATAAAGCGATACCATGACGAGAAAAACATTAAGTTTAAAGGTGAAAAAACCTAAAGAGGGCCAGCCTGAGGGTGCGGCGGTTGATGATCAGTTTGAGAATGATCCTGAAAAACGTTTTTTGAACGGTGTAGCGATTCACCCGACGCCATGTATTCGTTTATCCTCAGGTTCTCAGCAGTTCTCTATGCGTGCAATGGATTTGATTACGCCGATAGGCATGGGTCAACGGGGGTTAATTGTTGCACCACCGGGATCCGGCAAAACAACAACGTTAAAGCATATCTGCCAAGCGGTGGGCACCGCCTATCCTGAGATTAAACTGTATGCGTTGTTGATTGATGAGCGACCAGAAGAGGTTACTGATTTTAAACGCAGTGTAACGGCTGAGGTTCACGCCTCATCCTCGGATGAGAGTTATGCGCAGCATGTCCGTGTCGCTAATGAACTTCTTGCTAAGGCTCGAAAAGAAGCGGGTGAAGGGCGTGATGTGATGATTGTGATTGACTCACTGACTCGGTTGTCGCGGGTTCATAATGCGGAGCAGCGGAGCAGTGGCCGGACGATGTCAGGCGGGGTTGATGCAAGGGCATTAGAGATTCCTCGAAAACTGTTTGGTGCCGCCCGAAAAATTGAGAACGGCGGATCTCTTACGATACTTGCGACAATACTGGTAGATACCGGAAGCCGGATGGATCAGGTGATCTTTGAGGAGTTTAAAGGCACCGGTAATATGGAAATTGTTTTATCACGGGACGCGGCAAATTATCGAATTTTCCCAGCCTTGGATATTGCTAAAAGTAGTACCCGTCGTGAAGAGCTCTTATTAGATGCGAAAGATCTTGCTAAAGTGCGAGCGTTACGTCGCTCACTTACTTCGCTGAAGCCGGTTGATGGGGCAAGAAAGCTGGTTGATCTGCTGACGGAATACCCCACCAATGAGGCGTTACTTAAGGCCTTTGAGTCTTAATATGTAGCGGTGAGTATTGTAAAAAAAGAGCGCGTAAGGCGCTCTTTTTGTGTCTAACTAGGGCGGTGCTTAACCCCAGATATCTTTATTTTTTCTATTCTCTGACGGGGTGTCTGAGGTTTTTTTGGCCGTTTTTCCTCTAGGTTTTGAGGCGGGTGGCTTGCTTTTGCGCACATAGTTTAAGATTGATATGGGCACTACTTTTCTGACTGGAAAGCCTTCAATCTCTTTGCGTTCGATTATATGGTCTAAACGGCTTTCAATTGCACAGAGGTTTTTAAAATCACCCATTGCGACAAAGGATATGGCTTCACCTGAGACGCCAGCACGGCCAGTTCGGCCAATACGGTGGATATACTCTTCTGGCTTGAAGGGCAGATCATAATTAACCACACGGCTTAATTCACCAATATCGATACCACGCGCTGCGACGCCGGTCGCCACTAAATATTTTAGTTTGCCCGATTTGAAATCCTCTAAGATTTTTTCACGCATGGCTTGGCTTCTGTCACCATGAATCGCTTCAGCCACAATGCCGCGTTTAGCTAATTGATCAACCAGCTTGGCTGCACCGTGTTTTTTCTCAATAAAAATCAGCGCTTGATCCCATTGTTGATCCTTAATTAAATGGCTCAATAGGGCGGATTTAGTGTCTTTATCAACGGTGATAAGCCATTGATTAATGGTGGCTGCGGTCTTTGTTTTGGGTGAAACTGAGATCTCTACCGCAGGTTTGCTGACTTTACTATCAGAAAAATCATCAGCCAGTGCGCGGACACCATCACTCATCGTCGCAGAAAATAAAAGATTTTGACGCTCTGTTGGTAGGCGTTCGATGATTTTATGAATATCATCGGCAAAGCCCATATCGACCATCCGGTCCGCTTCATCTAACACTAAGACTTCTAGCTCATCAAAATGTAATGCGCGCTGGTGGGTCAGATCCAATAATCGGCCGGGGGTGGCGACTAAAATATCAACGCCTGCAATTAAACGCTGCTTTTGCGGTTCGCTATCAACCCCACCATAAACGGCCAGTGAGCTTAGATTAAGGTGTTTACTGTATTCGGCAACATTGCCCGCCACTTGTACGGCTAATTCCCGTGTAGGGGTTAAGATTAGGACACGTATACGTTTGCCCCGTAGGGTGCGTTCTTTGTTGAGTCTTTCTAAGATAGGCAGAACAAAGGCAGCGGTTTTTCCTGTGCCTGTTTGGGCTGTCGCAATCAGGTCTTTTCCCGCCAAGATGAGGGGAATAGCTTGTTTCTGAATGGGCGTTGGCGCGGTATAGCCCAGATCGTTAATAGCGAGTAAAAGAGGATTGCATAATCCAAGAGTTGAAAATGGCATAAAGGCTCGGATAGGTTGTCATAGGGAGAGTAGGGCGCAGTATAGCCTAAAACCTGGGCGTTCTTTGTTCTAATTGTAAAAAACTCTAATCAGACAAACGCTGAAGGGTGTTTAAGGTAAGCGTTGATCTCGGCGGGCGGCAGGCCCTAGATGTAGAGTATGAAGTTCAGTTAATATAGCCCCTGATTGCCATAGGACGGTACTCCAGCATCGGGATGATGCAACGACCTCCTTGCTAGATTATACGGCGTAATAAATAATTTTTGATATCAAGGTCAGGAATGAAGAAGCTAATCATACTTTGTTTAATCGGGTTGGGGTTTTATGCCTACCTACAGGATAACCCTCAGATTACGCAGCGTGCAGAAGACACGTTTAACACATCGTTTTTATCTGCGGATAAAAGTAGCACGCTGACGTCAAGCGATAAAGCGTTAAAAAATGCGTTTGATCGTAGGCAAAGTAACTTACAGATAGGTGGCTCAGGCCGGGTTATTGCCCTGCTTGCGGATGATTTAAAAGGTAGTCGTCATCAAAAATTCATTCTTGAGTTGGCGACAGGGCAAACCTTATTAGTGGCTCATAATATTGATTTAGCACCGCGTATTAACGGGTTAAGTGTGGGTGATCAGGTAAAGTTTTTTGGTGAATATGAGTGGAACGCAAAAGGTGGCGTTATGCATTGGACCCATCATGATCCCAAGGGCCGTCACGAAGGGGGTTGGTTGGTCCATAATGGCACGATCTATCAATAATCGCGGGGCATTTCTTATTGGGCTTGCTAAGTACAGTGTGTGGTAAATAGTTATCTTGTGTATACAAGCAAGGTGCATAAAATTACACTGTTACCTCGTATTTTCCGTGAGAGCGTTATGAAAACTAGGTTAAGAAAACTTTGTGCACCTATCTTAAATATTTTTGAGTCTGGCGAGGGTGAATATAGCTATAAAGCATCACACCGTAAGATTCTTATGTATATGGGCCTGCTATTTTTTGTGCTTTCAACATTCTCCGGCATTGCGGCTATCGCATCGGAACAGTTGGGTGGCCTGATCCCTATATTGGTCTTTTTCTTAATTGGTGTTGTGTGTGTGATCGTCGGCTTTTTGGGCAGTGACCGTGCAGTGGCGAAAATATGGGGCAGCCGGTAGCGCCGCCTCATTAGTCTTTAACTTTCCGCTTTTATCGAACCTAAGCAGAGAGTCATAGGTTTCTCGCCGCGTGTATGCGTACCATCGTGCTAACAAACGATAGGACTAAATTTCATCCGCGGCAGGGATCTCTGCAAACACACTATTATCCAGCCAACTGTTGATATTGTTTGTCAGGGCGCTGGGGCCGATAATTTGTAACTTTTGTTCACGAATCGCCGCTTTATAGGTGGTGTAACCCATCCAAATTTCGATCATCGTGCGAAGATCAGTATTAAACCAGATATCAACTTCCTTACCTGGATCGACTGTACACACGTCGACATCGTCGTTGCTGACTACAATCCACCATTTAGCCATCTGGTTTTGATCGGTAAAGTTAAATGAGAGGATCGTACTATCGCCCGGCAGGTGTTCTGGGTTAATGCTGCGCTCTAGGTAGAGCATTAATAACTCTATATCCAGTTCGGAATCGGGTAGTTGACTGCGCGTCCAGCGCATGCCCCATTCACCTATTTGTTGGATAATAGGTGCGAGCTCCTTCCCTGACTCCGAGAGAAAATATTCATATCCCCGCTGGCCAGGAATTTTTTTACGCACAATGAGGCCATTTTCGGTTAATTCGTTCAGGCGCTTGGTCAACATGGTGGGGGAGATTGAAGCCATGCCCCGTTGAAAATCGTTAAAGCGTTTCCCGCCCATCAACAGCTCTCTAATAATTAAGAGGGTCCATTTTTCGCATAAGAGTTCTGAAGCTTTGGCAAGGGGGCAGAATTGTAGATAATGCATAGAGTTACTCAATAAGATTTTCCTAACTACAGAATCTGTAGTTGAGTGCTACAGATTACATAGCTTTTTTAAGGGACAGTTGATTTTAGTATCAATGGACTAGATAACAACAAAAACATGATATGGAGTCCTTATATATGCCTAAGTTTATTATTGAGAGAGATATTCCTGATATTGGGTCAGCTGATGATGCTGCGCTGAGTGCCGCCGCTGAAAAATCAAATTCTGTTCTGTCGGCTATGCAGTCCGAGGATAAAGATATCAGTTGGGAGCATAGTTACGTTGTTGGGAATAAAACCTTCTGTATCTATAACAGTGCAGATGAGGCGTTGATTCATGAACATGCAGAGCGAAGTGGATTTCCTGCCAATACAATCTCAGAAATTAAAAGCCAGATAGACCCTACGACAGCAGACGAATAGCAGGGTATTTTGTTAAGCGTACGATAGGCTGTGGTTTTGTTGCCCTCCCATTGCTTATTGTGCGCTTACCCCATTCGAATGCGCTTCTCACCTTATTCCTCGTAACAACAAGTCAGGTCTGAGTAAGCCCTCCTAAGTTTAAGATTTTTAAACGCTTATTTAATAGCAGCCTCCCTCTTGTCGGCAATAAATTGTTGCTTTTTGTCATATTTCTGTCATCTCTCGGTAGTCTAATAACGCGCATTCGGAATCAAATTTTCCGCTGGAAAAGGACGTTCATTTTTTAATCACACGTAGTAATGGCGTACATATCTATGAAAATTTCTTTGTTAACTAAGCTCACCTCGTTCGCTCTTTTTGTAATTCTTGCGGTGCTTACAACGTCAATTGTGTGGTCGTTGGATCGCTTAAATGATGCCTATCAGACCAGTACCAGCTACTACGAATATGAATCCAGTACGCGTATGGCAATTGAAAAGCCGATTAACCGATATCTGTTAACCGGTGATGCAACGCTGCTGAGTAAAATAGATAATGATATTAATCTGCTCATTAGTGAAACGCGGCAGAATCGCTTATTGCCAACAGAGATAAAAGAACCTGCAATCGCTCAGATGGTGAAGGTGCGGGATAACGCCCTGAGCACATTGCGGGAGGCGGGTAAATTATCGAATCCAGAGTTTTTATTGATTAACAGTGAGCGGGAGTTGTTTGCCGAAATAGCTGCGTTAATGGAGTATGTTGCGAAAGCAGATCAGGCACCAATAAGCCTAAAACAGCAATATCTAAATCTGTCCGCTGAGTTCATTAATTACTTAGTGCCTACGACCTATGTTAGACAAAATAGCAGTTTAAACGCAGATAGCTCTATTCTCGACAGTGCTGCTAGTTACCTTACAGGTATGCAGGCGACAGCGGATAAGCTCTACGCGTTGCCCCGTTTAGGCGTTTATAAAGACGTCGAAGCTGAGGAGGATGACTTAGCGAGTATGTTGGGGTGGGCAACGGATGATTCGCCTGAGGCCGCAGAAGATATTGGTGAAGCGTCATTAACTGTGATCAAAAATTTAGCAGGGCGTTACCCCAAAGAACTGGATAACATTGCTAAATTTTCACGTCAGAAAACTGAAGGCCGTGCAGCTGCACAGCAGCAAGTTATTGAGTTAGAGTTGTCCCTTCAGGCATTAGAACAGACCTTAGAAGATCATTATCAAAGTATTTTACAGGATGTCTATCTACTACTGGCGGTCTGTGTTGTGCTGATCATTCTGACGGGGGCTTGTATGTCGATGATTAAATACCGTTTAGCGCAAATTCTTCATCGCGCCTCTGATTATGTGAGCCGCCTGTCGGAAGGTGATCTTAAAGTACAGATGGATATGCCCAGTAAGATTAGTGAAGTCACAACGTTACGGACCTCTATTAATAGTTTAAAGGATTACTTTTCTGACCTGCTAACCAATATTAAACGTGAGACCGGGGTGTTAAAAGAGCTGGAATCAAACATGAACACGAGCGCGAAAAACCTGAGTTTCATTGTGGCTGAGCAGCAACATAGTACGCGTAGTACTGCTGAACAAATGGATCAGTTGAAAAGCTCTTTTATTGAGGTGGCTGATCATGCCGCTCATACCCGTGAATATACCGCCAAAGCCAATGATCTGACGCAGCAGGGTATTCATTTGATGAAAGATACCCATAATAATATTGCTGACCTGTCGAGTGATGTGGCGGGGACAAATGAAGCGCTTGTATCCTTGAAGGATGATACAGAATCCATTCTAAAGGCGTTATTGGTGATCGATGAGTTCTCAGAGCAGACCAACCTATTGGCGCTTAACGCGTCTATTGAGGCTGCCCGTGCCGGTGAAATGGGACGTGGGTTTGCGGTGGTTGCGGATGAGGTGCGTAATTTGGCGGGACATACGTCACGTGCGGCAAGCGACATTAAACAACTGACAAACAAACTGAATGCCACCACAAACGATGTGGTTGAGCGCACCCAGTCTTATATGCAAAAAACAGAAAGAACCATGCAGATTGCAAATGAGGCGGAACATGCCATTGAAGAGATTGCTAAGGCTAATTTAAGCATTAGTGAGATGAGCACACAGATCGCAACAGCGACGGAGCAGCAATCATTGTTAACGACAGAGATTGTTAATGTCATGTCAAAAAATACCAATCTTGCTAATAACAGTTTAAGTGAAGCCGAAAACAACCGGCGCTATGCGGATAACTTAGTTGTGATTAGCGGTAAGCTGAACCAAATGATTGTTCAATTTGAATAATACCCTCTACCTTTAAGTAACCCAGCCCTATCTCAGCATAGGGCTGTCCTTTCTTGTGTTTCTTCACTCGACTTTATGGAAGCGATTATTTGTCGCCACAGTATTGCCTTATCCGCAGGTGAACATTTATCGTGGGTATTCGTTTTTTGAGGGAAGTTAGTGGCTATGTCTGATGAACGGAGGGTGGCTGAACATTACCATCACGGTGATTTACTGCATGCGATTGAGACCGCGTTTCGCCAATCGGGTAAAGCGTTGAGTGATATGCGTATTGAGGATCTTGCTGATATTGATGAGTTCCATATTGGCGGTCGCCAAGCAACGGATCAGGTGTTGGGGCAACGTATGTTGTCAGAGCAAGATCATCTGCTTGATATAGGTTGCGGTTTAGGAGGCGCGTGTCGTTATATGGCCGATCGTTATCGCTGCCGGGTGACGGGGATTGATCTGACCCAAACCTATATTGATACCGGCAATATACTCTGCTCTTGGGTTAACTTAGCGCAGCAGGTGGAGCTTGTGGCTGGCAGTGCCTTAGCGATGCCGTTTGAGGCAGCACGCTTTAGTGGTGCCTACATGCTGCATGTTGGGATGAATATCGAGGATAAAGCTCAGTTGTGTGCTGAGGTGCATCGGGTCTTAACGCCGGGGGCTCGTTTTACGCTTTATGATGTGATGCAGGAAAAGCCGGGGGCTTTGCTTTATCCCGTTCCTTGGGCCACGGACGCGAGTACGAGTTTTGTAAGCTCACGTGAGGATTACATTAAACATTTGGAGCATGCGGGGTTTGAGATCAGTTTCGTAAAGAATCATGCTCACTTTGCGATGGACTATTTTCAGTCTGAAAAGAAGCGAGTTAAAGCGATGGGAGGGCGTGGGTTGCTGGGTTTGCATACGTTGATGCAGGAGGAGTATCCGGTGAAGGTGAGAAATATGATGCAGGGACTTCAGCACGGGTTTATTGCACCTGTCGAGATCAACGCAATAAAGGTTAAGTGACGGGCGAGGGCTAGACCGGCACGGGGAATTACCTTGTTTATGAAACCTCGACTACTATTAAGTGGAGCAGCCACGCTGGTTACTTTACTTTTAACGGGCAGGTCTGGGTAGGGTTTATATAGGAGATGTTATAGGCCGAATAGGTAAGATGTTTTTTAGTTAAGGGAGAGGGCTATGGAATGCATTGAATATAAAAAAGGATATAAATATCAGATAGTTGATGGCTATGTAACAACGATACCTATGCGGCCAGCGACGGATCTTCGTTCGCCTTCGGGTTATATTGAGTTGTCGCAAGAGGGGGTGTTAAAGATTAAAAAAGGCTACGCATGGGATGGTCCTTCTGGCCCGACGATCGACACGCTCGATTTTATGCGGGGCTCCTTAGTGCATGATGCTTTATATCAATTGATGCGCGAGAAGCTGCTGGATAAGGCGGTTGATCGACAATCGGCTGACAAGTTATTACAACGCATGTGCCGTGATGATGGCATGTGTTTTATCCGTGCATGGTGGGTGTATATCGGCTTAAAGTTTTTTGGCGATCCGGCAGCGGACCCCGCTAATAAACGACCTGTCACTAAAGCGCCCGCCATTGTAAGCAAGCGCTAATGTGATAGGGCACAGGCTGTGTGCAGATCGTTTATGCTGGGTAGGCTGATGCACTAGTTAAAATCGAGGAGCTCGACGTCAAAAATAAGGGTGGAGCCGGGTGTGATGATGCCCGCAGAGCCATCACCATAAGCTAAGTGGCTAGGGATATAGAAGCGGGTCTTTTCCCCGACGACCATGAGCTGTAAACCTTCAGTCCAGCCTTTGATAACTTGGTCTAAACCAAACTCAATCGGTTCGCCTCGATCAACCGAGCTATCGAATACCGTACCATCAAGCAAGGTACCGTGGTAATGCACTTTAACCTTAGCTCTCGCACCGGGATGTGCGTCACCTGTGCCGACGGTTAGCACTTCATACTGCAGACCAGAATCGGTCTGTATGACACCTTCTTTAGTTCTGTTTTTAGCTAAAAACGCCTCACCTTCGGCAATATTTTCGAGTGCTTGTTGTTTGCTCGCTTGGCGATTTTTGTAAAGAAAAAAGATTATCGCAAGAATGAGAACAGGCAATAGGTAATTAAGCATTAAGTCGCTCCGTGCTGGTAAGTCTACATGTTGTTTTTGGCCGGTCTAAATACTGAGTATGACATAGTGTTACCGCTTTTGATCGAAGTTGTTATTCCTTATTGCGCTGGATCGTTTAGAGTGAATAGTTTGATGATTAATAAGGGGGCGCAAATGGGCCAGCAAGATGATCGCCAGTTAATTTATCGTTGTGATATCCCTGTTCGTTGGGGCGATATGGATGCCTATGGGCATGTGAATAATGCGATGTATATGCGTTACCTTGAAGAGGCACGGGTGCAGCTTTTAGATAGCATGAATGTGGGGCTTGATCCGAATGGGCTGGCCCCAGTTGTTGTGGATATCGGCTGCTCTTTTATTCGTCCGGTTGTCTACCCTGATCTGTTAAGCATCCAGTGCTACAGTGGTGATCTAGGACGCTCTAGCTTTATGACTTACTATGAGGTGTTTAGCCAACAACAGGGTGGGGTGATGGTAAGTACAGGGCATGCGAAGGTGGTTTGGATTGATCATCAAACGCAAAAATCAGTGCCGGTGCCTGATAACGTGCGCTCACTGTTGAGGTTGTAGGGGGCGGTGAAGGATTAAAGCCCTGATGCTTTAGCGTGAACCTAAATTAAAGATCAGGGTATCTCCCACCGCCTGAGCGATCGTCTCTATCTGTGGTGGGTGATCAATGGGTATGTGCTTCGACTCCACTTTTTCTGTCGATACTTGGGCAAGGTTAAAATAAAGGTAATCTTGCATCCACTGCTGGTACTGTTGAAGCCAGCTGCACATGAGTTCCTCTAATGATGTTTCATCAACGCGAAAGCCCGCTTTAAAATCCGCCTTGTTGTATAACAATCCCTTTGTTAAGTCCTGATAGGTTGGATGCTTGCTGCTGTAGTACTCCAGCGTGAGGTGGTCAGACAGGTTGTTTTGTAAAATAAAACTAATACGACCTACGCTAAGTGGGGCATGGCTAATGGCCTCAATCAATGACTCGACGGCTTGGTTAAAGCATTGAATGGTGTTATTCGTGTAGAAAACGGCAACCAACACATCGTTAATACGAAACAGGCACTGAATCGCTTTGTTTTGCTGTTTTAGGTAGCGCCGTTTTTGTGAAACGGGTGAGATCTGTTCTAGCATGGCTAGGTAGAACTGATCCAGTTGCTGAATAGATGCGTCACTTTTTAAAAACGATAGCTGAGTCTTTAATGGCTCATCAATCGGTATGTGAGCATGTGAATTAAAAGTGGCGGGCTTCGTTGTCAGCGCGGGCATAGCTATTCTCCATAGATGTACTGATGCATAGGTGAATTAGCAAAGGCGGTGCCAAGTATATTAACTGTATGTTTTTTAACAGAGTAAAGTTTAACCGGCCCAGAGGGAGGGGATATTAAGGCAAGGCGTTGCCGTAAAAGCGGCAAGGGATTTATGGGCGGTGCGTTAAGGGCCTAAATAGCGTGGTTAGCACAATCGCCAGCACCGTTGCACAAGCACACAATAGGTAGCTTGATGTGAACGATCCTGTTTGTTCTGCTACATAGCCGGCTAAGGTGGGGCCGGTTATCTGGCCCATGGCAAAGAAAAAGGTGACATAACCAAAGGCTTTTCCCGCCTCTTCGATCGGTAACACATCACTGATCGTTGCGGCAATAATGGCAGGAATGCTGAAAGCCGATATGCCAAACAGTGCCATTGATATAAAGAGGGCTAGCGTGCCAAGCTCCGATGCCGCGAGGGCGTACGCGAGGGTATGCAGAATAAAGACCAATGTTAGGCCAAACTTGCGACCTAAGTGATCGGATAAGCTGCCAAAAACTGCACCAGAAAAGATACTGAGAACACCCATCGTCATCCACAAGGAACCCGCATCCGCTTCACTGAACTGATATTGCTCGACTAAGGTTGTGATGATGAAGGTGGCATAGACCACATAGGTAAATCCAAATAAAAAGTAGATCGACCCTATATGGACGATCAACTGGCGGAGGCTTTTGGGCGCTTCATGGCGTCGAGAGGTTGAGGATTCAGTAGTGGTTGTGTTTTTCGAGGTTGAGTCATTATGGCCATAAGGTTCTAAGTTAAGTTTGGCCGGTGTATTGCGAAAGAGTAAAACGGTGATACATGCCGCGATGATGACGACTAAGCCAAAGGTGCCCCAGCCAATCTTCCAACCATCATCCAGCCATGTGCTGTTAAGCCAAGGGATCAAAGCACCACTGGCAACAATACCTAAGCCGTTACCCATGATCATAAACCCCGCTGCACGGCCTCGGTGCTGCACGGTAAACCAATGTGCGACTAAGCTCATTACCGTGATATTGGCGGCGCCACTACCGATGCCTGTAATACAATATAGAATAGCGATGAGGACAAAGTGGCTGCTAAGACTGATAAAAAACATGCTCGCGCCGACTAATAATAAGCCTAAGAAAATCGCGTAGCGTGCGCCCAGTTTACGAATAAGATGATGGCAAAGTAGTACGGCAAAAAGGTAACCCATAAAGTTGCCGGTACTGATGATCCCCATTTGTGTATAGCTAAGCTGAAGGCTGTTACCCATAGAGGGCAGCAGCATACCCAGCGCAAAGCGTCCAAGTCCTAAGCAGGAAAACAGTGTAATGGCACCAGAGAGGACAATGATCCATGCGTAATGGAGCTTTTTGTGCAGCATGAGGGAAAACCCATCAGTAAGAGAGGTGTTGATAATAACGAGTGTATTAAATAAAGGTAAGAGGCTGGGCGTGTATTCTAATGTATAGCAATAAAAAAGGACGCCGAAGCGTCCTTTCTGTTGAGCGGTAAAGTGCTTAACAATTAACCAAACTGGTTAGAGGTGTTTTTCGCACCGCCAGCTTTAAGCGCGTTTTCACCCGCAAAGTATTCTTTGTGGTCATCACCCATGTCTGAACCAGACATGTTCTGATGTTTAACACATGCGATACCTTGACGGATCTCTTCACGCTGAACGTTCTTAACGTAACCCAACATGCCCTGCTCACCGAAGTACTCTTTCGCTAGGTTGTCTACAGACAACGCAGTTGTGTGGTAAGTCGGAAGTGTGATCAAGTGATGGAATACGTTCGCTTCACGTGATGTATCCGCTTGGAAGGTACGTGTACGTTCGTCAGCTACGGCAGACAACTCAGTTTCGTCATACTCAGCGCTCATTAGATTTGCGCGGTCGTATGCAGAGACATCTTTACCTTCAGCAGCCCAAGTATCGTAAGTCTGCTGGCGGAAGTTTAGTGTCCAGTTGAACGATGGGGAGTTGTTGTAAACCAATTTAGCATCTGGGTGAACTTTACGAACGTCATCCATCATGCCTTTGATTTCGTGTACGGTGGGTACAGCTGTTTCGATCCATAGAAGATCGGCACCGGCATTGATCGCTTCAATACAGTCAAATACGCAACGCTCATGACCTGTACCTTGACGGAACTGGTATAGACCGGATGGTAGACGCTTAGGACGAACAAGCTTGCCGTCACGGTTGAAGCATACATCGCCTTCAGCCATATCCGCTACATCGATCTCTTCAACATCAAGGAATGAGTTGTAAACATCGCCCTGATCGCCAGGTTCATTAACCACTGCGATCTCTTTTGTTAGGCCTGCACCTTCAGAGTCAGTACGTGCAACGATGATACCGTTGTCGATACCTAGCTCAAGGAAAGCGTAACGTAGCGCACGTAGTTTCGCGTGGAAGTCAGCGTGAGGAACGGTTACTTTACCATCCTGGTGACCACACTGTTTTTCATCAGCTACTTGGTTTTCGATCTGCAGTGCACACGCACCGGCTTCGATCATCTGCTTAGCCATGAGGTAAGTTGCTTCAGCGTTACCGAAACCTGCATCGATATCTGCAACGATTGGCACGACGTGAGTTACGTGGTTATCAATCTGATCTTGGATTTTAGCTTCAGTCGCAGAATCGCCTGCTTCACGTGCAGCGTCTAGTTCACGGAATAGACCGCCTAGTTCACGTGCATCTGCTTGGCGTAGGAAGGTGTAAAGCTCTTCTACTAAGTTAGCAACCGTTGTTTTCTCGTGCATAGATTGGTCAGGAAGAGGACCGAAATCAGAACGTAGCGCAGCAACCATCCAACCAGAAAGGTACAAGTAACGACGATCAGTTTTGCCACCGAAATGTTTCTTGATAGAGATCATTTTCTGCTGGCCAACAAAACCATGCCAGCAACCTAAAGACTGCGTGTACAATGATTTGTCTTTATCGAATGCTGCCATGTCAGCACGCATAATGTCAGCAGTGTACTGAGCGATATCTAGGCCAGTTTTGAATTTATTCTGAGCGCGCATGCGAGCTGCAGATTCTGGGTTAATAGCGTCCCAAGGACTACCAGCAGCTGCTTTTGCAGCAGCGATAGTTTCGATGTCTTGATTCAATGCGGACATGGTCAATCCTCTACAGAGTAATCTGTTCAGTAAATTAAATTTTGGCGAGTCACAAACCCAAGCCGGTAGTTCCCTTAACTCAACTTTTTTATTTGATTATCGTGCAGGTGATAATCAGACCAAACAGGCTGTTGAATACTCTGTATGGCTTGGTGGACTGAATAATGGGGGTATTTTGTGCCGCCGTCAAAGCTACTTTTTGTGCAGGTGCAAAAATGTAGTATTGCTACATGACCTCTCGGCATAAAGAGGTAAAATAACTACATAATATATAAAGGCCAATTCAGTAAAAAACCTTATATATCGGGGCTTCTGAGGTTCATTCCTAAGTACTAGCGACTTTGGTATAAGGCCGTATGTTCTTTATTTACAGGTTTTATAGTTATAACTAAGTTGTTTTATATTCCAATTGAGTCTAACTGTTTTTGACTACAAAACGGTGCTTACTGCCCGATTTTAAAGGCGTTGGAGCTATTTTTAGTAAAAACGTCAAATAAGCCAGCGTAGAAAAAGATCGTTGTATCCAATTAGTCAGTAGGGTGGCCCAGGTTTGGGTGTGAATTTGTCGATGGAAATGATTTTTTATCATATTTTAATGGCTGCAGTGTTGTGAAATAGCGCGTTTACTCAGTCCATAATGAGCCGTTCATCGTGGCATTTATTCGTGAATATTACGCAGTTGCGGTACATGATTTTATCGATATCTCGCTTGTGTGTTTAGCGAAGCAGGGCGGGGCTATTTTCTAGGCGCGATATCCGGTTGGGCTCGGTATGATTTTTTGCGTTTTAGTTTGTGTTTTGTACTTAAAAAGATACTCTCTTGTTACTAGGTTTTTTGTTACCAAATGAGTGAGATTATAGTGAATTTAAAACGGAAATTTACACTGCATTTAGATGCATTGATCGTGATAGGGTTTTTATTTATTTGCTCTATCGGCTTTAATTTTGTTCAACTTCAGCAGGTGAAAAGTTTAAGTCAGGATGTAATTCGCTTAGAAAGTAAGGTATTAGTTCATGAACTAAACTTGAGTTCGCAGCAACAGTATATTGATAAGCTGAAGCGTAAGTATGAAGCTGAGTCTACTCAGTAGTTCGGCCGGTCACATGGGGGAACGGTGTAGACGTTGTAAGCGGGATGAGTGTTTTTGAACCAGACGTTTTATCACCCAAATAGCAAAAAAGGATGCGATGCATCCTTTTTTGGTTAGTCTGCTCTGATGACCCATAAATCACAGGGCTGGCAGATTATTGTCTGTTAGTCGCTGAGTGTTGTGACGTGAGCGGCATCGATATCAGCATTAAAATAGGCCATACCCAGTTTAGTGAGATATTCCATACGGTCAGCCTTCATTAAATCAATTTCGGGTGCATCAAACCCATTTTCTTGATAAATGCCTGCTAGATAGGCCATAAAATTTTCACCTTCTTTAACTAGCAATAAGCTTGCGGCACCGACATCGGGTTTTACTTGTGCATTAAGCTCTTCCGAAAGATTAACGGCAAGGACGACGGGCTGTTCATCTCCTTCGATTCGTACACTGCGGTCCCTAACTGTTTGCTGGGCCCAGTAAAAAGCTAACTCTTTGCTTTGTGTTAAAAAAACCGGTTCAACTGATTCTGTATAGGCATTGCCGATTGTTGCCATGGTTTTTTTTGCCGCATCTTTCAGCGCTTGATCACCTGAGCGTTTTAACCCTTGTTCTTTAATTGAGTCGACCAGCGCCGATGATGTCCCATGATACCAAGTATTACCTGTAGTAAATCCTTGCTTGGTTAACAAATCTTTAGCATCTTTAAGAAAAGCAGGTGTATCAGTCATATTCGAAATCACTTAATCAGTTTGCAGTAGAAAGCGGGTTAGAATTCTAACGTAAAAAGCCATTCGAGTCTTTCGGCGGATGGTTAGAAACAATCCTATTCATAAAAAAGGCGGCCCTTTATACAAGGTGCCGCCTTATTCTCCAAGAGGAGCTTGCCCTAACGATACTGAAACGTTAGTTAGGGCAGGTTAACGCTAATTAAGCTTAGTTAAACTGGTTAGAGGTGTTTTTCGCACCGCCAGCTTTAAGCGCGTTTTCACCCGCAAAGTATTCTTTGTGGTCATCGCCGATGTCTGAACCAGACATGTTTTGATGTTTAACACATGCGATACCTTGACGGATCTCTTCACGCTGAACGTTCTTAACGTAACCCAACATGCCCTGCTCACCGAAGTACTCTTTCGCTAGGTTGTCTACAGACAACGCAGTTGTGTGGTAAGTCGGAAGTGTGATCAAGTGATGGAATACGTTCGCTTCACGTGATGTATCAGCTTGGAATGTACGTGTACGTTCGTCAGCTACGGCAGACAATTCAGAATCGTCATACTCAGCGCTCATTAGATTTGCGCGGTCGTATGCAGACACATCTTTACCTTCAGCAACCCAAGTATCGTAAGTCTGCTGACGGAAGTTTAGTGTCCAGTTGAATGATGGAGAGTTGTTGTAAACCAATTTAGCATCTGGGTGAACTTTACGAATGTCATCCATCATGCCTTTGATTTCGTGTACGGTTGGGATTGCTGTTTCGATCCATAGAAGATCGGCACCGGCATTGATCGCTTCAATACAGTCAAATACGCAACGCTCATGACCTGTACCTTGACGGAACTGGTATAGACCGGATGGTAGACGCTTAGGACGAACAAGCTTGCCGTCACGGTTGAAGCATACATCGCCTTCAGCCATATCCGCTACATCGATCTCTTCAACATCAAGGAATGAGTTGTAAACATCGCCCTGATCGCCAGGTTCATTAACCACTGCGATCTCTTTTGTTAGGCCTGCACCTTCAGAGTCAGTACGTGCAACGATGATACCGTTGTCGATACCTAGCTCAAGGAAAGCGTAACGTAGCGCACGTAGTTTCGCGTGGAAGTCAGCGTGAGGAACGGTTACTTTACCATCCTGGTGACCACACTGTTTTTCATCAGCTACTTGGTTTTCGATCTGCAGTGCACACGCACCGGCTTCGATCATCTGCTTAGCCATGAGGTAAGTTGCTTCAGCGTTACCGAAACCTGCATCGATATCTGCAACGATTGGCACGACGTGAGTTACGTGGTTATCAATCTGATCTTGGATTTTAGCTTCAGTCGCAGAATCGCCTGCTTCACGTGCAGCGTCTAGTTCACGGAATAGACCGCCTAGTTCACGTGCATCTGCTTGGCGTAGGAAGGTGTAAAGCTCTTCTACTAAGCTAGCAACCGTTGTTTTCTCGTGCATAGATTGGTCAGGAAGAGGACCGAATTCAGAACGTAGTGCAGCAACCATCCAACCAGAAAGGTACAAGTAACGACGGTCAGTTTTGCCACCGAAATGTTTCTTGATAGAGATCATCTTCTGCTGGCCAACAAAACCATGCCAGCAACCTAAAGACTGCGTGTACAATGATTTGTCTTTATCAAATGCTGCCATGTCAGCGCGCATAATGTCAGCAGTATACTGAGCGATGTCTAGGCCAGTTTTGAATTTATTCTGAGCGCGCATGCGAGCTGCAGATTCTGGGTTGATAGCGTCCCAAGGGCTACCAGCAGCTGCTTTTGCAGCAGAGATGGTTTCAATGTCTTTGTTTAGTGTAGACATGCTCATTCCTTCCATATTGTTCGAACAACGTTTTATGTTGTCCTTTGTAATAGTTTCGATGTGGATTCTAGTGTGTGGGGACGCATAATTGAAATAAATGGCTCTTATTTGCAGTATTTATTATGTGAATGTAGCTGTGGTATTATGAGCTATCTTCAGTGTTTATGCGGCGTTGCTATGAATTTGGATAAGATCGACTTAAATTTATTAGTCTATTTAGATATTTTATTACGTGAACGTAATGTCACTCGCTCTGCCAGTTTGTTAGGTATAACGCAGCCTGCGATGAGTAATGGGTTACGTCGCTTGCGCGAAACGTTCGGTGACCCTTTGCTGGTAAGAACCAGTGACGGGATGGCACCGACTGAGCGGGCACAAAGTATTCAACCTCTATTGCGGCAGGTATTAGCATCGGTTGAGCAGGTGATAGAACCCGCAGCAAACTTTGATGCGGCATCCAGTGATCGTGTATTCCGTATTATGACCAGCGATTATGGTGAGTCGACCTTAATGCCGCGACTCTTAAACCGTCTAAGGGAGGAAGCGCCTAACGTTGTGCTGGATATTCTCACGCCGAGTGATATGAGTTTTCAGGAGGTGGAGCAGGGGCTTGTTGATTTGGTGATTAACCGTTTTGATACGATGCCACAGTCCTTTCACCAAAAAACCTTATGGCGAGACAGCTTTTCCTGTCTCTTTTCTGTTGATAACCCTATAGCTGATGATTTTCGTTTAGAAACTTATCTGCTTGCACGCCATGTTTGGGTTAGTAAGACAGGCATGGGGGCTGGCATGGGGATTACGCCAAAAGATACTAAACGTTTGGGCTGGGTTGATGAGGCCTTAGAGAAGCTACATGCTAAGCGGCATATCTCTGTGTTTACGCGCCACTATCAGTCGGCTGCGTTACTCGCAGAAGAGAAGGGGCTGATTGCAACGATACCCACCAAAGCAGCGTCTCAATCCCAGTTGAATAACCCTCGGTTAGTGATGAAAACGCCGCCATTTGATGTCCCTGAATTTGAACTGAAAATGGCGTGGAGTCCTCTTTTACAACATAATGTGGCTCACCAATGGATACGGCGTGTCATCTCTGAAGTGGCCCAGAGTCATGGACAGTAACTTATTGATTTAGCAGGGAACAGGTATTTTAAAGCTCTAAAAATGTGAAACTATTTAGGTGAATCGTTACCCTGAAACGACGAGGTTATAAATTTTTTGATAATCACTCAATTACTGATGTGCGCACCTTAGTGAATCTGTTATAAGTATAGATAAATCGCTTGCTGCACCTCCGATGGAGTCGATAAGGATCACATCTCACTTTATCAGCAGGTATCGAATTTAATACTAAGATAACTTACAGATTGTTTTTATTATTTAGGGTGAATATTGTGAAAAAAGGATTACAAAAAACATTGTCGGTTGCTATTGCGTGTCTATCGCTGAGTGCTAACGTGGTTTTAGCTGCGCCTGATAAAGCATGGAGTTTAGTGGGGTTTGATGAGCCTGAATCAGTTTTGGTTCATCCTACAAAACCACTGCTTTTTGTTTCCAATGTAAACGGTCACCCTGCGGCGCTAAATGGTAAAGGTTATATCAGCCTATTATCTGACGAGGGTAAAGTGATTCGCCACGTTTGGGTTAACGGGATGGATGCGCCTAAAGGGCTCGCTATGGATGCGCAATATCTTTATGTTGCTGACATGCAGCAGATGCATATTGTTGACCACGAAAAAGGTGAACTGGTTAAATCAATCAAAGCTGAGGACAGTGTTATGCTGAACGATGTTGTGATTGATGATAAAGGCGTTGTTTACCTGAGTGATATTCTTGGCGGCGGTCTGTACCGTTATGAAAATGAAACGCTGACTAAGTGGATTTCAAGTGAGGCGTTACCCCATCCCAATGGTCTTCTTTTTAACCATGGGCAGTTAACGGTTGCTACCTGGGGAACGGGTCTTCACGATGATTTCTCAACGGATGTGCTCGGCGGTCTTTCTGTCATTGATCGGGAGACGAAAAAGCTAACTCCTTATAAAAACGGCGAAGCCTTTGGTAACCTTGATGGTATCGCTGAGATAAACGGGGCGCTGTTTATTAGTGACTGGATGAATGGCAATATCTTTAAATACAAAGACCAGACGCTGGAATTGCTTTTTAATGAACCTAAAAAGTTTACCGGTGACCTTTCCTCGAAAGGGAATCTCTTATTTGTACCGTTAATGTTCTCACAGCGTATTGATGCTTATCAGATTGAACCTTAACTAATCGTTATTTGATTTGCCTGTTAGATCAAGTATAGGCAGATGATGAATAAGCGCTAGAGGCCTGCTTGCAGGCCTCTTTTTGTTAGGCAGCAAACGTCGTTACTAATAATCAAAAGGGGATATATCGCCTGAATAGTTCAGGCTTTCTCCGCACGTCTGACAGTAACCTGCGTTGGCTTTTTCTTGTGAGTAGCAGGCGGGGCAGTGCACTGTAATTGCATCACGTTTCCCACGATCAGAGATGACCTTCGCCATCTCATTTTTAAGGTCCGGTTTAGGATCTAACCCACTATCTTCAAGTAGATTCCAGAGTGATTCTGTAATGATCGATAACGTCTCTAGCTTTAATTCAAGTGCGTTGATACGGGCTGAATTGATCTCAGATTCTAGTGAGGGATTTGATTCGACCATTTTGTCTTGCAGGGTGTGTTTGGGTGATGTCACGGCTAATAGGTTCACTTTTATAAGAGGTTACTGGCTAGGTATGCAGTAGTGGCGTTTATACCATGGCTTATTATAGCCAGGTAAGGCCAATAGTCAGTATGGATAGCACGATCGCAATGGCGGATGTGTATAAGCGCCAGCCGGTACACTTGCCCATGACCGCTAAGTTGGCCAGATAGGCGCAGCTAATTAGCAGTAGAGGCAGTGCCATTTGAGCGCTAATGTAAAGGTAAGGAGGTAGGTCACCAAGGCGTTCACTTGTGTAATAGATTGAACAGGCAAGCAACGGGATTAAACAAATAACGCAGGCTTTAATCAGTGTGCGGGCTGAATTCATGGGCACCTCAAGCTTATAGCTATGTGAGTGAAGAGCGTTTACGGATCGGTTAAGTGCGGTTTTACATTATTCCTTATCGAAACTGTCGACGATAATGGCACCCATCGACGCGGGCATCGTGATAACGATGATGCGTTTAAAGGATGTGAGAGGGTCGGCAAATAAGGGCAGTTTATTCAGACAAAACAGTACTAGGGCAACAACCATCGCTGCCATGATATAGGCGATGGCAATCCTCGATATAAAAACAAACTTCCTTGCAGCTACATCTCGTTGAAATACGCTTTCATAGGTGTAAAGCCCAAGAAAAATAACCGATAAGACAAACAGCATTAATAGATTATAGCCGGGTAAGGTCTCGCCGAGCCGCCAAGCCTCTTCAGAAAATGAAATGGGGACGGCCAGCGCAAAAGCCCCTACAAATATCTGGCTTGCGTCTTCGACGTTAAAGCTTAACTTCATAATCGTCCCTATTAGCGTGTACAAGGCTGCTGAGGGGGAGATCCCTTCAGTAGTTAGTCTTTGTCTTGGCGTTAGCGGTGAAGCTCACCAGCTCTTTCAGGCTGATAGAGCACCTCTTTTAATTTAACCTTAAGTGCGCCACCTCCGGGTTTTGGCCATTCGATCTCATCGCCAACTGAAAGGCCGAGTAGGGCGCTGCCAATGGGGGCCAAAATTGAGATTTTCTGCCCACTGGAATCCAGATCTTTTGGATAAACAAGGGTTAACTCAAACTCATGGTTAGTTGATTCGATAATAAATTTTACCGTTGAGTTCATGGTAACCGTTGTCGGTGGCACCTCATTGGGCGCGACGACATTTGCGCGGGCAAGCTCCGCTTCAAGTTCTGCTTGCCCCGCAATACTATTTTTGGGCAAGGATTCAATTAAATTATAGAGTCGATCTGCATCTAATGAAGTAATCGTTATTTCTGGCCTTGTGTTCATGTTTTACTCTCAAACTATTATGTAAATAACGTGTATTGAATAGGGTGACTTTTTTGGCTCAGCTGCACTCACGGCTGTTTTTGATGGTTACGATGTTGATCATAAGCACATTTCAATAGCGGTATTCTGGGAGTGATAAGAGCGGATAGCTAACTACGTTTTGGTCATCGGTCTGTTATTACGTGTGTATGAGTAATAGCAAAATGATTATCGTATTCACGTGTTTCTTAAATGTGAATAGTTAGTTTGTCTTTAATATTAGAATGTATTTGTAATCTTTTGTTTATAAAAGGTTTTCCTTAACCTGTCTTGGTTATGAATTAAGATCAGCTATGTTAATAGGGGGTGCCCCTTTTGCATGGTTCTACAGTGTAAATTAGCCGATGTTGTGCGTAAAAGCTAGTTTAAGATGAGAGAGATTTTGCGCGGTATAGTGGGCGAGCTGATAAGGCATAACGGAAAGGGCAAGCACGGTGATTGTCGGCTAGCCCTTCGTTAAGTAAAGAGGGTTATTCCTCTTCTAAGAAATAGACCGAGCCCTGTAAGAGTAATGCTTTGAGTAGTTCAATATTCTCTTCGTTGGGGCTAATTACTTCGTGATAGAGATTCGCGCAGAGGCTTTCGGCCAGTGGAATCTGTTCTGCGCTACAGACACACCCTTTACCATCAACAAAAAGGATAAAGTGATCGTCGACCCGGTTAAAGGCGAAACGAGAGCCTTCACTGCGGCAGATTGGTATGCCCGCATCAAGTAGCTGTTTAATCTCCGCTTCATCCATATCGCAGCTTTGATCGGCTCCCTGTTCTTGGTTTTTGGGTTCGGTCATAAATTGACCAAACCAGTGGGAGAGGAGTTCGGGGCTATCGATATAGTCGTGCATAATCGCTTTAACGCGATCAAGGGCGGCAGGGGTTATTTCCCCCGGGTTGTCCTGTTGCTTGAGGTCTGGGTCGCTATAGCGATCCTCAGCGGTGGTTATATTGTCTAGGTAGTCGGTGAAGTCTGCCATCATCTCTTGATGGGAGGGCGCTCTGAATCCAATGGAGTAGGTCATGCAGTCATCCCCAATGGCGTAGCCGTTATGACCTAGTCTTGGTGGGACATAAAGCATATCACCGGGCTGTAGATCCCAGGTTTGTTCCGGCGTCCATTCTGGCAGAATCATTACGGGGACATCGTCACGGCGGGGTGAGTCTTCGCCGTAGGTGCCACCCACTTCCCAGCGTCGAGTGCCTGATGCTTGGATTAAAAACACATCGTAGTTATCGTAGTGTGGACCTACGCCACCGCCATCGGTGGCATAACTTACCATTAGGTCATCAAGGCGCCAGTTAGGTACAAAGCGGAAATACTCTAATAGCTCATTTGCTTCGGGTACCCAATGATCCACTGATTGTACTAAGAGTGTCCAATGGCTATCGGGTAAATCGGAAAAGGTCTCTTCACTTAAGGGGCCATGTTGTAGCTTCCAGTCTTTACCGTCGGGAGACTGGATGATTAAACGTGACTCCACCTCTTCTTCTAAGGCCATGCCAGCGAGTTCATCAGGGCTGACGGGGGCTTCAAAATCAGGGAACGCGTTGCGTATTAATAGGGGCTTTTTCTGCCAGTACTCGCGCAGAAATGTGTCTATACTGATGTCGCCAAATGGAGAGTTCACTATTTAATAAACTCCATTAACTCTTCAACCGCTTTCTCCATCTCGTCGTAAACTTTACGTTTGTCGCGATTGGCTAAGGCTGCAATCTTGTTGTTGCCCACTTTTTTTAAGCATTTTGCGATGGTGTCAGCACTTTGGCGAATGCCTACGGCGTTGTAACCCATCATTTTTGATTCATCTTGCATCTGTTTGATGCCCGCACGCAGTTCATCGGCTTGTTTTAATAAAGCGTCTAGTCTGTCTTCCATCGTATTGGGTCTCACTTTATCGATCAGCGGTTTAGCTGATCGATTGGTTATTTTTTGAGTTTTTCAACGGTTTCTTCGACTGAGGTGAGTATGCCGCGGAGCATATTCAGTTCAGTGCGCTCAGGGCGTGAACGGTTGAAGAAACGGCGTAATTTGTCTAATACTTTACCCTCATGTTGAGGAATTATAAATTCTGTTGTGCGCAGCACTTTTTCTAAATGGTTATAAAATAGCCCCATCTCTTTTTGGCGGGGGTATTCTTCCTCAATCTCAGTGTAAGTTTTTTCTTCCGCGGCGACATAGACTTCGTAACAGAGCAGTTGAATCGCCTGAGATACATTGAGTACGGGGTAGTCTGGATTAGCGGGGATGTAGATATGGAGGTTGCATTGCTGCAACTCATCATTATGTAGCCCCATGGTTTCACGCCCAAAAACGAGTGCTACTTTGCCTTGTTTTGATTCGGCGACAATACGTTCGGCCCCTTTTCGCGCGTTGAGTAGTGGAAGATCGAATGTTCGTTTTGTGCGGGCACTGGTTCCTATGACCAGCTGACAGTCGGCAATCGCTTCTTCTAAGGAGTTAACAAGGGTCGCGTTTTCTAGCAGGTCTTTGGCGCCCGCAGCACGGGCATCCGCTTCATCGCTAGGAAACTCTCTTGGCTCAACAAGGTATAGATTAGTTAAACCCATATTTTTCATGGCGCGGGCTGCCGCGCCAATGTTGCCGGGGTGGAAGGTGTTGATCAGTACAACTCTAATGTTTGATAGCATTTCAGGAGATCTCACAAAGCATCAACAAAGCGGTTAAGGTCATAGATAAATTTTTGTCTATGCCACAAGTGGGGAGAGTGGTCCGCGCTAGGGTAGACAAGCAATTCGGAATTTTCAATATGTTGGTGAACCCAGTGTTGAAGTTCAGCACAATAAAATTGGCTTTCTTCACCATAAATTAACAGGGTCGGCTTGTTTATTGTAGGCAGAACATCACGGTAGTCCTGTTGGGTTATGTTTTCCCAGCAAGCGATTAAGAGCGGCGCATTCTGCTTTTGTAGGTAGTCACGCATCTTTTGAAACCCGTGGGAGTTTTGTTGGAAGTTTTTTAACGATTGGTGATGCATGCCATAGGCGATCAGCTCTAAGACGCTTTGGCTAAAGTCCTGTTTAAGTAACTGGATAAAGGTCTCGTTGTTTTGGTTACTAAATTCACCATAGACGCCGTGGTTCCATTCTTCATCGGTCAGTAGCTTAGGTGAATGATCAACCATGCAGAGGCCGGCAATGCGATCCTGACCAAATTGGCGAATATACTCCCATGTGGTTAATGCGCCGAGTGAATGACCAATGATCACGGCTTCCTCCACGTCTAAGTGGTCTAGGAGCGTGTTAAGGTCATCGGCCATCTGGGATAAGGTCATGTTAGTGTCTTCGGGGTAGGGGTGCCCTCCGTGCCCTCGTGCGTCCCAGCACACTACATGGTGCTCTTGGGCGAGTTCTGAGGCGAAAGGTAGCCATTCACGCACGCAGGCGGTCCAGCCGTGAAGAAAGATTAAGGTTTTTTTGCCTTCACCAAGGGAGATGAAGTGAATCTTAGTTAAGTCGGGGCGGGTAAGATATTCCATAAGGCTTAATCCATAATAATAAAAACGGGGCCATAGCCCCGTTTTTAAAATCTAAATTGAGCGTTAAGGCTCCCCTTTAGATTTTCTTCGCCTGATCTACCGCATTACCTATGTAAGTGTGCGGTGTCAGTGCCTTAAGCGCTTGTTTGGCGTCTTCTGGCATATCAAGCGTGTCAACGAAGGCTAGAATGGTTTCTTTATTCATATCCTGACCACGTGTAAGCGCTTTTAACTTCTCGTATGGTTCTTCGATAGCGTAACGGCGCATAACGGTCTGGATGGGTTCAGCAAGCACTTCCCAAGCATTTTCTAAGTCTTCATTTAGCTTAGCAGGGTTTAGCTCAAGTTTACTGATCCCTTTTAAACTAGATTGATAGGCAATTAGGCTATAGCCAAAGCCAACGCCCATATTACGTAGGACTGTTGAGTCTGTTAGGTCGCGCTGCCAGCGGGAAACCGGTAGTTTCTGTGCCAAGTGGCCCATGATCGCATTCGCTATGCCTAAGTTACCTTCGGAGTTTTCGAAGTCGATAGGGTTAACTTTATGCGGCATAGTGGATGATCCAACTTCACCGGCGATTGTTCTTTGCTTGAAGTAACCCTGAGAGATGTAACCCCAGATGTCACGATCGAAATCGATTAAAATGGTGTTGAACCGAGCGACGGCATCAAACAGCTCAGCAATATAGTCGTGCGGCTCGATCTGCGTTGTATATGGGTTAAACGATAGACCTAGGCTTTCAATGAACGCTTGCGCATTCTGTACCCAGTCGATATCAGCATAAGCGGATAGGTGGGCATTGTAGTTACCTACGGCACCGTTGATCTTGCCTAAGATCTCAACCGCTTTTAACTGTTTGATCTGGCGTTGCATACGGTAAGCAACGTTTGCAAACTCTTTACCTACGGTCGTGGGTGATGCTGTTTGACCGTGGGTGCGGGATAGCATTGGCTGTTCCGCGAATTCACGACCCAGTGCTGCAATTTCATCGGTTACTTGCTGCATCTGTGGTAGTACAACGTCTAATCCATGTTTAAGCATTAAACCATGGGAGAGGTTGTTGATGTCTTCAGATGTGCAGGCAAAGTGAACAAACTCATTAACGGCCATTAACTCGGCATTGTCTTTGATTTTGTCTTTGATGAAGTACTCGACAGCTTTAACATCGTGGTTTGTTGTACGCTCGATGTTTTTGACCGCCGCGGCATCGTCAGGACCGAAATTAGTCACGATAGCGTTTAAAACAGAATTAGCTTCAGCACTTAATGCTGGAACTTCACTAATCTGGGCATGAGCCGCTAGTTTCTGTAACCAACGTACCTCTACTTCTACGCGAAAGCGTATTAGGCCATATTCACTAAATACATCACGTAGGTCAGCTGTTTTGCTGCCATAGCGCCCATCAATCGGCGAAACGGCCGTCAGTGCGGAAAGCTCCATGAAACGATCTCTATCTTGATTAAAAAGAAGGCGCGCATTATACCCGAGTAGCGGTCACTTTCGTAGGGCTAGTGCCGACAAATCACAGACAATCGCCTGATGCGGGGGTGGAGATCCTTATAATGAGCGCCTTAGCCCATTATTTTTTTTAATGAGGGGCGAAGGCGTGATTTGAAAAAGAGTAGGTGCCAACGTTTACCACCTTTTTGTCGCCAGAGCATGGCACTGCGGATACCTGCGAGGAGTAAGGCGCGAATTTTTGCCGCATTCTCACTGTTTTGCAGATGCCTTGGGTCTCCTGTTACCTGAATACGGAAGCTAAATGAGCTGATCGTATCTTGATAAAGACTTGCGAGGTTAGCAATAACATTAGGGTGGCAGTAGGTGGCTGGCGTTAAGGTAACATCCTGCTCTTCAGCGAGGTTCGCATCGCTGTAATGTTTGTCAGCGTTGAAGTATTTAGCTTGTTCGGTCACTTGGCTTAAGCGGTGAGCGATGGTTTTTAGCATCTCTGGGTTTGCACTGAGTTTGCGCTCTAAGTGCACCATGCTGAGGACGTAGCGAATCACATCTTTATTGTGTTCTGCCCGTGGCTTATCTACGATATCTTTTAGGTTTTGTAAGCCTAAATGTAGATTGTAGGGGAGGTCGGCTGCGCCCCCATAAACATCTTCAGAGCATGCGGGGTCAAGCTGCATAATGCTGTAGATGGATGTTTCAAGGCTGTCCTGTGCAACCATTCCACGGGTCGCTATCTGCTCGACTAATGCTGCCGCTTGGAAAAGGCCAGCAAGGCCTAGGGTTTGTTCATCATGTTGACGTGACACCGTAAACCTCTCAACTATCTAATGATTCATGCTTGCCAGTATTTTCGATTACGCCGCCGCCAAGGCATATATCCGCGCTATAGATAACAACGGACTGACCTGGTGTCACTGCACGCTGGGGCTCATCAAATCGGATGAGGTAACCTGAATCGCCATTGCGTTCTATGATGCAGTTTTGATCAGACTGACGGTAGCGCACTTTTGCCTTACAACGGTAAGGTAGTGGTGGCTCTTCACTATTGATCCAAAAGATCTCATCGGCGGTTAGCCAATCCGTAAATAATAGATCATGTTGTTTACCCTGTACGGCGATCAGTACATTCCGCTCTAGATCTTTACCCGCTACAAACCACGGCTCTTCTGGGTAATCCTTTAGACCACCAATATGAAGGCCTTGGCGTTGGCCTATGGTGTAGTACATCAAGCCGGCGTGTTCACCAATTTGATCACCGGCAGGGGTTTCTATCTGACCGGGCTGCGCGGGTAAGTATTGCTTTAGAAAATCACTAAAGCGGCGCTCACCGATAAAACAGATGCCTGTACTGTCTTTTTTATTATGCGTGACCAGATCGTTAGCTTCTGCGAGCTTTCTTACGTCTGGTTTTTCCAGCTCCCCAACGGGGAAAAGGGTTTTCTCTATCTCTGGTTGGCCTACCTGATGTAGGAAATAACTTTGATCTTTATTGTTGTCGAGGCCTTTAAGTAAACGGGTTTTTCCCTCACGTAGACCGCGGCGCACGTAATGACCGGTAGCGATCATGTCTGCGCCTAATTCTATCGCATACTCAAGAAAGGCTTTAAATTTGATTTCACGGTTACAGAGAATGTCGGGGTTAGGTGTTCGGCCCGCTTTGTACTCTTCAAGGAAATGCTCAAAGACATTATCCCAGTATTCTGCTGCAAAATTGGCGGTGTGAAGGGGGATGCCTAGCTTATCGCATACAGCTTGGGCGTCCGCTAAGTCATCTTTAGCTGTACAGTATTCTGTGCCGTCATCCTCATCCCAGTTTTTCATAAAAAGGCCTTCAACCTGATAACCTTGCTGCAACAGGAGTAGGGCTGAAACGGATGAGTCAACACCGCCGGACATGCCGACGATCACTTTAATCTGGCTATGATCAGTCATGAGTGATTTCGATTAGTTACTGTATTCGTGAATGAGTTCTAAGGGGTATTGTTTGCCGGCAATGTAGTCGTCAATGCACTGTAGCACCATTGGACAGCGAAGTTTATGCTTATTGAGCGCAACTTCATCACGGGTCATCCAAACGGTTTGAATAATACCGTCATCTAATGGCCTACCTGCATCGTGTTTAATCGCTTCTGCATAAAAGCAGGCGCGATGGTACGTGATGTTATTATTGCCCGATCGATAGACATAGAAACCGATAAGATAGCTGGGTTTTACATGCCAAGCAGATTCTTCCAGTGTTTCTCTACATGCGGCTTGAACAAAGGTTTCCCCCTCTTCAATATGACCCGCCGGTTGATTTAATACAACTTCACCGGACGAGTGCTCTTCTATCAGTAGAAATTTGCCGTCTTTTTCAACAATGACAGCAACGGTGGCATGAGGATACCAATCCATCATATTCCTCAGAAATTTGTTCGTAATTATTTGGATTTATACGTATAAAATAAGCGCCACACAATAGCATCAAATGGGGCCGTTTGATAGATAAAAACACGGGCTAAAGGTTACGATAATCCAGTAAATTAATGCTATTATCTGGATTGTTAATCGTAGGGGTAAAGCGTTATGGCCGTGACTCAGGTGCGTGTTCAAACGGATGATTTTGATATCGGGGCATTATCGGAACAGGTCAGGGCCAATGATGCGACGAGCGGTGCTATTGTTACATTCACCGGTATAGTGCGAGAGTTAGTAGCGGCGGACCAATCATTGGAGGCGCTGTTTTTAGAGCATTACCCCGGTATGACTGAAAAAGCGTTAAACCATATTGCTGATCAGGCGCGAGCGCGTTGGGCTTTGGGTAATATCGTGATTAGTCATCGGGTAGGGACGTTGTCTCTTAATGAAAATATTGTGTTTGTGGGGGTCGGTAGCGCTCACCGAGCCAGTGCATTTGAAGCGGCTCAATTTATAATGGATTACTTAAAAAAGGCGGCGCCTTTTTGGAAAAAAGAGATCTCGTCTAAAGGCGAAGTGTGGGTTGAACAGAAGCAAAGTGATTTAGATGCAGCGAAACGCTGGTAACCTATGGCCCCTATGTGATGTGGCTTAACAGGTCCGTTTATTCATGTTCATTAAATCTATAGCCTATGCCGTGCACTGTCTGGATCAGTTTAGGGGCTTTTGCGTCTAACTCAATAACTTTTCGTAATTTAGAGATGTGCTGGTCTAGCGTACGGCTACTTGGTAAATAATCTCTCCCCCAACATTCATTGAATAACATATCTCGATCAACGACTTTGCCTTTTTCACGGTGGAGGAGTTGGAGAATTTTAAGATCCCTAAGGCTCAGTTCAAATGTCATTGCGTCACGTTGCGCTTGTAGTTGGGCAGGCAAAACGTGCAGGTCATTCATCCAGAAGGTTTCAGCGTCCTGTGAAACCTTAGGCTGCGGGGTAGGTCGGCAGCGCCGGGCCACGGCTTTTATGCGGGCGATGACCTCGCGGGTACCAAAGGGTTTTTTTATGTAATCATCAGCCCCGAGCTCTAAGCCTAACACTTGATCAATCTCTTCTGACTTTGCGGTAATAAAGATGACGGGGACCGTCTCATTAAGCTGGCGGATCTTTCTGCATACCGTATAACCGTCCATGATCGGCATCATAATATCGAGTAAGACAAGGTCCGGCTGATGTTTGATATATACGCTTAGCGCTGCCTCACCGTTTTCCGCTTCAAGGCAGGTATAACCCTCATTATCGAGTAGATCGGAAAGCCCCATTCTAATGTTGAGGTCATCTTCTGCGATAAGAATTTTCATAGGTTACCTTTAACGGCTGTGTGGCTTAGGCTGATGGGGGTGTGGAGGCTTAAAAGGAAACAGGCCCCTGAGGGAGTGGATTCCAGAATTAAATCACCGCCATGTTTACGTGCGAGCTCGCGCGCAATACTTAAGCCAATACCGGTGCCGCTGACGCCATCGGTGAGTTTGTTGCTGGCGCGGTAAAACTGATCAAAGATAGAACGGGATGAATACTCATCGATCCCTGGGCCATTGTCATGGATGCGGATAAAGCTGTAATCATGTTCTTGCCAGCATTCGATCTGTAGGGTACCGCTATTGGCTGCATATTTTTCGGTATTACTGAATAAATTATTTAAGATCTGTTCGACGCAGTGAGGGTCTAGTAAAACACTGGTGTCGCATTGGCTTGTGAGCACCGGTTTTATCCCGCGCTGAGTAAAGGCGGGGGTGAAGGCGTCTAAGGTGGTATTAATACAGGCCTGAACTGTGCCCATCTGTAGGGTTAAATCAAGGCTGTCGCGCTCTAGTTTTGAAAAACTGAGCACGTTATCAATTAAGCGGGTGAGTCGTTTGCTCTCGTTATTAATGATACTTAAATAACGCTTCTGTTTAACTTGCTCATCATCAAGCTGGCTCTCCAACATCTCGGTATACATTCGTACATTGGTCAACGGTGTTTTTAGCTCATGGGATACTTGATTGACAAAGTTGACACGCTGGAGGGCTAAGCGTGATTCGCGGGTTTGTTCTCGGTATATGAGCCAGCCGAGTGTGGACAAGCCGCTCAAGGTAATGACTAAAATAAGAAGCTTTTCGAGCCAGTTTTGTTCGGGTTTATTGAGGCTCGTGGTGGCGTAGTCTAAGCGCCAGCTGCCCAGCGGGTGGCTAAGGTTTAAGCTTTTTATCGGCGTTAGTGTGTCGGCAGCTATCGTTGCGTCACCCCATTCGTAACTCAACTCGCCACGGCTATTTTTGAGTGTTATGACGGCGTTGCTCAGTGAATGGTTGGAGGCGATCTCTGATTGATCCGGTAACAGGTTGATAAGATCAGAGAGTAAGCGTGCGCGGCTAATGGCAAACCCAATCACCCGATTATCGGGGGTTGTTTGCCAATAAATATGTTGCAGTTGGGTATTGTTATACCAAGCGATCCAGCCGGAGTCAGTGGGTTCTGCCTTTGGCATCGCCTTAGGCGTAGGTGATGCTACATGACTGTCTGCTGCGACCACCTCTAGTGATGAGGTACTTAAAGGGGGCATTTCTGTTTCGGCGCTGCGGGTGTTTTCCGCTGAGCGGGTTAGGCGCTGTGTTTGGGGCGCTGATTTTAATTGTGCACTATAGGGCGCTTGGGCTATCTGTAATGGTGTTGTGTTCTTCTGGGGCGCTACGCTATTTGCGGTGGGGGGTTGTGTTGTCGTTAGGCTCTCTTGGGTGTGGGCAAAGAGCGTCGGTGTGTCCAGCAACGTTTTTGTTTGTTGCAGAAACTGCAGTTCCTGCGCGGTCGCGTTGTCGTGGCGGGGATAGACCCGCTCCCGTGTTGGGCTAAGAATAAAAATTTGCTCAATATACGGACTGGCTTTAATCAATTGGCGTAGCGCAAGGGGGGAGTGTGAGGTTTCGGTGTCAGAATTAAGTACGGATGCTTCGGATTTTAAGACCGCTTCTAAACGCTGGAAGTGTCCTTGGAACAGGTTATCAACTGACTGGAGTTTAACCTCAACTAAGGCTTGGAATTGATGTTGGATGAGCTGCTGTTGATTTTGTTCTAGACGCACGGATAACCAGCCAAGAATAAGGATTGGTATTAAAATCAGTCCACAGAGTAACAAGGCTGTTTTTTTCAAATCATTCTCACTTTGCTGGTTCAGCCCTCATGTTTATGAGGGCTGTGGTATCGGTGATTAGGTGTTGTGCTTATTTGTCTTAATAGCTTTGCTGTTTCGCACGTTTGAACTGACGCTCTTTCAGCTCTTTACGTTTTTTGCTCCACTCTTGTTCATCATCAAGCTCACTGGCATCTTGGAGCGCTTCCTCTTTTTGCTCGATCAGTTTAGGTGAGGATAAGGTTTGTCCTAAATTATCTAAGTAATCTGCGCTTTTTTGCAAGATGCTTTGTGCGCCTTGAATATCGCCTTGGTCTCTTTTTTCTACCGCTTCACGGTTGAACTCGTTAGCGACCTGTTCTGCGGCGGCCTCATAGGTTTGGGTATCGACGGCGTCATCAATCTTCTTTTGAGAGCGGGTGAAGTTTGCGACTACGTTGCTAGAGAGCTGCTCATTCTGTTTATTAAATAGGTCATTATAGCGAATGTCGACATCGACCAGCTCTAGGTTTGAACGGTCCTCTTGGGCTGGAACCTCGACTTCTAGGATAATAAACTTCTCTTGTTCACTATACAGCTGGTTCATGCGCGTGCTAACCATATTGCCACTGATATCGGCTTCACGTCCTAAAACACGTAAAGGGCGTACACCGTTTTTACACGTTATATGGATCTCTACCCCTTGAGCGACGACTGATAACACATCACCAAACTCATATTGAAAAATCCTAGCGAGGTCCTCTGCATTTTCTACAAAGGCATGGTTACCGTCACTAAAGCCGGCCAGCTGTGTCATTAAATCTTCGTTGTAGCCTAAACCAAGACCAATGGTGGTTACACTGATTCCCTCTTTAGCGAGCGACAAACCTAGCTTACCCAGTTCATTGGGGGTACTTGGGCCAACATTCGCTAAACCGTCGGAGAGAAGGATGACACGGTTGACCTTATTCATATCCAAGAACTTTCGGAGTTCTTGCGAGCCTTTGCTCACGCCGGCAAACAGGGCGGTATTACCACTGGCTTCAATCTGCTGAATGGAGCGCGCAATACGGGCGGTATCGCTGGCTTTGGTTGCGGGTACAACAACATTAACGCGGCTATCGTAACTGACAACCGATACTATATCGTTCGTGCCTAAGCGGTTAATCGCCATGATGGCTGCTTTCTTTGCGTGGTAAAGCTTATCACCCTGCATTGAACCTGACTTATCTAATACGATGGCGATATTAGCGGGGATACGTTCCTGTGGCTGCTCTTGTTTAATGGCTTCTAAGGATATTTTAATAAACGCGTTATGTGTCCGGTCGGCCTCCATTACCGGTGTCGCGAGATTCACTTGAAGGTCGATCTGTTTCGCGTGGGCTAGCGGAGCCAGTGTGCTGCTTAAACATAGAGCAATGAGTAAACGTTTAATCTGAGGTAGGCGATATCTGTTCATGTGGATGTCCTTTATTGATCCCTTTGTTACCTGTAATTTAGGGCAATACCTCCGGTGAAAAGTCAGATAAATCTATCAATGTTGTAAAAGATTTGTAAAAAGTGCCCGTGTTATGCTGTATAGAATAACCCATTCCGAAACCCTGACGATAAAATAGGTGCGGGCTTGCATGAGATTAGATGAGTTTGTTACTGATTTATATCAGTTACAAACTATGCTTAAGTCAACACTATGGATAATGAGTTGAGAAAGGAGCATTAAATGACTATCACGAGTGAATTGATTTGGCAGGATCAACAGCATCAGACGTTATTTCAGTTGATTGATGAAATTAAAGCTGAGCAGGTTGATCTATCTACCTTCACTCGTCTTATCGATTACGCCGAGCACCACTTTTCTTTAGAAGAGTTGTATATGCAACAGCTTAACTACCCCGATTATGAGGCCCACTTTCAGGCACATAATAAGTTTCGTAATGAACTACTGAAAATGCTGGATGGGCACCAAGAGTACACGCCTGAGCTTAGGGAGATGTTGGCGAGCTTTCTTTCGGAGTGGCTAAAGCGACATATCTTTGGGGTCGACAAACGTTTAGAGGCTTATATTTTAGCTTCAGAGCGTAAGTAATATCGCCATATTAGTGTTTTTACTTAAATTAAGTTTGAGTTTTATAAGGCGTTGTTTTAACGTCACCACTGTATCAATTTATAGTGGGAAGCCAGATGGCGCTTATTTGTATTAAATCATTACCGTTTGAAAATGATGTTGATGTGCCCGCCATGATTCGAAGTATTACAGACGATCTGGCTCGGGGTGCTGATATCAGTATTGAACACATAACGGTGACCTGGGAGTTTATTCCTTCGAGGCAGTATGCGGTAGCAGGTTTAATGCCGAGTACTCAACCGCAAAGTGGCAGTCATCCCATTCTTGTCGACCTTCATGCCCCCAGTTTTCATAATGTTAATTGTGTTGAGGCTATGATGGAGTGCATCGCGTTTTCTATCTCTAAGCGTAGCCGCGTGGCTTACAGTAATATCTTTATTAATTACCGTAAAATTAATTCAGGCCATGTTTTTGACCATGGGGATGTGGTGCGTTGGAAGTAGGCTATGCTGAATAAAAAAGAGGCACTTAGCCTCTTTTTTATTGCCTAATTATAGATTAATGCAGCTTCATTTTTGGGCGAACTACTTTACTGACTTTTTCTGCGATATAAACCAGCATCGCTTTAAAAAATCCATGTATGGCTATCTGGTGCATGCGATAGAGCGAGATATAGACAACGCGGGCTATTTTACCTTCGATGAACATGGAGTTCTTCGTTAGGTTCCCCATCAGGCTACCGACGGTGCTGTAGCGACTGAGGTTGACCAGTGAGCCATGATCTTTGTAGACAAATGGCTGCAAGGGCTTACCTTGTAGCTTGAGCTTAATATTTTCTTTAACAAGGGATGCCATCTGGTGAGCTGACTGTGCTCTAGGTGGCACCCAGCTACCATCCTCTTGGGCACATGCACAGCAGTCACCAATCACGAAAATGTTGTCGTGTAGGCTGCTTTGCAGCGTTGGTTTAACCCGAATTTGATTATTTTGTGTTAATTCAAATTTATACAGGTCAGCGATAAAGTCTGGCGCTTTAACCCCCGCCGCCCAGATCATCATATCAGCCTCAATAAGGTCGCCGTCAGCGGTAGTATACCCCTCAGGCGTTGCTGATTTGATCATGGTGTTTTCTTGCACTTGAACGCCAATGTCAGACAGTTCTTTGCGCGCTGAGCTTGAGATCCTTTCAGGCAGGGCCGGTAGAATGCGCGGCCCGGCTTCTATTAAGGTAACTTTTAACTGTTGGGCCGTCATATTGGGTAGGCCGTAAGCACTTAGCATGTCTGTTACATTATGTAGCTCTGCTGACAGCTCGACCCCCGTCGCGCCGCCGCCAACAATGGCGATATTAAGCACACCGTGGTCTTGTTGGTTGATACGCATAAAGTTATTGATCAAGCTTTGGTGAAAACGTTCCGCTTGCTTTGCGGTATCTAAGAAGTAGCAATGTTCTGCAACCCCAGGTGTTTTAAAGTCGTTGCTCACACTGCCAATGGCTAACACCAATGTGTCATATTGGAGGTAGCGCTCAGGCAGGATCACATGACCATTTTCATCGAAGGTTTCGCTTAGGGTCACGGTCTTAGACTCGGTATCTAAATCGGAAAAACTCCCTAACTGAAATTGATAGTGATGCTTGACCGCATGGGCGTGGTAAGTAACCGCATCGGTGCTTGGGTCAAGGGTGCCGGTCGCCACTTCGTGAAGCAGGGGCTTCCAAATATGCGAGCGCTTTTGATCGACCAAGGTCACGGTTATATTGGGTTTTTTTCGATAACGGTGTCCTAGCTGAGTGACCAGCTCTAGTCCACCTGCACCACCACCGATCACTAAGATCTTGTGCGGTTCTGTTGCGTGTGTCATGGGTTGAATCCTCAAAAAAATATGGGATTAGTTACAAACACTTGGCTTGTACGGCTATAACTAATCCCATATCCATTCGCGTTATTATTCGTTGAACATTATGACTTTGGTATTATTCGAGAAAAAAGTAAATCATTAAGGCGGTTATTTAGCTCTAAAGAACGAAACCGCCGGTCAGAAGGTATAATAACTTACCGCTACTTACAGATTAAATGCCGCTTTTAATAAGGCGCGGGTATAGTCGGCTTGCGGGTTAGCAAAGATCTCAGAGGCGTTACCTTGTTCGACAATATCACCCCGGTGTAAGACCATCAGTTTGTGACTCAACGCCTTTACGACGGCTAGATCATGGCTGATGAACAGATAGGTTAACGCGTACTTTGCTTGCAGGTCACGTAAAAGATCAACAATCTGCTTTTGTACGGTTCTATCAAGAGCAGAGGTCGGCTCATCTAATATGATTACGTCCGGCTTTAGCACTAATGCGCGGGCGATGGCGATACGTTGTCGTTGCCCGCCTGAAAACTCGTGGGGGTAACGGTGGCGACTGTCGGGGTCTAAGCCCACCTCATTGAGTGCATCGATGATTAAGGCTTCATGTTGAGCTTTATTATCGGGTTGGTGTATTTGTAAACCTTCAGCAATGATCTCTGAGATCGACATACGCGGGCTGAGGCTGCCAAAAGGGTCTTGGAAAACGATCTGAATCCGGCTGCGAAGGGGTTTTATCTGTTTTTGGTCTAGAGAGGCTAGCTCATGACCGGCAAAGTTGATACCGCCCACGCTGCGAATCAATTTAATGATCGAGAGTCCTAAGGTTGTTTTTCCTGAGCCGGATTCACCTACAATACCAAGTGTCTCGCCTTTATTAATGCTGAGGCTAACATCATTAACCGCTTTGATATGGTCAACCGTTTTTTGGAAGAACCCTTGTTTTACCGGAAACCACACCCTCAAGTTATCGGTGCTCAGTAGGGGCTCACAGATCGCCGGTAGGGGAGCAGGCTCGCCAGAGGGGTCTGCATTTAAAAGCATTTTGGTGTAGCTATGCTGAGGGTTGGCAAACAGTGTTTCTGTGGATGCGCTTTCTACTTGCGCCCCTTGGTACATTACGCATACATGATGGGCGTAGCGTTTTACGATATTAAGATCATGGGTGATCAGTAATATGGACATGCCCAGCTTTTGTTGCAGCGATTGGAGTAACTGCAATATTTGCTCTTGTATTGTAACGTCGAGAGCGGTGGTCGGCTCATCCGCAATCAAGAGTTCAGGATCATTCGCTAATGCCATCGCGATCATAACACGTTGTCGCTGACCGCCTGAGAGCTCATGTGGGTAGCTCTTTAGTCGTTTGTGAGCATCGTTAATGCCGACCAAGTCTAACAGCTCTAAAATGCGCACTTGGGCTTGTTTACCCGTCATACCTCTATGGAGCAGCAAGGTTTCACCTATCTGCTTTTCAATCGTGTGTAGAGGATTAAGTGAGGTCATCGGCTCTTGAAAGATGACACTGATCTTATCGCCCCGCATCTGACACATTTGGCGCTCATTTAGCGCAAGCAGATTTTTGCCGTTATAAAAAATCTCTCCGCTGGGATGGCTGGCTTTAGGGTAGGGTAGCAACTTAAGTATCGACATGGCCGAAACGGATTTGCCTGAGCCTGATTCGCCGACCAAGGCCAAGGTCTTCCCCTTAGGAATATCAAAATTAATCTGTTTAACCGCATCCACAGGTTGTTGATTATCTTGCTCAAAGCGCACTGATAAATCACGAACGCTAAGCAGAATCTCATTCTGGCTGCCGTGGTTTTCGTTATGGTTCATTAGAGTCTCGGTTTCCATCATGACACTTTCCTTGGATCAAAGGCGTCACGGACCGCTTCACCAATAAAGATTAAGAGAGTCAGCATTATGGATAGTGTCATAAATGCAGTAATTCCAAGCCAAGGTGCGTGAAGGTTTGTTTTACCTTGTGAGACGAGTTCACCTAATGATGGACTGCCCGGAGGGAGGCCAAACCCTAAAAAATCTAGGGCGGTTAGGGTTACCACCGATCCATTAAATACAAAAGGCATAAAGGTCAGTGTGGCAACCATGGCATTGGGCAGTATATGTCTGAACATAATCATTCGGTTATCTAAGCCTAATGCGCGTGCTGCCCGTACATATTCAAGGTTACGCCCCCGTAAGAATTCGGCGCGTACTACATCCACCAATTGCATCCAAGAGAAGAGCAGCATTATACCTAAGAGCCACCAGAAATTAGGCTCCACAATGCTGGCTAAAATGATTAATAGAAAGAGTACCGGTAAGCCAGACCAGATTTCGATAAAGCGTTGGAAAAATAGATCGATCTTGCCGCCGTAATAGCCCTGTATCGCACCGGCGATAACCCCAATGATTGAACTGGCTATGGTTAAGACTAAGGCAAAGAGAATAGAAATTCTAAAACCATAGATAACGCGTGCGAGCACATCACGGGCTTGGTCATCTGTACCGAGTGGATTTTCCCAACTAGGTGGTGAAGGGGCGGGTACCGGTAGGTCATAATTGATGGTGTTGTAGTTGTAACGAATGAGGGGCCAAACAATCCAGCCTTGCCCTCCGTCTTCTATCAAACTTTGGATATAAGGGTCTTTGTAGTCCGCTGGGCTTTCGAATTCACCACCAAAGGTTAACTCGGTATATTCGGTCACAACGGGGAAATAAAGGTCGCCCTTATAAGCCACAACGAGAGGGTTGTCATTGGCAATCAGTTCGGCAAAGAGTGAGAGCAAAAACAGCGCCGTAAATAACCATAAAGACCAGTAGCCACGTCGGTTATTCTTGAAATTTTCAATACGGCGTTGATTGAGAGGGCTCATTTTGCTGAGCGACGGTGTATTTGAAATAAGGGCCATGATTACTGCTCCCTGCTTTCAAAGTCGATTCTGGGATCGACAAAGACGTAGGTAATGTCGCTGATCAATTTTAGAATCAGACCTATGAGTGTAAAGATAAATAAGGTGCCAAAGATTACCGGGTAATCCCGATTGATAACCGCCTCGTAGCCCAGCAGGCCAATGCCATCCAGTGAGAAGATCACTTCAATTAGCATGGAGCCGGTAAAGAAAATCGAGATAAGCGCCGCTGGCATTCCGGCAATAATAATGAGCATCGCGTTTCGGAATACATGGCCGTAAAGCACCTGATTTTCTTTTAGTCCTTTAGCGCGGGCGGTCAGAACATATTGCTTATTAATTTCGTCTAAAAAGGAGTTTTTGGTCAGCATGGTTAATGTTGCAAAACTACCGATAACCGACGCAAACACAGGTAACGTAATATGCCAGAAATAGTCTTTTATCTGACCGAAAAGGCTCAGCTCATCAAAATTAGGTGAGGTTAGCCCTCGGAGAGGAAACCAATCTAACCAGCTCCCGCCGGCAAAAATAACGATCAATAAAATAGCAAACAGGAAGTTAGGAATCGCATAACCCACAATGATGACACTGCTGCTCCATATATCGAAAGGGGTGCCGTCACGTACGGCTTTACGAATACCTAATGGGATGGATACGAGGTAGGTGATCAGGGTTGCCCACAGTCCAAGGGAGATAGAAACCGGAAGCTTTTCGATAATTAGCTCAATAACGGTTTTATCGCTGAACAGGCTTTTGCCGAAATCAAATACAGCATAGCTTTTTAGCATCTGCCAAAAGCGTTCATGTGCGGGTTTGTCAAAACCGTAGAGGGCCTCGATCTCTTTTACTAACTCAGGATCAAGTCCACTGGCGCCGCGGTAGGAACTCTCACTGCTGTTCGTGGCGGGCTGATTGGTTGATAGATCGCTTTGAGCGCCACTGATCCTAGCGGTTGCGCCTACGCTGATCCCTTGTAGTTGGGCGATTGTTTGTTCAACGGGGCCGCCTGGCGCTGCTTGAATAATCAAAAAGTTGATCGTTAATATGCCAATAAGTGTCGGTATGATTAGCAGCAAGCGCCGCAGGATATACGCGGCCATCACTTAACGTCCTTTTCAGGTTTGATCCACCAGGTATTAAATCCTAGGTCATATTTAGGACGGATGTTTGGCATTTCAAATTTATCCCAATAGGCGACCCGGTATTTATTAATGTGGTATTGCGGAATGACATAGTGATTCCACTGCAACACACGGTCTAAAGCGCGAGTTCTATAGACCAGCTGTTCACGGTTAGGTGATTGGATCAGTTGATCTACTAAATAATCAATGGCCGGGTTTTGAATACCGATTAAGTTTCGGCTGCCTTCTTTATTAGCGCTTGATGAGTGCCAATAATCCCGTTGTTCATTGCCGGGTGATGAGGACTGTCCAAAGCCGCTGACGACAATATCAAAATCATAACTGCGTAGGCGGGCAATATATTGTGAAACATCAATTAAGCGGATATTTGCTTTAATGCCTAAACGCTCTAAATTACGGATAAAGGGCGAAACGACCCGCTCAAATGCGGGCGAGTAGAGCAGCATCTCTATTGATAACTGTTTGCCGGTTTCCGCGTTGACTAGTTTCCCTGCTTTAAAGATCCAGCCAGCGTCTTGAAGTAAACGACGGGCTTCCCGCAGTTGTGTATAAATTTTGCCATCACCCTTTGTTTCAGGTGCTTTGTAAACCTGTGTGAACACCTCGGGTGGGACTTGGTCACGTACGGGCTCTAATATGGCTAGCTCTTCAGGGGTGGGTAGCTCAGTGGCCGCCATTTCTGAGTTAGAGAAGAAACTGTGTGTACGGGTGTAGGCATTAAAAAAGATATTTTTATTGGTCCATTCAAAATCAAAGGCGAGGGCAAGTGCGCGGCGAACCCGTGGGTCGGCGAATTGTTCGCGACGGTTGTTGATCACAAAGGCTTGCATGCCCGTTGGATTTTGATGTTCGAGCTCGGTCGTTTTTATACGACCGTCATCAAAGGCATTGCCACTATAGCTTGTGGCCCAACGTTTTGATGAGTTCTCTTGGCGAAAATCATATTCGCCCGCTTTAAAGGCTTCTAGGGCAACGGTGCCATCACGATAATAGTCAAAAATAAGCGTATCAAAATTGTTATAGCCGACTTTAACCGGAAGTTCTTTTGCCCAGTAGTTAGGGTTACGTTTATAGGTAATGCTGCGGCCTGCATCAAAAGAGTCGATGGTGTAAGGGCCCGATCCAACCGGTATATCTAATGAGGGTTTTTGAAACGCTTTATCTTGCCAATAATGTTTGGCGAGGATAGGTACTTCACCCACAATTAACGCTAGCTCACGGTTGAGTGTGTTTTTGAAGGTGAATTTTACCCGGTGTGGGTTAAGCGCTTCAATTTTATCGATATCGGCATAGTAGGATTTATAAAAGGGCGCCCCTTCTGTACGCAGTAAATTAAAACTAAAAACTACGTCTTCTGCGGTTAACGGGTGGTTGTCACTGAAGGTAGCGGTGGGTCTAAGGTTAAAGATAATCCAACTGCGGTTATTAGGTACTTCTATGCTTTCAGCCAGTAAACCGTAGAGAGAGAAGGGTTCATCAAGCGCGCGGCTTAATAGGGTGTCATATATCAGGCCTAACCCGTCGGCGGCGTTACCTTTAACAATAAACTGATTAAAACTATCAAAGGTACCGATGGCCGATTGGATAACCTGACCCCCTTTAGGCGCCTTTGGGTTTACATAATCAAAGTGTTTGAATCCCGGTGGGTATTTAAGGTCGCCATGCATTGAGATGCCATGTGCAACTTGAACTGAATCTGCGGGAACGGAGGCGGACAAAACGGCTAAAGTGCATCCGATAGCGGTTAGCAGTTTTGTACTAAAACGTAACGTGATAACAGGTAAGTTGAGCAATAGGTTTTCCTTCTCGAAATGCTTTTGGGGGCTTACTTATAATAATCCAGTCAACTAGCTTGTGTACTTAATTCTTCGACGCGTAAAATCGAATGAAAACATAAGCCTATTCGGCCTGCAAATATGACAGCTTAGTGATCAGTTTGTTCAAACTGTTCTGCAAAATCAGTGAGTTGCTGGTGGTAATGTTTTCGTTTTACTTTCTGTTTTATTAGCTCCTGATGCTTGCGGGTGAGAAAGTTATGTTTCTCTGGGTTATCGCCCGCCAGGCCTTTTATGAGATCTTGGTCCATCCACCGTTGAATGCGTTTAAACAGTACAAGCTTAAACGCGATCGCAAGTACGGTGCTGATGAAAATGATGATATAGGCTGTTATATCCATGATCTATCCCGTTTTAGTCGACTAAACCTACTGGGTACGTGTTACATCAACGTATAGGGTTAGGCGTTGGCCAGGTTTTAAATACTTGGCTTTGTCTAGGTTATTCCAGTGTAGGATGTCGGCAATGCGGACGTTAAATTTTCCGGCAATTCTCGCCAGCGAATCACCGCTACGTACCTTATAGCCCACTTTACGGATGATCTGACGCTCAGCACTGCTTAAGACGGATTGGGTCGGCTTGCTCCAGATGACTAAGCGTTTACCTGTTGGTAGTGCATCCCCCGGTGCCATGCTATTCCAGTTAGCTAACTGACGTACCCCTACATTATGTTTTTTGGCGATGCTCCAGAAGCTATCACCGCTTTTAACGGTGTAATAGGTATCTTTTCTGTCGGTGCTTCTTGAGATGCTTTTTTGCTTTTGAATATGGCGCTGGTGCTGGCTCAATGCATATTCGCTAGCTTGCTGGCTGGCTGTAGGAACAAGAATCGTCTTGCCTGCACGAATACTGTTGCCATTAATGTTGTTGGTCTTGCGAATTAAGCTCACGGTGGTTTCAAACCTTTTAGCGATCGCGATGAGCGAGTCACCCGATTTGATTTTGTAACGTGTCCATTTGACCCGTTCCGAGGCGGGAAGCGCTGTTAGCGCCTGTGTAAACTGGTCTGCATGCTCAACGGGAATTAATAGGCGATGGGGGCCTTCAGGTGCGGTTGCCCAGCGGTTGAAACCTGGGTTAAGGAGATAAAGCTCCTTTGTAGAGATACCCGCCATAGATGCTGCTTGGGCGAGGTCGATCTGGCTATGGGTATCAATCGCAGAAAAGTAGGGTTGGTTGCTGATCGGTTGTAGGGCGAGATCGTATTGCTCAGCATTTTTAATCAGTTCGGCGATGGCCAGTAGCTTAGGTACGTAAGCCATGGTCTCTTTCGGTAGGTTGAGAGACCAGAAATCAGTTGCTTTGCCTTGGCGTTTATTGCGCTTGATCGCGAGTGATACATTGCCGCCGCCCGCATTGTAAGCGGCCAGTGCTAAGAGCCAATCCCCGTCAAAACGTTTATTCAATTGCGCTAGATAAGTATAAGCGGCATCAGTCGAACTGATAATATCTCGGCGTCCGTCATACCACCAGTTTTGCTTTAAGCCGAAATGCTTGCCTGTTGATGGGATGAATTGCCATGCCCCTGCAGCTCGGCCATGGGAGTATGCAAATGGATCAAATGCACTTTCAACAATGGGAAGTAGGGCAAGCTCTGCGGGGATGCCGCGCTCTATGGCTTGCGTCAAAATATGGTAATAGTAAGGCTCGGCACGTTTAACAACCCGGTCCATATATTTTGGGTGCTTGCTAAACCACTGAAGTTGAGATTGTACGCGTGGGTTATCAAGGTAGAGATCAAGGGTCATATGATCTCGGGTCACCTGCCAAAGGTCCGTTGGCTGGGTGTTATCTGCATGTTGAAGGGATGGCTCGGTTGTTGTCGCAGTCGTCGCATCAGCGCTCGGTGCTTCAGTGAATTCAAGATTATGCGCGCTGAGTGATGCCGGTTTCTCAGTAACAGTTTGACAGCCTGTCAGTACCAAACCTGATAGCAGAAAGGAGAAGACCGTTTTGTTGGATATGTGCATAGTGCTCCGAGTACTCTGGAGGTGAAAAAATGATTCATTCTAACAGTGGCCAACTGACGGTCAATAGGTCTATCTCTTTTGTTGCATAATGTTGATTAGAATTGGTTTTTCCATTCGCGGATCGCGGCTAATACTTCTACCGCCGAGTGTGGTTTTTTTGCACTAAAGAGGCCCGCGGCATGAACAATTGATTCATGCTGTGTACGCATAAAGGGGTTGATCTTTTTTTCTTCAGCGATGCTTGTTGGCAGGGTGGGTTTGTTTTGCTCACGAAGCTGTTTGCAGCGTTGAATGGTCAATTGAATATCGTTGTTGTCTGGTTCGACGGCCGCGGCAAAGTCTAGGTTGGCAAGGGAGTACTCATGGGTGCAATAGACCTCAGTATTGTCGGGGAGTGTGTTGAAGTAGTCCATGGCTTGTAGCATCTGTTTAGGCGTGCCTTCAAATAAGCGCCCGCAGCCTGCGAGGAATAACGTATCGCCACAAAAGAGCTGTGATTGCCCATTGTTGACCCAGTAGCTAATATGATCGAGGGTATGGCCTGGGATTTCACGGACGCTGAATGTGTTGCCTAGTAGCTCAAATTGATCATTATTACGCAGTTTTACCGTGCTTCCCTTGAAGGGAGAGTCGGAGGGGCCGTATACAGGAATATCCCTGTGAGCCATTAGTTCAGCTACACCGCCGGTATGGTCATGGTGGTGATGGGTAATCAGTATGGCTGCTAAGGTGAGGTTGTTATCTGATAGGTAGTTTTCCACGACCTGTGCATCACCGGGATCAACAACAGCGATCTTGTTTTCTCCCGCGGCTGAAATGGCCCAGATATAGTTATCAGTAAAGGCGGGGATCGGGGTGATTGTTAACATTTCAGGACCTCAAACAAAATTGTAATTTGCAGTAGCGTAAAAGAGATATAATACTGCTTATATTATGTTGAACCAGTATTTATTTGGGAAAACTCATGAGCTTTCGGAAACAGCCATCTATTGAACTATTAGCGCCTCAATTAAAAGAGTGGTTCGATTCTGAGCTTGGGGCCGAATTTTTAAAGGCCGAAAAAACAACCGTTGATCGCATCGTTTCAACGCTATTTGGTATGCACTTGGTGCAGTTTTCGGTTGATTCACGTGTGACCTTGTTTGATAAAAGTCCGGTCTCTCATTGTTTTTCCGTGGTTCCGACCATCGATTTAGGGTTGTCTGAAAACAATATTGTTGCGAACAATGATGAAATTCCTCTCGCCCATGAGAGTGTGGATGTGGTGATCCTTCATCATGCATTAGATTTTACCGACTCTCCCCATCAGGTGCTACGTGAGGCATCCAGAGTGCTGCGACCGGGGGGGCATGTGGTTATTGTTGGATTCAACCCTAATAGTTACTGGGGATTGAACCATTTATTCGGTTGCAGTAAACACGCCGCACCTTGGTGTGGGCATTTTATTAGTCATGGCCGGCTATCCGATTGGTTACAATTGTTAGAATTGACTGAACTACAGCACCTTTCGGGTTATCATCGGCTTCCATTTGAACAATATAAGTGGCGTAAACGCTTTCGTATGTTAGATGGTCTGGCAGATCGCTTTCCCGGCCATCATGGTGCGTTTTCGGTCTTGCTTGCCAGAAAAGATATAGCAGGGATGACCCCTTTGCGTTCAGGCTGGGGGCTTCGTCGTTTGATTTCAATTCCTGTAGTAGAACCGTCTGCTAGGGGAACATTAAGGGAAACACGTGAACATCGTTGAGATTTATACTGATGGTGCCTGTAAAGGTAATCCAGGGCCCGGTGGTTGGGGTGCAGTCATGCGCTATGGCGGCGCGGAGAAACAGCTGTGTGGTGGTGAGCCAGATACTACCAACAACCGCATGGAGTTGATGGCGGCGATTAAAGCGCTGGAAACGTTAAACCGCCCTTGTGAGGTTATTCTTACAACCGATTCACAATATGTTCGACAAGGCATTACTGAGTGGCTCGCGGGCTGGAAGCGTAAAGGGTGGAAAAACTCTCAGAACAAACCGGTGAAAAATGCGGATCTATGGAAACGTCTCGACCTTGCTGTTCAGCCCCATACAATTGATTGGCGTTGGGTAAAAGGGCATAGCGGCCACCCAGAAAACGAATTGGCAGATCAGTTAGCAAATAAAGGTGTTGAGGAGTTAAGTAAGGTATGAGGCAGATCGTTCTTGATACGGAAACCACAGGTCTGGAGCCCTCTGAAGGCCATAACATTATTGAAATCGGGTGTGTGGAGATGCTTAACCGCCGTTTAACAGGGCGGACTTACCATCAATACATAAAACCGGATCATGCTATCGATGCAGAAGCGATGCAGGTGCATGGTATTACCAATGAGTTTTTAGCCGATAAGCCTAAGTTTCATGAAATCATGGATGAGTTTGTTGAATTTATCCGTGGGGCTGAACTGGTTATTCATAATGCCGCGTTTGATATTGGCTTTATTGATGCGGAGTTTGAGCGGAACAATTTTGCTGAGCGGGTTAGGCATTTTTGTCCAGTAACCGACTCCTTATTACTGGCACGAAAACGCCACCCAGGGCAAAAGAACAATCTTGATGCGTTATGTAAGCGTTATGGTATTAACAATGCTCACCGTGAGTTACATGGTGCCCTGCTTGACTCGGAAATACTGGCAGATGTTTATTTAGCATTAACGGGTGGGCAGACTAACTTGTCTTTAGCGTCTGAGCTTGACGGCGGTGAAGAGGGTGGAATAACCCGTATAGCCGGCGCGGACGATCTACCACAGATCGCCTTGTCTGACGAAGATATCAAACTTCATGCCGATTTTTTACAGATGTTAGATAAGAAAACCGGTGGTGAATGTCAATGGTTACATAACCATGAGACAGCGGATAGCTAATGCTTTTCTGGCTGTGATTAGACAAAAAAGCTCCGCAGATGCGGAGCTTTTTTTTTGGGTGTTACCCCTTAATGGGCCATGATTAATGCAGTGTAGGCGGTGATACTCATAACAATAGTATAAGGTAATGCCATCAGTACCATGCGACCATAAGATAAACGGATGAGCGGGGCGATTGCCGAGGTCAGCAAGAATAGAAAGGCTGCTTGACCATTAGGGGTTGCCACGCTTGGAATATTGGTCCCGGTGTTAATTGCGATAGCCAATACATCGAAATGCTCGCGAGTAATACTGCCCGCTTCGTATGCCGCAACAACCTCATTAATATAGACCGTCGCCACAAACACATTATCACTGATCGCCGATAAAACCCCATTGGCGATAAAGAATACGCCCGGTTGTGAATCAGGGTCCATCTTCAATACAGACTCAATGATCGGTTGGAATAGGTGCTGATCATGGATCACGGACACGATGGAGAAGAAAACAACCAGCAGTGCGGTAAAGGGTAGTGCCTCTTCGAAGGCTTTACCGATTTGGTGCTCTTCTACAATGCCGTTAAATGCGGTTAGCAAGATAATAATGGTTAGGCCAATAATACCTACCGCAGCAAGATGTAGTGCCAGTGCAATGACGAGAAAAACGGCAACAATCGCTTGGATCAATAGGGCTGCTTTATCGCGTTTTGTACGCTTAGCATCCTCTTCACCTGCATAATCAACCAGTACATTGCGAACATTTTCGGGCAATAATGTGCCGTAACCGAGTACTTTGAACTTTTCGAGTAAGGCGCAAGTTAGCAGGCCTGCGATGAGCACCGGCATGGTTATCGGCGCCATTAAAACAAAGAACTGAATGAAATCCCAACCGGCTTTTTCGGCAATCAAAAGGTTTTGAGGTTCGCCGACGAGGGTACATACACCGCCCAGTGCTGTGCCTACCGCGCCATGCATAAGTAGGCTTCGTAGAAACGCTCGGAACTGCTCTAGATCCTCTTCATGGTTGTGTTGAACCGCATTATCATCCGCATGGTCATGATCTGGATGATGGTAGGTTTTACCGGAGGCGACCTTGTGGTAAACCGCATAAAAGCCAACCCCAACACTAATCAGTACCGCGGTAACGGTTAATGCGTCAAGAAACGCAGACAGTAAAGCCGCTGAGAAAGAGAAGAGAAGGGAGATTGCAATCTTCGATTGGACCTTAAGTAAGATCTTAGTAAATACCCACAACAGCATGCTCTTCATGAAGTAGATACCCGCCACCATGAACATCAGTAGCAGAATAACTTCGAGGTTTGCTTCAACCTCGTGAGACACTGATTCTGGGCTCGCAAGTCCAATAACGATCGCTTCGATTGCGAGTAGACCGCCGGGTTGAAGTGGGTAACACTTGAGAGCAAGTGCTAAGGTAAAGATAAATTCAAAGATTAATAACCAACCCGTGACAACAGGTCCCATGGTGAACAGGATAATTGGGTTTAAGATTAGAAACCCAATGATGGCTTGTTTGTACCAGACGGGGGAGTTCCCCAAAAAGTTTTTAACGAGTGCTTGTGGTAGCGAGTTTGTCATTGATTGTTCTTCCCTATGCCAGAACAGCCAGTATTAAGGAGCTATAATAGTTGAAATTATGACTTTGCTTGTTTTTTATAATGTTGCTAAGACTAACAGTTGAGGTCTAAAAGCAGAAGACTAAACTCCTGTCTTAGCGCATGTTTTTGCTGTTTTAGTGTGGATGATCGTTTAAGTTTGGTTCTAAATTTGTGTAATGATTTAAATGCTAGGTTAATTTAAGGAGGTATTATCGTTGTCTGATTCTAATTGTATCTATCTATTGGCGTCGAATGAGCACTTAATCGGCACCGCCTCAGGTGTGATGACATTTAGTGCGGAGGATCTAACGGATATCCCTTTAATCGCCAGTTACCCACTGGGGCTCATTGATCATGCTAATTACCGTGTGGGGATCGTTGCTGAGGGCGATCTACCAGAACAGGTTGATCAAGATGCACTGTGTGGACTAAGAACAATGCTTGCCTCGGTTGAGGATGAGACGACATATACGCTGCTCTCTTCGGCGGCCCAGATTGTTATATGGCATGAGTCGTTCAAATTTTGCCCCCGTTGTGCGGCTCCACTGCATGCCCATTCAGGTGAGCTTGCTAAGGTCTGTAGTAGCTGTGCCCATCGCCAGTATCCGAGAATATCCCCGTGTATTATTGTGTTAGTTAGAAAGGGGGGTCAGTGTTTGTTAGCCCATGCGAGTAAATTTGCACCCGGGCGTTACAGCGCCCTGGCGGGATTTATTGAAGCGGGAGAAAGCGCTGAACATGCGGTGGTCAGAGAGGTGAAAGAGGAGGTCGGGATTACTGTGAAAAACCTCACCTACTGTTTTAGCCAGTCATGGCCGTTTCCGCACTCCTTTATGTTGGGTTATATGGCTGAATATGAAAGCGGTGATATTACTCCGGATGGCGAAGAGATTTTAGATGCTGACTGGTTCTCTGCCAGTAACTTACCGGTACTGCCGCCTAAATTTACTATAGCGCGAAGGCTGATTGACCGCTTCTTAGTTGATATAGGGGAAACCTTACCGGAAGACTCAACGCTGTTTTTCGCGGCTGAATAACTTGCTCAGCTTAGTGGCAAGCATCACGTTGCCTTCAGCGCGTAGCTTGCCTGTCATAAAAGCACTCATACCATCTTTCTGACCCGTTATTACGTCGACCATGGTTTCTGCATCCATAATCAACGTGACATTGGGGTCTGGGTGTTCGCCCTCATGTATGCTGCATGCGCCTTCGGCGATAGTGATATGGAAATCCTGTTCATCATCGAGTGTGAATTGAAAGGTGGCTTCAAAATCGGTTGCGTTTTCTTTAACAAAGCGGCTGGGTAGTTTTTCAATAACGTTTGCAACAGTGATGTTATGGCTCATGACAGAGAAGTCTCAAACTGGGTGGGTAACTGATAGAAATATGATACATTAGCGCTCTTCAAACTTACTAGTTTATTTCGGAGTTTTCTCGGTGATTGAGTTTCTAAGTGAATACAGTCTTTTTCTTGCAAAAGCAGTAACTATTGTCTTTGCTGTACTCGCTGTTGTGGTTGGTATTGCGATCGTGTCAACGCGGTCACGTAAAGAGGGCAAACAAGGCGACATTGAGGTGATTCATTTTAATGATGAGCTTGCTGAAATGAAAGAAGCCTTAGAGGGCTCGATCCTTGATGAGTGTGAGCTGAAGGCGATGCTCAAAGAGGAAAAGAAAAAAGCGAAGGCTGATAAGAAGGCCCAGAAGAAAGCACCGCCTGCGGATGATCAGCCCCGTCGTAAACGTATTTTTGTTCTAGATTTTGATGGGGATATTAAAGCCAGTGAGGTTGAGCCTCTACGCCAAGAGATCTCGGCGGTCTTACTGATGGCTGAGAAGCAAGATGAAGTGCTTATTCGCTTAGAAAGCCCCGGTGGTATGGTGCATGAGTATGGTCTAGCGTCATCACAAATTGAGCGCATTAAACGCAAAGAGATCCCCCTCACTATCTGTGTTGATCGGGTTGCTGCGAGTGGCGGATATATGATGGCGTGCTTGGCTGATAAGTTGTTAGCTGCACCGTTTGCCATTGTCGGCTCAATTGGTGTTATTGCTCAGTTACCTAATTTCCACCGCTTGCTAAAAAAGAACGATATTGATTATGAAGTATTAACCGCGGGCGAGTATAAACGTACGCTGACGGTGTTTGGCGAGAATACAGATAAAGGTCGAGAAAAGTTTGTCGAAGAGCTGGAAGAAACCCATGAGCTGTTTAAAAACTTTGTTCATGAGTACCGCTCGGGTGTTGATATAGATAAAGTCGCAACCGGCGAGATCTGGTTTGGTAAACAGGCATTAGCGGTTAATTTAGTCGATGAGCTGATGACCTCTGATCAATATATGATGGATGCTGCAGATGACGCTGATATCTATATTGTGCGTTATGAGCAGAAAAAATCTTTCCAAGAAAAGATTTCTGAATTAGCGGTGTCCTCCAGTGACAAAGTTTTGTTGCGCTGGTGGGGGCGTTTAACGCAATCCAAAATTTGGAGTCGTTAAGCCGTTTGATCTGTTCGGGTTCTACATTTTGCTATGACTGACGGTTTTTGTTAGTCATAGCTTGATTAGTAGATGGATTTTTTTATTATAATTTGTCACTATCTGTTTTAAACGCCAGTTTGGAGCTTGGATGAATCATAAAGGAACATCTGCGAGTATTATCAAGGCTGCAGAAATCCTGTTTGCGGAGCAGGGGTTTGCTGAGACAACTGTTCGTCAAATTACCAGCAAGGCTGATGTTAATTTAGCGGCGATCAATTATCACTTTGGTTCTAAAAAAGGGTTGATTCAAGCGGTGGCTGAGAAATTTTTGACGCCCCTGTGCACTGAATTAACCTCAATGTTAGAGCAGCGCCAGTCGTCTACGGATGCCGGTCAGGTAACCTTAGATGAGTTGCTCGAGATTTTGATGCGCACGCTCTTAGTCGTCAACCGTGATAATGTAAATGCATTGGCGGTATTTATGCGTTTGCTTGAACTCTCATATATGCAAAATCAAGAAGAGTTGCGTGAGTTTCTTGTCGCTCGTTATCAAGATACCTTGCAACCCTTTATTCTACTACTGCGTGAAGATGCCGCGCCGATGGAAGATGATGAGTTCTTCTGGCGACTCCATTTTTTATTGGGTTCAATCACCTTTACGTTGTCTAATTTTCAAACCCTTCATACGATCGAGAAACGTGAATATCAACGTGGTGCTGAGGTAGAGAAGATCCTCCATCGTATGATTCCTGTACTGTCTGCTGGTTTACAGGCGCGTGCGGATAAAACCTATTTTTGTCGCGTTTAACCCTATGCTTGAGGTTCACATCTCTATTAGTCGTCAGCAGTTATCACTGGTTGACGGATCTAAGGTCGTTGCTACTTACTCGATTTCTACTGCGCTAAATGGGGCGGGGGAGCAGAAAAATAGTGGCTGTACACCGCGGGGAAAACACTACATTCGAGCAAAAATAGGGGCAGATTTGCCCCTGAATGCTGTTTTTGTTGGACGTCGATTCACCGGTGAAATCTATTCTTCTGAGCTGGCCCGTTCATTTCCCAAGCGAGACTGGATACTGACCCGTATTTTATGGCTATCCGGGTGTGAGCGGGGATTTAATCGTCTTGGTAATAGCGATAGTATGCAGCGGTATATTTATATTCATGGCACCCCCGATTCCGAACCTATGGGCGTTGCGCGCTCTCATGGTTGCGTGCGTATGCGTAATTCAGACATGCTTGAGCTGTTTGATTTGGTTTCCTGTGGAACGCCGGTTTTTATTCAAGAGTAAGTAATTAGGCTTATCTATGATGCAAGCTTCCCTGTTTCTTGATTTAGATGGTATTGAGCTGACGTCAGCTGAATCTAAATTATTGCAGCACCCCCTGATCGGCGGCGTTATTCTTTTTGGGCGAAATACAGAGTCTGCCAGTCAAGTTAAGGTCTTAGTCAAACAGATCCGTGAGCTACGTCCAGACGTTATTATCAGTATTGATCAAGAGGGTGGACGGGTACAGCGCTTAAAAGAGGGGGTTACGCTGCTGCCGCCGGTACAGTGTGTCTATGACCTATTTAACGTTGATAAGGCAGAGGGTGCGCGCGCAGCGGCTCAGTTGGGTTATTTGATGGCTGCCGAGATGCGCCTTTTAGATATTGATCTGAGTTTTGCGCCGGTGTTAGATGTCGATTATGGGCGTAATACAGTGATTGGTAATCGTGCTTTTGCAACGGACTATCAAGCCGTGACGCCGTTGTCGGAGGCTTATATTTCGGGTATGGCTGATGCGGGCATGGCCGCGACAGGTAAGCACTTTCCCGGGCATGGCTGGGCGAATGCGGACACCCATCATGGGGATGCGGTTGATGACCGTTCTTTCTCCCAGCTCTGGGATACTGACATGCAGCCCTTTAAACGGGCGATAGATAACGGGATGGAGGCGATGATGTTTGCTCATGTGCTCTACCCTGAGTGCGATGCGGCGCCCGCCGGTTACTCGACCTTTTGGATGCAGAAAATATTGCGAGAGCGGCTTGGTTTTAGCGGTATTATTTTTAGTGATGACCTGAGTATGAAGGCAGCGCATAGTGTGGGTGGTTATGCGCAGAGAGCCGAAAAAGCGTTGCAGGCAGGGTGTCAGGCGATACTGTGTTGTAATGATCGAACAGGTACAATGGAGATCTTGGCATATCTAGAGACTTCAGGCTGTACGCCATTGTCGGAGCTCGTTAAATTGAAAGGTTCAGATTGGACTGTAGAGCATGAAAGATTAGCGTCTGCGCGTCTTTTAGCAAAAAAATTGATGGATAACGGAAAATGATAGAGCTACTGAATCAGTTATTGACTGAATATTTACCTTCGTATGACGCCTCCGCGTGGATGATCTTGTCGGTTGCGATCTGTGTGGCAGCGGTTGTAGCTGATATTGTAACGCGCGTTTTGCTGGGCCAGCTGATGGGGCAAGCAGAAAAGACAAAGATGCTATGGGATGATGTGATCCTTAATGCCTTTAGTCGTCCGTTGTTGTTTCTCATTTGGTTGAGCGCAGGGTACTGGCTGGTACAGATTTTCCAAGCGCATTTATCAATCCAAGTGCTGGATGATGATAGTCCGCTGCCTCGTTCAGTGCTGATTATCATTATTGCGTGGTCGTTTTTCCGCTTCCTTAATGGGATTGAAGAAGTCTTGGTGATGCCTGACCGTATGGTTAAGCCCATGGACCCGACAACGGTGGGGGCGCTTGGCCGTTTAGTTCGTCTGATCCTGTTAGTTATTATCATCATGATTGTGATGCAAAACTACGGTTACAGCATCTCAGGTATTCTCGCCTTTGGGGGTATTGGGGGTATCGCTGTTGGTTTTGCGGCTAAGGATATTTTGGCCAACTTTTTTGGTGGCTTAATGATCTATCTGGATCGGCCGTTTAAAGTGGGTGATTGGATCCGCTCTCCGGATAAGCAGATTGAAGGGACGGTAGAGGATATCGGCTGGCGTCAAACTCGCATCCGTACGTTTGATAAACGGCCTTTGTATGTACCTAACGCAACCTTTGCTAATATATCGGTGGAAAATCCATCCCGTATGACAAACCGTCGTATCTATGAGTACGTGGGTGTGCGTTATGATGATTCGGCTCAGTTGACCGGTATTATTGCTGAGGTTAAAAGTATGTTGTTAGCGCATCCTGAGATCGATACAAAACAAACGTTAATCGTTAATTTTGACCGCTTTGGGCCGTCATCGTTAGACTTTTTTATCTATACCTTTACAAAAACAACGAACTGGATCCGCTTTCACGAGATCAAGCAGGATGTGATGGTCAATGTGATGAATATTATTGAGAAGAATGGCGCATCAATCGCCTTTCCAACAACGACTGTTCACTTGGCGAGCCAGCCTCCTTTTGCAATGGATGAGCCTGCGCTAGGGAAAGAGTTTGCAGAACCTCGTTAGTTAAGTACCCATAAGCCCCGCGCGCAGGGGCTTATGGGTGTTGTCAGCGGGCGAGGTTTATTCGCGCTCTCTGACTGCAAAAATCCCCGGGGCGTTTCGCCAATAGCCTTTGTAATCCATGCCGTAGCCAAAGACGTAGCGATCTTCAATTTCAAGACCAATAAAGTCGGCTTGTAGTACTGGTGTCGCTGTGGGGGTGCGGTTGTGGTTCTTGTGTACAAGTACCGCTACCTTCACTTCGCTGGCCCCTTCTGCGTGACAATAGTTCACAATCTCTGTCAGGGTTATGCCCTCATCAAATATGTCATCAACGATGAGTACCGCTCGTCCTTTAACGTCAATTTGGGGTTTCATGAGCCATTCAAGGCTGTGGCCTGATGTTGTATTGCGATAGCGCGTTGCATGTAGATAGCCCGCTTCAAGCGGGAAGTTTAGCTTTGTCAGTAGCTTTCCTCCCACTACTAGGCCGCCATTTAATACGGGGAAGACTACGGGCGTTTTATCCGCCATATCTTCAGTGACCAGTGCTGCCAATTTGTTGATTGCCTGCTCGACCTCCGCCTCGCTGTAGAGAAGGTCTGCTTGGATGTAAACGCGTTTTATCTCTTCCTCATCTATTTTAGGCATGATGGTTTTTCTCTTTAATCGGATATGAAAAAGCCCAGTTATGAAGCAGCTTCATTGGACTGGGCTTGATGGTTAATCTTGTGGGGTAGGTTAGCGAACGGGTCTAATCTCTACCAAGATTCCCATGAGTGGGTGATCTATATAATGGAGCTCTTTTGATTTCATGCGCCGCGCCTGATCAAGGTTGACCGTTAATATATCGGGGATGGCGGGGAATAGTTCGTTAGACATTGCGCTAGTGGCTGTACTGCTGGCTTGCATCGTGATTAAAGCAGCGGCTTGAGCGTTATCAGCGCTGTTTTCGACGGTGGTGTTGATCGGTGACTGTAGCAAGGCATTCTCGTCCGCGGTTAGCTTGCGGCTTAGGAATAGGTTGGGGCGAAAATGAAGATAAGTGCCTCGGCCTACAGCGATGTAGCCATCGAGTTCATACATACCATTATCGAGGATCTCGCCACCGGTAATATGGATAGGGCGGGGTGTTTGGGTGCGGTAAACCGGTTGCATCCAGCCCGCGTGGAATAAAATTTTATAAGGGCCAGAGTTACGTAAGCGCTTTTTTGCATCATGTAAGCTTAATGAGCTGCCGGGTAAGCGTTTATAGGCGCTTCCCTCTGCATTCGAGGGCTTTAAGTTGAGGGCATTGCTCGGTACGGGAATTTCTTTGATTTCAGGCCAATATTCGTCAGCAAGAGGTGCGCTGTCTTGATTAGCAAAAACGACGACTTCAACCTTATACCAATCAGCCGCGTGGGCGGTCAGGGTGGTTAGGGCTAAAACGCTAAGGATTATGGCTCTGCACAATTTTATCATGATGTTTTAACTGCCAGATCGCTCAAGAGGCTTTCAATAGCGTTGAAGCGAGCGTCGGTCTTCTCCATGTTTAGGCTAAAACGTAATTTGTCTGCGCCTTCAAGTTTATACTTTTGTGGTTGATTTTGAACCATTTTTACCAGTGTTAATGGATCAACTTTAGCATCGGCTGCAAATTCAATGCGGCCATTTTCTACGCCCGCATCAATTTTTACAATGTTCATCGCTTCTGCGCGTAATTTAAGTTCAGTTATTTGGAAAAGATTTTTCACTTGATCGGGTAGTAGGCCAAAGCGATCGATCATCTCTATTTGTAGCTCTTTGAGCTCTTTTGATGAGCTCGCATTGGCGATGCGTTTATACATAATTAAGCGGCTATGTACATCAGGGAGATAATCATCGGGAATAAGCGCAGATAGATGTAGATTGACCTCTGCACCATGCCTTAGGGGTTGATCCATGTTAGGGGTTTTTCCTTCCCTAATTGATTCAACCGCTTGCTCAAGCATCTCCATAAAGAGGGAGAAGCCTACGGTCTGCATTTGGCCGCTCTGCTCTTCGCCTAATAATTCACCGGCGCCGCGTATCTCTAAATCATGGGTCGCAAGGGTGAAGCCTGCGCCAAGATCGTTTGTGCTTTCGATCGCCTCTAGGCGTTTAACCGCATCTTTGGTCATCGACTTTTTATGCGGGGTTAGTAAGTAAGCATAAGCTTGATGGTGCGAGCGGCCTACGCGTCCCCGGAGTTGGTGCAGTTGGGCGAGGCCAAACTTGTCTGCGCGGTCGATAATGATCGTATTTGCATTGGGAACGTCGATCCCCGTTTCGATAATGGTGGTGCACAGTAAGATATTAAAACGCTTATGGTAGAAGTCGGACATGACCTGTTCCAGTTCGCGCTCGCGCATCTGTCCATGGCCGACGCCTATGCGTGCTTCAGGTACAAGCTCACGTAGTTCTTCGGCGGTTTTTTCTATGCTTTTAACTTCGTTGTGTAGGTAGTAGATCTGCCCGCCACGTAGCAGTTCACGCAGGATTGCTTCTTTAACGACAGTCGTGTCGCTATAGCGTACAAATGTTTTAACCGATAAGCGTTTGGCCGGTGGCGTTGCGATGATCGAGAGGTCGCGTATGCCTGACATTGCCATGTTTAGCGTTCGAGGGATCGGCGTTGCGGTGAGCGTTAAAATATCTACTTCTGCACGAAGTGATTTTAAGCGCTCCTTTTGTTGAACGCCGAAGCGGTGTTCTTCATCAATAATGACAAGACCAAGGTCTTTAAAATTGATGCCGCCGTTAAGCAGCTTGTGGGTACCAATTACAATGTCCACGCTACCGGCTTCCAGTTTTTCGACAGCGCCATCCTGCTGTTTGCTGGAACGGAAGCGCGAGATAAGCTCGATGTTAATTGGCCAGTCGGCAAACCTATCCTGAAAATTTTGGAAGTGCTGTGAAGCCAATAGAGTGGTGGGGACTAAGATAACCACCTGTTTGCCGCTTTGTACGGCCATAAACGCGGCACGCATCGCGACTTCTGTTTTACCAAAGCCAACGTCACCACAGATTAAGCGGTCCATCGGTTGGGGTGCGGTCATGTCACGAATGACATTGCCAATGGCAGCGGCTTGATCAGGGGTTTCTTCAAACGGGAAGGACGCTGAGAACTGAAGATATTGCTCATCAGGGTCGTGAAACTTAAAGCCTTTTCGTGCTGCCCGTCGCGCATAAATATCGAGGAGCTCTGCGGCTGCGTCATGGGCTTTCTCGGCAGCTTTACGTTTAGCCTTACTCCATTGTTCGGTGCCTAGGCGATGTAAGGGCGCATTTTCGTCCCCCGCACCGGTGTACCGGCTTATTAAGTGCAGGGAGGAAACGGGTACATAGAGTTTCGCTTCTTCAGCATATTCGAGGGTGAGAAACTCATTCGCCTGACCCTCAAGCTCAATGATCTGTAAGCCCAAATAGCGACCGACACCATGATCGAGGTGAACAACCGGCGAGCCCGGATTGAGCTCCGAGAGGTTTTTGATGACCTGATCGTTTTGCTCTTGCTCCCGTGAGCGGCGTCGGCGCTGAAAAACTTGTCGACCAAACAGCTGAGTTTCCGTGATTAAGTGAAATTCACCCGGGACGGATAGACCTTGTTCTAAAGGGAACTCGGTGATGGCTAGATCAAGCGATGAGTTGGCAAAGGCTGACCAGTTGTCGGTTTGTGTGGGCTTAATGTTTATGCGGGAGAGTAATTCAAGTAGTGCTTCCCGTCGGCCTGCGGATTCTGCGCAAAAAAGGACGGCCCCGTCGCGCTGTATTAAAAAAGATTGCAGTGCGGCCAGCGGTTCTTTTTGTTGCGAATTAACCGGTAACTCTGGCGGCTGGATACAGTCTAGATTTGATCTGCCCGCTTTCTCTTCAATAAGGTCTGCATGTAAGGTCAGGCGGCCATAATTTTTGAGTGAGGCAAAGAGTTCATCGGTGGATAGAAAAAGTGATGAGGGCGGTAGCACGGGGTTGGTAATGTCGTGTCTGCGCTGCTCGTAACGCTCACTGACCTCATCCGCGAAGAGGTTTGCGGCATCTTCTAATCCATCATTGACCAATATCTGCGTATCTTTAGGTAGCGATGCGAAGATCGAGCTGCACTCATCAAAAAATAGCGGTAAATAGTACTCAATACCGGGTGAGGCAAGTCCGTCGTTAATGTTGGTATAAATGGGGCACTGCTTATAATCTACATCAAACTGTTCGCGCCAGCGTGATTTAAAGCCGCTGATAGCGCGTTTGTCGAAGGGGAACTCTTTAGCGGGTAATAAATTGATGGCATCGATACGTTCGATTGATATCTGTGTTTCGGTATTAAAGGTACGTAAGGTTTCGATCTCGTCATCGAATAGTTCTATTCGAAACGGTAATTCACTGCCCGTGGGAAAGAGATCAATAATGGAGCCACGAATGGTGAATTCGCCATGCTCCAATACGGCATCGACCGCATGGTAGCCTGCATCTGAGAGTTGTCTGCGAAGGTTCTCAACATCAATGGTGTCGCCGACTTTTAAATCAAAGCAATTTGCCGCAATAAACTCAGCGGGTGCAGTGCGGTGCATCAAGGTGCTAAGCGGGACGATTAAAATGCCTTGTTTAAGGCTGGGAAGGCGATTGAGTGTGGAAATTCGCTCTGAAATAATGTCTTGGTGAGGGGAAAATGTGTCGTAAGGCAGCGTTTCCCAGTCAGGAAAAGACAATATCTCTTGTGATTCCTCCTTAAAGAAACAAACTTCATTGTATAAGCGGTTAGCTTGGTTAGTATCGTTAGTGATAACAAGCGTGACCCCTTCATAGCGTTTTGCCGCATCGGTAATAAGGTAGCCTGCAGCGGCACCAAAGACTTGGCCTATATGTTTTCGATCGCCTGGACCTGAAGGTAGGGGGTAGTTCAGCTGTAGCACTGCGATACTCCTGTTCGCATGAAGTTAATTCTGGCTGAGTAGTTTAGCGGCTAGAAACATAATTGATAGCGTTTAAGGGGGAATGGGGTGCTTTTTATGGCGGAATTTATCTGTTGCTTGTATGGTTCGAAAGTATATCCCTTTGAATTTGCTCAATAGCTATTAAAAGAGGATAATGCGCACCAAATTTTTAGGGGATCTGCTAATAGATGATGTCTTGTCGTTTATTAGTGGTTGCCAACGAGTTGACATAGCTTTTTGGAGTCTCATTGTGAGCCAAGACCAAGTATTTACTGATTGGAAAGAACGCGAAGCAATTGCTGAAGCGATGGTGCCACTAGTAGGTGGTTTGTATCGTGATCGGAATATCGAATGTTCAGTGTTCGGTCGCCTGATTATTAAACGTTCTGTTGTTGATATTCTGAAAGCGCATCGTTATGTGCGTCAGGTTGAAGAGCAAGAGCTGACTGTATCCGACACGCTGCCCATTCTTGAGGTTGTAAATAGCCTGAATGTTCGTAATGCGCATGTGGATCTAGGTAAGTTGGCTGTTAAATTCCGCAATGGGGGCCAAGGCCAAGACCTTGCTGCGTTTGTAAAAGAAGAGTTAGCTGATGCTATCGATTCTGATGAGCGTGAACCCACTGACGTTGTTCTATACGGTTTTGGTCGTATCGGTCGCCTTTTAGCGCGCTTATTGATTGAGCGTACCGGCGGTGGTCAAGCACTACGTTTAAGAGCGATGGTTGTACGTAAAGGTTCAGCTGCAAATGATCTTGAAAAGCGTGCTAGCTTATTGCGTCGTGACTCTGTACATGGCTCTTTTAAAGGTACGATTACCGTTGATGAAGAAAATAACACCATTACAGCTAACGGTAATGTGATTCAGGTTATTTTCGCTAATTCACCTGAGGAGGTCGATTACACGGCTTACGGCATCAATAACGCAATGGTTATTGATAATACGGGTAAATGGCGTGACAAGGAGGGTTTGTCCCTTCACCTTAAATCTAAAGGCGCATCCCGTGTTGTACTTACTGCACCGGGTAAAGGCGTTAAAAACATCGTTATGGGTGTTAACGACGGTGATATCACGCCGGAAGATGAGATCTTGTCTGCTGCGTCTTGTACGACAAACGCGATTACACCTGTACTTAAATCTATTTGTGATAAGTACGGTATTGAAAATGGTCATGTTGAGACTGTTCATGCGTATACCAATGACCAGAACTTGATTGATAACTATCATAAAGGTGATCGTCGCGGTCGTGCGGCAGGTCTAAATATGGTTATTACTGAAACAGGTGCTGCGAAAGCTGTATCTAAAGCGCTTCCTGAAATGGAAGGTAAGCTAACGGGTAACGCTATTCGTGTGCCTACGCCTAACGTATCTATGGCTATTCTTAACCTGAACCTTGAGTCTGAGGCAGATAAAGAATCCCTAAATGCCTATATCCGTGAAGCGGCGCTTCATGGCCCAATGCAGAAACAGATCGATTACAGCAACTCACCTGAAGCGGTTTCAACTGATTTTGTTGGTTCTCGTGCAGCGGGTGTTGTTGATGCGTTGGCAACGATTGCGGGCGGTAAACGTTGCGTACTTTATGTTTGGTACGACAATGAATTTGGTTATAGCTGCCAGGTTGTTCGCTTAATGCAGAAAATGGCTCAGTGTACGCTTCCAGCGTTCCCTAAGCTTAAATAAAGCTTGAATTTGCCTTTGTAACGTATAAAGCCACCCGCGGGTGGCTTTTTGTATGTTTATTGCTCTATATTCTATAAAGGAATATACATATAGATAATGATTCTATAGTTAGCTACCTACTTTAGTTTGTGTAACGTCATGATATCGGTGGGTGTTTGTAGAAAAATAGGGCATTGCTCAGGTATACTTAATCGGATTTTTGGGTGGGGTAATTCAATTTTCGTAATAACTATATAAAGTTATTCTTTGCGTTCGGGGACAGGGCGCTTGGAATTGATAAAACGGAAATTGAATCCTGAAGAGTTTAACGTAATTGGGTGAGGCGTATGATCAAGATCAAGCAAGGTCTGGATCTACCGATCACGGGCGCTCCTGAGCAATCTATTAAAGATGGCCCAGCAGTGAACTCCGTTGCTATTGTTGGCTTTGATTATGTAGGTATGAAACCTACCATGGCTGTCAAGGTAGGTGATCGAGTAAAACTCGGTCAAGTGATCTTTTCCGATAAGAAAACAGAAGGTGTTAATTACACAGCGCCAGGTGCGGGTGTAGTTAAGGCAATCAATCGTGGGGACCGTCGTGTTCTTCAATCTGTAGAGATTGAGTTAGAGGGCGATGACGCGGTTGAATTTAATAAATATAGTGCTGGTGAATTGTCTGGTTTGACACGGGAGCAGGTTGAAGAAAGCCTAATCGCTTCAGGTCTATGGACAGCACTTCGTACACGTCCGTTTAGTCGTGTACCACAACCCGGTTCAACGCCAAATTCTATCTTTGTGACTGCAATGGATACTAATCCGCTTGCAGCAGACCCAGTAGTGGTTATCGCAGAACAGAAAGAGGCATTTTCACAAGGTCTTGAAGTACTAACGTGCTTAGCTGCTACAGTTTACTTGTGTAAAGCGTCCGGTGCTGATATCCCAACAGCCGATGGTGTTACTGTCGAAGAGTTTGAAGGGTGTCATCCAGCGGGTAACGCAGGGACTCATATTCATTTCTTAGACCCTGTATCTCAGCACAAAACAGTTTGGACCATTGGTTACCAAGATGTCATCGCTGTGGGTAAATTGTTTACTGAAGGTAAGCTATTTACTGACCGTGTGGTATCGGTTGCAGGTCCTCGTGCTGCATCACCAAGTCTGCTGCGTACACGTTTAGGTGCGTCCTTTAGCGAACTGCTTAACGGTGCTGAGATAGGTACAAATAATCGCGTTATTAGCGGATCGGTATGGAGTGGTCGTGCTGCTGCAGGCCCTACTGCGTTCTTAAGTCGTTATGCGAATCAGGTGACCATTCTTGAAGAAGGCGATAAGCGCGAATTTATGGGCTGGGTTGTTCCTGGTACTAATAAATTCTCCGTCTTGAACCTTTTTGCGTCAGCCCTAAATCGTTCTAAGAAATTTGATTTCACAACAACGACGAATGGTTCTGAGCGTGCGATGGTACCTGTGGGTCAGTTTGAAAAACTGATGCCGCTAGACATTCTTCCTACGCAATTGCTACGTGCGCTTGTAACAGGCGATATCGTTCATGCAATGGAACTCGGTTGTCTTGAATTGGATGAAGAAGACCTCGCGCTGTGCACATTCGCTTGCCCTGGCAAGTACGAGTACGGCCCAATCCTTCGCGATAACTTGACGCGTATCGAGAGAGAGGCCTAATCATGAGCTTAAGAAATATTCTTGATAAAATGGAGCCGCATTTCCATAAAGGCGGTAAGTATGAAAACTGGTACGCGCTGTATGAAGCAGCAGATACTATTTTTTATACACCAGGCCAAGTAACCAAAACAGCCGCTCACGTACGCGATGCAGTCGATCTGAAGCGTATGATGATTTTGGTGTGGATGTGTACATTCCCTGCTGTATTTTTTGGTATGTACAACGTAGGTTTACAGGCGAATACCGCCATGGCTCAGATGGGGCTTACTGAAGTTTCATCTTGGCAGGGGGCTATCGCAGGTGCATTGACGGGGTTTAATCCTGATAGCATCTTTGACAATATTATTCATGGCGCCGCCTATTGGTTGCCGATTTATATTGTTACCTTCGTTGTGGGTGGTTTTTGGGAAGTGTTGTTCGCCATGAAGCGCGGACATGAAGTAAACGAAGGCTTCTTCGTTACCTCTATCTTGTTTTCACTTATTCTTCCGCCAACTATCCCTCTTTGGGAAGTCGCGCTAGGTATCAGCTTTGGTGTTGTTATCGGTAAGGAAGTTTTTGGTGGTACAGGTAAAAACTTCTTAAACCCTGCGCTTACCGGTCGTGCGTTCCTTTTCTTTGCCTATCCGGCTCAGATGTCTGGTGATGCGATCTGGACTGCGGTTGATGGCTTCTCTGGTGCTACACCGTTGAGTCTTGCTGCTGCGGGCGGTGTTGATGCGATCTTAGCTCAGAATATCACTTGGTTTGATGCCTTTATTGGTCAAATTCAAGGGTCTGTAGGTGAGGTTTCGACACTTGCGATTGCTGCCGGTGGTTTAGTGTTAATCATAGCTAAGATTGCTGCGTGGCGTATCGTCGCGGGTGTGTTCTTGGGTATGGCCGCGACTGCGACGTTATTCAATCTTATTGGTTCTGATACTAACCCTATGTTTGCACTGCCATTTTACTGGCATCTTGTGTTGGGTGGTTTTGCTTTTGGTATGTTCTTCATGGCGACTGACCCTGTGTCAGCATCGATGACGAATAAGGGCAAATGGTATTTTGGTGCGCTGATTGGTCTTATGGTTGTGTTGATCCGTGTGGTTAACCCAGCATTCCCAGAAGGAATGATGCTTGCCATTCTATTCGCCAACTTGTTTGCGCCATTGATCGACAACTTTGTTGTTCAAGCGAACATTAAACGGAGGATGGCGCGCGATGTCAGCTAATAACGACTCTATCGGTAAAACGATTACCGTTACCGTTCTTTTGTGTGTGGTTTGCTCGGTTATTGTATCTGCTGCGGCGGTATTACTTAAACCCCAGCAAATTGCTAACAAGAACCTAGATCGCCAGACCAATATCTTGGCGGCGGCAGGCGTTGATTACGAAGGTAAGGACATTCCTGAGCTGTTTGCTAGTACGATCACAAAGAAATATGTTGATCTAGCGACGGGCAAATATACGGATGTGGCAGACCCAGCACGTTATGATGCTAAGAAAGCCGCTAAAGACCCTGAACTTGGTATTAAACTTGATAAATCAGTAGATGCTGCATCGATCAAGTATCAAGCTAAGGTAATGCCTGTCTACTTGGTTGAAGATAATGGCCAGATAGAGAAGATTATCTTACCTATTCATGGTTACGGTCTTTGGTCTACGCTTTACGGTTTTATTGCACTTGAAGGTGACTTAAACACGGTTGTTGGTTTAGGTTTCTATTCTCATGCAGAAACACCAGGCTTAGGTGGTGAGGTTGATAACCCTAACTGGAAAGCAATTTGGCCGGGTAAGAAGGTTTACCCTGAAGGTTCTATGGAGCCTGCGCTGGGTTTGATTAAAGGTTCTGTTGATGCTGCCTCAGCTAATGCTGAGCATCAGGTTGATGGCTTATCAGGTGCAACCTTGACCAGTAATGGTGTAACTAATCTTGTTAAGTTCTGGATGGGTGCGAACGGTTATGCACCATTCCTTGCTAACTTGAAAACAGGGGGGGCCTAAGCGATGTCTGCTACTAAAGAAGTCCTAATTACTCCGCTATTTAAGAACAACCCTATTGGTCTACAGATCTTAGGTGTGTGTTCTGCGCTAGCAGTAACCTCAAACTTGAATACGGCATTAGTTATGGCGTTGGCGGTAACGGTTGTTACTGCTTTCTCTAACATGTTTGTATCCTTGATCCGTAATCAGATTCCAAGCAGTGTTCGAATCATCTGTCAGATGACGATCATTGCATCGTTGGTAATCGTGGTTGACCAGATTCTGAAAGCTTATGCTTATGATGTTTCTAAGCAGTTATCGGTGTTTGTCGGCTTGATTATCACGAACTGTATCGTAATGGGTCGTGCTGAAGCGTTCGCGATGAAGAATCCTCCGGGAATCTCGTTCTTGGATGGTATCGGTAACGGTTTAGGTTATGGTGTAGTACTGATTTTCGTTGGTTTCCTTCGTGAGCTTTTCGGCGCAGGTAAGCTATTTGGTATGGAAGTGCTACCCCTCGTCAATGATGGTGGTTGGTATCTAGCAAATGGTTTGATGCTGCTTCCGCCAAGTGCGTTCTTTATTATTGGTATGTTCATCTGGTTAGTGCGTAGCTTTGATAAAGCTCAAGTTGAAGCGCCTGAGTTTGAACTTGCGAAGAATACTAAGAAGGAGGCGGTATAATGGAACAGTATATCAGCCTTGCAGTTAAGGCCATTTTCGTTGAGAACATGGCGTTGGCATTCTTCCTAGGCATGTGTACTTTCTTGGCTATCTCAAAGAAAGTACAAACAGCACTAGGTCTAGGTATTGCGGTCATCGTTGTATTGGCCATCACTACGCCGGTTAATAACCTGATTTTCAATTTGCTGCTGCGTGAAGGCGCATTAGCATGGGCGGGTTATCCTGAAGTTGATCTTAGTTTCTTAGGTTATATCTCTTATATCGGCGTAATTGCCGCGATCGTTCAGATCCTTGAGATGTTCCTAGATAAGTTCGTACCGGCTCTTTATAACGCACTGGGTGTATTCCTTCCTTTGATCACAGTTAACTGTGCCATCATGGGTGCTGCGTTGTTTATGGTTGAACGTGACTACACCTTTGGTGAGTCAGTGGTTTACGGTGCAGGCGCAGGTGTGGGTTGGGCGTTAGCTATCACAGCACTTGCAGGTATCCGTGAAAAACTTAAATACAGCGACGTACCAGAAGGACTACGTGGCCTAGGCATTACCTTCATTACTGTTGGTTTGATGTCTCTTGGCTTTATGTCATTTTCTGGTGTGCAGCTTTAATGCCTACATGGTCAACAAAGGAAGGATTAGCCAATGAATGCTGAAATCGTTCTAGGTGTTGTCATGTTTACCGCGGTGGTGCTTGCACTTGTCGCAGTAATTTTGGCAGCCCGTTCTAAATTAGTAAGTTCCGGTGACGTTACGATTCATATCAATCACGACCCGGCTAAATCTATTACCGTACCTGCGGGTGGTAAGTTGCTACAGACACTTGCTGATAAAGGGATCTTCATTCCTTCAGCTTGTGGTGGCGGCGGTACCTGTGCGCAGTGTAAGTGTCAGGTTCTTGAGGGCGGTGGTTCTATGCTGCCTACTGAGGAATCCCACTTCACTATGCGTGAAGGCAAGGAAGGCTGGCGCCTATCTTGTCAGGTGGCGGTTAAACAGGACATGGAGCTTGAACTTGAAGAGGAAATCTTCGGTGTTCAAAAGTGGGAATGTACTGTTGAGTCAAATCCAAACGTTGCTACGTTTATCAAGGAATTAACCCTTCGTTTACCTGAAGGTGAAAACGTTGATTTCCGTGCCGGTGGTTATGTTCAGCTTGAATGTCCTCCTCATGTAGTTAACTACAAGGATTTTGAGATTCAAGAAGAGTACCGTGGCGATTGGGATCAGTTCAATATGTGGAAGTATGTATCTACAGTGACTGAACCTACTATTCGTGCCTACTCTATGGCGAACTACCCTGAGGAGCGTGGTGTTGTTAAATTCAATATCCGTATCGCTTCTCCACCACCAGGTACAGATCACCCACCAGGTATCATGTCCTCCTATGTCTTTAACCTTAAAGAAGGGGATAAGATTACGGTTTATGGACCATTTGGTGAGTTCTTTGCTAAAGACACTGATAATGAGATGGTCTTCATCGGTGGTGGTGCAGGTATGGCGCCTATGCGTTCGCATATCTTTGACCAACTGAAGCGTCTTAACTCTAAGCGTAAGATCTCTTTCTGGTACGGTGCACGTTCTATGCGTGAAGCGTTCTATAACGAAGAGTACGATAAGCTTCAGGAAGAGAATGAGAACTTCCAGTGGCATTTAGCCCTGTCAGACCCTCAGCCAGAAGATAACTGGGATGGTATGACTGGCTTTATCCATAACGTGTTATATGAAAACTATCTTAAGGATCACGAAGCGCCTGAAGATTGTGAGTATTACATGTGTGGACCGCCAATGATGAACTCTGCTGTTATCCAGATGCTTGAAGATCTGGGTGTGGAGCGCGAAAACATCTTCCTTGATGATTTTGGTGGCTAATACGTCTATGTTTGTCATTATGCGACAAGCTAAAAAGTGGCCCGCAGCTTTGCTGCTGGCCACTTCTGTTTTTGTTTGTCTACTCCTGTCAGGTTGCGAGTCAGAGCAGCCAAAAATCGTTAGCCATCAAGGCATGACGATGGGGACCACATTTACTGTTAAGTGGGTGTCCTCCCAACCTGATACTGAATTAAATAAATTGATTGATAATACGCTCGTTGATATCAATCAAAGTATGTCTACCTATATTCCTGATTCTGAACTATCGATTTTAAATCGAACACCTCCCGGCGAACCCTTGTCTGTATCTGAGCCGCTTGCTCACGTATTAGCGCTGTCTAAAAAAATTAGCGTGGAGACTGAGGGGGCATTTGATAATACTGTCGGTCCACTGGTAAACCTATGGGGGTTTGGTCCTGACGGTCGCGTTGTTAAGGCGCCGCGTCAGTCTGAGCTTGATGGGGTTAGAGATCGTGTTGGGTATGACTATGTTAAAATCGAAGGGACTCAGGTTGTAAAGCAGCGTCAAAGTTACGTTGACCTATCCGCCATCGCTAAAGGCTATGGTGTTGATCTGCTCGCCGATTTGCTTGAGGCTAAGGGAATTGAAAGTTATCTGGTTGAAATCGGTGGTGAGCTGCGTGCGCGAGGTTTAAAGCCTAATGGTGATGAGTGGCGTATTGCGATTGAGTCACCCACCACAGCCGCTGAGCGGACCATTCAGCGCATCATTGCTGTAAAGAACGTGGGTATTGCGACATCTGGCGATTACCGAAACTATTTTGAAGAGGATGGGGTTCGGTTTTCCCATACGATTGATCCGGCGACCGGTCGGCCTATTAGTCATAAGCTGGTATCCGTTACCGTATTGATGCCCACCTGCGCAGAGGCGGATGCGTTAGCAACCGCGATGATGGTGATGGGCCCTGAAAAAGCATATAAATTTGCTGAAACGCATAAACTTAGTGTGTTTTTGTTGGTCAAAACGGACACGGGTTTTGAAGAAAAAATGACACCGGGTTTTAATCAATTCCTGGTGCAGTGAGGTTAAAATTATGGATACGATGATATTTACGTTTGTAGTGTTGCTTGCGGTCGTTGTGGCGATGTCTGTCGGCGTCTTAATGGGGCGTAAGCCTATTGCGGGTTCTTGTGGTGGTATGGCTAATTTAGGTATGGATACCGCGTGTGATATTTGTGGCGGCGACCCAAAAAAATGCGATGAAGAGCAGGAGCGCTTAGAGCAAAGCGGGTCCCAGCTTGAGTTGTCCTATGAAGTTAAATCTAAAGAATAATTGAGTTGTTTGTAACTAAGCGTAAGCTGTTATGATAAATAATATCTCAACAAAACAAGAAGATAACGATAATAGATAGGGGAATGTGATGGCGGTTTATGACTATGATGTCATTGTGATTGGCTCTGGGCCTGCAGGTGAAGGTGCTGCAATGAATGCGTCTAAGAAGGGGCGTCGAGTTGCGGTTATCGAAGAGCAGGAGTCTGTGGGCGGAAACTGCACTCACAAAGGGACAATACCGTCAAAGGCGTTGCGTCACTCAGTTAAGCAGATCATTGAGTTTAACACTAACCCAATGTTCCGTGATATTGGTGAGCCGCGTTGGTTTTCATTCCCAAAAGTGTTGAAACGAGCAGAAAAGGTTATTTCAAGTCAGGTTGTTTTGCGTACTAACTTTTACGCTCGAAACCGAATCGATGTATTTTTTGGAACGGCTGAGTTTGAAGATAAAAACACAGTCCTTGTGCGTGGAACGGTAAAAGGTGATGAAACCTTAAAAGCAAAAAACATTGTTATTGCTACCGGTTCTCGTCCATATACTCCAACTGATATCGACTTTAATCATCCACGTATCTACAACTCAGATACTATTTTGAAGCTAAGTCATACGCCACGTACGTTGATTATTTACGGGGCTGGCGTTATCGGTTCTGAGTATGCGTCAATTTTTAGTGGGTTAGGGGTTAAGGTTGATCTAGTTGATAACCAAAGCCGGTTACTCTCCTTTCTTGATGCAGAGATTTCCGACTCCCTTAGTTATCACCTGCGTAATAATGCTGTAAAAATTCGTCATAACGAAATCTATGACAGTGTTGAAGCCGATGATCGCGGCGTTGTACTTACGCTGAAGTCTGGCAAACGTATTCGTGCCGATGCCTTCTTGTGGTGTAATGGGCGAAGCGGTAATACAGAAACACTGCATTTGGAACGCATAGGTTTAGAGGCTAATAGTCGTGGTCAGCTAGAAGTGGATGATCATTATCGCACAGGGTGTGAAGGGATCTATGCTGCAGGTGATGTTGTTGGATGGCCAAGCTTGGCGTCAGCTGCGTTGGACCAAGGACGAGCAGCGGCGGCGGATATGCTCTCGGCTGACGATTTTCGTTATATTAATGAAGTGCCAACCGGTATTTATACCATTCCTGAAATCAGCTCGATTGGTAAAACCGAAGAGGAGCTAACGGAAGAGTGTGTGCCTTATGAAGTAGGTCAGGCATTCTTTAAAGATACCGCGCGGGCACAGATCTATGATCAGCCTGTTGGTATGCTTAAGATCCTATTTAACCGTAATACATTCCAGATTTTGGGTATTCACTGTTTTGGTGAGCATGCATCAGAGATCGTACATATAGGCCAAGCGATCATGGCGCAAGAAGGCGAAGGTAATACGCTTAAGTATTTCGTTAATACTACCTTTAACTACCCAACGATGGCAGAAGCTTATCGTGTTGCAGCGATTGCTGGATTGAATAGGGTAGCTAACCTTTAATTACTTCTTGGTGATATAAAAAAACACGCGTTATGCGTGTTTTTTTATAGCTAAGCAAAGGTTAAAGCATAAAAAAGCTCGGTATAAACCGAGCTTTTTGTTGTTCAAGGATTGCTTATTTTACCGCTTTAGCAAGTGCTGTATTCAGCGTGTTGCTTGGGCGCATTACCTTCTTCACAGACTCGCGATCAGCGTGGTAGTAACCTGTCATTGGGGCAGGTGAGCCTTGGCACGCCGCTAGCTCAGCAATGATTTTTTCTTCATTGTTGGAAAGTGTTTCAGCAAGTTCTTTGAAGTGTGCCGCAAGTTCAAGGTCTTCCGTTTGGTTAGCAACTTCCTGTGCCCAGTATAGGCCTAGGTAAAAGTGGCTACCGCGGTTATCTAGCTCACCTGTTTTACGTGAAGGCGATTTGTTCTCTTCAAGTAGTTTACCTGTTGCTGCGTCTAAGGTTTTAGACAGGATCGCTGCACGTGGGTTGTCATGCTTCATACCCATATCTTCAAGCGAAACAGCAAGGGCTAGGAACTCACCTAATGAATCCCAACGAAGATGGTTTTCTTCTTGTACTTGTTGTACGTGTTTAGGTGCTGAACCGCCAGCGCCTGTTTCGTACATACCGCCGCCTTTTAGCATAGGTACAATAGAAAGCATCTTAGCGGATGTGCCTAGTTCCATAATTGGGAATAGGTCGGTTAGGTAGTCACGTAGCACGTTACCTGTAACAGAGATGGTATCTTGGCCACGAATTAAGCGATCCATAGTAAAGCGGATTGCTTGGCTGTAGGACTTGATAGAGATATCTAAGCCTTCAGTGTCATAATCTTTAAGGTATTCTTTAACTTTTTTAGTTAGCTCAAGATCATGTGCACGTTCTTGGTCTAGCCAGAAAATAGCTGGAGTATTAGATAGGCGAGCACGGTTTACCGCTAGTTTAACCCAGTCACGAACAGGCTCATCTTTAGTTTGGCAAGCACGCCAGATATCACCTTTCTCTACATCGTGTTGCATAAGAACAGTGCCGTCAGCAGTTACAACACGCATAACACCTGTTTCAGTTTCAAATGTTTTGTCATGTGAACCGTATTCTTCTGCTTTTTTAGCCATAAGACCGACGTTTGGAACAGAACCCATTGTTGTTGGGTCGAAAGCGCCGTTTGTTTTACAGAAGTTGATCATGTCCTGATAGATACGAGCATAGGTGCTTTCAGGCATAACTGCTTTAGTGTCTTTTGGCTTGCCATCAGGGCCCCACATTTTACCGCCGTTACGGATCATTGCAGGCATAGAGGCATCGACGATTACATCAGAAGGTACGTGAAGGTTAGTGATACCTTTAACTGAATCTACCATCGCCATTTCTGGACGATGAGCAAGACATTCATGGATATCTTCTTCGATAATTTCCCGCTGAGAGCGTGGTAGAGAAGCGATTTTATCGTAAACGCTGCTAATACCATTGTTTGGGTTAACGCCAAGCTCTTTGAATAGTTCACCATGCTTGTCGAACACTTCTTTATAGAAAACAGTGACAGCGTGGCCGAATACGATAGGGTGGGAGACCTTCATCATTGTCGCTTTAACGTGAAGTGACCACATAACGCCAGTTTCTTTAGCGTCGTTCATCGTTTCTTCAAAGAATTCGCGAAGGGCTTTGCAGCTCATGCGCATACCGTCAAGGATTTCGCCTTTCTCTAGGCTCAACTCTTTTTTGACTTCAACGTTGCCCGCTGGATCAACAAACTCAATACGTACATCGCCAGCGTCTTCCATCGTAATGGACTGCTCGCTTGAGAAGAAATCGCCGTCTGTCATGTAATCAGCGTGTGTACGAGACGCTTTGCTCCATTTGCCCATAGAGTGTGGGAATTTGCGAGCAAAGGCTTTTACTGCGCCAGGTGCGCGGCGGTCGGAGTTACCTTCACGTAGCACTGGGTTTACAGCGCTACCTAGAATTTTAGAGTAGCGAGCAAGAATCTCTTTCTCTTCATCCGTTTGCGCATCTTCAGGGAAGTTAGGAATGTCGTAACCCTGCGCCTGTAGTTCTGCAATACAGGCTTTTAACTGTGGGATAGATGCACTGATATTTGGTAGTTTTATGATATTCGCATCTGGATCTTGTGTTAATGCGCCTAAGAACTTAAGGCCATCTTCTACGCGCTGTTCCTCTGTAAGCTTTTCGGGGAAGGTCGAGAGAACACGGCTTGCTAGAGAGATGTCTGTAATTTTAACATCGATGCCAGCAGCAGAAGTAAATGTACGAACAATAGGTAGAAGCGAGCATGTAGCTAATGATGGTGCTTCGTCTGTTAGAGTGTAATAGATGGTTTGGTTCGTTGTAGTCATTGTATTCCCCAAAGATTTTATGGCAGTGCAGCCAAGGGTTTGAACAAAGGCGGCTTGTGGCTGCCTTTCTCCACTATTTCAAACCCGATGGTTGTAATTTAGTAACAGAATTATACTGAATTCAGCGCGATAGTCATACGTCTGGCCTATGTACTTATGGCTAATGTTGTTGTGTTTTTACAACTTTTTTTACCTATATTCATGCTGCGATGCAGCATATTTTCGATTGTAGTCGGGTTTCATAATCTATTTAGCTATATACAGTAGCCATTTTTTGTTTTTATGCGCATTGTTCTTTCGGATTAATAATAAAGAACAAATGTGGGTTAGCGCTCATCTGTTGGGGCGGGTTGTGTCGCGTTAAGGTGAGATATTTTATGATTCAATGCTCTAGTTATTGATGATAGATTTAATTTAAAAAGACAAAAAGGTAGAATGCTATGATGCATAAAGAGGATAAGATGACTGAATTAGCAGAGAAACCAACGCAACCTGCGGACTATGCGTGTTGTGAAAGTGGGTGTTCCCCTTGTGTATGGGATACCTATTATGAGGCGCTAGCTGCTTGGAATGCCCAGCAGGCCGCAAGTAAAAAAGAAACAAAGAGCGAGTGATAAAGTAATGGGAACGGTTGTCGATATGAATGCTTCCCGAGAGAGGGTAAAGCACAAGCGAAAAGAGGAAAAGTTCGACTCATTGCAAAAGCGGTTTGAAAAGGCGCTACCTACTGATGAACCGGATCCTAAGCAGAAACTGTTAGATTTATTTAAGAAAAAATAGTTTTTATTAAAAACCACTTTCCGTCGCTGTCGTCCTGATATGCAACGAGTTAGTGATATTCAGCATAGGGGCTTACCGATTGGGCATGGTTGTCTTTTCCGAAACGACTCCTTTCCTTGTGTTTTTTAGCACCCGCTATTGTTTTAATTGATCCGTACTTTTAAGACCCTTTCGATTTTTGTGCACTACATTCCTTGCATTCACCGTATAAAATAAGTTCATGATCCTCAACTGTAAAGCCTTCAGGCATGAAGCTTTCGAAGCCGCCAGGGCATAAACGTACCTCAAATACCTGTTCGCAATATCGACATTGGAAATGATGGTGGTGTGTATGTGTTTTGATCTCGTATCTTGGATTTTGTCCAGGGAGTAAGACGCTTGTAATCAGATTGTTTGCTTGTAGCCCCTTTAAGTTTCGATAAACCGTGGCTAATGACATCTTAGGCACAATAACGGAGGCTAAATTCAAAATCTCTTGGGCAAGTAGAGGGCGCTTTGCTTCAGTCAGTACTGTACGAATAGCCTCATACTGACGGGTTTTACGTTCAATCGTCATTTTTTCCTCGAAATCTAGCTAACAATCACTAAGGGATTTAAACAGAGTGTGATTCTGACTGCACGAATAAATTCTTGTTAATTATTTAATGATAATGCATTATCATTAGCAATAAGAGAAGTGAGGAATTAGTCGAGATGAGTTCTGAAAATATTCAAGAAAAACGCCTTCCTGTTACGGTTATTTCCGGCTTTCTAGGGGCCGGTAAAACAACCTTACTCAATCACATTCTTAATAATCGTGAGGGGCGCCGTGTTGCTGTCATTGTTAATGATATGTCGGAGGTCAATATTGATGCAGCGCTTGTGAGAGAGGGAGGTGCCGAACTTTCTCGTACTGAAGAAAAGCTTGTAGAGATGAGCAATGGATGTATCTGCTGCACATTAAGAGAAGATCTGTTAGATGAGGTCAGCCGTTTAGCTAAGGAGGCGAGGTTTGATTATCTAGTTATTGAATCTACCGGTATATCAGAACCTCTACCGGTTGCAGAGACATTTACCTTTGAGGATGAGGGAGGACAAAGTCTTAATCGCATTGCGCAGTTGGATACGATGGTGACTGTGGTCGATGCATTTAATTTTTTACGTGATTACAGCTCACAAGACAGTTTACAGATGCGTGGTGAGTCCCTGGGTGATGAAGATCCACGGACGGTAGTGGACTTATTGATCGAACAGGTAGAGTTCTGCGATGTCATTGTGCTGAATAAAACCGATTTGATTTCAGCTGACGAGCGGGAGCAACTTGATGCCATTCTCCGTAGTTTGAATACGCGGGCTCGTATTGAGGTGGCTGAGTATGGAAAGGTCCCACTTGAGCAGGTTTTAGGAACGGGGCTCTTTGATTTTGAACAAGCTTCATTGGCGCCCGGCTGGCTGAAAGAGATGCGTGGTGAGCATGTTCCAGAAACTGAAGAGTACGGTATTAGCGCTTTTTTATATCAAGGGAGACGGCCCTTTCACCCTTTAAGGTTTAAAAAATGGGTGGAGAGTGAATGGCCGGGCGTTGTGCGTTCTAAAGGCTATTTCTGGTTGGCTTCTAATCCAACTATAGCGGGTAGTTGGTCACAAGCTGGGGCCGTTGCCCATCATGGCCCTGCGGGGCGTTGGTGGGTATCTGTACCAATTGATGAGTGGCCTGATGATCCCCAAAGCGTTGTCTTTATACGCCAGAAATGGGATGAGAATGTCGGTGATGCGCGCCAAGAGATCGTATTAATCGGTATGGATATGGATAAGGATGCGCTTTGTGCGGGTTTTGATGAATGCCTGCTTACAGATGAAGAGATGGCTTGTGGTCCTGATGCTTGGTCAAGTTGGAAAAATCCTTTTATGAGTTGGCCGCAAGGTGAACAGAATGCTTATTCCTAAGCACGTCCTATCGCGGGGTTAGCTTATTAAGTGAGGTCGTTTTAGTGGGGCGCTTTGATATGCGGCCTACTATTTATATGGCGTTTATTTTATTTCCTCCCTCTTTATGTGGCGATAACAGTATCGTTGTTACGTCATATTTAATTCAAACACTTTTCAGAGAAAAAATATGATTCGAAAAAATCCCCGTGGCGATGTACCACAAATACACCCCGATGCTTTTATTGATCCGACAGCGATTATCTGTGGCTTAGTTATCGTTGAAGAAAACGTTTTTATTGGCCCTTATGCTGTGATTAGAGCCGACGAGGTTGATGCAAATAATCATATAGAGCCGATCATAATTGGGGCGCATTCTAATATTCAAGATGGGGTTGTGATTCACTCCAAATCGGGGGCGAAAGTCTCTATAGGGCAACGAACCTCTATTGCTCATCGAGCGATTGTGCACGGGCCTTGTTCTGTAGGAAGCGGTGTATTTATCGGTTTTAACTCAGTGTTATTTAATTGCACGGTGGAAACAGGTTGTGTGGTTCGGCACAACGCTGTAGTCGATGGGTGCCACCTTCCAGCTGGCTTCTATGTGCGTTCTACTGAGCGAATAGGTGCAGAAACTGATCTTACTTCTCTACCGCAGGTTTCCGTGGCGGCAAGTGAATTTTCCGAAGATGTCGCACGTACCAATAATGAGTTGGTTATGGGTTATAAGCGAATTCAGAACGAGTTTTAATCTATGCAGTCCGTTAATATCACGCTGCCCGATGGGGCAATAAAATGTTTTGATAAACCGGTTACCTCTTTGGATGTAGCCTTATCGATTAGCAAAGGCCTTGCTGAGAATGTCATAGCGGCCAAGGTCAATAATAGATTGATGGACCTAAGTGATCCTATTGATGTTGATGCCGAGGTACAACTGATTACAGTACGCGATGGTGAGGGGGTAGAGATTATCCGTCACTCTTGTGCGCATCTTATAGGTCATGCAGTTAAGCAGCTTTACCCTTCAGCCCAAATGGTTATTGGGCCTGTGATCGATGATGGCTTTTACTATGATATAGCGTTTGAGCGGCCGTTTACGCCTGAAGATCTTAATGCTATTGAACAGCGTATGGGTGAACTGATTACTAAACAATATGATGTTGTTAAACGTCGCTTACCTCGTGAAGAGGTTGTAAATATTTTCATGGAGCGGCAAGAGTCATATAAGCTGCGTCTGATAGAGGATATGCCGGAGGAACACGCTTTTGGCCTCTATTTTCATGAAGAATATATAGATATGTGCCGTGGGCCACATGTGCCTAATACCCGTTTTTTAAAACACTTTAAGCTGACTAAGTTATCAGGTGCTTATTGGCGCGGCGATGCTAACAACGAGCAGCTCCAGCGTATCTATGGTACGGCATGGGCCAATAAAAAAGCACTCTCTGCATATTTGCATCGTATAGAAGCAGCGGAGAAGCGTAATCATCGTAAATTAGGTCGTGAGTTGGATCTATTCCACTTTCAAGAAGAAGCGCCAGGGGCTGTGTTTTGGCACGCCAAAGGGTGGACGCTCTTTCAGCAGCTTATTGATTATATGCGTTACTGCCAGCAACAAGCAGGTTACGTTGAGGTGAGTTCACCGGACGTAATGGATAGAGGTTTGTGGGAGCAGTCAGGTCATTGGCAGAACTATCGTGATCACATGTACACAACCGAAACTCAAGATGGAAAAGTACTCGCGCTTAAACCGATGAACTGCCCTGGTAGTATTTTGATGTATCGCCACGGGTTTAAAAGCTACCGAGATCTGCCCATTCGGATGGGTGAGTTTGGTAAGGTGCATCGCTATGAACCTTCTGGTGCACTTCATGGTTTGTTGCGCGTTAGACACTTTACGCAGGATGATGCTCACATCTACTGCACACCTGAACAGGTTAAAGATGAGTGCCAATCTGTTGTGCGACTTGTGTTGGATATCTATAGTCATTTTGGTTTTAACGATATACGCATTAAATTGTCTACACGTCCAGAAAACCGTATCGGCACAGATGAAACATGGGACTTTCTTGAAGGTGCATTAACCCAGACCTTAGAGGCGATGGAACTTGGCTTTCAGGTCAATCAAGGGGAGGGTGCATTTTATGGTCCAAAACTAGAGTTTGTTCTTAGAGATGCTATTGGCCGTGATTGGCAGTGCGGTACGTTGCAGGTGGATATGAATCTGCCTGAACGCTTTGCATTAGACTATATTGACGAAGAGGGGCAGCGCAAACATCCCATCTTGCTTCACCGAGCTCTATTTGGTTCTTTAGAGCGCTTTACCGGTATTTTGTTAGAGCATCATGAAGGTAAATTACCCTATTGGTTGGCACCGGTTCAGGTTGTAATTCTGTCGATTACTGATGAGCATGTAGATTACGCACAAACGGTTGGGCAGTGGTTATCCCTTGAAGGGGTGCGTACTGAAGTGGATAGCCGGAAAGAAAAAATAGGCTATAAAATACGAGAGAGAACGCTACAGCGCATCCCTTTCATGTTTGTCGTTGGAGCGAAAGAACGCGATACTTGTTCCGTTTCAATACGAAGCCGTGATGACCAAGAGCTAGGTATTTTCTCGCTTGCTGATGCATTAAGTTTTTTGCGTCGTGAATGCGCTCCGCCTTACCAGGTCGCACAAGAGCAGTTATTAGCGTCACTTCATGAAACCTTGCGCTTGGATTCCTCAAGTGAGGCGTTGATATGAAAAGAGCGACCGGACAATCAGAGCGCCTTAATAGCCAGCATGCCGATCTATTGATTTTGGGGGGTGTGGTTATGACGCCCAATGGTGCTGAACAAGTAGATATCGCAAGTTCCTGCGGGGTTATTGTTGCTTTAGGTGACTTAAAGGGGAGGTGGCAAGCCGACAACGTCATAAATGCACAAGGTTTGCATGTGTTGCCAGGCGTGATTGATAGCCAAGTGCATTTCCGCGAACCTGGACTCTCCCATAAAGAAGATATTGAAAGCGGCTCTCGTGGCGCTGTTTTGGGAGGCGTTACCGGTTTTTTTGAGATGCCAAATACTGACCCGCTCACACTTTGGGATACAGATCTTCAGGCGAAGTTGGATGCTGCGGAAGCTAAAGCATGGTGCGATTACGCATTTTATATGGGGGGTTCCGCTGTTAATGCCGAGCAGTTAGGTAGGCTAGAAAACCTGCCTGGATGTGCAGGTGTGAAAGTATTTATGGGGAGCTCGTTTGGTGATTTGCTGGCTGATGAAGATAAAGTACTACGTAATATCCTATCTCATGGGCACCGCCGTATGGCTGTTCATGCAGAAGACGAGGCAAGGCTAATTGATCGTAAGTCGATCGTCGAGGCCAGTGGTAATGTCTGTCAGCATCATGAGTGGCGAGATGTTGAAAGTGCTTTAAAAGCAACTCAACGTATTGTCGCATTAGCGGAAGAAAGCGGGCGTCGATTACATCTCCTCCATGTATCAACGGCCGATGAGATGCGATTTCTGGCGCGGCATAAACGCCATGTTACCGTGGAAGTGACCCCGCATCACCTATCTATGGTTGCGCCTGATTGTTATAAAACGCTGGGAAGTTTGGCGCAAATGAACCCTCCTATACGTGAGCTAGAGCACCAAGAGGCATTATGGGAAGGTATTCAAAATGGCACAGTGGATGTGATCGGCAGTGATCATGCGCCTCATACATTAGAGGAGAAATTAAGGCCTTATCCTCAATCCCCAAGCGGGATGACAGGTGTGCAAACGTTATTACCTTTAATGTTAAATCATCTGCATGAAGGTCGATTAACACTTCAGCGGCTGGTGGATTTAACCAGTGCAGGCCCCGCCCGTATTTTTGGTATTACGGGGAAGGGGCGTATAGCGTTAGGTTTTGATGCGGACTTAACTTTAGTGGACCTTAATGCTCAACGTATTATTAGTAATGAGTGGATTGCGAGCCGAAGTGGTTGGACGCCTTATCATGGCAAAAAGATTAGGGGTTGGCCTATTCATACCGTTGTGAGGGGGAAGGTCATTGTAAGAGATGAGGTTTTAGTCGGGGAGCCACAAGGGAAGGCGATGGCGTTTCTTGAGGTAGTAGATTAAACGGGTAGTAAGAACGACGTCATTTCATCGACAAAAAAAACGGGGCTATTAAGCCCCGTTTTTTATTTTAAGCGTTTCTAGCTATCAGCTTTGCTTTCTTGGCGCTTACGTAGCTCGCGAGGGTCGTTAGGTGCGCGGCGTGTTCTACGCTTGCGTACGGGGGCTTCCTCTTGAACTTTTGCGCTTTCAGTAACGGCTTCGCTAGCGGTTTCAGTAGCGGTTTCGCTGGCTGTTTCAGTAACGGCTTCGTTAGCAGTTTCAGCTACGACTTCGTTAGCAGTTTCAGCTACGACTTCGTTAGCAGTTTCAGCTACGACTTCGTTAGCTGTTTCAGTAACGACTTCGCTGGCTGTCTCAGTAACGGCTTCACTAGCTGTCTCAGGAACGACTTCGTTAGCAGTTTCAGTAACGGCTTCGCTGGCTGCTTCAGTAACGGCTTCGCTGGCTGCTTCAGTAGCGGCTTCACTAGCTGTTTCAGTAACGGCTTCGTTAGCAGTTTCAGCTACGACTTCGTTGGCTGTTTCAGTAGCGGCTTCGCTGGCTGCTTCAGTAACGACTTCGTTAGCTGTTTCAGTAGCGGTTTCGTTGTCTGCTTCAGTAACGACTTCGTTAGCTGTTTCAGTAACGGTTTCGTTAGCAGTTTCAGCTACGGCTTCGCTAGCTGTTTCAGCAACAGCATCGTTAGCAGTTTCAGTAACGGCTTCGCTTGCCGCTGTTACGTCAGTGCTAGTCGTGCTTGTATCTTGCAGTGTTTCAGTTACGGACGTGTTTACGTCAGCGGTTTCAGCAGAGTTTGCTTCTTCGCTTGTACGTTCCGACGTGGCTGTTTGCTGAACGGGGTTTGAGCGTGTTGCTGTGCGTTCAGTAGGGCGACGACGACGACCGCGACGGCGTGGGTTACGTGGTAACTCTTCGCTATCAGCTGATGCGTTGTTGTTTGTGTTGCGCTCTTCAGTGTTGCGGCTATTATCGCTCGCATCCTGTTCAGATTTACGCTTACGGCGTCTACGCTTTGGTTTCTCATCAGAAGTCGTTGGTAAAGGCTGATCAGGCTCAGGCTTAACGGTAATGATCTCATCATTTTGTTTTTGCGCGCCTCTAGGCTTGCGATCATTGTCACGACGACGACGTTTGTTGCGGCCGTTTTCGTTGCGATCACCACGGTCATTATTCCGCTTGCTCTTAGGCTTAGGTGTTTCTTCTTTTTTCACCGGTGCTTTTGGCTTAGGCTGCTCGGCGCTACCGAAGATATTTTTAATAAATTCGATAATCCGTTCAACGACACCTTGTTCTGCGGGTGCTTTACCGGCTGCATTTGCAGGCTTGTTTGCCACTGCGTTGTTCGCACTTGCGTTTTGTGTGGCACTGGCCTCTGCAGCAGGTGCTGGAGCTGGTGTCGATGGCGCAACAGTGCGCACAGCTGCTTGTTCGCGAAGGACGACCGTTTGAGCGGTTGCTGAGGCTTCAATAGGCTCATCGTTCGTTGGTTCTGGCTGCATTGTGTAGCTTGCATCGTTTGTGGTGGCAACGGTGTTGTCATCACGTAAACGAACGACTTCATAGTGCGGTGTTTCCATATTTGGATTAGGCACAATAACAACACGAACGCTTTGACGTACTTCAATATCATGTACAGCGTGGCGTTTTTCGTTAAGTAGGTAAGTGGCAACGGTGACCGGCAGAATCGCTCTAATTTGTGCGGTTCTGTCTTTGCCTGATTCCTCTTCGATCAATCGTAGGATTGATAGGGCGAGGGATTCAGTGTCGCGTATAGTGCCTTGTCCGCTACAGCGAGGGCAAACCACGCCGCGAGTTTCAGCAAGAGAAGGGCGTAAACGCTGGCGAGACATTTCAAGTAGACCAAAGCGAGAGATGCGGCCCATTTGTACACGCGCTCGATCTAACTTAAGTGCATCACGTAAGCGGTTTTCTACTTCGCGTTGGTTTTTAATCGGTGTCATATCGATAAAGTCGATAACAACAAGTCCACCAATATCCCTAAGGCGAAGCTGGCGAGCAATTTCGTCTGCGGCTTCAAGGTTGGTTTGTACTGCGGTTTCTTCAATATCGCCGCCACGGGTTGCGCGTGCAGAGTTGATATCAATAGAAACTAGGGCTTCTGTTGGATCGATAACGATTGAGCCGCCAGAGGGTAGTGTGACTTCCCGTTGGAATGCCGTTTCAATTTGCGCTTCAATCTGGAATCGGTTGAATAGAGGCGTTTGCTCTGCGTAAAGACGGATTTTGCTTTCGTAGGTTGGCATAACCTGTTTTACAAAGTTACGCGCATCTTCGAATACTTCGGGATCATCAATCAGTACTTCGCCAATATCTGAGCGAAGGTAATCACGTACCGCACGAATAACAACATTGCTTTCTTGGTAGATTAAGAAAGGTGCTGATTTTTCGTCGGATGCTTGGGTGATCGCTGTCCAAAGGGTTTTTAAGTATTCAAAATCCCATTGAAGCTCTTCACTGCTGCGGCCAACGCCAGCAGTACGCACGATGATGCCCATCTGTTTAGGTACATTAACACCAGCAAGCGCTTCTTTAAGTTGTGTGCGCTCATCACCTTCGATGCGACGGGAGATACCGCCAGCTCTAGGGTTATTTGGCATTAAAACTAAATAACGACCGGCTAGGCTAATAAAGGTTGTGAGTGCAGCGCCTTTGTTGCCGCGCTCCTCTTTATCAACCTGAACAATAACTTCAGTGCCTTCTCTCAATACTTCTTTAATGCTTGGGCGAGAACCGCGGCTTGGTGGCTGCGTGAAGTACTCTTTAGAGATCTCTTTTAGTGGTAGGAAACCATGACGTTCTGATCCGTAGTCAACGAATGCAGCTTCAAGGCTGGGCTCGATACGTGTGATCTTGCCTTTATATATGTTGGCTTTTTTCTGTTCACGTGATCCAGATTCAATATCTAGGTCATACAGGCGCTGTCCATCAACCAGCGCTACGCGCAACTCTTCAGGTTGAGTTGCGTTGATAAGCATTCTTTTCATAGCGTTCTCTTATGGAACGCTCTTCACGCAGTAAGGAGGTTCTGATCGTGACCAGAAGCCCGTCTTTTGGACGATTATTAACATCAAAACCGTTAGGGTATTAACACCACTTCCGGTTCAATAAGAGTTTCAGCTGCTCAAACAATAAAATTGGAGCTGGAGTCGCATCTTACATTTAATGTGTTTTGCATTACTTCGCAAACGGCGAAGCAACTGTCCTCGGTAGAGGAAACATTAGCCTCATGTTCTTCTTTCTAATTGTGGCTGCCCTAAAGCAGGTTCCTGGCTAACGTGCATCTCTACCTCCAACCGGTTTTTCCGACTGGGTGAAAAGCTATTCTCAATTTATATTCATGATATTGCCGCTTGTTTCAGCAGAATTTGTTTTTTTTCCGCGATTTTCGGGTCTGTATTACAGCAATTGAAAAAAGATAAAGCCAACAGGCCACGGCAGGGCTAGAATATAGCAGTTATCAACTACAGCATCAATTCGCTAATCGGTTTTCATTATAAATATGTCGCAAGAAAGTAGTTCGCCAACCAATCAAGTACGTTTCGTTGAAATTACAGAAGGGAATGCTGGCCAAAGGGTCGACAATTTCTTGATCACAACCTTAAAAGGTGCGCCGAAAAGTCTAATTTATCGGATTGTGCGTAAAGGTGAGGTGAGGGTTAATAAAAAACGAGTTAAACCCGAATATAAATTACAGCTTAATGATCTGGTGCGTATACCGCCTGTTCGGTTAGCTGATCGGCAAGAGCCTTCAAAAATTGGCACTAAGCTGATCGATCAGCTCGAAGCGGCCGTTTTGTATGAAGATGATGATCTAATCGTCGTAAATAAGCCGTCAGGGATTGCAGTTCACGGTGGTAGTGGTATTAGTTTGGGGTTGATTGAGAGTTTTAGGCAGATGCGCCCTCAAGCTAAGTTTCTGGAATTGGTCCACCGGCTTGATCGTGATACATCCGGTTGTATTTTGCTGGCAAAAAAGAGAAGTGCATTGAAACTGATGCATGAGTCGTTGCAGAAAAGCCGTATCACTAAAATTTATCATGCCATGGTGATGGGCTCGTGGAGCGAAAGAAAGAAACGAATCGATGCGCCGCTTAGGAAAAATGAGCTCAAGTCGGGGGAGCGGGTTGTTAAAGTATCCGCAGATGGAAAAGCATCGCTGACAGAGTTTAAGGTGCTGGAACGGTTCGGTCGTCAAGCTACGCTCATTGAAGCGCGGCCTATAACGGGTAGAACCCATCAAATTCGTGTGCATTGCCAGTTTGCGGGACATCCTATTGTGGGAGATACCAAATATAATACGGATGAAATGAACGATGTTATGCGGAGTCATGGGTTTAATCGTTTATTTCTTCATGCGGCAGAGTTGCGGTTCCCGTTGCCTTCTGGTGGACGCAAAGTGATAAAGGCGCCGCTTGAGATCAGTTTGCAAAAAGCGGTGAACAGTTTTAAGAGCAAGAATAGTTAATGGATTTTAGTGTTTTATGAGTGATTTGGCTTTAAAAGAGAAGGTTTATTCCACAGCAGATCGGTTGTTATTGGCTGGCTTGCAGCCAACAGCGGTGCTTATTTCAGAATCCTTGGGTTGTGATGAAAAATTAGTTGAAGCTGATCTACATGATTGGTGGAGCTTAGTACCTGAGCGTATTGCGCTGCATGTGAATGATGTTGTTATTCCTGAGGTGCCTGATTCGTTGGCACAATCATTTTCTAAGTTATGGCAGCAAGCGGTACAGGAAGCTAATGGCTTGCTTAGTGTTGATAAGCATAGTCATGATGTGGGTTTGGAGGTTGTGCGTCGCGAAGCCGATGAGTCGCTGAAAGAGTCCCGAGGACGCTTAAGTGATCTTGAAGAGAAGCTAAGGGCTGAAGCAAACAAAAAAGAGGATGTTGAAACACAGGTCAAAGCCCTTGAGGCGGAGATTGATGTTTTAAAAGCAAACCTGATGGCGGAGACGTCACAGAGGAAGCAGGAAGAGCAGAGCCGCTTAAATGTTGAGCAAGAGCTTAATCATTTAAGAAAGACCTATGACGATAGTAAGCGGACATTTGATCAGCGTATTAAAGAGGAGCAGCGGCATACACTTGAGGCCGTAAGTAAGGCTGATGCGGATGTGCGGTATTATCGAGGCGCGCTGGAAAAACTTAGGGATGAGGTGGGTAAAAAAGAATCGGCCCTGACTAAGAATATCCATGATATGCAGGCTGAGCTGGCTAGGAAAGATGTTAAAAATGACACGCAAAAAACGCAGATAAAAAGCTTAGAAACTGAGCTAAAACAGATCAAGCAAGACACCTCGGGTCAGGCGCGAGAGCTGGCCAAAGTGAATTCATCCTTGCTTGCCGAATCCAACAAAAACAAAAGGTTGGAAGATAAAGTTAAAATGATGGATGAGGAGATAAGGCGGGCTAGGCAGAAGCAAGTGAGCTTAGCGTCTGAGCATTCTAGGCGTGAAGCCGGTATCCGATCTCAGTTTAAAGATAAAGAGGATGAGCTTGTTCGCTCATTGGCAAAAATTAACAGTCTTGAAAAGAAAATCATTACCCAAGATGAAGAGATTCGACGCTTGAATGCACGCGGTTAGGTCGGGCTTCTGGTCTATTGAATTTATTCTAAACTGTTATAATAATTTTAAATTTCTTATGGCGAAGGCATAAGCCTCGTTGTTATTTTCTGGAGCGTTTGATGAAGTTGCAGCAGTTGCGATACATCTGGGAAGTAGCTCGTCACGACCTTAATGTGTCGGCGACAGCTCAGAGCTTGTATACCTCTCAACCTGGTATTAGTAAGCAGATTCGTTTGCTTGAAGATGAGCTAGGTGTTGAGGTTTTTGCGCGCAGCGGTAAGCATTTGACGCGAGTCACCCCTGCAGGACAGGCGATTTTGTCTGTTGCAGGTGAGATTTTGCAGAAAGTCGAAAGTATTAAGCAGGTTGCACAAGAGTTTAGTGATGAGCGCAAAGGCAGCTTAGATGTAGCGACGACCCATACCCAAGCTCGTTACGCCTTGCCGCCCACAATAACGGGGTTTATGAAGGAGTATCCTGATGTGTCTCTACATATGCATCAAGGTACGCCTATGCAGATCTCTGAGATGGCGGCAGATGGCACGGTTGACTTTGCGATTGCTACTGAGGCGATGTCCCATTTTAGCGACCTGATAATGATGCCATGCTATCGCTGGAACCGCTCTGTGGTTGTGCCTAAAGACCATCCGCTGACACAAATTTCTAAGCTAACCTTAGCTGACTTAGCTGAGTATCCTATTGTTACCTACGTGTTTGGCTTTACGGGGCGCTCTAAGCTGGATGAGGCGTTTGTCAATGAAGGCTTAGATCCTAAAGTAGTGTTTACCGCGGTTGATTCGGACGTGATTAAAACCTATGTCCGGTTAGGTCTAGGTGTAGGTATTGTTGCGACAATGGCGTTTGATGAAAAGCAGGACAGTGATCTTGTTCGTTTGGATGCCAGTCACTTGTTTGAGCCGAGTATTACTAAAATTGGCTTTAGGAAGGGGACCTTCTTGCGGGGTTATATGTATGACTTTATCCAGCGCTTCGCTCCGCATTTAACGCCCGATGTGATTCATCAGGTCTTAGAATGCAGTAATCGAAATGAGATTGATGAGTTATTTGCACATCAGGTACTGCCCGATCTATAAAGTGCGGTTGCTCTCTACCGAAGGCTTGTTTGTTTAAACAGGCCTTTTTTGTGTCTGAGCTTTACCGTCATTAAGTCTCTACTGTAAGAATCACAGTCGAGGCGCTATCTTGAGGTTTTTTTGATCTGATCGACGACGTATCCCATGATTTGTTTAGCCGAACGCTTGGCCTGTCTTGGGTGCCATAGCGCAGGTTAAATATCAGTAGGAGGGTGTCTCAGGCTGTTTTTAAAAAGGGCAACGATACCAGACCTAAGCCTTGATAATCGTTGCCCTGTTCCGTTATGTGTTTGCGGCGATAATATCGCGTAACACCATCGGTAGGATGCCTTTATGACGTATTTGATCCAGCTCAGACGAGGTATCGACACGCGAAAGCAGTTCTAGTTTCTGAGATGAGCCATCCGCTCTGTGAATAGTTAGCTCTACAGATCCCCTTGGTTTAAGTGTATCAATACCCTTCAAATCAAAGGTTTCAGAGCCATCTAAATTGAGCGAAGCGCGTGTGACCCCTTGCGGTAACTGCAGCGGCAAAACACCCATGCCCACTAGATTGGATTTGTGAATACGTTCAAAGCTTTCAGCAATAATCGCCCTTACGCCCAGCAAGGCAGGCCCTTTAGCGGCCCAATCCCGTGACGATCCCGTGCCATACAGTTTGCCACCAAAAACAACGGTGGAGGTTCCTTCTTCACGGTAACGCGCAGCCGCGTCGTAAATCGACATTTGAGCAGGTTTACCTTCAGATGGGTGATAGCAGGTTACTGCGCCTGTGGTACCAGGTAACATCAGGTTTCTGGCTTTACCATTGCCAAAAATACTACGCAGCATCACGTGGTGGTTGCCTCGACGTGCCCCAAGTGATGTCAGGTCGCTCTCGGCAACGCCTTGTGAGATTAGGTACTCACCCGGAGGGGAGTCTGGACGTATACGGCTTACCGGTGAGATATGGTCCGTGGTTGTATTGTCATCACACATCACTAGCATGCGCGCCCCTGAGATATTGTTTAACGCGTCCTCAGGTGTTTCCACTGCAAAACCGTCGAAGAAAGAGATTTCCTGGATGTAGGTTGAATCGGGATCCCAGTCATAAACAGGGCCGGTAGGCGATGCCAGTTTCTGCCACGTATCAGGCCCGTCGAGTGAATTCTCGTAGGTTTCTCTGAAGGTTTTCGGGTCCATGCATGCATGCATGGTTTGAGTAATTTCGGCGTTGCTCGGCCAGATATCTTTAAGGAAAATATCCTTTCCTTCTGCATCTTGACCAATGGGCTGAGTGCTCACATCAATATTGACGTTGCCGGCAATGGCCATTGCAACGACTAACGGGGGTGACATAAGGAAGTTGGTATCAACATCCGGATGTACGCGGCCTTCAAAGTTCCGGTTACCGGATAAAACCGACGCAGCGATAATATCGTGGTCTTGTAATGCTTTTTCAATGCTCGGTGCCAGAGGGCCAGAATTACCCACGCAGGTTGTACAACCATAACCGGCAGTATTAAAACCCAATGCATCCAAATGCTGTTGTAGTCCCGCCTTCGTTAAAAAGTCGGTTGCAACCGGTGACCCCGGTGCCAAGGATGTTTTAACGCCATTAGGGACTTTCATGCCAAGCTCATTCGCTTTCTTGGCAAGCAAGCCCGCGGCAATCAATAAGCCTGGATTCGATGTATTGGTACAGGAGGTAATCGCCGCAATCACGATATCGCCGTCTTTTAACTCCCTTTCAGGTAAGGGGACGAAAATACCTGCGTCATCTGCTTTCATGGGTGTCACGTTAACTACTTCAGGCGTGCGATCTCTTTCAGTCGCTGCTTTTCTGAAAACGTTGCCAAGCTCAGCTAGCGGTAGTCTGTCTTGAGGTCTTTTAGGGCCAGCCACAGAAGGCTCAACGGTGGATAGATCAAGTTGAAGAAGGTCTGTATAGCGAGGCAGAGACTGACCCGGTGTCCAGGTCATGTTTTGTGCTTTATAAAACGCGAGTGGCAGATCGCCATCTCTGCCTGTTGCTCTTAGGTACTCGGCAGAGATTTCATCAAAGGGGAAAAAGCCCATAGTTGCGCCATATTCAGGCGACATATTGGCGATAGTTGCACGGTCAGGCAGGGAAAGGTTGGCACACCCTGCACCGATGTATTCAACAAATTTACCAACAACGCCTCCCGGGTATTTGCGCAACATTTCAGTGATCGTCAGTACCAAGTCTGTCGCCGTGACGCCTTCTCTTAATGCGCCGGTGAGTTCAACGCCCACCACTTCGGGTGCCAGCATTTGCATAGGTTGGCCCAGCATGGAGGCTCCAGCTTCAATGCCGCCTACGCCCCAGCCCACAATGCCTAAGGCGTTCGCCATGGGCGTATGGCTATCCATACCGATGAGAGTATCCGGCACCATTAGCCCATTAATGTTGAGGTAGCCCTGTGCTAGATATTCTAGGTTTACCTGATGAACAATCCCGGTTTGCGGGGGAATAATTCTGATGGTTTCAAATGCCTGAGCGCCCCATTTCAAAAAGGCATAACGTTCTATATTTCTGGCCGCCTCAAGCTCTCCATTAATTCGGAGAGAAGCAGGGCTACCGGTATTGTCCATTGTCACCGTATGATCAATAACAAGATCTGCACGTACTAAAGGTTCAATAATCGCGGGGTCCATGCCCATACGCTGAACGGCTGAACGCATCGCCGCAAAATCTACAATGGCGGGAGTGCCACTCAGGTCGTGCATCAGGACGCGACCTGCCGTGAAAGGAATTTCGATCGGCTGTGTGCCTAGGCCTTCTGTCCAGTGTCCAAGCGCCTGAATCTGCTCAGCGGTTACGCCGTTTTGGCCAACATTGCGGGCGATACCTTCGAGAATAGGGCGAAGGGAAAACGGGAGTTCATCAAGGTTTATACCAAATAGCTCAGCGGTATCTGGAAGGCTATGGTAGCGGTGCGCTGTTCCGGGGAGTGTTCTAATAGAACGGGATGGATCGAAATCACTAAGATTTGTCATATATTATACCTTTCGCAGAGGGGTGTTTCTGGCTCTACAACTTTTTTTGCACGAGACCCCGGTGATTGTTGGGGCTGCTCGATTTCCTTATTAGTCGTTTATTTAGCCGTCAAACGAACCGTTATTACCTGCAACATAAATTATTGCTTTATTTGGATTGTCGACAATGTTAGACGATGATCGTCTTAAAACAAGTGTTGTTGGTGCTTTTTTGATATAATTACATACAATCTACGACTATTTTCTAGTGCATATGGTTTTTTTAAATGTTTGGAGGGTGTCGAGGGAGTTCATATAACGCAGAAAGACGGTGGTGCTATTTACTTGAATACATAAAGGATCAAGGATTGAAGTAAGTATAGCGAAGCTGTATTGGCGGCTAGATTCAAGCCAATGATAGAAGAGGGTGCATGGGGGAGGCGAAAAACTCTCTATGTCTACCTACTCGGTGAGTGCCCGTAAATTTGGTACAACTATACACCTCCTCGGTGGCACTCAGAGGCGGTGTATTCAATGAGAGTGACGACAAGCCGAGTATAATGCGTATTCTCCCAGTGTCGATTAAATCGCTATAGGCACGGGAGTCAGTTAATCTGCTGTGTAATACGCAATAATTGACGCTTCTTGGTTGATCCTAAAAATTAAACACACACTCTAAATGATTGTTGTTCTCAACAAAGGCGCGGCCCAGCAACATTTGTAAAAAAACATGTAAGCCTACAACCAATGTATACCATCTATAACTAATTGATTTTGTTTGTATTTATTTTATTTATATCGACTATAAGCGTTATTTAAATTGTTTTCATTGAGCTGTTTGTCGCTTTTTCCTTATAATATATTACTGATTCATAATTAGAATTAATTGAGACGAGACGCTTTACGCTATGAGTTATTATTCTGACTACCTAGAAGAAATAGAGGTTCGTAAAAAGGACCTTGGCCTGAATCCCAAACCGATTGATAGCGCTGAGCTACTTTCTGAAATCATTGCCCAGATTAAAGACGTTGGTAATGAACATCGCGAAGCATCTTTGAACTTCTTTATCTACAACACGCTACCGGGTACGACACCAGCGGCTGTCGTTAAAGCGGCTTTCCTGAAAGATATCGTTCTGGGTAAAGAAAAGGTTGCAGAGATCTCTCCTGAGTTTGCGCTTGAGCAGCTATCTCACATGAAAGGCGGTCCTTCTGTTGAAGTATTGCTGGATATCGCATTGTCTGATGATGCTCAGGCGGCAGCTGCGGGTGAAGTTCTGAAGTCTCAGGTATTCCTGTACGACGCAGACTACGTTCGTCTGGCTGACGCTTTCAAAGCGGGTAACGCCATCGCTAAAGAGCTGTTGGAAAGTTACTCAAAAGCTGAGTTCTTCACCAAACTGGATGATATCCCAGAGAAGATCGACGTTGTTACCTATATTGCTGCTGAAGGCGATATATCTACTGACCTTCTTTCTCCAGGTAACCAGTCTCACTCGCGTGCAGACCGTGAGCTACACGGCAAGTGCATGATCTCTCCGGAAGCTCAGCAAGAAATTGTTGAACTAGGTAAGAAACACCCTGACGCTAAAGTGATGCTGATCGCTGAAAAAGGCACTATGGGCGTAGGTTCTTCCCGTATGTCGGGTGTAAACAACGTGGCACTATGGGCAGGTGAACCAACGTCTCCATACATCCCATTCATCAACAACCGTCCGGTCGTTGCAGGTACTAACGGTATCGCACCTATCTTCCTGACCACTGTTGGTGTAACTGGCGGTATCGGTCTAGATCTAAAAAACTGGGTTAAGAAAACTGACGCAAACGGCGACGTTGTTCGTGACGAAAATGGTGACCCGGTTCTGGAAGAAGCATACTCTGTTGCGACAGGTACGGTTCTAACCATCGATACTAAAGCTAAGAAATTGTACAACGGCGACCAGGAACTGGTTGACGTAGCAGATGCTTTCACACCTCAAAAGGTGGAATTCATGAAGGCGGGTGGTTCTTACGCGGTAACTTTCGGTAAGAAACTGCAAACGTTCGCTGCGGAAACGCTAGGCGTTGAAGCACCGGCTGTTTACGCGCCATCTAAAGAGATCTCTATCGAAGGTCAAGGCCTAACGGCTGTTGAGAAGATCTTCAACCGTAACGCAGTTGGTGTAGCGTCTTCTACGCCGTTGCACGCGGGATCTGACGTTCGCGTTAAAGTGAACATTGTAGGTTCTCAGGACACTACGGGTCCTATGACTTGTCAGGAACTGGAAGCGATGGCCGCTTCTACGATTTCTACAAGTGTTGATGGTGCCTTCCAGTCTGGTTGTCACACAGCCTCTGTATGGGATAACAAAGCTAAGGCAAATACGCCTAAGCTGATGGCGTTCATGAACGCATTCGGTGTTATCACAGCGCGTGACCCGAAACACGTTTATCACTCCATGACTGACGTGATTCACAAAGTACTAAACGATATCACAGTTGACGACCGCGCAATCATCATCGGTGGTGACTCTCACACTCGTATGTCTAAAGGTGTTGCGTTCGGTGCTGACTCCGGTACGGTTGCGATCGCATTGGCGACAGGTGAGTCTGCCATGCCAATTCCTGAGTCTGTGAAGGTTACCTTCAAAGGTAAGATGCAGCCTCACATGGATTTCCGTGACATCGTACATGCGACTCAAGCGCAGATGCTGAAGACGTTCGGTGGCGAAAACGTATTCCAGGGTCGTGTAATCGAAGTACAGATCGGTACGCTGTTAGCTGACCAAGCGTTCACCTTCACTGACTGGACTGCAGAAATGAAAGCGAAAGCTTCTATCTGTATCTCTACTGACGATACCTTAATCCAGTCTCTTGAACTGGCTAAGTCTCGTATCCAGATCATGATCGATAAAGGTATGGATAACGAAGCTCGCATGCTGCAGGGTCTAATTGATCTAGCAGACAAGCGTATCGCTGAAGTGAAATCTGGCGAAGCGCCTGCTCTGGCTCCAGATGATAACGCTAAGTACTACGCTGAGCTTGTTGTTGATCTAGACGTCATCAATGAACCAATGATTGCTGACCCAGACGTTAACAACGAAGACGTTTCTAAGCGTTACACTCACGATGTGATTCGTCCTGCTTCATACTACAATGGCCGTAAGGTTGATCTAGGCTTCGTTGGTTCTTGTATGGTTCACAAAGGCGATATGCAGATCATCGCTGCGATGCTGCGTAACCTAGAGAAGAAAGGACCAATTACCTTTAAAGCGCCGCTGGTTGTTGCGCCACCGACTTACAACATCGTTGACGAGTTGAAAGCAGAAGGTGATTGGGAGTTACTAGAGAAATTTGCTGGCTTCGAATTCTCTGATGAGAATCCAAAAGAAGCAGCACGTACCAAGTACGAAAATATTATGTACTTGGAGCGTCCTGGCTGTAACTTATGTATGGGTAACCAAGAAAAAGCAGAACCGGGTGATACCGTGCTGGCTACGTCTACTCGTCTGTTCCAGGGGCGTGTTGTGGAAGATGCAGCAGGTAAGAAAGGTGAGTCTCTGCTGGGCTCTACTCCAATGGTTGTGCTGTCTTGTATCCTAGGTCGTTTCCCGACTCTAGAAGAGTACAAAGAAGCGGTTGAGGGTATTGACCTGACTACCTTTGCTCCACCAAGTGAAGACTTGAGTGTAGCGCATACAGCGATCCCTGCTGTGCGTATCTAATTACTGATAACGCGTTAACAGAAAAGCCCTGATTCTTCAGGGCTTTTTTATTTTTGTCGGTTGGTTTTTTATTTTGAGCTTAGATGACTAACGCTTCGTTGGCCGCGTTTTTCGTCAAAGGTATTGCTGCATGAGTATCGCCCCAATCATCGCCCGCGCCTGATAGGGTTTTGTTCCATCTATTATTGCCTCCGTAGCAAGATACTGGCGACGGCTTTAAAGCTAATATCGATGGGTTTTTATCACATACCAACGCCGTTTTATTGGCGTCTCTTCAAATGTCAGTCTTATGCCGCAGACGCCTAGCGGGTAAGCTTAGCTCTCTTATTGCTATTGTTCTGTATTGAAGGCTTAGCCTCGCGAAGCCCCCGTTCCGTTTCTCAGCGTGCCTGATCGCGCCTAGCGGCTGCTTTTGTCGTTCAACCGGCGCGGCTGTTTGAGTTCATATATGTATACTCTTTGGGTCGTAATGGTCATCAGTATTATCGTCTAGTAATGCTAGAAATCGATTGTGGATTAGCGGGAAAATTCCATCTAATGACAGTGTAAAAGTGAAGGTTATTTATGATATCTACACTAATACTTTCTGATGAATTTAGGGTAGAGGGTTGAATTGTAAGATGTTTATCTATATCAATAGAAGAATGATTAAAGTTAAAAAATCGAATTAAATTCTATTAATATATGTAATATATGGCCAATAGATTTGTAATCTTCCGTTTGTCAGGATATAAACAAACAGTTGTTTACATCTTTCTCATCGTTAGAACGATAATTATAGGATAGGAGGGAGCCTTGAATTCTCCAATTTGGGATGCACTAGCTGATTGGGAGCTAAATTCAGATTTTGATAGCCCAAACACGGGTCGCATCCAAGCCGCGTTCGACGCACAGCATCCTCGGTATCTTATTTATAAAGGTCATCAAGGGAAGCGGATCTTGTATCATTTTACCCGTATGGTTGCAGCGGAGCCTGACAAACTACGTCTTCATACTAAGCGGATTTACTTGTCGATTGCTTGCTACGATAGCGAAGCACTCGAAGGCGCGTTTGCTGATTTCTTATTAGTGCTGGGTAAAAAAGGCGCTACATTACGGAAAAGACTTTTTGAACAGGCGAAATCAGTGATGAAGCCCGATGTTCGAAAAATTATAGAACGTGCCATTAATGAAGATAATTTAGAGGGTTTGTCTAAACTCTCCACGAAGCACTCCGTATTAATTAATGGACGCTTTCAGCCTGCTAGTTTACATGGATGACACAAAGGGTAGCTGGTCTTAAATGAGTATAAGAAGAAACAATCAGTTAGAGAATGTGCGAAAGATCGCGTTAGAAGGCTTTATGGGGCCTAATCAAGCGATGCTTGAGTATTGTTTTTCTTCTGCCGTCGATTGTGAACTTGTGACCGCAAGTCGCGCGGCTATCATTATCGTTAATGGCGATCAAGCAAATAAAGACACTGATGTACAGCAACAGATCAATGAAAAGTTTCAGGATGCTTATAAAATTGTTATCAGCATTAGGGACCTGAATTGGGATGGTTTTATTCTGCTTAAAAAACCTCATACCTCAGAAGATTTACTTAATTTAGTTCGACGCTTTGAGGTAGAAACACCCGGGGTTGATGCTACTCATGTTTCAGGCGAAGAAAAACACGCAGAGCCGCAGGTGCGTTCAGGCGATGTGGACTTTTATCGTGGGGGTCAATACTCCAAAAAACGAAAAAGTGAAGCCCTGAAGCAAAAGCTAATACGCGGTAATTTAGTGGTTAGCGCCTCTGATCGTTTAGTTAAGCAGCTTGAAGATGAGATCAAAACGCAAGAAGCTGAGTTGGTTGCCAAGCTAGAAGCGGAAAAGCTTGAGCAGACAAAGTTGCTTATTGCGAAGAAAAAAGCGCTTAAGCTGAAAGAGCTAAAGCTTGAAAAGCTAAAACAAGAACGCTTAAAGCAAGAAAAATTAGCGCAGGCCCGTTTAGAGAAAGAGCGGATCGCGCAAGAGAATTTAAAGAAAGAGCGTGCAGAACAAGCACGTTTGAAACGCGAACAATTGGAACGTGAGCGCTTAAAAAGCGAACGTCTAGAAAAAGCGCGTTTAGAAAAGGAACGGATCGAACAAGTCCGCATAGAGCAGGAACGTATCAACAAAGAGCGGCTTGAGCGGGTTCGTTTAGAGCAAGAGAAAAAAGCGCAGCAAAAGCCATCAGCCGATAAGGCACCCGTCCATGAGGCTGAAACTACACCCGCTGAGTTTGAGGTGGATAGTTTAGACGTTGATGCGCTAGAAGCGGGTAGCCAATCCTATGTACAGCATGCGTTAACCGCAGAAGAGGTTCTGCAGCGCTGTGGTAATGCGGGTGATGCGGACCTGAGTAAAAAAGAAGAACGCCGCCGCGTGTTTTTTAGTGTTGAAGACTCTCTGCTTGTTAAAATGATGGAGTCAGTAGAGCTGGCGCGGAAGATGGAGCAGCCGGTAGAGATAACCGGGTTGCCGGGCACAATGTATTTTCTGCCGGATGAAGATGTCTTTTACTCTACATTCAGCGACGATTTCTTAAATCAGCTCGCGTTAACGCGTTTTGGGTATCAAGAGCTTGATCTTGAAGCACACAGCGAGCTTGAGTTAGACAATAAAAACAAGCATCTCATTGAAGATGCGAAAACGTTGATCTGGAAAGTGGCTATCTGGACAGCGAGAGGACGGTTATTTACTGGGATGGATCCCGAAAGAAGTATGCAATTATCGACCAAGCCTGATTTTGTTCGCTTTCTGCCATTGCCAAGTGGTGAAGAGATCAGTGATGTATGGGCTGAGCACAGTTTATCTGCGCTAGATGTTGTAAGAATACTAGATGTTCCTCAACGTGTTGTATTTTCATTCATGTCGGGTGCATATTCACTTGGATGGTTTCAGGAATGAACCAGGGTTAGACGATGGGCTTCGGAGTTAATTTGTGACAAGTGCTACTATTCAGAATCAGTTTATTCAAATCTGTCCGGCAGGTGCCTTCTACGCTACTGTAGGCTCCGAACCTGATGATGCCAGGGCTTTATTATTGCAGCTTCTCAGTACGGATGTATCGCTGCCTTATAGCCATGAACTCATTATGGAGTTGACTGACTTAGAAGAAGCGGAAGCTAAAGAGCTTTTTGATAAATTACTAGAGAAGAATTTTGTACAGTTATGTAATACACCTGTACGTGTTGTGGATGATTCCATAGAGAAGATTCTTCCCGGATTGCTTGCTAATTTATCCAGTACTTCTAAAGTTGCGTTAGCTGACGATCATGGGTTTTGTCTAGGTTCTACAGGTTATGATCCCGATCATGCTGAAGCCTTATGCGCTTTAGCCGCTGATGTGAGTTCCCTGCATGAAAGACATAGTCTTCTTCTTAACCGTGACCTTGCCTTTATGGGTGAGTCATGGGGAATGCTTGATCCTGTAGGATTGAGTCAAGTTGGTTTTTGGGTTATTCATCTTGGTCATCAGCGCTTTGTGCTGGTTATTGATCAGATGCCTCGACTTAATCATAACAATTATGTTGATTTATTAAGTGCCCTAGCGCGGCGCTATCTTGATTATTGATGTTGATCAATAATCAAATTTTAAATTCCTGTATTTTAACGCCTTACATTAAAGGAGTAAGTATATGCGCTCAGAAATGTTGACCTCTATACTGAGTGACTTGAACGGAACTTCAGCTGAAATTGAAGCGTCCGCTGTCATATCAACGGATGGTCTGATGATCGCAGCTCTTCTTCCAGCAGGTCTGGATGAAGATAGAGTTGGTGCAATGAGTGCAGCAATGCTTTCATTAGGTGAGCGAACTGCTACTGAACTTGCCCGTGGAGAGCTAGAACAAGTACTCGTTAAAGGTGACAAAGGTTACATATTGATGACGCATGCAAATGATGAATCAGTATTGACGGTTGTTGCTAAACCGAATGCTCGTCTCGGCTTAATCTTTTTGGATGTTAAACGTGCAGCAGAGGCGATAGGGAAGATCCTCTAAACCGTTTTTTCCAAACAACAGAATAGGTTTATTGATGCCTGAACATGATATGAAAGATGTTCGTGATATAGTCATCAACTATCATGATGGAACCTCTCGCAAGGCGACAGTTCTTGATCGCGAGGTTCCTTATCCTGAAGGAAAGCTGATCGTTTCTCGTACGGATACTCAAGGGATTATCACCCATGCTAATCAAGCATTTGTGGAGATGTCTGGGTATACAGAAGAGGAGTTGATTGGTACTAATCATTACATACTTCGACATCCCGATATGCCAGCGGTGGCCTTTGCCGGTTTATGGGAAACAATTGAAGCAGGTAATAAGTGGCATGGTTATGTAAAGAACTTACGTAAAGATGGTGCTTATTATTGGGTTAAAGCCACGGTCATTCCAAATATACGTAATGGTGTGGTTGTCGGGTACACCTCGGTGAGGCGTAAACCTTCACGCAGTAAAATTTCTGAAAGTGAAGCGTTATATAAAACACTTAGGTAGGTGAACCCTCATGACATTAAATTTAACCGTTAGTCCCGATTTCGCGCCTGATCATATCTCTGGTTGGTTTATCTTTAATACGTGGCTGCAACGGCAATTAGGTACCGGTGTTCATCTGGAGCTTTATGATTGCTTTGATGCACAGCGTCAAGATATCAAATCGGGTAAGTTTGATTTGGTTTATGCCAATCCTTTTGATGCGTCTATGTTGGTGCGTGAACTGGGCTTTAAAGCGCTTGTTCGTCCTATATCTAAACCTGATGAGACTATTATTGCGACCCATAAAGATTCGCCTCTTCAATGTGTCGAAGATTTAAAGCCGGGTGCTCAGTTGGTCGCCACGGATGATCCTGATGTTAATCGCATCGGCATGATCATGTTGGAACCAGCAGATTTAGATCAAACCAATACTGAAACCACGACCGTTGATAGCTATGTGATTGTCGCTAAAAATGTGTTGAACAAAAATGCAGAGGTCGGCTTCTTTTTAAAAGATGCCTACGATGAGCTATCGGATCTGATTAAAAGTCAGATGAAGATACTTGTGAGCAGTGAGATTAGTGTTGTTCATCATACTTTGCTTCTTTGCCCTAAGTTGCAAAAATATGCGCCTAAAATTCAACAACGCCTAGTTAAAATGGCGGATGATGAAAAGGGGCGTAGTGTCCTTGAAAGTATGAACCTTCTCGGTTGGGAAGTGATGACTGAAGAGGAAACCGAGTTTATGATCGATCTGATTGATACGCTACTCGATGAATAACAAGGTTTATTCAGCGTTGCAGAGCAACCTACAACCGTAGTTGCTCTGCCGCGTTTAGCGTTAACGTAGAACGAGTACTTAGAGTACCGCGCTAAACCCTTCAAAGGAGGGTGGGCCTAAATAGATATCAGTAGCGGGCTTTGCGTTCGCATGGGCTTTTCTAAACGCATCCGATTTAGTCCAACCAATAAAGGCTTCTTCTGACGCCCAGACGCTATGAGAGGCGAACAGCGTACATGTCTCATCGGTTTTACCTTGAAGAAGGTTAAAGCTTTTAAAGCCGGGCACTTCATCTAAAAATGTTTCGCGGTTCTTCCAGATATTAATAAAGTCCGCTTCTTTCCCTAATGCTATTTTGAATCTATTCATTGCAACGTACATTGATAGCCTACCTAGCGATATTAAAAATAATTAATATAACCCATATTGTCGTGACTGTATGTTTAGGGTTATTGCTCAGCCTTCATGCTCAAGGCAATTCGTTTTCGTTTAAGGTCGATCTCAATAACCCTCACGGTCACAATCTGTCCTGGTTTAACAATCTTATGGGGGTCTTTAACAAAGGTATCTGCCAACTGAGAGATATGCACGAGCCCGTCTTGGTGCACGCCGATATCTACAAATGCGCCAAAATTGGTGACATTCGTTACCGTTCCTTCGAGTTTCATCCCTTCCTGTAGATCCGCCATTGTTTCTACATCATCGCGCAAGTTAGCGGTTTTAAACTCAGGACGAGGGTCGCGTCCCGGCTTCTCTAATTCAGCCAATACATCTGTAATTGTGTAGCGCCCATGTTCATCACTGATAAAGTCGGCGGGATCAAGTTGCGCTAACAGCTCCCTATCACCGATAAGTTGTGACACCGCTCGCTGGCTACGTTGAGCAATGAGCTTTACCAATGGGTAGGACTCAGGATGTACTGCCGAGTTATCGAGTATCTGTGTTCCGTTGCTTATCCGGAGAAACGCCGCCGACTGCTCATAGGCTTTAGGCCCTAAACGAGGCACGTTTAATAATTGGCTTCGAGATGTAAAGCGGCCAATCTCATTACGGTATTGAACGATGTTGTTGGAAAGGGTTTGGTTTAACCCCGACACCCGTGTTAAGAGTGCTTCTGATGCGCTGTTAAGATCAACACCTACCGCGTTTACACAATCTTCAATAACGGTTTCCAGTTGTTGAGATAACTGGTTTTGATTAACGTCGTGTTGATATTGGCCAACGCCGATCGCTTTAGGCTCAATTTTAACCAGTTCTGCAAGTGGGTCTTGTAAGCGTCGGGCAATGGATACCGCTCCACGTATAGTGACGTCGAGATCAGGAAACTCATGTGCCGCCAGTTCCGATGCGGAATACACAGAGGCGCCGGCTTCACTAGTAATCAGTTTTTGGGCGTGGATATCGCTGTGTTCCTTTAATAGCTCGGATACCAGCTTTTCGGTTTCTCTTGAGCCTGTGCCGTTGCCAATGCTGATGAGTTCGACAGCATGTTGCTGGCACAGTTGATACAGCGTCTCTTTGGATGCTTGCCACTGATTTTTAGGCGCATGGGGGTAGATGGTCGCATAGGCGAGTAACTTCCCGGTTGCGTCAACGATAACGGTTTTAACGCCGGTTCTAAGCCCTGGGTCTAAGCCTAAGGTGACTTTCGGGCCAGCTGGTGCGCTCAGTAATAGGTCTCTTAAGTTACGGCTAAAGACATGAATGGCTTCCGTTTCGGCGATCTCTTTGTAATGCTGGGTCAGCTCTTTTTGTAGTTTACTTTTTAAACGTGTTTTCCAGCAGTTCGCAAGGGCGTGTTGTAACCATTCAGCGCCGCTGCCTTTGCGGGGTAGCTGAAGGTAGCGGGAGATCAGTTGTTGGCAGTGCTCTTCATCCGGGATGAGGAGCTTTAACTTTAAGATGCCGTCATTGACTCCACGTAATTGCGCCAGCATTCGATGTGAAGGGATCAGTTTAAGCTTCTCGGTGTAATCAAAATAATCTTTAAACTTGGCACCTTTATCCTCCTTGCCTTTAATGACCGTGGCGTGAAGCTTGGCCTGCTCGGTTAAGGTCGAGCGTAAGCGCTGTAGGAGTTCTGCATGTTCACAGATGCGATCACTCAATACTGCACTGGTGCCCTCTAATACGGCCTCTATGTTCGGGAACCCTTTCTCAGGGTTGATGAAACCCTGGCCCAGCTGAGAAGGTGATTTGTGAGGTTGAGTAATGATCTTATCTAATAGCTGATCAAGCAGGGCCTCACGTGCAATTTGAGCTTTTGTTCTACGTTTACTTTTGTAAGGTAGGTAAAGGTCTTCTAGTTGCGTTTTGTTATCGGTGGCGAGGATCGCTTGTTTAAGCTGAGGGCTTAGGCTTGATTGCTCATCAATATTTTTAAGAATCACGGCTCTACGGGCATCAAGTTCTCGTAAATAAACTAAGCGTTGAGAGAGGAGCCTGAGTTGCTGGTCATCAAGCGCTCCGGTTAGCTCTTTTCGGTATCGTGCAATAAAGGGAACAGTATCCCCCCCATCTAATAACGTGATTGCCGCATCAACTTGGGCTAACTTAACGCCAAGCTCTTGAGCAATTTTATGGCTTATCATCTGTAGGTTAGGCCTTTTGTAACGTTTGTAAGATCCACTGTTTTAATTGAGGCTCTTGCAGTGCACCTGATACCCGATCAATCTCACGCCCATGTTGGAACATAATCAGGGTGGGGATGCTTCTAATATGCATATTTCCACTGACGTTAGGCGCGCTTTCGGTATCAACCTTCGCAAAGAGAAGCATCTCTGATTCTGCGGCGGTTTTTTCAAAGATAGGTTTCATCATCTGGCACGGGCCGCACCAGCTGGCCCAGAAGTCGACAATGACCGGCAGCTCATTTTGGCTAATATATTTTTCAAAGTTGCCGTCTGTTAATTCCACCGGGCTATGGGTATGCAAACTCCCTTTGCACTTTCCGCATTTACCTTGCAGATGGGATTTGTTATCGGGGATACGGTTAGAGGTCATGCAAGCAGGACAGACAACGATCATCGGCATTTCTCTTAGTCGTGAATTTATAAATATAATACCGCTCATCGCGTGTTAGATGGAGTGAAAAACGCATTTCCGTATCAGAAAATGCTTATTTGCACATAAAAAGCGATATATCGACCTTACTGACCCCAAATGATTTAATCCGCTTTTCCAAAAGCGCTGTAATCCTCTATGCTACGGCCATCTTTTTCATTCCATTTGAGGTGATGTTTATGAATGATCAGAACGCAGACGTACAAACACGCGGGCGCTTAACGACACGTACCATAGCGATGCCCGCTGATACCAACCCATCCGGTGATATCTTTGGTGGTTGGGTGTTGTCTCAGATGGATATCGCGGCAGGGATTTGTGCCGGTCAGCGAGCACAGGCGCGTGTTGTGACTGCGTCGTTAGATAGCATGAGCTTTATCCGTCCGGTTAAAGTGGGTGATATTCTGGGTGTTTATACTGATGTTACACGGGTTGGGCGTAGCTCAATGGACATTCATGTGGAAGCTTGGGTAAGACGCGGCCGTATTGGGCAGCGAGAGAAAGTAACCGAAGCTACCTTTAAGTTTGTTGCTATCGATGAGCAGGGCAACCCTACACCGGTACCGGCCGAAACTGATCTTCCTGATTACGTAATGGATATATAACCTGTGACACACTTTGTACCTGTGGAGGGAATCGCCTCTTTAGCGTTTGAGCCGGGCTGTGATTATGCCTACTTTGTGATGCAATCCGCAGCGGGGGAGCAGCTCTATTTAGCGTACGCCTCGACGCGTGATTTCCTATCGGTTCCGCTGACCTACCAAGTTATTTGTTTCAGTTGTTCAACGGTATTAGAGATCCATAAAATGGGGATCGATGAGTACCTTGATGGCTTTGAGGAAGATGTTAGGATTCCGGAGCCGGGCTTTTATCAGTTTGAAGCGAATGATGACGGGGAGGATACGGGCGATGATATGGCCATTTTTATCTTGGCGGATCGGGCCAGTGTTCTAGAGATCATGTATGAACATAAGGATGTATATGCAGAGGTATACCACTGTGCTGATGCAAAAACGGCGCTGACCAATCTGTTGTCAGGCTTAAGTTAACGGACTCAACCTAGACCAGTTATATAGGCATTTGATCATTTATGATTCGTATTCTACACACCTCAGATTGGCATCTTGGTCAACACTTTATAGGCAAAAGCCGATTAGCTGAACATCAAAAATTCGTTCAGTGGTTGCTTGATAAAATCAAAGAAAAACAAATAGATGCAGTTACTATTGCAGGTGATGTATACGATACAGGATCGCCCCCCAGTTACGCCCGTGAGTTATATAATCAGCTGGTGGTTGCCATCAATAAGCTAGGCTGTCAGCTGATCGTTTTAGGCGGAAACCATGATTCAGTTTCAACCTTAAATGAATCTAAAGGGCTGCTTAAATACCTAAGTGCCGATGTGATTGCCAATGTGCAAGATAACCTCAGCGATCAAGTGATTACACTCAACAACCGTCAAGGCGAACCTTCCGCTATGTTGTGTGCGATCCCCTATATAAGGCCCCGCGATGTACTGCAAAGCCATGCGAATGAATCGGCTAGCGATAAAGCGCAGGCCTTAGGTAATGCGATTGCCGAGCATTATCAGCAGGTATACGAGGTTGCAGATAGAAAACGCAAAGCACTAGGATTAGCACTGCCGATTATTGCCACCGGTCACTTAACCGCCATGGGCGTTAAAAGCTCAGATTCGGTGAGGGATATCTATGTGGGGTCTTTAGAGGCTTTTCCGGCAAGTGCCTTTCCACCCGCTGATTATATCGCGCTCGGTCATATCCACCGTCCACAGGTCGTCGCCAAATCGGAACATATACGTTATTGCGGTTCACCCATTGCCCTAAGTTTTGATGAGCTGGGTAGCCAAAAGCAGGTGCTGATGGTTGAGTTTGATGAGACTGCGTTAGTCAGTGTTGAGCCTATCTATGTCCCACAATTTCAACCGATGCAAGCCATTAAGGGTGATCTTAACCACATCGAAGAGACGCTGATTGAGATTGGCCGTACGGCGCATGAACTACCGGTTTGGCTATCGATTGAAGTCGAAACCCAAGATTACCTAAATGACCTGACGCAACGTATAGAGAAACTGACCCAAGATCTGCCGGTTGAGGTATTACTCCTACGCCGTGCGCGCAAACAGCGGTCTAGCGAGTTGATCCGGCAGGAGAAAGAAACACTGGATGAACTGAACCCCTTTGAGGTTTTTGAGCGACGTTTAGAAAGCGAACAGTTTGAGGGCGATGATGAGACACTAAGGCTTCAGCGAATTAAAGAATGTTTTGCCCAGATCGTGCATCAAGTGGAAGAGGAGCATGGCTTGGCCCCCAGTAAACCGGCGTCTACAACGCTTAAAGCCGAGGGCCTGCCTGACATGACTCATTCAACCGTCAGTGAGCCTATGTTGGAAGGGGAAGGGGAAGAGGCCGACCCCGTCACGGCAATTGCAGATGACGTTGAAGTCTTACCCCTGTTTAACGAAGAACCTCCGCTTACCGCGCCGCCCGCCGCACCCGCTACCTCAGCAAGGCCCTCGAAAAAACCGAAAGCGGACAGCGATACACCGATTGTCGATGATCTTTTTGCAACGGGAGATGATGTATGAAAATTCTATCCCTACGTTTTAAAAACATTAACTCCCTCAAAAATGAATGGAAAATTGATTTCACAAAATCGCCTTTTATCGACAATGGCTTGTTTGCCATCATCGGGCCGACCGGTGCTGGCAAAACCACCATTCTTGATGCCATCTGTCTTGCGCTTTATCACCGCACACCGCGATTGGTTAATATTTCTAAATCGACTAACGAGCTGATGACGCGCGGTACTGCTGATGCGTTAGCGGAAGTCGAATTTGAAGTAAAAGGTAAACGCTATCGAGCGTTTTGGAGTCAGCGCCGTTCCCGTAATCAGGTAGACGGAAACCTGCAAGACGCTAAAGTTGAGCTGGCAGATATCACCGACTCACCGGCGGGTACTATTCTGGCCAGTCAGATTAAAGTGAAGAGCCAGTTAATTGAGAAGATAAGCGGTTTAGATTTTGATCGTTTCACTAAATCGATGATGCTCTCCCAGGGTCAGTTCGCTGCGTTTTTAAATGCCGATGCCAATGAGCGAGCAGAACTACTCGAAGAGTTAACCGGCACTGAGATCTATGGCCTTATCTCTGAAAAAGTCTTCCTCCGTTATAGTGAAAGCAAACAAGCCTTAGAGAAACTACAGGCGAAGGCGGAAGGGGTCGAGCTGCTGACGCAAGAACGCTTAACTGAACTTATGGAAAAACGTGACGCCCTAGGCCAGCAGTTTACGGCGAAAAATAGCCAGCTTGAGCAGTTACAAAAACAAGCAACCTTTTTGACTGAAAAGAAAAAAGCGCTTACTACACTGGCTCAGACAGAGAAAGATCTCGTTACAGCACAGGAACAGCTTGCGCGTGAAAAACAGAATTTTGAGCGTTTAGCGCAAAGCGCCTTGGCAGAAAAGCTAAGCCGCGTTTATAACCCGTTAAAAGCGAACGAACCTAAATTAGTACAGATCGATGCTGAATTAAGCGCGTTGGCCGAGGCGAAAGCGCAAAAACGCACTGAGGTCGAGGCGCTACAAGCCCGCCAGCGTGTAGAGCAGGATGCGCTGCAAACCTTAAAACAAAACAATGTTGCGTTAGAAACACTGTTAAATGAACACGTGGTGCCACTTGATGCCGCTTATCAACAGCAAGTTGACCAGTTAAAGGAAAAAGAGTCCCAGCGCCAACAGCTAGAATCCGAGCGCGCAGAGTGTGAACAGACGCTTAGGCAAAATCAACAACGCAGTGGTGAGCTAAACCAGCGCCGTGGCGAGATCAGTAGCCTATTAACCAACCCGTCTATCAATAAAGCGCTAGTGGATAAACTTTCCCTTTGGGGCGCACAGTTTGGTCGTGTGAGAGAGCTGCAAGCGGTTGAGCAAACTAAACAAACTGAGTTAACAGCGCTACAGGAAACACAGGTTGAACAGCAACAGCAACTGAGTCAGGCGGATAAACAGCTAGAAGAGTCAAAGTTAAGCCTGGCCCATGCCCAGCAACAGCTCGACAACCAAGCCGCATCACATCAACAGGATAGCCAAACCCTACTGACCTTTCTTGAGCAATCGTTGCATAGCGTGATGGGGGAGCGTGGTGTTGTTGGGCAGCTACCGGCGATCGCCTCAGCTTTTACAAAACTGTCGGCAGAGAAAATAGCGCTACAGGATAAAATAGCGCAAGCGAATCAAGACAAGCAAAGCATTGATCAGCAGCTCAGCGAATTTAGGGCGGTTTATAAAGATAAGCGCGCGCAACTTGGCGATATAGAACAGCGTTTAGCACTAGAAAAACAGATCTCAGACCTAACGGCGGCAAGACAGCAGCTTCAACCGGATCAGCCCTGTCCTTTGTGTGGCTCAAAAGCGCACCCGCTGGTGGAGACTTATCAAACCCTAGATCAGAGCGAAACCGAGTTACGTTACCGCACCCTCGAGACGGCGCTGGAGACGGTTAAAGAGCAAGGGACTAAGCTTAACGAGGAACAGGTTAAGCAAACGCAATGGCTGCAAAGTGCGACAGAACGCCTTGAACAGATTGAAACCGATATAAAACAGGAGATGGACCGTTGGCAGGTGCTTGTGTCGGATCTACCTTATGCTAATCCATCCCAGGCCGTCATTGATATAAACGATCAGGCCGCGTATGCCGCGTTAGCTCAGGCGCTTGAGCAACGCATGACCTTTTTGCAAACACAGATTGAAGAAGCAAAACGGTACAACGCTCAAGTACAAACTGCTCAAGTCCACTTGCAGCAGGTGGAAGGGCAGCACGCGTTAACGCAAAAAGCGTTAAATTATAGCGAGCAAACCATCAGTACGCTGAGCCAAGCGCTTAAGCAAATCAAAGAAGAAAGCCAAACACTGACCAACGCATTAACTGAAAGCATCGGCGAACAACAGATGCCTATGCCGGAACTTAACCATGCGCTCCAGTGGTTGCAGCAAATGCGCTCGACAGTCGATGCCTACTTAAATGCTGAAACTGAAAAACAGCAGATAGAGGTTCAGATCGCCGCACTCACGTCAGAGCGAGAGCAAGCCCAGCGACAGGCAGAAAAAATCACGCAGCGGTTGGAGCAGGTTACTACAGAATTACAGGCCATTAAGGAGCGTGCTGAGAGCAATCGTCAGCAGCGCTACGCATTATTTGCCGATAAACAGGTGGATGAGGCGCGGCAACAGGCCCAAACCGCGCTACGGGAATCAGAGCAGAGCTATCAAACGACCCATGAGCAGCATCAGCTTATAAATCAGCAACTACAGGACCTTAACGCAACAGAAAATGCGTTGAAGGAGCAGAGCACGCGTTTACATGCAGAGTGTGAACAGCTCCGTAATGACTGGGAGGCACAACTCGCTCAGAGCCCTTTTGCCAGTGAAGCGGCGTATTTAACGGCGTTACTCAATGATGAGCAGCGTGGGCAATTAGAAGCACAGAAAGATCAACTAACCACCGCATTACAGCGATCTATCGCGTTAAAAGAGCAAGCAGAGCAACGGCTAGAAACATTACTTACCGAATATAGCGGGGGCGAGAGCGACCCTGAAGCACTCCCCAGTCTTGAGCAGCGTATCAGTGAAGACAAAGAGGTGTTGAGAGCCATCACCCATGAACAAGGCCAAGTGAGTGCCCTGTTAGATGATGATAAAGCACGGCGAGAAGGGCAGGTTCAGCTCTTTGCGCAAATTGAAGCCTCTCAACAGCAGTACGATGATTTAGCCTACCTGCAGAGCTTAATTGGCTCTCAAAAGGGGGATAAATTTAGACGTTTTGCACAAGGTCTAACACTTGATCATTTAGTCCACCTTGCCAACGCTCAGTTAGAACGGTTGCATGGCCGTTACTGCTTACAGCGCAAACAGGGCGCAGCCTTAGAGTTAGAAGTGCTAGATACTTGGCAGGCAGACACCTCAAGGGATACTAAAACCCTCTCCGGCGGTGAAAGCTTTTTGGTCAGTTTAGCCTTAGCCTTGGCCTTATCGGATCTCGTGAGTCAAAAAACCAGTATCGACTCCCTCTTCCTAGATGAGGGCTTTGGTACTTTAGACAGCGAAACCTTAGACACCGCTCTCGATGCGCTCGATAGTCTAAACGCCTCAGGTAAAATGATTGGGGTCATCAGCCATATCGAAGCGATGAAAGAGCGGATTCCCGTGCAGATTAAAGTGAATAAAATGAGTGGCCTAGGCACAAGCCGACTTGACGATCGGTTTGCTCGGGCGGGGTGAGGAATATCCGGCGGGGCTGGCTGGGCCGGCTAATCGCTCGTAAGCTTATGGCAGTATGCCTTGGGAGATAAAGATGGATACATACCTGATCACTAAAGAAGAAATAGAGCAATTTGAAGGTATATCTAAAACGCATTTTCTTAACGAAAACGCGAAACGAACGAATAAATCGCTTGGTGATCTTGCCGGTCTAACGGGCTTTGGATTTCATATCATTGAAATACAACCCAGCCATGAATCGACAGAGTTCCATAAACACTATCATGAGGATGAGTGCGTTTATATTTTGGACGGTGTAGCTGAAGCCCAGATAGGCGACAAAATATACCCAGTAAAGGCGGGGGATTTTATAGGGTATCGAGCCGGCGGAGAGGCCCACGCATTGAGAAATATCAGTGATTCGATGGTCTTAAAATGTATTGTGGTCGGGCAGCGCCTTGATCATGATGTGGGTGATTACCCAAAACTGAACAAGCGTATTTATCGGCATAAAAATATGCCATGGAACCTCGTCGATATTGATAAGGTTGAGGAACCTAACGCAGGTAAAAAATAATAGGTTAGGACGAAGGTTTTATCGCACATATTTTATCCTGCTTTATTTTATGTAAGGATAGTAGGACAATTTTGTATATTTCCACCGATAACAGGAAACACCCGCTAAGGAAAGCTTATGATATTCAAAGACCTAGATTGTTTTTCCCAAGTTCTTTCATGTAGATATATGACAGATTGTCGTGTTTAAACGCGACAACTTGTCATATATTTAGCTGTTAAGCATCCTATGAAAATGAGCCACGAAGAATACATCCAGAAGCAACGTGAACGCGCTGTTGAATTAGCAAGCGGAATGCTTGATGGCTCTATCCATTATTTAGAAGGTGCAATTGAGTTGTCTGCTCTAAGATTTGAGGTCGGGCTGCCCGAAGATGATAAAGATTTTCTAGCATTCGCTGGTGTGTCCTCTGAAACGGATCACCTTCCAATTGGCTCAGCGAGGCAGTATTGGTCACAGAAAGCCCTTGAGAAGCATGAGCCAGAAATACAGCAATCTATTAAATGGGCAAAGGAGGTTTCTTTGTCTGAATGTAAATCTATCGTAGCAAGGTTCAATGCTTAATCGGGTAGCCGAGGGTCTCTAACCCTCAGCCCCCACAACACCCTGCATGCGGATCCGCACAGGGCGTTTCACTAAGAATGGTGAAGCTTGATCCATCCATCGCGCAATTCATAAAGCCCCTGAGATTTTAAGTAAGCATTGGATAATGCCT
>NZ_LUTS01000069.1 GCF_001597735.1 Neptuniibacter pectenicola
CTTTCCTCCCTTCCTCTCTTTTTTTTTCTTCTTTTTTCTTCTCCCCCTTTCTCCTCCTCCCCTCTTTTTCCCCTCTTTTTTCCTTCCTCCTTTTTTTCTTCTCCTCCTCTTTTTCCCTCCCCTCTTCCTTCTCTTTTCCCTTTCTTCCCCTCCCCCTCTCCCCCCCTCTTTTCCTTCCCTTCTTCCTTCCCTTCCTTCTCCCTCCCCCTTTTTTTCTTTTCTTTCTCTTCCTCCCCTTTCCCTCCTTTTTTCTCCCTCTTCGTTTTCTTTCTCTTTGCTTTCGTTTCTTTCCCTCCTTCTTTTTTTCCTTTTTCTTCTCTCCCTTCCTCTCCCCTCTTTTTCTCCTCTCTTCTTTTCTCTTCCCTTTCCTTTCTCTCTTTTCCCCTCTTCTCCTCTTTCTCCCCCCTCTTCTCCCTTTTTCTCTTTTTTCTCCCCTCCCTCTTCCTCTTTCTCCTCCCCCTCCTCTTCTTCCCCCCCCTCTCCTTCCCCTCCCTCCTCTCCTTCTCCCCCCCTTCCCCCCTTCCTCTCTTCCCCTCCTC
>NZ_LUTS01000070.1 GCF_001597735.1 Neptuniibacter pectenicola
GGGGGGAAGGAGGAAGAAAAGGAAGAGGGGAAAGGGGAGAAAGGAAAAAGGGAGGGAGAAGAGAGGAGGAAGAGGAGGGCGAAATAAGGGGAGGGGGAGAGGAAGAGGGAAAGAAGGGGAGAGAGGGGGAGAGGGGGGAAGGGGGGGGAGGAAGAGGGAGAGGAGGAGGGGGGAAAGAAGGAGGGGGGGAGGGGGAGGGAAGAAAGAGAAAGAAAGGAAAGGGGGGGGGGAGAGGAAAAAGCGTAAAAAGAAGAGGGAGAAGAGGAAAAGGAAGGAGGAAGGAAGAAACATGGGAAAGAAGGGGAGGGTTATGAGGAGGGGGAGGAAAGAAAGGAGGAGAAAGGAAAGGAGAGAGAGAGAGGGGGGAAAAGAAAGGAGAAAAAAAGAAGAAAAGAGGGAAGGAGGAAAAGAAGAAAAAGAAGGAGAAAAGGAGAGAGAGGAAAAGGGAAGAGGGAAGGGGAGGAAGAGGAGTAGGGGTAGAGAAAAGAATGAGGAGGGTAAGACATATACTGCCCAATGCCATGGTTGCCACA
>NZ_LUTS01000071.1 GCF_001597735.1 Neptuniibacter pectenicola
TGAAGTGCATAAAAAAGCCAGTTGAATGCTCAACTGGCTTTAATAAAAAACCGTCAACGTATTTTAGGACGGGTCATACACAGAACCAACGCACTCTCCTACCCCAACACATAGACCCGAACGCACAGGACAGCCACACAAACAACACCTGCTTCAAGCCCCTACCACAAAAGAGTTCACCCCGTAGCGACAAACCAACACAACCCTAAACCTACCTCCTTCTCTTCTTTCTCGCCAAACAACATCAACACTAACCCGCTGATAGAGCGCCCCGTGCAACACTTACAACAAGAGCAACAGATAACCTTGGGACATACCAAACCCGCCACATACGAGCACAGACAAGCACAGACAAGCACAGACAAGCACAGACAAGCATCATGATGGCATAAAAAAACCGAGCCTAGGCCACTGCTGTCCCATAGTTTTGGATGGTAAATGAAAAAGCCTGAGATCCACTGGTAAACTGTTGTTACCACACACCAGTTAAACCAAAGGAC
>NZ_LUTS01000072.1 GCF_001597735.1 Neptuniibacter pectenicola
GGGAGGGGAAGAAGAGGGGGGAAGAGGAAAAGGAGGAGAGAGAGGGGAAGGAGAGGGAAAGGAGGAGGAAAGGAGGGAGGAAAAGAAGAGGGGACGGAGAGAGGGAAAAAGAAAAAAAGGGAAGAGGAAAAAGGAGAAGAAGGAAGGGAGGAAAAAAAAAGAGAGAAGAAAGGAGGGGAGGAAAAGAAGGGGAAGGAGGGGGGGAAAGAGGGGGGAAAGAGAAGGAAAAGAAGGGAAAAGAGGAGGGGAGGGGGAGGAGAAGAAAAAAGGGAAAAGAGGGGGAAAGAAGAGAGAAAGGGGAGGAAGAGGGGAAGAGGGGGGAAAGAGGGAGAAAGAAAAGTAGAGAGGGGAGGGAAAGAAGGGGGGGTGAAAAAGAGGAGAGGGGGAAAGGGAGAGAAAGAGAGGAGAGGGGGAGGGAAGAGGAAGAAGAAAAAGGAGGAGGGAGAGAAGAGAAAAGGAGGGGGAGGAAAAAAAAGAGGAGGGGGGAGGAAGAGA
>NZ_LUTS01000073.1 GCF_001597735.1 Neptuniibacter pectenicola
GAAGAGGAGAGAGAAAAGAGGGAAGAGAGGAAGTGAGGAGGAGAAGAGGGGGAGGAGGGGGGCAAAGGAAGGGGAGAAAGGGGAAGAGGAGAGGGAAGGGGGAGGAGAGAGAAAGAAGGGAAGGGAGAGGAAGGGAGAAAGAGGGAGGGGAGGAAGGAAAAGGGAGGGAGAGGAGGGGGGGAAAAGAGGGAGAGGAGGAAAAAGGAAAGAAAGAAAGGGGAGGAAGAAGGGAGAGAGAAAAGAAAGAAAAAAGGGGAAAAAGAGAGGAAGGGGGGGAAAAGGAGAAGAGAGAAGGGAGGGAGGGAGGGAAAAAGAGGGAGGGGAGGGAGGAGGAAGGAGAGGGGGGGGAGGGGGGAGGGGGGGGGGAGGGAGGAGGGGGAGGAGGAGGGAAGGAGGGAGAAGGGGAAGGGAGAAAAAGAAGAAAGAAGGAAGAAAGAGGAGAAACGCAGGTAAGCAGACCCTATGTTAGTAGGGACTGATAATGT
>NZ_LUTS01000074.1 GCF_001597735.1 Neptuniibacter pectenicola
GAAGAAAAAAGGAAGAAGAGGGAAGAGAAAAGGAGAGGGGGGAGGAGGGGAAGAAAAAAAAAAAAGAAAAGGAGAAAAAGGAGGGAGAAGAGAAAAAAGAGAGGGAGAAAAAGGAGAAAAGGAAGGGGGGAAAGGAGAAAGAGGGAGAGGGGGGAGAAGGAGGGGAGAGAGAAAAAAGGGGGAGGAAAGGGAAGGAAAAAAGGAAAGAAAGAAAGAAAAGAAAGGGGGAGGAAGAAAGGGGAGAAAAGGGGGGAGAGGGGAAGAGGGGGGGAGGAAAGGGGAGGGGGGAAGGGGAGAGAGGGGAAAAGAGGGAGGGGAGGGGGAAGAAGAAAAGAGGAAGAGAAGAAGAAAGAAGAGGAAGGAAAAGGGAAGAGGAGGGGGAGAAGGGGAAGGAAAAAGAAGGGGAAGGAGGGGGAGAAAGGGAAAGGGAGGGAAGGGGGGGAAGGAGGAACAGGTACCGATGAAAAGTTCACCCAAAA
>NZ_LUTS01000075.1 GCF_001597735.1 Neptuniibacter pectenicola
GAAGAGAAGGGGGGAAGGGGGGGGGGGGAGGAGGAGGGGGGGAAAAGAAAAGGAAAGGAAGGAAGGGAGGAAGGGGGGGAGAGAGAAGAAGAAGAAAGAGAAAAAGAGAAGGGGGGAAAGAGGAAGGAAGAAAGAAAAGGGAGGGGGGGGAGGAGAAAAAAGGGAGGGGGAGAAAGAGGGGGAAAGGGAGGAAGGGGAAAGAGGGGGGAGGAAAGGGAAGAGAGGAAAGGGAAAGGGGGAGGGAGAGAAAAGGAAGAAAGGGGAAAAAAGGGGGGGAGGAGAAAGGGAAAAGAGGGAAAAGAAGGGAGGAGGGGAAGAAAAAAGAAGGGAGAAGGAGAGGGAGGGGGGGAAAGGGGAGGGGGGAAAGAAAAAGGAGGGAAAGGAAGGGGAGGGGGGGAAAAGGAGGAGAGGGGAGAGAGAGAGGGGGAGGGGGAGAGGGGAAGGAGGGAGGAGGAGAGGGGGGGAGAGAGAAGGG
>NZ_LUTS01000076.1 GCF_001597735.1 Neptuniibacter pectenicola
TATATGGAAATACTTCTGAGTTTACCGGCGCTGCTCTTTTTCTCTTCCCTCCCTTCCCCTTTTCCCCTTTCCCCCTCCCTCTTTTCTCTCCCTTTCTTCTTTTCTTCTTCTTCCCCCTCCCTTTTCCTCCTCTTCCCTTCTCCTTCTTTCTCCTCTCTCTTTTTTTTCCCTTCTCTCCTTCTTTTTCCTCTCTCCCTCTCCCTTTCCTTCCCCTTCTCTTTTCCTCTCCCTTCTTTTTTCTCTCCTTTTCTCTCCTTCCCTTCTCCCTTCCTTCTCCCCTTCCTTTTTCTCTCCCTCTTCCTCTCTTTTTCCTCCCTTTTTTCCTCCCTTCCTTTTTCTCCCCCTTCTCCTTCTCCCTCCTTTTTCTTTCTCCTTCCTCTCTCTCTTTCTTTCTCTTCCTCTCTCTCTTTCCTTTTTTCCTCCCTTCTTCCCCTCTCTTTCCTCTCTTCCCTTCCCTCTTCCTTCCTCC
>NZ_LUTS01000077.1 GCF_001597735.1 Neptuniibacter pectenicola
AAGAAAAGAGAGGAGAAGGAAGAAGGGAAGAGGAGAAGAGAGGAGGAGAAAGGAAGGAGGGGAAAAAGAAAGGAGGAAGGAAAGGAGAGAGAGGGAGGAAAGAGGAAAAGAAGAGGGGGGAAAGAAAAGAGGGGGAGAAAAAGGAAGGAGGAGGAAGGAAGAAGAAGGAGGAAGGGAGGGGGAAGGGAAAAAAGGGGAAAAAGGGGGGGGAAAGGGAGGGAGAGGAAAAAGAAGGGGAGAAAGAAAAAAGAGAGGAGGAGGAAGGGAGAGAAGGAAGAAGGAAGAGGGGAGGAGAAAAGAGGGGGAAGAGAGGGAGGAAAGGGAGGGGGGAGAGGGAAAGGAAAGAAAAGAAAAGAGGGAGGGGGGGAGGAGAGAGAGGGGAAAGGAAGAGGGAAAGAGGGGGGAGAGGGAGAAAAAGAGAGGAAAGAGAGAGGAGCAGAGGTCGTTGATTACCGAGTTGAATGTG
>NZ_LUTS01000078.1 GCF_001597735.1 Neptuniibacter pectenicola
GCTTATTATTACTTTTTTTGTGATCTTATCTTTTTCTTTCTTTGTCACTTCTCTTTTCCCCTTCTTCTTCCTCCCTCTTTCCCCCTTCCTTTCTTCTCTCCCCTCTCCCCTTCCTTTCCCCCCCTCCCCCTTTTTTTTCCCCCCCCCCCTCTCCTTCTCCCCTCCTTCTCCTTTCTTTCTTTTTTTCCTCTTCTTCTCTTTCTTCCCTTTCCTTCTCTTTTTCCTTCCCTTCCTTTTTTTTTCCTCCCCCCTTTCTTCCCTTTTTTCTTTTTCTTCTTTCTTCTCTCCCCCCTCCCTTTTTCCTCTTTCTCTCCTTTTCTTTCCTTTTTTTCCTCCCCTCCTTCTCCTCTTTTTCCCCTTCTTTCCTTTTTTTTTTCTTCTTCCTCCTTCCTCCTTTTCCTCCTCCTTTTTCTCTCTTTCTCTTCCTCTCTTCTTCTCCCTTCTTTTCCCTTCTTCTCCTTTTCTC
>NZ_LUTS01000008.1 GCF_001597735.1 Neptuniibacter pectenicola
GATATAAATCGCTATGGATGGTGACCTTCCTACAGAGGACTTTCACCTCATTAGTTCATGCCCATGCTGGGCGTACACAAAAAGCTGCACGCGGACACATATTGCTACGCTCGTTTTTGTGTATTTCGCGCTGCTCCATTTTACACAAAAACGCTCTCCGCAATATGCGCCGGTGAGCTTGGCGTTCTGTGTAAGGAGAGTATAGGTGCAATTTCAAGCGATCCCTGTTATCTGAATTTTCGATGAGGCAAAGGCGAAGGCGTTCTATCTGGAGTTCCTCAGTATGTCGTTGGATTGGGAGCACTGCTTTGAGCCGGACAGCCCTATCTATATGCAGGTTTCTAGAGATGACCTGGCCTTTCATCTCAGTGAGCACTCGGGAGATTGTTCTCCTGGCTCTAAAACGTTCGTGAATACAGATCAGCTTGAAGCTTTGCACCACGAAATAACTTCAAAGGGTTATAGGTACTGTCGGCCAGAAATCACGAATGCTCCTTGGGGAGATAGGGTGTTCATAGTGGTAGACCCGTTTTCGAACAGAATCTTGTTCAATGGAAGTTCAACCACATAATAAGACCAAGTATGGCGACGCATTTTTCGGCTTCGCTTCCACTACAAAGCCGTTCATGCTGGCGGCGTTATGCAGTTCGAACCAAGTGCTGAGAAGTTTATGAGAGTTTCACCAATGACAGCGTTACTAAAGTTTCCTATGGCTATTTTTTTTAGTTTTTGGGCATTCATCGCATCTGCTGACGGCCATCGTTCTTTGATTCAAACGGTGGAACGAATCGCTGGAGAGATAGAGGCTCAAGTGGGCTTTGCTGCTTATGATTTGGAGTCCGGTCAGCGATGGGAATATCAAGCTGATCAGCGATTTGCAATGTCCAGTACGTTTAAAACGCTTGCTTGTGCGGCTCTGCTTCACCGGGTCGATGCGGGGCAGGAGAGTCTTGATAGAAGGGTGAGTTTTTCAGAGTCTGATCTCGTTACCTACTCTCCTATCACGGAGAAACACGCTGGTGGTCAAGCTATGAGCCTTGCGGATCTTTGTGAGGCTGCTCTGACGATGAGCGACAACACGGCCGCAAACTTGGTTTTGCAAGCTCTGGGTGGACCGGAAAAAGTTACATTGTTTGCGAGAGGATTGGGAGATGATGTAACGCGTCTTGATCGTTGGGAGACGGAGCTTAATGAGGCGGTACCAGGTGATAATAGAGATACAACAACTCCAAATGAAATGGTGAAAAATCTCCAGAATTTGCTGTTGGGCGACGTGTTATCCAGAAAGTCCAGAGATCAGCTATATGACTGGCTGAAGAGAAATCAAGTTGCAGATGGACTTTTTCGGGCTGCTGTTCCAGAAGGCTGGATTGTTGCAGATCGAACTGGGGCTGGCGGTTTCGGATCGCGATCTATAACAGCCATATTTTGGCCTCCGGAACGCCAGCCGATCGTTGTAGCTCTATATCTTACGCAAACAGAAGCTTCTTTCTCAGAGAGGAATAAGGCGATTACTGAGATTGGTGAAGCAATAGTTTTGACGGTGGATTCAGGCCGGTAAAGTATAACCAGTGGCTGTTGGCGGACGCAGCTACGCGACGCTCCGAGCCAAAATATTATGTATATTTCATTCAAAGACCAAGGAAGAGATTCTGATGACTGATTATGTGGGTTCTTGTCTGTGTGGCACTGTGAGTTTTGAGATAAAGGGTGATTTCGATAGTTTTTACCTGTGTCATTGTCAGCATTGCCAAAAAGATACGGGTTCGGCTCATGCGGCAAACCTATTCTCACAGTCAGCAACATTGGTCTGGCGGTCGGGTGCCGATGCTGTGACGTCCTTTACGCTTCCTGGCAGTCGTCATAACAAAAGCTTTTGTAAGCTGTGCGGTTCAGCATTGCCAAATACTCAGATCGAAGGTTTGCTCGTCGTTCCCGCAGGGTGTTTGGACAGTGAAATATCTATGGCGCCAACAGCGCACATCTTTTTGTCCAGCAGAGCAGCTTGGGATGAGGAATTAGGGAAAGTACCAAAGTTAGAGGGGCTGCCGGATTGAGCTACTATCACATGTTGTTGGTGGACGCATCTACGTTCCGGCACATCGGAAAGCCAAACGTTAAATTTTCAATCAGGTTTAGTGATGAATATTGAAGTTGTAGAAAAAGCAGATCATCTTAGGCTGCTAAAAATTTGGGAAGGATCGGTGAGAGCAACCCATTATTTTTTGGCGGAAGAAGATCTTCAGGAATTAAAGTCACTGATCTTAGAGCAGTATCTTGACGCCGTTGATTTAAGGTGTGCAAAAAATAGTAAGGGTGAAATATTGGGGTTCTGTGGTGTACATGGTGGAAACATTGAAATGCTGTTCATTTCACCTGATGCGCGTGGCAAAGGTTTAGGAACTCTGTTAGCTACTTATGCGATCAAGTCCCAAGGGGCGAGCAAAGTTGATGTTAATGAACAGAATGAGCAAGCGTTAGGTTTTTACCAGCATATTGGTTTTTCTGTTACGGGCCGTTCACCAATTGATGGTCAGGGCAAGTCTTATCCGCTGTTGCATATGGCGCTATAAACATTAAACAAGGCCAAACAACGCGATAGGTTTTTGTAGGGAACACCAACCAATCACTAAAGAGAATCTAATTCAGATGCCAGAACCTGATCCATTGCATAATAAACAAAATAAACAAGGACAAATAAACAAGGACAGGCACGCTTTGTATATAAAGGAGAGTAGGACGCACTTGGTGTAAAACTGAGTGAAACAGACTGTCGCTAAATGTGAAGCATATAGGTTTGTCAGCTCGTCGCTTATTTTAAAATACTCTTTATAAACAATATTTTATATCTGTGGCACATAGTTTGCTTTTGATCTTGCTTAATAATAATAAGCAACGGAGTACGCCTGTTGGGCGTAAAGCAGACTATGTCATCAGCAGAAATTAATCCTATTCAGCGTATCAATGAGCTTTACTGGGGATTTGTTATCTCTAGGGCTATTCATGTGGCAGCCAAATTAGGTATTGCCGACCATGTAGATCAGCAGGGTGTGCATGTTAAAACGGTAGCGGAAAAGCTCTCGATCAATGAAGACCGCCTTTATCGTTTGATGCGCCTACTTGCATCGTATGAAATCTTTCAAGAAACCGATAAGTTTGTTTTTACCACCACCGCCTTTTCCGACGCGATTAGCACTGAAGGCGACTTCTCTGTGCGTAATGCGGCACACATGGTTACAAAATCCATGTGGGAGGCATACGGTCACTTAGAGCATAGTGTGCGTACGGGCGAAGATAGTTATACCGATCTTTTTGGTAAAGGTGTGTTTGAGCATCTTGATGATGAAACTGAAGAAAATGATCAGTTTGCGCGAGCGATGCATAACTATGCCGAGTTAGAAAATCCGGTTATTGCAGAATGCTGCCCTGTGGGCCATCTGCACTCTGTGGTTGATGTGGGTGGTGGCCAAGGTGGCTTCTTGAAGGAGATTCTTGCACAACATACTCAGCTCAATGGGACGCTTTTTGATCAGCCTCTTATTATTGAACAGGCCACGCATATCGAGGAAAACTCGGCACTTAACTTACGCTTTGATAAAAGTGGCGGCAGTTTTTTTGAAAAGGTCCCGGCCGGCGCAGATGCTTATTTCCTAAAAAGAATCCTACATGACTGGAGTGATGAGGATTGTTGCAAAATACTGGAAACCGTTAAAGCCGCCATGATGCCTGAGAGTAAGCTCTACGTGATCGATGCGATTGTACCTGAGGGGAATGTCCCGCATTTCTCAAAAGATATTGAAGCGTTTCTTATGACGTGGGGCGGGCAAGAGCGAGATCTGGCTGAATTTGACAAGCTTTGTAAAAAAACGGGGCTCAAAATAACGTCCGTGATTGAAACACCCACGCCGTTGTCGGTGTTAGAGATCCAAATCGCTAACTAAGCGGTTCATCCGCTAAAACTGTATATAGACAAAACCTACCCCTAATTGCAGCGGTAGGTTTTGTGCTTAACATGGATAAGTCGTTTGCAGGCTAGCGTTTGTGGGGACGGGGTTTAGGGATAGGTAAGCGTTATTGGTACATGTCATCAAAACCTGGAATGTTGTTTTCCCAAATGGGTTTATCTTTGCCAATGAACTCGCGTACGGCATCAAAAAATAACTGGGTGCGTACCGGCAGGTCTCGATGGGGGTAGATGGCGTAAAGGTGGCGAAATTCAGGCAGTTTAATGTGGGTTAAAATAGGGGTTAATAGACCTTTTTTAATTTCATCGGCAATTAAAAAGGCGGGTGAGACAAAGTAAGCGGTTCCTGATAGCACTTTTAACATAATTAAATCGCCATCATTTGCCCTAAAAACACTATTGATAGGGACTGAGACCTCTTGCGCTTGATGATTAATGTAGTTGATCTCCTCAATAAGCAAGCTGTTGCTGGCATAGCTTGCCGCAGGGAGTTTGGCGAGTTCTTCAATCGTATTAGGTACGCCGTAGGTTTGTAAAAAATCAGGCGTCGCTAAAATTAATAAGCGGTTACGCGCAAGGGAGCGTGAAATTAAGTTGGATACTTTAGGTTCGCCTACGCGAAAGGCTAAGTCGTATCCTTCACCGACGATGTCGACCATGCGATCTTCTAGGCGTAATTCTACTTCGACTTGGGGGAAGCGTTTTTGAAAATCATTAATAACGGGTTGTAGATAGCGACGGCCAATAATGCTGGTACTGGTTATTTTTAATAACCCACGTGGTTCGGTGTGATAGTTTTCGGCAATTTGTAGTGTTTCGCTCAGTAAAAAACGCAGTTCTGTGGCCTTTTTTACCATCTCAGCGCCGGCAGCGGTTAATGAAATGGTGCGGGTGGAGCGGTTTAATAACCGTACACCTAGGTCTTCTTCGAGTTTATTCATCTGTTTAGAGATGACTGAACGGTCGATATGGTGCGAATCGGCGACTTTTGCAAAGTTACCGAGCTCAACCACGTCTAAAAACATTAATAAACGGCTCGTCGTATCCATAAGATCACTCCCAAAAATAATCTATTGGTGCCATTTCTGCACTAATTAAATGATGAATTGATTCTATTTTAACACATTCATAACCTTTATGATGATTGCAATTACAATGAGAGGGACAAATCATGTCATTTAACAAACACAGTCAAATTATAATTATAAGTGTGTTACTAACCACACTTATGGCTTGCAGTGAACCTCCTGAGCAAGCAAAAGCAGCACAAGCACAGCGACCATTAACACAGATTGATGTGGCTCAAGTTGTCTCTAAGCCTGTCCAGTCTTGGTTTACCTATACGACGCGCCTAGAAGCACCGCAGCAGGTTGCGTTAAAGCCGCGTGTATCGGGTGTTGTTAATACAATTGATTTTGTTGAAGGCCAGCAGGTAAAACAAGGTGATCTATTATTTAGCCTTGATCCTCGCCCATTTGAAGCACAAGTGGCTAGTTTAAGAGCTCAAGTTGCCAGTGCAGTGGCTGAATATCAGCAAGCTAAAAGTGAAGCCGCGCGTGCAGCTCGATTGCGTAAACGTGATGCGATCTCGTCAGAAGAAGCTGAATCAAGAACAACGGCAGCAAAAAAAGCTCAAGCGCAAATTTCAGCGTTAAATGCACAGCTGCAAGCAGCCCAACTTGATTTAGAGTTCACAAAAATAACCGCACCTATTGATGGCGTTATCTCTCGCGCTGAGATCACTAAGGGTAATACGGTTAATGCGAACCAGAGCACGTTAACCAATATCGTATCCGATCAAAAAATGTATGCGTATTTTGATATTGATGAGCGTACGTGGAATAGCCATTTCGAACAGGCAAAAGCCAGCGATAATCTTCCGGTTGTGATGCAGCTGCTAGGGAGTGATGAGTTTGCTCATCAAGGCCATGTGGATTTCATCGATAACCAGATTAATACATCAACAGGTACATTACGTGTACGTGCTACGTTTCTTGATAATAGCAAGCTGCGTAGTGGCGCTTTTGCTCGTATTCGCTTAGCTAGCCAAGAGGCGCAACAGCAAGTATTGATACCTGAAAGAGCCATAGGCACCGATTTGAAAAATCGCTTTGTCTTAATTGTTGATGACAAAAACACACTGCAATACCGTCCAATTACTGTTGGCGATCGTTATGGTGAGTTTCGTGTCATTACTAAAGGTTTAACAGCAAGCGATATTATCGCCGTTAACGGCCCCGCTAAAGTTGGACCCGGTATGCCAATTGAGCCACGTACAACGCAGCTAAATGCCGATGCGATTGGGTTTACGTTAGGTGCACCATTAAACCAAACTTTATTAACTGCTAAGTAATAAGAAGCGGCTCATGAACTTTTCACACTTTTTTATAAAACGGCCGATCTTTGCTGCCGTCTTATCACTGGTTATTTTAATCGGTGGTGCTATATCACTGTTTCAATTACCGATCAGTGAATACCCTGAGGTTGTTCCGCCAACGGTTGTTGTAACAGCTAACTACCCAGGTGCGAACCCTAAAGTTATTGCGGAAACGGTTGCTACTCCCCTTGAGCAGGAAATTAACGGTGTTGAAAGCATGTTGTATATGTTTTCACAAGCGACCAGCGATGGCCGGATGACACTGACAGTTACCTTTGCTTTGGGAACTGATTTAGACCGTGCCCAAGTACGTGTGCAAAACCGTGTAAACAGCGCGTTACCTCGGTTACCACAAGAGGTTCAGCGTTTAGGTGTTGTTGCTAAAAAAGCATCCCCTAACTTAACCATGGTTGTACATCTATATTCTAAGGAAAAAATTAGAGAGACCGATTATTTATCGAACTACGCAGACCTATACGTAAAAGATCAAATTGCGCGTATTGGTGGTGTAGGTGAAGTTCGTGTATTCGGTGGTGGTAAATATTCCATGCGTGTTTGGTTAAACCCAGATGCCTTGGCTTCACGTCAGTTGACGGCAACGGATGTGGTTAACTCATTACGTGAGCAAAACCAGCAGGTTGCGGCAGGTTCTTTAGGTGCCCAGCCATCGCCTAATTCGGCTCAGTTTCAAGTGTTACTGAATGTGAAAGGGCGGTTAACCAGTGTTGAAGAGTTTGAAGATGTCATCATTAAAGTTGATGAAGGCGGAGCGATTACTCGACTAGGCGACATTGCGCGCGTCGAAGTCGGTCAAGATACCTACGCGCTGCGTTCATTATTAAATGGCCAGCCTGCGGTTGCTATGCCGATATTCCAACGTCCAGGTTCTAATGCTATTGAGCTGTCGGACGAAGTTCGCTCTACAATGAAAACACTAGCGGAAGATTTTCCTGCCGGTGTGGATTACGACATTGTATACGACCCAACAGTCTTCGTACGTGGGTCTATTGAAGCGGTTATTAAAACCTTATTAGAAGCGATTGCCCTCGTGGTTATCGTGGTTATCGTGTTTTTGCAAACATGGCGCGCATCGATTATTCCATTAATCGCGGTTCCCGTTTCACTCATTGGTACCTTTGCGGTAATGCAGTGGTTGGGCGTGAGTATCAATACCTTATCTCTCTTTGGTCTTGTATTGGCCATCGGCATTGTGGTGGATGATGCCATCGTTGTGGTGGAGAACGTTGAGCGTAATATAGAGAAAGGGTTATCGCCTGTTGAAGCGTCTCGCGTCGCTATGAGCGAAGTGACTGGACCTATTATTGCGATTGCACTTGTATTGCTGGCGGTATTTATCCCGACTGCGTTTATTACCGGCCTAACAGGGCAGTTCTATAAACAGTTTGCCTTAACCATTACAATTTCGACCGTTATTTCTGCGTTTAACTCGCTAACATTATCACCCGCATTATCGGCGTTATTATTAAAACCTCATAATGCAAAACCGGATCTTTTAACGCGAATCCTAAACGCTATTTTTGGACGATTTATCTTCCGCCCATTTAACAAGCTGTTCGAAAAAGGCTCATTGGCTTACCAGACGTCGATAAAAAAGCTGATTCGTTTTAGCGTAATTGTCGGTATTATTTATCTGGCTTTACTAGGCTCGACTGTTGGTCTATTTAACACGGTACCCGGTGGCTTTATTCCAGCACAGGATAAGCAGTATTTGGTATCGATTGCCCAGTTGCCTGATGCCTCAAGCTTAGACAGAACCGAAGCGGTTGTTAAAGAGATGTCGGCTATTGCCCAAGAGGTGCCAGGGGTTGCGAATATTGTTGCCTTCCCAGGTTTGTCGGTCAATGGTTTTACCAATAGTCCAAATAGTGCGGTTGTATTTACTCCACTTAAAGACTTTTCTGAGCGTCAAGGACCAGGTTTATCGGCTGCGGCTATAGCCGGGGAGTTGAATAAACGTTTTTCTGCTATTGATGAAGCCTTTGTGGCTGTTTTCCCGCCACCACCTATTCTTGGTCTAGGGACAACCGGTGGTTTTAAACTGCAAATTGAAGATCGCTCAAACCAAGGTTTTGAGAGTTTATTTAATTCGCTGCAAACGGTGATTAATGAAGCGAGGAAGCGTCCTGAGTTAATGGGCTTGTATTCGAGCTTCCGTATCCAAGTACCACAAATGGATATAGATATAGACCGTGAGCAAGCCATGCTACAAGGTATTGCACTCGATCAAGTCTTTGATGCATTGCAAATATACCTTGGGTCTTTGTACGTAAACGATTTCAATATGTTTGGTCGTACATACCAAGTGAATGCTCAGGCTGATGGTGACTTTAGGGTTGATGCTAAGCAGATCTTGAATTTGAAAGTGCGTAACAGCCAAGGTGCTATGGTGCCTTTAGGTGCAGTACTTAGCGCGACACCAACGACCGGTCCAGACCGTGTAATGCATTATAACGGTTACCCGAGTGCTGAACTTAACGGTAGCCCAGCCATGGGGTTCAGTTCCGACCAAGCGCAGCAAGCAATTGAAGAGGTACTGGTAGAAAACCTACCTGACGGTATCGTCTATGAATGGACAGAAGTGACCTATCAGCAGATCCTTGCGGGTAACACAATGGTCTATATCTTCCCATTAGTCGTGCTGCTTGTGTTTATGGTGTTGGCTGCTCAATATGAAAGCTTACGCTTACCGTTAGCTATTATATTGATTGTACCGATGACAATCTTCTCTGCCTTGTTTGGTGTCTGGTTGATTGGTGGAGATAACAATATCTTCACGCAAATTGCCCTCATTGTACTCGTGGCCTTGGCCTGTAAGAACGCCATATTGATGGTTGAGTTTGCCAAAGAGGAGCAAGAGACTGGGTTAACGCGGTTAGAAGCGATAGTTCATGCTGGCCGTATGCGTTTACGTCCTATCTTGATGACCTCTATCGCCTTTACTGCCGGTGTTATTCCTCTGGTACTTGCCTCTGGGGCAGGGTCTGAGATGCGTCAGGCAATGGGTGTGGCTGTATTCTCCGGTATGATCGGTGTGACGCTCTTCGGCTTGTTATTTACGCCTGTTTTTTATGCCTTAGTTGCTAGAAAGTCAGCGGCTGAACTAAGTGACAAGAAGGAAGATACGCATGTTTAAGCTGAACGTAAGATCATCCGCTAAGCTTTCAGCATTAACGCTTGCGTTGACATTGGCGGGCTGCGCAAGCGGCCCCCATTTGGCCGAAAAAAGTTTAGCGCAATCCGCTTTTTTTGCGGGCCAGAATTATGCGGACGAGCTCAATGAAAGTGGCGCCAGTAACCAATGGTGGCAGAGTTATCAAAGTCCACAATTAGACGCCTTAGTCAAACAAGGGTTAGAGTCTAATCGTAATTTACAAGCCGCTCAGCAGCGCTTACAAGCGGCGATGCAGCAGCTTGGTTATGAAGAAGCTCAACACTTACCGCAAGGCGGTTTGCAGGTTGAAAGTAGCCGTGAATCGGCGGCGAACAGTATTGATGCGAGTGCCAATGCGGGCGCAAACTTTAGCTGGCAGTTCGACCTATTTGGTCGCATTGCTGCACTCATAAAAGCCGCGGAAGCGAATAGCTTCCAAGCGCAAGAGCAAAAGACTCAATTAGCTGCCGAAGTGGTGAGCGGGGTGACCCGTAGCTTCTTTGAATGGCAAGGGAATCAGTTAAAACTGCAAATTGTAAATCAACAAATTGCGGCGTTAACCGAAAGTATTTCGGTACTACAGGCACGAGTTGATGAAGGGTTTGCCTCTAAACTCGATATCAACAGAACCTATGCTCAGTTGAATCAGCAAAAAACATTGCTGCCTCAGATTGAAACGGCACTGTATCGGAACCAAGCAACCTTAGCCGTATTGCTAGGACAGACACCGAGCCAAGTTCAGTTAAGCTTTGAAACCGATCTGTTAAATAACAATTTAATTCAGCCGGTTACATTAAATCAGCCAGAAAAGGCGGTCAGCTTACGTCCCGAAATTAGTATTGCTCGCTATAAGCTACTTCAGCAAAGTGCCCTTGCTGATGCAGCCGACGCGGCGCTGTATCCAGATATTTCGATCTCGGGCTTTGTTGGGTTAATTAACCCAATAGGTAACAACTTATCTAAAAATGATGATGGGTGGTCGTTAACCCCACAGTTGAACTGGTCCATTTTGAGCTGGCCTGCGCTAAAAGCACAGGCTAAAGCGCAAAGTTCATTGACCCAAGCCGCATTTTTAGATTATGAAAATACTATAATTAGCGTTATTGCCGAGTCGCAAACTGCACTGGTCAATATGAAACAGTCAAAAAACTTGCATGAATTTGCAAATCAAAGACTGCTGCATGCCGAGGCTGCGCACTTACAAGCTAAAGCGATGTATGAAGAAGGCCAAATGCCTTATTTAGATCTCTTATCCGCTCGTCAAGATGCATTAGTCGCGAAGCAAGCATCAGTTGATGCGAAAGTTGCTTTTATGTTGGCAAAAATCTCTACTTACAAAGCGTTTAGTGGTGGTTGGAGCCGGACGTTAGTGCAATAAATAACGTTACATTAAGCGATCAAATAGGGTAGATATAATGGTCAACATAACCAAGACGATGCAAGCAATTACGCTCGCTGAAGCGGCAGAAGATTTTTCTTTGCTGAAGCAAGAGGTGGCGACACCTCAGCGTAACGAAAGTGAGCTGCTGATTCGTGTTGAGTATGTTGGCCTTAATCCTATTGATGCGAAATTAGCAAAATATGGATTTCCTGATTGGCAATACCCGCATATATTAGGATTAGATGCTGTTGGTACGGTGGTTGACGCACCGGCCGGCGTGATCCCTTGTATTGGTGATCAAGTGATGTGGCATGCCAATATTAAGCACCAAGGGATGCTAGCACAGTATGTTGCGGTGCCTAATTTCTCCGTTTCTAAACTCCCTGAAGGCCTTGCCCCTGAAATTGCTGCGGCGTTACCTTGCGCGGGCATGGCGGCTATTTTTGCATTAGATAAACTGCAAATAAAAGAGGGCGAAAACTTACTGGTTGACGCGGGAGGTGGCGCTGTTGGTCAATTTGCAATTCAATTTGCGAAACAGCGGGGCGCTAAAGTGTTTGCGACAGCGGCTAAAAATAATCATGCCTATTTAAAAAAGATCGGTGCGGATGAGTGCTTCGATTATCACGATAAAAATTTACTGAAGAAGTTTAAATTGGCATTAGGTCATAGCCAATTTGACGCGGTTGTTGATACGCTGGGCGGTGGGAATACTATTCGCAATATCGAGCTATTACGTTTTTGCGGTAGAATCGCCTGCCTCAATGGTTTACCGACAGTACCCTCCTCATTACTGTTTTATAAAGCACCGGTCATCAGTATTGTGTCCCTTAGCGGGGCCTGGCTCACCCAGAGCTTGTGCGCGCAACAAAAAATGAGTTTTATGGGGGACTTATTAATGAACAGCGTGAACGAGGGCAGTATCAAATCGCCGGATATTATTCCAATTGTCTTTGATGAAGTCGCCATCACTCAAGCGTTAAAACAGCAGCTTAAGGGCTGTATCTTCGGCAAACAAGTCGTCACTGTGTCACCTAGCTAACCGCTTAGTTAACCCATCCATTTTCCCTCTTTAACAGGGACAGGCGCTTATGCTGTCGCTCTTGTCTTGACTTAGATTCCTTGCCTTAATAAGTGCCTTAATGCCTTAATAAGGACAGGCACTGATTAATTAATGATTTCCCTCTTTTACAGGGACAGGCACTGATTAATAGTTACTAAACGGTGTTACCTATCTGATTTAATCATCTTAATTATGTATTGTTACTGGGTAGGGCATGTAAACCCGTCATGCAGGGTAGAGGGCTGTTTTCAGGGCAGCGCAATGCCTCAGCTTTATCACTGATCATAGGGAACGGGAATGATGCAACTTAGGCTGCGTTAAGCTGTCGTTTTTTTGTGAATTTTTTAGGATAAATTAATTCAAATCTTGTGGCGTGATTAAGCCAGCTAGCCGAATCTATATTTAATCGTTTAAATATGGAGGGGATATGTGAGTCAATTGCGCCGGTTTTGTCATTTCTTATAATTCGACCGGTGGAATCTATTAATTGGAGGTAATCTTCGGCGCTGAAGGGTAATCCTAATGGCGTTTCGTTCCTTAAATTCCCCTCAAAAATAGCAAGGGGTTTAATTGGGTGGTCAAAGCGTTTAAGGGCTGATTGCGTGTGCTGTGATTTGATGGCCTTTTCTCGGTTGAAGCGAGGTTTAATTCGTTCCTTGATACTTGTATGTGCTGAGTCCTCGGGTGTGTCTGCTATGCCTGCTCGTATAGGATTTAGATCGACATAAGCCATGCAAGATAGGAGTGCTTCCTCAGTTAACAGTGCTTGAGATTTAAACCGAGACTCCCAGAAATGCCCTGTACATCCATCTTCTTGGTTAGCCTGCCGAGCGATTGGCTCATTTAAACACTTCATAAACCAGCTAAGGCTGCTTAAACGTTTGCGGTAAACCTCTATCATATTATTAACGGTTTCTACCTGAAGCTTATTGAGTGCCTTCCCAGATAACCAGTGCTGGATAAGTAGGGGGCCCTTGAATAAGCTGGTCCAACGTGACGCAACCTCTCTATCAGACCACTCTACAGCTTGGCTAGGGCAGATTTTAACGACCAAGTGATGGTGGTTCGACATTACCGCATATGCGCATACATCAATGGCAAAGAGAGAGGATAATATTCGTATGCGATCTTCGATCCACTGGCGGCGGTGTTCGTAATTTTTGCCTGATATATGATCGATACCGCATAGGTAGGAGCGCCGAACGCAGCGTGATACAACATGGTAGTAAGGTGTGTCTTGGACAGACACGAGTTCGTTCCGTGGGCGAGTCATCGTTAAATCCTTTTATCGATGTTATCTACTGTTTTTGATCTTAGGATTAGAGCTATCAGTTGTCAATGTGATCTTGCGGCGCATAAGGTGTAAGCGTGCCTGTCCCTGTTTGAGGGACGATAAAGCAGGTATAACGGTGCCTGTCCCTATTCGAGAGGGAGGTTAGTGCCTGTCCTTGTGTAGAAAGTTATTTTATGTTCTCACGGAAAAGCCGTTACGCCAGTCTCTAGGCACTCCTTTTTATACATAATAAGTACTAGAGCATGAATAAAGGTCTATTATAAATGTTAAACAATAATAGAACCTAACTTGCTCTTACTTGTTAGAGCGGGTTATGCGTATTTTAGTAGTAGGTGGGTGCATCACTATATGGAAAATTCCTATGAAGCCTTAAGGCTGATTTTGGATTCAATCACTGACCATATTGTTGTTATTGATAATATGGGAACCATTCAATATGCAAACAAGAGTTGGGCTGTTTTTGGGAAAGATAATGCCTGCTCGGTTGGCGATCATTGGCAAGGTATCAATTATATTGATGAATGCAATAAAGCGGCGGCAATGGGGGATGGCTTTGGGAAGCAAGCAAAAAATGGAATCTTAAAGGTTATTAATAAAGAAGAATCAGAATTTTACTTTGAGTACCCCTGTCATAGCCCTGATGAAAAGCGTTGGTTTATGATGCGAGTGACTACCTTAGAGTTAAAAAGTAAGGCTTACTTTGTTATTTCTCACCAAAATATTACTGAACGAAAGTTAGCAGAAGAGGAGGTGAGAAACCTCGCTAGACTTGATGGACTAACGGATATTCCTAACCGTCGAGCGTTTGATGAGTTTCTTCATAATGAGTGGCGGCGATGTGCCCGATTACAAAAGCCAATAAGCTTGGCAATAGTGGATCTAGATCATTTTAAGCTACTTAATGATATTTATGGACATCAATCCGGTGATGACTGTTTGGTTCGTATTGGTACTCTACTTAAAGAGTTTGCGAGTCGTCCTGGTGATATTTGTGCACGCTATGGTGGGGAAGAGTTTGCACTAGTATGGGGGGATACCTCATTAGCGCAGGCTAAGCAGCTTTCAAATAAATTATTGAAGCAGATACTTGCCTTACATATAGGTAATAGTGATTCACCCATTGATAAATACCTAACGGCTAGTGTCGGTCTAGCGGAGATGATCCCTAATACGGGAACGGGCGAAGGTGCGCTAATTAATAAAGCAGACCTTATGCTCTATAAAGCGAAAGATAGGGGGCGAAATAGAGTTGAATCTTAAGTACTGATACTAACCAGTGAGCGCATAAACCATAGGGCCACTGCCTCAAGTTACCCTAATCGTAGCAACCTAGCTATTACCTTATCACTTACTTTTACTTGTTGTCTCAGGTATAGCATTGATCGCTTCATCGGCACAGCATTCATCCTGAAGAAAGCTAATCACTTGCTGTAGTTTGTCATATTCTGCTGTGCAGTATAGCGTGCGGCTTTCCCTACGTTGTGAGATTAGACCAGCTGAAACTAAACTAGAGATATGGTGAGAGAGTGTTGAGTTTGGTACCTGCAGCTTCTCTTGTATAGCCCCGACAGCGATGCCTTGAAAACCTGCTCTGACGACACTTTTATAGATGCGTAATCGAGTAGGGTGGCCCAGCTCTTTTAGTGCTTTAGCAATAATTTCAACGTTCACAATACTTCCTTCCTCTCTCTTATTTCGATATTACTGGAAATATAATGACAGAGATAGTGCTTGTTTATATATTTCGATAATTCTAGAAATGTGATTTTTGAGGGAAGTATGTTTACTATTAATATGAGTATGTTGGAAGAAGCGTTAAGTATGTTCGCTTTTTTAGCGGTGGAATTGACACTTTTATTTCTTTTTATTAGCTACATCGTTGGAGTGCTGCAGGAGTATATACCGCCATCGAAAATAGAAAACATCTTAAGTAGTAAAAAAGGAAAGGGCTATCTGATAGCTGGATTTTTGGGGGCAATAACCCCGTTTTGTTCTTGCTCCACAATTCCTTTCTTAAAAGGGTTGTTAAGGGCGAAGGCTGGGTTCGGTACGATGATGGTGTTCCTGTTTGCGAGTCCGCTATTAAACCCTATTATTATCGGGTTATTTACAGTGTTGTTTGGTTGGCAGGTAGCCCTGTTCTATTTTGTTATTGCAATGGGAGTATCCGTAATAGCGGGTTATACATTGGAAAAATTAGGTTTTGAGAAATATGTAAAAGCAGAAGCTTATATAGCGCCTCAACCTTCCTCCTGTGGATCAGGTTGTGGAGGACCGTCTATACCGATTAGTAAATGGAAACGCATTTGGAACACAACGTTTGCTGATTTCAAAACAGTGCTCCCTTATTTGCTTGGGGGGATCGTGATTGGCTCATTAATTTACGGCTTTATGCCTACCGAGTTGGTGGTTAAATTTGCAAAAGATGATAATCCGTTTGCCATTCCTATCGCCGCCATAATTGGTATTCCTCTCTATATTCGAGCAGAGGCGGTTATTCCATTGAGTGCGGCGCTGGCGGAAAAAGGGATGGGGTTTGGCGCGGTTATGGCATTAATTATTGGCAGTGCCGGGGCTAGTTTAACGGAAGTTATTTTACTTAAGTCAATATTCAAAAATCCTATGATTGTTGCTTTTTTAGTGGTGATCCTTTCAATGGCCATGAGTGCAGGTTACCTCTACACGTTCCTGTTTTAATAGATCGTACGCGTTGTGTTATGAATGATCATGACGAATGGTTGTGATGAATTAAGTAAGGGGTCTGAAAGGCGAGTATCAACGCCTTTCAGGGGGGGTATGGTAAATCATGGGGGTGGAAATGGATGGGCTAGCTAACCTTTGGCAAGGATTAGAATCGCTCACAAGACGACTACATAATCTCAAACCGCCGATCATAACTAACCGGATCGTCATTAGGTAGATACTCTATCGCTACCGGAATCTTGATCGGTGTGGGCTAATAGATACAGACCAACATCAATAGAACCCTGCTCAAAGCCGCCTTCACAATACGCCATGTAGTAACGCCATAAGCGATAGAAGTTTTCGTCAAATCCTTGTTGCTTTATGTTCCCCCATGATTGTTCAAAACGATTGCACCATTCTCGTAAAGTGCGAGCGTAATCTTTACCAAATAACTGATGCTCTTTAAGCGTAAAACCGTGCTCGTTTAGCTTTTCCTTAAAGACCGATATGCTGGGTAACATACCACCGGGAAAGATATAACGTTGTATAAAATCCGCTTGCTTACGGTAATGATGAAAACGCTCATCTTCAATCGTAATGACTTGCAATACCGCATGACCGCCTGGCTTGAGCACGCGTTTAAGGGTGTGGAAATAGGTATCCCAGTGGGCTTCACCCACCGCTTCAAACATCTCAATAGAGACAACCGCATCATATTGAGTATGTAGGTCACGGTAGTCGGTTAAGCTGAGGTGGACCTTATCGCTTAAGCCATCGTTTTTAATCCGTTGTTGAGCCCAGTTAAGCTGTTCTTTTGATAGGGTTATGCCGTGTATTCGCAGGTCATGTTCTTGGCTTGCTTGGGCTGCAAAGCCTCCCCAGCCGCAGCCTATTTCTACTACATGTTCACCCGGTTTTGCTTTTAATAGCTCAATGATCCGAGCGTTTTTCCCCCGTTGTGCCGTGTACAGGGACTCATCCGGTTGGCTGTATAAGGCTGAGGAGTAGGTCATGGACTTATCGAGCCAATGTTTATAAAAATCATTGCCTAAGTCGTAATGGGCGGAGATGTTTTTCCTGCTGCCTGCGGGGGTGTTATCACGTGTCCAGTGGTAGATATTATGTAATGTGCTGATCACAATACGGGCTTTAGAAAGATCCGTGAGTGCATCTTCGTAGGCCAGCGCCCATTTTACGAGCGCTGTTAGGTTTGAGCTGTCCCACTCACCTGCAAGATAACTTTCAGACCAGCCGTTAATTCCACCGAAGAATAAGCGTAAAAGAGGGCGGAGGTTGTTTAATTTAATATCAGCTTCGGGCTTGTTACTGCCGAACAGGCAACAGTAGCCGCTGGGTAATTTAAGGTTGAGTGTGCCGCACTGGGCATTGAGTTTTTTCTCAAAGGTATTAAGTAACTTTTTTTCTAACCACGTTGGCTCAAATGGGGAGGCCTTAAGCTGTGTTGATGGTTGCTCATAAGCTTTCATAATGGGTTACTCCGTTTTTATCTTGCCAGCTAATACTATGGTTTTTGTGTGTGTCCCTAGGCTGTAGTTTCAGCTTTTTTCGCCACAGCTTAAGTGCTTCCCAATGGATGCCCACGATCACTTTTAGGGTCATTAAGGGGTAGCGAATAAAGACGTTAAGTAAGGAGTGATCCGTTAAGGGATGTTGAGTTCCCGTGAATGTTGCATGGAGGATCGGGTGCTTTTTCTGTTCAACCTGTTCGGTTTGGCGAATACAAACGGCGATACGTTCCGCTGGCGGATGGATACGAAAAGCATAGGTGGTATCCATCGGCATAAAAGGGCTTACGTACATTGCTTTAGTGCATGCGTGGCGTATTTGCTTGTCTTGGCTGTGGGCTTCAAAGAGATAGGTATGTCTTGAGCCGAATGTATTGGTGACTTCATAGAGAATCACGTCGAGTTCATCACGTTCGTTATAGCAAAAATACACACTAAGTGGATTGAAGGTGTAGCCGAGTATGCGGGGGTAACAGAGCAGCTGTATCCGGTGAGTTGCGCGCGCATACCCTTTGTCGGTCAGGCATTGTCTGATGTCGTCGGCTAAGGAGCCTCGTCCGCTACCGTGGTCTTTTTCATTAAAGGAGAAAAGGTTAAATCCATTAATCGATAGCCATTTCAGCTTATTTAATAGGGGCAGTTCATCAAGGTCGACGCATAGGGAGAAAACCCGATAGATAAAACGGTTTTTAACGGGCCGAAAACGATGGTGCATAACAACCCCTTGATAAAGGCAAGAGCGTAGATTAACCATGGGCTTTAACCTGCGTAATGATGGGGGCTTTTATCTGACGTTGCTCAGTGACAAAAATGCGGCTGTTCTTATCACTGAGCGTCCAGGGTCGAGGAATCCCCCCCAGCTGTTCAGCAACCGCAAGCCCGGACTGTAATCCATCTTCATGGAAACCGTAGCCAAAATAAGCGCCGCAGAACCATGTACGATGTTGACCTTGAAGCTGCCATAACGCTTTTTGCGTATTGAACGCTTCTCGACCAAATTCTGGATGATCGTAAAAGAAACTGCGAATGATGCTGCCGTCTTTAGGTTCTTTTAGCGGGTTGAGTGAAAGAAACAGGGGGACATCTGTGTTCAGTGGTTGCAACTGGTTCATCCAATAGGTTACAGATACTTCTTGGGATTGGTCCCGTTGACCGGCAGACATGTAGTTCCAGCTGGACCAAACCGCAGGACGTTTAGGCATGAGTGATGCGTCAGTATGCAAGTAGGCTTTATTTCGTTGATAGGGAAAGTGTTTTAATAACCGCTGTTCGTCGTCTGTCGGTGAGTCTAATAACGCGATGGCTTGATCGGAGTGACAAGCGAGCACAATATCATCGTAATAGTCTCTGTTGCCGTGAAGGTCTTCAATAATGACATGATCTTCATGACGAATAACCTTGTGTATACGGCTATTTAAGCGGATTTTGCCCTCTAAAACGTGGGCTATTTTATCTACATACTGCTTGCTGCCGCCCACCACGGTACGCCATTGAGGGCGATCCTTAAGTTGAGCGAGTCCATGGTTTTGGCAGAATCGTAGAAAGCTACTGGCAGGGTAGTCCAGCATCTTATCAACGGGTGTCGACCAAATCGCAGCTCCCATCGGAAGAAGGTGGTTATAGATGAAGCCTTTACTGTAACCTTGCTGCTGCAAAAGCTCGCCTAATGTAATCTGATTAATATCGGTTTGGTTCATCAGCATGCTAGCGTCGTTATAAAACCTGAGAACCTCTCGCACCATGTTCCAAAAGCTGGGTTTTAGTAGATTACTTTTTTGCGCCAGTAGGCCAGACAACCCGGTACCTGAATATTCAAGTTGTCCTTCGTTGATGGACACGGCAAATGACATGTCGGTTTCACAGGTATTGATGTTCAATGTTGAAAAGAGCTTAACTAGGTTAGGGTAGTTGGTGGGGTTAAACACAATAAAACCGGTATCTACATCGACACTGACACCTTGGACGTCACAGGTGACTGTATTGGAGTGACCTCCAAGCCTGTCGTCTTTTTCATATAGCGTGACATCGTGCGCCTTATTCAGAAGCCACGCACAACTTAGGCCGGATATACCTGAACCAACCACGGCGATTTTTTTGCGACGAATAGAGGCAATATTCATTTTATGATCCATATTAAGTAAGCATTTGTTAGTTATTACGCAAGCATGGGCAAAAAAGATCATTTAATGTTTATCTTTTTTTTAGTTATATCGTTAATAGTGATCCAATATCTGTAAGGCATCGTAAGGGATAGTATGGAAAATAAACCACCAGGTGAAGATGTGGAAAATGTTGTAGCTATGCCAACGGTGACGGATCACAAAACTAGCGCCGATCCCGATTGGAGCGCACTGCTTACCCGCTTAACCGAGCACAAAGATAAAGCAGTGTATGTTCGTCTGTTTAGACACTTTGCGCCGCGTGTTAAAGCCTACCTGATACGGCTTGGGCTAGTTGAAAGCGTTGCCGAAGAACTGATGCAGGAAACCATGCTCACTGTTTGGCGCAAAGCGCATCTTTATAATAGTCAAAAAGCAGCGGCCAGTACGTGGATATTTACCTTAGCTAGAAATAAAAGTATCGACCTGATGCGTAAACAAAAATATCCCGAATGTGATTTAGAGCAGTGGGAAGAGGAACCAGATGATCAACATGACCCGTGCGAACAACGCATTATCGCTGAACGTATGAACCAAGCGATCAATACATTACCCGAAAACCAAGCTCAGGTTATATATATGTCATTTTTTGAGGGGCGGTCCCACTCCGATATATCAAGCCGGTTAGGGATTCCTTTGGGGAGCGTCAAATCTAGAATTAGGTTGGCATCAGAAAAGCTAAAATGGATGTGGAGGGAGGGGGTATGAATATTAAACATCACCTTGATGAAGCGACACTTGTTAGCTATGCCGCGGGCGCAATGTCACAAGCGATGGCTTTAGTGACCGCGTGCCATATCTCTATGTGCCCAACATGTCGTGAGCGTCTGGCCCATTCTGAAGCGATGGGGGGGATTTTATTAGAGAGCTTGTCGCCGGCAGATGTGAGTGAAGATGCTTTACAAACATTGCTGGACTGTATTGATGAGGAACCTGACTTAGGGGCTGAGTTACTGGATTGCACCCATCCAAATGAGACTGAGTCCCGTACGCATACGTACGACAAAGGTATCCCACATGCATTGGGAGACTACATAGGCGGTTCATTGGACAATGTTGAATGGAAACGTATCGTCCCTGGTGTTTATTTTCATGACCTGCCCTGTAAAAGTGAGCGTGGAGGCGTGTCTAGGTTGCTCCGTATTGCCCCAGGTAAAGCGATGTTACCTCACAGCCATGACGGTAATGAACTAACCTTAATACTGCAGGGCTCTTTCTCGGATGAAATAGGGCGCTTTACGGTTGGCGATATAGCGGACTTAGATAACGAAGTCGAACATCAACCGCTGGTGGACAGTGATGTAGATTGTATCTGTTTGATTGCAACCGATGCGCCGCTTAAATTCAGCACATTGCTAGGTAAGATTGTTCAGCCAATGACTGGGTTTTAGCAGCCTTTTTATGTTCAGTTATTAGATTATTTATAGGGCGATACAAATGGAAAATTGTGATGTTAAACTATCAATTCCTGTCGGTGTAAGTGCGTGCTTGTTAGGCCATAAAGTCCGCTATGATGGCGGCCATAAACGCTCAAAGTATTGCTTGAATGTTTTAAGCGAATGCTTTGATTTAAAACCCTTTTGTCCTGAAGTTGCTATTGGATTAACCACGCCTCGTGAGCCTATTCGTTTAGTGGGAAGCGCTGAGGCTCCCCGTGTTGTTGGGGTAAAAGATCCCTCCCTCGATGTAACCGACAGACTGGCTGATTATGCCGATCAAGTGAGCCAAGCAGAGCAGGACTTGTGTGGTTATATACTGATGCAAGGATCCCCTAGCTGCGGTATGGAGAGAGTCAAGGTGTACCACGAAAATGGTATGCCAAATGTCGCTGGCAGCGGTGTGTATGCAGCAAGAATTATGAAGAATAACCCTGCCTTACCGGTGGAGGAAGATGGCCGCTTAAATGATGCCGTGCTGCGCGAGAACTTTATCACCCGTGTGTTTGTTTATTACAACTGGCAGCAGGAGGTGATGAGTGAGCCTACGTTGCATAAAGTCATTCAGTTCCATAGCCGTCATAAATATCAATTGATGGCGCATAGCTATGAAGGATATAAGCAGCTAGGTAAATACTTGGCGGACGCTGCCTCTAAGCAACCCCTGACCGATGTATTGCAAAAATATATCCTCGATTTGATGACCTTCCTAAGTAAAAAGGCCGACCGTAAAAGCCATACTAATGTGCTGATGCATATTATGGGCTATCTCAAAAAAGAGATTGATTCAGAAACGAAGCAAGACCTTTTGGATGCCATTGAACAGTACCGTACCAATAAAGTGCATCTGGTGGTGCCTTTATCCCTGCTTAAACATTACCTCAAGCGGCACGGCTCTGATTACATTAAATCGCAGGCTTACTTGGATCCTTATCCCCACGAGCTTGGATTAAGAAATTATATTTAATCTTCTTAGCCCGACTGAATAAAGCCGACTAAAACATACTGTGAGAGCAACAGGTCTGTGATAAATACAAAACTTGTTTGGTTTAGAAATGATCTTAGAATCCGTGACAATCAAGCGCTGTATTCCGCTTGCGAACGGGCGGCCCAAATGGCAACCTCCAACGCCGCAGGCAGTGGTGTTGTAGCCGTCGTGGCTATCACGCCGGAGCAATGGGTATTACAAGATGAGTCAAAAAGTCGGGTTCAGTTCTGGCTTGCTAATGTTAATGCCTTAAAGGCGGCGTTGGCGGGCTTAAACATCCCTTTAAAAATCATCCATACCGCTAACAATGAAACCTTACCTCAACAGCTACTGACGTTAGCGAACGGGTATAAGGTGAGTGAGCTTTATTTTAATAATGAAGTGCCTGAATATGAGCAAACGCGAGATGCTGCTGTTCAGCAGTTGTTTTTGGCGCAGGGCATGGACTGTCACCGGTTCGAATCAGACGTAGTATTACCTATAGGCTCTGTTCTTAATCAACAGGGCTTGCCTTATAAGGTGTTTACGCCGTTTAGCAAAGCATGGCGCCAGCGATTTACGCAGAGTGAACAGGGGCCATTACCTGCACCACAGCCGCTTATGTCTAACCCTTGCGGCGATGTGGAAAGCGATATTATCCCTACCGATATTGGTTATAGCTTATGCCTAGGGGCTGATTGGAATCCAGCACTCTGGCCGGCGGGAGCGGATAATGCCCATGAGCAGCTACAGCGGTTTGTCGGTGAGCACTTTCCGGATTACTCTCAGCTGCGAGACATTCCCTCACAGCCAGGCACATCTTCGTTATCGCCTTATCTAACCGTAGGGGTACTGACAACACGACAATGTATTGCAGCCGTACAGGCGTACTCTGATGACCCCGAATGGTTTTATAGCCAGTGGGTTACTGAACTGATCTGGCGAGAGTTCTACCGTCACCTTTTAGGCCTGTTCCCTGAAATGAGTCGTTTTCAGCCATTTAAACCGGAGATTGAAGCTAAAATCAGCTGGCAGTATGACAAGGCTAAATTTGAGGCCTGGTGTCGAGGTGAAACGGGGTTTGATATTGTCGATGCGGGGATGAAGCAGTTGTTAGAAACCGGCTGGATGCATAACCGTGTCAGAATGGTTGTTGCGTCTTTTCTGACAAAACTCTTGCGTCAAGATTGGCGTTTAGGGGCGCGCTTTTTTATGCAGCATTTAATTGATGGCGACTTTGCATCCAACTTAGGCGGTTGGCAGTGGAGTGCCTCTGTCGGTGCGGATGCTGCGCCTTATTTTAGAATATTTAATCCTACCCGTCAGAGAGATCGTTTCGATCCTAAAAAGCGTTATATCGAGCGTTGGCTGTCACCCCATGCTGAGTCGTTATCAACTGATCTGCTCGGTGAGCCTACCGCACCTGTTTTGTCTCGCCCTCAGCCCGTGATTGATTATACGCTTGAGCGTAGACGTAGTATCGATGAGTACCAATAACGGCAATAACCACACGGATATCTATAGCGTTACACCTTGTTATTAGACTGCGTTTTCTGCCAGAGAGGTTTACACCATGAACCCGTTTAACCCGAATAAACTACTGCTTTCTAAGTGGACGGCGGTGGAGCCGATTGAGAAGAAGAAACATTTTATCATCACTGAACTTATCCGCGATGAAGAGAATGTTCATGTTGTGGAGTGTGTGCTTGAAGCCGTGATTAATCAGCAGCGCTTTACCATGGATTTTAATGTGCTAAAAAACGATGAATGTTGGTTGCAAGGCTGGAGATAACAACACATCTATTTATGTTTATACAGAGACTTCTCTTCGTCATCTTTTAGGATTATTATCGCAAAAAACTGATCGGTGGTTGTGTGTGATAAGCGGTTGTTAGTCGGTTTGTTAGCGCCCCTATCTCTCTTAAAAATAAATCATTCGATCTTCAATGATTCGCGATATTACCTATACAGATTTGGGGGGCATGTGGATGCAACTTAATGACGCATTCAAGTCGGATAAACGCTTTAGAGATCCTAAAAACTTTCCTTATGGCTTTGCTCGCAGTGGTGAATTCACCCGCGAACAAGCACAACTGATAGAGATGTATGGTCATGCTTATATTGAGTTGGCTTCTGGGGCGAGGGAACCTGCTTGTGAGCAGGAGCAAGCGTTTATGGAATTTTGTAATGGTAATAAAGATGCCGAGTCCCTCCACGAACGGACATGGAAGCGCTATCAGGACAAAGTAAACCGTAAAATTAATTGTTACACCTTGGCGAGCATTTCGGATGTAACAGATGATGACACGTCTGGTGATGACGACGATTAATCTTGTTGCCTTTTGAGCCGGTTTTATTACTTATCATGGGCATACTAAACCCATAGTCCGAGTGCTTATGCTAATGTAGTGATGAATACGGGGTATGGCATTATTAGATCAAGGCGTCTTATTAACGGCCTAATTATTTAAACTAACGTGAGAAATATATGAAAATGTTATCGAACGCCTCGACACTCTATTTCTCACTTTATTGTTTCTTCATCGCCTGTGCGGGTTCTGCGCAGGCGAGTGAACCGGAAACAACCCGTGCACTTGATGGCACGGAAATCCGTTATATGTATACCAGTGGCCGCTCATATCATGTGAAATTTGCTGTAGAGGGTGTCAGCTACCGCTATCTGACGGGGTCAAAGCCGGAGCGGTGGTGGGGGCCTTTTCCGTATCAAGCGATGCTGGTTGATAATAATCGCTATTTTGCCTCATGGTTTGAACAGGGCTATGGTGATTATGTCACCTTATTGATCAACTTTGATGCTCAAGAGATACACGGAAGTGCCATTATTGGTGGTAACGAGGTGCATTTTCATAAGGCGGACCTATTAACGGTCGTGCGCCCATAATCAATCGCTGATTATCAAGCCTATTTATGACACCACTTCGCTGTTGTCTACGGGGGGAGCTAAACCCCTACCAGTTTCCTTCCTATTGGCTACGGACTCAATAACCGTTCATACACTATCGTATGAATAAACGGCTACTTTGGGATAGCTTAAATTGCTGTTTTAGATTAATTTTTACTCAAAGCTAAGGCAGTCGCCTTTAACCGTGCTAGTCTTTTGTCATGACTGATTGAGTTAATAGGGTAGGCTGCACTCTTAGGCCAGAGGATGGATCTGACGCGCTATGGTAATCATACCAACGGAAAAACGATTTGATTGGAAACACCCTCCAATCATGCTTTTTATTTTGGTGCTAGCCAATGTCATTATTTTCTTTGTTTATCAAAAAGGAGATGAGCGCACGCTTTCTGATGCATTAAACCGTTATGAAACACTGGAATACTTTGAAACAGAATGGCCCGTCTATCTCAACTACCTCGAAAGCAGTGATGTTCCCGAAAAGGTAATCGTGGATTACCAATTACTTTATAACCAAGGGCAACATCAACAACTAAGTTTTTATATGCTCAGTGATTTCCGCTTTTTAGACTACCTAAACGCCCATTGGGTGACGTTTCAGGAGCCGAAAAAAGGGGACTATTGGCAGGACCGTAAGCAGATACACCAAGCGTTTGAATCAACGGCACTGTATGGCTTCGGCTTAAAGCCGAAAGATCTTGGTGTGACTGAGCTGGTGAGTTACCAGTTCCTGCATGGGAGCGCCATGCATCTATTTGGAAATATGTTCTTTCTCATCATTTTTGGCTTTGCTGTTGAAGCGGCCATTGGGCACTTACGATTTCTGCTTTTCTATTTAGTGTCAGGTATTGCTGGGGGCGTACTGTTCGTCATGGTGAACCCATACAGCCCAAATGCGCTCATTGGTGCGTCGGGTGCTATTTCTGGTGTCATGGCCATGTATTTAGGGGTGTTTCGTTTTAGAAAAATCGAGTTCTTCTATTGGTTTTTTGTGTTTGTGGGCTTCATTCGCGCACCGGCATTGCTTGTTCTGCCACTCTATATCGCAAATGAGTTGTATAACTACTTCACTCAAATGGATTCTAATGTTGCGTTCATGGCGCATACTGGCGGCTTTGTCAGCGGCGCTATCTTAATCCTGACCGCTTTGCTGGTGGATCCGAAAATGCTGGATGAGGAGTATTTGGCTGAAGATGAGGTGGAATCCCCAAGGCAACGTGATCTAGATAAAGTGTATAAAGCCTTAGGCCGTTTCTCCTTTGATACGGCGCTTAATACCTTAGATGACTTCATTAACACCTACGGTAATGACTTCGAGCTATTACGGGTTAAGTACAACCTGTTAAATGAGCGGGGTGACCCGATGCGGGATGCAGCATTGATTGATCTGCTTAAAATGGAAAAGTTACCCCTGCATCAGTTAGCACAGGTCGAAGCACTTTGGTTGGCAAATGATCGCCTTAATGAGCAGATGGATAATAATGAAATACTTCAGTTGGGCTGGCGTTTATCAGCGTTACCTAGCTTGGCAACAGCAGAGCATATTTTCATCTCGCTGTATTCTCAGGGCATAAAGAATGAGACGTTAAGTCATTTTGCCAGAAAGCTCTCAGTGAGTTTTGGTGAACGAGAGCATGAAGCTAAACAAATAAAGTATGAGAAAGCGGCCGTAGAGATCTATGAACGCTGTCGTAGATATTAAATAAAGAACGGGTTGTGTTCATACATGCATAACGCTAAACGCGCAAAGGTGGCGCGCACATGTTGATCTATATACCCGGCCGTAGGAGTTAATTAGAGGATGGCGTACTGTAAATACCACCCGTTAACCGCGTCAACTTATCATTGTGAATCGTGCCAGATAAACCAATGTGACCACTGTGTTGATGATGACCCTGAACATCCAGAGCCCCATTGCTTTGTGTGCGCAGGTGCGGTTGATAGTTTAGGTGCTACGGATATTGCGCCGTTCTGGCGACGCCTGGATCGTGCTTTCCATTACCCGATGAATAAGCAAACGATGATGCTTATTTTTATCGCCTCTCTTCTGGCCTCTATGGGCGCATTCATCGGTGGGATAACCGGCTTCTGTCTCTCACTGATAGTGACCGCGATCACAACGAAATACAGCTTCCTCTGCCTACAGCGGACAACTGACGGTGGGGTAACCGCACCGGATATGAATGAAGCGTTTTCCGGTGGCTTTAAAATAATCCTGCATATTATTTTTATACTGATCGGTATTAGTTTGATGATTGTAGGGGTAGAGCGCCTGTTTGGTGGGCTGGCGTCGGTACTGTTCTCTATTTTTTGGATGGTGTGTTTACCCGCGGTTTTTATTAACTATGCCCGTTTCGAGCAGATAGGCCCTGCGATTAATCCTATTGAGATAGGGCGTTTAGTTTTTACACTAGGTGGAGCTTATCTCCTGTTGCTGTTGTTTATTGCCATTATGATTGCTTCGGTAGGTACGCTGCATCAGATATTAGAAGAACAGGTCTATTTCTTCTCGGCGATTCTGCAAAGTATCGTCTCTTACTATTACCTGATAGTGATCTTCCATTTAATGGGCTATCTCATCTTCCAAAAACAGAAAATATTGGGGTTTACTAGCCGGTTGGAGTCTTCGGAGCACTCAGCTGGGCGCTCTAGCCAAAATAGAATGCTAGCGAATATTGATGTACTTACAAAAGAGGGACAGTTTGACGGGGCCTGTGTAACGTTTAAGCAAGGGCTGCAAGCATTTCCTACAAGCTATGAACTCCACAGCCGTTTTTTTGATTTTCTTTACGGGCTTAATAAGCTGGATGAGATTGATGCGTTTTGGCCAACCTATTTAGATCTTTTAGGCCGACAAGGGCGCGAGAATCAAGCATCCACTGCCTATCAGCGCCTTTTATTACTGGATAAGCACTACCAGCCAACTTCACCCGATGTGCGCTATCGAATCGCTCAAGCATGTTTTGAGGCAGGCAAGTCGGTATTGGTTGTTAAGTTGTTAAACGGTTTACACCGCGATGATCCCCAGTATAAAGCGCTTATACCCGCGTATGAGTTGATGGCTAAGGCGCTTGACGATCTTCCCAACAAGCGGGAGCAGGCGGAGAAACTGCGTCGAATGATGCGCCAATTAGCCCATCATTCCACTTGAGGTTAATTCATTCTGCGGTTAAGTCCTGCTTGCGCCATAATGCGTGTAGATATCTCTTCTATGGAGAAATTAGTTGTGTTGATGGCGGGAATATTAAGCTTTTTAAAAAGCTTTTCCACTTCGCGCACTTCAAAATCACACTGGTCCAGTGAGGCATATCGGCTATTAGCTCGACGTTCATGGCGTATGGCGGCTAACTGAAATGAGTCAATTGTTAAGCCATATAACTTATGTTTATGCACTTCAAGAACATCAGGTAACTTGCTGAATTCTAAGTCTTCTTCAGTAAGCGGATAGTTGGCTGCTTTGATGCCAAACTGCATCGCCATGTAAAGACAGGTGGGTGTTTTTCCGCATCGGGACACACCAACAAGAATGATGTCGGCGTTAGCATACTGTCGGGTTCTCGCGCCGTCATCATTGTCGATCGCAAAGTTGACCGAATCAATTCTATCTTTGTAACGCGTTTGTTCAACAATGCCGTGGGATTTACCAACCGAGTAGTTTGAACGTGCACCTAGTTCGCTTTCTAGTGGTTTTAAAAAACTAGAAAACACATCAATTTTGAACGCGCTCGATTCAGCGATAATCGAACGAATATCTTCATTAACCACCGTGTCAAAGATAAGGGGTCGTGTGCCATCCTGAATGGCTGCATTATTAATTCTAGACACCGCTTCCTTAGCTTTGTCGGGGGTGTCTATGTAAGGGAGTGTAATCTGTTCAAACTCTATGCTGTCAAATTGAGCAAGTAGGCTGTGCCCTAAGGCTTCAGACGTGATACCTGTGCCATCAGAGATAAAAAAAGCAGTTCGTTTCGCAGGTTGTTTCATAGTCATTTTATACATACAGCAGGTAAATAGAGGGAGCACTATAACAGATTGGTTAAAGTAGATGAGCGCGGACAGGCTTAAATTCACCTGATAACCCTACGAAATGTAGCTATAAGTATAAAAATCCACAAAGACATGACGCCTTTCACTTGTTTTTGATCATTTTCCCTAGGCTAGGTAAGGATTTTTTGCTTTCACTCAAGTAAGATCAAAGCCATATCATCGCTCGATTAAGAGTGTTACTACACAATAATAAGCAGGAACATCAGTCGTATTAATGCTGATTTATCCGCATGACTAACTTTTGAACAACCGTTACGACAGCCGAGTAGGAGATAGACCGTTGCAGAACTATGTACTGCGCCTTGATCAGGTAGGTATGGACGATATAGAGAAAGTGGGTGGTAAAAACGCTTCTCTAGGTGAAATGTTGCAAGAACTTTCAGGCGCACATGTAAAAGTGCCAAACGGTTTTGCAACCACAGCCCTTGCTTATAAAGAGTTTCTGACCCACGGGGGTCTTGAAGACCAGATTAAGGACAAACTTGATCAGCTGGACACGAACAATATTCAAAATCTGAAAGATGCCGGTAAAGCCATTCGTGATTTAATCATGAACGCTGAGTTTCAACCGCAGCTTAATAGCGCAATCGAAGCCGCATGGGCAGAGATGTCCAATGGTGAGGATATTGCCGTTGCTGTACGTTCATCGGCAACAGCAGAAGACCTACCAGACGCCTCATTTGCAGGCCAGCAAGAAACTTTTCTGAATGTACGTGGCCTCACTGATATTAAACGGTCGATTAAAGAGGTGTTTGCATCGCTGTATAACGACCGGGCTATCTCTTATCGCGTTCATCACGGTTTTGAACACAGTGAAGTGGCGTTGTCGGCGGGTATTCAACGCATGGTTAGAAGTGAAACCGGTGCCTCTGGGGTGATGTTTACCTTAGATACTGAGTCTGGTTTTAATCATGTTGTCTTTATTACCTCCGCTTATGGTTTAGGTGAAACGGTTGTTCAAGGGGCGGTAAATCCTGACGAATTTTATGTTTACAAACCGACACTAAAAATGGGCGCGCCTGCGATTATTCGGCGCACCATTGGCTCAAAAGCCATCAAAATGGTGTACGCCGAGCCAGGGGCTGAAAGTCCCGTGAGTACTGTCCAAGTTAGTCCTGAAGAGCGGGGCGCTTTTTCAATTAATGATGGGGATGTTGAAGCGCTCGCGAAGATCGCGGTCGAAATAGAGTCTCATTACGGCCGGCCAATGGATATTGAATGGGCCAAAGATGGTGACACCGGTGAGCTTTTTGTTGTTCAGGCTCGTCCTGAAACAGTTAAAAGCCGTAGTAACCAAGCGGTGATTGAACGCTATCTGCTAAAAGAAACGAGCCGTGTGTTGGTTGAAGGCCGCTCTATCGGTCATCGTATCGGTTCAGGTAACGTGCGTATCGTATATGACTTGAGCGAGATGGATAAGGTGCAACCGGGTGAGGTGTTGGTGACCGACATGACGGATCCCGATTGGGAGCCTGTGATGAAACGGGCTGCCGCTATCATTACCAACCGTGGTGGACGCACCTGTCATGCGGCGATTATTGCCCGTGAGTTAGGTATACCAGCGATTGTAGGGTGTGGTGATGCAACCGAACAGTTTGTGAACGGCCAACTAGTGACAGCCTCCTGTGCGGAGGGCGATACGGGCCGGGTTTATGAAGGGAAGTTAGATTATGAGCATCAATCTAACAGTGTAGAGTCGATGCCTGAGCTACCTTTCCAGATCATGATGAATGTGGGGAACCCAGATCGCGCGTTTGATTTTCAAGCGTTGCCTAATGCGGGTGTAGGCCTTGCGAGGCTTGAGTTTATCATCAACCGTATGATCGGCATTCACCCTAAAGCATTGCTCAACTTTGACCAACAGACGCCCTCGTTACAGCAAACTATTAAGCGGCGCATTTCAGGCTATAGCAGTCCTGTCGACTTTTATGTTGATCGTTTGGTCGAAGGTATTTCAACATTGGCGGCAGCGTTTTATCCGAAGAAGGTCATTGTTCGTATGTCGGACTTTAAGTCCAACGAATATGGACACCTTATCGGTGGCGATATGTATGAGCCCAATGAAGAAAATCCAATGTTAGGGTTCCGTGGTGCGACGCGCTATATTTCTGAATCCTTCCGTGATTGCTTTGAGTTGGAGTGTCGTGCACTCAAGCGTGTTCGCGATGAGATGCAATTAACGAATGTGGAAGTGATGATCCCGTTTGTACGTACACCGGGTGAAGCTAAACAAGTGGTTGATCTGCTGGCGGCGAATGGTCTAAAGCGGGGACATAATGGTTTACGCGTCATCATGATGTGTGAGATTCCCTCAAATGCGCTACTGGCGGATGAGTTTTTAGCGTATTTTGATGGATTTTCAATCGGCTCTAACGATCTGACTCAATTAACCTTAGGCCTTGATCGTGATTCTGGTGTTATTGCCCATCTCTTTGATGAGCGCGATGCAGCGGTTAAAAAACTGCTATCAATGGCAATCACTGCGTGTAAAAAACAAGGTAAATACATCGGTATTTGTGGTCAAGGGCCGTCAGACCATCCTGATCTTGCACGGTGGTTGATGGAACAGGGGATTGATACTATCTCTTTGAACCCAGACTCGGTGCTGGATACGTGGTTCTTTTTAGCCAATAATGACAAGCAGACAGATTAGGCCATTTTAGGGCGACGGCCCAAATGTAAGCTTAAACCGATCAGGAGAGGAGGTGGATAACACGCCTCCCCCTGATTAAATAACCCTCCCAACCGGCGTTGCTATCTGCACCTTATTTTATACTGTATTACATCAAGCGGTAGCGGCGACAAAGTAGCCATAAAGTGATGCCTATACTGGCACCGATAAGGTGCGCAGGGGCATAGAGATGCCAGCCGTCTGTAACAAAGACTGCATCCTGTGCGGTGAGTTCAAATAAGGTTTTAATGGCAATAGTACTAAGGGGGAGTAGCCCCAATAGGCTTTTCTCTTTGCTGTACCAAAATAACCCCGCCAACGTGATGAGCGTATAAAGTACCCCCGAAATTCCCGCGTAATACTCAATGTTTGCTAAAGGAGAGAGTAGGTACAGGTCTAGGATGAGGGTGCTGACAACCGTTGCGCATACCCATAAATTACGGCTCTGTCGCTCTAAATAACTGGCTGCAGCGGTAAATGTTATTAAATCCCAAAACAGGTGATCCCATGAGCTATGGATCAGATGGCCACTAATCAGTCGCCAATACTCATGTTGATCCACAATCGCGCTGTAGTTAAAGCTAAGTGCCGCTAGTTGTTGTTCATTATTGGGTAAAAGTCCGAAAAGTAGCATGGTGAAACTGGTGAGAAGTGATAGGTAAGGAAAGGTTTTAGCGGCTTTTCCTACATGCCCCCCCCTAAAGGGGGGCGTTTGAGTGGATAACGTATTCATGATTGTCATACTCAAGGGTTAGGCTTTTTTAGTGGTCGAGCCGTTAAGTCGGCGAAGCTGGATAAGCGCAATGGACGCTGCAATAAATAGCACTAACCAAGGTGATATAGCACCGCCGCCAGAGCCGCTACGGCTGGGTGATACCGCTGCACGGGGTTGGCTTTGGTTTGGCTGGGTGGCTGATCTATCGACAAACATCGGTGTCTGTTGATCAACACGGTGCTGTTGAGCGGTAACTGGTTGCTGCAAACGAGCGGCTCTGGCCTTCTGCTCTTTTTCAACGCGCTGTTGGTTGCTACGCGTTATATTGAGTGCGTTGAAGACCTCATCTCGTACCACGATCATTGAGGTGTAATCCGTCACTAAACCGTATTCAATCGCCGTGTCCGTAATTGCTTGTTCAGCGTCCTTATCAGCACCTAGGTAATCGATCTCAGCTTGAAGCTCCTCAATCGCAGCATAGGCCCATAAACGTTCAAGTTCGGGGTGCGCTGTCGCGTGCTCAGGGAGCATAATCTTTGTGTTATAGCGTTTCTCTTTACCATCAATGGTTGCGGTTAATGTGATCTCTGCTTCACCGGGTTGGTAGTAATGACCAAACACTGTGAGTTGTTGTCCATGATAGAGTGTATTGGCTAGGCGTGGTTTCACGATCTCTTTGCCACGAATACCGGATATTTTTAGGTTGATATTGCGCATCGCGGAGTGGGTCATTTTTCCTTTGGCCAGCATCAACTGCCCCATAATGTCATCTGCGTTAGAGATCGACATGGCAAAACCATTCGATACGCGGGTCATCTCTTCTAGCAGTGGGCGATTGGCGCTGTTGCCCATAATAAAAGTAAACAAGCGGGCATCTCTCTTTTCGAGTAGGTGCAAAAATTTAGATTTCTCCGTCTCGCCCACATTAGCAACGCCATCGGTGACGAGGATGATTGCGGTGCTGCGGTCGGCCTCTAACTGATTAATGCCCTGTGCTAGTCCCGCGTATAGGTTGGTTCCATTCCCCGGTTGTACGCTATCGAGTTGAGCCATAACGCGACTAATCGTGTGTTGATCCGCTGGCTGGTAGCCTTGAGTGAAGTTTTGCGCTTGGTTATTAAACAATACGATTTTAAAGCGATCTTGTGGGTTTAGTTGCCCAAGCCCTTGGCGAACACCTTCGGTTAAGGTTGAAAATTTACCCTGCATGGACCCCGATATATCTAAGACAAACACCCAGTCTCGGCCTTGCGTGATAAGGGGCAGATCATTCCCTGGCGTCAGGGTTAGTTTAAAGGTGCCTTTGCTGCTGTTCGCTTCTTTATAGCTCACCATATCTACACTGGCCGGTAGGCCTTGTGCTTGCCTCCAGTAAAGGAGAATGTCTTTATCTAAACGCGTAACGGTTGTCGATTGATTGGGGCTTTCAGCATCATATTCGCCTGCCGCCTTTAGATCAGTGGGCGCGTCTGTGGTGAGCGTTGCGGTGTTTGATGGCAGTGTGCGGTCATCCCTATTGGGTTGTTGGGCGGTGATTTGATTAATCAGTGTTGCTTGCCACTCATGGGTATTGAGCTGTTGAAGGTTCGCATGTGGATGCTGGGGCATACGTAATCCATCAACGGGATAGCTGGTACGTAGTTTTACATTAAAACTAAAGGCCTCTTCGACGCTTTCATTGCGGCTCCAAAAACTTTGCTTTTCAGCATCCACACCGCCATCTTCAAGCGGATAAACATAACGACCTATGCCGGTATCTGTTTGGGTGTTTTGTAGGTATACCAGTTTTATTTTGACATCTTGGTTGGCTTTAACCGGAAAAACAGAGATATCAAAGGTTTTGTATTTGTCTTTTTCTACAATGGCCGTCGCATGGCCTTGCTGCTTTTCTTGCTCATAAATTTGTCGTGCCTGTTGTTTCTCTACCACTTCACCGGTGACCGGTTTTCCATCGATCCAATAACTGAACTCACCTACCGCTGCCTTTTCTGGTACAGGAAAGGAGTAGATCGCTTCAAGGTCATTAGGGTTTGGGTTATGGAAGGTCTGCTCAATCGTAGTGGTGGCATACATGTCTTCAATAACAACATTAACATGATGGGTTTTGATCTGTAGGTCAGCGTAACTGGCATTGTTTGGTTTTAGTAGCCCCGCCGCTTCGGTAACGGGAGAGTAGAGTAGCGCAGCACTGAGTCCTAGCGCGACTAAACGTGTTGTTTTGTGTGTGGTTGTTAAGTTAGTCATTGTTTTGCCCTCATGAGTGAATGAAGGCAAGGATGGTGTAACTCATACTTAAACAATACTTGTTTGTGGAAAGTTACGTGATATTGAACTTGACGTATTATATTTTAATACCCACTGCGTAAAAGGTACTACAGGGCGGAGGTTAAGGTGTTATTGCTAATAGACTGAAAGGAGGGACCAAATTGTTTTATAAGGTGAGTGTAGGTTTGGGGTTTGCTAAACAAGTAGCCCTGTAAATAGTGGACACCTAATGCTTTGAGCTTAGCTTCTTGCTCTGGGGTTTCTACACCTTCAGCTACAACCTTATAGTTAAGTTCATTGGCCATCAACATGACGGCTTTAACGATGGCGGCGCCATTGGAATCCAATCGATTAACAAAAGAGCGGTCAACCTTAACGATGTTTACGCCTAAATCTTGAATGACGGATAAGGATGAATAGCCGGTTCCAAAGTCATCGATGGAGATAAATAAGCCTAAGGTTTGTAACTGTTTGATTGCCTGTAAAAGCTTAGGCTTATCGCTAGAGAAAACAGATTCCGTAATTTCAATATGGAATAGGCTAGCATCAACTTTGTACTGATCTATCAACGCTTTAACGCTGTTTACAAACCCAGGGTCTTCAAATTGAACAATAGAGACGTTGATGCAGATTTTAATGTTTAAGCCGTTTTGCATCATTGAGTGTTGCTGCTGTATTGCGTTTTCAAGCACCCAGTAGCCAATCTCTCGTATCGCGCCATTTTTCTCTGCTAAGGGAATAAAAACGTCCGGGGGAACCGCTTTGCCGTTATGTTCCCACCGCAGTAAGGCTTCTACGGCGTGACATTCGCCATTTTTAGTGTCGATGATCGGTTGATAAACCAGTTTTAGCTGTTTTTTGGAAACTGCTTTTCTGATCGCTGAAGAGAGTGAAAAGTCACGTTGTACTTTTTCCGCTAGGTCTTTGCTAAAGAGTACATAATCCGCTTTTTGTGTATGTTTGTTTTCATACATGGATACGTCAGCAAAAGAGATTAATTCATCTAAAGTTTGACTATGGGTCGGATAAATTGAAATACCAATGGAGGCATTCATATCAATTTTATATCCATCAAAAATAAAAGGGGATTCCATTACAATGTTAATTTCTTTAGCGATAGAATCCACATCTTTTCGATGGGTTGTTTCTGTCATAATGATGAATTCATCACCACCCCAGCGACAAATTAATGCATTGTCGTTAAAATTTTCTTTTAATCGAGAGGCTAGCTGTTTAAGGAGACTATCACCGACATGGTGCCCAAAATTGTCATTGACGGGTTTGAAACTATCAAGGTCTATAAAAAACACACATAAGTGGCTGTTGGGTGTGTGCTTAATTTGTTGGTTTGCTTCTTCGATAAAAGCAGGGCGGTTTAATAGCTTAGTGAGTGAGTCTAGCTGGCTTAGTTCTATAATTCTTTCGGTTCGTGATTCAACTTCATTCTTCATATTATTGAGCAGCTGAGTGTGTTGATACCTAAGCCTGATGGAGTCTAACGTGAACTGAGCCGCTTTTAGTGCACTGAAAAATATAATGCATGAAAACAGTAAGCCTAAAACCCCCAGCATTTGGAGCTCGGGCTTCCCCGATAGGGTTAAGAGTATTGAATAAGGGATGAGTAAAATTTGAGGGTATAGGAGTGAAATAAATCGATCACCGGACAAAACTGTGGACGCGCCTCCCGCTAAGGTTGCGACAATGACCATAGATATACAGAGTTCATAAATATCTGAGCCAGAATAAAAATAGATACAATAAAATGCCCAGAGTGAAGCCGTTGATAATGCGCCTATGCGGAATCGAGTGAGGTCACAGGCGGTTCCAAGCTCTCCTTTTTTGGCTTTTATACTCCATTTGTAGCTTTGAAATAAACGCCACAGCATCACGACTAATACTGCGCTCCACCACGTGAACTTTGCATAGGGGTGATCTCCAGAGTCAAACCAAAAGATGACGCCAGACGCTGCAGCCAGCATGATTAAAAAGCTAGCGTATGAGTTTCTATAGAGGAGCTCTAAGCGATCATTGAGTTCAACTTCATTGTTACGAGAATGCAATATAAAACTCCATTTACATAAAAAACATTCTTTATATCAATATAAAAAAACGATTAGAACGTATTCTAAGCCACGTTAACTTGTACTGAATGTGTGTTGTAAGTGTATTCCTAGATTCGTTTGCCCGCCAGTAGCGTTTGGTTGAACAGTGTTGGTGTTTGCTGCTTCTTATCCCTATGGGACGGCTTACTTGCTCATCTTTTTGAATAAAGAGTATTGCCACTGGCGGATGGCTAATACCATGGTTGTGCCATTTTTTTGTTGGCTTGGGGCGGCGTGATCTTCCTGCATCAGTTCATTAAATTCAGCGGCTAAACGTTCCATCTTCTTTTGTAAGCGAGCATTCGAACTGTCAGTAAGGATCGCATTAGTGACGATGAGTTTTTCGTTGGCTTTGTCGAAACGTGAACTGAAAAAGTCCTGCTCTACCTTCTCTTGAAAAAACTGCTGTATTGGGCCGTTAGGGAGCCAATGAAAGTTCGGGGCTACCAGTAGTTTGACCCGATTGTTAGGCAGTAAATCTATAATTTTTAATCGATCTAGCTGTGCCAGTTTTTGAAAACAAACGGCCTCAGGAATATCGTAGCTGTAGATAATATCCTCATAAGACATCCCGCTTATAACGCTTACAGTGATTAACAGCAGGGTTAAATCGTTAGCGATTTCCTTTTCCTGCTCCCGTGTTAACTGGATTAACTGATGTTGCTCTTTACTCATCCGTTGTACTAATTCAGAGAGCTCGATATTAAGCATGTCACAAATCAGTTCTAAGCGTTGCAGGGTGAAGTTTTTATCAGCAAAGAGCCGTTTGACGGAGGCTTCACTCAGTTCTAAGACGGTAGCCACATCTACATAGGTTTTTCCGTGTGCTTTCAGCTCGCGCTTCAGCGTATCGATCAAGGGGCCTGCCTGTGCCATAAATAAGCCTTAAAAGAGATAGGGAATCAATTGGTTATCTTATCCGAAACAGTGATTGCCCGTCAGTAATCGTTTAGCGAATGACGGTTATACAAAAAGATCAGCGGATAAAATTGCTTCTTTTCATTTCATATAGTTTCATATGTACTCTAATCCATGTATAAGGGCACCATGAAAATCCCTAAAAGAATACAACCACTTGTTGATGACGGTCTAGTCGATGAAGTTCTCAGGCAGTTAATGAGTGGAAAAGAGGCGGTAGTGTACGTGGTACGTTGTGGATCAGAGATCCGTTGTGCCAAAGTTTATAAAGAAGCGAGTAAACGTAGCTTTAAACAAGCAGTACAGTACCAAGAAGGCCGCAAGGTACGTAATAGCCGTCGTGCGCGCGCGATGGAGAAAGGCTCTAAGTTTGGTCGAGACCAGCAAGAAACACTTTGGCATAACGCCGAAGTTGATGCGCTGTACCGTTTAGCAGCGGCAGGGGTCAGGGTTCCTGAGCCTTATGGCTGTTTCGATGGTGTTCTGCTAATGGAGTTAGTTACGGACGATAATGGTGAAGTCGCACCGCGTCTTAATGATGTGGCGATGAGTGCCGAGCAGGCGCTAGCCGACCACGCCGTTGTTATTCGCGATATCGTGAGAATGCTGTGTGCCGGTTTAGTCCACGGCGACCTCTCTGAATTTAATGTGCTAGTTGATGCCTATGGCCCCGTTATTATCGACCTTCCTCAGGCGGTTGATGCGGCAGCCAATAATCACGCCCAATGGATGCTCGAGCGCGATGTTAATAATATGCGAAGCTATTATGGACAGTATGCACCTGAACTATTAGATACGCAGTATGCAAAAGAGATCTGGGCGCTGTATGAAGAGGGCGATCTAACCCCCGATACTGAATTGACGGGGTTATTTGAAGAGAGTGGCGAAGCTGCCGATGTTGATTCGGTTCTGCTTGAGATCAAAGAAGCATTTGCCGAAGAGCAAGAGCGCCTCGCGCGTATAAGTGATTCTGAAGAGCCTTAATTAACGTTGGTTAAGAGGGGGCTTTAGTTACATGATGGGGTAGCTGAGTCGTTTTAAAATAGTCCTGTAGCATAATCATCATTGTTTCTGCGGCAGGACTTAGCGCGCGACCTTTACGTGTAATTATGTAGATTTTTCGTTGTAGCTCAGGTGAGTGCAAAGGCATAAATGTTAGCGTTGAAAAGGCGCTCGTACTGGCCGCCAGTGCCGGAAGTATAGAAACACCTAGACCCGCTTTTACCATATCTGCCAGCCCTGCTGGGGTTGAGACCTCAATCAATGGGCTTTGGGTATTTAATCCCAGATTGTTTTCCCTTTCTAATTTATATAACTGCGAACGGGTGCCGGTGTCCTCGGTTAAATGGATTCTTGGTAGTGAACTCACGTGCGCCCACTTCAATTGCACCGCTTGGCTTAGAGGGTGGTCTGAGGGGAGGACAATACCGTACTGATCCATTAACACCGGTTGGTAGTTTAATTCCGGTTGGTTCGAATGATTACCACCTAAGCCAAAATCCACATCATTTTCTAATACCCGTTGTTCGATGCCACTCGCATTATCATCGCGCAGGTAAAGTCCTATATTGGCATAGGCTTGATGGTAGGATTTGATAATCTCAGGCAGCATTCTGCCAATCATTGAGGGCGATGCCGCAATGCCGATCTTGCCTTTTTGTTGCGAGGTGGTCGCTTTTAAGTCATTAAACGCGGTATCAAAATCGGAGATTAGCTTTTCTGCCACTGGGAAGAAGTTTTCCCCTTCGCCGGTTAGCATAACGCGGCGTGTTGTGCGGTCAAACAGCTTCAACTCCACCTGCTCTTCGAGCTGTTTTATGGTGGCGGTCAGTGTTGATTGAGTCAGGTGCAGGTTTTCGGCAGCCCGTGTAAAACTGCCACTTTTGGCAATTTCAGTGAAAGCACGTAGGTGGCGTATAGATATATTATTCGACATAACCAATTAATTAATAGAATTTTATCGTTTGATTGATAAATAACAATTCTGCATCATAGCACCCAATATCACAAATTTGAGCAACAACCGCGATATAAGCCTGATTTTTGAGCAGATCAGCGCTGCGGTTGTCTATAGAGGTCCTAAAAGATGATCCCTCGTCTTTCGCAAGTCGAAACCACTGACGCCCTGTATCTTGATTATATTGACGCACTTAAACAAAACGGTTTTTCCGGTGACCTAAACCCCGATTACGCGAACCGTATTGTGTTATCAACGGACAACAGCATCTATCAAATGCTGCCGCAAGGCGTGTTATATCCTCGATCTACAGAGGATTTGGTACTTATTGCTAAGTTGGCGGATGAGACGCGGTTTGCCGAGGTGAAATTAAGTGCTCGCGGCGGTGGTACGGGGACAAACGGACAATCATTGACCGACGGTTTGATCGTTGATGTTTCCAAGCATATGAATCAGGTACTCGAGATCAATGCAGAGGAGCGCTGGGTACGCGTTCAGGGCGGTGTCGTAAAAGACCAACTGAATCGCGCGCTAAAACCTTATGGTTTGTTTTTTGCGCCGGAGCTATCCACCAGTAACCGTGCAACCATTGGCGGCATGATTAATACCGATGCCAGTGGTCAAGGCTCTGTTATGTACGGCAAGACCCGTGACCATGTGCTTGAACTTAACTCGGTGTTTCTCGGTGGAGAGGTGTGGTCTTCGGGACCTATTACAGACGACGAACTGGCTGAGATCAAAAAGCGTGATGACAAAGTCGGCGAGGTGCATCGTCAAGTTGATGCTATTTTTACCGAAAAGAAAGACCTGATCGATGCGAAGTTTCCCAAACTTAATCGCTGTTTAACCGGTTATGACCTTGCCCATATCCGCGATGAGCAGGGCTTATTTAATCTAAATTCTGTTTTGTGTGGTGGTGAAGGCTCCCTCGCGTTTATTGTTGAAGCCAAACTGAATGTGTTACCTATCCCTAAATATGCCGCGCTGGTTAATATCAAATACGATAGCTTTGAAACCTCATTACGTGATGCGACAGACTTAATGAAGTTTAACCCAACATCAATAGAAACCATTGATTCTAAAGTACTTAATTTAGCAATGGGCGATATCATTTGGGACACAGTCAGTGCTTATTTTCCAACAGAAGCGGGTGAGCCTGACATTAAAGGGATCAACCTCGTTGAATACACATCGGATGATGAGGCCGCATTAAAAGCCGATGTTGCAAAGTTAGAAGCCCATTTAAAGACGGTTGAAGGTGAAACGGGTAAGAGCTTTGGTTTCTCGGTTGTCTATGGTGCGACCGAAATTAACAAAGTCTGGGCCATGCGTAAAAAATCGGTTGGCTTGTTAGGCAACGCCAAAGGTCAGGAACGCCCGATCCCTTTTGTTGAAGATACCGCGGTTCCACCAGAAAACCTTGCTGACTTTATTATGGAGTTCCGCAAGGTGCTAGATGATAGGGAGCTGGCATACGGCATGTTTGGTCATGTTGATGCTGGTGTGCTTCATGTGCGCCCCGCAATCGATATGAAAGATGAGCATCAGGAATCGTTAATTCGTGAGGTTACCGACCAAGTGGTGGCGCTTACCGTTAAATATAAAGGGCTGCTCTGGGGGGAACACGGCAAAGGGGTTCGGTCTGAATACTCGCCTGAATTTTTTGGTGAGCTATACCCCGAACTTCAAAAGATTAAAGCCGCGTTTGATCCGCGAAACCAAATGAACCCGGGTAAGATTGCGACCCCTGCAATTGGGGGGGCTGAACTGCTTAAAATTGATCAAGTGCCAACCCGTGGTCAGTTTGATCGTCAGATCAGCGCTGCTGTGCGGGAAGAGTATGATTCAGCGATGTTCTGTAACGGCAATGGGGCTTGTTTTAACTACGATCCGAATGATGCGATGTGCCCCTCATGGAAAGGGACTCGGCAGCGTATTAATTCGCCTAAAGGTCGTTCATCGCTCATTCGTGAATGGCTTCGCTTAATCGAGAAAACAGGCACTAACCTACAGACGGAATCAGCTAAGGTTAAAGCCCGTTCATTTTTTACCTCGCTACCGAGTCGGATAAAAAACACCTTATCTAAGCAAAAAGGCGAAGAGTACGACTTTTCCCATGAGGTGCATGAGTCAATGATGGCTTGTTTAGCGTGTAAATCTTGCGTTGGTCAGTGCCCCATTAAGGTTAATGTTCCCGATTTTAGAGCGCGTTTTTTAGAGGTGTACTACGGGCGTTACTTACGTCCAGCTAAGGACTATATGGTGGGTAGCTTAGAGTACATGATTCCATGGCTGGCTAAGTTTCCAGCGCCTTACAACTGGGCGATGAAAAACCGGGCACTTAAAGCGGTTTTTCGTAAACATGTCGGCATGGTTGATAGCCCAGCGATCTGTACCAATAGCTTAATCTCTGGCATGAAAGCCCGTGGTGTTCAGTTTGCAACGCCAGAGCTGATAAAAGGCTTAAGTATTGAGGAGCGTGATAATGCGGTTATTATCGTACAGGATGCGTTCACCAGTTATTTTGAATCTCAGCTTGTCTTAGATCTGATTGATCTTTTAACGGGCCTAGGTTTTTATGTGTTGATGGCGCCCTTTAAACCCAACGGTAAGCCACTGCATGTGCATGGCTTTATGAAGGCGTTTGAGAAGGCGGCTGAATCTAACGGTGCTATGCTTAAAGCCTTAGACGAAACAGGCGTACCGCTCATCGGCGTTGACCCTTCCATGACCTTAACTTACCGCCAAGAGTACGGTTATGTCATACCTGAAAAAGAGCTACCTAATGTGCAGCTGATTCAGGAGTGGTTAGTAACACATACCGATCGTCTTAAAACGTACAACTCGCCGCATCTGCCTAGTGCCGAGTTTAAATTGCTCGCGCATTGCACCGAAAAAACCTCGGTGGCGCCATCAATTCGCCTCTGGCAGGAGATTTATGAGGCGATGGGGCAAAAGCTAAGTATTCAAGCGGTCGGCTGTTGCGGCATGTCGGGGACCTATGGGCATGAAACCCAAAATGCCGATACATCCAGAGCGATCTATCAGTTAAGTTGGGCTGATGTGGTGAATGCGCCGGAGAATAAAAATAAACTGGTTGCAACGGGGTATTCCTGCCGCAGTCAGGTTAAGCGCATTGATGAGCAGGTTATTCCCCATCCTATTCAAATGCTGCTGGCGCAACTACATACCCATCATTGATGCAGCAGCATCGCTACCTCATAAACGCAGCCATTCGGCTGCGTTTTTGGTTCTCGGGTGGCTGTTCAGTCAGCCCTATAACGCTTTTGCGTTTGCAGGAAGCTTGCGTATTAAAAAGTCATCGATCCCATGCTTGGTGAGCCAGGCCTGCTGCGCTTTGGCCTCATCTATTGTCTTAAATTGACCATAAGCGATCCCCTGTAGGTTGGTTTTTATCGAATAAGTAAATAGATCGGCTTTATCATCAAGGCTATTGATTAGCCGATGAAGGTTGCTGCTTTTTTGATAGGCGCCCAGCTGTAAAGTGTAAAAGGGCGGTGAGGGGAGTGAGCCTTTTTCGCGCTCAGGTGAGCCTTGTGGTCGTGTATGTGGGTATGGTTTTCTGAGTGTTTCTATTATTACAACCTTAGATGGCTTGCTCGCCGGTACTGAGGTTGAGCGGTTCGCTGTGTTGTGATGTATGCGCGCTATCGCGCTTCTGCTTTGGGTGGTGATGGAATGTTCGGGCGAGTGAGCCCCTTGTAGAGTGGCCTTTGTGGGCGTTCGAGGGGGTGTGGGGGTGCATTGATCGTAAGGGTTAGTGCATGCTGACGGTGTTTTCTGCGCGCAGCCCGTTATGATAATACTGCTAGCCATTGTAAGGGTGATAACGGGGAGTAAGGGTGTTCTTTTAGTGCACATGTGGACTAATGTTTCCTAAATTCCTGCCTAAGTTGTAGTGCATTTGCACAATGAATCGGCGAATATACATTTTTTATTTTACGGTATACAGCACCCAACGTGTGCCATAAATCCCAATTAAGGAGTTAACAGTGGAAGATCTTTTACCCGAACTATGTGATCAATTCCCAGACCTTGTGCAGGTTGTAGAGCCAATGTTTGGCAACTTTGGTGGAAAAGAGCGCTTTGGTGGCGAGATTGTTACCTTGAAGGCGTTTGAAGATAACTCATTAGTTCGTGAGCAAGTTGCACTTCCTGGTCAAGGTAAGGTGTTGGTTGTTGACGGTGGCGGCTCTATGCGTAAAGCCATGCTGGGCGATATGCTGGCAGAGAAAGCGACGGTAAATGGCTGGGAAGGGATTATTATCTATGGTTGCATCCGTGACGTGAATGCGATTGGTGACCTGAATATTGGTGTACAGGCGTTAGGTGCCCACCCCATGAAAACCGATAAAAAAGGATTAGGTGAGCTTAACGTTGATCTCACTTTTGGTGGGGTTACGTTCCGCCCGGGTGAGTACGTTTACGCGGATAATAATGGCGTACTGGTCTCACCGTCTAAACTAGAGGTCGCTGAAGATTAGTTCAGTCGCTATCCCTATTTAAAAAGCCCGTTTTCGGGCTTTTTTGTTGTTAACGGGATAGCGATAAGTCGTGGTGGTGAGAAGGAGGGGCGTTTGAGCGAGGCCCCTCTTAGGTAACACTTCGGCTGATCAGTACTGTGCGCATTTTGGGGTTAATCAGTAGGTCCTCAAGCGTATATTTCTCTAATACGTGGATAAAGGCTTGTTGGGCTTCAACTAATACGTCTTGCAGGGAGCACTGATTGGTTAAGCAGCACCGTTGTTGGGCGCAATTAATTAAGGGTTGCTCGCCTTCTGATTGATTAACAATATCTGCCAAATTTATCTGTGCTGAAGGTTGGGCTAATTTGATGCCGCCATTTTTGCCTCGAAAGGTGGCGAGGTAACCTGATTTTGCTAAGGCGTGGACCACTTTTCTAAGGTGCTCAATGGAGATGTCATAGTAGGTTGCTATCTCTGCTAATGTGACTAAGCGGTCATCATGAATCGCAGCATAGAAAAGTACACGAAGAGTATAATCGGTGAATCGACTTAATTGCATGCTGAACTTTTTTTGGGAGAAGTTCCTGAAATATACGTTACGACAGTGAAAAAAAGCAAGATATAGGTCAAGAATTAATAAGTTTGCTTCGTTTGCTTGAAGTTTCCGCTCAGTCCTATATATAGATGTATTCGTACTAACTAAGAGTGCTCAAGGGAGTTTCGTGTATAAGTTATTGATTTTTGATTGGGATGGTACGGTTATCGATTCAACGGCGCGCATTATTTCTAGTATGCAGGCGGCAGCCGACGATTGTGGCTTCTCCGTTCCTGCCAGTAGTGCCGTAATGAATATTATTGGTCTTGGCCTACCTGAAGCGATTAGGCTTCTGATCCCTGCTGTCGATGATGCGGGTATTGATCAGATGCGTACCCAGTATGGTCATCACTTTTTAGGCGTGAATGAGACACCTACGCCGTTATTTCCGGGCGTACAAAAAACACTAGAAAGTATGCATGCTAAAGGTATGCGCATGGCTGTTGCTACAGGTAAAAGTCGTCGTGGTCTGGATCGGGCTTTTGTTCAAACTGGTCTGGCTTGGCTTTTTGAGTCGTCCCGTTGTGCTGATGAAACGGTCTCTAAGCCTAACCCTCTCATGCTGGAAGAGATCTTGGCTGAAACGGGCGTACCAGCCAGTGAAGCTTTAATGATAGGGGACACTGAGTACGATCTCGATATGGGTAGGCGAGCGGGTATGGATGTGATTGCTGTAAGTTATGGCGCGCATCATATTGATCGCTTAAAAGGTTTTAATCCAGTATTGGAAGTTGATAACTTTCCCGAGCTGGAGCAGTGGTTAGATAGTAAAGGCGTGTTTGCCTAAACAGGAGTGATGTGTGTCTGATAATCCATCAAATGAAACACCAGGTGAAACGCCTGAGGGTGTTAAACAATCCGCTAGCGATATAAAAGCGGATAGTGCGTTAGGTCAAGCGGTTGAACATGCGAAGCAAGATGCTTCAAGCAAAAAAGAGTGGAAACTGATTGAAAAGCTGCTTAATGGCATGTTCGTTGAGCAGCGTCGTGCGCGGCGCTGGGGAATCTTTTTTAAGCTGCTGACCTTTGGATACCTCTTTGCCTTGATGGGCATTTTGCTCATTAATAGTGATTTGGAGAAAGATACTGGGCTTGATGCGCATACGGCAGTCATCGAAGTAAAAGGCCCAATCAGTGCCGATGATGATGCCAGCGCCGATTCGATTATTTGGTCGCTTAGGGAGGCGTTTGAAGAGGAAAATGCTAAAGCGGTTATTCTACGCATTAATAGCCCTGGTGGTAGCCCAGTTCAGGCAGGGTATATCTATGATGAGATCAAGCGACTTAGGGCGCTTCATCCAGAGAAGCCTCTCTATTCCGTTATTGCCGATATCGGTGCGTCAGGCGCTTACTATATAGCGGCTGCGTCAGATAAAATCTATGCAGATAAAGCGAGCTTAGTTGGTTCTATTGGTGTTGTGGCGGGTGGCTTTGGCTTTGTCGACCTGATGGATAAAGTTGGGGTTGAACGACGTCTTTATACTGCGGGTGAACATAAGGCATTCTTAGACCCTTACTCACCGAGTAATGAGGATGAGAAAGTGTTTTGGCAGAGTGTGCTTAACACAACCCATAAACAGTTTATCGATCAAGTTAAACAGGGGCGCGGTGATCGTCTGAAAGATGATCCTCGTTTGTTTAGCGGGTTAGTCTGGACAGGGGAGCAAGCAGTAGAACTGGGGCTTATTGATGGCCTAGGGAGTACCAGTTATGTGGCGCGAGAGGTTGTCAAAGTTGATAAATTAGTTGATTACACACCTAAACAGCAGCCATGGAAGCAGATCGTGGATGAGTTGGGCGTTAGTTTTACTAAGGCGATCAGCACCCAGTTAGGGTTAAGTCAGGGCGTGCAACTGCGTTAACGGCGATATCTTCTACCGGTTTAAATGGAGGGCTAAGCCCTCCATTTTGTTATAACTCAGCTTAAACGGGGCTTTAAAGTACATTAACCCCTTCGTTTTCCAGCATGCGTACAAGACGGATAAGGGGGAGGCCTATCAGTGTGTTAGGGTCGTCGCCCTCTAGTTTGTCAAACAGTACAATTCCAAGCGCTTCTGATTTAAAGCTGCCTGCACAGTTATAAGGCTCTTCAGCGCGCAGATAATTTTCAATCATCTCATCCGTCAAGGTTCGGAACACAACATCAAACGGCACGGCTTCGCGTTGAATATTGCCGCTTTTTGAGTTGATGAGGGCGAGCCCTGTTAAAAACGTGACGCGGTGGCCAGATAATCTCTGTAACTGTTTAACTGCGTTTTCGTGGGTGTGGGGTTTGCCTAAGATCTCATCACCTAAAACCGCGACTTGGTCTGAACCGATAATTAAACTATCGGACTCGGTTTCGGCAATCTTTTCAGCTTTGGCGACGGCAAGTCTAGTCACCAATTGCACCGGCGTCTCATTCCCGTTGGGTGATTCATCAATATCAGGCGAGAGGCATGAATACTCAAGTTGAAGTTTATCTAAAATTTGACGACGAAACGGTGAGCTAGATGCTAAAATCAGGTTTCTCATGTCTTTTTTTAACCGTTAATGTATGAAGGCTCGAATATTAGCGGTTTTATTACATAATTAAACCCCAAAGTCTTTGACAGATGGGTTTTCGAGCCCTAGAATTGCGCGCTTATGTCAAACGGTCCATTACCTAACAAAGTAGATCCGCGAAAACTTGCTGAGCGGGAAGTGCGAATAACGGGTGTAGCCGATTTAAATAGGATGCCTATTCTTTGCCAATCATTGATTGGTACTGATGGCTCTATTAAAGTCGATCTCCAGTTTGCTGTCGATGAACAGCGTATTCGTACCATTACTGGCAATGCTGAAGGTCATGTTTTCATGACGTGTCAACGTTGCTTAGATCCAGTAGAGGTTGCCGTAGAGGTTGATTTTAATCTTGCCCTTGCGGTCAGTGAGGATGCTGCAAAACAGCTTCCTCGCGTTTATGATCCCTTAATTATAGGGGATGAAGAGATTGAGTTGCTTTCTGTGGTTGAAGAAGAGTTGATTTTGAGCCTTCCTCATGATGCTTATCATGATGATTGTTCTATCAAAACTTCATACGGCGATGCCGGGGCAGTGACAGAAACTAACGATAAACCGAATCCATTTAGTGTGTTGGCGCAATTAAAAGCCAATAACAAATAGAAAGAACCAGGAGCTATTTAGTCATGGCAGTTCAGAAAAGTAAGAAGTCTCGTTCCCGTCGCGATATGCGTCGTTCACACGATGCGCTAGGTAACCCGACTCTATCTGTAGAAGCAACTACAGGTGAAACGCACCTTCGTCACCATGTATCTGCTGACGGTTTCTACCGTGGCAAACAAGTAATTAAGCAGGATGACGAGTAATATTGTCAGCCTACTACACCATTGCAGTTGATGTGATGGGCGGGGACTTCGGTCCCCGCATTACGATCCCCGCTACAATCGACGCACTAAAACGTTACCCGCATCTTTCGGTCAAACTTGTTGGCCATCAAGAAGCTATTACCCCCTTATTGACCCAGTTAAGCTCTGAAGTCGCTTGTCGTCTTGATGTTGTTCATGCCGCTGAGACTATCTCAATGTGCGCGAAACCCTCACTCACGATTCGTAATGGTCAAGAGTCCTCAATGTTTAAATCCCTCCAATTGGTTGCTGATAAGCAAGCTCAGGCGTGCGTAAGTGCGGGCAATACAGGGGCTTTAATGGTGTTGGGGCGTTATATTTTACGCACACTTCCTAATGTTGATCGACCGGCGATTACCTCGACCGTTCCAACAACTGACGGGCATTGTCATATGCTAGATCTCGGCGCGAATGTTGATTGCAGCGCAGAACACCTTCTACAGTTTGCCATTATGGGATCTGTGATGGTTCAGGCTGTCGATGGCATTGCAGAGCCGCGTGTTGGTTTGCTGAATATCGGTGAGGAAGAAGTTAAGGGTAATGAGCAAGTTAAGTTGGCCTCTCGTCTTATTGAAGAGAAGGGCGGGCTTAATTATATCGGCTATATTGAAGGGGATGACCTTTATAAAGGTAAAGCGGATGTGGTTGTTTGTGATGGCTTTGTCGGTAATATTGCGCTAAAAAGCAGTGAAGGCTTAGCGCGACTAATTAGTCATAAGTTTCAGTCCAGCTTTAAAAAAGGTCTATATCGTCGAGTGCTTGCACTACTGGCCAGCCCTATTTTAAGTGAGATCAAGCAACAGCTTGACCCTTCGCGTCGTAATGGTGCGAGTTTGTTAGGGCTTCAAGGGATTGTGATAAAAAGTCATGGCGCAGCCAATGAACAGTGCTTTGGTTATGCACTTGATCAGGCTGTAGCCGAAGTAGAGCAAAACCTCCCCAGTAAGATATGCGATGAAATAGAGCATAAGCTCGCCTGATTCATCCGCTAGCGGTTTTAATTACTTTGTAATGTTGTAAACTACGCCGACATTAGCCTGTGCTATTACATCAATCTGCAGGCGTGTTACTAAATTAGATTGACGATTTGAGGAAATCATGTCGCAAAAACTTGCTTTCGTTTTTCCGGGACAAGGCTCCCAACAGCAGGGGATGCTCGCTGAATTAGCAGAATCTCACCCTGTGATCACTGACACTTTTGCCGAAGCGTCTGCTGTTCTTGGTTATGACCTATGGGCGCTTGTTCAAAGCGGTCCATCAGAAGAGCTTGATCGAACTGATAAAACTCAGCCCGCATTGTTAACGGCGGGTGTTGCTTTATGGCGTCTTTGGCAAGAACAGGGTGGCGAGATGCCTTCCGTTTTAGCCGGTCATAGTTTAGGTGAATATACGGCTCTTGTGTGCGGTGGTGCTATCAGTTTTGCGGATGGTGTTAAACTGGTGAAATTGCGTGGTGAGTTTATGCAAACCGCGGTGCCAGCGGGTGCTGGCGCTATGGCAGCTATTCTAGGTCTTGATGACGCAGCGATAGCGCAGGCGTGTATAGACGCAGAGCAAGGTGACGTTGTTTCGCCGGTTAATTACAACTGCCCAGGGCAAGTTGTAATTGCAGGCCATAAAGAAGCAGTTGCACGCGCTATTGAAAACTGCAAAGCTGCAGGTGCTAAAAGAGCGATACCTTTACCTGTAAGTGTGCCTTCGCATTGTGACTTGATGCGTCCCGCTGCTGAAAAAATGGCGCTGGAGCTATCAAATATTGATGTTCGGATGCCTGATATTCAAGTGGTACAAAACACAACAGCACAAGCACCTGCATCGGTTGATGAGTTGAAAAACAATCTTCTAACTCAACTATACAGTCCTGTGCTTTGGACAAAAAGTGTTCAAAATATGGTCGCACAAGGTATTGAAAACGCATTAGAATGTGGGCCAGGTAAAGTATTATCGGGCTTAAATAAAAAAATTCACAGACCTCTGATCGTAGCGGCGATTAATGATGCAGCGGGCCTTGAAAAAGCGCTTAATGCCTAATCGGACGAGCAAGGAATAATAAGAATGAGTATTGAAGGTAAGGTAGCGCTAGTAAGCGGCGCAACACGGGGTATCGGTAAAGCAATCGCGTTAGAGCTGGGTAAGCAAGGCGCGGTGGTTATTGGTACAGCAACCAGTGAAAATGGCGCTACAGCTATCAGCGCTTATCTTTCTGAGTCTAATATCAAAGGCGCGGGCCTTGTTTTAGATGTGGCGGATAGCGATTCCGTTACGGCTGTACTTAAAACCGTTCAAGCGGACTACGGTACGATCGAAATACTTGTAAATAATGCAGGTATTACCCGTGATAATATTTTAATGCGAATGAAAGATGACGAATGGGATTCTGTTTTGAATACCAATCTAAACTCTGTTTTTCGTTTGGTTAAAGGTTGCCTAAGAGGCATGACCAAAGCGCGCTGGGGACGTATCATTAGCGTTAGCTCGGTGGTTGCCTCAATGGGCAATGCTGGTCAGGCTAACTATGCAGCAGCTAAATCCGGCATGGAAGGCTTTACCCGTGCTTTGGCTCGTGAAGTGGGTTCACGCAACATTACCGTTAACTGTGTTGCACCGGGTTTTATCGATACCGATATGACGAGTGGACTGGCCGATGAGCATAAAGAAGCGCTTAAAGCACAGATCCCACTGAACCGTCTTGGTCGACCAGAAGAAATTGCAGCTGTTGTTGGTTTTTTAGCCAGCGAGAGCGGTGGATACGTGACGGGAGAATCGATTCAGGTCAATGGTGGCATGTATATGGGCTAAAAGAGGCCTAGGGGAATTGTTTTTTTCCTCGAAATGTTGATAATGTGCCGTCAGGTAGAGAATATTTATCATTTTAGCTGAGTTTAGTTTGAATTAACTTGTTTAGCTAAAGTGCTTTTAATAAAATTTCTTTCCGCATACCAAACCAGGTGTGTGGTGTTAATAAGAAGATAGGAAGAGATATGAGCAGCATTGAAGAGCGCGTAAAAAAGATCATCGCAGAGCAGTTGGGTGTTAAAGAAGAAGAAGTTACTCAAGAAGCTTCTTTTGTTGAAGATCTAGGCGCTGACTCCCTAGACACTGTAGAGCTAGTAATGGCTCTAGAAGAAGAATTTGAAACAGAGATTCCAGACGAAGAAGCTGAGAAGATCACTACAGTTCAGCTAGCTATCGATTACATCAACGCACACCAGTAATCGTATACAGCAAGAATCTATGGCAAGCCGCCTATCTTAGTAGATAGCGCGGCTTTTCTTTTGTCTGTAGATTTGATGTTGTACATCTGTATTTAGCGTATGGAGATATTTAATGACACGTAGACGTGTAGTTGTTACTGGTATAGGGATGCTGACGCCAATAGGCAACACCGTCACTGAAACTTGGTCTCAACTGTTATTGGGCAAAAGTGGTGCTGCACCTATAACGCACTTCGATGCCACCCCTTACGCAACGCGTTTTGCGTCCTCTGTTAAAAACTTCGATGTCGCAGACTACCTAAATCCAAAAGATGCTCGCAAGATGGATCTATTTATCCAGTATGGCATGGCGGCGGCGATACAAGCGGTGAATGACGCAGGTATCGAGGTGACTGAGCAGAACGCGACACGCATTGGTTGCGCCATTGGTTCAGGCATTGGTGGTTTGCCAATGATTGAAAAGAATGTTGATATATTAGAACAGTCGGGCCCTCGACGTGTTTCTCCTTTTTTTGTTCCCGGTAGTATCATCAACATGATTGCAGGTAATTTGGCCATTAAATATGGGTTCAAAGGGCCGAATATTGCAATCACCACCGCCTGCACAACCGGCACCCATAATATTGGTCAAGCTATGCGCATGATTCAATACGGTGATGCGGATGTTATGTTAGCTGGGGGCGCAGAGATGGCGACGACGCCTTTAGGTATTGCGGGCTTCTCTGCCGCACGAGCGCTCTCCACTCGCAATGATGCACCCGAAGCCGCTAGCCGTCCTTGGGATAAAGACCGGGATGGCTTTGTGTTGGGTGATGGGGCCGGTATTCTTGTGCTTGAAGAGTATAGCCATGCTAAAGCGCGAGGCGCTGAGATCTATTGCGAACTGGCAGGCTTTGGTATGAGTGATGATGCCTACCACATGACCTCACCGCCGGCTTCAGGTGAAGGGGCGGCGTTGGCGATGAGCAATGCCATTGCGGATGCGAAACTGGCATCCGACAAGGTTCACTATATTAATGCGCATGGCACCTCAACTCAAGCAGGGGATATCGCCGAGTCTAACGCGGTTAAGCAGGTTTTAGGGCACGCGGCTGATGCAGTACGCATGAGTTCAACAAAGTCGATGATAGGGCACCTGCTCGGGGCTGCGGGCGCCGTTGAAGCGATTTTCTGCGTTAAAGCGCTGAAACATCAAGTCGCACCTCCAACCATTAATTTAGAAACGCCCTCTGATGGCTGTGATCTTAATTATGTGCCCCACACCCCTCAAACCTGTGTTATTGATTCAGCTTTGTCGAATTCATTTGGTTTTGGTGGTACAAACGCCTCACTTCTTTTTAAAAAAATATAAATTGTATTAGGCAGATTTATGCAGGCGACTTGGGTTAATGGTACCGCTACCGATCAAATAAACATTGCGGATAGGGGGCTTGGCTATGGCGACGGTGTCTTTGAAACCATTGCGGTTATCGGTGGCCACCCTCAACGTTTACCTCAGCACCTTAGTCGTCTTGCTTATGGTTTGGCACGTTTAGGATTTCCTGATCAGGTTGCCTCTCAGGTTGAATCAGACCTCGCTCAACTGCCGCTCTGCGGCGATCAGACCGTTAAGGTGATCGTAACAAGGGGGGAAGGTCTTCGCGGCTATGCGCCACCACAGACGGTTTCAGCAACACGTATTATCACCGTGGCAGAACGGGCACTTAATACCGAGAAGATGGAAAAGGGGGTTGTTGCTCGAGTTTGTGATTACCGTTTACCGCTTAACCCGGCATTGGCGCAATTAAAACACCTTAATCGGCTCGACCAAGTCATGGCCCGTGCAGAATGGCAAGACCCGAATATCTCTGAGGGCGTTATGCTAGATGCGGAAGGTTTTGTGGTTGAAGGTACAATGAGTAACCTGTTTTGGTATGATCCAGAAAAAGGGGAAGTACAAACACCACTCATTGACCGTTGCGGGGTTAAAGGGGTGATGCGTGATCATCTTATTGGCTTATTAAAGCGTGAAAGCATCTCCGTTGTTGAAGGGCGTTTTTTACCATCCGTGTTGATGCAGGCGAATGATCTCTTTATGTGTAATAGCCTGATAGGCCTGTGGCCAATCGTTACCTTAGATAATAAACATTATGATGTGGGCCCAATTACACGCCTGCTGCAATCCATTCTCCAACGAGAGATTGATTGTGAATGATTCCACTGTATTCGTTAGCTTAGGAAATTAAGTCGTTGAAAAAGATATTTTGTGTTATTGCTTTGATTGTACTGATGGCTACGGCGGCTGCGTATTGGCTATACAACGACTTTAAAACCTACATAGCAACGCCATTAAACTTTGCTGAAAATAGCAGCATCGTTGTTGATAAAGGATTATCATTCAATGGGTTAGTCGATAAACTTAAAACCAAAAGTGAAAATATAAACATCTATTATCTTAAGTTCTATGCCCGTCAAACGGGGCTGGGCAGGAAGATAAAAGCAGGCGAGTATGGTTTAACACCGGATATGACGCCCGTCACTCTTTTGAAAAAAATCACCTCAGGTCGTTCTATCAATTACAACTTTACCATTGTGGAAGGGAGTAACTACAAGCAGTTACTTGCTGCGCTTGAGTCTAATCAATACCTGAAGAATGATATTAAAGGGTTATCGCCAAAACAGTTACTTGAGCAGCTAGAAACTGAGTACACTCACCTTGAAGGGTTGTTTCTTGCTGAAACCTATAGCTTTGAAAAAAACAGTTCAGCACTAGCACTGCTTAAACGCTCCCACAAAATGCTGATCGAAACGTTGGAGCCAGCATGGCAGGCGAGAGATAAGAAACTTCCGTACACGTCAGCCTACGATGCTCTAATAATGGCGTCTATTGTTGAGAAAGAGACCGCGCGGGCAGAAGAGCGACCTATTATCGCCGGAGTGTTTGTGCGTCGTTTAAACATCGGTATGCGTTTGCAAACAGACCCGACGGTTATTTATGGTATGGGGGATAATTACAAAGGTAATATACGTCGTTCAGATTTACGTAAGCCAACACCTTATAACACCTATACCATTTCAGGATTACCGCCAACACCTATTGCAATGGTTGGTCCTGATGCGATCACCGCTGCACTCAACCCTAAAAAGGGGAAAGCGCTCTATTTCGTTGCAAAAGGGGATGGAACCCATTACTTTTCTTCATCACTTAAAGAACATAATAATGCGGTAAGGAAGTATCAATTATCACGCCGCAAAGACTATCGATCATCACCGTAAATAGTAAACAGGAATATATGACTACAGTTCAGCGAGGCCGCTTTATCACGGTTGAAGGTACCGAAGGGGTGGGTAAATCCACGAATATTGATTTCCTTTGTCATCTTTTACACGCACGGGGAATTGATATTGTATTAACCCGCGAGCCGGGCGGCACGCCACTTGCTGAAGAGCTGCGCGAGCTACTATTGAGTCCACGTGAGGAGCGCGTTAGCCAAGACACTGAGCTTTTATTGATGTTTGCTGCAAGGGCTCAGCATATTGAGAACGTGATTCGTCCAGCGTTAGCGCGTGGGGCGTGGGTTATTAGTGATCGTTTTACCGATGCAACATTTGCTTATCAAGGTGGCGGTCGCGGCGTTGATGAGGAGCATATCCGTTTGCTAGAAACCTTAGTTCAGCATGGCCTTCATCCCGACTTAACCTTGCTGTTAGATCTTGATGTTGAAGTGGGGTTAATGCGTGCGTCAGCCCGCAGTACCCCTGACCGTTTTGAACAAGAGAAAGTCGACTTCTTTTGTAAGGTGCGCCAAGCCTATTTGCAGCGTGCGGCTAACGAACCTGAACGTTTTGCTATCATCGATGCATCGGTTGCATTGCCTGATGTTCAACAGCAGATCGCGTCTGCTGTCAGTCAGTATTTAGGTAATTAGCGCTATGTCCGAACTTGTAACCGCTCACCCTTGGTTTAATGACCGTTTTCAGCACCTGACACAGTTACACCAAGCTAATCGATTACCGCATGCGCTTTTGCTCCACGGTATGCCGGGTATAGGTAAAGCCGACTTTGCTCAATCCTTTGCCCATTACTTGCTGTGTCAGCAGCCAGAAGGTAACAGAGCCTGTGGTCATTGTAAGCCTTGTGAGCTTAACATGGCGGGTAGTCATCCTGACCTGTATTTGCTCGAGCCCGAAGAGCAAGGGAAGCAACTCAAAGTTGATCAAGTACGTGCTTTAAATGAATTCATCTATAGTACGGCACAGCAGGGCGGCTACCGTGTTGTTGTACTTAACCCCGCAGACTCTATGAACATAGCGTCTGCCAATGCGTTATTGAAAATGCTTGAAGAGCCTGGGGGCGATACACTCATTCTGCTGATCACCTCCAAGATGGGGCAGCTACTTCCTACCATTAAGAGTCGGTGTCAGCATGTAGAGTGTCACCCCCCAGCGGAAGCGGAAGCGGTTAGCTGGCTTATGAATGCAGCGGAGTTAGACGAGGAGCGTGCTAAAAACATACTTCATATCAACTTAGGTGCGCCCATGGAGGCCCTTGCTTATATCAACAACGGCCTGAATGAGCAGCGTGCGCAGCTTGTAAGAGGCTTGGCCGATATACTTAAGCAGCGACGTACAGCGCTTGAGGTTGCACAAGCATGGAGCAAATTGAACATTGAACTGATTCTGAGCTGGTTTTATAGCTTGCTCATTGATGCGGCCCGTGGCGCTCTATGCGAATCAAGCGAGTTTATTCGACAGGATGATGCGCGTAATATGATCAATGCTGTTGCTAAAAAAACTAACCCCGTTAGAATCTTCAAGTTAGCAGATAAAGTTCATGAAGAGCGCAAAGCTATATTGTTAAGGCAAAACCCTAATAAACAATTATTGCTCGAATGCATCCTACTGGAGTGGGCTGCACTGCTTAATTAAGGAGGAGAGAACTGTATGGTAGCTGTACCACGTTTAAGCCATGGTATTTTATCGTTAACGATAAAAACCAAAGAAGAGCTGTATAAGGCTTATTTACCGTACATCGTCAACGGCGGTCTTTTTATACCGACCCTACGCTCCTATCATTTAGGTGAAGAAGTTTTCATGCTACTTGAGCTCATGGAGGAGGGAGATAAAATACCGGTGACGGGTAAAGTTGTGTGGGTTACACCTAAAGGCGCTCAAGGTGGTCGTACGCCGGGAATCGGTATTCAACTCTCGACAGACGATTCCACATTGATTAACAAAATCGAAAACTATTTAGCGGGCTCGTTAAGTTCTGAGCGTAAGACTAACGCACTTTAAGTTACCCTTCCTATGTTTATAGATTCGCACTGCCACTTGGACAGGCTTGACCTGTCCCCGTACCATAATGATTTCTCTTTAATGCTGAACGCTGCCGATGAACGCAAGGTTAAAAAGATGCTTTGCGTGTCTATCGACCTCGTTCACTTTGATGAGATGTACGCCCTTATTGAAGCCTATGAACAGGTGTACGCATCGGTTGGTGTTCACCCGTTAAGCGCCGCTGAAGAGCAGGTCAGCATTAACGATCTAGTTGAGCGCGCTGAACGTGAAAAAATTATCGCGATAGGTGAAACGGGGCTAGACTATTTTTATCAAACAGATACCCAAGATCAGCAGCAGGAAAGCTTTAAAAACCACCTTGTTGCAGCCGGGCAGTTAGGGCTTCCAACGATTATCCATACCCGCGAAGCTCAGCAGGATACACTGTCGCTGATTAAGGCCCATGGTAATCTAGCGTCGGCAGGGGTTATGCATTGCTTTACTGAGAGTTTAGCGATGGCGAAAGCCTCCCTTGATTTAAATTACATGATCTCTTTTTCCGGTATTATTACGTTTAAAAATGCGGCGGATTTACGTGAAGTCGTTAAAGCAGTGCCTCTGGACCGTATCCTGATCGAAACCGATTCGCCTTACTTGGCGCCGGTTCCACACCGCGGTAAGAAAAATGAACCTAAATATGTGGTTGAAGTAGCCCAATGTGTGGCCGATTTAAAAGGCATAAGCGTAGAAGCGGTAGCCGAAGCCACCAGCGAAAACTTTTACACTTTATTTAACAAAGCCGCGCCATAATATGCATCTCTACCCACCCATTAATTACATTGAGCCTGTGTTTCGCCCTCCCAGCGAGGCGAATTCGCTTATTTTACAGGTCACCAATGGGTGTAGTTGGAACCGGTGTACATTTTGTGAAATGTACACTCAACCACAGAAAAAGTTTAAGCCAAAAGCACAGGCCGATATTGTTGAAGACCTTCAGCGCTGGGCTCTGTCACTGACCAGCGTAAGACGCGTTTTTCTGGCGGATGGTGATGCTATGGCACTCTCCTTTGATCGCTTAAAGAGTATCTTATTAGCGATTAAACAGTACTTACCGTCAGTTAGTCGTGTCTCGTCCTATTGTTTACCTCGAAACTTGAAAAATAAAACCGTTGAGGAACTCGCTGAGCTTAGACGTTTGGGACTGGTTCTATTGTATGTCGGTGCTGAAAGCGGTAATGATCAGATTCTGACCAAAATAGATAAAGGCGAAACCTTCCAGACAACGGTTGATGCACTGCATAAGGTCAGTGCAGCGGGCCTAAAATCATCGGTGATGATTATTAATGGCATGGGGGGCGTCAATTACAGCGAACAACATGCGCTTGATTCAGCCACACTGGTTAATGAAACTCAGCCAGACTACTTAGCGACCTTAGTGCTTTTCTTCCATCAAGCGGAGGCCTCATTTATTTCAGCCTTTGGTGATGACTTTGTCATGGCTTCCCAGCGTCAGCTTATACAAGAGATGGAGCTCTTTATCGCGCATTTAACATTAGAAAAAACCATCTTCAGAAGCGACCATGCTTCAAACTACCTGGTTTTAAAAGGCGTGCTCAACCGTGATAAAGATGCCTTATTGTCGATGATTAAAAGAGCGCTTTCTCAGGATCAGCGTATTTACCTTCGTTCTGAATCCTCTCGTGGTTTATAAATAGCGGCTGTTAGCTTCGTACTTTTCACGCTAGTATTAATGATAAATTCTCCATTGCATAAGCGAATTAATTACTTTTCTGCGCTAAATGGTTATACTTTGGTATTAATTGTAATGGTTTGTTGTAAGCATATTCTACGAGGTTATAAGGTATGAGACGTCCCGTTCGTATAGCAGTTACCGGTGCCGCTGGTGCAATTAGTTATAGTTTGTTATTTAAAATTGCCGCGGGTGAGATGATGGGAAAAGATCAGCCCGTTATCCTTCAATTAATTGAACTGCCTCACGCCATGGATTCATTACGCGGTGTTGCTATGGAGTTGATGGATTGCGCGTACCCATTGCTGCACACCATTACACTGCATGATAGCGTTGAAGCCGGTTTTAGAGGTGCCCATTACGCGCTTTTAGTTGGCGCAAAACCTCGTGGTCCAGGTATGGAGCGACGTGACCTATTAGAAGAAAATGCGGCAATTTTTGCCCGTCAGGGTAAGGCGCTAAACGATTTTGCTAACCGTGATGTCAAAGTGCTAATCACTGGCAACCCCGCTAATACAAATGCTTTGATTGCGAGCCGTAATGCACCAAACCTTAGCCCGTCTCAGTTTACCTGCTTAACCCGTTTGGACCATAACCGCGCTAAAGGTATTCTCGCTAACCATTGTGGCGCGACCACGCGTGATATCGGCGGCATCATGATCTGGGGTAACCATTCACCTACGCAATACCCAGATCTGCACCAGGCAACAATCTTAGGCCGCCCAGCGATGTCTCAAATCGATACGGCATGGTACAGAGATGAGTTTATTCCTAAAGTTCAGCAGCGTGGTGGAGAGATCATCGAAGCACGTGGCCTTTCCAGTGCCGCGTCTGCCGCACAGGCTATTGTCGATCAGATGCGCGACTGGGTCTTAGGTACGGATCCGGGTGAGATCATCAGTATGGGTATTTTAAGTGATGGTAGTTACGGAATAACAAAAGGGATCTTCTACTCATTCCCTGTGCGTTGTAACTACGGACGCTACCAGATTGTGCATGATATTGAAGTAGGAGACTTTAGTCGCCAACGTCTGACAGCGACTGAGCAAGAGTTGCTTGATGAGAAAGAGATCGTTGAACATCTTCTACCTAAAGAAACAGAAGAGTCCCATCAGAACTTATCGATCTGTTTGCGTTCAGGCATTACGCTGTATGCTGATAATACGGGGCCTGACGCTGATACTAAGTTCATGACCACTAACCGTGTAATGTGATGAGCACCCAATCTGATGGCTAGTTAATTACTTATTTTGCCGTCAGTATTCTTTGCTAAAATACCCCTTTATATAGGGGTATTTTTTTATGGTTGAGATTCTTACTGTTGCCACCCGTCATCAAGGTTTATATGAGTTCACATCAGCGTTAAGCGCGCTAGTTAATCGCTCGCATATGACCGACGGGATCTGCAATTTACTGATTCAGCACACCAGTGCGAGCTTAGTCATTCAGGAAAATGCTGACCCCAGTGCCCAAGACGACCTCGAACGTTGGCTTAATCGGCTCGTACCTGAGGGGGATGCGTTGTATACCCATGTTTTTGAAGGGGCAGATGACATGCCCGCTCACATCAAAGCGGCATTAACCGCGAGTACGCTTTCTATACCGATTAAAAAAGGGCGTTTGTGCTTAGGCACTTGGCAGGGGGTGTATTGTTGGGAGCACAGGCATTTAGGCAGCCAACGACAGATCGCTGTTCATATTGGGGCGTAAAAATAATAAAGGCTGCAATAGCAGCCCTTAAACAGTGTGTAGAGACCGTCTAATTAGGACGGGTCTTCATTGGCATCGAGCGGTGTAATACTTTGCAGCATCTTTAAAAGATCCAGCAAGATAATCAAAATATTGTTGTAGTAACATACACCCATTACAAACCGCTTAGTGGTTTCATCCCCCGTCGCATTTGGCGCACGGTCTATATCTTTTTGCGGCAGGTTAATCACTTCATTCGCGCTGTCTACAACTAAGCCGACAACTTCCTGCTCGTTATATTCAACTACGATGATACGGGTGTCGTCGTCAGGCGTATGGGGCGTAAGGCCAAACATTTGTCGTGTATCAATAACCGTTACTACATTACCGCGAAGGTTGATAATACCCAGAATATAATGGTCTGAACCTGGAACGTGGGTTATTTCGCTGTAGCGTAAAACTTCTTTAACCTGAACAACATCAACACCATATAGCTCATTATCGACCTTGAACATCGCCCACTGATGGTAGACCACTTCTTCTTGGTTGCTGCGTCTGCTCTCGCTTGACTCTTGTTGCTGAAAAGCTTGGTCTGTTTGTAAGCTCCGAAGGTGTTCAGCTGCTGATTCTAAACCCATGGTGTTCTACCCATCCAAATTTACTACAGAAAAGAGCATTTTAAAAAATCACTTTTAAAAAGCGCCTATATTTTTATTCGAGTATCCCATAGCTTGGATACTATTGAAAAGCTTAGAAATATACTTTGTTAAAGCATAGACTAGCCAAGGGAGAGAGGAAATAGCTGATAGGTAAAAACAGGCGGCTTTATTCGTTTTATTGCTTAAAGACAGTTATCAGGTTTTGGAAGGCCGCCGATCTTCGCAATCAATTTTGCCGGGCTACCCGGGAAAAGCTTCATTAAGTATATGCTCTTGCCTTTATCGTTACCTAGCGCCAATGTAACCGCCTTGACTAAAGGACGCATCGCTGGGGACAGTTGATACTGGTGATAAAAGTCACGCACTACGGTGATTATTTCTAAGTGGGCCTCGGTCAAGGTGATACCTTCTGCCGCCGCGATCTCTACCGCTAACTCAGTTGACCACGCGCTAAGGTCGCGTAAAAAACCTTCTTCATCAAATGCTATTGTCATAACTCAATACCAACTAACCACTTTGTCGTGTTCGCAACTTAGCTGCACAAACGCCTTATCGTTCACTAAGGTAAAGGTAGGTGAGAGCCTGTGTGTTAACCCTCGGGCTTGAATGTCCGCTTCGAGTGCCCCTAGCTTGATATCTATAGGAAGCCCCTCAAACAAAGCCTGATGAGCTGACAGTCCAGCATAAACGGCATCCTCAATTAGAAGTATGCCGTCACCTGCGGATAGGCCGTTCAACATTCTATGATATAGGGGGAGGTTGCTCGGCGTTTTGTTAATTACATGTAAAGTCATAATTAAAAGGTCAGTACTGAATCGTTTTGTTGGATAAGTGATGCAATAACGTCACGCTGGATCAGGGTCACAGGCATTGCCAAATCGTTTTCCGTTAAATCATTCTCACTTAAGTCTTCAGCGGTCACATAGATTTGATCAATATCATACATAGGTAACGCGCTTAGCATCGCTTCATGCTTTTTCATCTGAAGCTGTTCAGGTGATTGGTTATTGATCAGCTGATATAAACCATCCCCGACAAACAGAAGTGATACTGGCATCTCAAAGATGGAGCAGGTGAGGGCAAGGTCTAGAGACTCCCTCCCATTACTTGATCCATAGGGCGCTGACTGGTTAATGATTAAGATACTTTTTTTAGCGCTCATCCACTAACTCCCAAAGGTAACGACACGATCGGAAACGGCAATCGCTTCCGCTAACTGCCCGAGCCCTGAAAGCTCAAACCCTGACGCTAGGTTGGCATTTGGCTTTTCATAGCGCTTCGCTTCGTTTTCATCCAGTATGCCGCGTTTAACTGCTGCTGCTATGCAAACGACCAGATCCAAAGCGTGCTCCTCGGCTAAGGCCTGCCATGCGGTTAAAAGATTACTTTCATCTTGTGGTGGCGTGATCTGTTGATTAGCGACCAATACACCATCGCCATAATAAAATATACGGAAGATCTGGTGGCCCTCATCTAATAAGCATTTTGCATAGCGGTATGCGGTTGATGAGGTTTGCGCACTAAATGGCGATGCATGGATAACTAATGAGAATTTCATAATATCTGCAGGCTTAAGGTCTAAGTTAGGTGCTATTTTTTAGCAGCCCTCTAATAAAAAGCCCCGCTATCTTAAAGAAAGCAGGGCTTTTTTTATATAAGTAATGCTAATTAATCATCGCTAAGAAAACCCACAAGGCTAAGCAAGTGAATGAATAAGTTGTAGATGTTTAGGTACAAGCTAACGGTAGCCATAATGTAGTTTGTGTATGTACCATTTACGATGTTGCTTGTGTCGTAAAGGATAAAGCCACACATTAACAATACGACAAGGGCAGAGAAGGCCAAATGCAATGCGCCTAATTGCACGCCGAAAAGCGGCAATACAAACAGCGCAACCATCGTAATAATCGCAACCATCATGCCTGCGGCAAGGAAGCCGCCCATAAAGCTGAAGTCTTTTTTGCTGGTCAGTACGTAAGCGGATAACCCAAAAAAGGTTAACCCTGTCATACCTAACGCGGTCATGACAACCTGGCCACCATTGGCCATCGCTAGGTAGTTATTAATCACTGGACCTAAACCAAAACCCATCATGCCTGTGAAGAGGAAGACAAGCGGAAGGGCTGCGGCGCTGTTTTGCTTCTTATTCAAAATGAATAACATAACAAAGCTCAGTATAAAGCTGCCAAAATATACAATCATAGGTATTTGCAGAAGCATGGAGATGCCGGCGGTGATTGCACTCACTACCATGGTCATTGCCAGCAGCATATAGGTATTTCGAATCACTTTGTTCGTTTGTAAAACTGACTGTTCAGACCGAACATCATAAGTGTTTACGTTACGCATGTTACCCTCGAAGAAATTCTTTGTTTAATATACCACTATATATAAGCCTTTTACTCGGTTTTTCAAGCTCTCTTTACATAGTTTTACGCTCAAGTAGAATCAGCCGTCCTCCAAATAGATGAAAAAATAGATGTGTGACTTAAATATACTCTTCGAAGATGATGACATTATCGCCTTAAATAAGCCGTCAGGCTTGTTGGTTCATCCTAGTTGGATTGCGCCGCGGGGCACGCCAAATCTGGCCTCAATGCTTAAGGTTTACTTTAATGGTGGCAGCCCTTATACCATTCATCGATTAGATCGCCCCACATCGGGTGTGATTTTGTTCGGCAAAAATAAAGAGATCGCACAAAAAATGAATGCGCTCTTTGCTGAGCGCAAGGTTGAAAAAACCTACCTTTGTATGGTGCGCGGCTATACCCCCGATGGAGATGTGATTGATTACGCGCTGAAAGAGGAGCTCGATAAAATTGCAGATAAACACGCCAATAAGGATAAAGAGCCCCAGGAGGCCGTTTCAGACTATCGCCGTTTAGGCACCGTGGAGTTAGATATTCCCGTTGGTCGCTATGAAAAATCCCGTTACTCGCTGGTTGAAGTCAAACCCAAAACTGGCCGTAAGCACCAGATTCGTCGTCACATGAAACATATATTCCACCCCATCATTGGTGATACAAACCATGGGGATAATAAGCATAACAAATCGTTCCGCGAGAATTTTGATCTGCAGCGATTAATGCTAATGGCGTCTACTATTAAGTTTGAACACCCGATAATTCATCAAGTCATGGAGATTACCGCGCCTGTTGATCTCTATACGGATCAGCTATTTACGCAGTTTGGATGGGCTGGTTTATATCCATCAGACAACACACACTTAACGATAAACGCGTTCGATTGAATGCGGGAAGGTGGCACATGTATAAAGGGTTAGTACTCATCACTCTGCTCATGTTAGGGGCGGTTTCGGCTTATGCCGCGGAACCGGGCACCCAAATCATTAACTACTCAGGTAGCGTGATTGAGGAACCTTATTGGTTTAAAGATAGCTTTTTAGATATTGCCGATGATCTGCAGGAAGCGGATGAGGCAGGGAAAAATCTACTGATCTATTTTCATCAGGCGGGTTGCCCATACTGCTACAACATTGTTCAGCAAAGTTTTCTTGATCCTCAATTAGGCCCGTTTATTCAAGCGAATTTCGATGTTATTGCACTTAACCTATGGGGTGACCGCGAAATAACGCTGCCTAATGGTGAGGTGCTAACCGAAAAAGCATTAGCGGTAAAATGGAAGGTGCAATTTACCCCAACACTGTTTTTCTACACCGATAAACCTGAACCTAGTTTAAGAATTGATGGCTACCGCAGTAAAGAGATGCTGGCTAAAGTTATCGATTATGTCATGAGCGGTTCAGAGGGGCAGTATTTAGCGCAAAAGGTTGTACGTAGCGAGGCTAACGCGGCGCTCTACCCATCGCACCGTTTCTCACTATTAAATGAGATATCGCAACTTAAAAGTAGTAAGCCGTTGGCTGTACTTTTTGAGTACCCCGCGTGCGCAGATTGCGAGCAATTACATAAAGCGGTGATTTCACGTAAAGATACGGACCAGCTGCTCGCAAACTATACCGCCTTGCGTGTTGATGTCTCCGATCAAACTCCGCGCTCTTACCTTGCTAATCAGCAACCAATGACGGCTAAACAGTGGGCCGATCATCTTAGTTTAACCTACTTTCCTAGCCTCGTTTTACTGGACGAGAGAAAGCAGGAACGCTTTAGAATAGATAGCTATGTTCAAGCGTTTCATTTTCAGGCGGCATTGGAATATGTCGATCAGAAAATATATCAACGAGAGCCCGAATTTCAGCGCTATATCAATGAACGGGCAGATAATTTACGCAAGACAGAGAAAAAGGTCGTAATCACTGAATAACAAAGGCTTCAAAGCTATTTTTTTGTGTACAGCTATGCTCTAATCCGCCACGGATTATTAACATACTTATATAAAATAAAACGAAACGACGGTAACAGTCTCAAATGAGCACAGATCAAACTATGGCTGATCTGCTTAAGCAGAAAAGCGGTAACGTACGCATCGGTATCATTGGTGCAATGGATGAAGAAGTAAAACTGCTTAAGGCCTCTCTGGAAAACAGAGAAGATCATACCGTTGCCGGTTTTCACATATATACAGGTAAACTGCACGGCAAAGATATTGTGCTATTAAAATCAGGCATTGGTAAAGTGAATGCTGCGATTGGTACAACCATCTTGTTGCAAATGTTTAAGCCTGATTGCGTTATTAATACAGGGTCTGCCGGTGGCTTTGATCCTACGCTGAATGTAGGGGATATCGTTATCTCCTCAGAAGTCCGTCACCATGATGTTGACTTAACGGTGTTTGGTTATGTTTATGGCCAAGTACCTCAGCAGCCCGCTTCGTTCTTACCTGATGAAACCTTAGCCGCTGTGGCGGAGCGTTGTATATCCCGTATGGGTGGGATCAATACTGTGCGTGGGTTAATTGCTACAGGTGATCAATTTATGAACGACTCAGCACGCGTTGAACGCAAGCGCGCTCTTTTTCCGACCATGAAAGCGGTTGAAATGGAAGCGGCAGCGATTGCTCAAGCTTGCTACCAGTTTGCAACGCCGTTTATCGTTATTCGCGCACTGTCTGATATCGCAGGCAAAGAGTCAGGAATCTCCTTCGAGCAGTTTTTAACAACGGCAGCGAAACATTCTGCAGAAATGATCATCGCAATGATTGATGAGTTAGCCGTCAACTGATACAAATAGAGCCTTAATAATTTACTAGCTTTAGCAAGCGTTAAATAAGGCTCTAAAATGACAACTTCTTTCCATCCTCCTGTACGTACACTGATGGGTCCTGGCCCTTCAGATGTTAGTCCTCGTGTGCTTGCCGCTATGGCGCGTCCAACTATTGGCCACCTTGATCCTGAATTCATTCGAATGATGGATGAAGTGAAGGCGATGCTTAAAACATTTTTCAAAACTGATAATGAGTTAACCATGCCCATTTCTGCCCCTGGTTCAGCGGGTATGGAAGCCTGTTTTGTAAACCTGATCGAACCGGGTGATAAAGTTATCGTTTGCCAAAACGGCGTGTTTGGTGGACGCATGAAAGAAAACGTCGTTCGTTTTGGTGGTGAATGCATCCTCGTTGAAGACGAGTGGGGCACGGCGATTAGTGTTGAAAAAGTTAAAGCCGCGTTTGCTGCCCATGACAACATTAAAGCCTTAGCTTTTGTTCACGCTGAAACATCGACAGGCGTACGCTCTGATGCAAAAGCGCTGTGTGAAATCGCACAGGATAATAATGCATTATCGATTGTTGATGCCGTAACCTCGTTAGGTGGCGTTGAGCTTGATGTGGATGGCTGGGGGATCGATGCTATCTATTCTGGCACCCAAAAATGTCTATCATGCCCACCGGGTATCTCGCCTGTTAGCTTTAGTGACAAAGCGGTCGACGTGGTTAAAAACCGTAAAACGCCTGTTCCAAGCTGGTTTTTAGATACCAACCTTGTCATGGGGTACTGGGGTGGCGGCGGTAAGCGTGCGTATCATCATACGGCACCGGTTAACTCACTCTATGCTCTGCATGAATCGTTAGTTATGCTGGAAGAGGAAGGTCTAGAAAATGCGTGGGCACGTCACCAAAAACACCATTTAGCACTACGTGCGGGCTTAGAGACGATGGGCATTGGTTTTCTTGTTGATGAGGCGGACCGTCTACCTCAGCTAAACTCAGTCTATATTCCTGAAGGGGTTGATGATGCCGCTGTTCGTGCAGCGCTGTTGAAAAACTATAACCTTGAAATCGGTGCAGGCTTAGGTGCATTAGCCGGTAAGGTTTGGCGTATAGGTTTAATGGGCTCTGCAGCGACACAGCGTAATGTTATGTTGTGTTTAGATGCGTTAGAAAATACCTTAGCGGGCATGAACGCACCGATCAATACAGGTGTGGCTGCGCAGGCTGCCGCGGCTGTATTTTCTGAATAAAGCGTTGATCACGACATTAAAAAACCGGCCTCATACTAAGGCCGGTTTTTTTATAGTACCCATCTATTATTCAGTCGTTCTCGGCGTTGAGTGCCGCTTGCACAAGCTGGATGGAGGCTGCGCTATCCCAATCCTTACCTCCCAAGGTCCTCGATAATAACTCCCCTTGTTTGTCTAAGAGCAGGGTCATAGGTAGGCCTATTATGCCAAACACCTGATAAGACTTACCCTCTTCATCCAATAAGATAGGAAAGGTGAGTTCAGTATCTAACTCAAGCAAAAAACTCGACACGGCGGTTGAGCTTTCACCTATGTTGATCGCAATGATTTCAAATGGCTGCTCGGAAAAGTGGTTTCTAAGCCTCTGCATCGACGGCATCTCTTTGACGCAGGGTGGGCACCAGGTAGCCCAAAAGTTAAGCAGTAGAATCTTTCCCTTGTAAGCAGAAAGGTCCACCGCTTCATTATCTGTGTTTTGTAGCTCTAAGCGGTAAAGCTCTGATGTTGACGACGTATCGGCATAAGCCGCTGGCGTTAGGCTTAACATTAAAACTAAAAGCGATCTGTAGCCCGCAGAGATGAAGCGTTTCATATGATTACTCAATGTAAATAGAGTATGAATAATAACAAATTAGTGGCAACTGTCTCACCCTATAGCGTTTATCGTTTCATTCTTTATACTCTGATAGATAATAAAGACACATATTGTTTAGACGGTGGAGAAAGGGGTTTCGTTGTTTTATTAAACACTGCCGCATTATGTTAACCAGTAGAGAATAGGATCATTATGAACGTAGCATTCATCGGTTTAGGCGTTATGGGCTACCCTATGGCAGGGCATTTAGCGAAAGCAGGGCATCAGGTTAACGTATATAACCGTACCCAGTCGAAGGCGGCGCGTTGGGCTGAAGAGTATAAAGGAACCTATGCGGAGACACCGGCAGCAGCGGCAGCCGAAGCGGATATTGTGTTCGTATGTGTTGGCAATGATGATGATCTGCGTGAGGTGGTGTGCGGTGAATCGGGCGTGCTTAAAGGGATTGCGGCGGGTTCCGTGCTTGTTGATCACACAACAGCTTCAGCGGATGTCGCCCGAGAGATCAATGCCATTGCCTCGGCGCAAAACGTTGGCTTTCTAGATGCACCTGTATCAGGTGGTCAAGCGGGAGCCGAAAATGGTGTCCTAAGTGTAATGGTGGGTGGGGATGAGGCGTCATTTACCCATGCAGCACCCGTTATTGAAGCTTATGCTAAATCGATCCGCTTACTCGGTGACGTGGGGGCGGGGCAGTTGGCTAAAATGGTTAATCAGATCTGTATCGGTGGGCTCGTGCAAGCGCTGTCAGAAGCGGTCCATTTTGCTAAATGCTCAGGGCTAGATGCTGAACAGGTGTTTGATGTTATTCAGCACGGCGCCGCAGGTTCTTGGCAGATGGCCAACCGCCATCAAACGATGATCAACAATGAGTTCGAATTTGGTTTTGCGGTTGATTGGATGAGAAAAGATTTTAAAATCGTGCTCGATGAAGCGCGAAAGAATGGTGCGCGTTTACCTGTAACTTCGCTGGTTGATCAGTTCTATGCGGATGTGCAGGCCATGGGGGGCGGGCGCCTAGATACCTCTAGCCTGCTAAAACGGTTAGAAACAGAAGACTAAATAACCCTTATTTATAAAGGGTTTTTGTGGGCTATGTGCGGATAGACATCGTCATTTGAAACGATATAATAAGCCCGATACAAAATATTATTACTAAAAAGTATAGCAAGGACCGTTCTATGGATAAGTATAGCTTTATCTCTGTTGCACCAAGCCTAGTGATTGTTGCAGCAATGATTATTGGAACTGTGGTTGGCATTGCAACCCTTAAAAAAGTTATTGCTAAAGACGCTGCAGCTGCAGAAGAATAAGCTCTAATTTTTATCAGGCAGGTTAAGCCGCTTAACCTGCCTGATCTATCCAACCCCTCCCTGTAAGTCTCCTCTATCATCATGAATCACCACAGGTTCGGTACAATAAAGCCCCGATCTACCTCGTTTCCCGTTATTTTATCAAACCGACAAATAAGCTGAGGTCTATCGTAATGACAGATGCCCTTTATAAATTCATGGTAGGTTGCTAGCTTTTCTGGACGAGGGGAGAGCCAATAGGGTTTCTGCAAAACAGCATAGCTAAACTGATCGCTTAGCTTTCGATATTCGTTCTGTCTAATCCACCACCCCTTTTGATGAAGCGGGTTAATCTCGGCGGCTAATTGTAATGTACTGGCCGCTTGATCTAGGTGATAAAACAGATAACCCTGTAGTAGCATAATTTTTTTAGTAGGGTGTATATTGATCGCCTTGCAGGTTGCTTGTCCCGCTGAGGTCTCTGATAATTGTAATTGATGGTCACGCATGCGCTGGTATTTTATCGCTAAACGATCCCGTTTATTTGGGCCGATAAAATCAGAAAGTTGACCGCCATCACCTACACATAAATAGAATTTTATCGCGCACTCTAAGTGAAAATCATACGCGTCTACACGGCCTAAAAAATCATATTCACCGATGGTTATAAGGTTTTCAATTACCTGTATATTTCTTTTTAATTCAATCGGTTGAATTTGTTTATTAATAAGTGAACTTACTAGGTTCTCATAATAAAGACCTAGGCGAGTAGAGGTTGGATTCCCTATGACGGGTTCCACCGAAGAGATCCGTTCTGCGGCGTTAAGCCAATCCACACCGGAGATTACTTTATCGTTATCTACCCCGACAAGAGAAGGGGTTTTAAGTATCCATAGAAGGTCATCTATCATATTAATTATCTAGTTACACAAAGGGGCTGAATCGCTTAAAGTATGCCTTACACCGAATTTTGATTAAGAGAGAAATAATGAGCCGCACAAAACGCAACCAAAAACCGTTAAATGAACAGAATCGAGAGGTTATGCTGTCTGATTCTGATATTAACAATATCATAGTTAATGGTGCTCAAATTTCACTTATGAAACTACGCCGTGCGCGTAGCACTGATGCTCAGCTTTGTTATTACGCAGAAATTGGCGTGTACCTTGAAGTTTCGCTATCGCGAGGCGCGGGTATCACAGAGGAAACACTTAAATCGCTTGAAGAGATCCATCGTATCGCCACCCACGAATACATGGATACCCGTAAACTTGAGGCGATTGCGGATAATTAAACGTGCAGTCAGACAATATAATAGAAGACTTTGACGCTAAAGGCTTTCTTAAGCAGCTTACAACCCGTCCAGGTGTTTACCAGATGTATGATCAGGCGGATCAGTTGCTTTATATCGGTAAAGCCAAAAATTTAAAGAACCGTGTCAGTAGTTATTTTCGGAGCACCGGTTTAAGCATTAAAACCGCGGCCTTAGTGTCAAAGATCGCCGATGTGCGCGTGACGGTGACAAACAGCGAAACTGAAGCCTTACTGCTAGAGCAAAACCTTATTAAGCAGTACAGGCCTCCGTACAATATTCTATTAAGGGATGATAAGTCCTACCCCTATATTTTTATATCGGATAAGCAGGCCTATCCCGCGGTGCAATTCAGTCGTGGCGCCAAGCGCAAAAGCGGGCGCTACTTTGGCCCATTTCCTAGTGGCGGGGCGGTTAGGGATAGTTTAAATCTACTGCAAAAAATCTTTAAAATACGGCAATGTGAAGAGAGTTTCTTTAAAAACCGTTCACGCCCCTGTCTTCAATACCAGATAAAACGCTGCACAGCCCCCTGTGTTGAGGCGATTTCTGAAGCGGCGTACCAAGAAGATATTCGCCATGCTGCCATGTTTTTAGAAGGTAAAAATAGTGCCGTTATGGATGAGGTGGCCAGCCGAATGGAGGCGTCATCACATGATTTAGATTTTGAACAAGCCGCTATCTATCGCGATCAGCTGATTAGTTTGCAGAAGGTTCAAGAGCAGCAGTATGTATCAGGCAAACAGGGTGATGCTGACGTTATCGCATGTGCAATCAAGCCCGGCGGTGTCTGTGTTCATATGCTGTTTGTTCGAGGGGGGCGTATTATTGGCAGCAAAGCCTATCACCCTAAGGTTGCAGTTGAGGAGAATGAATCAGAAGTACTCTCTGCATTTATTGCCCAATGGTACCTGATGGGCGTACGTGACATTCCTGCTTATGTCATAACCTCCCATGAACTCACCGATAAAACCTGTATCGAAGAAGCGTTGGCCTCGGCAAGGGATAAAAAGGTTGTCCTTGCGCATACGGTAAGGGGTGAGCGGGCAGGATGGCAGAAACTGGCTTACACCAATGCAGAGCAGCAGCTGAATAGCTTTTTGGCAAATAAAAAGAATATCTACAACCGCTATTTAGAGCTGCAAGAGCTATTAGGGCTTGAAGAGGTTCCTCAGCGGTTAGAGTGCTTTGATATAAGCCATAGCTCAGGGGAGGCGACAGTCGCCTCCTGTGTCGTATTTGATCGTAACGGGCCGTTAAAAAGTGATTATCGTCATTTTAATATCGAGGGTATTACCCCGGGTGATGACTACGCCGCTATGCATCAAGCCTTGCTTAGACGTTACACTCGATTGAAAAAAGGTGAGGGCAAGCTGCCGGACCTACTGATAATTGATGGCGGTAAAGGGCAGGTGACACAAGCGATGGAAGTGCTAGACGAACTATCGATTAACGAAGTACTGGTGATCGGTATCGCCAAAGGCCCTACACGTAAAGCCGGCTTTGAAGTGCTTATCTCCGGTGAGACCGGCGAAGAAACCGTGCTGGAAAGTGATTCCGCCGCTTTGCATTTAATGCAACATATTAGAGATGAGGCTCACCGTTTTGCCATTACAGGTCATCGGGCAAGACGAGGCAAAGCGCGCAAAAAATCAGTTTTAGAAGATATTCCAGGGGTTGGCCCCAAAAGACGGCGTGAAATACTACGTCATTTCGGTGGAATACAAGAAGTTGAGCGTGCGAGTATTGAAGAAATTGCAAAAGTCTCTACCATAAGCCAGACCATAGCCGAAGAGATTTACTCGGCACTTCATCCTGATGTATAAGAATTGATGAAAATACCTAATATACTGACAAGCTTACGCATTCTACTGATCCCTGTATTTGTGCTCGTTTATTATTTACCGTATGAATGGGCACCGATGGCAACGGGGTGTGTTTTCGCCGTGGCAGGCTTTACGGACTGGCTCGATGGCTATTTAGCCCGAAAGCTAGACCAAACCTCGCCCTTTGGCGCATTCTTAGATCCGGTAGCGGATAAATTAATGGTCGCCATATCGCTCGCCTTGTTAGTAGAAGGCTATGCGAATTGGTGGATTACCATCCCCGCCGTTATTATTATTGGCCGAGAGATCGTTATATCAGCTTTACGCGAGTGGATGGCGGAGGTGGGTAAACGCTCAAATGTTGCTGTTTCCTACATTGGTAAGGTCAAAACAGCCTTGCAAATGCTAGCGATAATGCTGATGATCGTTACTGAGCCTTACACAATGGTATCTTGGGCTGGGATTGCCGCATTATACATTGCGGCGATTTTAACTTTATGGTCTATGTATCAGTACCTTAGGGCAGCTTGGCCTGCATTATCTGAAGAGATGTAAGTGGTTAATAATTAAGCAGAATTTTTTTCTCGTAACAGTGTTGACTTATAATAGAGGAACTCTATAATACGCACCACTTGTTACAGCAGAGCGGGAATAGCTCAGTGGTAGAGCACAACCTTGCCAAGGTTGGGGTCGCGAGTTCGAACCTCGTTTCCCGCTCCAAATGCTAGATCAGGTTTTAGAGGCGCGGTGGCAGAGTGGTCATGCAGCGGACTGCAACTCCGTGTACGCCGGTTCGATTCCGACCCGCGCCTCCATTAAAATCAAGCACTTATCTAAGTGCTTTTTTTATATCCGAATACTTCCGAATAAAATACCGAATATACAGTGCTTAGTTTTGCTTGTGGCATGTGTATTGTTTGATACATAAATAACACTACGTTCATCGGTACAGCTCGTAACCTCGCAGACGTTGAACTACCTGTTATAAACACGGTAGCTTCTGCACTGGTTTCAGCGTGATAGCACACTCAGTCAATTTTTTATGCTCGCGTTCTTCATGGCTATATACCGTGGCAGGCACAACAAAAGATGGTTCGTCGCCGAATGGCTTTTCTTTTATTTCGACCTCTGCAACCAATTTCCCTTCGGAAACTTCAGCGCTGAAAACTCTGCCTATTACTCTATCGCGGTTAAAATCTACTGTTACGGGTACACCCTCGGCAGTGCTCGCCATTCTTTCTAGATCGGAGACAGAAAAAGCCATCTGTTTACCCCAGTTCTCGAATGGATCTGTTGTTGCAATAGTGACCTTTAATCTCATGTTTCGTATCCTCAATGTGTTTATAACAACCCAAGCCAGCAGGAATTTTTACTCGCTTTCGCTCTTAAAAATCCTCTGCTTGCCAGGTTATGTGTATCTTTGTTCATATTCTGATAACTGCTGAACTGTTAACTCAATAGATTCGTAATCATCATCAGTCATTTCTTGTTCTTTTTGGCACTCAGGGTATGTGCATTGCTTATACCCTTCATTTTCAAAAAACTCCCAGTCGTGATCGCATTGCTTTTGAACGTCTTCTAGCTCTTCACAATTACTTTGATCTTTGCAGGGAATGTATACGTCACGCTGACATCTTGAGCAGCCCATAATCTCTCCAAGTTAAGAACACATAACAATCGGCTATAGGCTCGACTGTCGTTGCACTCCATCGGCTAAGCCGTTGGGTTATAACTCTTTCCGCGCTTGAAACTCGCCCTCAAATATCACTGAGCTATCAGCGGTCACAGATAGTCGCGCCAGTACTCTAGCCAGTTCATCAGGCCGGTAATCTATCAGGCCGCGATTCAGCTCTCTGTTTATCGCATTCCTGAAATAGCTCACATCAACCCCGTAGCGGTTTTTGCCATTCTCTGCTGGCGGCACACAGTCAGCCTTACGCTGTATCGGTCGGGAATACTCTGTCACGTGGCGCTGGTACTCTAGGTTCAAATCCTGAATCGTGAACCACGTTTCATCAGCGCCAAAGCAGCGGTCGCCAACTTTTATCTCCTCGCCTAAATTTAAATCTCGCCAATACTCGGCCATTTTCAAAACCTCTTAAAATCCCGTTATAACAATCAGTAGCAGCGGGTCGTCATTACGCTGCGCTTCATTCCTCACCGCTGTCCTGCGGGTTATCTTTGGGTTATTTGTCTGGCAGCCATAGCCATCCATTAAAGTAATCACTCCACCAAATCATCTCGCCACGTTTCCGAAGCTTCACTGATCTGGCCCGATTAAGCACAAGTCTTGCCTTCTTGTCGGCAAGCAAATTAAATTCTTCTTGTTCAGTTTTCATAGCTATCCAAATAATAAGGCGTTAAATACTGGCTTGCTTAGCGAAAGATATATGTATTAGGCTCATGTTAGTCATGTGTTTTTACGATAGGTATTTTCCTATCGTACACCTGGACCTGGGCGGTTGTTTTGTGGCCTGAGATTTGTTGCTTATCGTAAGGGTTGCCGTCAATGTCAGATATTGATTTTGCTTTTATATCGTGAAATGTGAAGTCGAAGCTTAGTTCTGGGTTTGCTTTTACTGCTTTTTCTTTTGCGGCGGCGTACCAGTGCCGTAGGCGGTTGCCTGATATTTTTTGTGCTTTTGCGTCTGCTAGTACCCAGTTAATGCTGTGTATTGCGCTTTGTCTTCTTGCTATTTCGATGGCTGAGCGGAGGCGTGGAGTCCAAGCTTTTATTTGAACTTTGCCTGTTTTTCCTTGCTTTATTAGTATGCCTTCGTTTAGCAGCTGCGCTGGAGTTAGCGCTAATACATCGCCTTGACGTGCTGCACAGCAATAGCTTATTTCCATTGCTGCGTACAGAAGCGGCGGTGCTTGTTGTAGTACTGCGGTGTATTCTTGATCTGTAATGTATCTATCGCGGCTTTTTTCTGTGAATTTTGGAACGCCTTTGCAGGGGTTTACTGTGATTTTGCCGCGTGCGTAGGCCCAGCTGAAGACTTTACTCATAAAGCTATGTTCGCGGTTTGCTTGGACCTTGCTTTTTGTGCCTCGTATATCCATGTATTGCTGTATCATGGCGGGCCGTATAGCTTCTGCTGACATTTTACCGAACACCGGCATTATGACGTTTGCATTGCGGGTGTAGTCTTTTTGTGTTCGCGGGGCGAGGTCGAAGAAAGCGGGGGAGGATAGGAACTCTGTAACGAGGTGTTCCATTGATCCGTCACGCATTTCAAGATTGCGCTGCTCTTCTGTATAGCGATCCCAGACGCGTTTGCGGGTTGCTCCGATTGGGCATAGTTTTATGCACTGGCCTGTTTTAGTCCTGAACTCATACGCTGATTTGCCCTGATATACACGCGGAGGCATCCATTCCGATCCGGCTTTTCTTCTGCGACCCATGTTAATTACTTACCATGCTGAGCGCCCTGAAATCCGGCGCTGTACTGTGTTTTGATTGATCAACCTGCTGGTGGTACGGGTTGTATATGTGATGAGGTGTAACCCGCAGTCGTCCATCGGTAGGTCTGACTATGTAAAATATGCCGTGCTTATCGAGCACCTGCCGCTGCTTAGCAGGCTGGCTATAGCCTGTCAGGTCTTCCAGCTGCTTATCTGTTAAAAATTCAATGCTCATATCGAAACACCATATTTTGTTTAGTCGTTTTGTATAACACTACGTTCATCGGTACAGCTCGTAACCTCGCAGACGTTGAACTGCTTGTTATGGCGCTAGTCGTCTACGTTCTGAACTTGGGCGGCTATATCCTCAAGCGCGGACATGACATCATCGCTTGTGTCGCCTTCGCTGATCGTAGTGCTGACAAAATTGCTGTTGTCAAAAACCATATACAATTCGCCGTCTTCGTTAATGCCTATTTTTGTCAATGTCTGCATTTCCATTCACCTCCGCGCCATAACAATGCATTAAATTCGAGCCTCGTTTCACTCGTCCAAATTACCGCTGGGTTATATTCACTCAACCAACTCTGCACTACCGTCAATATGATTGTTTGACCAGTCCCGCCAGTAGTCGCTGATTAAATCTTCTCGCTGTTCATCTGTTTCGCACTCACTCCATTCAGTCTCATCAATGTCGATGATGTCTTCCTGAGTCGCATTAACTAAACCGATATTTAAACTTACTTTAATTTGTGGCATAGCGCCCTCCGTAAATATAACAGTGCAATCAATCCGACTGCTCGCTGCTCTCGCGCGTTTTATCGCTGGGTTATTCGTCAGTTGCAGTCACATTCAGTGATTGGCATGTCGCAATCGCCGCAGCAGCGCTCACGATCTTGATTATCTGTCTGCCTATAGTCTGGGAATAAGTGCTTGTTATGGTGCAGATACCGAGGAATGCTAAATATCTTGTCAGTAAATCCCTGACCAATAGCATCATCATCAACGTCACCGCTTTCTAGCATTAAGTACTTGGCTGCTGAAACATCACCCAACTCTTTTTCAAGCAGCGATCTATTGTTGGGACCACCGTTAGGGTGGCAACTATCAAACCCGTGACGCTGAATTTTTCCAATCACTTGTATTACTTCGGCGCACTCTTCTGCGAGTATGCTGAGGCGCTCTGCTTCGGCTGGCGTTAGCTTGTTAAAGTGTCCCATTCATCACCTCCGACGAATAATAAATATTTAAAAGAGGATGCCTTCGGCACCCGTTAAAAACCGGGTTAGGCGCTGCAATAAATAATTGCTAGCGTCAATAAAAAAACTGCTATCGCTATACCTCTTATAATGTCTATAGCAAATGGATTTTGCGGCTCAGATGGGATGTTTTCAGTTGTTGGCGGTGGACAACTACAGGGTTGGTATCCCATTCCATTCATCCCGTTAAAACCTTTCTTGCAGCTATCGCACTTCATTTCTAACTCCTGTCGCCCAACAACCAGTAGCAGCGGATCGTCATTACGCTGCGCTTCATTCCTCACCGCTGTCCTGCGGGTTATAAACCTTCGTCCAAATATTGCTGCAAAACCTCAATTGTCAGCTTTGCCAGCTCTGGCGTCATAGGCTGTCCCGTCCACTGAAAACCGTTACGCATAGTCAGTAATTGCGTGTCGTAATCATCCTTTGTTAACTTGGCCTTAATCTTTCCATTCTCTCTTACAATTTCTTTCGTGTTCATACTGGCTCCTTGTCGGATTGTTCGCCTGCGGCTCTCAACCGCAAATTTAAAGGTTATGGCGCTACCTGCCCAAGCTCAACAGAGTAGGCGGCATACTTGTTAACCTTCTGCTTTTTGTTCTGAATGTGGACACCGTCAATTTGGAACCAAAAATCGAACTCATCATTCAACATGTCCACTATCGCAGCCCAGTTAGCTTGGGGTTATTTGGTTAGTCGCAACCACGCCCAAACTACGCTAAACAGTACAGATGCAAACCCAATCAATGCGATATGCATCATTATTCCAATCTTCACTGCTTCCACGTAAGTTGTCATGTGTCCAACCATCGCGTCACCTATTAACGGCATCACGCAAGTCAAATAAAAAATCACCACAATAGTCCACGCCAGTAAGTCCATAAATCACCTCATAACAATGTAAATCACGGCGATTCACTGCACGCCGCTTCGCTTGTTTCGTTCCCGCGTGTTTACGGGGTTATACGTATAGAGGCTTTCCAAGTGGTTGAAGCTCGTCATAATCACAACCATCACATCTAGCTACCGCTCTGTACTTTTCAATTACCCCCTCATCGTCTGCTATCTCAATACCATTACAGTCAGCACCTATAGTTATCTCGGTCTCTAGCTCTTCATCATTAAGCTCGCTAATAACTTTCAGGCCTGAAAATTCAGCTAAATCAATAATCTCTTGCACCGTTAAATACATATATCTCTCCGTAGTTAGTAGCCGTATAACAATCGGCTTTAGGCTCGACTGTCGTTGCACTCCATCGGCTAAGCCGTGGGGTTAGGCCACCTGCGCCATGTATCGTTTCATTTCTCTACCGACCCATTCACCGACCGGAACAGAAACACCGTTCCCGATCTGTCGATAGGCTGACGTGTCAGAGACCGGAAACTGGAAAGAATCCGGTAATCCCTGAAGCCGGGCATACTCTCTGACAGAGTAGGGGCGAACTCCCAAGGGAAAGCGTTTGTCTTTCACCAGTCTGGTGCTTTTGTCCTTTGCATAGTGAGCTACGCAGGTAGGAGAAATATCACCGTTGCCAGGATCAGAAATAATAGGCAGGTCTCTGTACTCACCGTTCATTCTGGCCTTGATTGCTTTTGGCAAAGTAACCTTTGGATCAGCTTCAATAATATCTGTCAGCTTCAAAGGCTTGGTATTCTCTGGCGCTCTGATGCTGAACTGACGACGGGTGCCTACAATGATCAGTCTGTTTCTGCGTTGTGGTAACCATTGCTCAGATTGAATCGGGCAGAATACCTGCACGTAGTAATCAGGCATTTTAGTCATTGCCTCCATAACGATTGGAAACGCCCTCATGCCTGGCACGTTTTCAACGACATAGAATTCAGGTCGGGCGATTGCTAAATGACGAAGAGCATGTAAAAACAATTCATCGCCGGTCCTGGTTTTGTGAATGTCTGCGATGGTTGAATACTTCGTGCACGGGTAGGTAAAAACCATTCCATCACATGAGTCTTGTTCCATTACCAGCTGCTCGGAAATATCAACCTGCTTAATATGATCGCCCAGGTTAAACCGATAGGTATTGCAGGCATCTTTATCCAGCTCAAACGACTGGTTGATTTCAATCCCTGCATTCAATAAGCCGACATCCATTAAACCGGCTCCGCAGAAATAACTATTTACTGTGATCATTCTTTTCCCCAAGTTCGTGCAAATCGCAGCCTACGCTGGGTTATGCGGATGTGCCCGCATCGTATCTAGCACAAATAACAACTTTAAATACTGTTGGATCATCTGCATGTGAATACTGTTTTATTGTCTTCATTTCGCTAAATTCTAACTTGCTGCATTTTCTGTCTAGCTGATGCTTGCATTTAATGCACATGCTGCCTTTCGGGTGATAAATCGTTGCGCCCATCATTGCCTCCTGATAAAGACTTGCTACGCGGCCTTAACGCTCTGAACTGTTGCTAAAGGATAGAGTGTTAGCGCGTGGCGTTGTGCTGCCTGTGCCGCCCCTTGCTTGTTTGCATCCGTTATTAGGTCTATCGTGCCTTTTAGCTTTCTGTTGCTGTAGATGCGGAATGTGTAGCGATTCATTGATCACCCCCTGAAACCACTAGGTCAACGCCTTTGTAGCGGATTTTTTGGAGTGGCTGGTGGCTGTTTTGTATTTTAGCTACCAAGGTCTCGCCGGATGAGCGATGCACCATATAGTCGGCTAATGCTTCGCTGAACAAGTAGTGCAGCTTTGTGTGTTTAAGCCCGTCTTTATCACTAACAAGCACTATAAATTCATCTAATTCAGCACCGTTCGTGTCTGCTTTTAAAAGATGCTTTATGGCTAGCTGTATTTGCTCTCGTAGGTGGCGAATCTTTTTGCCTGCCTCCCATTCTCCGGCATCAAGCTCTAGCGCGTTTAATGCCAGGAATGAGTAAGCCTGCTGCATAAGTGCGCGGCCTCGAAGTTTTGCCACGGCCTCTAGTGTTGTGCTACCACCAGCGTTTCTAACCAGTTTGGATATTTCCGTTAGCATGTCGGCAGCGCGGCGAAGCTTTTGGTTTTCGTGCTCTAACTGGCGAGCGTGCTCGGTTAGCTCGTCATGTGATAGATGGTGTGTGTTTTGTTTAGTCATTATTTATTCCCTGCGCGTGACGCTTCACGCTTAATAATTCTTCTAGTTGTGACGGGTCGCGCTCTATAAGATCCGCCGCATTATGAATGAGGAGGGTTGTTACCTCTTGCCACTCTTCGCATTCGTTAAACGCCACCAGCTTTTCTAGCGCTTCGCTGGTGGACCGGTAAGCCGTAAACTTTAAATCTTGTGCGCCTACTGCCTGAAGATGCGCTTTTTTACGTGCGCGCTCTTGGCGCTTTCGTTCGCGGGCTTGGCGTTTAGTGCGCTCTTGCTTTGTTTCGCTCGGATTCATTTCAACCCCACCAAGGTCTATGACCAGCTGATTTGTTTTATATAAAAGACAGTTAATGCCAGGCTTTCTGTATGTGCTGATAAGCTCAGACCTTCGTATTGATCTAAGTGTTGAGCTGATCTTTTGATGCGTAGTACCGATAAGCCTAGCTAGATCGCTAGCGGTATACTCAGTATTAGGGTCCATATTTGCTAACACCGCTGTCTCTTCCGGTGCGGGCCCAGCTGTCCAGTTATCCATAACGTCACCTTTAGTCAGAAAGGGTTACTCGAACGCCGCTTGATTGATACAGAAGGTCTTCAACCATATTTAGAAGAGCCTGTTTGCCGAACAAGTTAAACTCTCTATAAAGATCTTCTACGCTTACAAGCTTCCCTTCATCGTGCGCCTCTTCTGATAGCGCTTCACACATCTCGTCCATGTAGTCAGAAAGATCGACCTCGACCTCAACTGTTATGTATTTACTCACTGCCTCACTCCTTATAGCTCCTCTAGCCACGGACCTATAGCCTTGGCTACGTCCTGCTTTTTAATGATCGCTTTTGCCGCTACAGCGAGGGTGCAGATTGCCCAACCGCTAAAAAACAGCAATAAAAGTGCAAATAAAAACCCTGATAGGATTAGTGCGTCCTGCATTGTGTGATCTCCTGATCTGGGTTTGTTAGGGGTGAGCCTTTCGCGGCTTCTGCGAGTAGCTCGTTTGTTTTTTTGGCCATGATGTCGGTCCAGCATTGGAGCTCGATCTCTTCCATGACCTCTGGCGAGAAATTAACAAGCGGCGAGGTTGCTATCACTTGGATGTACTCGCTGCCGTTGATGTCTGCGCTTTCTAGGTGCTGGTACGCAATATTGATCTGTATGTCTTCGCCTAGCTGGCGCAGCGTGTATGTTGTGTTATGCAGCATATTCGCGTCCTGTTCTAACTGTGCGCACGCTGGTGGTTGTGCGTGTGCGGGTTCTCATTGCGTTGTCTGTGGTGCCGGCAACTAACCCGCTGGACAGACAGATGATTAGTGATAGGTTTACAGCGGCACTAAATACGCGGGCCATAAAGAGCTTTGCGACAAGCTGTGCGCGGGTATGTGTGTTTGTGCTTTTCATTGCATCAAGTACGTGCTTTTTAGCTGTTCGGCCTGTGCAGCTCATGATTGCGCCGATCTCGTCGTCTGTTTTACCTTCTGCCGCCCATGTTGATGCCTCAGTTTGTCGAGGCGTTAGGCCAAGGAGGTTTGCGCTAAACAGGTTTGCACTGATTGTTGATGCTGTGATGTTGTTTAATGTAGTGGCCATTTCTGTTGCCTCACATCTTTAAGTTGTTTTTAGGTTATTACTTAAAGTGGTAAACGTCAACAACAAAAAGTTGTTTTATTAAAAATAATGGAGGGATATAATATTTAGATCGTTGGATTATTTATTACAGGAGTTGTTTATGAGGATTGTTGCTGGGCTTGTTTGTGTGTTATTGAGTGCGTCGGCTAGTGCTACGTTTTTGTATGCGGAGGACGGTACGCAGATCAGTAAGGGCGACCCTGTCGCTAAGGTTAATATTCATTTAGGGGCTGCGCCTGCTACTAATTATCAGAACGTATGCGTTAAAACCCGTGGGAGTTATTGTAAGGCGTGGGCGAGGGTAGAGACGCGCCAGTACTTTATTGATGGCTATTACTGGACGGTTAATATAATCGACGGGCGCGTTAGTGATATGAAGTGGTCTAGGTAATTTTAATCATCTTTCTATGATGTATAGATCGATCGGTTTGTTTTGTATGGTGTCGAACCAGCAGATGTAGTTCATTCGACGCCATGCACCAAACCCGTTTTGATATAAAACATCGCTACCACCATAACCAATAACAAGGCCATGATAGTTTTTGCCCAGCGCTTTAGGGTTGTAGGCTTTTGGGTAATGACTCCCGTCTAACCACTTTGCTTGATATTTTGCGCTGTCCTCGATCAGTTTATCGCACGTCCATGATGCGCGATTAATACCTGGCATTGAGCTGGCCCAACAATCAAAATCACTTTGGCATTTCTCGCTGTATATTATTTTATTGGCGCCCTGTTTGGTGCTGTCTTTGCTGGCTCGGCTTTCTTCTGCTGCTAATCGTTCCTCAGACTCTTTTAATAGCTGCGCCTGCATCCTCTCTTTGTGTATTTTTGCTTTAGCTTTAGATGCGCATTGCTGCTTTTCTGCAGGGTCTGTGAATGCGTCGCACACCATGAGGTCCCATTTATCAGCATGGGCGTGTGTGGCCAGTAGTAGGGCGGTTGTTAGTATTACTGATCTCATGACGTGCTCCTTGTTTGTTTGAATCCTATGGTTATTTTGTTTGATGTGTCTAGCTAAATTAAGGCTCTGTTATTGTTTCTAGTTTTAAACTATTTTCTTAGTTTGTTTTAATCGCACTAGACGAGTGACGATGGTTTTAAATATACTGTTTATATATACAGTACAGACAGGGACTAAGAATGAGAGCATCGGGAAAGGTTGTTGCATTAGATGTGTCGAGCGCTAAAACGGATATTGCTGAGCGATTAATGAGTGCGTATTTTGACGCGCTATCTATACCAGATTCCGCCAAACGCCATGTTGCGCTGGCTAAGTGGGCTATGAAGGCGGATCGCTATAAACGGCGCTTTATACGCTCATAGCGCTGTCAACATCATCTATCGAATCATTAAGCTCTGCAATTAATTCGTTTGCAGACAGTCCTTTCTCAATATATTCGTCAAACTTCAGCACGGTGGTAGTTGCTAATTCTTTGAACCCATAATTATCCCCAGATATTGCTTTGCCGTTTTCGAGTGTTTCTTTTGCGGCAATGATCGCGCAATACAACAGTTTCTTATCATCGAGTGATAACTGTTTCCTTGTTATGTATGCCGGTGCGCTTTCGCTAATCAGGTGTGGCGATTCTATCCATTCAGGCGTGTTTGTTCCGTACATTAGCCATTCTGGCGAGCAGCCGAACAGGTTTGCGTAGATGTTTATCTTACGCGGGCGCAGGGTTTCGCCTTTTTCTATTTTAAAAATAGCGGTCTGCGAAACCCCTGCTGCTTGAGCAGCGGTCTCTTGCGTGTACCCGGCGTGTTCACGGGCTTTTTTGAATCGTGTCTTTAGCATAGCTCTATTATCACAACATTAGGTTTTACAAACAAAAAACATTAAGTAATATTCCTTGAATAAAACAACTTTAAGTTTTATTATCAGTAAAAACTTAAAGTGGTTATTTGAATGAACAAGATTGAAGCCCTTAAAAAGGCAGTCGATTTAGCTGGTGGACAAGAAGCGCTTGCTGAAAAAGTGACTGCACTCGCTCACAGTGCCAACGCGCTACCACCGCACAAAAAGATAAAGCAGCAGCATGTATTTAACTGGATTCATAGAGAGAAACAGTGCGCAGCTAAATGGGCTGGCTTTGTTTCGTTAGCGGTTAATGGCGGCGTGCCTGCCTCTCTATTGCGGCCCGATCTTTATCCTGTACCACATGAAGTTTAGCAGTGTGCTCTCTATTTGGTATTGCCCGAACGGACACCCTCAGCGAAAGGAGGCTCCTGCCTTCGCTCTTGGCCGATACGTCGGTCCTTTTTTAAGTGCTTTTAGTGAAAGTGGTTAAAAAAGCGAGTAGTGACAAGTCCGTCTGCATGTAGCCCCTTAGCTGGGGCTTTGTTGGTGAAAGCATTTGCTTTTATTCAATCAACCTAAAGGAGTTTGATAAATGCGGAAAAAACGCTTTATCTCAGCATCGATAATTGCAGCTGCTATTGGCTTGTTTTTTTCGATGCCTACCTTTGCAGCAGATTCGGCGTTTGTGCCGGGGATGACTGTTAACACAGAGGTGAAAGTCACTACCTCTGACGCGCTGTCTGCCGGTGAGGCGGCAACAGCTTATAACGATCGAACGATAGGGTCACCGGTCGCGGTTGACGCTGTTGGTGATCAAGTAATGCTGGCGGGCCTTTCTGTTCGGCTTAATCGTGCTGGTGGCGTTGCCTCTCCCTTGTTAGGGGAAGTAATAACCAACTATGCATTACCGCTAAAGGTTGGCTGGCGCAGCTGATAGCGCTTATTTATACAGTCTGAGCACACAGTAAAGCCGACTGACTCCCGTAAGGAGTCCATAACGTAAATCGTATTCTTTTAATTTAAATACGGTGTTGCGTGACAGGCCGGAAACAATGCTGCCTATCTGTGACAGGTCACGGTTTATAACTATGAATTTAATCATCAATAAAAGAGGAGGGGTGTTATGTCGAATTTGCTAATAGCGGAGCCTCCTCTTGTTGTCCTGCCGTCCCTCGCTCGGGCTATCGGTTTAAATGAAGCGCTGGTGCTTCAGCAGATTCATTTTTGGATTGGCCAGTCAGTTAATGAGTATGACGGCCATAAGTGGATGTATAGAACGGATAAGCAGTGGCTTGCTGAGTTTTCGTTTTGGTCTGAAAGCACGCTAAGGCGAGCCGTTGCCAGCCTAAAGAAATCAGGCCTTATTCGCGTTGAGCGGTTGGCGCGTCATTTTGGCGGCAACAGCTTTGATCAGAAAAAGTATTACACGGTGATCTATTCCGCTGTTGATGCGCTGTCTTTAAAGCCTAGCAATCGCGCATCTAGTCAAAATGACCAGATGGAAGAGGATGTTAGCCTTGAGGCCAGTGATTGCGCATATGGTCAAAATGACCAGATGGAAGTAGTCAAAACGAACAACCCATCTAGTCAAAATGACCAGTTCAGATCTAGTCAAAATGACCAGTTCAGATCTAGTCAAAATGACCAGATGTTTACAGAGAATAAAAAAGAGTACTACAGAGAGGAGGGGGAACCTGCGCCAACCGCGCCAGAATCATCGCTTTTTGCGCTTGATTTAAAACCAGCCTCAGCCTTGTCTACCCGAAACGCTTTTCCGATGCACTTTGAGTGGGAGCCCAGTGGGAGCTTTTTTGAGCGCTGCAAGGTGCAGGGTATTCGATTCGATTTGTTTTCTAGTGATGAACAAGAGCAGATCTTGGGCGAGTTTCGTAGCTACTGGGAGGGCAAAGGCACCGAAGAGAATCAAGGTAGCTGGGAGCATAAGCTTTGTAGTCAGGTTAAGCGGAAGTTGATTGAGAAGGCTTCATCAAGCCCCGCTCCCACAAAACAAGATAAGCGCGCCTCGGTTACTGCTGGGGTGATGAACGTAGCTGATACAAGTTGGTGAGGTGTTTGTTTATGTCAAAAGTAACGGGTAACAACAACGGCGGAATGTCTAAGGCCCGCACAAAAAAATACATAGATCGACTTAATGCGATTGCTGAGTACTTGAGATCAACACCCAAGAGTGACCTTCTCGCCGATCACGCTATCGCCAAAAAGTTTACTACTGCGGATGATTCGGTGCTGCGCGCTAGATACATGGTTGAGCATAACTGCCCAGCAGAAACAGCAATTGCAGCAATTCACCTGCGATCAACCAAAAAAAATAAAACTGATCATACAACATGGGCGCATGAGTCTATGCAGGGCGAAACCTCACTGCAAACGCTAATGCGCAGTTGGAGAGCAGCGTAATGAGTACGATCAAGGATTCTGAATTAGCAACGGCTGCAAAAACTATCAGCAGCCAACAGCGGAGCATATCAGAGATGCGTGACGCGATAGCTAGAGCAAACGCTTATTTTTTGATCGGCCATGCGAGCAAGGCTAGAAAGATTATTTCTGAATGTGCCCAAGAAATGGGTATTACTGGGCGTGACGTAATTGACCGGGAGCTTGGGTGATGGCTAGAGGCGTTAATAAAGTAATTTTGATCGGTAACCTGGGCGGTGATCCAGATCTTCGCTACATGCCTAATGGTAATGCTGTAACGAATATAACGATTGCAACGTCTGAATCTTGGAAAGATAAAGAGTCGGGGCAGAAGCAAGAGCGTACAGAGTGGCACCGTGTTGTGTTTTTTAACCGCTTAGCTGAAATTGCAGGCGAATACATGCGCAAGGGTAGCAAAGTTTATGTAGAAGGCGCTTTGCGTACTCGGAAGTGGCAGGACCAAAGCGGCGCTGATCGTTACACGACTGAGATCGTCGCCAGCGAAATGCAGCTGCTAGATAGCCGTGGTGGTGATGCTGGTGGTTACCAATATCCTGAAGCTCAGGCCCCACAACAGTCTCGACCGAAGCAAGATAGCGGCCAGCAACCACCACCGCGAACTCGGCAGAATGCAAACGGAACTAAACCCTCGCCATATGCCGCGCCTGCACAGCAGCAAGCGCCGCAAGCGGCACCTAATCCGCCTGCGGGGTTTGATGACTTTGATGATGATATTCCGTTTTAAAAAAAGGATGGCCGCATGAAAACACACAATATCGTCAGCGTATCTGGCGGCAAGGATTCAACAGCCACCCTGTTGCTGGCGCTTGAGCGTGAAACTGAAAATGTTCGTGCTGTTTTCGCTGATACAGGGAACGAGCACCAAGCAACATATGATTATCTTGATTACCTTGAGGAAGCTACCTGCGTAGAAATAGAGCGTATTGTTCCAGACTTCTCAAAACAGATTGAGCACAAACGCGAAGTTGTTAAAACCAAGTGGGTGAAAGATGGTGTTGATGACGAAATTATTCAGGCTGCGCTTTCTGTTCTTAAGCCAACGGGAAATCCGTTCTTAGATCTCTGTCTTTGGAAGGGGCGTTTCCCGTCATCAAAAGTTCGTTTTTGTACAACTGAACTGAAGGTCTTTCCGATCCAGCAACAAATTTTTGAGCCTCTTTTGGCTGAGATGGATACCCAAGATATCTACAGCTGGCAGGGTGTCAGAGCTGACGAATCGTTGAGCCGCGCCAATCTTCCTGTTGAAGATGAGGCAGACAATGGGGTGATAAATTACCGCCCAATTCTTGATTGGTCAGCGGATGAAGTTTTTGCGTTCCATGATAGGCACGGCATCAAGCCCAACCCATTGTATAAGCAAGGGATGTCTCGTGTTGGTTGCATGCCCTGCATTAACGTCAGGAAAGATGAGTTAAGACAGATTGTTACACGGTTTCCTGAAGAAATTAAAAGAATTGCTAAATGGGAAGCTTTGGTTGCGGCAGCAAGTAAAAGAGGGTCTGCAACGTTCAAGTGTGCTGTTGATTACCCGGGAGTAAGTAAGGATGACGCTATAAGTCATACAACGCATGGTATTGGGATGGCTGCTGAATGGGCAATGACAGTCCGCGGAGGACGTCAATTAGATTTAATTGCATCGACAGCTGATTATAAATCCTGCTCATCTGCATATGGGTTATGCGAATGATTTGCACATACCCCGACTGCAATTGCCCGTTTGATATGCCAGAAAAGTTGATGTGTGCGCGCGGTCTACCGATGAAAGATGCAACTAAAACAAAAACAGAGGACCGAACAATGACACGAGCAACCACCAGCGCCGTTGATAACGCATTGAATGAAACGGCATCGCCTAGGGCTAAAATCGACTTTACGCCATCCAATTATGCGCTGATCGCAAAAGGTAAACGCACAACTATTCGTCTGGGTGATAAAAACTACGTGCTTGGTGGTGTTGATTTCACGGTAGGCAAAGCAAATAGCGAATATTGCCCGGTAATTACTGAGATTAGAAAGCTGCGGTTTAGTCGCTTAACCCTTCAGGACGCGCTAGATGACGGATACAACAGTTTAAACGCCCTACGTGAAGAGCTGCAAAGCTGTTACGGCAAGTTTATATCCGACCGTGAGATTGTGACCATCGTTCGATTCGAGGTGTGATATGCGCTACTGGGTGATAGGCGTTATTGGGTTGTGGGCTGGCGTTTATATAGAGCGCCATCATGTGTTAGAGAACTTTGTGCGGAGCATGTTCGGGCTATGACTATGAGAATAGGGATTGATCCAGACCTGGTTAAAAGCGGCGTTGCTGTTGCTGTTGATGGCTCTCTGTTAACGCTGGATGGGTTGTCGTTTTTTGAACTGATTAAGTTTATTGATGAGCACAAGCACCAAGCGGTGTTTGTTCTCGAAGATGTTGAGCACGACCGGGTTGTCTATCATCGCAAGGGCTCGAATCAGGCGGTAATGAGAAGTATTAGCCAAAAAGTAGGGATGGTGAAAGCGATAGGTCGATTATTAAAGGAATACCTGGAAGGGGCCGGCGCTGATTACGTGCTGGTTAAGCCGCTTCAGGGCCAGCTAAAGAAAGCAAAGAAAGACGCTGAGTTCTTTAACCGGTTAACGGGCTGGGATGGCAAAAGCAACGAAGATAAACGCGATGCGGGTGTGTTAGCGCTGTACGGCGAGAAATCGAGAGCGATGCGCCTTGGCTAAGTCTAGCGGGCCACCATTAACGCTAGACCTGCCAGAGCTTGCTCCATGCAAGTCATGCAAAGGTGCAGGCAAGATAAAGCCAATGTTTTATGAAATGCCGTGTGATGTGTGTTCGGGCTCAGGTGTTGTTGATGCTGATACAGGGTTGCCACTTGATGCTGACACGCTGATCCCAGCAATGAAAGACGCTATACGGGATTTACGGATTAGAAACGCGCTGTTACGTGAACAGCTGAGTAAATGCAGTTGCGATAGAGATAGAGAGCCTATGTCAAAACGCAACGGCGGAACGTACCGGATGGATTGATTATGAGTAACGAGAGAATTAACCCTGCTGTTATTAATGTTGTCGATCGTTATATCTCTGTCGAAATTGTTAAGCGGTTTAATAGTGATGCTGGCTGGCGTGGGCTGGGCCAATATGCTGAGAGCATGGGCGGTGGTGGCTGCAATAGCAATGGATCTATGATTTATCAGCTGAGCATGATGTTTAAAGAGCCCGACGACCCGCGCACAAAATGGGCTTGCGCTGCAATGAAGTTGCTAGGTAATAAAAGCGAAAGCAATCACGTAGCGCTGGTGGCTTATGTTTTATTGCGAAACAGACCGGATCCGAAAAGGGAGGGCTCAGACCATCATACAAAGGAACGCATTGCACAGATTATTGGCATGAAGCGTCGGGCCTTCCACGACAATCTACAGGCCGCAGCTAAATACATTAATGAGCTGGTGGAACTGCAGCGAATAGCGGTTGATGAATGGGAAAGCGAGGTTGCGTGATAATGACGGGTAAAATAACAAACGGACGATATACAGCTACTACACCAAAAATGAATGGCCCCGCAATAATTGATGTTAAAGACGGCATGTTTAGAGTTGTTGGATACATTGATAATAACTCGACAGAGGTTTTATGTTCTGGTCATTGCGACTGGGTTGATCTGAGCCGGTTATCAAGTGATTCGGTTGTGTCAAAACAAGTTATAACAAGCCAAGGATAAAACCTATGATTGAATATATTTATATCATCGCTCTTCATCTTTTAGGCTGTCGTGTGTTCATGCTGACGCTGCCTAATGGCGCTCCGATAACCACAACCCATCGGGTGATTGCCGTTATTTTTTGGCCGCTAATTGTCGCGTCGGTATTCATTAAGCAGGCCGCTTGTAACACCGAATGACAAAAAGAGAACCGCTACGCCTAAAGCTCTATCGCACAAGAACAATAGATCAGCTCGAATCTATGTTAAGCGATATAAAAGCAGACCCAGAATCAAAAGAGGGCGCTAATCCGATGTATTTATACAACCGCCGCGCGATGAAACTAATGGATGAGATCACCTGGGCAATGTATTACCACCGCCGCCGAGAGTCCGCTAGTAGCGGAGCAATGCAGACGGGAAGCGAAACGTTTAAAAATTGGTAAAAAGTTAAAATATTTTCATGTAAAGTAGTGCATATGGGTGCTATTAAACTGGATAAATAACCATGCTGTTAATTTATACAGCAATGTGTTGTTTTTTCTGCACATATATACTACTCTAAACACTAAATTGGGATAGCTAACTAAACAGCTGTCTATTTAAGAGCCTCGCATTCGCGGGGCTTTGTCGTTTCCGGGGTTTGCAATGATTCAGCACAAAAAAACATGGTTAGCGATTGCGCTGACGGCTGTTGCTGGGTTTGAAGGATTGCGGACCGAGGCATACAAGGACCCTGTTGGTATCCCAACTATATGTTTTGGCTACACAGCCGGAGTAGAGATCGGCGACACTGCAACAGTTGATGAGTGTAAACAACTGCTAACTGATGAGGTGATATCTCATGGCTTGGCGGTTAGTAATGCGGTAACTGTTGATTTATCACATGAAGAACAGGCCGCATATACATCATTTACATACAATGTTGGCGCAGCTGCATTCCAGCGCAGTACATTGTTGCGCAAATTAAACTCAGATGATCGAGTAGGTGCCTGCAACGAGCTGCCGCGCTGGGTATATGCGAGCGGTGTTAAGTTGCCTGGCCTTGTTAAACGTAGAGAAGCAGAGCGCGAACTGTGTTTGTCTGGCATCCAATAAAACCAAGGATTTTAACCGTGGAACATAACACATCGTTATTATCCAAGTTTTTTGCGTACCTGTCGTATTTGTTTTCTGGCGGGTTGATAGCTGGCGATATGATGAATTTTTTAAATGAGAACTATGGCGCTGTTGGCTCATGCGTTGCTATCGCCACACTGTTGATTACATGGCATTACAAACGTAAAGAAATCAAGATACTAGAGCGTAATCTTAAATGAAAGCTCGAATTGCTATCGTACTAATAATGCTCGCCTTGGGCGGTGTTGTTATTTGGCAAGCGCAGACAGCAGGCAAGCTAAAAAGCCAGCTAGAAGGTTATGTATCAACTATAGAATCAATGGTTGAATACGAGAACAATCAGATAGCCCAGCGCGCCGCTGACGATGAATTGTTAGCAGAGACAAACAATAAACATAAATTAATCATTAGAGAAAACTATGAGTTGCGTAAACAGTTACAGCAAGTTAGTGGGTGCTCTAGTGATTACATTGATGCTGATACTGTTGAGTGGGTGCGGCAATACCGTAGTTCGAACTGAATACATTCGTGAGCAGGTTCCTGCAATCTACACACAGTTAATCGCTCCGCCATCACTAGATCAGCAGTACTGGGGATACATTGCAGAATGCGAGGCAATAGTTAAGCAGTGCAATGTAGACAAAGAATCTATTCAGCAATGGTCCAGCGATGCCACCAAGAACCCCTAAAGCATGCCGGCAACAAGGGTGCTCAGCGACAACTACTGAGCGCCATGGTTACTGCGAAAAGCACGCAGACAAAGCAAAGGGTTGGGCGCGCGGACGGGCTGGACGAGGCAGAGGCGGCAGGGCGTGGAGAAAAAAGCGCGAAATAGTTAAAACAAAGGCCTGCGGCTTGTGTGAATCATGTTCTAAACGTGGATTAGTGGTTGCTGGAAGTATATGTGATCACATTGTCCCAGGGGCTGAAGGCGGAGACGACAGCCTCAGCAACCTTCAATGGCTATGCAAGCCTTGCTCTGACTTGAAAACCCATCAAGAAAGCATGAGGGCGCGAGCCAGAGCATCTTCATAAAGGGGGGGCGGGTCAAATCCCTACAGCTTTTCAAACTGGACACCGCCTGGAACCTCAAATTTTTATGCGGACAAAATTAAAAAATAATCCGGAGGCGACGATGGCGGCTATCTGTAATGTTGAAATTGCAAATCGGTACGCTAAGGATGTCGCGGCTGGTCAAATCATCGCGTGCAAATATGTAGTTCTAGCATGCCAGCGTTATTTGTCAGATATCGATAGTCTGGAAGATTCTGAATTTGATTATTGGTTTGATTCATTTTCTGCTGAGCAAGCGTGCAATTCAATACAACAATATCCTCACACAAAAGGGAAGTGGGCACGTCAAGGGCTAAAGCTAAAGCTTGAACCTTGGCAGTTGTTTCAGCTGGTTTCTATGTTCGGATGGAAACGCCGATCAGACAATGCATTTAGATTTAAAATTTGGAGTGTTGACGCTGGCAGGAAAAACGGATTAACAGAACTAGCAACAGCTGTATTAAATTATCTGCAATGCAACCATGCCGATTTAAATTACAAACAGTTCGATATAAATGCTGGAAATCTTGATCAAGCAGGGCGCCAGCGCGTAATAGGCATGCTCGACGGCACCACGCCGGACGATGAGCTGTTCGGCATCATCTACACAATAGATGAGGGTGACGACTGGACCAGTATTGAAGCCCTACGCAAATCTAACCCAAACTTTGGTGTCTCCGTAAATTCGGAATACCTTTTTTCTCAGCGCGCAGCTGCATTTAAAGGCGGAGCGTTCGAGGACTGCTATAAATCCCGCCATTTAAATATGCAGAATATTGATGGCTGGTAAATCAGTGGCCCCGGGGCGTGGCCGGAAGCCCAAACCAAATAAGCAGAAGCTTTTATCTGGTAGTAAGCACGCCAACAATGACGCTGTTGAATTTGACCTAATCAATAACGTTGATGCGCCTGAATGGCTCGATGAGCTTGGCGTTCAAATGTGGAACACGGTTTGTCCCCATCTTTGCAAAGAGCGCGTTTTAGCTGTTACTGATCTTCACAACCTTGAAGCGTTTTGTTCTGCCTATTCAACATTCCGATTAGCCGAACAGTCAGTTAAAGAGCTTGGCATCACAGTTGAAGGCGCAACGGGAGGGCTGGTAAAGAACCCGGCGCTTACAGCAAAAAATGAAGCACTGCGCCAGATAGCCACGTTCGGTTCAATGCTCGGGCTAGATCCGGCTGCCCGCGGTCGCCTAATGGGCCCTAATAGCGGTGGCGGAGGGAATGAGTTTTCGGAGTTTTAAATAAATGGCTAGTTATCCCAATGTTAACGCTGCTAACAAATATGCGCGGGACGTTGTAGCTGGCCGGATAGATGCGTGTAAATATGTAATTTTAGCGTGTCAGCGTCATTTAGACGATTTGGCGGAATCAAAAAAAAAGAGCTTCAAGTATAGATTTGATAAAAACGCCGCTGAGCGGGTTTGCAAATTTATACAGAAGATGCCGCACACAAAAGGGAAGTGGGCACGTCAAGGGCTAAAGCTAACGCTTGAACCTTGGCAGCTTTTCCCGCTTGTTGCTGTGTTTGGCTGGAAGCGCAAAAAGGACGCATTGCGGCGATTTCGTGAGGCGTACAATGAAGTCCCTCGTAAAAATGGCAAATCTGCACCAGCCGCGGCCCTTGGCGTTTATATGCTATGTGCTGATGGTGAATCAGGCGCCGAGGTTTACTCCGGGGCAACGACTGAAAAACAAGCGTGGGAAGTTTTCCGCCCCGCGCGTCAAATGTGTTTACGAACCCCAGCGCTGGCTCAGCATTTCGGCATTGAGATTAACGCCAAAAACCTAAACCGCCCAGCTGATGATTCAAAGTTTGAGCCGATCATCGGCGACCCTGGCGACGGTGCATCACCATCTGCTTCAGTTGTAGATGAGTATCACGAGCACGCTGATGATTCATTGTATGACACGATGATTACCGGCATGGGTGCCCGAGAGCAGGGTTTGATCTGGGTAATTACCACTGCAGGCAGCAATATAGCGGGGCCGTGTTACGACCAACGACGCCGAGTGATTGAAATGCTCGACGGCACCACGCCAGACGATGAACTGTTCGGCATCATCTACACAATAGATGAGGGTGACGACTGGACCAGTGTTGAGGCGTTACGAAAAGCAAACCCGAACATGGGGGTTTCTGTCTTTGAGGATTACCTGCTAAGCCAGCAACAGCGGGCAATCAAAAACGCACGCTATGTAAACACGTTCAAAACAAAACATCTAAACATGTGGGTGCAGAGCAAAACCGCATTTTTCAATATGGAAGACTGGAACAAATGTGAGGACAAAACCCTCACGCTGGAACAGTTCCAAGGCGAAGAGTGCACCCTCGGGATGGATTTAGCCCGCAAGATCGATTTAAACAGTATGCCGCGCGTATTCAATCGCATGATTGACGGTAAGCGCCATTATTACAGCGTATCACCGTGTTTCTGGGTTCCAGAAGATACCGTATTTGATGAAGACAACAAACGCCAATCTAAACGCTATCAAAACTGGGTAACAACGGGCCACCTATTACCAACAGATGGCGCAGAGATCGACTACCGAGAGATATTAGCCGAAGCACTGGCAACTCAAGAGATCGCACCTGTTATCTGCTCAGCGATTGACCCGCACGGCGCGACAAACCTGTCACATCACCTAGCGGATGAGAATTTAAACCCGGTCACCATCGTTCAAAACTTCACAAACATGTCGGACCCGATGAAAGAGTTAGAGGCAGCAATCAGCGCTGGCCGATTCCATCACGACGGCAACCCGATAATGACGTGGTGTATCTCCAACGTCGTAGGAAAAAACGTTCCCGGCAATGACGACATTGTTCGACCGATTAAAGAAGGCAACGACAACAAAATCGATGGCGCAGTGGCGCTCATTATGGCGATTGGCCGGATTATGTTGAGCGACCAATCCACCGATTTCAATCCTCTATCAGCCATGGCTGATGATGACATTATGGTTTTATAAATGATCCAGCGACTTTTTATCGACTCATGCGGAACGATAGGATTTGCAGCGTTAACGGCCGGGCTGTATTTGAAATATGGGCTTGCTGAAACGGCGATCATTTCAGGTTTAATGCTGGTGGTGTTTTCGGCACTGGCTGCAATACGGAGGGGCCGTTAATGTTTGCGACATTATTTGAGGGTCGCTCATTAGAGAACCCAGCCACACCTATTACAGGTGACGATTGCGACGATATTGGCGGCAACTCGCTGTCTGTATCGCCCGAACGCGCCATGAAATTGAGCGCTGTTTACTCATGTATCTATGTGCTCGCGAGTAATATTTCGCAGTTGCCGCTAGCGGTGATGAGAAAGAATAATGGCGTAACACTGCCTGCAACAGATCATCCTGCGTACTACCTGCTGCACGACAGCCCAAATTTTTGGCAAACGTCCTACAAGTGGCGCGAAACCAAACAGAATCACATCCTCGGCTGGGGCAACGGCTATTCAATTATCGAGCGTTCAAAGCGAGGCGAGATTGAAGCGCTAACCATGGCTAAGCCGTGGAATACAGACCTCCTAAAACGTGATGGCCGCTATGTGTATGCGGTAACCGATGATGATACCGGAGAAGTAAAAGCAATAAGCCCATACGACATGGTCCACATCCGTGCAATTGGCAGTCACGGCAAAAAGGGCCGTAGCCCTATTCAGCAAAACCGTGACTCAATGGAGCTCGGAATGGCCGCGCAACGCTACGGCAATCAATTCTTTGCTGGTGGTGGGCGTGCAACGGGTGTGTTAACGCTAAAAAATGGCGGCGTTTCAAATAAGGATTTATGGGAAAGCTTCCAAAATTATTGGAATAAAGCTAAACGCGCACTCAAAGACTCTGACAACAAAACACTCATGCTGCCGGCGGATCTCGACTATAAGTCGCTGACGATCCCGCCTGAAGACGCCCAGTTCCTAGACACGCGCAAATATAGCCGGTCTGAGATTGCAGGCATATTCAACGTACCCGCCCACATGATCAACGATTTAGAAAAAGCGACCTTCAGCAACATATCAGAACAAGCGATCTACTTTGTTCGCCACTCGATGATGCCGTGGATTGTTAACTGGGAGCAGGAATTAAATCGCCGCATCTTCACAAAAGCTGAGCGTGCCGCAGGTTATTACGTGAAGTTCAATCTCGCAGGCTTGCTGCGAGGCACACCAAAAGAGCGCGCCGAGTTTTATCACTACGCGATTAACGATGGCTGGATGGATCGCAATGAAGTGCGCGCATTTGAAGACATGAACAGCCGCGACGGGCTAGACGATATGTTAATTAGCGTCAACGCTCAACCGCTATCAGCGCTTAATCAGGAGAACACCAACGATGAATAACAAAGAGCGCCGCTTACTCAATTGTGAAGTACGCATGGCCGAAGGTGATGGCGAGGGTGATTCTTCCCCGTTAAAAATTATCGGCTATGGATCTGTATTTGATAGTCGTAGCGAAAACCTCGGCGGCTTCCGAGAGGTGATTGCACCAGGTGCGTTTGATTCCGTCCTCGATGACGATGTTCGAGCGCTATTTAATCACGATCATAACTTTGTGCTAGGTCGCACAAAATCCGGCACGTTGTCGCTGGTGGTTGATGAAAAAGGCTTGCGCTATGAAATCACCCCGCCAGACACGCAAACCGTTAGAGACTTATTAATTGAGCCTCTACGCCGGAACGATATTGACCAAAGTTCATTTGCATTCAGCGTCGCCCGAGGCGGTGAAGAATGGGATGAAGATGAAGACGGGGTAATTGTTCGCACGATTACCAAGTTTTCGCGGTTGTATGACGTTTCGCCCGTCACTTTCCCCGCCTATCCAGAAGCCGGCGCTGCTGTTCGGTCACTAGAGGCATGGAAGAGAGAGCAAGGGCAAGACGTTTTGAAAAGAGCAGTAAGTGAAAGTCGGATGCGGGAGCGTTTCCTGCAAATTATTAACGCGTAAGACGAGGATTTGCGCATGAAAGATCTAAAAGAATTACAGGGCGCTCTGGCTGATGTGTCAACCCAGATGCGAAGCCTGCATGAAACAATCGGTGATCAAGCTTGGACAGAAGAGCAACGCTCCAAGTGGGATGACCTAAAATCAAAACATGACCACGTTCGCTCGCAGATTGCTCGCGAAGAAGAACTTCGCTCTATCGATCAAAAATTCGTAGAAGATACGGACGAGCGAGAAGACCGCGGCGAAGAAACTGATGGCGAGTTACGCACAGAAAACCTTTTCGATATGTTTATGCGTAAAGGCGTGCAAGAAATGAACGCCGAGCAGCGCGCCGCACTTAAAGAACTACGCGCACAAGGTGGCGACACTGACAGCAAAGGTGGTTACACCGTACCTACTGAAATGCTGAATAAAGTTCACGAATCAATGAAGGCTTACGGCGGCATTGCCTCTATTGCTGAGATTATGAACACCTCAACCGGTGCGTTGATTGAATGGCCAACCATTGACGGTACAGCCATCGAGGGTGAATTACTCGGCGAGAATGCGACGGCAACCGAGCAAGACGAAACGTTTGGTACAGAGAACGTCGGCGCTAAAAAAATCAGTTCTAAAATCATCCGCATCTCTAACGAGCTGCTACTTGATTCTGGTATTGATATGCAAAGCCTACTGGCGCGTCGTATCGCTCAGCGTATTGGACGCACCGAAGCACGCTTGTTGATCAAAGGCACAGGCGCAGGATCGCCTCTGCAACCTAAAGGCATTGAGGCTTCAACCACTGCCGGCGCTACAGGTAAAACCACTCTGAAATTAGTGACTGAAGATATCAACGCGCTGGTTCACTCTGTTGATCCTGCTTACCGTGGTTCGCCAAAAGCAGCGCTGGCATTCAACGATGCCACGCTTCAAATTATGGAAGACATGTCCGACCTTAATGGTCGCCCGCTCTGGTTGCCGGAGATTGCCGGGGTTGCGCCTTCCACTATTCTGAATCGCCGCTATGTTGTTGATCAGGGTATTGATGATATCGGTGTTGGCAAGAAGTTCATGTTCTTCGGTGACTGGTCGGCCTTCATCATCCGCCGTGTGAATTACATGGTGCTTAAACGTCTTGTTGAGCGTTACGCTGAATATGATCAAACAGGCTTCCTTGCCTTCCACCGTTTCGACTGTGTGCTAGAAGACACAGCCGCAATTAAACACTTGCTCGGCAAGTAATCGAGTAATTTCACTCAAAAACACCGCTTCGGCGGTGTTTTTCGTTGAGCTTACTAGGTAATCACTATGCCAATAATTGATGTAACACCACCTGCAGAACAGCCGATCACGCTAGAAGAAGCGCGCATTCAGTGTCAGATCGATTCAGATATAACAGACGAAGACGATCTAATCGAAAGCTACATCGCTGCAGCTACAAATTTTTGCGAAAGCTACACAGGAAGGCCGCTAATAACGCAAGAAAAACAGTATGTTGGCGCATTCTGTAGAGACATTGAATTAACACCAAATTTACTGTCGGTTGAGTCAATCACATACATAGATAGTGATGGCAACCTGCAAACACTAGCCCCTTCTAGCTACTACATCGACACCGCCTCCGTTGTCGGTCGAGTTATTCCGCTAGAACCGTGGCCAAAACCGCAGGACAACCACCCGCAACCGGTAACTGTTAATTTTACGTGCGGATACGCCGATGCGGCAGCGGTGCCAGAAAGCATCAAACAATGTATGCGTTTACTGGTGGGGCACTTTTACCGCAATCGAGAACCTATCGTTATCGCGGCTAGTGCAACAACCCTCGATTTTTCAGTAGATTCACTGCTAAACCCGCATCGCGTATTTAGGATTTAACCATGCGCTACCCACACCGCATCACCATACAAACCAAAAACACGGGCAAAACATCCACAGGCGTTCCTGATGATACGCCCGTTGTTGTGCTGGATGGAATTTATGCTCGTGTGTCGGTCATTACTGGCCGCGAGAAGTGGGTGCCAGAGGCGAGCGAACAGAGCAACGACGTTACCGTGATTTGTCGCTACCGCACAGGCATTACTGAAGCGATGCAAATTAAGCACGGCGATAGCATTTACCAGATAACCGCGATCATCCCCGATGAGCGCAATACAGAGCTGCGCTGTATCTGTAAACGGTATCAAGACAGGGGTTAAATAATGGCAGGCCTAACGATGAAAATCGAAGTTCAAAACCTCGATAAAATCAAAACATTGATAGAGCTATTAAGCCGCTACCAAAACGAACTGCCGCCAGATTTAGTAACCGCTCTGCATGATCTAGCTGATAGTAAAAGCATCGAGCTAGGCGTTGATGATTTTCAGAAGATGGCCAACGGCTACGAGATAGAAACCGACTTCCCGACCAGCTCCATTGTTAGCGTTAACCACGTACTAAACCGCGTTACTTATTTAGACTCGTTTGGAAAATTCGCCGTTGCGTTCCCTGACAAATTCAAACTAGGCATACCTGGTAAAACCATTATTAGCTGGGGCAACGAATGAGCTTAATCATTGATGTAGAAGGCCTCGACGAGTTAGAAAAAAAACTCTTAACGCTTGAGGCAGAAACCGGATTTAAAACACTAAGGTCTGCGGGACGTCAAGCGATGAAGCCTGTTCTTTTAGATATTGTTGAGGGCGCTCACGAGGATACCGGCGATCTAAAAAGATCGCTCGGGATAAAAACAAATAGAGGAAAATATAGTAATAGAGCTGTCGATATCCATGCAGGTGTTGTGAAAAAAAGTGTTCAAGAGGTTACGGACGGCAAACGGTCCACGCGACACCTACCGAGATATTTCATGAAAGCGCTTGCACAGGAATTTGGTACAAGCAAAAAACGGCAACAAACGGCAGACCCGTTTATATCACCCGCCCTCACAAAAAACCATATGACCGTCTTATCTGTTTTTAAAAACGAGCTAAAAAAAGCCATCGACAAAGCCATTCTAAAGGCCAATAAAGGTAAAAAATGAGCCTCGACACCACTGTTTACACTGCTCTAAATAGCGCGGGTGTAGATCCGCTCGTGCGCGGCTGGTTGCCAGAAGGCCAAACATTCCCCTGCGCTGTCGTCCGCTATATCTCAGACCGCCCAATGAACACGCTAAACGGCGAAATGGCGATGAAGAACGAGATTATCGGTATCGATTGCTGGGCCGCAACCCTCGAAGAGGCAGAAGCCCTACGCGATCAAATCAAATCCGCCATGGCGGCATCAAACCTCGTTGCTGTGCGCCAAGCGCTTAGAACATTACACGAACCAGAAACAAAAACCTTCCGCTTTACACTCGAGTATTCGGTGCGCGGGCTATAACCGGAGATCCAACCATGTCTACACCAATCCCAACAGAAGGCACAAAAGTTTACATCCGCGACACCGGCGGCGTTGATATCGAGATCGATAGCCACTACAGCATTTCAGGGCTTGATGGTGAACGTGCAGAAAAAGACCGCACAACACTAAAAGACTCTGCGGAAGTTATCGCGCTAGGCATTAAGCGCTACGGCACAGTAACTCTCGGCGTATTTCAGGCAGAAGACGATGCCGGGTTAGACGAGGTATCCGATGCCTATGATGACGCTGCTCCACGATTAATAACCTGGGAGCTTCCAACAGGCACTTACCGTCAATTTAGCGCCTTGGTTAAATCATTTCCATTCACCGATGGCGGCGTGGATTCTGATTACAAGGGCGATATCGGCTTGCGCGTATCCGGCGAAGTAACCAAAGGCACCGGATTTACACCAGCCACATGATAGCCGCACAACCCGAGGCAGCGCGCAGGCTAAATATCTGCGCGCAATGCCCTCACATCACATTCACCAAACTGCCCACTAAAAACACAACTGTAAGCCGATGCAGTAAATGCGGTTGTTTTTTAGCGGCTAAATCACGCATTCAACGGGCTAAATGCCCACTGGGGAAATGGCATGACACGCAAAACACTCACCCGTAACCAAATTTTAAAAGCTAAAGACTCAGTAGAAGAGTGGGTTCCTACTCCTGAATGGGGCGAAGGAACGGAGGTGCTCGTTAAAACATGGTCCGCCAGTGAGCGTGACGAGTTCGATCGCCGTCTAGCCGATATGCAGAGCGGCGGAAAGTTAGAGCCCCGCGCATTAATTGTTGCGCTATCTGTTGTTGACGCCAAAACAAAGCAGCCTATTTTTGAACCGAGCGACATTGCCACGCTCGCTAAAAAGAACTGTAAAACGATGGATCGCATCTTCCAGGTATCTATGCGGTTAAACCCAATCAGCGAAGAAGAAACCGAAGCGATTGTTGAGGAAAAAGCAAAAAACTCCTAACCCAGCCTTTCCGCATTTACGTCTCAACGTTAGCGGATAGGTTGGGCATGTTGCGCAGCCAGCTACTAGAGCAGGCAACGATGGATGATATCTATGAAGCCATGGCGTTCGACATGATAAAGAACAAAGAACAAAGGCAAGGTCTAATTCTCGCCATAAACCAACAAGCTCAAAAAGAGCGCACGCCAGAAGAGCAAGAGGCGTGGATTCTGGCTCAACTCAGCGAATAGGTATTTATCATGGCGTCTATATCTAGTCTAGTCGTAACGCTCTCAGCGAATAGTGCAAAACTAGTGTCAGAGCTAGGGAAGTCCAAAAAAAACATTGCTGTATGGGCGCGAAATGTAAGAAAGCAGGCAAACGTAGCGGCTACAGCACTTGTCGGGACTGCGGCCGCAACAGGCGCGAGCATCGTTTCTATTGTTAACGGACACGCCGCCGAAATAGACAGGCTGGCAAAAACAGCCGCTAAATTTGGCATGGACACTGAAGCGCTCCAAAAAATCCGCTATCAGGGAGAGTTGACAGGTGTATCAATAAATACTGTTGATATGGCACTGCAGCGCATGACCCGCCGCGTGGCTGAGGCCGCAAATGGCACGGGAGAGGCTAAAGACGCGCTAAAAGAGTTAAAGCTAGAAGCCGTTGCGCTATCGCGAATGTCACCGGACCAACAGTTTTACGCTATAGCTGAGGCGATGAAAAGCGTTGAAAATCAGGGAGATAAAGTCAGGCTGGCAATGAAACTATTCGACTCAGAAGGGGTTTCACTTGTCAATACGATGGCGTCAGATCTAAACGCGACAGCTGCCGAGTTCGATAGCCTTGGTATTGCGATCACCAGCCAACAAGCGGCAATGGTAGAGGCGTTTAACGACTCAAAAATAAAACTGGGCAGTATTTGGGACGGCTTTAAAAACCAGATTACGGTGCAGCTGTCCCCCGCATTTCAACTACTAACTGATTATATTAGTCAGGCAGTTATTGATTTTGGTGGTATGGGGAATGTTGCTACTAGCGTTGTAAACGGTATCGCAACCGCTGCCGGATTTGTTGCCGATGTGTTTTATGGTTGGCAGCTAGTTATTAAAAACGTTCAGATTCTGTTTGGTAAATTAGCATCCTCAGCACTTAGCGCGCTTGGTGCTGTTTATGACAAATACGCATCATTGCGTGAGTTCATGGACGAGGACTTTAAACGCTCAAACTTTTTTGATGGCATGGCCGATGCGTTTGAGTTCCAAACAAACAAAATAGATGCTGAGCTGGACGCGCTACTCAAAAAAGGACGCCCATCATTAGAGATCGATGCGCGCATCAAAAGCATTCAAGACAAAGTTAATGCGGCAGGGCAAGCAACATCAACTACCGTAACCGATAAAAACACAGACACTACCGCCGCCAACACTACAGCAACCAAAAACCTAGCCGAACAGATTAAAAAATCACCGCTCGGCAACAGCAACAGTAGCGTTTGGGCAGATATTTTTGGCAGCGGAAAAGCAGACGATAAGAAAAATCTGATTGTCTCTGACACCTTCAAAAGCAATGCGAGAGCTCTAAACGCAGCTATCAACCGCAGTGATGCCAACGATATACAATACTGGGTAGAACGTACCCAAAAAACAGTGGATGCATTAGCGGGGCGTGGTCAAAACGGCATTAGTTTTGGCAGTGAGCGAACCCACGACATCGACGGTATGCAAGCAGTGCTTGATCGACTCGTTGATAAAGCCCAAGAGCAGCCTGAAACCATCGGCAGTATTGATCTAAACGTATCTGCAGACGGTAAAACCCTATCAGGCAAACTGATGGGCGATCCAGACTTTTTAAAACAGATTAAACAACTCGTTGATAACACAACCAAAGAGACCGCGCGCGCGGTTGCGAGGTAAACCATGGCACTGGACGACCTATCATTTAAACTCTATCAAGATTCAGCGCTAACAACGCCATACGGCGGAACGCTAACGATTACGCATAACAGTGATTTATCAGACGGAGCGCAGGACTTTATTCTCTACTTTGGGTCTGCAAGCACATCCGTGCAACTGCAATCAAACGTAAACCCGGGCGTAGATAATATCGTCGTCACACCTGTCGATAATCTGCCCGAATGGGAAGCATCAACCGCACAAGTTGTTGGGTATAGCGCAGAACCGACGGTCGGGAATGGTCGTCGATACCAAGTGACAACCGCAGGCACGTCAGACGCTACAGAACCAACGTGGCCAACATCGATAGGCTCAAGCGTTACCGACGGCACAATTATCTGGACGTGCGTATCCAGCACCCACGAAACAACCGAGGTAAAACTAGCTGCCACCGCGCTCGATCTTGATACTGCAACCGCTGGCGCTGGTTTATCGCTGGGAACAACAGTTCTTTCTGGTGTTGCGAATGCTAAAGAAATTCATGTTCGTGTGACAAATACGGTTGAGGACATTAGCAACGCAAACGACATAGCGCTCAGTTTTAACAATGTGCTGGAGACCGCTCAATGAGAATCCATGTAAACAATTATAGCAGCACGATAGATACAACAACCGTGCTAGATAGTGATTTAACGCTAGACGTAGATTCTGCAACCGGCCTGCCGTCACTTGCAGCAGGTGAGTACATTGAGCTAACAATCACTGACTCGCTAAGCGCACCAACTAAAACCGAAATTATTAAAGTTACAGCGATATCCAGCGAAACCCTGACAATCGAGCGCGCCCAAGAGGGCACAACCGCCCAAGGCTGGGTGTCTGGTGATTTTATAGAGTGTCGCGCCACCAAAAACAGCTTTGATCAGCTCGATGGGACAGAGATAAAACGCTACAAAGAGACCGTGGCAACAGCGAGTAGCGCTATTGATCGCGCCGACGGTGGGATACAAACCTACACAATGACAGCAAACACAACATTCACCATCGCGATCAATGCCGGTGAATCGTTAACGCTGCATTTATCAGCAGGTGATACATACACTGCAACATGGCCAGCAATGACGTGGGTGGGAGGATCTGCTCCAACATTAACCGCTGTTGATGCAATCACGTTCTGGAAAGTAGGCTCAGATCTCTTTGGCGCGTATGTAGGGAGTATTGCGTAATGCTAGGGCCAATGTTGAGAGCCGCGGCGGGGAATAATGAAGAATCGCCCAGTGTATCACTGTTGCTAGATTACAGTGACGGACTAACAATAACAGATGCGTCTGGCAATAATATGACAATTATTGAGGATGGTTCTGTAGGTATATTGGATACATCGCCCGCACCTATAGGTGATTATTTTCTAGATTTTGGTGCGCTAAGCGGCGGGAATAGGCTGCGCGTTGCGGATAATCCGAATCTACGTCTAAAAACGACAGGTTGGGGGATGGAAGCATTTATTCGGTTGCGGTACACAAATAAGCATTTTTTTTTGTTCTCAAAGGGGTTGGCGGGCAATTTAAACGATGCATGGTATTTTGGTCTTTTGTCTAGCGGGTCATCTGTAAATATTGCATTCGCAGGCAAAAATAATACTACTGCTTTTTATCAGGCCTATGCGCCTACAGCTGATACAACAAACTTTCATCACTTATCTATAAATAGCGACGGTGATGACGTTACTGTTTACGTTGACGGCGTGGCCGTTGGCACATTCCCTGAGCCTGATATATTTCAGGGAGCGGGTGATCTTTTTATCGGCGGCTGGAACTATACAACATCTAATGTTGCAGGTGCCTATGCTGACGGAATCACGTTTAAGCATGACGGGCCAATCCGTACGGGTAATTTTACAATTTAGCTAACGCTGGGTGCATAAATGCTTTCAATAAACTCAACTCCCGTTAATAGCTCGCAGCTAAACGGTACAGGCATTCCAGCTGACCCACTGCACATAACAGGCTCCGGCGTATTGTTAACGCTCAATCAACGCGTTCAAAGCCTGCCTGCTGGTGGCGAGATTATTGTTCTGTCTCAGGTGGTGGGTGTGCCTACTGGCGGCACACTGATAACACTAAACCAAACGGTTGAGCTACATCAAACGGCTGCAGGTAAACTTTTAGCCGTAGATCAATCCGTATCCGCTACCGCCACTGGTATTATTGCTAGGCTGGCGCAACGCGTAAGACGTGCAGCTGATGATTATCAGTTTAAACAGCCCGATGGCGCGCTGTTGGGCTGGGATGGGTTTGATTTAACAGTATCAGTTGGCGGTAACACTGTTGATGATATGTTAACCGGTGACGTGACAATTACACGCCGAGAGGGTGATTCTACCCTGGCAACAATAATGTTAATCCCGCCGATGGGCGTTCAAAACATAAATCAGTATCACGGCAAATCCGTTATCATTACCGCGTCGGCCGTTAATCGATCCAAAATTATCTACACTGGCGTTGTTGATGTGCCAGAAATCGACATTATCAACGAGACGATCACCCTGCAATGCACCGACAGCCGAACCGAAAAAAACAACGCACTCTCCGAGAGCTTTGTGCGCGGTGTTGGCTATTACTCAGATGCTGTATTTAGCAGTGCGGACGATCTAAACGCAGAGCTAGAACAGCGCTTAGAAACAATCCCGTATGCATGGGACTACGCAACAGATGGAACAGGACGGCTTACCGCGTGGGAACCTAAATCAACACCTGATTACATCCTCACTGATGAATCTATATTCCGGCGTAATCCGTCTGTTACTGTGCTATCCCGTGGCCGCGTAACCAACAAAATCACCTGTACATTTACATACAACTATCAACTACTCCGCCACCGAGAACGCAACTACAGCTTTGATAGCGGCTTATGGATGGCGTATTACGATATTTGGGGATTGCCTCCGTCCAATATCGATTTAAAACAAGCGATTGATTCGGCAGGCTGGCCATACGATAACTACAACTTTGAAGGACTGGACCCTGCGGGGCGCTACACAATAAACGGCGTTTCGTACTACTGGAGCCCGATTACTCGCACCGGTGACGTAGTTGCAACACAGAAAAAAGATGCGAATGGCAACCCTGTTGTTGACCAAAACGGCGAGCCTGTTTACGACTACAACCGAGACAACCAAACATCAATAGACAATACCAATCTATACGCGCAAAAGGCTGCTTGGAAGGCAAGCAAACGCTGGTCTCAAAACATCACAGAGACGATTGAATGCACGTTACAAGCGCCGCAATCAATCGCACAATACGGCGAGGTATCGAGCGAGGTTAGCTATGGTACAGCAGACGAGTATGACGCGTCCGATTGGGAGAACTACATAGCCCACGCGAACCCGCCATCGTCCGCGACACAAACCGCCAACGGCGACTACGTTATTAAAAAAACGACAGATATAAATGCGTTTAATAACATGGTGCTAACCGGGTTAAACCGAGAGAAAACCAAAATCATCAAGGGCCACCGAGACAATCGCGTTAATTTTGAAACCCCCGCATGGCCTGATGTTGAGCTCTACCACACCATAAAAACAACCGCAGACAAAGTGACGGCAAAGGGTAAAGTAACCGAGATCACCCACACGTTTGACACTGTCGACCTGTTTGCATCTACCGAGATAGAGCTGTCATTAAGCCAATCAATCGGCAGCGCATCAAATGACGACATTGTTATCCCGTCTAGGCCTTCGCTGGTGGACTCTGCAAACACCCCGAGCACAATCAAACTTGGACCTCATACAATCCCGTTAGGCGGTACTCAAGATCCTGATTGGGCAGGCTACATATTCCAAGAGAAAAGTAAGCCCGGCGGCACGTTTACACTCGGACTAAAAACGCCGGTCGCGATGATTGTTGACACTCCCGCAATTGATGACGAGAGCCGTGACACAAAAGAGCTTTCAGTATCAAAAACCTACAACATCGCAATACGAAACGATTTGCTACAGGTAACGTTCGATGGCAAATAGAGCGCAAGAAAACTATAAATTAATCGTTGGTATTGAGGGCAGCCGCAGCGGCGACATTCCAAGCCACAAACAAAAAGACAAAATACCAGGTCGGCGTGGCATTGTGTATTTTAATGCCGACGGCTCGTCGTCATCAACAACCGGCAACCCGCCCAGCGAAGATGAAGACGGCAACAAAACCGCCGGCACAACGCAGCCCGACGATGGCAGCGGATCATCTAATGGTGGCAATACAACAGGCGACACTGGAATAACCGACCCATACCCAATAGATGATCCAGCAGCAAACGGTAGCGGGATTTACAATGTTGACAACCTAACACTTGGCGACTTAGTTAAGGGGTTGACCGGTCTTAAAGATTGCGCCACAGGTGATCCTGTAGACGTTCGATTTGACGGCCAGTTTACCGCGCCAGAGGGGTGGGATGATCCTAATAGTCTTCCAGTCGATCCAGAATATAGAGCAGGGTATTATTATTATAGCGCCGCTACCGGCGCTTACAAAGCGTCTACTCCAACAGGGTCGTTCGAACTATTCGCAGAAAGCAATAACGCAACGCTAACACGGCGTGTTGATGATACGTTTTATTACACCACTCCAGGGTGGTGGGAGAACTCTTACACCGCACATTCTCGTGAGTGCGGGTCATCAACAGAGGACTACTGCACAATAGTTCCATATTTAACATCATGGCCATCCGACAAACCCATGCAGCTCAGCTATAACGCTGAAACGGGAAAATACGAAACAAACCCCTATGATAGTAACGTAACAACCGCATACGCCCAGCCGGTTAGCTCGTTTTCGCTCTGCAACAGCAACGGCGAGACAATAAAATCATTCCCGCAGGCGAACGGCGGCCAAGCCCTAATGAATCAAACAACAGGCGTCGCCACGTTCATTGATGCTAACGGAAAAGTCACCGGCTACGGCGACGGCGCAGCTGTAACAAACGGTCAACCTAGATAGTTTTTGATATGTATCAAACAAAACATTCCTGAAAAAACACAAGAGGTTTTGGTTTCCGAATATACAGGGTTTAAAAATATGTAACTTATTGATAAAAATAGGTTGCAATTGCCCGAAATATTCGGATAATACGCCCCAACTGATTGAGGCATAACGGTTTTTGCTCTGACTGCAACTCCGTGTACGCCGGTTCGATTCCGACCCGCGCCTCCATTAAAATTCGCCCGGGTGGTGAAATTGGTAGACACAGGAGACTTAAAATCTCCCGATCGTAAGATTGTACCGGTTCGAGTCCGGTCCCGGGCACCACTTTTGTGGTGCACTTTAAACCCCGCAAGTTAACGCTTTCGGGGTTTTTTGTTGTCTTTTTTTTACGTGCAGTACAACGAATTAACTGATTCTTTCTGTCTTGTGATTTGTCGCCCACTCGAATGTCGCATGAGTGCTGCCTTAGCGGTCGATGGCCAATCGTCTCGATTTGATGCGCTTTAAGGTTATAGCGCTTAATTGTAGCGATCTGCTACAGTTGATAAGAAGTCAATAAAACGATAGAGAGCATCATATGGCAAAGGCACATTCCCCACTGCGTTTAGACGCCAGTCTAGTAGAGCAAGCCAAGCTATCAGGCAAGCATCTCCATCGTTCGACTGCTGAGCAGATCGAGTACTGGGCAGACATTGGCCGCAGCGTATCTAAAGTGATTACGCCTGAGACTTTACTGCAGCTTTATGCAGGGTTGGTGCAGGTAAAAGTCGAGCCGGTAAATGGTCCAGCTGTCGATCCGGATAAGCATCTTTGATGCCTTGGAAAATGACCGAGTCACTGGTTGTCTTCAGGATGATATAACTTCCAGCGCATTAAGGTATCAGGCTTCAGCCCAATACCCAGGAATGTTAGAACAAATTGCTCCAGATGGTGTAGTGGCTGTAGGTCAGTTTGAAAATGGTCAATTCATTCCGTCCACGGGCATGATTGGTGAGTAATCCCAAGCAGCTGTGGATGCTTGTTGGCGGCAACGGCGCAGGCATAAGTACTTTCTACCGTAAATACCTTGAACCACTGAGCATGTCGTTTATTAATGCTGATCTGCTCGCAAAGCAAGTCTTCCCTGATGACCCGGAAGGTAATAGCTATGAGGCAGCCCAGCTAGCGACGCAGATGCGTGAGCAACTGCTGATCGATGGGGCGAATTTTTGCTTTGAAACCGTCTTCTCTCACCCCTCAAAAATCGACTTTGTGGCTAAGGCCAAAGCGTTTGGTTATCAGGTTGTTTTAGTATTTATCCGCGTTGATAGCCCCTTATTGAATAAAGCCCGTATATCCCAGCGAGTAGGGGAAGGTGGGCACTTTGTACCTGATGACAAAGTAGAGGCGCGCATTCCTAGAACGTTAGCAAATGTCCGAAGCGTACTTCCTCTATGTGATCATGTGAGAATTCTGGATAACTCCCGTTGCGATAACCCCTTCGAACAAGTGGCGACGATCCGAAATCAAACGATCACAGAGCATAAGAAGCCATCACCTGTCTGGGCATCAGATTTGTTATACAGCTGAGCGGTGGCATCATGCTGTGCGGCTCTAAGGTCTTATATTTTATACTGCCTTAGTATTTTAGAGGCTGTACCACGGTACAATAATCCTATCTGATTCATTTCGTTATAATGGATGCGTTATATATGTTTGCTGTGGACCGGTAAGCTGAATGATTATTGTGCTGCTATACTGATTTAAAGATCAGCAGTAGCTTTGAGCAATTAGCGCTCTATGGAGGGAGGTGTGGGTGATCTATCTAAAGGCATATTAATGCTGTTGATTGCGGGTGTGGTTGGCAGTCAGGCGTTTAAAGCACTGGATTCAGGTGATCTATCCAGCCCCACTGTTGCGTCTAGTCCTAAGTCTGCCGATGAGAAGGCTATTAAGTCAATTATGGCGGGTGCGGACCCCTCGGATGTTCTGGCAGCGACTGCTGCAGGTAAGCGCCCCACGCATGAATGTGATGCGGGATATATAATCGGCGATCTAGATGATAATCCGTTTTCAGAGATCAGCTATGCCTCAGTTAATGCTGAAGGTATCACTTATATTCAGGTATCTAGGTACAATCCTTCTTACTTGATTCAAAAGCAGTATCAGGTGGTTTCTGCCACTGAGATTGACGAGATCCCGGACAGTATAAAAGAGCGATTGCAGCAGACTATCGCTAATCCTGCCCGATGCAACAGCATGGATCTTTACCTTTCAAATATTAAACATACACAGTAGCGCCGCCTTATCGAGGCTGACCACTTTCGCGCGGTAGCCTCAGTGGTTTTCAGCTAGCTTTTATTTACGGGCGATTGAGGCCATGTATTTTGCTGTATCCAGCATTCTGTTTGAAAACCCCCACTCATTGTCGTACCAAGCAAACACCTTTGCTTGGCCATTAGCACTCAGCGTTTGGGTTGCATCAAATATGCAGGATGCCGGTTGGTGATTAAAATCAACAGAGACGAGAGGCTTATCGTTATAAGTGAGTACGCCTATGTGGGAGCTGACTGAAGCGTTATACATGATGCTGTTGATCTCATCCACACTGGTTGTTCTACCCGGAATAAACGTTAGGTCAACTAAGGAGACATTGGCTGTTGGTACGCGTACAGCCATGCCTGCAAGCTTTCCTTCGAGCTCGGGTAATACCAGTCCCACGGCATTTGCTGCACCTGTTTTGGTGGGAATCATTGATGTTGCGGCGGCTCGTGCGCGGTACAGGTCGCCACTAAAAGCATCCGTTAAGTGCTGGTCATTGGTATAGGCGTGAATTGTGGTCATAAACCCGGATTCAATACCCAGCGTGTTATTAAGCACTTGAGCCATCGGGGCAAGGCAGTTAGTTGTGCAGGAAGCGTTGGACACAATAAGGTCGCTCTCGCGTAATGTGTGGTGGTTCACACCGAAAACCACCGTCGCGTCAGCATCTTTTGTGGGAGCAGAAACCAATACTTGCTTTGCGCCGCGCTTAATATGCGCCATTGCTGCATCTTTGCTGGTAAATAATCCAGTGCATTCAAACACGATGTCGATCTCTAACTGATCCCAGGGGAGGGCGCTGATCATTTTTTCCTGCAGGATCTCTATGCGATCACCATTGATTTCAAGGTGATCGTCGGCGGCCGTTACGCTATGCATAAACCGGCCGTGTACGCTGTCGTATTCCGTTAAATGGGCATTTACCTTTGGATCGCATAGGTCATTGATGGCAACCACCTTGATATCGTCTTGCTGGTTGGATTCATAGATTGCACGAAGGATATTTCTTCCAATGCGACCATAACCGTTAATAGCTACACGTATGCTCATAAGGTAACTCCTTGTGTTGTCTCTCTTTTTTCAGAATAGTCCAGAACAGGGGAGGCTGCGAAAAGATATTCATTAAAGATGGAATGATTAAGATATTTAGCTACAATATGTATTATTTGATACATATTGGATATTAAAATGACAAAAAAGAGCTCTACGCAAGAACTTGCCAAGGAGACTGCCGATGCCCTTTTGCAAGAAGGTGTTCGCCCAACCCAGCAAAACGTAAGAGCGAGAATGGGGTGTGGCTCCATCACAACCATCAATAAAGCATTAAATGTGTGGTGGCAGGAGCTTGGTGAGCGCCTGAAGGTTAGTACGAGCCACCCTATGCTGCCTGACCCTGTCGCAGAAAGCGCAAGCAAGCTATGGCTCCAGGCGCTCGCTTATGCGGAGAAGGAGCTTGAGCAGAGGCGGTTAAGCCTTGAAAGTGAGTACAGGGAAAAGATCAAACTAATATCTAGCGCCTCAGAAAGTGATCATCACGAGATGAAAGAGCTGCGCGCACAATGTCTTCGCTTACTTAAAGAAAATGAAAAATGCGCCGAACAGAAATTAACGCTGCAAGGGACGTTATTTCAGCAGGAAAATACACTGATGGCACTGCAAGCAAAAAACGAATCCCTAGAGCGCGAACTCAAGCAGATGAAAATTATGAGCAAGGGAGCGCAAGATATTGATGAATATATTGAAATTCAAGTCACAAACCGGACGCTCAAGGAAGAAAACAAGCGCTTAACTAAGCAGCTCGAGATGCTCATTAATGAGAAATCATCCCTTCAAATGGAGAATATGCAGTTAAATGCAGAGGTTAGCGCGCTGAAGCGGGGGATAAGCTAGTGCTAAACCGAGAGGAATGTTAATCTGTACGCCTGTATTTGCTCTATATAGCGTAACACCGAGTCTAGCTTTCTTAGGTATCTCATTAATATGGATATAGTTTTAAATCTTGAAGCAGAAGATGTAGTGATATTAGATGCACTGCATAAATGTAGTCCTGAAGACGCTGTGTGCTGCCAAGATGTAGCTACTTTTGAGCGCTCCAAAAAACTTCTCATCCAAGAAAAGCTCAAGAATGTTACTATTCAGCTGCTTGATGAGGGCGGTTATGCCATTAGACAGGTAACAAGCAAGCCTAAAAACAAAGCGCTGAACGCCGGTTTGCTCAATAGTCGGCAGATTACCGTTATTAAAGCGCTCGAAAAAGTACTCAAACATTGTAAAAATGAGGGTATACAGCTTATCGGCTACAGTGATGAGTTGGTCGCCTTGCCTTCAAGTGTGCCCGCAGAAGAGATATCAAGCGCTGGCGCGCTCGACATTAATTGTCATGATGTTTATAAGGGTGCCGATGCAATCCTGCCTGACGAAAGCACATAATCTTATAAATAAGCACTTAAGATTATCCATCTAATTTGTTGTTTTTAATCGATAAAAAGATTAAAGCTAATAAAATACAATAAAACAAATTACAGGAACATAAATGACAGATCCAATTAAAATCCTCCTTGTTGATGACCACCCTTTGGTCAGGGCTGGATTTCAACGCTTGCTTATATCTGATGACAGTATTGAGATAGTTGGCGAAGCGGATAATGGGCAATCTGCATGCGACATGTACGCAACTCATAATCCAGACGTTGTCATCATGGATCTCAATATGCCCAATGATTCATCAACTGATGATATCAGTAATAACCTAAATGGCGGGCTTGAGGCGATTCGTAGAATCATCTCCCATGATGCAAAAGCAAAAGTTCTGGTATTAACCGCCATGGAGATCGACCCATTTCCTGCTCATGTTGTAAATGCGGGCGCCAAGGGCTTTCTGACTAAGCGCTGTGCGCCAGACGAGCTGTTAGCTGCCGTAAAAGCCATCCATGACGGTGAAGAGTACATTACCGAAGAGATACGCTTAAGAATTAACGGTGGAGGCTGCACAGAAAGTGCATCAATTGGGAGCTTAACCAAGCGAGAGCTTCAGATATTTGCGTTATTGGCAGAGGGAAGAACGGTCTCACAAGTGGCGAAAGTCATGTTTCTTAGCCCTAAAACCATACATGCACACCGTACTAATATTTTTAGAAAGCTATCCATCAGCAATAATTCAGAGCTCGTTCACCTCGCAATTCGCCACAATATCGTCCAAGCTTAATACAATCAACGCATAAGGTGGGCACTATGGGCGTTCTCGATTTTACTGAGCTACATATGGAAACAGAGTTTCTGTGGAATGAAATCTCCATAGGCGATAGCGTCATGCTTGATGCGGATCTATACGAATCCAACACCTTTAAGCTTCATAAGTACCAGGCCTATGAGGTTGTCGCCAAGCTCCATTGCATGGCACCAGAGCCATCAAGACTTATTGTCGAATCAGACGTAACGGGCGAGTTGATACAGCTTCATCCAGCATTGCTGTGCAGCTATCAATCACCCGATACGCCTGTATCTCATGCCTAGAATTTTAACTCAGGCATCGTAAACATCTCCCGCATTTGCTTTATTTCACGTTATAGACCCCAAGACAAAACCTAATAATAGTAAGCATTAGCTAATCTGTAGCCCTCCATAAACGCAGAATCACATATTCGCATAATATATATTATGTTAAATACGATATTTTGTCTCATAATGAGCAGATCCCTACTTTTCATATTTCGTATAACACGCGTTTATAGAGCTTATTTTGTGCTCTATATCCCGTATTTTTCATGCCGCGCATTTATCGCGCATAATTATGGACACGGAAGCTATTTGTTATGAAAAAATTTCAAGAAAAAAAGGCGGCTTGGGAAAAGAAATTAAAGATAACCGACAATTACAGAACTGCATTTGTTAGAGAACGCGACCTAATAGACATTCTGGGCTTTTCACGATCCCATGCAAACAAGATAATTAACGGACACCAAAAGCTTAGTGATGCTCATACAGAATTACTAAAGATCAAAATGATTGGGGCTATACCCGATTGGCCGACAGGCTGGTATGTTATTGACGGTGAAATATCATGCCCTAACGGTTTCATGGTCAATCACGTACAACTCGAAAACTTTTCATTCTTTATGATGCTGATGAAGGACATCAACAGAGATATGAAGAACCTAATGGATGAGAACCAAAAACTTAAAGAAAAGATCAAAGAAAGAAGCGAAGTTAGAGTATATGTTAACAATGAATCAAAACCACAGAGAACCATCAAGCTAGTTAAATAAACATCCAATTGATAAAGTAATTAATTGAAAATTAAGATTAAAATCAAAAAAGGATTTTTGTTCATGCCCCCTATTCATTATTTTGTACTATCAATAGTCATAACCATATCTGTTGCATCTGGAAACCTGATTTCTAACTATGTTTCTGCGAAATATGCAGCTTATGAATTAAGGCAGGAGCTAGCTAAAGCTGAAGAAGAAGCAGCATTAATAGCAGCAATGAGAGCAGAAAATAACGCAAAAGCCCAAAAAATTAGAACTGAACATGAAGAAAAGGAAAGAACAAATAGTAAAAAAGGAATCTCACTTAAGCGATCGTGCAGTGACTGGAAGCGGATGAATGCCCAGAAAGACAGCGAAGTTAGCAGAAAAGAAATGAAACGAAGCTGCGATGCTTATCTACGGTACATAAAAACCGGAAGGTAATATTTAACGGGGATCTGAGTGACACAGCACTTTCCAGCATCCCCATTATCAACCAGAAATATGTGTGTTCTGAGAGACACAGCTCTTACCAGCAACACACCGTACCCATTCCCTGAGAGACACAGCTCTTACCAGCGTCATGGATAACGTAAGGTCAAATATGTGTGTTCTGAGAGACACAGCTCTTACCAGCAACACACCGTACCCATTCCCTGAGAGACACAGCTCTTACCAGCGTCATGGATAACGTAAGGTCAAATATGTGTGTTCTGAGAGACACAGCTCTTACCAGCAACACACCGTACCCATTCCCTGAGAGACACAGCTCTTACCAGCGTCATGGATAACGTAAGGTCAAATATGTGTGTTCTGAGAGACACAGCTCTTACCAGCAACACACCGTACCCATTCCCTGAGAGACACAGCTCTTACCAGCGTCATGGATAACGTAAGGTCAAATATGTGTGTTCTGAGAGACACAGCTCTTACCAGCAACACACCGTACCCATTCCCTGAGAGACACAGCTCTTACCAGCGTCATGGATAACGTAAGGTCAAATATGTGTGTTCTGAGAGACACAGCTCTTACCAGCAACACACCGTACCCATTCCCTGAGAGACACAGCTCTTACCAGCGTCATGGATAAAAAATAAATAAAAAGAAAAAGAAGTTTCTACAAATAGAGACACGTAATTCGGATTATGTAGTTTCTTCCCCCCGTATTACTATGCGGGGGGAGTAATTCCGAGCCACACCCACAAAAAAAGGAGCACAAGCCCCCTTCTTAGCGTTAATCACATCTATAAAGATCAGCTCTATTGCGGTTTTTCAATATGATAATCGTTCCTCATATCACATAGAAAACGGCCCGCTCCAACTTCAGAAAAAACTCAATAAAAATTGATACAGTCTTGAGCAAAATAAATTATATCGCTTAACAGATTTAAAGTGCTTTCGTAAATCGGGATCATCAATAGATTTAAAATGATCCATTAAATAAATATCTGTATGAGCCTCTACTCGAAGCTGAAGCCAACGTTTAATCATTAAAAATATCCTCTTGACCTAAAAGCTCTTGTACTTCGCGATATGGCCTCTCAATTGCCTTAACTAAATGCCTATAACGTTCCAATTCAAGTAAGAGATCATCAATACGCTCACGTTTTGAAGAACATTCATTTGAAAGCCTCTCAAAACGCTCAACCGCAAAAAGAAAGGCTTTAGAACCTGTTTTCTGACGAGTAAGGAGTTTGATGTGATCAACAAAATCAGAATCAACACTAATTTGGATAGTTGTTTTCATATGAAAGACCCTTGAAGGCTTAAGTAACTGGAGCAATTATCATATGATAAAAAAGAAGGGCTGTAAAGTAATCATATGAAAAAATATTCGAGAAAGACAGCAAGGACAAAATATAATATGAAAATATTCGCATAATACTCTGTTATGTGTAAATGCACGATCTGTTTAAAGATTTTACAGATCGTGTATTCAGGCTGATTTGCAAGCAAATCAGTAACTTAACGGAGTTACATTATGCGCAATTTATAAAACAGCTAAAATGCATCATTGAGACTACGGGAATCTTCTTTCGTCCTTGCATAGCTGCGTCCTCCCGAAGAATTTCCCGTAGTCTCAATCGAACCGTAAGGACGAATCATAAAGCTCTCAGAACGCGATTCAATACGCAATGAATCACCATCAAATGAGTGCTGATAGCCCATCTTTATAATTTGTGATTGTGAAATATCATCAATCTGTATATCACGATCAAAAACATGAATTCGATAGAACAAACGATCAGACATTGTAACAATAGCCGCAAGACGAACAGTAAACCCCTGTTTATGATATGAACCAATAAAAGTTGAAAGGCCCGTAATATCAACCGTTTTAGTCGTAGAACCTGTAAACACCCCTTCCTGATGCTGATTAATATCATCAACTTCAGGCTTTGCTAAATCGTTAAACTTAGCTTCAAGATCAGACGCAGGATCAGAGATACCAATATCATTCCTACTGTCATTATCAACAGTCTGAGGAATAGTTTTGATATCTTCCTGAATGCTAGGTTCACGAAACCCGTTAAGAAAAGGACTGGTCTGGTAGACCTTAACCCCCATGCCGATAAAAGCAAGGATCGCAACGAGAAACCCGATGGAAAGCATCTGAAACTTAGGGTCGTTGTAAATATAACGAGCTTCTGAAGTACCGAGGGCTTTTCCTGTTTTAGTTGATTGATAACAGCTAAAGATTCGGGTGTCTGCTTTGTAGGTTTTCGGACTACCCAAGTAATGGCTCGCAGATTTCCCGCTTGTTTCTGAATCATGAGTGAATTCCATCCATTTGTTACGCCACCACGGCAAAAGAGCGCCAAGTCCGCGATGTCTATATGCAATTTCTACAACTTCTCTTATTTCAGGATGCACTTTTGAAATATTAGGAGTCGTACAATAAATATCCCAGTTCATATGCCTATGTTGATCAAACGCAGTCTCAACCGTTTCAGGACGATTATAATCACCGTCCCAATACTGAGATTCTGATTTTATAATATCTGCATCACGACGATTACCCTCGCCATCTGTAAGCTTAAGGTCCAAGAACTTAAGATCACGATGTCGCTTTTTAGAAAAAATACGCTGAGTTTCATCCATCGCAATCAGTGCCCCAAACGGAACCCAATGAAAAAAGAAACGCATTGCCTGAAAACCCGTTTCATCATCTGCATCAACAAAAATGATTTGTGAATCCGGATGCAATGAAACATCCAGCGCTTCTTCTATCCGTTCAATCGAATCTAATCCACGAATATTAGTAACGACAGTTCGACCAACAAGCTCTTTTTCACCAGCTTCGTTTTTTACTTCCTTACCGACCAACGCAGGAATTACAGCACGTTGAATAGTACCAAAAGATTTGTAAGAACCCGGAGGCCCGTGATGAATAACACAAGTCATATCATATTCCAGATAAATCTAGTGATACGAGCATTCAAAACAAGGTTTAGCGCCTCTGGAATGTTGTATCTAGTTAAAAAGCCAACAAATGAATTATTGAGCTCGCCCCAGAATTGATTTATTAGCGCAGACAAGCCAAGCTGATCAATCATTGATGACGCAACACCCCACATGAATGCGAGCGCCGCAACTTTAAACTTAAACCAGAGCGTAATACCCCAGATCATAACTGCAGCTACAATTTCCTGAACAAACGTGTAGGAACCATTAACAAGCCAGTCATAAATGCCTTGCAGAGCTTCAATCACTGCGACCTCCTAACAATATATATAATGAAACCATAGCAGCGATAAACATCACTAATGCCCCAAGATCAAAAGCATCAAAATAAGGTATCCAGCGTGTTAAACCAATGTCACCAGTGACACCATGAAAATCAACTTCATAGGATTCAATTTGCCCGCCGCCTGTAAAATTAAAGCCGATCGAATCAGAAACCTCTGATTTCAACGTATCTATATATTCAGAATATGCTAGCTTTGCCGCCTCAAGATCAGCAGAGGCACCAGCTAAATCAAACGAGCCTGAACCCGTTTTTTTAAACTCTTTACATGAAGACGGGTCGGCCTTACATTCCTCTGACTCTTTTTGTTCTTGAGCATCACCCCCCCCCTGATTCGTTGACGTTTGAGAGCTAGAAACTTTATTGCCTGCCGAATCATATGTATCAGTAGTAATAGTTGTCGTACCAGCTGAGCTACCACCATTCGCATTAACAACAATTGTTCCTGTTGAATTATCAATTGTGTAATTAGTGATAGGTGTCTGCGTGTATTCAGTATGAGTTTCGGTTTCTACAGTTGAAGTTCCATCTACAAAATCATAGGTAGTTGTTGTTGTGATCTCATTTTTAATAATGCCGTTAGATTCAGAAACAAATTGAGTATCCGAAGTTGTTGTAACTGTCGTTCCATCACCCCTAGTCTCTGTTGTTGACGTTTGCTCTGTTGTGACCTCTGAGCCATCAGGATTTGTAACAGAAACAGGATCAGACGTTGTTGTATCTGTTGTATCAACCGTATTATCTGAACTGTAATTAGGATTTATATCATTTGTTTCTGAAGGTGACGGAACATCTAAAGAGCCATCGGGAGAAGTCGGTTCTGAATTCAAAAAAACATAGGAATTTTGAAGGGCCAAAAAAACTTCACCCGTTTCGGTATCAGTAATTTCAACTAGTTCAGGCGTTGAATTTGAATCCTCTAAACCATATTTGCAACCATCTGAATACATAACATCTGTCGGAAAGGAACCCTCGCCAATGATAGGCTGGCCATTCTCTGATTTGAGCGGCACATGTAAATTTACAGGTGAACCGTCAGAACCAGCACAGTCAATTACAGGATCGGGAAATTGGCCGCATCCTGACTCATTTATAAAAGTAGATGTGGATTGATAGGAACCACAAAATTCGTGGTACATATAACCAATTCCTTGACAATAATTAACACCAAATCTTGAAGCATCATATTGACCACCAAGATTAGCACACAAACCCGAAGCGGTTGGAGCATAACCAGATGAGGAATTATTAGCATTAAAATACAACCAATACTTGCCGTCTTGCCATGAACCATCATCATCAAAAGCCAAAGCAATTGAAGATATTGAAAAAGATCCAATAAAAACAACAAGAACCAAAAACAGATTTAAATAATAAGTAATTTGAAAGTTAGGTTTTAAATAACGAACTAAAATATTCATAATATAAGACCAAAAAAAGGGAGCCTAAGCCCCCTATTTATTTAGCAATCACACTGGCTTACGTGATGCGCCCAGTGTAAAAGCCATACATAAACGAGGCCCACCACATACAAGCCAATAGGATTGAAAAAATCACCTTACTTAAGAAGACCTTTGATGATTGACCAACCCGCAATACCTAGAATTACGCCCAGCAAACCAGCAATTACAACAGCTACAGTCACCTCAACATTGGTATAACCATCTGTAATCGCAGTATTTTGAGCAGCATCTAAAGCAAGTGCTTGACCAGACGCAGCAATTGCAGCAGCAGCAACGGCAGCTTTACGATAGTTATTAGCCATCATATTTTTCATTTTACGAACCATAGTAAATCTCCTTTGGGCTTAATTGCCCTTAGTTAAAAGTCGAATGACGACGCCAGTACCCCACCCAGTGGTAAAAAGCATGACACAACCAAACAACACAATCCCGAACAACTCAGGATCAAAAGTGAACAAAATATCTAGTGCATCGACTAAATTATTAATTGGTGTTAAATCAACAGGAATCAGTTCGTCTGTATGATGTATCTCCCATTGCGATACACCATCTTCCATGCAACGCGCGCGGCCCAATGAATCAAAATCAATGGAAACACCATCGGGACAGACAACATAATTCCCAGCCATCATTTACACCGATTTGTGCAGATTCCGTGACAGTCACAGTTAGAGCAAGGCATTATGAAGCCTTATCAGCTAACGGCTTTTCAAATTTCAAAAGATCTTGAATTTGGCGATCATCAATTTCTAAAGAACCGTAACCGCCAATTTTTAACAAAGGCGCTGTATCAAGCGTATAAATACCCTTCTTCATGGAGTTACCATCTTTAAGATTTAAAGAGGCTTTCTCAGGATGTGGAGACTCAGGCATACGAACCCAATAATCTTGGTTCCACATTTCCCATTCTTTACCCGTTCCACGTGATACGCCTTTGCGGTGTTCGACTTTCTCTGAATGAATTTCAATAACTAACTTAGACATGGTTGCCCCTTATCTGTGACAGTCACAGAATTATTGTTTGTGATTAAATTAAAGATTTCGACTTCTGATAACTCTTTAGAATTCTTTAGAACCCTAAAAAGCGTTGAGAACTTGGTCTGTACCTCTTCAAGCATTTGTTGATAGACAACACCAAAAACAGATTCGTTAAAATGAACTTCTGGACGCTCATAAGGCGTAACCTCATTAGCAGCATTAATTGATTTAGGTACACAATCAGGTCTTATTAGCGTTTCAACAATTTCTTTATCTGACATTTGTGCAGAGCTACGCATAACATTAATCAATGCACCATAAGCGGTCTTAGCGTGGCCCTTAAGATTTGAATATGTGATCTCTACTTTTTTTTTCCGTGTTTGAATCCGAGTAACTTCAACAACTTCATCTGAATTAATAACATCAGCTAAACAGGGATAAGCACCAGCGAAGTAATCCGCCGGACGTTGCAGGGCATACAACGGAATTTCTCGATCTTTCGACCTTAGCTCAACTTCTCCCCTTACCCATTTACTGCCAGGATCTCCCATCTGACGGCCCTTTTCATAAGCGCGAAACATCTTCCCGTTAGCGCGCTTACCGATGTTTAAAGTACGACCCTCGTTAGGAATCATTTCACGACCTTGCAGCTCACCACCTGAGTGCATATGCCATTTAGGGGAAACATTGTTCCAAGCAAAGCCCCCGTCTTTATATATCTCCACAAAATCATCAACCGAGTATTCACCATTCATAAAATCAACAGCGATATCTAGGCGAGTAATACGAATAGCAGGAAGAACGCGAATAACTTCAAAGACTTTCTGGAAGTCTAAGAGAGCACAGCCTGTACCCGAAAATGAAAGGTAACAACCACCATTTGAAGCACCGGAGGCAGCTATTCCGATATGATAACCGTTAAACCAAAGATCAAAAGATCGACGATAACCCAACATGCCTGATGGTCTTTGAATCGCTACAAAAACCTCCTCCCATGCTTCCTGAGTGGCTAAATCTTTAATGTGCTCAAGCTGGAAAAACTCTTTAGAAACTGTATTTAAAAAATTAGTGAGTTCCGAAAAGCAAAGATCATCAAGACGGCCTATATCAATCTGACCAGCATCGTTAACATGCGGTTTATCAATTTCTTTAGACCACTGACTTAAAGTCATACCGTAACCCGCAGCAGTTTCGGAGAATTCAGGCATCAAATAACTAATAGGGTTAAAACCCTTTACCGCCTTTGAATCACAATCAAACGGGATATCTTCAAGCGCCATCTGGTGAAAATCTAAAGGCTCAGCACTTTCTAAGTACTTCTTAACCGTCATTTTTTCCCTTGCGGCTAAACGGCGATAAGCTGCCATTAGCTGAGGTGCCCAAGTAAAGGAAAGATAGTCGTGAATAGCGTTGAAATTAGTAGATACGGATTGATGAACGCTCATTAGAAAAACGCCCCCTCTTCGTATAATCGATGCCAGTTTTCAAGAGTTACCTCGACAAAAATAGAAGCAGGATCATCTACAAAAGAAACCATATCCTGATAAGAGCGGAATTCTTGGAATTCCCCATCAAGAAGCATGAGGTAATAAACCCCGTGATTAAATTCGTAGTAATACTTGCCCTGATTCATCTATTAGCCCTGAATGAATGTTGAAACAGACTATACGTTTAGTTCGACTGCCATGTCGAGTTCATCTGTCAGGTGAAATTTGAACTATACACGCTAAACTTGAGGGATATTAATAATTAACGCTGGTTCAAAATGAATAATACGCAACGCTATGTAGAGCTATGCAGAGAAGAGCTAAAGCGCCGTGGCGAGCGGGATTCAGACAATAATCTAGCAAATTGGCTGAACGTATCTCGAAGCGCAATAGGTCACTGGAAAACGGGACGAAATGGTATAGGAATTATAGAGGGATACCGCATAGCAAAGTTCCTCAAAATTGACTCATTGAAAGTAGTAAAAGAGCTACATGAAGATGGCTTTAAAGAGCCAGAGTTAGCCGAATTTTTTACAGAAGCCCTAGCCAGTCGAAACAGCAATGACGCGGCCTAGGGCAATATTAAACTCCCCTTTTTGCATAAAATAAGAACAGAGCAATATATATTATGTTAAATAGAATAATTATCTGACTATAGGTTGGTTTGCCCTTTTTGTTTTGTTGTTTTCAGATGTTGTTTTCAGATTCAAATGACTCTTTGTCCAGTTTAGTGAATCTGTAGCGCAGCACTGATGATGTTTTAGATTGATACTGATACTCAAATCAACCACACCTGAAACGTCCTAACCCTACTGGTGCATGTTATTGCGGCTGTCGAGTAGTTATCAGGAAAACCTAGTTTCAAACTAAGGCTGATACTTTTTGAGTTTGGCCTGTTTGCCCGTCGTGCGGAGAGCTTCGTAAAATACTTTTTCGTGGGTAAAGTGTCGTAAAGAACAACGTAGCGCACGTTGTTTATTATTTCTTTTTAGCTGACTTTTGAGTCGTTCTGCATACCATCCCAGAAATCAGAATCCATCTCTTTGATTTCGATATGTTGCTTAGTTTGCATTCCAAGGCTGTAGTCATACATATACTTAGCCAGCTGCTCACCATTGATCAAAACCAAATTGGTGGTACCGTTTAGACTCTCGGCATAAGCAATTGCACCAGCACTGTATGATGACGTTGTGATGAATACACCTTTATTAGATTGAGCGACGGCCAGAGCGCCAACAAACTTCTGAACCTCCTCACGTCCTACCGTGTTGCTTCTTGCATAACGTTTAGCTTGGATATGTATTTTTCCTAGCCCAAGGATGTCTTCTTTAATAATTCCGTCTATGCCACCATCATTTGAGGCCTGTGTGACCGTTCCTGCGTTTTTTACTTCTCCGCCGTAGCCCATACGCTCCAGAAGCTTAACCACAAGGCCTTCAAACTCTGATGGTGTCTTACTCAGTACGGTGTCTATGATCTGGTCATAAGTGGACTGACGGATGCTCTTATACGCTGTATTCAACATCTCTTGCGGGGTTTGATTGCTCGTAGGCAGCAATTCAGTCCTGTCATCATCAAACCCCTGCTCTACTTTCATGGCTTTTTGCTCAGCCGTTCTCAGTGCCATTTGTGCTTTAACAAACTGCTGAATCTCTTCGGAGCTTTTATCAAGAAACTTCTGGGCGGTATCTGTTATTTTGTACACACCTCTGCGCGGCCTTTCTGTAAGCCCGCTGTTCGTCAGATAGCTTAGCGCCCAGCTAATTCTATCCAAAAATACAGTGCCATTTCCTGATTCGTATTCCTGGGAAATTTGCTTTTCTGTTAGCTTAAATTCAGAAGCCAGTGGTTGTTCTAGGCTCCTGAATTGCTGTTCTCCATGCTCCGCAAGATAACGCAGAATGTTGGGCATGATTTCGTTGTATTTAGGGATAGACATCGATTTTCCGTAAGTTTTTCTTGTTTTTAGTGGCTTTAAGAAGATAGCCTAACTTTATAATATTTAAGATTAAATAACTCTTGAGGTGGCAATTTAAATTATCAATTTACCAATAAGCAAAGCAGGAAGCATTATCCCTAAGCCCTCTACTCTCCTACTGCTGAAGCCTCTATTCCTTTAATTCGATTTCTCAGATCCATTACAGCACCATCATCAAACAGGCCAAAGACGCCCTCAAAATGAATATCTGAGAACGGTGGTTTAGCCAACATGGCAGGGCTCATGACACCGTTTTGAGTCAGGTAATCGATAATCGTATTTACGAATCGTATCTGTTGGCTGTTGTAAGTCGCTTCATCTAAATACACAGAAAACGCTTCTTTGGCCGCGCCACGGTCAAGGCCAACCAGTTCACGAATAAACACGCCAAGCGATTTATCTGGGTGAATGGTTGATAGGTAGGATTCCTTATCTGGAATACCGCTGGCTTCAAATAGTTTGTTGTCTAGCTGCGCTAAGTCCAGCTTGGTAATGGATTGATTGCGTTTAATTCGCTGTATGGTTAAGTCGTCCTGATGCTCTCGGATGTATGATTCAACACGCTTTCGGTAAAGTGCTAACCCCCCTTCACTGCTGAACTCATAGACGCCTTCATTCTCTTCAATACCGAGTACTTCGTCTTGGAAGTTGGTGTAAACCACACCTTTACTTTCTGTCTCGATATGACGCAATAATAAACGTAGTTTTCTTCGTGTTTGTTCTAGCTCTTCCAGTGATAGATCAGTCCAGAAATGAGCAGACTGCACATACTGAATCCACTCCAGCTGGTCACTGACCGCAGGCACACTGGCTTTGCTTTCAAGCTTGGAGGCTATTTGCGTTAGCTTGTCCTGATAATAATCACTAATGCCTGTGTTGTCTGTTAACGCCAGTTGCATCATCAGCACCATATGATCAAACCGAAGTGCTAACTCCTCATCTTGTTCGTCGGGTGCTAAGGGCTCAGCTTCAGTGGGCAGGATGGCAACTTGCTTCTCAAGTTCAGCCAGACTCTCGTTGTCTAATTTCCACCAAGCATCGAGTTTCTTGTACTTTTCTACTACCCGTCGAACTGGCCGCACAATAAAGTTATCTAGGTTCATGCCCTCAACTCTATGGTGCAAGGTCTCTATTAAATAGCGCTGAAGTTCCGCACCGTATAGCCCAAACTTTTCATTATCGATTAGCTGTTGTGACAAGGTTAAACGCTTTTCAAAAATTGCCTGCGAGAGCGACTTAGTGCCATTGTCTTTCGCGCCGTCTGGATTCATTTCGAAGTATTCAAAGTTTTTACAAATATCAAACACTTTAAAAAACTGCTTATTATCCTCTGGCCCAAACAGGTTTTCGCACAGTCGGGTACCACGGCCCAGCATCTGTAAGAACTTAACTTTTGATTTGATCACCTTAAAGAACATCAAGTTAACGACTTCAGGTACATCAATCCCCGTATCCAGCATATCGACAGATACCGCTATGGTCAGTGGTATATTGGGATCAGACGGCTTTTTCTCACCTTTAAACTCATCAATCAATGAGTCAGCATAGGTTTCTTTATATGTGATAACACGGGCAAACTTACCTTTATATTTAGGATAGTTTGCATCAAACCGCTCTACGATAAATTCAGCATGAGCGTTGTTGGCCGCAAAGATAATTGTTTTACCCAGCCTGTCCCCGCCAGCAACCTTAATACCGCGCTCCATCAGTATCTCGAGCGCTTTATCTACGGTGTCTTTGTTGAACAGAAACTGATTCACTTCACTGGGTAAGACTTCATCACGATCTTCTAGCTGCTCTTTGCTTTCCCACTCATCTTTTTCATCATCAGAAAGCTCTGAGTACTTAATACCCTTGCGCACAAAGCCTAAATCAACTTTTACGTCTTTGGGGGGCACTAAGAATTTATCCGCAATAGCCTCATGTAATTCATAAGCAAAGGTCGGGTCGTCGTCGGGCTGCTCAAAAATATCGTACGTGTTTTTATCAATTTCACTTTTAGGCGTTGCTGTTAATCCGAGTAGCAAGGCATCGAAATAATCGAAAATATAACGGTACTTTTTATAAATACTTCGGTGGGCTTCATCAACAATCACCAGATCAAAGTGTCCAACACCAAATAACCGTGTATCAGGCGCGGCACTGAGCAGATTCATCATGGTGGGATACGTAGAAAGATATACACGCCCTTTTAGCGAGCGGGTGCCACTGGAGAGTATTTCCGGTGAGGATTTAGGTAACAGTTTTGAAAACTCTTTCTTCGCTTGATTCACCAAGGCATTACGATCGGCCAAAAACAGTGTGTTTTTCACCCAGCCTGCACGCATTAACAGATCCACTAAAGCGATGGTGGTGCGTGTCTTACCCGTTCCCGTCGCCATGACTAACAGCGACTTACGTTGACGTTCAATGCCAAACTGCTCACAGACCGACTCAATGGCCAAGCGCTGATAGGGTCGGCCCTTACCGGCAATATGAGTGTCTAGCTCAACCGCTTTTAAATCTAGTGCTAATGCGCGTCGATCAATGATACGCTGCATCTCATCCTGATTTAAAAAGCCCTGCACTTTGCGTTCGGTGTAGTTCAGGTCGTCCCAGAAATAGATCTCGTAACCATTGGTGTAATAGATCAGGGGGCGCTGGCCACCCAACTGAGGATCATTGCCTAAACAGTCAGCATAGAGCTCTGCCTGCCGTTTACCCTCTTTTGCGCTGCGGGTCGTCCTCTTTGCCTCAACCACCGCTAACGGCTTACCATCTTTCCCCCAAAGCACATAATCTACATAACCATTACCTTTCGGGTTTTGCTTAGAGATAGGCATCCCCGTAACAGGAAACTCCTTGACGTTAGGCGCATCCAGATTCCAGTCCATCTCTTTAAGGTATTGGTCGATCAGGTACTTGCGGGTCTCTGCCTCGCAATAATCATGAGGGTCTTTAACCTGTTCGGCTGCTTTACTGTTTTGCGCTTTTTGTTCGGCTAACTGCTGTTGCAGTTGCGTGAGCTGTTGTTGTAACGCACTGTTTTGTTTGCGCGCTTTTTCGAGCGTTTCTTGATGTTGATCGTCCTGTTCAGCCAGTGCTTTTTGTAGTTCTTTAAGCTTTTTGGCGCTGGTCATTACCAGCTTGGCATCCACCTGAACCGTTTGCGGTATCTTGTTAAGATCAAACACCTGATCCGCCGCAGGTTTGACGGCCGTATAGGTGCGGTAAAACCAATAGAGGATATGGTGAAGCTCTTTTAAGCTTTGGGTGGATTCACGCGCTGATACTTTGCGTTCACTGTGAACGGCGTTATTCCCAGCCTTTTGCACCGCCTTAATTTTAGGGAAGACATTACTACCGAGCGAACGTTTAAACTCAGACTGGTTGATTAAGGTATTTAAGGTGGAATCATATTTTGGCTTGCATCGGGCAAGCCAGGCGTCGAACTCAAAGATCCAATAAACGGTGCGCTCTAAGGTATAACGGCTGTAAAAACAGCTTGAGCGTGGGTCTGAGTTAACAACCGCTTCGGCTTGTTTCGCATGTTCTTGCAACTCAGGCCATTCATTTAGAAACTCAAAGTTCGACATACTTTTCCCTGTACAACGCTGTAAAGCCTACTGATCTGGCTTCGACAATAGGTTTTGTATTAAACGTATAACGATATCTTTCTCTTTTGGGTCTGACTCAGCCACTAATAAGGTGATAGCCGCTAAGCCAGTATCGTTGATAACGGGCTGATAGTCAGCATTAAACAGACGTTGATTGCGGTTAAGAAAATCAACCAGTAAAAATGCAGCACTGCGTTTATTGCCATCACTAAAGGGATGATTTTTAACGACAAAATACAATAAATGTGCCGCCTTTGATTCAATTGTAGGGTAAGCCGGTTCGCCAAATATACTTTGTTCTAGCGTGCCCCAAATAGACGATAAGCCATCTTCTCGTTCATTGGCAAAGAGCTGAGTGGCCTCCCCTTTTGCCATCAGTTGCTTTTTAAGCGCGGCTATCGCCGCCTTAGCATCCGCCACTGGGGTTAACGTGCCGCCGGGCTGCCCTGTTGGTGTTGCTAACAACCCTTCATCGTATTGTTGTAGCCATAAAAAGGTTTGGGTATAGCTGGCGATAATATCGACTAAACCCGCACCAAACTCGCTGTTTACCGGTAAAGCAGCGGCCCGTTTAACCAGCTGTAGGGCTTTATCCAGTTCCTGCGCGTTATGTTGTAAGCGTTGCTGATTAAGGGTGAAGCCCTGTAGCAGGTGCTGTTTGAGGGTTTGAGTGGCCCATTGGCGAAATTTTGTGGCGTTAACCGAGCTGACTCTATATCCCACAGATATGATGGCATCTAAGTTGTAGTGTTTAAGTCGCCTTTTGACTTGTCGCTTACCTTCCTGGCGAACTACCGAGAAATCCTCGGTAGTTGCTGTTTCGTCCAGTTCACCTGAGCTGAACACATTTTTTAAGTGTAAGCTGATGTTATCTGCGCTGGTATCAAACAGCTGCGCCATTTGCGACTGAGATAACCACAAACTTTCATGCTGCAAGGTGACGTTCAGCTGCAAACTGCCATCGTCATTCTGATAGATCTGTAGTTCACTCATCGGCTGTCGTTTCCTTACCTCTCAGGCACTAGGCCACATCCTTTAGTTCTAATTCGCCTTTAAAGGCGCGTTGCATTAGAGAATTGAACAATTCGTGATTCTTAGCAGAAACAGTATTGATTCGAATACTTTGACTCTTGATTATATCCATGCGCTCAACTAGCTTGGCCTGTAAGTCTTTAGGAGGTAGCAAAATTGTAAACGACTTTAAATCTTTAAGATTCAGAGTTTTTTGAGCAATGCCTCGTACTGCCACGTCTGCTAAGTGTTTTATAGCACTGGTTTGTAGTTGATAAAAAAGGAAAGATGGGTTTACCTTATTCTTATCAGGCTTTATCTGAGCAATATGTCGCTGGAAGCAAAACTTAGGAAAAGTTTCATCTACGATAGATACATGCCCGTAGCTTCCTACAGTTGTATATAGAATGTCATTAATTTCAATTGGAGTTGTTCTGGTTAGTTCCTTATAGCATCTTTCTGTAATGAATTTATTGGTGTTAAAGTCAACTTGACCATTACGTATGTTACTAATGAACAAAAATGGCACGCCTTTTTCTGCCCACTCAGGGGCTTGGTGTGTACCGTCAGTCACTTTACTACAAACATCTTGAAGCGTTCGCTGTTCCCAGCCTTTGGGGTTTGTAACTGGATCACCAAACATATCCAAAAACAGGGATTGAGCGAGTGAGTTTAGTTCTTGTTCCATCTGTTGGCATTGGCTGCGTAAGGTATCTGCTTTTTCTAACACCGCCGCAATTTGTTTTTGTACAGGTAGTGGTGGAAGTGGGATTTCTATTTTTGAAAGACCTTGCCTAGTGATTTGTGGTTGTGCTGAACCAGATATAACATCATTAAACCCGCGACTTTTAAAGTAATAGAACAAATATTTGATGCTATATTTTTCACTATCCAGCCCATCAAGTGCCATAGCATTGCCGTTGATATATGCCTTTGGAACAGAAATGTGTACATTCCCACATGTAGCACCACGGCAAGTAATCATCAGTGTTGGAAATTCATGAGTGTATTCAGAGTAGTAACCTATCCGACCATTAGCACCATAAACAGGATAGCCTTCTTCAAGTAGCTTAGAAGACGAAACTGTTTTCCACTGCTTTGGGCGACATATATCGTTAATGTTTACCAAAGGCCAGCTCACAACATCTTCTCCAAATCAGCAATCCCTTTATCCATCGCCTGTTGCAGTGATTTGATGCGTTCTAAAATCACTTTCGGATCGTCATACTTCACCTCTTCATACACCACTTCTTTATAGCGGTTTAGGGAGAGGTCGTAATCGTTAGCGATGATCTCGGCCAGTGGCACAGTGAAGCTTTGCTCGGTACGTTTGCGGTCGCTTTCTTTATCAGAATGTTTCCAGCGATAGAGCACGTCGGGGATATTATTGAGTGTGTGGCTCTTATGTTCTGATGGCGGGGTATTATTGTTTAACAAAGAGGTATCAATGGCATCGGCTTCAGTCGTCAGCGCTTGGTTCTTGATCAGGGGTGTTCGCTTATCATCTAACGAGAAACCGTCGGCCTGCATATCGTAAAACCAGACATTATTGGTGCCACCACTATTGGTTTTAGTGAAGAATAGTATGGCCGTTGATACCCCCGCATAGGGTTTAAATACACCCGATGGCAGCGAGATAACGGCGTCCAGTTTATGATCTTCAATGATGGTTTTACGAATCTCTTTGTGGGATTTAGTAGAGCCAAACAAAACACCGTCAGGCACAATCACCGCGGCGCGGCCACCGGGCTGTAACATGCGCAGAATAAGCGCGAGGAAAAGCAGTTCGGTTTTTTCCGTCGGGCCTTTTTTCCTGTTTTTTTCGATTAATTCGCCGTCTTCGTCGTATTCGGGCTTCTCTGCTTTAGGGGTGGTTTTCTTGGGCGATTTACCCAGCGCTGTAAGCAGATCAGGGGAAAGCTCATCGTAGGCGACACTGCCTTTAAAGGGCGGGTTGGCAAGGATCAGCGTGTATTTATCACGGATGTTGTTTTCACCGTGATCACTTAAGCTGTCTTTGTATTCAACTGTTGGGTGCTCTACCCCATGTAACATCAGATTCATTGCGCCGATACGCAGCATATGCTGGTCAAAGTCGTAGGCATTGAACATCTTTTTATGGAAGTGGGTGCTGTTTTCAGGCCGCATCAGTTCATTGGTAAACTGCTTACGGACATACTCTTCTGAGGCCATTAAAAAACCACAGGTGCCCGAAGCGGGGTCACAAATAATATCTGACTTGTTGCCATCTAATCTTGGCTGCGTCATCTCAACCATCATCTGGATGATATGGCGAGGGGTTCGGAACTGGCCATTAGTGCCTGAGCTTTGTAGCTTCGACAGCATGTATTCGTACAAGTCACCCTTGGTATCACGGTCATCCATGGGGATTTTGTCGATCAGGGTAACCACCCTATCCAGTACCGTCGCTTTGGGCATCATAAAGATGGCATCCGCCATATGCTTAGCAAAGCTGGTATCTTCCCCATTAATCGTTTTGATAAATGGAAAGACCTTATCTTTGACTAAATCAAACATCACGTCTGGGTCTAAGTTCTTAAACTTGCTCCAGCGATAGCTGTCTTGCTCGGTGGTAAAAATGGGGTTATCGAAAGAGCTGTCCAAGAGCAGTGCTTGTTTCTCACGGGAGGTATGAATTTCATCTAAACGGCGAATAAACAGTAGATAGGTAAACTGCTCGATCACTGAAATTGGGTTGGTAACACCCCCTGTCCAAAATACTTCCCAGATCTCGTCTACTTGGTTTTTAAGCTTGCCTGTGAGCATGGGTATTCCTACTGAATGAAGCGAATTAGCAGAGCCAGCGGGGGAAAAAATGAAGCGTCCGCTGCCTCTTTTTTTATTAAAAATCAGTGTGCTAGGAGTGTACTACAGGCAGCTATGAAAAATACATAACCTAGCCTAATCGGAGCGCTTTTACTGGGTGGCTTGACGGTTTGTGCTAAGCGTTACGAGGAATACTTTTTTTGTGGGTAAAGGGTGTTGTTAATAACCGCGTAGCACACGCTCGTTATTTTGTGACTGTCACTGAATTATGCCTGTAAGAAAGCATGAACAATCTTTCCTTGGTTCCTTAATAAGTCGTTATGGTGCCTATCAATGCTAGGCCGTGGGAAAAAACGGACCACGAATAGAGATGAACTCACCGTTAAGAGAAAGGGGTTAATTTATTTGAAGACAGATAAAAATCTGTCAAATTTCAAGTAGATACTAAGCCTTATAAAAACAAAACATTAAGTATGAGTAGTGTTTTTTAACCTGCCTTTGTGGCTGCTAAAGCCAGTTACGCAGGGTTTTCTATCGATGGCCCTTCTATATATTTTTGCTTATGGGTGCAGCCGTTTCTGTAGTTTTCACATCCCCAAAACTGACCATATTTGCTTTCCCTAAGCAGTAAGCTGCCGTTGCAATCAGGGCAGATGGGCATCCACCAGCGGCAGGTGGGTTTAGCGCAAATGCGATACTCGCCAGCGTTGTTCATTGGGCTGCTGCATCGTGGGCAGGTGCGTTCTGTATTATCGCAGTAAGGGTAGTTATTACACCCCATAAATGCACCATGGGCTCCCTCTCGCTTAACCAGCGTACCTGACTTACATACAGTGCATTGGCGCCCTTTTGCGTTTAACTGCCCGTCATCTACGTCAAACTCATTCAGCGCTAACTCATATTGACCCTTTAATAGCTCTTTAACAAAAGGTGAAGCCCTAGTCATATCGGCAATAAGGTAGCAGCGATGTTTTGCGCGGGTTATCGCCACATAAAACAGACGTCGCTCTTCCGCTTCGGGGTAATCTTCAGCCTTAGGCAGTAAGGCTTCAATCAGTGGATGGGTTAGCTTTTTAGAAGGGAAACCATTTTTCCCATTATCTAGGCCTAATAGGATGACAAAATCGGCTTCTTTGCCTTTTGATGCATGAAAGGTGAGCTGCGCAATATCTAACGTGGGGTGTAATAGCTTTATTTGACGAAGCTCGGCGGGTTCAAAAAGCTTAAAATGGTACCGAGCTAGAATATAAACAGTCGTCTGAGGTTGGGCCACTTCGGCTATTTTTGCTAATGCAGCAATTACGTGCCCAAAATAGTCGTCATTGTTAATGGTTTTTCTCATCAATGACACCGCAGGTTGGTCTACCTGCGTGTGGGAATGAATGACTTTTTTTACTTGGGCGGGGTTTTGCATTACAAATTTTGATGCCAAGTCCCCTATTTTATTATTAAACCTAAAGGTCTTGTCTAGTGATGTTTTTTTGGTTGGGCCGAAGATCGCATCAAAGTGGGTTGTTAAGCTCACATCACTGCCGGTAAAGCGGTAGATCGCCTGCCAATCGTCACCCACACAGAATACGGATGTGTTCTTTTTGCAGTCTCTCAGCCCTTTGACAAGGGTTGCTCTTGAGAAGGATATATCTTGGAACTCATCAACAAGTATGAATTTCCAAGGTGATTTAAACCGCCCATCGTTAACATAAGCGATCGCTTTGTTAATCATATCTTCAAAATCGATTTCATTGCGCTCAATTAAGTAGTTTTCATAACGTGAAATAATAGGCTCAAGCAGGGTCGCCGCGGCGGCGAGTTGCGGTTTTTTGGCGGATTGTTTTAACTGTTCTAAACTCAAAGATGAGTTTTTATATTGCCTTAAGAAGTCTGATAACAGTGCAGCAAAACGGGCAATGGCGCCAAATTCAGTGAGTTTATCAAGCATAGTGTTAGCGGGTTTAGGGTTAAATTTAACCCCTTTTTCAGCTATTTTAGCTTCTAGGTTAGCCAGTAGGTTCCCTTCTGATTGCTCGTAATGGTAGGTTTCTACCAGCGTCGTTAAATGGCTTTCGTGTAGGTCTCTTTTCCAGGTGATGCCATTCCAGTACGTTTCATTATCTACATAGGGGGCCGTTTCCCCTTTTCGGTTTATGCCAAAATGCTCTATGTAAATATCGTACTCAGGGAGATAGAAGTCTGGCTTATATTGTCTAAAGTCTTGGGTTTTCGTATTGGCCGCAAGGTATGCAGACTCATAGCAATACTCCACCCCCATCGCATAAAGCCAGTTGGCGATTAGACACTCTTCAAAGCTTTTAACCTGCTCCCCTTGTAGGGTCCTGATTTCGTTAGCACGGATATATTCGTAATACTCGCCGGGGGTCGAAAACTCGAAGGGGTTGGCTTCTGGAAACAGGTATTGTTCAAAGTAGTGTAAAACAAGCTCTTTATAGCTAGACACATTTAACAGTTCTTGAAACCATTGGTTAACGTGATATTTAAAGCTTTGCTCATCGGTTGCAAGCGGGGATATGGACGGTTTTTCACCTTCAACATGGGCGATTATCTTTTGTCCAAGTGCATGGAAGGTAAACACATCGATAGTTGAGGCATTAAGCTTGTCTTTAATACGCTCACGCATCTCTTCCGCCGCTTTATTGCCATAGGCTAAGAGTAAAATTTCATGCCCTTTCGCTTGTTGGCTCTCTAAAAGGTAAGCGGTTCGTCCAATCATTGTGCTGGTTTTGCCGGTGCCTGCGCCGGCAAGAACAAGGTTGTTATCCTCGTCGATAACACAGGCTAATCGTTGCTTCTCGGTCAGCGGGTTTGATTCTACGCGATCAAAGACCGCTTTATATTTAAGGATCTGCTCAGATACATACTTTGAACGCAAAGCGTCGATAAACGTTGGGTTCTTCTCAATCCAGTTGTTGAGTTTTTCGTACAGGGCAACCAGCTCATCAGGTAACGCGGCATATAAACGTTTATCAGGAAGCCTTGCCTTTTTAACGGCATTGGATGCAAACCTGCTGATCTGATCAATATGGCTGCTTCTTAGATAGTTCAGTTTACTCAGCTGCGCATCAATTTTGTGGGCAGCTTGGGTAACACGCACCGAGTGAAAGGCATAATACTGTTGAAAGGCGCGCTGCTTAAAGACGGCGGTCTCTGCTTTTGATAGCCACCCTATCCGCTCTGTTTTGCCCTCGACATCAATAAGCAAAGTATTAAAAAAGAGACCTGCATGGCATTCAGGGGCGTTAAGTAGTTGGTCCCAGGTTAAGTGTTGCAGGCCCTCTTTTGATTTAAGGTCCAACCCTTTGTTAGAGAGTTCGATGGCTTGAATTTTTTGACCAAAAAGTGTGGCGATGAAGCTAGATCTTAAGGTTAACTTATCCATAAACTACAAAAACGACATCCCTTAATGAATAAGATGAGTTATCTCATTAGCGGTGTTTTATTGATAACGATGAAGGTGATTTGAGTATTACTCAAGACTGACAGATAGATCTATTTGGCCCTGTTTATGTTTAGCCATAAGCGGGGCTTATCGCATTTTACTACAACTCATACCTGTGAATACATGGATCGTTTTAGAAAAAATATCAATGCTTGCGGCTCGTACTATTTTCGCACTCTTATTCATTAAAGTGTTGAGTTAAAGCCCTACATTTAAACAGGGTAAATATATAAAAAGCCTAACACTCTCTGTAGGTTAGGAGCGTTTTTTTATTGCGGAATAATTTTTTTAGGCTAGGCTTTAAAGCAAATGACGAGAACAAAGGATTATTCATGTCAGAGTTAGAATTATTCCATTTTTCTGAGAGTTCTACCTTTAATAAAACGGCCGTAATGCCTTGGAAGGTTCTTAGTGTTGAGGATGACATTACCTACCAAGCGTCTCTTGTGTATAGCTTAAAAGATTTAATGGTTTACGAGCGCCCTGTTCAGGTTTTAACGGCTAATTCTATCAGCCAAGCCGCAGATGTTATCTCACGGAATAGTGACATTAGTGTGATTCTTCTGGATGTCGTGATGGAAGAAGATGATGCAGGTCTTCGTCTTGCGAGCACCATCCGCGAAGTACTAGGTAATTCGACCGTACGTATTATATTAGTCACCGGTCAACCCGGTATGGCACCACGCCGTGAGGTAATGACTAAATATGATATTGATGAGTACTGGAACAAGTCAGACTTAGTTCGAGACACGCTTCACACGGTTGTCAGTAGCCATATCCGTACATGGCGTTACCTGCTCGAACTCACCCAGGCGAAGCAAGGGCTACAGATGGTGGTTGACGCCGCACGTAGCATCAGTAACAAACAAAACCTAACCAGCTTTACCGAAACAGTGTTAAACGAGATTGGCCGGATCATCGGTATTACGCAGGGGGGGATCATTTGTTTTTCATACCAAGGTGAGCAGTTTTCACCGGATGCCCGCGTCTTAGCAAGCAGCGGGACTTTTAGTGACTCGGACCAAAAACGGCAGACGCTGTCAGCATTCAACCTCGATAACTTTTACACTGCCTTTGCGACTGCCGCCGAGAGCCGCTCCCACCTTTTTGATCCCGAATACACCATCCTTTACTTTGAAACCCCTGAGATCGATCAGGGCCATTATATGTTGTTGGTGCACACGCCCAGTAAGTTGACCGATAGTCACATCAACCTACTGCAAGTCTTTAGTGAAAACATAAAAAGTGGGTTTACCGCTGTTGCGTTGGTCAATCGCCTTACCGACCTCGCCTACCGGGATCAGGTTTTAAAATCCTATAACCGAAATTGGCTACTGCGTGAACTATCATCCATGCCAACGGACGAAAAGAATAGAAGTGAACTATTGGTCGTGGTCGTTAACGATTTTGCCGGCATGATGGTAACCTTTGGCGAGCAGTACTGTGAAGATATTCTGTCGACGTTACTCGTCAATATTTACCAACAACATCCCAGTAATGTGATTGCCCGTACTGGCGGCTGCACCTTTGCCATACTCTTAAATAAAGAACAGGCTCCCACTGAAGCGCAACTGCTTGATATTATCGATCAGCGATTGATGCTAAATAACACCCTGCACCGGTTATCCCTGACGGCAGCGCGTGTTGATTTAAACCTATTGACCGAACTTAAGCCTGAACAGATACTTCAGCTTTCGGAATCCACCGTAAATATGGCACGCTTAAAAGGTAAGCGAATTATTGATTATGAATCCGGCATTATGGGCGATATTACCGCTAGCCATCACCTATTAATGGATCTTCATAACGCGATTGATAACGATGATTTTTTCATTATGCTGCAACCTAAAGTGTATATGGATACAGGACAGGTAGCTGGGTTTGAGGCGTTATTGCGCTGGCAGAAACCCGATGGTGAAGTGGTCGCCCCTGATCGTTTTATACCTTTAGCCGAAACCGCAGGCCTCATTAGCCATCTCGATTTAGAGGCAGCAAAACAAACCATCGCTGCGGCGATTTTGTTGCAGCAAGCGGGTTTTAAGCTCCCTATCGCTTTTAATGCCAGCGGGATTGACCTGAATCAGAAGGATTATGTTGATACCTTGCTAGAGATGATTATACAAAGCGGTCTTGATGGGTCATTACTTGAGATCGAAGTCACCGAATCCCAAATCATGCTGAACTATGATCATATCAACCCCATATTAAGTAAGTTCTCTGACCGTGGGGTCGGGGTCAGTATTGATGACTTTGGTACGGGCTATTCATCACTGGCCCATGTAGCTAACTTAGCGGCGACGACCTTAAAGATCGATAAAAGCTTTGTTGATCACCTAGGTTTAGATGACGCTGGCGATCATGTAATCGAGATGGTGCTACATTTAGGCGAGCAGTTTGGTTTTACTGTGATCGCTGAAGGGGTTGAAACGGAAACCCAACGGCAACACTTACTGAGCCGAGGCTGCAATATTGCCCAAGGCTACCTATTTGCGCGCCCTATGTTGATTAGTGATGCGGTAAAGTGGCTCCTTAAGCAGACGCAGCCATGAGCGATGCCACTCAAAACAGCCCAAAGCCTCACGCAAACGAAGCACATATATGGCAATCTAAACTTAACCGCAAGCGGCTTATTTTTGGTGCAGGCTTAGTGGCGCTGGCAATGCTTAGTGGCGTTGTGCTGTACAGCAAACTAAAGGAGGAGCGCATTACCCTCCTTCGTGAGCAGCATGAAGAGAAGATCACTTTAGCGGTTATTGATATTAATCGAGAACTAGGTGATATACGCAATACCCTGCGCCTACTCTCAACCGATAACGGCATTATCGACAGCCTCTCTCTTTTCAACCCCCTTAATACTCATAAACTTAGCACCGTGTTTAGTCGGTTCGGTAAAGCGGTAGATAACCTATTACAAATCCGCTGGCTCGATGAACGTGGTCATGAACGTGTACGTATCAACATTGAGCAAGGCAAGATCGAGACGGTCAATGAAAACGCCCTACAAAACAAAGGGGATCGTTATTACTTTAAAAACGCCATGAAAGTAAAACCGCCAGAAATTTATATCTCACCGATCGACCTAAATATTGAGAAGGGTGCCATCGTCTGGCCCTTCCAACCGGTGTTTCGTATTGGCTACCAAACCACTGAAACCTATGGCATGCGTCATGGCCTATTGATGATTAACTATGACCTCTCAAACCTGATCGACAAGGTTAGGTCCTTAAATACACCCGATGCCGAAGTGATGCTTGTCGACGCATGGGGTAACTGGCTTATGCACCCCAACAAAAAACAGGAATGGGGCACCCTGCTTGGCCAGCCCTATAACAGCCTCAAACAAACGGAGCCGCAGCTGTGGGAGCGTATTAACAACGAAAAAGCGAGCACCATGGAGCCTTACCACGGGGCGATGATCAGCGCCCGCCTCATTATGCTCTCCACTAAAGCGGCCCCCGCCGTTGCTGAAAACATCTATATGTTGGTGCGCACACCCGATGAGACCATCGATAACATCAAATGGGAATCGCTTCAGCCCGCACTCTTGCTAATGTTGGGGATTCTATTGGTAGGCGGCCGGATCTTATGGCGTGATTTTGCCATGCAACACAACCTTCGCCAGCTGACTCACACCTTGGCCCATGAAAAACACGAACTAAAACTCCTTAACCACGAACTGGATGGTGCGCTCTCTCGTCAACAACTGCTGCAAAATGAGCTGGTCGAAACACGTAAACTCTCGTCACTCGGCATGATGGTGGCAGGCGTTGCCCATGAGCTTAACACCCCCATTGGTGGCGCGATCATATCAACATCGAGTTTAAAAAATGGACACCGATCACTTAAAAAGTCGATCGAAGAAGGGCTTAGCCGCCAAGCACTGGAGGACTACTTAACTAACACCGAAGAGGGATTAACGCTGGTGGAACATAATCTCACACGCGCGGCTAATCTTGTAAAAAGCTTCAAGCGGCTTGCACTGGACCGCTCAAATGAAGAGGTCGTGAGCTTTAACTTAGCCCAGGTCGTTAGCGACCTACTCTGCTCGCTCACGCCTAAATTAAAAAGCTCAGGTACAACCATTATTAACCACATTGATACTGAGCTTATGCTAACGGGCTACCCCGGCATCGTATCCCAAATACTCCAGAACTTAATCATCAACGCCATTACCTATGGCACCTGCGGTATGTCACACGGCGAAATCCGTTTAGATGCAAGATTAGATGATACGTGGGTAATTATGACCGTCAGCGATAACGGTAAAGGCGTTGCCCCTGAGCTAAAAGAGAGTCTATTTGACCCCTTTGTCACCAGTGGGCGAGGTCTTGGCCATACGGGACTGGGCTTGCACCTAGTTCATCAATGGGTAACGCGTCTTATGCATGGTCGAATCACTTTAGAATCTCCCAAGGCTGGCGACACAGCGTTTGTTATTTACCTGCCTAAAAACGCCCCTCATAGTCATCCAAGCAATAACGGATCGAGCCCTGAAAAAGCCAACAATAGCGACTAGCCCATAATAACAAAGGCGGTTCAATAGTTGATGTAATGCATTAATTATAAATGATTTTTGTTTTTTTGTTTTTGGTCTAAATACTACATCGGTAATGCTAAAACCCGCTCGCCGACACGATCAGCCGACGGCGAAATATCACTATCGATAGCCCTTTCTCAGTGGACGTCGCCTTTATTATTTTCGCTGTTTTTTTTGGGCCCTTCTTTGGCTCATAGTGGTGCGTTATTCTGGGCGCGACGCACCATAAGCTTGCATGCTTACCTTTTCATTAAACTCATTATTGATAACCCTTTGTTTTATCAGTGATTTGTCTCTGGCCCAATGCTTGCTAACTATTCATAAAAGCAACGGATTAGCACATTTAAAGGAAACGTTAGCATGAGCATGATTCACTTTGTGGGTGGCGAAAAAGGGGGTGTCGGTAAATCGGTACTTTCCCGTACCTTATCCCAGTATTTTCTGGATAACGATATGGCTTACATGGGCTTAGATGCAGATCAATCCCATCCCACGTTAACCCGTTATTACGATGGTTATACCCGCGCGATTAATCTTGATCTATTTGAGAGTATCGACACGATTATGGAGATAGCGCTAGAGCAGGATCTTCATGTATTAATTGATCTACCCGCTCAAAGCCAACGGTTTTTAGATCGTTGGATTGAAGAAAACGACGTATTAGCACTGTGCTCTGAGATGGGGATTGAGCTGGTGTATTGGTATACCGTTGATGGTGGGCCTGATTCGATCAACCTGTTAGATAGTTTTTTAACTAAGTACAGCGCTAACTTAAACTGCATTGCGGTAAAAAATTATGGTTGTGGCAGTGACTTTAGCGGAATCGAGGCGTTAGACCACTTTAAAGGCGATCCGCTTAAAGTCCCCGTGCTTAGGCAGATATCCTTACCTGCACTTCATGAAGCCACGATCAATAAGATTGATAAACTAGGTTTGAGCTTTTGGGCTGCTATCAACGTTAAAGAGAGTGGAACTCAACATCTCAGCTTAATGGAAAGGCAACGCAGTAAGGTATGGCTTAAAAAGAGCCATGGAGCGATTGAGGGCGTATTACAAGAGATAGTACAGCGAGCTTAGTCTTGGGATGGGTAGTGTTTAATCTGCCCTATTCGCCGCCACGCGAACTCATAAAAGGGTTGGAAGCGCTTAGTTGTCATAATGCGAAGGCAATCCGACTCACTCCACTCTGATGCAGGTAGATCCATTATCCGCGCATCTTGCTCTCGCCGCTGTTTTGCTTTGCGTTCGGAGGCTGACATTGACTCAGAGAACATCGGCTTACGCCCCCGCTTAATCGGCGACAGGCAAGATGACTTAGGTGATTGTTTGTTTAGGGGGCCTGTCATGTGTCGTTCATTACCTTTATGCGGTTGAGTTACTACCTATTGATTATCGCGTGCTTATTTGTGCTGCTGTTTATTGTGCATTCTTATTTTGTGACTGTCACGTAAATATCCGTAAATGCTGATTAGTAAGCCTGTCCACGCCTTTTCTCACTGCCTATTACGCACTTCTCCCGTTAAAAGCATTGGGATGTGAAACAGAAAAATAAGCAGAGTGGCCAATGGGCCTACTTTGCGATTTATTTTGTGACAGTCACGCAATCAAGCCAAATCAAATGAAACATGCCGCCCCTTGCCTTGAGGCACCTCATTCTCTGTTAGGGATTAATATCAGAAGAGCAACGGACACTTGGCCAAATAGAGCGGATAAACCTAGCCGTTATGCGCTAGCGGCCAAAATAGTGGTCGATAATTTCTGGTAGGTGATCAAACACAGCGTGTTCAAACTCATCGATTAGATGACCAAATAACGCTAAGTAGCGTGTCGCTTGGGCGCGATTAAGCCCCCTGCCACCGATGCTATAACTGATCTCAGGAAGCGATTTGTCACTGCGGGGGGTTACATGCCAATCAATGAAATCGGGGTATAAAGCTTCAAGCTCTGCTTTGGCATGCTTACAAAAAGAGGTGACATGACTAATGCCTTGCGGACCTAAACAACCGGCCTCAATACGAAACATTACCGTGAGTTGTTGCTGGCTAATCGTCATCTATTTACTCAGGTAGTTATTGTTATAATTGTCTACATGCCTTGAGTGCTGATCTTACTATAGATAACTAAAGGGTTGTTTGCCTACTTTAGTCTTAAACATATAGGTGATGAGGGTCAGTTAGCTATAACTAAATGGGTTAAATTACTTTATAATTTCCGCTTTTAGCTATTCGCGCCTAATTGGCACATATTGAGAGATGTATATGAAGTTTACCGCCCTAGATCTTGCACCTGCTATCCAGCAAGCACTGGATGATTGTGGTTATGATGAAATGACCCCAATTCAGAAGCAAGCCATTGTACCTGCACGTCGTGGCAAAGATATTTTAGCTAATGCCCAAACAGGTACAGGTAAAACGGCTGCATTTGCTCTGCCTATCTTACAAAAGCTGTCTGATCAGCCTAAAGAGCTGAACAATGCCCAAGTTAGAGCGGTTATCTTAACCCCTACCCGTGAGCTTGCTCAGCAGTTACTTGAAACGATCTCCCGTTACAATAAGTATCTAGGATTGCGCATTCTCTCAGTCTACGGTGGTACAACTCTTGATACGCAAAAAAAGAAGTTGCGTAATGGAACAGATATTCTTATTGCGACCCCAGGTCGATTGTTAGAGCACATTACCGCCTGTAATGTAAATTTGGCACAAACTGAGTTTGTCGTGCTCGATGAAGCGGATCGCATGTTGGATATGGGCTTTGTTAGCGATGTAATGACCATTTTAGAAAAGAGCGCTAAAAAGCGTCAGACTATGCTTTTTTCTGCCACCTTATCCAGTGCAGTACATACCCTCTCCCGCCAGATTCTAACAAGTCATGAAACCATTAGCGCAGCCAAAGCGAATATCACGGCGGACACGGTTGACCATGTCGTCTATCCCGTAGAAGAGAAACGTAAAGCGGATCTATTTGCCGAGTTAATTAAAAAACATAACTGGTTTCAGGTCTTAGTCTTCACCAGCACTAAAGGTCAAGCTGATGAGCTGATGAAAGATCTGAAATTTGATGGTATCGATGCGGTTATCTGCCACGGCGATAAAAGCCAAGGGGCACGCCGTAGAGCGGTCGCTGATTTTAAAGCCGGTAAAGTCCAAGTGTTGGTTGCTACTGAAGTCGCGGCCCGCGGCCTAGATATTAAAGGCTTAGAGCACGTGGTCAATTACAACCTTCCCTACTTAGCTGAAGATTATGTTCACCGTATTGGGCGTACAGGCCGTGCAGGTGCTAAAGGGCAAGCAATCTCATTTGTGAGCCGTGAAGAGGAAAGCGCTTTAGATAATATTGAGCGCCTAATCGGTAGCCAGATCCGTCGTGTCTATGTGCCAGGCTTTGAAGTTGGAAGCCGTGATGGTTTGCGTAAACGCATTAGCCAGAAAGGCCCTAAAAAACGGGTTAATAAAGCAACCCGGACCAAAATCATTGGTCAGAAATCGGCGAAAAAGACCAATGCCATCAGCGGAAGCAAAAAGAAGCGCTAACGCCAATTAAGGTGGGGCGTTTGTACAGGGTTAAACCTTAACGTAAAAAAAAGAGCGATGCGGATATTTCACGCTCGCTCTTTTTTAGTAATTGGTGTGATCTAATTGCTAGGGGGTTAGTGAAGTTCGAAGCTGTCGGCTGCCCCACGTTTCATACTGCGTTCTACCAAATAGTTATCTGAATCTTGTTTTTTGCGCTTCTGCTTGCCTGCTCTCTTTCGTGAATTCAATGCCGTCGTTGGCTTTTTAAATCCCCGATCAAAGTCATCATCGTCAAACGCAATTTCACCTAATCTTAATTTGCTACTCATTACCTTATCCTGATTTTTGTTTTCCAATATCTGCGTTAATGTGCAGACCTTTATATGGAAACGCTTTTATATGAACAAATCATGAAAGAAAGATTAAAGTCAGTTTAATCCTTTGCCAGTATAGAGTAAGTTTGCAATTAAACGAGTACCTTTAAGTAATTTTTTTACTGGGTAAATCAATGGGTGATTTTAGAGGCAAAACAGCGCACACGGGCGCTGTACCTGGGTAGGTGTTTCAATGCGGGAGCCCTTTCATCTTCAGGCTCCCGTTGGCATATAACCTGTTATAGGTCAGCCATAATCGCGCGTACTTTTTCAATGTACACGGTTTCGGGTAACACGCCACTGTCATACAGTGCTTGAAGCTTACGTAAGCGCCCTTCAATGACACTCTCGCCAGCAATCGGCGCATTTACCTTAGCACCCCTTTCCTGCTCTAGTTTGATAATACGTGCTTCGAGCGCATCACTGGATTGAGCCTGTTGATCTTCAGTTAAATACTTCTCATTCGTCCGTTGCTTATCTTGCTTGATGACGGCATAAGGGTACTCTCGCTGCATGTCGACCGATAACCAGTCTGTACGGTTATTGACTAGCTCAGCGCCATTAAAGCTTACCAGCTGCCACTCGTGGGTTGTTTGGCCTTGAATCTCACCATTACTTAAGTCATTTTTAAGACGGCCATAAGTGCCTGTGATACCGGTGCGGAGCTTCTCTGCCAATAAGTCTGCATGCATTGCACCGATCAGGAGGTTTAAGCGATTGTCTTTGATAAAGACGGTTCCGCTGATGGATAGCCGTTTACGCCCTATATACGCCGAGCGGAAGTCGGATACTGAGAAAATAATCACCTCATTCGATTTGACCCGTTTAAAGGCATCGTTGAGCTTATGACCCAGTAGATCGATTTCGCGATCGGTAAAGACCCGAACCAACACCTCATCGCTGTCATCCCAAATGGAATCACTCGGGTTGTAGGTGCTGTTTTTTACCTGAACGTGACTCAGCAGTCTTGCTATAGTCTCAACGGGAACATCTTTTGGGTGATGGTTATCGTTTGCTCCGCTTAGCGTGCTAATGGCAATATAGTCAGCCTGCTTCTTCCAAACAATGTTAGGTTCGGCTTGGGCTGTTATTGAAACCAGTAACAGTAAGGGCAATAAAATTAATGTTTGATATCGTTTGTTAATCACGGCGTCTACCTTTTATTTTTGTCGTTGTAAGCAAATACTGAGCAAGATGTATGCCCTTGTTTACTGACGTTTTTTAGGCCTTTTTCGTTACTTTTTATTGATTTAATCCGGCAATCACCGCTATATGCGACACTCTGTATCATTTTTCGTGGTTCACATCGTGCCAATATGGATTAACATCCGCAGGTTCACGCAATTACCCCAAGGCCTCACCGCTTTTAGGTTTATCTTTATAGGTTAAGAGCAGTGTTATGATCGCTGCCGCTTTATAGGAATAACGACTCGATGGACTTACCGTCTCGATCGGAACAATTAAAAGGCATCTACTTTGCTGCCGCTGCTTTTATCATGTGGGGCTTTGTTCCCGTTTATTTTAAATGGGTTGATCATATCGAGCCCCTTGAGGTGTTGGCTCACCGTGTGGTTTGGTCGGTTGTATTCCTTGCCCTATTTATTACGCTAACTCAACGCTCGGGCGAAGTGTTTCAATTGCTGAAGCGGCCAAGAATTGTCTCTAGCCTAGCCCTATCGGCCTTGGTGATCTCGCTTAACTGGCTGGTATTTATTTGGGCTGTGGGGCAAGAACGAATCGTTGAAACAACCTTAGGGTATTTCATTAACCCATTGTTAAATATACTTTTTGGTATGATGATATTTGGCGAGCGGTTGCGTTTTCTTCAGTGGTTGTCTGTTGGCTTAGCGGCGTGTGCGGTCGCCTATCAAGTGTTTCTATTAGGTGAACTACCGTGGGTTGCACTGACGCTAGCGTGCTGTTTTTCCACGTATAGCGTGCTACGGAAAAAGATTCCGGTAGACTCCGTGAGTGGCTTATTTATTGAGACCTTGTGGCTACTCCCCATCTCATTAGCGTATATGGGGTGGTTATACAGCCAGAATGCGTTTCAAGTGTTAAGCACAGATATTGATACCGTTTGGCTGCTACTCTGCGCAGGGCTGGTCACTAGCCTCCCCTTACTGGCCTTTGCGTCAGGTGCACGTCGCTTGAGCCTTACGTTGATCGGCCTACTGCAATATATTGGCCCGAGTATCGCGTTTATGATTGCGGTGTTTTACTACGATGAGCCGATGGATCAGCAGCGTTTAGTGACCTTCATTATTATCTGGATCGCACTGGCCCTTTTCAGTATTGAAGGCATCCTTTTTCAGCGTCGTAAGCATCAACAAGTAGTTGCTCAGTGAGCCCTTATAGGAACAAGCGTTACTGCTCTAAAAAATAATGGAAAATAGCCTGATTTTACGACTACCTTTTAGGGCGAAATAACAGTAAAGTTCTGCGAAATTTATCGGTTATGTGAATTTATGATGAATATTACAACGATCCAATCTAATTTCTTTAAAATTAGAAGCAACAAGGCGTTTGAGCTGTTTGTTGTCGCCGTCATACTCTTTTCTGCCTTAGTGATTGGCGCTAAGACCTATGATATTCCAGCGCATGTTCTTTCAATCATCGTTTGGTTAGACCGGGCCATTACCGCGTTCTTTTTTATCGAGCTAAGCATACGCTTTATCGGCGAACCGAATAAACGAACCTTTTTTAAAAATCCGTGGAATGTCTTTGATACGTTAATCGTTGTTGTCAGTGTCATTCCTATTCAGGACAGTGAAATGGCCTTAATTGGCCGGTTGATCCGTATTTTCCGCGTTTTGCGAATGGTTTCCATTGTTCCGGAACTACGGTTGCTACTTAACTCCTTGATTAAAGCTCTGCCCCAGCTAGGTTACGTCATCCTGCTGATGTTTATTATTTTTTACATCTACGCGGCCATTGGTTCATCATTTTTTGTCGAGATTAATCCCGTTTTATGGGGCGATATCTCCATCGCTATGCTCACGCTCTTTAGGGTAATGACCTTTGAAGACTGGACTGATGTCATGTATGAAACCATGGAGATCTACCCTTTTAGCTGGATTTTCTACCTCACTTTTATCTTTTTAACCACGTTTGCCTTTTTGAACATGGTCATTGGTATTGTGGTGAACGTGATGGAAAATGAGCATGCTGAGGAAGCAAAAGAGAAAGCGATCGCGGATGGGGATATTACGATAGAGGATTTGTCTCGCCAGATTGCTGAACTTAAACAGCTGATAGAGCAGCGTAAATAAGCGCCCCTATACCTGCCTATAGCCAATAAAAAAGCTCGCTAGAGACCCCTCTTGCGAGCTTTTTTATTTTATCTATTACGGGAATGAGGTGATGGGGTCACCTAACGCCCAAAGGGGGTATTTGCGCATAATGTCAGCAAACAGCCCTGAGGCTTTGAAGTCCGATAACCAACGCTGTAAATGGGGGTATGGGGTGGATTCAAACCACGTCAGATCCACATGGGCACACTGTCGAATAAAGGGCAGTCTCGCCATATCTGCCAATGTGATCCGGTCGGTAACCAGATAGCCGCCATGACGAGCGAGTAAGGATTCGAGCTTTATAAATTCATCTTCACACTGCTGCCGATAAAACTCGGCGGATTGCTGTGGGTATCGGTCGGCATACTTATAACGGTCTAACCACGGTTTAAAGTGGTGATCATTATCACTGATCAGCCCGTCGATGGTTTCTATATCAGCGCTATACCAATTATCAGGATCGTTTTGACGTAACGCCCAGCGCATAATATCAATGCTTTCATCAATCAGCTGGCCATCAGGCAGCAATAAAACAGGTACCGTGCCTTTTGGGGAGATCGCGAGCATCTCTGTTGGCTTATCCCTAAGAACGATCTCTCGTAACTCAACCTTTACACCGCTATACGCAATGGCTAATCGTGCTCGCATTGCATAAGGGCAACGGCGAAAACTGTATAAAATAGGAAGCACTTGATCTGACATAAGGCCACTCGCCGGTTGCGTAAGTGAATAACCGTTTTAATCGATAACCGCTGTGATTAATAGTTATTTGGGCTGGTATGCACAATAGTTGGGTTTAGGGCCAACCATAGGATGCTTGCGGCAGGTATCAGGCCGGTTCTCATAAATAATGCACAGGCGTGTTTTTTGCTCTAAGTAGATACAATCATCATTCGCGTAACGGGAAAGCGTATAGACTTCGGTTTTATTGTTAAAGTGACCGACAATACCCTCTTTCATTAAGCGCTTAGCGAGCCGTTTAGGCTGCTCATGAGCATCAAACTCATCCAGCACTCCCATGCGTACCAGATCGGCAAAACGTACCTCAACCGGTAGGCTGCAACAGGTGCCTCGGCAGGACTGACACATTTTACTTTTGTACTTCACCCATGTTTGTAAATCATCGACATTGGCGGCGGGTATTGGCTTTTGCATAAGTATCGCTTAACTGTTCTGCTGGAATTTAAGCCGCGATCATAGCATCATCTTCCGACTGAACAAGTCTTTATCCCTATACAGGTGGATGGGCTAACCGATTTAATCGACGAAGCGTACTCTCAACCAAGAGGACCTTTCGTCCTTGTTAATATTGACGATACGTTGAGAGATAGAGTGCCACATGAGCGCAGATAGTGACTTTTTGGATATTTACCGCAAACAAATCCGCTGGCGCTTGATTGACGAGCCTATCGCTGAGGACCCTCAACAGGCGTTAGTGAGAGACACTCAGCTGTTAAAAGAGGTGGCTTGTGGTAAACGGGGTGCAACTGCACGCCTGTGGGAGGTGCCTCAATGTTTAGTCGTAACACGAAAGGAAACACGCTTTCCTCTGTTTGAGGACGCCTGTAACACATTAGCGGCGCAACAGTGGCCGGTTATTGTCCGCGATAGCGGTGGAACCTCAGTGCCACTACACCCTGGCATATTGAATTTTTCGATCATCTTCCCCAAGCAGGATAACGACGATTTTGATTTAGACGATATTTATATGGCGTTATGTGAGCCGATAAAACGCGCACTAACGCAGCTAGGCCTTTGCGCTGAGTATGGAGAAACACCAGGGTCCTATTGTGATGGTCGTTATAACCTCAATATTGATGGCTTGAAAATCACGGGGACTGCACAAAGAATCATGGTGTCGCCGCCCAATAAAAAAGCCGTCAAGCAAGGCATTTTGGCGCAAGCAATGCTTATGGTAGAGGCGGATGCTGTGGCGGGAACCCATTGGGTTAACCGGTTTTATTCCCTTGCAGGCAATGAGCGCCAATTTGATCCCTTGGTGGCAACCAGTCTAAACAACCTATTGCCCAATCAGCAAACCTCAGCAACGAAAGGCCTATTAACGAAGCAGGTTCGCGCCCTTATTGCCGAAGCGTTTACGCAGCTTATCTGCCATTAAAACATCATCTTCTTGTCATATATGGCCGATATGATGTGTTCATGTTCAAGGATACGTAACGCTGGGTGGGCAACGGATTGCCATTTCTCCTACGCTTCTCTCGGCTTACCCCTCTATTCAAGGCCAGATGCACCGTCTCTTTACTTTAATCATGCCAAGCTTCCTGATTTAATAGCGGTACATTAAATCAAAAAAAGAAGCGACACCCATGCGTGCAATTAAACCTTACTCCCAAGCTGATTTAAACAGAGTGATTAATGAGTTAGCGACGACCTTGGGTGACCGCATCAACCTGTCCCCCTCAGTACGCGCGCAACATGGCGGTGGTGACGATAGTTATGGCAACTTGCCACCCGATGCGGTGGTGTATCCTTTCAGTAATGAGGAGATCGCCCAGATCGTGGCGCTCTGCAATAAATACAAAATACCAGTTATTCCTTTTGGCGCAGGCTCATCTGTTGAGGGCCACCTTCTCGCCGTAAAAGGCGGTATATCTATTGATCTCTCTGAAATGAATCAGGTGATAGAGATTAATGCTGCGGATATGGATTGTCGCGTACAGGCGGGTGTGACACGGGAGGCGCTGAATAAAGCACTCCGTTATGACGGTTTGTTTTTCCCTATTGATCCGGGTGCTAATGCCTCCATTGGAGGGATGGCCGCAACCCAAGCATCAGGTACCAACGCTGTTAAATACGGCACCATGAAGGATGCGGTGATCGGGTTAACAGCAATAACTGCTGCAGGGGACATTATTAAAACCGGTTCACGGGCAAGGAAAAGCGCAGCAGGCTATGACCTGACGCAACTGCTGGTGGGCTCAGAGGGCACCTTAGCCGTTATCAGCGAGGTTCAATTACGCCTTCATCCTATTCCAGACACAATTAAAGCGGCGGTGTGCAGCTTTGAGAGCGTTGCTGCGGCGGTGGATACCGTTATTAATGCGATGCAGATGGCCATCCCTATGGCAAGAATTGAGCTGCTTAATGGTTTGCAGATGCAGGCCTGTATACAGTACTCAAAACTGGAAGGGTTTGAGGCAAAGCCGACCCTGTTTATGGAGTTTCATGGCAGCGAAAGCAGTGTCGCCGAACAAGTCGCCCAACTCGAGGATATATGCCGTGAGTTTGGTGGCAGTGCGTTTAAGTGGGCCGAGAGTACAGAACAGCGCAATGAACTCTGGAAAGCGCGACATAATGCTTACCACGCAACACAGCAGTTACAAGCCAACAGTAAAGTGCTCACCACCGATGTATGTGTGCCGATCTCTAAATTAGCCAAAAGCATTTTGCAAGCCGAGCAGGATGCGCACGCTAGTCAGCTTCCTTGTACCCTTGTTGGTCATGTGGGCGATGGTAACTATCATCTACTCATTGTGATTGACCCAACAGACCATGCGCAAGTGGCTCGCGCCAAACAGCTCTCTGCTCAGGTAGTGGATACGGCTCTCAAGCTGGGGGGAACTTGTACCGGTGAGCACGGCATTGGGGTCGGTAAAAAAGATTACCTCAAGGTTGAGCATGCAACGGCCATCAATATGATGAAATCAATCAAAATGGCACTCGATCCAAAGAATATCATGAACCCTGGCAAGATCTTCGACCTGTAAGCGCCCCTACCCATAAGCCGATTAAGGCATTACTTTGGCGGGGACTCGAACCAGACTCGCCATGTGGTTGAGCCATTCATCTGTAGATAGTAACGTCCGGGGGATTCGAGCAGGTAACGCCCCTCGCCTCCACCGCCGATGTGTAGGTTTTCAATAATTTCCCCCTGCTCATTAAAAACCGCCATTACAAAGATAACCCCGTCACTTTGATAACGGAGTTGCGTCGGCTGCGTAATAGTAAAGGGGTCAGTCTTTAACGTATGCTTACCCGCAAATCGCGGCTCATCTGTGGCCATCAGCTCGTCAATCACTAAGTCATCGTAACAACGTAAACGGGCCGTAGTATCGTCGATGCTTTTACATTGGGCAAAAGCGCTTTTTACGGGATCATCCCCATTAACGGCAAGCGTCGGGGACGCCAAAAGCATTAACATTGTTACTAACAGGGGTGGCTTTAAACTCTCCATCTTTACTCTGAGCTCTGTAATAATTTTAAGCTATTAAACTGCTTAGCTTTGGTTTGTACTTTACAGCTGCGTTCATCCTCGCCGTCACTGCACACCACATGAAGCCCATCAGGGTAATGACTCAAGTTTTTACAGTGGGCTAAAAATTCGATACTGCCATCCGATTTATCTGTCCGTGTAAGTTGATCTTGCACGCACTCTGATTTCATCATAATCAAGCGAATAACCTGATAATCCTGCACTGCGGCCATTCCTTCCATGGCGTAGAGCGCTATAACGACCATTAAAAATTTCTGCACGAGGTTAACCCTACTCTCTTTTTTGTTGAGCCTACCATTAAAGATCGAGAACCCTGTTTTTTGGGAAACAGAAAAGCACCAAAGTATGACCTCATAATTCTAAGGGCCAGACATAAAAAAGCGGCCCATATAGGGCCGCAATAATGCAAGAAGCTAGCTAAATTAGCTTGTGCAAAGCGAAGACAAACAAACTTCGCTTAGAAACTTCTCCTTAGAAGAAGCCTAGAGGATTAGCGCTGTAGCTTACCAACATGTTTTTAGTCTGCTGGTAATGATCAAGCATCATCTTGTGGTTTTCACGGCCTACACCCGATTTCTTGTAACCACCGAATGCTGCGTGAGCTGGGTACAAGTGGTAGCAGTTCATCCAAACACGACCAGCCTGGATGCCACGACCCATGCGGTATGCAAGGTTAGTATCACGTGTCCATACGCCCGCACCAAGACCAAACTCAGTATCGTTAGCAATTTCTAACGCTTCTGCTTCGTCTTTGAAGGTAGTGATGGCAACCACTGGGCCAAAGATCTCTTCTTGGAAGACACGCATATCGTTTGTGCCTTTGATCAGTGTTGGCTGGATGTAGTAACCCGTACCAAATTCACCGTCTAGTTTCTCGATACCGCCACCCATTAGGATTTCAGCACCTTCTTCACGACCGATATCCATGTAACCTAGGATCTTGTCGAACTGTTCTTGAGACGCCTGCGCACCAACCATTGTTTCAGTATCAAGTGGGTTGCCACGTTTGATCAACTTAGCACGCTCGATTACTTTAGCGATGAATTCATCAGCGATATCTTCTTGAACAAGAATACGTGATGGACAAGTACATACTTCACCTTGGTTAAAGTAAGCAAGAACCGCACCTTCAATCGCTTTGCTAACAAACTCATCTTCTTGAGCTAGTACGTCTTTGAAGAATACGTTTGGAGACTTACCACCCAACTCAGTCGTAGAAGGAATGATGTTTTCAGCAGCACATTTCATGATGTGCGAACCAACTGGCGTAGAACCAGTGAAAGCGATCTTAGCGATACGTGTGCTAGATGCTAGCGCTTGGCCTGCTTCAGCACCAAAACCGTTAACGATGTTTAGTGTACCTGCAGGTAGAAGGTCACCGATGCATTCCATCAAAATAAGGATAGAAACAGGTGTCTGCTCAGCAGGCTTAAGAACAATCGTGTTACCTGCGGCTAGCGCTGGAGCAATTTTCCAAGCAGCCATTAGCAATGGGAAGTTCCAAGGAATGATCTGACCAACAACACCTAGTGGCTCATGGAAGTGGTAAGCAACGGTTGTTTCGTCGATTTCACCAATTGAACCTTCTTGTGCGCGGATACAACCTGCGAAATAACGGAAGTGATCTGCCATTAGAGGCACATCGGCAGCAAGCGTTTCACGTACTGCTTTACCGTTATCCCATGTTTCAGCAACAGCGAGACGTTCTAGGTGCTCTTCAATACGGTCAGCAATTTTAAGTAGAACGCCAGAACGCTCTGCTGTAGATGCTTTGCCCCAAGCACCTTTAGCTGCTTCAGCTGCATCGATAGCAGCGTTAATGTCTTCTTCCGTTGAACGTGGAATTTCGCAGATAGCTTCGCCTGTTACTGGCGAGTGATTTGTAAAATATTGTCCATTAATGGGCGCAACCCACTGACCATTGATAAAGTTTCCATAACGTTCTTTGAAAGAAACTACAGCGCCGTCTGTACCTGGCTTAGCGTAAATCATCTTCTAAATGCCTCTTGTTTTTATCTACTGTCAGGAGTGTTGGACAGTATGGTTATTTTTACATACCCATATTAGCGACCCATGAAGAAGCACAGGTATCATTCCTTGGCATCAAAAAAATACTTATTTGGTACTAGTTATCGCGGCCCCCGCTCAACATACATTGAGCATTCAAGCAGACTTTTTACACAGACATTTATTATAACCCACTGATAAATATTAGGTTTATTGTTTTCAATTCTCTTAATTTTGCACTATAAATAATAATATCCTAATTTATCGGTTTTTAGTGCTCATCACTAGAATTTGTGTACATTAATGACACTCAAGGATATAAACGCCTAGTTAGTCGCCTTTTTATTGGGCCGGAGCAACGCAGTGACAAAGGTATACGAAGTAACAAGCTGGCAAGAATTTTTAACATTAGTCGAATCTGAAGAGCTTCGAGGTTGGGCCTTTCGCGGCCAATGCGATGCCACATGGGATCTTGAAAGTTCACTCACTCGACGACTGAAACAGTTCGTGCCTCAAGCTCGCTGGGCTGAGCAAGAGGGCCGAGCCATCCGCGTATTTAAACGCAAAGCCCATTACTTTTTACATGATACCTCTGCGCTCAATGATGACTTTCGGTGCTTAGCACTGATGCAGCACCATGGCGCGCCCACACGACTCTTGGATTTTACCAAGTCACCTTATGTCGCAAGCTACTTTGCACTCCACTCCAGCACGACAACGGCCGCAGTGTATGCCGTTAATACCCCCGCCCTATGGCATGAAGCAAAACCACCAGGCTTCCCTGAGCAAACAAGAGACGCTATAGACCCCCGTAACCATGATCTACTGCATAGGTATTACCTGTCCAACCAATACCCCGTGGTATGGCCTGGAGAACCTTGGTCTATGGATCGACGGATTGTTGCCCAAGCCGGTACCTTTATGATTCCCGGCAAGATTGACGTGTCTGTAGCCGAACTACTCACCAATTACGATTATAACGGTACAATCTTAGCCAAAATCATTATTCCAAATGAGATCCGTTCCGAAGCGATGGAGGCCCTTTATCGAATGAATATCAGTCACGCGACACTCTTTCCTGATCTGGATGGTTTAGCGCGCTCAATCTCTTATGAGTTGGAAGCGAGCTGGGTGGGCTCTTCAGCTAACCCTGATTCCAATTAAACCTACCGCCGAGTGATAAAATAAAGGAATAGCAGGGCTAAAAGCAGATTGAGACGCATAAGCGCTTAATAGCCCTCTGCTAAATCGATCATTAATTTTCACCGCGCTGATCTATCTCAATAGATAAATAGAGCCACTCTCATTACAATGCGACTACTTATACTCATTAGGTAGTCACAATGTATTCCCAAGCCCCAGAGATAGAGTCCATTAACGCATGGACATCCCCGCTCTTCGTCACCACAAACCCAGATCATGAATTTATCAAAGACGACCTGTTGGCTTATATCTATGAGTATCAAAGAAACCAATCCCATGCGATTGATAGTCATGTGGCCATAACCGCCAAACATCAGCTATTTGAAAGCAAATTGAATTTTCTTGAAGCGGATTCTCCCGTCATTATTGAAGCCCGCAGAATGCTTGAAGAACTGCTCTCTGCCGTTGTGACCGAAGTGAACCGTGGCTACTGGCCAGAAGGCGCTGAAGGTGAAGCAAGTATCATAGAGTCATGGTTTCATGTCACAAAAGATGGGGGCTATCACGATATCCACTCTCACCCAAACTGCTCATGGTGTGGCATCTATTATTTAGAGCCGGGAGAGTGCGCACTGGATGCCCGCAATGGAGTTAATCGCTTTTATGACCCAAGAATCAATGCGGACCATTATGCCGATGCCGGCACCGCTTATTTAGGCGAGCAAGGCTTCTGGGACTTTGAGCCAGTGGAGGGACAAATTGTTATCTTCCCCTCCTATCTTAAACACTCTGCACTGCCCTACTTTGGGAAAAAAGATAGAGTGGTTGTCGCCTTTAACAGCATTATAGATTTGGTTTAATCAGCAAACAGACCTTGAGCAATCCCATCACCGACTGTCGCACCCAGTCGGTTTTTTATCTCCCGACTCTTTACGTTGCAGGTTCTACTCAGGACATTAGATCGATTAATCACCGGTGCAAGCCACAATAAACACACGGGCTATCCGTAAATCAAACTGTACTTTAAACAGAAAAAAGCCAACTACATGAGTTGGCTTTTTATGCTGGGACAGGCTAAGCACTGGTTACAGTGCTTAGTCGTAATTCCGAAGAATTACTAAGGTAGTTTGAATGTCCAAACTGTGCCACCTTGGTTAAGGTGTTTAACACGTTTAGCCACTTCACCACCCCATAAAGGTACTGCACCACCCCAACCAGAAACAACAGATAGGTACTGTGCACCATCCTGTTCCCAAGTGATTGGAGAGCCTACGATACCTGAACCTGTGTTGAACTTGAATTCAACATTACCGTTCTTAGCGTTTAGACCAAGCAAGTAACCTTCAGGCGTACCGAAGAATACTAGGTTACCTTTAGTTGATAACACACCACCCCATAGAGGAGAGTAGTTTTTGTAACGCCATACTTCTTTACCCGTTTTTGGATCCATCGCACGCATAACACCAATGTAGTCATCATTCATTGGTTTAATTGTGAATCCAGCACCTAGGTAAGCAGCACCTTTCTTATAGGCTGTTGGCTCATTCCAGATATCCATCGCCCATTCGTTTGATGGTACATAGAACAGACCTGTATCTTGGCTGTAAGAGATAGGCATCCAGTTTTTACCACCCAAGAAACCTGGGACAGCGTGTACAGAACTACCTTTCTTACCATCTTTAGAGTCAGCAGGGTTACCTGGACGGAACGCTTCATCATAAATTGGACGGCCAGTCTTAGGATCTAGACCTTTAGCCCAAGTAATTTCGTCTATAAATGGGAAGCCTCGGATGAAATCACCGTTTTCACGATTCAAGACATACATGAAACCGTTACGGTCAGCTGTTGCAGCCGCTTTAACCGTTTTACCACCTTCTTTATAGTCAAAAGAAACCAGCTCGTTTACACCATCGTAATCCCAGCCATCATGTGGAGTAGTCTGGAAATGCCATACGATTTTACCTGTATCAGGGTCAATTGCTAGACGAGAAGATGAGAACAAGTTATCACCTGGACGTAGGTGAGAGTTCCATGGTGCAGGGTTACCTGTACCGAAGAACAGTAGATCAACGTCAGCGTCGTATGTGCCGCCTAACCATGTAGCAGCACCACCGCTTTTCCATAGATCACCAGGCCATGTTTTACCTGCTTGGCCACCGGAAATGCCGTTCTCAACTTTCTTACCATCTTTCCAGATGTAGCCCATGTGGCCTTCAACGGTAGGACGAGTCCAAGCAAGTTTGCCTGTTTTAGCATCGTAAGCTTCAACTTTACCAACGATACCAAACTCACCACCAGATACACCAGTGATTACCTTGCCTTTTACAATGATTGGCGCAGCGGTAATAGAGTAACCCGCTTTGTAATCTTCAACAGTTTTCTTCCAAACAACCTTACCCGTCTTGTTGTTTAGGGCAACAAGTTTAGCGTCAAGCGTACCGAAGATAACTAGGTCATCATAAAGTGCAACACCACGGTTAATAACGTCACAGCAAGGCATGATGCCGTCAGGTAGACGTGCATTGTATTCCCATAGCTCTTCACCTGTTTTAGTGTCAACAGCGAATACACGAGAGTAAGATGCAGTAACGTACATTACGCCATCTTTAACCATCGGCTGTGATTCTTGACCGCGCTGTTTTTCACCACCAAAAGAAAACGCCCAAACCGGACGCATATCTTTAACTGTTTCTGTATTGATTTTGTCCATTGGACTATAGCGCTGACCACGAAGGCCCATGCCGTAAGTCAATACATCACCTGTTGTCATCTGGTCGTTAAGGATATCTTTATCAGTAACACCAGCTTGAGCCGTGCCTGCAATAGCCATTGCTGCAACTAAGGCTGACAGAGTGAATTTCTTCATTGTACGCTCCTCTACGGATATTTATTATTAGCGTTCAGAGAGAGTCGGGAAAAATTCCCAATCCATGCCCTCATTGTTTTTCTTTACCGCTTTTTCAACAATTAAACAGCGGAAGTAGTTTCTTCATCCCTTAGTAGTAATACCAGAAAGACATAAAATACGAGACAATACCTAACGGGGCGCTTATTCTTTTCAATTCAATAAGTTAGCAGCCTTGGCGGCTGCTATATAAAGAGAACATCTTACAGGATAAATTCTAGTCGAATTTCAGGAAAGGAACAGGAGAAAGGGAAAATATCAGAAATACAGCTCTTCATACTTGGGATAAAGGTGGGCAACGGTCTTAACAAACTCTGTTCGAGTCAGTTGAATCGAATCAAACTCAGCACTAATCGGCAGTCTAATCACCTCCGTCATACTCAGCCCCGCTTTTGCTGCGTCTGTTAATGTATTATCCAACCACTGTAAATAAGATTTCATCTGCGCTAAAGGACGATGATCCATCGTAACAGGACCATGGCCCGGTACGATATGCGTGTACTTAAAGCTTTCAAGTCGATCAATCTCATCCATCCAGATCGCTAACCCTGGCGTATGAGGCGTTGTGAGTGCCCGCTGATAAAACACGATATCTGACGCAAATAGTACGCCTGTTTTTTCATCATAGATGACAAGGTCAGCACCGCTATGGCCTGAAAAAGCGCTCAGCTGAAAACGGTGACTGCCCAACGTTAAATGATCAGACTCAATTACCCTAGTCGGTAGCTGAACTTCAGTGGAGCGCATCCAGTCGCCCACTAAGCGGTACATATTCTCAGCAAAGTTATCGCCATCCCGTTGTATCTGTTGCTTAGTTTTAGGCAGGGAGAATATCTCAATATCCTTAAACGCCTGATTACCTAAAAAATGGTCCGGGTGTTGATGGGTATTAAAAACGTATTTAATCGGCTTATCCGTTACAGAGGCAATAACTGCCCGCATCTCTTTGCCGTATTTTAACGAAGGACCGGTATCAATAACGACAACACCATCCTCAGTAACCACGAAGCTTGTATTAACGATGTTTCCTCCATTTCTATTGGAAAAATCCTCAAGCTTCCCCTGCAAGACCCATGTGTTGTCAGCAATTTTTTGTGGCTTTAAATCATAACTGAGAGGAGCCGCTATAAGCGGCCCTGCGACAAAGAGTAAACTAGCTACAACTATCTTTTTGCTAATCATTGCGATACTCCCAAAGCTTAAAGCCCTTGCTCAAATTCGTTACCACCATTATCCCTTAACCAGATGCTGTGCTTTTTAGACGCATCTCGAACATCAAAGGTAATAACCGGGTTTTCGCTCACGGGTGGCGATAGCTCCATGCGTGCTAACGGCTCACCATCCTCAGAACGAACGGAAATGGTCTCGATATAAAATTCAGGGATTGCATCAACAAGTCCCGTATCCATCGGATGGATAACCTTGAATTTATAGCGTCCGCCCTCTTCTCTTGGGAATAAACGGCTCTTCATTTCACCTAAATGGCTTTCCCAATATGGATCAGCGTTTGCCATGCTCGGTGTTGAGCATCCTCCGCCTGCAGCCTCTAGGTAACGCCCACCTACATGCCAGACACCATCTTTCGTCAGAACAGCGGCTCTAACCGCAGTGCTTTGCTGAACTTTTATCCTTAACGAGATGCGAGGAATGATGTCGGGATGGGGGTAGTAGGTAAAGATGTGTTGAATTGGATTGAGATCTGCCCAAGAGATAATGCGCTGAATATCTCCGCTCAATGCACTTGCATCTACGGTGATGGGTACTTGCGTTGGGTCTTCAGCAAACTCTGGTAGTTCGACCTTTACTCTGTCATCAAAGACATAAGGCTCATTACCTATGAATGTTTGACGCATGTAATCCCAAAGCGGAGATTCTAAGGGATCAGGAACCGCATAGGCTGGAAATGATATTACCGCACTCAATACTAGGGCTGATAATTTACGCTTCATCGTTTAACCCCTTAATTATTTTTATTAATGTTAAATCATTATGAAAAAGACACTATGGCTCTGCAACATCCAAATAAAGTGATGGTTTTTCATACGTTAGGCCGTACGATTGATAGATTTTCGCCATTTCGCCATTGCGAACCATCTTGTCGACAACTTCTTCGATGGCATAACCTAATTGGCGATAGCTGGTTTTAACCGCCATACCAATATCCCACTTCTGTTTACCCATAGAAGGATAACTGTTTGTCGCAAACTTAAAGTTAGGATCGCCGGCCTTATTCACCAACCAGTCAACTTCAGCACGCATTGCCATTACCGCATCGACTTCACCGTTTTGCATACCTTTAAAGGCTTCACGTGCATTTGTATAGTGGTGAGTTTTATCGCGCATACGACCACCAAATGCAGACGTTAAGTAAAAATCGGGTAGGCTATCGATCTCAACACCAATCGGATGGTATTGAAAAACAGCAACCGTAGAGACGTTATCAATCTTACGGCTATCGTAGGTAACCTTCCAACTTTCCCGTTGATATGGACCAAACATGACCACCATGTCGTTAATGACGGCACCGGTGGAATCTTGCATGTAGGCAAATTCACGGTCATAGGGAACGCGCATCATCACATCCGCAACTTTTTTAAGCGCGAGCGCACCTTGCTCCTCGTCCTTATCTAAATAATGCCCTTTCCAAACATTATTTCGTAAATCATCTTCAAGGTTTTCATCCGGAGTAATCCAATGGGTCTTAAAGTTAACGCCTAAGCCTTTAGCTATACGCTTACCCACTTCAACATCAACGCCCACCGCCTTTCCATCTTCAATATAAGAGTAAGGCGGAAAATCTCGATAAAAACCAACGGTCAAATAGCCACTATCTATTACATCGTCGTAATAACGAGCTTGCGCCAGGCTGCTGAGCAGGCTGGCGCAAGTGAAAACAGTAGCACAAAATAGGCTATGTTTATTCATCAGTAGCACGAGTCTCTAAGTATGCACGGATTGCCCACAAGGCTTCTTGACTAAGGGTCTCTGCCATTTTAGGCATGTAAACACGGCCGTCACGTACGGCACCGTTGATCACGCGGTATTTAAACCACTCATCACCTTCGATACCTGGCTCAAGGTAACGTAGATCCGGCGCAATACCGCCAGAAATAGCATCAAGGCCGTGACAGCGAGCGCAGTTTTGAGTGTAAGCAGATGTGCCTATAGTCACTGCAAGCTCATAGTTTTCATAGTCTGGTGTATATGGATTGGTCTCCAACCACTCTTCCCCAAGCATTTTAAGGCCGGTTACATCAACACTTTGAGGTGTTACGTCCCCATGCGCCATCGCTTGGCCAGATAAAACAGCCGCTAACATTCCCGCTGTAGTTAATCCCAGTATCTTTTTATTTATTGACATCTCTATTCACCACTTAGTTTTTATACGGTCCGCCTTGCCTGGTATTACACTGTGTCAAAAAAGACCAGGCTCTACTCTTTGCAATCATCCTAATCGCAGCTGGCGAGAATACTTGTTATTAGCCGGAGTCACCCACTCCAGCCGTTATCCCTATATGATATTGCTTGTGCAAAATCAGCAAGAATTGTACTTTGGGTTCCAAAAACTAATCCCTTGGTATCAAACCATCTACACAATCACTCTTAAGTAGTATGAATTTGGCTAGGGAAATACACCCAAAGTACTGATTCATGCATTTTAAATGCGAATGATTATCTATTAATAAATAGACGTTGTGCTCTTTGTTCTATCTGGAGCACCACCACATTATTTAATGCATAAAAACAAACCGACGCTGCAAATAAATTTTATGCCTCCCTTCTTTCTTATCACTCTGAATCGCGCTTATTACCTACGCGTTGTGCCTTAAACCTAGCATTAAGCAACTGAATACCAGATAAACAGAATGGGTCGATTTGAATTCACTCCGTTTATCTAGCGTTGAACATCACATCTATGAAGTAGTAGTTATCGCGTTTTGCTCGCGACAATCTCCCGATATTGAAAGGCACATTTCCCGTTAAGGAGGGACTCTATCCCGTATTCACTAGGCTCATTTCCATAGCCGCCTATCCGCCGGCAAAACTAGAATCTCAATGCTCAACTTACAAAAAAATAAAACGCTATTCGTTACAGGGTTTATAAAAATGACAAAAATAATAGGAACAGGAATTAAGCCTCTCTGTGTTGCGATCACTCTAACGGTCGCAGCCACAACAGCAATCGCTAAACCTGTCACATGGAATGATATTAAAAATGACGCCGCGACTCCAGAAGATGTTCTTGGTTACGGTATCGGTCCAAAAGCTCAGCGCTGGAGTGATTTAACTAAAATCAACGATAAAAACATCGATGCACTTGTACCTGCATGGTCATTCTCGTTTGGTGATGAGAAACAGCGAGGTCAAGAATCACAAGCGCTTGTACATGACGGCATCATCTATATTACAGGTTCTTATTCACGCATATTTGCCGTTGATGCTAAAACCGGTAAAAAGATCTGGTCATACTCTTACCGCCTACCGGATGACATCCGTCCTTGCTGTGACGTAGTTAACCGTGGTGCTGCAATTTTTGGTGATCTTGTTTACTTCGGTACGCTAGACGCTGCTATCGTAGCGCTTGATAAGAAAACCGGTAAAGTGAAGTGGAAGAAAAAATTCGGTGACCATACCGAAGGTTACACAATGACCGGTGCACCTACGATCATTAAAGATCGGAAGACAGGTAAAGTTCTTTTGATTCATGGATCCTCTGGTGATGAGTTTGGTGTTGTAGGTAAATTGTTTGCACGCGACCCAATGACAGGCGAAGAGATCTGGATGCGTCCTTTCGTAGAGGGTCACTACGGCCGTCTAAATGGCAAGAAAGGTACACCTACCGGTGATCCAAAAGCGCCATCTTGGCCTGATGATCCAAATTCACCAACAGGTAAAGTTGAAGCATGGAGCCACGGTGGTGGTGCGCCTTGGCAGTCCGCTAGCTTTGACGTAGAGACAAACACAATTATCGTGGGCGCAGGTAACCCTGCACCTTGGAATGGTTGGGCGAGAACAGCGCCAGGCGGCAACCCTGCCGATTACGACAGCCTATACACCTCAGGTCAGGTTGCTGTTGATCCATCAACAGGTGAAGTGAAGTGGTTCTACCAGCACACACCAAATGACGCATGGGACTTCTCAGGCAACAACGAACTTGTGTTGTTTGAATACAAAGACAACGGCAAAACAATTAAAGCAACGGGTCATGCTGACCGTAACGGTTTCTTCTATGTAGTTAACCGTGAAAATGGTGACTTCATCCGTGGCTTCCCATTTGTTGATAACATCACATGGGCAACACATATCGACCCTAAAACGGGCCGCCCTGTAGAAGCTGAGGGTCAACGCCCTGCGCTTCCTGAAAAAGGTAAGAAAAAAGGTAAATCTATTGAGGTTTCACCACCATTCCTTGGCGGTAAAAACTGGAACCCTATGGCGTACAGCCAAGATACCGGCCTTTTCTACTTAGGTGCTAACCACTGGAAAGAAGACTACTGGACTGAAGAGGTTCACTACAAAAAAGGTGCAGCATACCTAGGTCAAGGTTTCCGTATCCGTAAAATGTATGAAGACCACGTAGGCGTACTTCGTGCGGTTGATCCTAAAACAGGCAAAATCGTATGGACTCACAAAGAGAAACTACCCCTATGGTCAGGGGTTCTTGCCACTAAAGGTAACCTAATCTTTACCGGTACTGGCGAAGGTTTCTTGAAAGCATTCGATGCTAAAACAGGTAAAGAGTTATGGAAGTTCCAGACAGGCTCAGGGATTGTGTCCTCTCCTGTAACGTGGACTCAGGATGGTGAGCAGTACATCGGTATCGCAAGCGGTTACGGTGGTGCTGTACCTCTATGGGGCGGCGATATGGCTGACCTAACTAAGCCTGTTTCTCAAGGTGGTTCATTCTGGGCGTTTAAACTAAAGACTAAATAACGATTATTAGTTTTTCGCTTTATTTAAATAGATTCTAATCTATCTATGTAGCCCTCTTTCATCACTATGATAAGAGGGCTTTTTTTTGGAGCACACATGAAATTTATTATCCCTATTGGCCTCTTATTTTGCGCGTCTAACCTTTTTGCTGACGAGATGATTATCAACGGCTGTAAAATAGAGCCCAAAGCGCAATGCGCAAACATGGATCTATCGGGTGCTGACTTAAAATTTGTCGATCTTCGTAACGCAGATTTAAGTGGCGCCAACTTGTCAGGGGCCGATCTTCGTCATGCCATCTTAAAAAATGCAAACCTAGGAAAAGCTGATCTATCTAATGCAAACTTAGCCCGCGCAGATATGCGCCATACCTCCGTTAAGGGTGCCAACCTCGCCTCTGCCAACCTTGAAGCCATCAATGGATGGACACTTTTTGGCCAAGGCGCAAACTTTAACAACGCGAATCTACATGGTGCAAACTTAGAGTTCTCTCGATTAAGCAATGCGACATTTGAAGGCGCGGTGTTACGCGCAGCTAACTTAGAAATGGCCTGGATGACTAAAGCAATTCTAACCGGTGCTACGTTAGAGAATGCAAATTTGCAGGAAGCAAAACTGAATGGCGCGTCACTAGAAAACGCCATATTCACCGGCGTTCAGAAGCGTTATGCTTCATTTCAAGCGACATACATGGATGGATGTGTAGACTGCCCGTTTGATTGGGCGAGAGATTAAGCGCGAGAGAATTAACGCACCGGCAGATAATACCGGTGCGTTAACATTAATTTATCTCAACACCCACTTTAACCACACCTGTCTCGATAGCAAGGTGAACTAATTCAGCAGTAGAACTAATCTGCAACTTACTTTTTAAGATAGAGGTGTAGTTTGAAACGGTTTTGTTGCTGATAAATAACTGTTCAGAAATCTGATGTACGCTACAGCCTTGCGCAAGCATAACAAAAATCTCAAACTCCCTTTGAGTCATATCTTTAAGGCGCTGATCTTTCTGTTCTGGACGCGTAACCGCTAAGCGCATCGCCAGTTCATGCTCAACATACAGCTGACCTGCGGCCACTTTCTTAACGGCATCAATGAGTATTTCAGGGGTACAGCTCTTGGTAATATACCCTTTTGCACCCGCCTCCATCGCTTGCGCTACCACCGGTGATTCATCATACATACTGAAAAACAAGATATTGATATTTGAATCACGCTGCAAAATACGTCGTGTGGCTTCAACACCACTTATACCCTGCATATTAACATCCATAATGACAATATCAGGCCTGTCTGTTTGACAGAGGCTAAATGCCTGATCGCCGTTACTTGCTTCTAAAACATCACATGGTGCTAACATCGTTGATAGAAGGCTTGAGTAGCCTTGACGAACAACTGCATGATCGTCAGCAATGATTATTTTCATACTTCCTCCTCCTCAACAACAGGGATTTCCATAGAAACCATACTGCCACCTTCGGCTAACTGTTTAAATTTAAGCGTGCCCTGCATACAACGCGCTCGTTCTTGCATCGACCTTAAACCGAGGCCTGAGCTATTCGAACATTCAGTACCTACACCATTATCTTTTACGCTTAATCTAAGCGTGTCCGCCTCAATTTCTAGTGTTATATCCACTCGATCGGCCTGCGCATGGCGCGCAATATTATTCAGTGCTTCCTGAATAATTCTATAAATATGTGTATTGCTCTCATCGGATAAAAGCCCTAACTGCTCAGGAAGATGCAGGTTCACCTTGATATGATGCGACTGACTCCAATTTTCAACTAAAGTACGTATCGCCTCCAACAAACCTAACTGCTCCAAGATAACCGGATGAAGTTTGCGTATTAGCTGTCTAAAACTAATATGCATCGCATCACAGTTAACCGCAATCTGCTCTCCGACAGCGGCAACAACCTCAGGGTTATTCGCGGATGCTTTAATTAAATAAGCTTGGGCACGAATACCAGTTAAGTACTGGCCTAAGTCATCGTGTAGTTCACGCGCGAGATGCGCCCGCTCTTTCTCCTGCAATCGCATCAACTCATGGGTTAAACGTGTATTATCACATTCAGCTAACTCAAGGGCATGGGCCATCGCATTAAAATGTTCAGATAAGTCATTGATTTCACGGATTGAATAATGATCAAGCCTAGCGGTGAAACGGCCTTTCTCTATATCTTTGAGTGCATTTAAAAAATCAGTAACCGGTTTAACTCCTTGGCGCACACCGATATAGATCGCTAGGTTAGACAGCAAGGCACTGAGAGCAAAGAGTACTAAAACGTTTTGTACCGACTCCCACACCTCTTCAACTTCATCGGAGGTATCCGCCTGTAAGTGCAGTGCTCGGCCATCAGACAAATAACGGAAATACTGTTTCTCTTCAACCAGATCGAGGCCTGGAATCATTTTAAAAAACCATTCCGGCACTTCATCAGAGTCATGTATCAATGGCTCACTTTTAGGGAGTTTCGTACTTTCTACAATGGACAGATGAACATGACGAGTCTCACCTTCCAGTAAATTTTTTAGGAGTGCTTCATCGGTAACTGCCGCACTGAGCAGCTGATGTGTAAAACTGACCCCAGCGGAGACTTCTCGGGTTATATCTTTTGTCGCTTGTTGCAACATGTCATATAAGGTTATCAATAGAGCAAACACAAATACGAAGGCTACAACTAAATTTAAACGCAAAACTGCTTTCATCTACATACCTAATTCAGAATATAGCGAAGTGGGGGTTTCGCTATAGGTTAGTATGCAAAGGTCGGAGGGGTGGGCAGTATTCCTCCATAGCAGTATTCAATCTAGCACTTAGGTACTGAATCGCACCCACTCTTTCGCCACTAATGGGCAATTTTGATCACACCGGCATCAATCGCTAAATGTACTAATTCCGCTGTCGAGCTAATTTTGAGCTTATTTTTTATCGTGGTCACATAGTTCGAGATAGTTTTGACATTCAGCTCAAGGGTGTCGGAAATCACTTGATTGCTCTGGCCGCGCGCCAACATGACAAACACTTCAAACTCACGCTGGGTTAACTCGCGTAACCGCTCATCAGAAATATCTTGTGAATTAAGTGCCAGCTTCATAATCAGCTCGTACTCAATAAAGATTTCACCTTTACATATTTTGGTCACGGCATCTACGAGGGTTTTTGGGGAGCCCGATTTAGTAATATAGCCCATAGCACCTGTGTCTAACGCCTGCTTAACAATGGGCGCTTCATCATACATGCTAAAGAACAGGATTTTTGCCTCGCTATCCGCTTGCAATATACGGGTAGCGGCTTCGATACCGCTGATGCCCGGCAGATTAATATCCATAATAACAAGGTCGGGGGATTCATTACGGTAAAGCTCACAGGCCTCCTCTCCACTCGCCGCCTCAACGATTTCACAATCCTCAATAACCGTCGGCAGGACACTAGCATATCCTTGTCGTACAACTGAATGGTCATCAGTAATTAGGATTTTCATGGAGTCTCCAAATGGGGTAATAAAACTCCCTCATCCTACCATGAATAGACGCCTATTTTACCTATCTATAACGGGTAAACCGCAGATAAAAATACCCACCTTAGAATTAAGGCAGGTATTTTGTTACTAAACCGGACAAACGCCTAATTACTTAATCGTAAATACGCCTTCCATCCCTTTGTCTTCTAAGCCTTCAGCGTAGAACTCAAAGCTACCGGGCTGTAGAGGAACAAAGTAAATTTCAGCTTCAGCTTCTTGTTCAAACTCAAGCTCCGTTACTGTCATGGTTTTTATTTCCATGTCGCCTGCTTCAAGTTTGCGTAGAAAAATAGAAGCAAAGAACTCAGGCGCTTGGAACGCATACTCAGTCTGGCCACTGGAAACGATTTTTAGTTTATATGCCTTACCCGTTTCCAACTGGTACTCTTTCTGCGACAACTGGTAACGATTATCTTCTGTACCTAATACAAGGTCTGGAAGTTTTGTTGGTCTTGTTGTTAGATCGCCTTCAGCTTTTGAAGAAAGGCTTGAAAGCGTTAGAGCAGTGGCGAGTGTTCCCATGATAAATGTTTTGGCAAAATTCATTTTTAACCTCTAGCATTATGTAATTAGTTATTATGCCCACAATCCTAAAGGTCGCTCTGGGTAAAAGAATGCTACTTCGGTACTGATTGTTTTCTACTTTCTTCATATTCCGAGTTCACGAATTCCCGCCTATGCTGGGATAAATACACTAACGGTAAATTCGTATAACTATTATGTTTATTAATAATCATAGAAAAAACGCGATAGCTATTACACTGACCGCTCTACTGGGTAGCAGCCATGCTTACTCAGATATAGAGGTTGATATTAGTTACTTACAGCAGGAGATCGATTACGGCCCTGTATTATCCAACATTCTTCCTGAACCTGAAGATGCCGGCTTTCAGGGGGCCAAGCTAGCGATTAAGGATAGCAATACGACAGGCCGTTTTTTAAAGCACAAATATCAGCTACAAGACTTCACAAGTACTGATCCTCAGGCATTAATTGATAAAGCAAAAGCGCAATATGAGGCCGGCATTAGGTATTTTGTTGTTAACACCGACGCTCAAACGCTTAGGAAATTTACAGAGGCACTCGGTAAAGATACCCTCATCTTTAACGCTGGCTCCAGTGCAGATGAATTGAGACTGCACACCTGTGAAGCTAACCTGTTTCATACCATGCCTAGCCGGGCGATGTTAGCTGATGCATTGGCCCAATGGCTTAAAGCAAAACGATTACAAAAGATCTTTATGATTACCGGCGCCACGTCTGATGATAAAGCATTTAGCCGTGCGTTTAAGCGTTCAGCAAAACGCTTTGGCTTGTCTATCGTAAAAGAAAAAGACTGGAGTTTTGATACCGATTTACGTAGAACGGCCCAGTCGGAAATGCCTTTATTTACACAACATCGTGATTATGACGTTGTGTTTGTCGCCGATGAGCGTGGTGATTTTGGTGAATATGTACTGTACAACACGTGGCTGCCAAGACCCGTGGTTGGCACCCAAGGGCTAACCCCCGTTGCATGGCACCGTGTGGTTGAGCAGTATGGTGCAGCACAGCTGCAGAGTCGCTTTGAGAAAAACACGAAGCGCTGGATGAATAGTAAAGATTACTCTGCATGGGCGGCGGTTCGCAGTGTGGCAGAAGCGGTTACACGCACACAAACAAACGATGCAGAAACAAATAAAGCGTATATAAAATCGGACAAGTTTCAGTTAGCCGGTTTTAAAGGTCGCAAGCTTGACTTTCGTGGCTGGAATGGACAACTTAGACAGACTATTCCATTAGTACATCCTCGCTCCTTGGTATCTATGTCGCCGCAAGACGGCTTCTTACACCCAACCAATGAACTGGATACCTTAGGATTTGATCGCAAAGAAACTGATTGCACCGACACTAGCAAATAAAAATTGGAATAATTATGAATTTTAAAAAATCACTTATGACATTAGCTGTAGGCAGCTTATTAGCCTCCTCTACTCTCTATGCAGAAACAGCTTATGTTTCCAATGAGAAAGATGACACCATCTCCATTATCGATCTGGATACAATGACCGTTACCGATACGATCGATGTGGGTGAGCGCCCTCGTGGCATAATCCTTTCTAAAGATTACTCCAAACTTTATATCTGTGCGTCTGATTCAGACACAGTTCAAGTAATGGATTTAGCGACGAACAGCATCATAAAAGAACTTCCCTCAGGAGAAGATCCTGAGCAGTTTGCTCTACACCCTAACAACCGTCACCTTTACGTCTCAAATGAAGACGATGCTTTAGTGACGATTGTCGATACTGAAACGAGCGAAGTACTTGCTCAAATTGATGTAGGTGTTGAACCTGAAGGCATGGCTGTTAGCCCTGATGGCACGATGGCTGTTAATACAAGTGAAACCACCAATATGGTTCACTGGATTGATACAGAGAAGCACGAGCTCGTAGATAACACCTTGGTTGATCAACGCCCTCGCCATGTTGAGTTCAGCAAAGACAGCAAACTACTTTGGGCCAGTGCTGAAATCGGTGCGACTGTTTCTGTTATTGATACAGCGACCCGCAAAATTATTAAAAAGATCACTTTTGAGATCAAAGGTGTCCACAAAGACAAAGTACAGCCCGTTGGCGTCAAACTATCAGACGACGGCCGTTATGCCTTTGTAGCCTTAGGCCCTGCTAACCATGTGGCTGTTGTAAACGCTAAAACATATGAGGTTGAAGATTACATCCTTGTGGGACGCCGTGTATGGCATATGACATTCAACGAAGACCAAAGCCTACTTTTAGCCACGAACGGTATCAGTGGTGATGTTTCGGTTATTGATGTTAATAAAATGAAACCCATAAAAACCATCAAAGTGGGACGATACCCCTGGGGCGTTGTCGTTAAACCATAATTTGATTTGAAATGAGGCCTCCAATTGGAGGTCTCAACGTATTTAGGAACACTATGACAATTTCAGTAGAGTCACTTAGTTTCAGCTATGGCCCTAAACAAGCACTACAAGATGTAAATTTCCTGCTCAACAAGGGTGAGTTTCATGCGCTGATCGGTCCAAATGGCGCGGGTAAATCTACTCTGTTTGCCCTACTAACGCGTTTATACGCGTTACAAGGCGGCAATATTTATATCGATGGAGAAAGCATTAAGGCTCAACCGGCCAGCGCGATGAAACGTATCGGTGTTGTGTTTCAACAAAGCACGCTTGATCTTGACTTAACCGTTACCCAAAACCTTCTTTACCATGCCTCACTGCATGGTATCTCTTCCAAAGAGGCGCAAAAACAGATTGATCGTGAACTGGAGCGTATGGAGATGAAAGCCCGGGCGAATGAAAAAGTCAGAGGGCTCAACGGTGGCCACCGTAGACGGGTTGAAATTGCTCGCGCCTTACTTCACAAACCTGACATTCTATTATTGGATGAACCGACCGTAGGCTTAGACCCACAAACACGACGCGCACTCAACCTTCACGTACGCAAGTTGTGCGATGATGAAAATATTACGGTTTTGTGGGCTACCCATTTGATGGAAGAGATCAATATCGACGACCCTATCATTCTTTTACATCAGGGCAGTATTTTATTAGATGCCTTAGCAAGTACGATGATTGAAAAATCGGGTGAGCAGAACCTCACCGATGCGTTCCATAAATTAACGGATAGCGACTCCTTTGGAGGTGCACAATGAACCTTTCTGCATCATGGTACTGCTTCAAAGGCATATTAAGCCGCGAATTTTTACGTTTTGTTCAACAACGCTCACGTTTTCTCAGCGCCTTAATCCGGCCCTTACTTTGGCTCATCGTCTTTGCTGCGGGTTTTAGAGCCGCGTTAGGCATAGCGATCATCGAACCCTACGATACCTATATCACCTACGAGACTTACATTGCGCCCGGTCTCTGCTGCATGATTTTATTATTTAACGGCATGCAAAGCAGTTTATCGATGGTGTATGACAGAGAGATGGGAAGCATGCGGGTATTGCTTATGAGCCCCCTTCCGCGCCCTTACCTGCTCTTGTGCAAGATGGTTTCAACCGCGTTGATATCACTGACACAGGTCTATGCATTTCTTGTGATTGCGCTACTGGTCAGTGTAGAGCCACCGCTACTGGGCTACTTAACGGTTCTGCCCGCCCTTTTATTGGTCGCTTTGCTGCTTAGCTCTTTAGGGCTTTTCCTGTCCACTCGCATTAGACAGTTAGAAAACTTTGCGGGGGTCATGAACTTCGTTATCTTTCCGATGTTCTTCCTCTCCTCTGCGCTTTACCCATTATGGAAAATGCAGGAATCCAGTGAATGGCTTTATTGGATCTGTGCGGTAAACCCTTTTACCCATGCAGTTGAACTGGTTCGATACGCCCTTTATCTAAAACTAAACAGCAATGCGATGTTTATCACCGCAGGCTGCACCCTGTTTTTTGCAGCACTTGCGGTCACAGGCTTTAACCCTCAAAAATCGGGTAAATAAGCAACAGAGAATACAGCCTGCATTAAATATCAGGCTGTATTTTTTTTAACCGTCTCAAGCTTAGTAAGCCCAAAACAGGCCCTGGCGCCAATAACAACATAATCCACTGAGTCGATACACTATCTAACAACATAGCGGTTATCTGTGTTGCGATAATAGTGATGCTAAAACCGATCGCATTAATCATCGTTAACGCACTTCCCACCACCTCCTTCGGCGCGGTACGCGCAGATAGCGCCGAGAACTGAGGCGAATCCGCCACAACACTCAACCCCCACAAGGTCCAAAAGACGACAACCGCTTCAAAGGGTAGTTCAAAAACAAAGGGGGACAAAAAGCAACAAACCCCAGAGCAGAACAGCATAAACCTCGCGACCCGCCAACTCCCCGACTTAATCGAGATATGCCCTCCAAGCATGCAACCCAAACCACCGATACCAATGACATAAAAGGACCAAAATGGAATATTAAGATCGACCCCATGCTGTTGTTCCCATGCGATAAACCAATAAGGCGCTAAAGCCAAGACCGCATACAACTCCCACATATGGCCAAAATAGCCCCCTGCAGAGGCCTGTAACGGCTTATGTTTCATAGCGACCCAAAGGTGGCGAAATCTTAACGCTCCCCCCTTGTAAAGAGCAGGCCCGTCAGGGACCCAAAACAGAACCAATAAGCCGCCAACTACCGAGCAACCGCTGGTTAGGTAGATCACCGATTGCCAATCATTAAACTCAAAGGATGCAAACAGGTGACCCGAAGACGTTCCCAAGGCCAGTGCCCCAACTAAATACCCTAACGCCAAACCCAACCCTTCAGGGTACCAACCTGTCGCAATCTTCATGCCCACAGGATAAACGCCCGCCAACATCATGCCGCCGAAAAACCTAAGTAATAAAACTTGATTAAGACTTTCGGCCCAAAAGGCAATTTGCAGATTAAAAAAAGCGGTCCCAAGCGCGCAGATAAAAAACAACAGTCGAGGCGACATGCGGTCCGCGAGGGCTAAAAACGCAAACAGGAGTGCGCCAACAATAAAGCCCAATTGCACCGAGTTAGTAAGCTCAGCTACCGCCGTATTTGGCAGTGACCATTCAACCTGTAAAACCGGTAAAATAGCATTGCCGGCAAACCATGTAGATGTACCCAATAATTGAGCAACAACAATTGCGAGGAGTATATAGCGAGGTCTGTTTATCATTATAATTCTTATATTTCAGAAAGTTACCCGCATAACTTAATGTTTTAATAAAGCCTCAAGCTCGTTGCGGGATACTTCATCAATCCGACTATTATAGATCACTTGGGCTGGCACATTACCTAAGACCGACACACTGTCACCAAGTTCCAGTGCCTCATCTAAATCATGGGTAACGTAGAGCATACTACGAGTTGGGTGATCACAAACCAAGCGTTTTATCAGGACACGCATTTCACGTGCGGTAGGCAAGTCTAATGAGGTCAGAGGCTCATCCATCAACACCAACTCAGGCTTCAGCAATAAGCAGCGCACAAGCGCCACTCGCCGGGCCATGCCTAACGATATTTTAGCGGGGTAATAATCTACATAATCTTGCAGTTTCACCTCTTCTAACAAGTTCAGCACAACCTCTTTATCAGGCTCTACCAGTAACAGGTTTTGCATAATCGTTCGCCAAGGCAATAAACGGGGCTGCTGGAAAAGATAACCGATTTCAGGGGGATTGGGGGACCAGTAGTTTTTATCCTTAGCCCCATTACCTAGAGCCTCTACATTTTCTTGCGCCAAACCGGCCATTAAATTGAGAAGTGTTGTTTTACCGCTACCTGAAGGCCCTAAAAGGCAATGTGTTTCACCCGGCTGCACTCGGATAGATAGCGCAGAAAGCACCTGTTTCTGAGACAATGCCAGCCCCTCTACATGAAACTCAAACATTGCTACCACCCTTTTGCCAACGTGAAGCCCTTCTATCTAAAGGCTGTAAGATAAACCATTCGATCAACTGCACTACTGAGATAAACGCCAAGCTATAGGCCAATATTGTCGCCACATCAAAGGACTGAAAGGCCAAATGCAACTGAAAGCCGACACCGTCAGAGCGGCCTAATAGCTCCACTACCAGTACAATTTTCCAGATAAGGGCAAGACCACTGCGAGTAGCAATCATGATGTATGGGAACAACTGAGGCCACCAGAGGTGCCATAGCTTCTGCTGGAAGCTAAATCCATACATAACAGACATCTCCTCAAGCTCATGATCAAACATACGCCCCCCCTCTCTGAGAGTGACCGCAACATTCGGCAGCTTATTAATAATGACCGCAGCAACGGCTGCAACTTCAACTAAACCAAACCAGATATAAAGCAAAATGATAATGACCAACGCCGGAATGTTTAACAGTATGATGAGAAGCGGGTCTAAAATGCGGTTAACTAGCCGAAACCGGCCCATCAAAACACCGATGATGCCGCCTAATAGCATTGCAAAGACAAAACTAATAACAACTCGCTGTAGGGTTACTAATAAGCTCTCTATTAACCGCTGCTCATGAAACTCTTTGCTCAGAGCCTCAAATACTTCGAGGGGCGCGGGTAACAAAGGACTAGCAACAAAAGAGGCGACTAACCACCACCCTCCCAGCAAGCAGAAAAATGCAACAAATTGATCACTCAATCTACCGGTTTTCATTACGGCTCCCTATAAAAAAGCGCGGGATTCAGTTGCGTACCTGAAGGGTAAGGTTTGAGATCATCAATAATCTTATAGAAGTTCACTGCATCATCGATCTGCTCTTGGGACAGATCGCTCGGAATGCCCGCACGATACCCGGCAATAAGACCATGATAGATATCGTCATTCTCTGCCTTCATTAAGGGTCTCAACCGATCCCATGCATCATTATCAACGGCTAACTGTGCTTTTGTTTGTTTCGTTGCGTTATAAAACCCTCTTACTAATGCTGGGTCTAAGCTCTGATCATAGAGGTAGCCGAGCATAGGTATCTCACTACCTAAGCCTAACCCTTTCATCACATCATCTAGGCTATATAACTTACTGTATCCCTCAGCCTCCAAGCGAGCACCGTAGTGCCAAAAGGTTGCCAGCAGATCTAAACGACCACTGCGCATGGCTTGATTAAGCAGAGGCGGCGCTGCAAACTGTATTTGCACCTCTTTTTCGAGATCAATCCCCTCTTTCTTCGCGGCAGCACGCAAAAGCACCCACCCTTTATTAAGAGGGCCTCCCGCTATACCAACGCGCTTCCCCTTAAGATCAGAAAAATTCGAGAACGTGCTACCTTTTGCCGCGATAATGCTGCCTATTTGGCGCGAAAATGGAAGAAAACCTAGGTTTGCACCCTTCATATTTCGCTCCGACCCCCATAACCAATCTGAAACAATGAAATCAGCATTTCCCGAGGTAATTGCGATCCGAGCAGCCGATAAGCTAGCAACAGGGTTAATCACTAAGTTAAACCCATTTTCTTGGTCAAGATGCATATGTTTCATATGCTGCAATTCCCAGTTAACCGTACCCGAAGCAATGACGGTTACCCGCACGTTAGGTAACGGTGTTTGAGCCATAAGCTGAGTAGTAAATACAAGTAGAAACGTTGAAAGGATGGCGCGTAAAAAAGTGTGCATGGAATGCCTGTCGTTTTAGGTAAAATAGATGCAATTAAGCCCTTAACCAACATATGCTGCTAACCTGTGTGTAAGAATAGTACTTTCGTACCTGTTTTTTTGCTCGATGGTAGGATTTTGACCAAGACTTTCGCAGGTTGTAATAGAGGGATAAAAAGAATGATAGGTAATTCGCTATTTTATTACTCCGTTTATGCTTGCTAACACTGCTTCTTATCGGTTCGCCGCTTACGTTCGCCGCGACGAATGTCGATACCTCTACAGAAGAAAGTGAAGATGATTTCGGTTTGTTTAACGTAGAGGGTTACCGACTTTTTCGCTACCGCAGCCCAACGCCCAAAAGCAGCGAACATGCAACGACCTTAACAACATCGTCACTGCTTGAACTGCTTGAGAAAGATAAAACCGTCGTCCTGTTAGATGTCCAACCCCTGTTATGGAACCGAGTCTTTATCCAAAATGAGCCTCGATTACATATCCCCGGAAGTATTTGGCTTCCAAACGTAGGACGCGGAGAGCTTGAGCCTGAATGGGAAACCTATTTCCGCTCAAATTTAGCGGCAATCACATCGGGCAATAAGCAAAGACCACTGGTTATTTATTGTAGAGCGGACTGCTGGATGTCATGGAATGCCCTCAAGCGGGCATCATCATGGGGTTATAGCGCGTTATACTGGTACAGAAACGGGTCTGATGGCTGGATCGAGGATAATATGGACACATCAGTTGCCACCCCTGTGCCTTTTAACCCCTAAAACCGTAGTAAAGCGTACAATTAAATAATAAATTGAAACAATACAACAAAGTTGTAACATAACCCGGAAATTAACCTTACAGTGTTGGGATACAAGGACAACAAGCTCAGGATGAGGTATAACACTTATTTCGGTGTTGATAATAACTATAACGAGATTGGAGAAACATTGTGTACAAGATCCTAATCGCAGACGACCACCCACTGTTTCGCGAAGCTATTATTAATGTAATAGCGAATAGCTTTGATGACTGCAAAACACTCGAAACAGAAGATCTTGATAGCGCACTGGAGATGGCACAAGCAGAAGAAGATCTCGATTTGATTTTACTCGACCTCAACATGCCTGGCATGAATGGTTTGAACGGTTTAATAACATTAAGAAATGACCTTCCTACAGTGCCTGTGGTTATTGTTTCTGCAGAGGAAGATAAACAGATCGTACTTCAAGCGATCACTTACGGTGCGGTAGGCTTTATCACTAAGTCATCGCCTCGTGAGCAGATGACAGATGCCCTACGCCAAATCCTTGCCGGTAATGTATACCTGCCGTCTGACATCATCAGAGCCAGCCAGCCTGATAACAAACGAATGCATCGTAAAGATGACAACAAGATCCCTCCTGAATTGCTATCCTCCTTAACCCGCCGTCAACTGCTGGTTCTTGAGCGTATGTCAAAAGGTGAATCGAATAAGCAGATCGCTTATAACTTGAACATTGCCGAAACAACGGTTAAAGCCCACGTTTCAGCTATTTTACGTAAGCTGGGCGTACACAACCGAATTCAAGCCGTATTATCAGCGGGCAATATCGATTTTAATGAGTACTTAAAACGCTAAGCGCTCTTGAGCGGTTGTTATTAACAAGCATAAAAAAACCGCACTACGCGGTTTTTTTTATGGGCTTTCCGCTGTCAGTTACAAACCTAGCATATGAATCAGCGTCGTTTTTAATTTAAGCGGTTTTACCGGCTTGTTGACCAGCATGTAATCAAGGTCACGTATCTCTTGATTCAACTCTTTACTGTAATTGGCGGTAATCATTAAAACAGGTAAATTGTTGGGCACTTCGCTGGTGACCACTTTGGCAGCATCTAACCCATTCTCACCATTATCCAAGTGGTAATCTGCAATTAGAATATCGACCGGATCCTTATTAAAATCGACTTGAGACCTTAAATCCTCTAAGGACAAGGCAGTGACGATATTACATCCCCAGCCCGTTAATAGTGTCTCCATCGCTTCACAAATAGACGCATCATTATCAATAAGCCAGACATCCGCATCCACTAGACGCTCGTTGATCATCGGTATTTGAGGACCTGTAGCCACATTAGGCGCAACGTGCTGCGCTTTAGGTACTTCGACCGCAAAAACGGAGCCTTTACCCTCAACGGAGGAGACCCTTATTTTATGACCTAACACCCTCGATATTTTATCAACGATCGCTAACCCTAAGCCCAAGCCTTTTTCTTGTCCTGGTTGATCTTGCTGCAACCGCTTAAACTCTTGGAACACCTCAACGAGTTTTTCTTTCGGAATACCTGAACCGGTATCCCAAACCTCGATCCACAAGGTATCAGCCGTATGTCGACAACCTAACAACAACCGCCCCTTTTTGGTGTAACGGATCGCATTGGTTAAGAAGTTACGCAAGATACGGGCAAGTAATTGTGAGTCAGAGCGGATCACCGCATCACTATTAACACACTTAAAACCTAATCCTTCTGCACCCGCAAGCTGAGAAAACTCAGCCGACAAGGTATCAAACAACCCCTGTATATTAAAGTTGATGATATCGGCCTTTACGACGCCCGCATCTAGCTTAGAAATATCCACGAGGGTTCTTAGTAACGATTCCACATCGTCCAGTGAATTAGAAACCGATTGTACTAGGCTGTAATTTCTTGGCTCTTTCACCTGCTCAGAGAGTGCACCCGAAAATAAGCGCGCGGCATTTAACGGCTGAAGCAAATCGTGACTCACCGCGGCCAAAAACTTAGTTTTGGAGAGGTTTGCCTGATCCGCTTCTTTTTTCGCTTCTCTCAATCGAGCTTCAACACCCGCACGCTCGGTAATCTCTGAACGTAACTGATTATTCAGTGCGGTTAAAGCAGAGGTTCTTTCCTCAACGCGCTGTTCCAATAACTGGTGAGACAACTCAAGCGCTTCTGCTGAACGACGACGCTCAGTAATGTCACGAATCATGACGAAGAAACCATCAGGGTTGCCATCTTTATCAATATTGGCAACGTAAGACTTGAGCATATATCGCTGCTCGCCTTTAGCATTGGTTTGCCACACCTCAAAAGTGACGCTTTCCCCCGCAAGAGCCCGCTCAACATAGGGCTCTAGCTCATGATACTGCTCAACTGAATAGACCTCGCTAATATGCTCACCGTTAAGTGAACCATGCGGTTTACCAAACCATTCGTTATACACTTTATTGGTAAAGAGGTAGTTGAGGTTTTTATCTAGATAGGCGATTAATGCAGGTACGTTATCGGTGATTAAACGTATCCATTGCTCACTTTGACGCAGGGATTCAGCATAACGGTGACGCTCTGTAATATCTGTATAAGTATTTACAAACCCGCCTTTAGGCATAGGGTGTGTACGCACCTCGATAACTTGACCTAAACGCCCCGTTTGCTCCGATGCTAAGACTTCACCTTGCTGCGCCGCCGTTAATGCATGCTGCAAAATAGCATGGTTATCTAACATAAGTGCAGCAAACGGTGGGTAGCATTCCACCTGCTCCGCTTCAACCCCCATTAAATCAAGAAAGCGGTCATTCCAAAGCTCAACTCGGCCTTCTGGCGTGACTAAGACCACCCCTTGGGAGAGGTTATCTACTGTTCGCTGCAACAGCTTAGTTTTTTGTGCTAATGCTTGCTCTTTGTCAGCGGTTTCCCGCTCTTTTATCGCTGTAATATCTGTGTAGAGAATAACCAAGCCACCATCTTGGGTTGGTCTTTCTGACATTTGCACCCAACGGCCATCACTTAAACGGTAAACTTTACTCCCGCTATTTGTGGCAGGATATTCTTCATCGATTAGGCCACTCACCCGCGCCAGTCGGCTAATATCCTGAATGGTGGTGCCGGTTTTGACATCTAAGCCTGTCGACGCCCAAACATTACTAAACTTGCTATTAAAGAGAACAATCTTCCGTTCTTTATCAAACAACACAAATGCATCGGAAATACTTTCAATGGCATCCACGACCCGCTGGTTCGCTAAGGCCGCTTGGTCATTGGCTTCTTTTAAATCTCGGTGACTGGCTTTAAGTTCAGACAGCACACTATGTAAAGCATCCGTCCTTTCCCGAACTTGCTCGGCGAGTACAACCGAATGCTCAAAGGCGGAATAGGGGTTTGCTCCCTGACTACCGCCCGCCTCGACCCGTTCGATTAACACATTGTTGATCTTACGGAGCTTTCGGTTCTCTTCTTCTAACTGCTCGATTTTAGACTCAAGAACACCCTCACTCATTACGATTTCTCCCTATCGCAACAGCGGTAAACGTTTGATTAATGTGTAGCCCTTCCATCTGCTCGCCGTAGGTATTAAAGCCAATTACATTATGCTTTTGCAGCAAACCCGACACCTCATCAGAGTAGCCTTTAAGTTCGCACTCCATTCGACGCAAAAAACAGTCACAACCGATAATCAATTGTGGCTCGCCTATTTTATTTTGAATGGCGTTAAGCGTTTGAATAAGATCATCCACTAATCCATTTGATTTCATAATGGTCAACACAATGCCGCTTTCTACCGCACAATAAAACTTGAGGCTGAGATCATCATTAACTTGCTGGATGGAACGCACATAATACTCATCACCCAACTTTACAGCGATCGGATTTAAGGCAAAGACTTGATGGTTAAGCTCATCAACCGGAACGCCTATAGCGTCCGCATAAACAGAGGCAGCAGGCTCAGCATTTAACTCATACACACAACGGGCATCAGCATCAGCGGCGGTAACCACCAATTTCATGTCTTTATGCTGCATATGATGGGTGCTAAACACTTCGAAGTCATAAGCAGTATTCACCATCATAATGACTGCAGCATCGGTGTGAAACTCACCGTTATAAAAGACATGGGTCTTATAGTGATGTATATCATCAGCGGCTGAGCCGCCAAAATTGGGAATACTGCCTAACGCGGAGTTTAGGGTAACCAGTACATTTTCCTCTTGGATAGAAAGTCCATCAAGGAGTGTGAGTGCAAAGGTATTGCCTTTAATCGGGGCCACATCTAACTCTCGGCACCCAGCGATTAGCTGATCAACTAAGGTTTGCGCATCGGTCAGGCTAAAATTATCGAGGCACTCAATAGATTGTGTATGAATAGCAAAATCCGTTGAACTAAACCCTATTGCGGTAATGCATCCTTGACCGTATCCAAAGGGGGTTATCTCCCCTGCCGTGGTGCAACCCGACAGATCAATATGTTGAAAGACCTTGTTTAGCGATTGGGCTAATAAAGGAAGGTCATATTCAGCAGAACAAAAGAAAATGACCGTTTTTAGATCAATTCCAGAAAGCTGTTGTCCGAGGTCAGCGGCTGCCTCTTCAGGGTCTGTACTAAATGACGCGGCAGTCATAAAAGCAGGGGCATTAGTCACAACACGGATCCTCAGAAAACAGGGAGTTTATCTCCATTCTAGGACCTGCGAAGCAATACCAATATACTACTTGAGTCCCCTTTTATGGCGATAGGAAAGAGCCATAACTCATTGATAAAATATAAAATATAGAACGCGCTTCAGCAAAACAGGACTTAGGAACTACTCTTAACTACTGACACAAGTGTGTCAATAGCGCGCGAAGTTTGCTGGGTTTTACCGGTTTGTTTATGACCGACAACGCCATTGCCTTAAATAGCTGACCACATTCACTACTTCGATCGGCGGTTAAAATAACCGCAGGAATCGATAATCCAAAATAATCTCTAATCAACGCGATCGCTTCGGTACCTAACGCATGATTATCTAAATGGAAATCCGCCAAAATAACATCGGGCACAAACGCCTCATCTTGACAAAGAATTAACGCCTCATCCGCACTCAGTGCGGTAATAATACGGCACCCCCACTGGCTTAAAAGTGCGTCCATACTCACCAAGATATTCTCTTCGTTATCGATAACCAGAATAGAGAGTTCATTAAGCATATTAACTTGGGGAGTATTGATGGCGACAAGCTCAGGGCTATCGGGGAGTTGCTCAACCAATGGCACTTCAACCGTAAACATTGAGCCGCGCCCCTCTATCGAGCTGACGGTTAACTTATGGTCCAAAATAGTGGCAATACGATCCACTATCGCCAAGCCAAGGCCCACGCCTTGTCTATCCCGTGCATTAGGCGAATCTAGCTGATTAAACTCTTTAAAAATGGCGTCCAGCTTATCATCAGGTATTCCGATCCCTGTATCCAACACCTGAATACTAACGACACCCTCCTTGCGGCGGCACCCTACAAGTACTTTTCCGGTAGCGGTGTAGCGGATCGCATTACTAATTAAATTACGGATTATTCTAAGCAACAAGCGTGAGTCAGACATGACAACAACCGAACTCGGCTGTGATTTAAGATCGATCCCTTTATCATCCGCGACAGGCTGAAACTCACTCACCATAGAATGGAGCAAGTGATCTAACCTAAAGCGGCTCACGTCAAGCGTCACTGCGTTTTGGTCGAGCTTTGAAATATCAAGAAGATCCGTTAGAAGGTCTTCCGCATTTTCAAGCGCCATATGGACTCGTTCGACCAGATGAGCGTCCTGCTGGGGTAATGATCGCTCACGCAGTGCCGAGATAAGTAATCTAGCGGCATTCATCGGCTGAAGTAAATCATGGCTGGCAGCCGCCAAATATTTATCTTTCCCTTTATTCGCCTCTTCTGCCGCATCTTTGGCAACTTGAAGCTCTTTTTGTGCCCGCTCTCGGTCACTAATCTCTTGCCAAAGCTGATTGTTCAGCGACACAAGCTCCTGAGTTCTAGAGGTTACACGCTGCTCTAACACTTCATTAAGCTGCTTTAATTGAACCTCTGTTTTCTTACGCTCAGTAATATCCTTAATAAACGCTTCAATCGTTGGGTGCTCATGCTCACCGAGATGATCTTTTAATAACGCGTTAATTGAGACATGAATGCACTGGCCGTCCGCCCGCAAAAAAATGGTTTCAAAGCCTGACACTTTGCCGGACTGAACAAGGCTATATCTAAAATCCTCGTACGCATCCACGCAACAAAACAGCAGCGACTCAAGATCCGTGATGGTATTGCAAAAGTGGTCTGCTGATGTGTAACCACAAATATTAACAATGGCAGGGTTCGCATTAAGCATGCCGCCATCCAGCTGTGCTTGGAATATGCCGTGCTGGGCATTCTCAAACAGCCATTTATAACGGTTTTTCTCTTGCTCTAATTCATCAAGCTTACTAACAAGTTCAGAATAATAACTTTTTCGGACAGAGTGGTTACCCAGACCCATTAAGTTAGTCAGGGTTTCATCATTGGCGGCGTTAGAGTGCTTCTTCATATACTGCAGCTACATCTCGCTTGTTAGACTTTCTTGGGTTGGTAAGTATACAAGGGTCAAGTAAGGCATGATCAGAAAGAATCGGGATATCACTTATATGCACCCCGCTTTCTGCCATTTTTTGTGTCAGTCCCACATCTTTTTTCAAGGTAATCACGGTATTCATTAAGCGGCTTTGAATTTGTGCCGTATTTAAGCCGCGCGTATCAATACCTAATGTTTCAGCCACAACCTTAAAGCGCTCGTGTGCTTCTTTATAGTTAAAGTCGATGACATGCTCCAACAGCATAGCGTTACATAAACCATGCGGCAGGTCTAAGTAACCCCCTAAGCTGTGGGACATCGCATGTACCGCCCCTAAAATGGCATTCGAGAATGCCAGCCCCGCTTTCATAGACCCCAGCATAATTTGCTCACGGGTCTTAATATCGTGGGGGTTAGCAACCAGCGTCACTATATTCTCATTAATCAGCCGCATAGCATCAAGCGCATGCATATCCGTTAATGGTCCGGAGCCTGTTGAAACAAAAGCCTCGATGGCATGTACCAATGCATCAATCCCCGTACACGCACTGAGAAACGGGTCCATGGTGATGGTCGTTTCAGGGTCGATCAGTGATACATCGGGAACAACTGCTTTACTAACAATCGATATTTTAATCTTTTCAATAGGATCAGAAATAATAGCAAACTGGGATACGTCTGCTGATGTGCCTGCCGTTGTTGGGATAAAAATTAACGGAGGGATGGGTAAGTGAATCGTATCGATCCCTTCGTAATCCAGAATATGTTTACCGTTAGCGCTGACAATTCCAATCCCTTTAGCGCAATCCATAGGGCTTCCGCCGCCAATGGCGACAATAACGTTACATTGAGCCTCCTGATAGACTTGCGCGCCATTCATTACTTCATTCGCGCGAGGATTAGGTGAGACATCGGTGAAGGTTGTGTACTCAATGTCGGCTTCAGATAACAAATTACAAATCTCATCCAACCACCCTGCGGCTACAACACCAGGGTCAGACACCACCAATACTTTTCGCGCACCAAACGTTCGCGCATAGTTCGCAACGGATTTACGCGCCCCCACACCAAAAATAATTTCTGGAGAAACGAACTTTCTAAGGTTGGAGATATCATTACTCATCATGACTACCATACCCCACCCGTCAAAACGGCTAGGTCTGCATTATTGTTATGATCACATTATCAAGCTGTGTTAAATTAGAACGGAGTGCTCGCAGTAGAAAGCGGCTTATTATTTTATTTATTTGGGATCTACTTTTAACAACATACGTACTACCTATTAATAGTCATTATTAAGTAACAAATCGTTGTTAGAATCAGTTATCACTCATGACGCAACGCACAAAAAAGCACGACCTTTAGTACTAGACCAGTCTATAGACCCTTCGCCTTAATCCCGCACGCCTTCAGAATCATACCCGAAATCACTAAAGGTACAAGCACACTAAGGTTTACCCATATCTATGCTTCTGCCCGATATAAGTTATAGGCAGAGTTCATGATAATCGCTCCAACGTTTAACACAAAATAAATCCGTATTTCCGGGGGCGACATGAAAAATAATAAAGCTAAACTGTTAGCAGTAGCAGTAGCAATGGGAATCAGCACTCAGGCCAGTGCTGCAATTGAACTGTATAACCAGGATGGCACTACTTTCTCTGCAGATGGTCATTTTAACGCATTCTACGTTCAGACTGATTCTGATACAGCTGGAGACGAGTCTCGTGTTCGCATGGGTTTCCTACCAAACTGGATCGGCTTCAATGTAAGCAAACAGATTGATGACTTAAAAGTGGGCGGTCGTTCTTCTTTCTGGGTTAGCATTAACGATGGTTCATCTAACGTAACTGATACAGCTGTTGATATTCGTCAATTCTACGGCACTGTTGACGGCGACTTCGGTCAGGTTCTTTTCGGTAAAGATTTTGGTCTATATGCTCGTAGCAACATTTTCTCTGATGAACTATTGCTTGGTACTGGTCTACCACAGATCAATTCTGGCGGCGTAACATTTGGTAACATCTCCGTAGGTTACCCATATGCTACACCTAAAGCTCAAATCAGTTACCGCACACCAGTCAGCAATGGCTTCCAGCTTGCAGTTGGTGTACTAGATAGCTCGGAAGACTCCACTACTAGCGCTAGCGCGGCTTCTGACTCAGCTCGTTTCGAAGGCGAGTTAACTTACGCGACTGATTTCGATGGCGGCAAGTTCAATGCATGGGTTGGTGCAGCTAGCGGTGAATCTACTACTGATGGTGGTAGTGTTGAAGGTGTTGCATACGGTGCACGCATCGCAATGGGCGGCTTCCAATTTACAGCTTCTGGCTTCGACCAAGAAGGTATTAGTGCAGCTCTAGCTGATAACACTATTGCCAGCAATGTTGATTCAGATGGCTTCCTTGTTCAGGCATCTTACTCCGCTAATGGTCACCGCATTGTTCTTTCTCATGGTGAGACTGATACAAGCGCTGCAAGTGAAAACGAAATGGACTCCATTGCATACTTCTACGATGTTAACAGCAGCCTAAAACTTATTGCTGAATACGATATCGCTGACAACACTGCTGGTAACGAAACTAAGCAGTTCGCAATTGGTGCTGCTCTAAGCTGGTAAGTCCTGCTTAAAAGCTAGAACCATTGGCCGCCGCTCTGTCCCCCCTTCTCCAGAGCCGCGGCCTTCTTTGTTTTTTAAGGACAGCAAATCCTCGCTAATAAGCCGAACAAGCCTCCCCACTTATTATACAAACACCCACACGAAGCTCTTCACATTAACTCCACCAACCACTTAACACTCAAAGCCATGCGTGACAAACCCTCGACAGACTCAACGCAGCCACGCCTGCTTAGATTGCTGACATGTATCATAAAAGCACTTCACTAGATCAATCTAACCCGTAAGAGATAAGCAACCTAAGGCAAGATACAATTAGATAGGGGTTATTTCAGACAAAAAAAAGCCTGCTAAGAAGCAGGCGAAGTACGACGGTTAGAGCTTAAGATAGAAAACTCACAAACCAGAGAGTGGATGCAAAGAGCTAGGTAAGCTCTTTATTAAAACCATTATCTAGCTTATTAAGCCAAACCGCAGTTCTGCAACAGGACGATTTTATCTAATACTTTAGTTTCCATCCGTAAGACATGATTTCTAGATCTATACAACAATAGTTAGCTTTTTGTAAAAAAAACTGAACAATAAGATAGAAAATAAAATGGATCTTAAACGCTAAAGAGGTGATAAGGGAAAGAAAGACAAGGAAACAATGGCTCTCAAGCAAAAAAACAGACAACTAACTGGAGAGCCAATCAGAATAACGCAGACTTATTCCGCAGTAAGGTGCGCTTGATAAAAACGTAACTCATCACGCAATACACGGATCACATTTTCTTTCTGACGAAAGCCATGGGCTTCGTTCTCAAAATAGTGCGCCTCAACAGCAACACCTCGATCCTGCAACTCAGCAACCATTGCCCGTGTCTGATCAGGCAGCACCACCCTATCCTTCTCGCCCTGAAAGAAGATAACAGGACAATGGATATCAGCGGCATGATAAATAGGCGACAGCGCTTGATAGCGGCCCTTATCCTTAATAGGGTCACCCAGCAACCATCCTAAATAGTGGGACTCAAACTTATGTGTACAGTCATTCAGAACTGCAGGGTCTGTAACACCATACAAGCTTGCCCCCGCAGCAAACAGATCCAGCTGACACAACGCGTTTAACACACTATATCCACCCGAGCTATTCCCTCTAATAAAGACCGCATGAGGGTCGACTACACCCGCGTCAATTAACGACGATACCGCTAACTGAATATCCTTGATTTCGGCTTCACCCCAAGCATGCTCTAACGCCAAACGATAGCGCCGGCCATAATTACTACTTCCCCGGTAATTCAAATCAAGTACAGAAAAACCGCGCTGGGTCCAATACTGCACCTTTAAATTAAAAACGGGATACGTCGCAGCCGTTGGGCCGCCATGGAGGAAAATAACAAGGGGTTTGCACGCCGCATTGTCGCGGTAGGCATCATTTTTTGCTGAATACAAATAACCATAGCAACGATCATCCCCTTCACCGAAAGCCAGAGGCTGCGGCTCGGAGCAATGCCCCCTCTCTAAAGGCATAGAACCACCGGTAAGCAGCCTGATATTAAGGCTAGTATCAATCTCAATAACGGCATCCATACGATCACGGAAGCTAGCAATAGCGTACAACTTACCTTTTGAGGCATGCAGAGAGCGACAATAACTCATAGAACCCGGCTCAACACGACAACCTTGATGGTAAACCTCACTACCTTCATGGGCGATCAATTGATAGGACAGGCCTGCATCACCGCAAACGTAGTGCCTCAAACCCGACTGCCACGGTGCTGATATCATATCTTGCGGGGCGCAAAGAGATGGCTCTAATGTGCCCGCAATAGGGTTGTAACGGTAGATATTCCACCATCCCTCTCGATCGCTGACCACATATAGCTCGCCATTTTGACTGTAAAGAGGCTGAGATAACGCCTCCTCAATATCCCGACCAAAGACAAATTGAATGCTTAGGTCACTCAAACGAAGGGATACCAACTCAGTAGAAACCCAAGGCTGATAGGGATGATTCCATGCAATAAAGGCCAGCTCCCTCGACTGAGGGTTCAGGGTAGGATAACTGTAGAAGTCATACCCTTCATGTAGAGGGGTTATTTCACCGGTTTCCAGCGAAATCACAACGAGCCGGTTAACGACCCCATCAACCTCATGCCTCTCTTCCACCGCAATGATTTGACGCTCAAGCCCATCCCAAACGGGCTCAATAAAGCGAGCATTCGTGCAGGCGGTTATTTTTCGACAGGAGGTAGCAAGATCGCCTCTCAGCGCTTGAAAATAAAGCTGCTGGTCACTTTCATTAACAAAGACCAGACCGTCATCAATAAAGCACCAACTTTGGCCGCCATATTCGTGCACTTTACTGCGCACACTGTAACCCGGCGGCGTAATATCAGTAACCACCCCATTATCGCTATAACATAAAACACAACGGGCGCCATCATTAGGTCTAAGTTCAACCCAATAAGGCACACCCTCTAAGGAGCACTCCAGCTGGCTATATTCGATATTAGCGCTGACGACACTAAGTTCATCTAATGCGGTTGCCCAGAAACCTGGGCGTGCATTAGCACCAGAAGATGATAGACCCGTTGAGTTCAATATCAACCCTTCGCAAAGACTTTAGAGTTACGCTCATTTCTGAAGGTAAACTCATCAGGGTTATTGACCACCGCTTCCGCA
>NZ_LUTS01000079.1 GCF_001597735.1 Neptuniibacter pectenicola
GAGGGGTGGAAGAGAGGGAAGGAGGAGGAGGGAGAGGAAGGAGAAGGGGAAGGAAAAGGGAGGCGAGAGAGAGAGGGGGAGAGGAAGAGAAGGGAAAGGAAGAAGGGAGAAGGAAAAAGGGGAAGGGGAAAAAGAGGGGGAGAAAAGGGAGGGGGGAAGAAGAAGAAAGGGAGGAGGGAGGAGAGGAGAGAGAAAAGGGAGGAGAGAGAAAAAAGGAAGGGGGAGAGGGAGGGGGGAGGGGAGGGGAAAAGGAGGGAAAGAAAGAAAAGAAAGAGAAGGGAAGGGAAGAGAGAAAGGGAGGGGGGGAAAGGAAAAAGGGGAAAAAGGAAAAAGGGAAAAGGGGGAGAGGGGGAGAGAAAGAGGGGGAGAGGGGGAAAAGGGAGGGAAGAGGAGAGGGGGGGGAAGGGGGAAAAAAAGGAAGAGGAGAAAGAAAGAGAAGGGAGGAAGGGAGAAAGAAGGAGGAA
>NZ_LUTS01000080.1 GCF_001597735.1 Neptuniibacter pectenicola
GGCACAACCCAAATAACCGCAAGCTATCAAGGCATCGCATCATTCTCGAAAATGAGTAATACCATTTCCGATAGTACAGCAGCGACCGTGACTCAGGTTTCCGTTACCGATTTGGTGGTGACACCAGCAAAAGCCAGCGTAGCGGCGGGTAATATTCAGCAGTATCAGGCGTTCGCTTTATTTAGTGATGGGACAAGTCGAGAGGTAACTGAGCTGGCAAGTTGGCAATCTTCCAACAACAGTGTGGCATCTATTAATCAAAAAGGACTGGCGGATAGTTATCAGAGTGGTGATGTTGTTGTGACGGCTACTTATGCCAGCCAACAGGCGGATGCTTTATTGAATGTGACTCAAGCTCAACTAACAGAGCTGGTGGTAGCTCCAAACAAGGTGACTATACCTGCAGGGCAT
>NZ_LUTS01000081.1 GCF_001597735.1 Neptuniibacter pectenicola
TTGTCTTAGACAACCCAACCGTGCCCCCTTTTCCCTTTCCTTTCTTTCTTCTCTTTTTTCCTTTCTCTTTTTTTCCTCTTCCTCTCCTATTTTTCTTTTGTTCTCCTCTTCTTCTTCTTCTCCTCCTTTTTCTTTCCCTTCCCTTCCCCCCCTCTCCCTTCTCCTTTTCTCCCTCCTCTCCTCTTCCTTTTCCCCCCTCCCCTCTCTTTTTCTTTTCTCCTCCTCTCCTCCTTCCTTCCTTCCCCTCTCCCCCTCCCCCTCTCTCTTCTCCCCCTTCTTCTTCCATCTTTCCTTCCTTTTTTTCTCTTCCTCTTTTCTTTCTCCCTTCCTCCCTCTTTCTTTTCCTCTCTTCCTCTTCCCTCCCTCTCTTCTTCCTTTCTTCTCCCCGTACTAATCAGTTTGCCTTCATTTCTATCATCTTCCTCCACTTACCCCTTCCGTTTATTTTTTTGCATC
>NZ_LUTS01000082.1 GCF_001597735.1 Neptuniibacter pectenicola
AAAAAGAGAAAGAAAAAAGAAAAAGAAAGAAAAGAGAAAGAAGAAAAAGAGAAAAGGAAAAAAAAGAAAAAAAAAAAGGAGAAGAGAAAGGAAGGGAAGAAGGGGGAGTAGGAAAGGAGAGGAAAAACAAAAAAGAAAAAATAGAGAGTAGGAAAAGGGGGGGGAAGAAAAGAAGGGAGGGGGGAAAAAGGAAAGAAGGGGGGGGAGGAAAGGGGGGAGGGAGAAAAAAGGGGAAGAGGAAGAAAAAGGAGGAAGAGGAGGGGGGAGAAGAAGGGGGAAAGGAGGAAAAGAAAGGGAAAGGGGAGAGAAAAAGGGAAAGAAAAGGAAGAAAGGAGAGGGGGAGAGAAGGGAGAAAGAGAAAAGAGAAAAAGGGAGAGGAAAAAAGGGAAAGAGGGAAAGAAAGAGAAAAAGAGAGGGAGGAAAAGAAGAGGGAAGGAGGAGGAAAGAAGGGGGG
>NZ_LUTS01000083.1 GCF_001597735.1 Neptuniibacter pectenicola
AGGGGAGAAAGAGGAAAAAAAAAAGAGAAAAAGCAAATAGAAAAAAAAAAGAAAGAAAAGAAAGAAGAAAAAGGGAAGAGGAAGAAGGAAGAAAAGAAAGAAAGAGAGAAGGAAAAAGAGAGGAAAGGAGGAAAAAAAAAGAGGGGGAAAGAAAGAGGAGGGGAAGAAGAGAGGAGAAGAAGAGGAGAGGGAAAGGGGAGAGGGGAAAAGGAGAGAAAGAGAGAAGGAAGAAGGGAAGAGAGGGAGAAAGGGGGAAGGAAAGAGAGGAGGGAAAAAAAAGGAAAAGGGGAAAAAGAGGAAGTTAGTAAAAAAAGAGGAGAGAAAAAGGGAGAAAGAGGAGAGGAGAAAAGGGAGAGGGAAGAAAGAAAAAAGGGAGGAGAGGGGAAGGGAAAAAGAAAGGAGAAAGAAAGGAAAAAAAAACGAGGAAGACCATCTCATTATCAGTGTC
>NZ_LUTS01000084.1 GCF_001597735.1 Neptuniibacter pectenicola
TTTAAACTGGATGTCCTTTGGAGCATGCTGGATGCAATGACCATGGCGTATGAGCTGAAACGTCCACCGTACCATACGGTGACGGATCAACGGGTTTATCACAAAGGGCTATTTAATGAGTGATATTCAGATAACGCCGGCCTTAGTGCCGGTGTTAAATAAGATGTTCCGTTTTCAGTGGGAAAAAGCACAAAACTGCTTTGTGCTGCTTTACCCTGAAGGAATGATCCAACTCAACGGTCCCGCTGGAGAGATTCTAGGCTTAGTGGATGGCGAGCGTACCGTCGCAGCCATTACCGCTGAGCTGGAAGCCAAGTTCCCCGATGCGGGTGATCTGAGTGGCGATATTATCGAGTTTCTAGGAGAAGCACATGGCCAACACTGGATCACCTTGTAACGCACAACCGACGCTACCGATCATCAGCGACGACAAAGCCCACGGGC
>NZ_LUTS01000085.1 GCF_001597735.1 Neptuniibacter pectenicola
TTTAAACTGGATGTCCTTTGGAGCATGCTGGATGCAATGACCATGGCGTATGAGCTGAAACGTCCACCGTACCATACCGTGACGGATCAGCGGGTTTATCACAAAGGGCTATTTAATGAGTGATATTGAGATAACACCGGCCTTAGTGCCGGTGTTAAATAAAATGTTTCGCTTTCAGTGGGAAAAAGCACAAAACTGTTTTGTACTGCTTTATCCCGAAGGAATGATCCAGCTGAATGGTCCTGCAGGTGAGATTCTTGCCTTAGTGGACGGTGAACGTTCCGTTGCTGCTATCACGTCAGAATTAGAGACTAAGTTCCCTGATGCGGGCGACCTGAGTGGTGACATAATAGAGTTTCTAGGAGAGGCACATGGCCAACACTGGATCACCTTGTAACGCACAACCGACGCTACCGATCATCAGCGACGACAAAGCCCACGGGC
>NZ_LUTS01000086.1 GCF_001597735.1 Neptuniibacter pectenicola
TCTTCTACCTGTTCAGAATCGACGATTTCTTCAGGTAGGTGGTCATTTACTTCTGCGTAGGTCAGATAGCCTTGTTCCTTGCCCTTAATGACAAGTAATTTTAGCTGTGACTGCGGATTTTGGTCCATAGACGATATCCAACTTAAGATCTGGTGAAGGAATTTTAGTATGCGAAATGCAAACCACTAATATTAACAAATTTATTCATTGCTGACTAACTGAATTGGGTTACGCTTTTAAGTCTAGCATCAAGGCTAGCAGCTCCCGTTTTTCTTCGACTGATAAGCCGACACTTCTTTCTTTGGCCTGCAGGTTTTCAATTTGTTTTTCAATGCTCTGAGACAATATTTTGTCCAATGAATCGATAAATATGTCTTCTTGGTTGTCGTCGTCAAGCGGAATAACCCAACTTGCGAGACGAGACAGAAGTGCCTCATT
>NZ_LUTS01000087.1 GCF_001597735.1 Neptuniibacter pectenicola
GCCCGCCAATGCCGCCGGGCTCTACCGTTAAGGGGAGGGAGGGAAGGGGGAGAGAAAAAGAAAGAGAGGAGGGAGAAGGAGGAAAGAAGGGAAAGAAAGGAAGGAGAGGAAAAGGGGAAGGAGAGAAGAAGAGAGAAAAAAGAAGGAGAAGGGAAGAAAAAAGGGAGAAAGGGGAGAGAGGAGAAGGGAAGAAAGAGGGGAAAAAAGAGGAGGAAAGGGGGGGGAAAAAGAAAGGGAGAGAAAGGAAAAAGGGAAAGAAAAGAAGAGGAGGAAAGAGGGGAAAGAAAGGGAAAAAGAAGGGAGGAAAGGGGAAGAGGAAGGGGGAGGGGGGAGGGGAGGAAAAAGGGAAGAGGAGAGGAGGAAGAGGGAGGGGAGAAGGGAGAAAAAGAGGAGGAAGGGGGAAGGAGGGTTATCGGTTTTTATGACCTCTG
>NZ_LUTS01000088.1 GCF_001597735.1 Neptuniibacter pectenicola
ACCTTTGTAGAGATCTAAAGGCCAGAGGCGGTTTTTGGTTTTTAAGGGGAGCTCTTCCGGGAGGGAAGGGGAGGGGGGGAGGGGGGGAGAGGGGGGAGGGAGGAAGGAGAGGGAGAGGGAGAAAGGGAAGGGGAGGGAGAGGGAGAAAGAGAGGGAGAAGAAAAAAGAGAGGAGGAAGAAGAGGAGGAAAAAGAGGGGAAAAAAGAGGGGAAAAGAGAGAAGGGAAAGGAGAGGAAGAGAGAAAGAAAGAGAAAGGAGGAGGGAAGGGGAAGAGGGAGGAAAAGAGAGGAAAGAAAAAAGAAAAGAGGAAAAAGAGAGGGGAAAGGAAGAAAGAAGAAGGGAAGAAGGAAGAGGGAGGAAGGAGAAAGGAAAAGAAAGAGAGAGGAAGAGGAAAGGAAAGATCGAAGTGCTATCGTACTAATAATGCTCG
>NZ_LUTS01000009.1 GCF_001597735.1 Neptuniibacter pectenicola
GATATAAATCGCTATGGATGGTGACCTTCCTACAGAGGACTTTCACCTCATTAGTTCATGCCCATGCTGGGCGTACACAAGGCGCTGCTGTCGGACAATTTTTCCGCTGCGCTCCAAAATTGCCGCAGAGCGCGGCGTTAAATGCCAGTAACCAGAAAGTCTATCGCCCCTATAATTTCATCTCTTCTTGAGATAATCGTGCATTCATTCTTTTTTAGAAAATTTGCCGAAACGCTCGTAAGCTGATGAGTTAGTAACGCATAATTTTTATTTTTTATTTTAATAATCGGGCAAAGATTATCAGGGTAGCTCTTGTCTGGTTTGTTGGCAGGAGTTAGCGGAATCACAACTCTGGTATTCAATGTATTAAGGAGGCCACTTTGAATATCAACAAAATAAGGGTAGGTTTTATTTGTGTCCTTATCTGTATTTACATAAACGTCAAACTGTTTCATTAAAACACCCTGTGCTTATCAGCAAAGAGGCCGTTTTTTTCAGCAAGTTCATTGCATGCTTCAATAGCTTCCTGGTTATCCTCCAGCCACTGTTTTCGTCGTTCCTTGCGTACTTTTTCAGTCAGGGCCTGCTCCAGTGTTGCAGATAGGTTTATTTTCAATATGCGGGCCTCGGCCAGTAACTCTTTGTTTATGCTTAGGTTTGTTGCTTTCTTTGGGGCCTTGCTATCAATTAAAGGTTGCATTACTCTAACTCGCAATATGGGTTATACGCATTAACTATGCGCACTATCGTAGTGGTATGCATTTAACAAGTCAAGCCAGCCGACGCATAAATACGCGGCTGTTCAGGCGTTAGACGCACACACAAGAGAGTATGGAATGTTTAGTCATGTAATGGTTGGATCAGATGACATTGAAAGATCAAAGAACTTTTATAACTCAGTACTTGGAGTTCTGGGTGTAAAAGACCCCGTCGTCAATGTTAACGACACGGGGCAGACACGGCTTTTCTATATTCATAATGATTCGATTTTCTGCGTAACTGAGCCAATAAACGGTAAGCCAATGAGTGCAGCTAATGGTTCCACTATTGGTTTTACATGCGATTCGTCAGAGCAAGTAAAAGAGTTACATGACGTTGCCGTAGCAAATGGAGCGAATAAGCAGGGACATGCACCTTAAAGAAAGGCCCCTTCATTTCTTCGTTATAGATTTTGCAGTTAGGCTTTGTTTTCACTTCAAGTAGCTGATTGATGGTTTTCAGTGTTTATTGGGAGGTATTCGGTGTTTTTAAGACAGCAGTATCTCTCAGTAATTGGGCTGATACTTTATAGGTTATAGATAAGAGGGGTGAGGCCAGGCCGCTTGGTTATGCCTTCGTTTTCGTGCGAATTTTTTGTGATAAAGCCTTTCAAACTGAGTGGCGTTATTCAGCCATTCTTCTTGATTTATTTCTAACCTTTCTAGTATGGGTGGTAAGTGTGCGGATATTGCACCGCGTTTGTCATCGCGTAGGATTCGGCCTGTCATATCAACCAAGGTGAGATAATCCTCAAGGCTGAATAGAATACCCTGCTGTTCTTCGTTTCGGATATTTCCTTCAAATTGTGCCAGAGGTTTAGCTGGGAATTGGAAATGTTGCAAAGCAAGCAGTGCTTTTTGAGAGTCTACCGCGGATGTTAAATTGAATTTCGGATTTATGCGCTCTTTGATGCTCGTATGCTTTGAATCTTCCGGTGTTTTAGCCATATCTGCGCGTATAGGGTTTAGATCTACATAGGCCATGCAAGACAGTAATGCTTCTTCGGTTAGTAGGGCTTGCGATTTATAACGAGACTCCCAGAAGTGGCCGGTGCACTTGTCTTCTTGATTAGCTTGGCGAGCAATGGGTTCATTTAGACATTTCATAAACCAACTCAGGCTAGCTAAGCGTTCCCGGTAGACTTCTATCATATCACTCACTGTATCGAGCTGAGCGTTGCTTAGAGACTCACCTGCTTGCCATTGTTGAATCAGTAAGGGGCCTTTGAATAAACTTAACCAGCGCGTTACAACTTCAGTATTTGACCAGCGTTGTGCTTGAGTAGGGCAGAGTTTAATCACAATGTGAAGATGGTTTGACATTACGGCATAGGCGCAGATATCAATGGAAAAGAGTGAAGATAGAATGCGTATTCGGTCTTCGATCCATTGACGACGGTGTTCGTAGTCTTTACCTGTTGAGTGATCCAAGCCACATAAAAATGAGCGGCGAACACAACGAGAAACAATATGGTAATAGGGCGTATCTTTAACGGATACGAGTTCCTTTCTAGGGCGAGTCATCGGTAAATCCTTTTATCGATGTGATGAATAATGCTTGGCTTTGATCTTAGGATTGAGTAAGGGTATTGTCAATTTAAGGGTGCCTGTCCCCCTTGCTGTCCTCCCCTTGCTGTCCCTGTCCCCCTTGCTGTCGTGTCCCCCTTGCTGTCGAAATAATTATATATTTTTGATCCAGTCATAACGTTGAGACTTATAGTAAGTCAAAGCATTCGGACGCAGTAAGGTTACGTTGGTGTTTAGGGGGAGGGGAGAAGTGACAGAGTGCCCCACGATTTGTAGATACTTTCGAGAGTTGTATGAATATTAAAAAGTTTTCTGAAATAACAGAGATATCGCCTTATACGATTAGATATTACGAAAAAATTGGTTTGTTACGGGGTGTTTCTCGGAACGCTAGTGGCCATCGTTGGTTTACAGAAAAAGATATCATCTGGGTTGAATTTATAAAGCGGCTAAAAGACACGGGGATGCCACTTGAAAATATTTTGAAGTATGCAGATTTAAGAGGTGAAGGGGCGTCAACATCTGAACTAAGAATGAAAATTTTAGAAGATCATGCTGTTATGTTAGAAGACAAAATAGCTGAAGATATGTATCACCTTAAAAAGCTAAAAGAGAAAATCAAACATTACAGTGAAACTATTGAGTTGGAACTTAACACTTGACTTAGAGTTTACTCTAAGTTGTAGAGTTGCATTATTGTGCAATGTGCACAATAAACGACTATTGGAGTGTTAATGAATAATCAACGTTATGAGTCTGGCCTCAATAAATTAAATGAAATAGATGGCGATGCCGGACAAAAAGTGATTGATAGCTTGGCTGCCATTTCGCCTGATTTAGCAAAATATACAATTGAGTTTCCTTTTGGGGATATTTATCAACGACCAGGGCTTGATTTAAAGAGTCGAGAATTAGCAACTGTTGCGGCATTGACCGCACTAGGTAGTTGCGCACCTCAATTAAATGTTCATATTAATGGCGCTTTGAATGTAGGTTGCAAGCCAGAAGAAGTTGTTGAAGTAATCATACAAATGGCTGTATATGCTGGTTTTCCAGCAGCTTTAAATGGTATGTTCGTAGCTAAAGAAGTATTTATTGAGCGTGAGATAATCAAGGCCTAACAATATATGCAACAAGGACAAAATAGCGTTGGCTATTTTCGGGTTAGGCTGCTCTCTTGAATGTCGTTTTCGGGCAAACCGTTTAGCGTAAACGCTTTAAAATTGAGTGATATCCTCGTCCCTGTTCCCATCTTTAACCCCAGCCTTTCTCGCATTTAAGAGTGCCTACCCCGCCTAAACGCGGTATATTTTGATCACTTCTGAATAATTAGGATGCCCTGCATGTTTTTTGGTCAAAAAGAGAAAAAACTTTTTACGTTAACGCGGACCGATCCTGATAACCCTTTGGCTTCATACTCCAAACATCCCTTTGAGTTAGAGGGCTGTGAGTGGCCGTCGGTGGAGCACTACTATCAGGCGATGAAGTTTGGGGATGCGGAGTACCGTGAACAGATCCGCCTAGCGCCGAGTCCCAAGGAGGCGGCGAGCTTAGGTAAAAGCAAAAAGCATCAAAAGCGCAAAGACTGGGACAACGTTAAGCTGATCTATATGACGCGTGGCACCTATATTAAGTGCCGTACCTATCCTGAGGTCGCGAAAATGTTACTGGATAGCGGTGATACGGCGATTGCGGATGTGAGCCAGTATGACTATTTCTGGGGCAGTGGCCGTGATATGCGGGCGACGAATGCCTTTGGTCAGATGCTGATGGATATTAGAGACAAACTTCGAACAGAGCTTAGTTAGCTTTTCACCCTGTTATGTCGAGTTACAACCTAGATGAATCAACAACCTTATTACGTGGGTGCCCACGTGAGCGCGTCGGGCGGTGTACAAAATGCGCCGTTAAATGCTGAGAAAATCGGCGCGAATGCCTTTGCGCTGTTTACTAAAAATCAACGTCGCTGGGTGGCGAAAGCGCTTGAACCTAAGACGATTGAAACATTCAAACAGCAGTGTGCAGCGGCGGGTTTTAAGCCTGAACAGATCCTTCCCCATGACTCCTACCTCATTAATTTAGGTCATCCTGATGAGGCGGCGCTACAAAAATCTAGAGAGGCGTTTCTGGATGAGTTGAAGCGCTGTGAACAACTGGGGTTGGTTTATCTTAACTTTCATCCCGGCAGTCATCTTCGCACGATCTCTGAGACTGAGTGCATGGCTAAAATCGCCGATTCGATCAATTGGGCGTTAGGGCAAAGCCACGGCGTTACGGCGGTGATCGAAAATACCGCAGGGCAGGGCAGTAACTTAGGTTATCGCTTTGAACAGTTGGCTGCGATTATCGACCAAGTGGAGGATAAGTCGCGAGTAGGTGTCTGTATCGATACCTGCCATATGTTTGCTGCGGGTTATGATATACGCACGCTAGAGAGCTGTGCCGAGGTGTTTGATCAGTTTGCGCAGATTGTTGGCTTTCAGTATTTAAAAGGGATGCACCTAAATGATTCTAAGGGGGGATTAAACTCCCACCTTGATCGTCACCATAGCCTCGGCCAAGGTGAGATTGGATTAGATGTGTTTCGTTTTATTATGCAGGATGACCGTTTTCGTGGCATTCCGTTAGTGTTAGAAACCATCGACGAAACGATCTGGCCTGACGAGATTCAGTTGCTAAGGCAGTTTGCCGCAGGGGTGTCGGTGTAAAGGGAATTAAACATTTTCACTCAAATGTAATATAGGGGCGTTAGCCTACGCACTACCTTAAATAGTGTGATTGATTAACCTATGTTACGTGCAACTGATGAAGTCGGCGCAGATATGCGTCATAAGCTGTTGTTAGAGATTCTGGAGACAGAATCTCTTTATCCACATTTTCAGCCCATAGTCGATTTGAAAAAAGGTGAGGTCATTGGCCATGAGGCCTTGATCCGTGGCCCTGCTGGGAGTGCGATGGCGTCCCCCGGCGCACTTTTTCAAACGGCGATTGAAAATAACCTTTTACACACCTTAGAGCTGCTGTCCCGTCGCTGCTCTTTGGCGCGTTTTGCTGAGTTAAAACCGGGCGGAAAGCTGTTTTTAAATATCAGTGCTTCATTGCTAGGTACGCCGGAACATACGGAAGGTTTTACATCGGAGCTTTTGCAAGAGTTAGGCATATCTATCTCCGATATCGTGATTGAGCTATCAGAACAGCATCCCTTTGATCAGCAAGGACTGACCCATAATGCGGTTGAGTATTATCGCAATATGGGGTTTCAAGTGGCGGTGGATGACCTAGGGACAGGCTATTCCGGTTTAAAGCTTTGGTCTGAATTAAACCCCGAATATGTGAAGATTGATCGTCATTTTGTGTCGCATATTGATACCGACCCGGTGAAGCGGGAGTTTGTGCGCGCTATTTATAATATTAGTAATGCCACCGGCTGCAAGGTTATTGCCGAAGGTATTGAGCGCAAGGAGGAGGTTGCGACGCTTCTGGAGTTGGGGATTAGTATTGGGCAAGGTTTCTACTTGGGTTACCCCAGCCCAGAACCCCAGTTTACTTGGACCCCTATGGGCGGCGGCGATCTTATGTGTAATGACGAGAGTCCCCTTGTTGATCAGGGCGAATCTGCAATATCACTGTTACGTCAGACACCGGCGGTTTCGCCAGAAGATACCGTGTTATTTGTTAGTGAGCAGTTCCGTGCTAACCCGGATGTTAGCGCCTTACCGGTTATCCGTGATGGGATTCCGTTGGGTGTTGTTAAAAAGTCAGATCTGCTTGAGCTGTTTTCTACGCAGTATGGTCGCGCACTGTATGAGAAAAAGCCTGTTTCACGCATCCTATGTGAGGATGTGTTGCTGGTGGACAGTCAGTTAAGCTTGGTGGATGTATCTAGGCTTGTGACGGGGCAGGAAAGCAGTGCACTTCAGCAGGATATTATTATCACTGAGGAGGATTGTTACTTAGGGATGGGTAACTTGCGTGACCTTTTAAAACGTCTGACCGCGTTGAAAATTCAAAATGCCCAGTATGCCAACCCTTTAACCTTATTGCCCGGCAATGTGCCGATTAATAATGAGGTGGATGCCCTGTTAAAAAGCACGGCGGACTTCCATGTGGCTTATTTTGATCTGAATAACTTTAAACCCTTCAATGACTGCTATGGCTACTCCAAAGGGGATCAAGTGATCCGCTTGTTGGGCGACCTGTTAACGCGCTTTATTGATAACGATAGGAACTTTATTGGGCATGTGGGGGGCGATGATTTTGTTGTGATCTTCCGCACCCTCGATTGGCAATTAAGTTGTGAGCGTATTATTCGGGAGTTCGATCAAGAGGTGCGCTCGTTTTACCTGCCTAAAGATCTTCAGACGGAGGGTATCTGGTCGACCGACCGCAAAGGTGTTCGCTCCTTTTTCCCATTGTTAGGTTTGGCGATTGGTGTGGTTCATCCGGACCCGTATAAATGCGAGAGCTTCCATGAGGTAGCCGAGCTGGCGGCCATGGCGAAAAAAGAAGCAAAACGCAGTGCCGATAGTTTGCTGTTTATTTCGCAGCGGCGCGCTACCTGTGTTGAGGATAGGCAACGCACCGCCTAAGTCGTGACTATACCCCTGCGACCTCGCGCATCGCTTGGTCTGTTGTAAAGTAGATGTTGCCGGGTGCCAGCTGGGTGAGAAAGTGCGTGCTGTTCAATTGATCCATCACGGGCCCTTTGACCTCGGCAAGATGTAAGGTCACCCCCTCATCGCGTAGGTTGATGATGAGATTCTCTAAGGTTTCTAGTGCGCTGGCATCAATAAAATTGACGGCGGTGCAGATGAGAATAATGTGTTTTATCTGTTTGTTATCGGCACACTGCTGCAAGATAAACTCCTCTACAAAGCGCGTATTGGCAAAGTAGAGACTCTCGTCGACCCGCAAAGCTAATGTACTCTTTCCTGTCGTGACATCATGCCGAGTAATATTTCTAAAATGTTCACTGTCGCCAACGCGACCCACAATCGCGATATGGGGTTGGCTTGATCGGTAAATAAGCAGGGCTACCGAGATCGCAATCCCCGATAAAATACCGATCTCAACGCCGGTGAACAGTACTAAAAAGAAGGTGGCTGCCAGCGTAAGGGCATCGGCTTTATTAAAGCGCCAGCAGGTTTTAAAGGCGACAATATTGATGAGCGGAATCACCGCCATAATAATAATGGCCCCAAGGACGGCTTTAGGTAAGTAGTAAAAGAGCGGGGTTAAAAAGGCGACGGTAATCGCGACCAGTATTGCGCTAATCATCGAGGCGATTGTGGTTTGCGCGCCAGCGCTATAGTTAACCATTGAACGGCCAAATCCACCGGCAACGGGATAAGTCCCACTTAGTGCTGAGCCAATATTCGCCATACCAAGGGCGACCAACTCTTTATTGGGGTTGATCCGTTCCTGCCGTTTACTTGCAAGGGCGGTTCCGACGGAAACGCTTTCGAGAAACCCAATTAAAGCAATCAACAGTGCGGGCATCATTAACTGTCGCCACAGATCTACATCAATATGTAGAGCGTGTAGATGGGGGAGCCCTTGCGGAATCATACCGACGGTTTTGACTGCCGCTGTTTGGTCAAAGCTAAAGTACCAAACGGCGATAGAACCGATCAGTAACGCAAACATAGGCCCAGCTTTGCAGATCGGTTCAACGACCCCTTGAGGTAGTTTGAGGCGTAAGAGTTGGTCGCATAATGTTCGTTTGCAATACCATAAAATGATAAACGCGATCACGGATATCACGGCGGTTATGCTATTCGTGTTGGGTAGGTTTGAGGCAATAGCCATAAGGCTTTCATCAATGCGCTCTGCACGGGCCAGATCGAGCCCTAATAGATGTTTTACTTGGCTTAGTGCGATGATAATGGCTGCTGCACTGGTAAAGCCGGTTAGCACTGAATGGCTGATAAAATTGACAATGGCCCCCAGTCTTATACAACGTAGAACGAGTAAAATAACGCCGACCAAGAGAGATAGGTTGATCGCGGCATTAATATAGTCCGCCTCACTTTGGGGTGCCAGTTGGCTGATGGATGTGCTCACCATGAGCGAGGCGATGGCGACAGGCCCGACCGCCAGGGAGCGACTACTGCCTAATAATGAATAGATAAACAGCGGCAGTATACTGGCATAGAGACCATACTGGGGAGGTAGCCCGGCCAGAATAGCGTAAGCCATCCCTTGAGGAATTAATAAGATAGCGACAATAATACCGGCGACTAGATCGCTGATAAACGTCTGGCGTTGGTAGTGCTTTAGCCAACCTAAAAGAGGAAAAACTTCGGCCAAAGGGCGCATCTTAAGGTCTCCGTTACGACGGTTTATATGGGTATAACAATAAAGCATAAGAATATACTAAGCAATTATAAGTCTTAATCTAGCCATGAAACCCGTGCTTGTTATAGTGGGTTTCTCTATGAATGACCGCAGGGGTAAAAAAGATGTCTGAACACCCTATGTTTGAGGGTTGGCAGCCAACCTATCAGCAAAAAGATTTCAGTGTCGATAAGCAGGAACCGCTTTACGATGGTTTTTTTAAGATGTTTAAGTTGCATCTGACCCATAAAACCTTTGCTGGCGAAACGATTAGTATTCAGCGTGAGCTGTTTTATCGTGACGATGCGGTGTGTGTCTTGCTTTATGATGCGCCGCGGCAGGTGGTGGTATTAGTCGAGCAGTTCCGCGTCGGTGCTTTTGATCACCCTGATGGGCCTTGGTTATTAGAGCTGGTGGCCGGTATTGTTGAGCAGGGCGAAACCCCTGAGGATGTGGCGCGGCGAGAGTCGGTAGAAGAGGCGGGAGCCCAGCTAGGTGAAGTGTTAAAGATCAGTCGCTTCGTACCAAGCTCTGGCGGTACGCGTGAGTATATTGACCTGCTTTGTGCTAGTGTGGATTCACAAGGTATTGGTGGTATTCACGGTCTTCCTGAGGAAGGTGAAGATATCAAAGTACATAAAGTACCTGTTGAGGCTGCATTTGAATGGGTAAAAAGCGGTAAAATTAACAATGCGCCAGCGATGATTGCGTTGCTGTGGTTACAGGTAAATAAAGACGCGCTTGACCAGCGTTGGTCGCGTTAGCCTACAGAGTGTGATGAAGTGTGAGCGTATTCACATATGAATAAGAAAGTTGAGACGTATGAAGCGTAAATATATTCCAGACCTAACTCGGCAGATGTCCCAATGCGAGGCGAATTATGTGCGCATAATGAAGCTCCTGCCGGATCTGGACAACTGCGATGAGCGAGAGTTTCAGGTGAGTTGGCCTGAGCATAGTGCGTATCTGCGTTTAAAGGTTGATGAGCGTTTTAAATATACCTCAACGGTTTTAGTTAGCCATCGTTATGAAACCAACTCCCCTTGGCTAGAATCACCGGGGCTTGTGGTCCGTCTTTATCATGATGCCTCCGTGGCCGAAGTGATCTGTATGCAGCGGCGTAAACAGCTGTCCGGCGCTTACCCCTATCCAAACCCTAATATGCACCTGCCTGATGAAAAACTTCAGTTAAACGAGTACCTTGGCGAGTGGTTAAGTGAGTGCCTACGGTATGGCCATCTCATGGAGATCGTGTTCAGTGGCTAGGGGGCATTCTGTTAGGTTACTTCAAGTCACGGATATGCACCTTCAGCAAGACCCCACCACATTAATGCGTGGGGAAAACGTTGAACGGCGTTTTCAGCACGTTATGCAGCATATTGAAGGTGAAGCAGCAGACCTTCTGCTGCTGACGGGTGACCTTACACACCATGCACCGGCTGCGTATGATCGTTTAGCGTTGAGCCTGCAAGGCCTGCCTTTTCCGAGCTGTTGGTTGCCGGGTAATCATGATTTAATCGATGAGATGGCACGTTTCTCCGCGTTGGGTTATAACCGCAAGGTGGTCGAACAGGGCGCTTGGCGAGTTATTTTGTTAGATAGTACCGCCTCTCCCGATGGTAAAGGCGGAGGCTCTCTTGCGAACGAAGAGTTAGCCTTTTTTGCTCAGCAGCTCGCGCAGACCGCTTCGGATCAGCATGTGTTGGTGGCATTGCACCATCACCCTGTGCCGGTAAAAAGTGAGTGGATGGATAACATAGGGTTAGGGAATAAAAACGATTTCTGGGCACTGGTTGATAGCTGTCCTCAGGTCAAAGGGGTTGTCTGTGGCCATGTGCACCATGCGGTTCAACAGCAACGGGGGGCGGTGAACGTGCTCGTGAGCCCTGCAACAGCACCGCAATTTAAACCCTTTTCTGCTGTAGCGACGACAGAAGATGATCCTCGTTTTACGGGGCCTGCCTACCGCAGAATTCAACTGTATGATGATGGAGAGATCCAATCTGATGTGGTTCGATTAACATCATAGTTTGGCTGGGTATTGCGCCAGCCTTTTGCCTCCGGTAAGTTCTTGTTCAGAGGACGAAAATGAATAAGCCAATCTTTATTTACGTACATGGTTTTAATAGCTCGCCAGAGTCGATGAAGGCCCAGCTGTTTTTGCATTATATGCAAGAGAGGGGGTGTGCAGACCAGGTGTTAATTCCTGCACTCTCCTATGAGCCCGCCGTTGCGATGGAAACGCTGACCGCTATGGTTGAAGCACACCATCGGCAGCCGGTGATCCTGCTGGGGAGCTCGTTAGGTGGGTATTATAGTACTTGGCTGACTGAGCATTACCCCCATGTGCGGGCGGTATTAATTAATCCATCTGTTCGGCCCTTTGAGTTATTGCCCCAATATTTGGGTGAGAACCAGAACTTATATAGCGGTGAATCCTATGAGCTAACCAACGCGCATTTAGCGCAGCTGTTAGCCATCAATTGTGAATCGATAGGCAAACCTGATTCATATTTACTGCTGACACAGACGGGTGATGAAACATTAGATTACCGTGAGGCTGTGGATAAGTTTGTAGACTCTCCGCAGTTTATACAGCCGGGAGGTTCACACGGGTTTGATCAGTTTGAAAAAATGATTCCCGCGATTTTGGCGTTTGCTCAAGGGCGGGTTGAGCTGCCAGATGCGCAACCAATATAAAATTAAGTAGCCTGCGTAAAGCTTAGTATGGTTTATATGAGCTTTCGCCTGATACATAGAAAGCATAGCAACAGGAAATACGATTGATGTCCAAGCAATATGATGCTGGTTCCATTGAGGTCTTAAGCGGTTTAGATCCGGTAAGACGTCGTCCGGGGATGTATACCGAGACGGATCGACCAAACCATCTGGCGCAAGAAGTCATCGATAACTCGGTGGATGAGGCGTTAGCGGGTCATGCAAAACAGATCGATGTGGTGCTTAATAAAGATAACTCATTAAGTGTGACCGATGATGGTCGAGGTATGCCTGTCGATATCCACCCAGAAGAGGGGGTGAGCGGGGTTGAGTTGATTCTTTGTAAGCTGCATGCAGGGGGTAAATTTAACAATGATAACTACAACTACTCCGGTGGTTTGCACGGGGTTGGGGTATCCGTTGTTAATGCCTTGTCAAAGCTGTTGGAAGTACAAGTTCGCCGTGATGGGCAGGTGTATCGAATCGGTTTTGCCGATGGTGAAAAAGTATCTGAGCTTGAGGTTATCGATACCTGTGGCAAACGCAATACAGGTTCAACGGTGCGTTTTCTTGCCGACCCTAAGTATTTTGATTCGCCAAAATACAGTGTCTCCCGTTTAAAGCATAACTTACGGGCTAAAGCGGTGCTTTGTCCCGGTTTAAAAGTGACCTTTACCGATCTCACCGGTGCTAAGCGTGAGAAAGAGGAGTGGTACTACGAAGATGGTCTAATCGATTATCTTAAAGGGACGACGCAGGTGTTTGAATCGCTGCCGTTAGAACCCTTCTCCGGCTCCTTGCAAGGGGAAGAGGATGCGGTGGAGTGGGCCGTGCAGTGGCTACCTGAAGGTGGCGAAATGACCTGCGAGAGTTACGTAAACCTGATCCCTACCGCACAAGGCGGGACCCACGTTAATGGGCTGCGTACCGGCTTGTTGGAGGCGATGCGTGAGTTTTGTGAATTCCGTAGCTTATTGCCACGGGGGGTAAAGCTCACCGCAGACGATGTGTGGGATAAGTGCTGCTATGTGCTATCGGCCAAAATGCAGGACCCTCAGTTTGCGGGACAAACAAAAGAGCGACTCTCTACACGTCAAATTGCGGCCTTTATTTCCGGCGCAATAAAAGATGCGTTCTCCTTATGGCTTAACCGCCATGTGGAGGAGGGTGAGCAACTGGCCGAAGTGATCATCGCGAATGCGCAAAAGCGTATGCGCTCAAACAAAAAAGTGATCCGTAAGAAAGTCACCCAAGGCCCCGCACTGCCGGGTAAATTGGCCGATTGTTCGGGTGCAGATACTATGCAGTCAGAGCTGTTTCTGGTCGAGGGTGATTCGGCGGGCGGCTCCGCAAAACAAGCGCGTGAGCGTGAGTTCCAAGCGATTATGCCCCTGCGCGGTAAGATTTTAAACTCGTGGGAAGTCGATCCCAGCGAAGTCCTTGGCTCCCAAGAGATTCACGACATATCGGTTGCTATTGGTGTGGAGCCCGGCTCGGATGATTTGGAAGGTTTAAGGTACGGTAAAGTCTGTATCTTAGCGGATGCCGACTCCGATGGTTTGCATATCGCGACACTGTTATGTGCACTGTTTGTCCGGCACTTTAAGCATCTGGTTAGCGAGGGGCATGTTTATGTAGCGATGCCACCGCTTTACCGTATCGATGTGGCAAAAGAGGTGTATTACGCGCTCGATGATTCGGAGCGTGATGGCATTATGGAACGTATTCGTGCTGAGCGTAAGAACGCGAAGATTGGTGTACAGCGATTCAAAGGGTTGGGTGAGATGAACCCGTTACAGCTACGAGAAACAACCATGTCACCGGATACCCGTCGTTTAGTTCAGTTGACGGTAGCTCCCGGTGATGGCACCAACGAAATGATGGATATGCTACTCGCTAAGAAACGTTCTGGCGATCGTAAAGAATGGCTGCAGAGTAAGGGTAATCTGGCGGATATTTAAACCCGGCAGTGAGGTTTACTCTTGACGGCCAGTGGAGCTATTTAAAACGGACCTAATCGTTTAAGGGTTTTAAACCTCCACTCATTAATGAAACAGATATTGATAAGCGGTAACACGTAGATATGACGGTACAAACAACGTTCGAAGATGGCCATGAGCGCATAGCACTTAAAGACTTTACCGAGAAGGCGTATCTGGATTACTCCATGTACGTCATCCTTGACCGTGCTTTGCCCCATATTGGTGATGGCATGAAACCCGTACAGCGCCGCATTGTATATGCGATGTCTGAGCTGGGTTTAAAGGCAACCGCCAAATATAAAAAGTCAGCCCGTACCGTGGGTGATGTATTGGGTAAGTTTCACCCCCATGGTGATTCTGCCTGTTACGAAGCGATGGTGTTGATGGCGCAGCCCTTTAGTTATCGCTACCCCTTAGTTGATGGTCAGGGAAACTGGGGGTCACAAGATGATCCTAAGTCGTTCGCGGCCATGCGTTATACCGAATCACGTTTATCCCCTTACGCTGAAGTGTTGTTAGCTGAAGTGGCACAGGGAACAGTCGATTGGGCCCCTAACTTTGATGGCACAATGCAGGAGCCGATGATTCTACCGGCCCGTCTGCCGAACGTGTTACTCAATGGTACTACCGGTATCGCTGTCGGTATGGCGACTGACATTCTGCCTCATAACCTGAATGAAGTTACCCGGGCCTGTATCCATCTATTGGATCACCCGCGTGCCGATCTGGATGAGCTTTGTGAGTTTGTGCCTGGGCCTGATATGCCCACCGATGCAGAGATTATTACGGCCCGTCGCGATCTTAAACAGATCTACGAAACGGGGCGAGGCTCCGTGCGTATGCGTGCTGTGTATATGAAAGAGCAGGGTGAAATTGTTATCACCGCGCTACCCCATCAAGTGTCTGGCGCTAAAATTCTGGAACAGATTGCGGCGCAGATGCAGCAGAAAAAACTGCCGATGGTCAGCGATCTACGTGATGAATCCGATCATGAGAACCCAACACGGCTTGTGATTATTCCTCGCTCTAACCGTGTTGATGTTGAGCAGTTGATGGCACACCTGTTTGCCTCAACAGACTTAGAGCGCACCTACCGTGTCAATATGAACATGATTGGTGTTGATGGTAAGCCGCAAGTTAAAAACCTGCGCCAGATTTTGGTGGAGTGGTTAGGCTGGCGAACCAATATAGTACGGAAACGTTTGCAGCACCGCTTAGAGAAAGTGTTGGATCGGTTGCATATCCTTGAAGGTTTAATGGTGGCTTACCTCAATATTGATGAGGTTATCGCCATTATCCGTCACGAAGACCATCCAAAGGCCGAGCTGGTTAAGCGTTTTGGGCTGACCGAAGTTCAAGCGGATGCGATTCTCGATTTAAAACTACGTCATTTAGCTAAGCTGGAAGAGTTTAAGATCCAGTCAGAGCAAAACGAGTTAGATGAAGAGCGTCAAAAGCTAGAGGCGATCCTCGGTTCTGACAGCAAGATGCGTAAGCTGATTAAGCAAGAGTTAAAAGAAGCGGCAGAGATCTATGGTGACGACCGCCGTTCACCGATTGTTTCACGCGAAGAAGCGCAAGCGTTCAGTGAGAAAGACCTACTTACTTCCGATCCTGTAACGGTCGTTATCTCTAAACAGGGCTGGGTGCGTGCAGCCAAAGGCCATGATATTGATGGCGCGGGTTTAAATTATAAATCCGGTGATGCCTTTAAACTTGAGTGCAAAGGCCGAACGAACCAGCCGACGATTCTTTTTGATACAACGGGACGAAGTTTCACGGTTGATACACATAATCTACCGTCTGCCCGGGGGCAGGGTGAGCCGATTACTGGCCGTATTACTTTGCCAAAAGGCTCGACTATCGATGCGGCCATCGCGGGTAAAGACAGCGATAAGGTCTTAATGGCATCCGATGCGGGTTACGGCTTTATTACTAAGATTAGTGACCTCACCAGTAAAACTAAAAATGGTAAAGCGGCACTCACGCTGCCTAAAAATGCTCAGATCTTAGCGCCGACGCTGGTGAATGATACCTCAGCTAACTTATTGGCTGCGGTCACGAATGAGGGGCGTCTCTTAGTCTTCCCTGTGGCGGAGCTACCTGAATTAGTCAAAGGTAAAGGGAATAAGATTATTAATATTCCTTCTGCGCGCGCGGCCAGCCGAGAGGAGCTGGTGGTTGCCATTGCGATCTTATCGGCGGATGACACTTTACTTGTGCATGCAGGTCGACAGCATTTAAAACTGAAACCTTCCGATATTGAACACTACCGAGGGGAGCGTGGCCGTCGAGGCAATAAACTTCCACGGGGTTATCAGCGTGTGGATAGTTTAGATGTTGAACGTGCAGAAACGGAATCAGCGGAGGCTGTGGATTAAGTGCGATGGCTTAAATGCGTGCTGGGCGGTTGTCTTGTTCTCATAGCAAACAGCGCTATGGCGGTGGATTTTTATATGGTGATGGTGGACTCACTAAATGTTCGGCAAGGGCCGAGCCATAGTGGACATATTATCACCAAAGCCCCGCAGCACCAGTTAGTACTGGAAACTCGCCGCGAGGGAGATTGGTCAGAGATCTTCTATTTAGATAGCCATAAGGCGAATGTTAAGGGCTGGGTGTATAACCGCTATATTCAGCCCCAAACCTTGACCCCCGATACGGTGGCTGAGAGCGCGTTTGCTATTAACGTATCGGCTGCGCAGCCCGTCTGTGAGGGACGCTCGATGATTACGGGAGGCTCTCTGTGTTATTTAGATGTGACGTTTGCGGTGCAAAGTAAAACGGGTCAGCAAACGGATGTGCAGGTAAACTGTTGGGCTGATTTTGTTGTGCCGGGTAGGGACAGTGTGACGCCGGTTCAGGCGACGATGACAAAACGCTATCGTTTAACGCCTGAAGGGGCTTCGGATACGATGCGTTTAAAAGCTGGGCTTAAACAACTGCTGGATTCAACAACACTCAATGTCGCTTATTATAATTGCGCTGCTGGGCAGTGAGGTGGGCGAACATCAAGCGTAAGAGCCTGCCCTGTGGACTCGCTCTTACGCTCTCTGTGTCATGACTTACTCAGGTGTGCTTATGCATGCCTATTTAGTCAGGAATAGCTTAGTCAGGCATCCCTTAATCAGGAACATCGCTGACGGCTGGCACAACCGCTGAGGGTAGATCGGATAGGGCCGCTAAAGCTGCCTCATGGATCTGTGCAGCGGGAACATCTTTCCCTGTTACTTTTGATGGTAGTGCGCGTGTTGCTGTTGCAGAGGCTACGACTGTAGGGTTGTAGCCCAAGGTGAAAGCGGCGCGGGCCGTGGAGTTTACGCACATATGAGACATAAACCCGGCTAAGATTAGGTTTTTAACGCCGGCTTTCTGCAGCAGTTCCTCTAGCTCCGTTTGTGCAAAGGAGTTTGGGTAGTTCTTCGTGATAACCGCTTCGCCGTCAATCGGTGCAACGACATCAGCAATTTGGCCAATCGGCGCTGTAACGTCGTAAGGTGTGCCGGGGCCAGCATCATGTCTAATATGAAAAATAGGTCGGCCCGCTTGACGGAAACGCTCTAAAAGCTTTCTGCATTCAACTAATGCGGCTTCTACGCCCTCTAACTTCATGACCCCTTCACAGTACGTATTTTGCGCATCAATGATAATTAGGGCGGATTCCTGCACTGAGCTTGCTTCATGTCCAAGACCGGCAAGATCGCGAATAGTCGTTAACGTTGTCATAAAAACTTTCCTATCAATTTATGTGGCTAATTGAATTCTAAGTGTGGAACGATGGTTAGATCCTCGATCCCTATTATTCGATGATTTTAAACCATATACTGAGGGCGAAATTGGCATAAAAGAGGTTGAATATGACAATAAAGCAGGTTGAGATAGGTATAGTGCATTATCCTGGCGCATTGCTTTCGGCGGTTCAAGGGATTGCTGAGCAGTTTTATCTTGCGAATCAGATCTGCCGACAGCACGAGCTAGGTGATGTATTTAACACCTCAATGTGTGATAGCCAGCAGCTTAAGGAGGGTGATCAGGGGGTGTTTAAGCCGCTTAATGTCATTGTTTTACCGCCCTGTTTAGATGATAGCTACTATTCAAAACCTCAACCCGCACTGCTGGCGTGGTTAAAGCAGCAGCATAAAAATGGAGCGATCATCTGCTCGGTCTGTGCTGGTGCATTTGTATTGGCTGAAACCGGTTTGTTAGATGGCCGTAAGGTGACGACGCACTGGGCGTTAGCGGATGATTTTGCGAAGCGATTTCCGGCGGTTGAGCTTAATACGAATAAACTGCTCATAAACGATACGGATATTATTACGGCGGGCGGCTTAATGAGCTGGATCGACTTAGGTTTGGAGTTGGTCGCGCAGTTTACTAATTCTAAGATTATGCGCCAGTTGGGTAAGTTTCTGATTGTGGACACGGGTCCGCGAGAGCAAAGCTATTACCAGAGTTTTTCGCCAAAACTTGACCATGGTGATGAGGCTATTATTAAAGCGCAACATCACTTACAGCGTAACTTTCAGCAGACCGTTGTTATTCAGCAGTTGGCGGATCAATCCCATCTAACTGGGCGAACCTTTTTACGCCGCTTTGTGAAAGCGACCGGGCTAAAGCCGACCCAATATTTGCAGCGTCTTAGAATTCAGAAAGCGTGTGAGATTATTGAAACAAGCACAACCTCGTTTGAGAAGATCGCGGCGGAGGTCGGGTATGAAGATTTAAGTGCGTTTAGAAAAACGTTTACTAAAATTACCGGCCAGACCCCGACTGAGTTTAAAAAACGGTTTGTTAAGTAAACCTATCTGGGATTATGATTTTTTAAAGATTTTGGTGAGTAGGTGGTTCGCTTGTTTTTGCAGCAGCGCTTGATGCTTAGGCGTGACCTTTAACAGTAATACTTTGTCTTCATCTTCACGACGAATATCAGCCTGCTGTAGGAGTGCGCGTTTTAGGAGCGGGGCTTCAGTAAGCGCTGTATGGCTAATCAGCTCATTACTATTGGTGGTTCGAGTAAGGAAGTGAGCTTCCTCTTTTACTAATGTGTATTTGTCGTAGTGTCCACGAGAGAGCGACATCTGTAAGCTTAACACCGGCTGGAAACCTTTAATTCGCGCCTGATTGAACCCTTTGTACAGCAGGCTAAAGAGCATGGCTGCACAGAGTGCGTTAATGCCGTGGCTGTCTTTGTCATCTCTTAACTCAAAGCGCAGTAAGATATCCTGATTATCGAGTTGCTCAGCTTCACCGTTATAAATACGCGCGACCTGTTTCGCCAAGTGAAGGTAAACATTCAGTAAGGTCGCTTTCTCGTCTGGATGCATATTGTCTGAGCTGGCGGTCGTACTATCAATATAAAAAAGGTAGATCGCATCTTGGGGCGCTAAAAAGAGTTCCAGTTCATCTTCAAACGAGTAGAGGCCCAGTTGTATCTCTTTCCGTCCGCGTGCGGCTTCAGCGTCGGCACTTTTGAAGAGTGGATTCTCTGTTTTTATTGTGTTGGTGTCAGGGGCCGGAGCCTTGTTGATCGGCTCCTCTTCAACCGAGAACTCATCGGCTGTATCGGTTTGTTCGGTGTGCTCTAACTCTTGTGGATGATGCTCAAACTTCGGCATTTTGGGTGCATTGTTTGGCTCCGGTTTGAGCAGGTCGACTAACGCATTGGTGTGTAATTGATCACCTTGATTCAATTCATCGATTGAGCTGTCGTAGTCGGTATCAGTATCAGGCTCATTATTGTTGCTGACCGCTGGCGTGGGCTCAGACGGTGTATTGTCTGCTGCTTCCGCTGGGATTGGTTTAGTCGTTGTCTCATGGGTTGGCGCAGGTTGAGAGGGCTCTGGGCTGTCGAAGGTGAAGGTTTCACTCTGTATAGCCAGCGATTCTGAGAAGGTTAAACCGGATAGACGATCGGGTGTTGGGTTGTTTTCCGTCTCTTCGTCTTGATTGTCGGTATTAGTCGTGCGGCCAAAGAGCCAGATCGCCAATAATGTAAGTGCGGCAATGGCGCAAGCCAATAAGAGTAGAGGCCAAAATTGACTGCGTAGAATGGCCTCCAGAGGCTCGGGTGTTAGCCATAACGTGACGGTGGCGATGGTTTTTTCTTGTTGAATTAAGCGTTGTTGTAGCTTGATGTCGCTGACATCACCCGCTCTGGCAATGACGACACCGGATGGATCGGTGACTTGTAGCCCTTTGATATAAGGTATCTGCTGTAGCTCATTTAGCAGGTAGTTTAGGCTGACGCGATCATTCGAGAGGAGCAAGGGGCGAATTAAAATATCGCTATTTTGTGCGAGTGCTTTGCCGAGGTTTTGGGTTTCAGTATCGGCTTGTCTAGCCGTGGAAAACTGCATAAACGTGATGCCGAGAATTAACCCGGAAAATAGAATTAAGCCGACAATAACCAAAAGGTTTTGTGTTGAACGGTTTTTATTGAATCGACTAAAGGTCACAGGGCAAAATTAGCTCAAAAGAGATCGAAAGTCAGATAATAACAGTTCATTACGGCGAGTGTGAATATCAATTGCATTCTGACCATGACCGCACGTTGTATGGCGGGTATAATACTGGGCTTATTGATAGGAAGGACGGCGATGAACGTACAAGAATACATGATCGAATTAGGCGAAAACGCACGTGCTGCGGCTCGCTTAGTTGCAAAGGCAGATACCCGCTTGAAGAATCAGGCATTGTTGGCAATGGCTGATGCGATCGACAGTAGCCGACCGGAACTGCATGCGGCGAATGCTATAGATCTAGATAATGGCCGTAATAACGGTTTAGATTCGGCGATGTTAGATCGTTTAGAACTAACGGACGCACGAATCGATACAATGATCGAAGGTCTTCGCCAAGTGGCTACACTGCCTGACCCTGTTGGCGCGATTAATGATCTTAAATATCTACCGAGTGGTATCCAAGTCGGTAAGATGCGCGTGCCTTTAGGTGTGATCGGTATTATTTATGAATCCCGTCCTAATGTAACGGTAGAGGCTGCGAGTCTGTGCCTTAAATCGGGTAATGCGACCATTTTGCGCGGGGGATCTGAAGCGATTAACTCTAATCAGGCTGTCGCTCGCTGCATAAAACAAGGTTTAAAGGTCGCAGGCTTACCTGAAAATGCAGTCCAAGTGGTTGAAACGACGGATCGAGAAGCGGTGGGTCAGATGATTACAATGCCCGAATATGTGGATGTCATTGTACCTCGAGGCGGCAAAGGGCTTATCGAACGTGTTTCGCGTGATGCTAAGGTGGCGGTAATTAAACACCTTGATGGTATCTGTCATGTGTATATAGATGATCAAGCGGATGCGGGTAAAGCGGTGAATGTTGCGTTGAATGCAAAAACTCACCGTTATGGCACCTGTAATACAATGGAAACCCTGTTAGTGCATAGCGCCATTGCACCTGAACTCTTGTCAGAACTATCTGAACGCTATCAAGCTGCGGGTGTCGAACTAAGAGGCTGTGAACGGACGCGTGCGTTACTACCGCTGATTAATAAAGCGACTGAAGCGGATTGGGAAACTGAATATTTAGCCCCTATCTTGTCGATTAAATTGGTCGACTCGATGGATGAAGCGATCACCCATATTAATCGTTATGGCTCACACCATACCGATTCGATTATTACTGAAAACTATACAAAATCACGTGCGTTTTTACGTGAAGTGGATTCAAGTTCAGTGATGGTGAATGCTTCCACCCGTTTTGCTGACGGTTTTGAATATGGTTTAGGCGCTGAAATTGGCATCTCGACCGATAAAATTCATGCGCGTGGCCCTGTTGGCCTGAATGGTTTGACCTCAGAAAAGTATGTTGTTCTGGGTGATGGGCATATTAGGCAGTAATGAGTGTATGACGGTTAATGCTTATGTGTTTATGGGGGGGACGTTTGACCCTATCCATAACGGCCACTTAAGGACTGCGTTAGAGCTACAACAGTGGATGGGTGTTGAGAAGGTGTGTTTAATACCTTCAAAAGACCCTGTCCATCGCGCAACCCCAGGTAGAAGCGCAGAGCAACGCCTAAAAATGGTAGAATTGGCGGTTGCCGATGAGCCTGCGTTGGCGGCAGATGACCGAGAAATTAAGTCCAAAAATCCATCGTATTCATTACATACGTTAGAATCGATCCGTAGTGAGCTCGGTGCCGATGTGCCGATCTGCATGATTATGGGGATGGATGCATATCAGACGTTGCCCCATTGGCATGAATGGCAACGCTTTACTGATTTTGCCCACCTGATTGTGGTTAAGCGGCCCGGTTATAGTATGCCGCAGTGTGATGAATTAACGATGTTTACTGAAAAGCACCAAGCTGAGAATTTACAGCAAGTTCTGTCAACGCCTGCTGGGTTTGTGCTTTTCCACGAGTTGACCCCCATTGGGGTTTCAGCTACCCAGATTCGCCAAACTATAGCGCAGGGGCATTCCCCGCGTTATCTGTTTCCAGATCAAGTTTGGCACTATATCCAAGACAACCGTCTGTACGGTTTAACTAATTGAAGCGAAATAATGCAAACTGAAAAAATAATTGAGATTGTTCATAACGCCCTAGAAGATATGAAAGCAAAAGAGATCGTTGATCTTGATGTGCGAGGCCGCTCCACCGTTACCGATTATATGGTTATTGCGAGTGGTACCTCTAAACGTCACGTGGGGGCGATTGCGGAAGAAGTGGGTATTCAAATTAAAGCGGCCGGTCTTTTGCCTTTAGGCTCTGAAGGCCAAAGTGTCAGTGATTGGATACTGGTCGACTTAGGCGATGTGGTTGTACATATCATGATGCCGGATGCGCGTGATTTCTATGATTTAGAACGCCTATGGGGCGTTGAAAAAGACGCATAAAACTTTTTATGAAAATTCGGATCATAGCTGTTGGTGGAAAGATGCCTTCATGGGTAAATGAAGGCTATCGCGAGTATGAGAAGCGCCTACCTAATGACTTTCAATTAGAGATGATTGAGTTGCCTTTAGGACATCGAGGCAAAAGCAGTGACGTGGCGAAAGCCAAAAAGCAGGAGGGCGACCAAATGCTTGCGGCGATCCCCAAAGGGGACCGTGTTATCGCTTTAGAAGTCTTAGGGAAAAACTGGTCAACTGAGCAACTCGCGGCACAAGTTGAAGATTGGCGTATGGATGGACGTAACATTAGTTTGTTAATCGGTGGTCCTGATGGCTTAGATAGCCGTTGTTCCGCGATAGCGGATCAAAAATGGTCACTGTCTGCGTTAACCTTACCCCACCCATTGGTCCGTGTGATGCTAGCTGAGCAACTTTATCGTGCTTGGACTGTCATTCAAGGTCATCCTTATCATAAATAAGATTGTTTAACGTATCGATATGAAGAAGCACTAACGGATATGGCAGCAGAGCGCCTAAAAGACCACTCAAAAGAGAGTCGCACGTTTAAAGCGCGTGCCGTACTGGCATTTTTTGTTGTGATTGTGATGTTATGTGTGCTGGTGGTACGGCTCTATTACTTGCAAGTGATAGAGCATGACCGCTATGCGGCGATGTCGGAAGCTAACCGCGTACAGTTGCAGCCCGTACCGCCTACACGGGGGCTGATTTATGACCGCAATGGTGTGCTGCTGGCCGATAATCGGCCAAGTTACAGTGTTACGATCTTAAAAGAGGAGGTTAGCGACCTTGATGCCACTTTGGCTGAGTTGCAATCCCTCATTCCGTTGACTGAGCGTGAAATTGAAAGTTTTAAAAAGCGCTTATATCAACGCCGCAGACCTTTTGAATCGATTCCCGTTCGTTTCCGTTTAACGGAAGATGAAATTGCCAAAATCTCAGTAAACTATCACCGTTTGCCCGGCGTTCGTGTCGAGGCCGAATTAATACGTTATTACCCTTATGGCGCTTCGCTGGTTCATGCGATGGGTTATGTTGGGCGTATTAATGAGAAAGAGCTGGGCCGTGTGGATCCCACCAACTATGCCGCAACCCATTACATCGGCAAGCTGGGGATTGAGAAGTTTTACGAAGACAAGCTACATGGTGAAGTGGGCTTTCAGAAAGTAGAAACTAACGCCCGTGGCCGTGTCATGCGCGTATTGGAGCGGAGTGATCCGCGTCCAGGTAGTGACATTGTTTTACATCTGGATCTGCGCTTACAGCAGATTACCGAAAAGTTGTTGGAGGGGCGACGCGCGTCCGTTGTGGCGATCGACCCTAAAACAGGCGGGATTTTGACCTTGGTGTCTACTCCCGCATATGATCCTAATATGTTTGTGACCGGTATCTCGTCGAAAAATTATAATGCGTTACGGGAATCACCGGACCTTCCACTGTTTAACCGTGCTATCCGTGGTCGTTACCCGCCCGGCTCCACCATCAAGCCGATCATTGCTCTATCCGCGATTGATAGCGGCATTGTCACCCCAAGTTATACAATTTTTGATCCCGGTTGGTACTCGTTAACCCACGGTGGTCGTAAATACCGAGATTGGAAAAAGGTCGGGCATGGTCGGGTCAATATGTATGATGCGATCGCCCAGTCGTGTGATACTTGGTTCTATGATGTGTCCCATAAAATGGGGGTCGACCCTATGTCAAAATACTTAGGTATGTTTGGCTTTGGTCACGTTACCAGTTTGGACCTGCCTGAAGCGCTTGGCGCGATATTACCGTCTAAAGAGTGGAAGAAAAAATCACGTAAAACCTCTTGGTATACCGGTGACTCGTTAAATATGAGTATCGGGCAGGGGTTCTTTGTGGCTACGCCTTTACAGTTAGCGACAGCGATGGCGGTTATTGCTAACCGAGGTGAGTGGATTGCGCCGCGGATGTTAAAAGGCACAAAGATCATTAATGATGCCGGTGCCGAAGTGTTAGAGAAACCCGATTTTTCGGGTGGCAAACTACCGCCAGCGGATGTGGTGCTTAATAAAGATAAGCATTGGAATGACATTATTAAAGGCATGCGTGACGTGATGCACTCTAAACGGGGTACAGCCCGACGCGCGGGTGCTAATTCTAGTTATGAAATTGCCGGTAAAACGGGGACTGCGCAGGTGGTCGGCATTAAACAGGATGCCGTGTATGACGCTGATAAATTAGCAGAGATTCATCGCGACCATGCGTTGTTTGTTGCATTTGCGCCAGTGGAAGACCCTAAAATTGCGATCGCTGTGATTGTTGAGAACGGTGGTGGCGGTTCAAGTACGGCAGCGCCTATTGCGCGTAAGATTCTTGATGCGTACCTCCTCGGTACGGATCCATTAGTTGAGGCTAAGGATGATAAGTAATCGTGAATTTGAGCGCTATATGCCAGAAGCGCATGATCACCTTCGTCAACGCCCGAGTCTTTGGAGTTACACCCGTTTAGATGGCTGGCTGCTTTTGCTGCTGTTTTTACTCTGTGGTTTTGGTTTGTTTGTGCTTTATAGCGCCTCGGGCCAAGATATGGGGTATGTCACCCGCCAAGCGATACGTATGTGTGCGGGCTTTGTGGTGATGGTTTTTCTAGCCCAGCTGACACCGCGATTTTTTGGCCGTTGGGCACTTTGGCTTTATGTTATCGGGGTCGCGTTACTGGTATGTGTCATGCTCTTTGGGGTTGGGGCAAAAGGTGCGCAGCGGTGGATTGCGCTCCCAGGCTTTAGGTTTCAGCCCTCAGAGATTATGAAGCTTATATTGCCGCTAACCGTTGCCTATTATCTCGCGCATCGGCCGCTACCGCCGAGCTTTAAACATGTTTTTATTAGTTTGGCGCTGATCGGTGTGCCAACCGTATTGATTATGAAGCAGCCTGACCTTGGCACCTCCTTACTGATTGCACTATCGGGTGTGTTTGTTCTTTTACTCTCAGGCATCTTATGGCGTTATATCCTGATTGCTGTAGGGATCGGGGCGGCTGCACTGCCTGGCTTATGGGCGGTGATGAAAGATTATCAGCGGCAGCGAGTCTTGACCTTTCTTGACCCCGAAAGCGATCCGTTAGGGTCCGGTTGGAATATTATTCAGTCGAAAACAGCGATTGGTTCAGGGGGCATTGACGGTAAGGGCTGGCTGAGTGGCACGCAATCACAGCTCGATTTTTTACCTGAATCACATACCGATTTTATTATAGCGGTGGTTGCTGAGGAACTTGGCCTCATTGGCGTACTCATATTATTAACGTTATACCTGCTGATCATTGCGCGCGGGCTGGTTATTGCGGCAAGAGCGCCTGATAGTTTTGGTCGTTTGTTGGCAGGTAGTCTAATTTTAACCTTCTTTGTTTATGTTTTTGTCAATATAGGTATGGTGAGTGGCTTGTTACCTGTTGTGGGGGTGCCGCTTCCTATGGTTAGCTATGGTGGTACATCTATTGTTACGCTGATGGCGGGCTTTGGGATGATTATGTCGGTCTATAGTTATAGAACCATGCTTCTAAAATAAGGTTGTCTAGGTGTATGAGCCTAAGCGGGTTGGTGTGAGCATCGGGTATTGATGTGTTTATCGTGTGTCTATTGTTTTTGGGAGTGTAGAGTGAATCAGTCTTTATTATTTACGGTTATTGTGTCGGTCAGTCTTTTTCTTAATGGTTGTGCTACTTCAACAGAGCCATCCGCTGCTGCGACAGAAAAGGAAAGTGTAAAAAAAGACGTGGACAGTTCGGCGGTAAAACCAAGTCAGCCGGTATCGAAGCCTACGGTGAAGCAGGCTAAGCCGGTTAAACCCGCAGTAGAAGAAACATTGGTTGAACCCCCTCTGACTGGTTCATATGTGGATTATCCACAAGCCAAAGAGTTTATTGCTGAGATGAGCGCGGAAGGCTTTAGTGAAGCCTATTTAAAAGAGGTGTTAGGCGAGGCCAAACGCCAGCAGTCAATCTTAAAAGCGATCTCCCGTCCGGCTGAAAAAAGCTTAACATGGGGCGAATACCGTAAGATCTTTATACAAGATAAACGCATTAAGCAGGGTGTCCAGTTCTGGCAGGAAAATCAGGAAGCGTTGACCCGTGCTGAGCAAACTTATGGTGTGCCTGCCGAGGTGATTGTCTCAATCATTGGTGTTGAAACACGTTATGGCCGCATTATGGGGAGTTATCGTGTGTTAGATGCGGTGGCAACCTTAGGCTTTGATTACCCGCGACGCAGTGAATTTTTTCTTGGCCAATTAAAAGAGTATCTTCGTCTTGTGAAAGAGGAAGGCACCGATATTACTGCGCATAAGGGATCTTATGCCGGGGCAATGGGCTTTGGGCAGTTTATTCCATCCAGCTATCGTAGTTTTGCTGTCGATTTTGATAATGATGGTAAACGGGATATTTGGAACAATAAAACCGATGCGATCGGTAGTGTTGCTAACTATTTTGCTAAACACGGGTGGGCTGCGGGCGAGCCTGTCATTAGCGGAGTTTCATTTAACAAGCCAACGGATGAGTCTTGGTTTAGCCAAGGCCGTGCAGGGTTGATTCCAGAGCTCACGATTGCTGATTGGCAGCAGCGAGGCGTTGAGCCTGAACTGACACTTCCACCCGAAGGTAAAGCGATTTTGATGCGTTTAGAGATGGGTGAGGATGAGCAGTATTGGTTAGGGCTGCATAATTTCTACGTTATCACGCGTTATAATCACAGCAAGCTATATGCGATGGCGGTCTATCGTTTAAGTGAGCAGGTGAAAATGGCATATGAAAAGGCCACTCCGGTCGAATCTACAGTAAAAAATAAGAAGTAGAGTTAATTATGTATAAAAAGCTCCTTGTTTTTGGGTTGATTGGATTGCTGGCGGGTTGCTCCTCAACGAGTGAAAATAGTGGCCGCTACTCAATGAGGCACGATAAAGCGCCGGACGCGCCGGTTGATGTGTCCCATGTGAAGGATGCTGTGCCACGCATCGAGTCTAAAAGCCGAGGAGGAAATAAGAGTCCTTATACGGTATTAGGCAAACAGTACTCTGTGATGTCGAGTTCTCTGGGGTATATCGCAACCGGGACAGCGTCTTGGTATGGTCGTAAATTCCACGGTCACCAAACCTCTAATGGTGAGGTGTATGATATGTATAAGATGTCAGCGGCCCATAAAAGTTTGCCGTTGCCTACTTATCTACGTGTCACCAATCTGGCTAATGGCCGCCAAGTTATCGTGAGAGTGAATGATCGAGGCCCTTTCCATGATGACCGTTTGATCGATCTTTCTTATGCGGCTGCGTCCAAGCTTGATATGTTAAGCAAAGGTACTGCGCATGTGAAAATTGAAGCCATTGATCCGCGTGCATGGCAAAACACGGGTGCGGTTATCGCCACGCCGGTGGCTGAGCAGCAGACGTCCGTGGCTGGAAAGTATTTACAGGTAGGCGCGTATTCTAGTCGTGCGTCGGCCGAGTATGTGGAAAGCCAGCTAAGGCCTTTGCTTAAAGAGTTAGCGGTGATTATTCGTCCCGTTACTAATAGTCAGGGTGTTGTGTTGCATCGGGTTCAAATAGGCCCTTTAAAGAGTACAACATCGCTGACAGATTTAACTCAACAGGTCGAACAAATGGGCTATGCAACCCCTCGCTTGGTGGACTTCCCTTAATAGCTTAAGTACAGTTACCTGCGGCGTTGAGTGGACTTAAAGTAATTCTGAAACTTAGGTGATTTTGTCTGTTGTAGTAGATAATAAACAGTGAAATTGCGTAGGTTTCTTTAATCGTTTTTGGATGAACATGTTTAATAAGGTTGGGTTTAAAAAGGTGTTTTCTAGTCAAATTTCAAAAGTATTAAGACTGCTGTTTTTGACGGTTGCTATCGTCAATGTGGCACACGGGGCGAGCTTAATTCCAGCGGAGCCGCAGATTGCTGCCACGGCATACCTTGTTATCGATGCGGATACAGGCAAGATTATCGCGGCTAAAAACGAGAATGAGCGATTTGCACCGGCCAGCCTGACTAAAATGATGACGGCTTATATCCTTGAGTACGAACTGAATAAAGGCAATGTAAGCACAGAAGACTTAGTCTTAATCAGCGAGAAAGCGTGGCGTACACAAGGTTCGCGCATGTTTATTCGTGAGGGAACGCAAGTTCGCTTGGGTGACCTGATGAAGGGGATCGTTATTCAATCGGGTAACGATGCGTCTGTTGCTGCCGCAGAACATATTGCGGGCAGTGAAGCGGCGTTTGCTGATCTAATGAATCAACACGCTAAACTTTTAGGTATGCGTAATACTAACTTTATGAACGCGACAGGATTACCGGCTGAAGGTCATGAATCGTCTGCGTTTGACTTAGCGTTATTGGCTAAAGCGATTATTCAAGATTTCCCTGAGCATTACGGTATCTATTCAGAGAAGTATTTTACCTATAATAAAATCCGTCAGCCTAACCGTAATAAACTGCTTTGGCGTGATAAAACCGTTGATGGATTAAAAACGGGTCATACGGATGCGGCGGGCTATTGCTTGGTTGCGTCGGCAAAACGTGATGGTATGCGTTTAATCTCCGTTGTACTGGGTACCTCAGATGAAGAGGCGCGTGCACGTGAGAGCCAGAAGTTATTATCTTATGCGTTCCGTTATTACCGTACACATCAGCTGTATAAAAGTAATGTGGTCTTGAACACAACGAAAGTGTGGTCAGGGACGCAAGACCAGCTACGGATGGGCATTGCTGAATCACTGTCGGTTACTATTCCACGTGGTCAGGCTGATAAGTTACAAGCGACAATGGACGTTGATCGTGTTGTCACCGCACCGATTGCTCAAGGTCAAGAACTTGGTAAAGTCCGTGTTACCTTAGATGGTGAACTCGTTACTGAAGTGCCGTTAGTGGCGATGGAAGCGATTCCTGAAGCGGGCTTATTGAAGCGTATCTGGCACGCGATCTTGTTGTTCTTTACCAGTCTAATTGGGTAAGAATTAGACGCTAGCCCTTTAAAAATTGCACGGACGCCCGCATTTATAGTAAAAGCCGAAGCGAAAGTTTACTACTTTTGCCAGTGCTTCTAACATAGATGCGGGTGTTTGCGTTTAGGTAATATGAATATAGTCTATCTCAATGGCGAGTTTTTACCGGCAGATGAAGCAAAGGTCTCGGTCTTTGATCGTGGTTTTCTGTTTGGCGATAGTGTGTATGAGGTTATCCCTTTCTATCAGGGTGTGGGCTTTCGGCTGCAAGCGCATTTAGAGCGTTTGAACCACAGTTTACGCGCGGTGCGGATTAAAAACGAGGGTAACTGGAATGAGATTCTAGATACGCTTGTTCGGAAAAATGGCGGCGGTAACTTATCGGTTTACCTACAAGTGACCCGTGGGAATGCGGGTAAACGAAGCCATGCTTATGATGATTCATTAGAACCAACGGTTTTTGCTTGTTGTACGCCGATAAAAGATGTCTGGGGTGAGGGCGCGGAGAGTGTTGTTCCACTAAAAGCGATCGTCACAGAAGATCTACGCTGGCACCGTTGTGATATCAAATCGACCTGTTTGTTACCGAATATTTTGGTATTGCAGCAAGCAAAAGATGAAGGCGTTCAAGAAGCCCTATTTTCACGTAACGATAAGCTTACGGAAGGTTCCGCCTGCAACCTGTTCTTAGTGAAGCGTGGTGTGCTTTATACGCCTAAGCGCAGTTCGGAGATTTTGGGGGGCATTACCCGTGAGCTGGTGCTTGAGTTAGCAGATAAGCATGCGATTCAGTTTCAAGAAGTCGATATAGATTATGAACAGCTTCTTTCTGCAGACGAAGTTTGGGTGTCTAGCTCAACGCGTGGTGTTGTGCCGGTGGTGGAAGTTGATGGGCAGGTGATTGGTGACGGTCATCCGGGGCCTATATGGCAGAAAATGTTTGAATTCTTTGCTGCTTTTCAACGTAAGTTGATGAGGGGTGAGTGAATGTTAGTGATCAGTGGTATTTATAATGACAGTTAAGCAGCAGGAACCCCCTAAAATTGAATTTCCGTGCCCTGACTACCCTATTAAGGTGGTTGGCCGGAACGATGATGATTTTCGTGAGTTCGTGATTGATATTGTTCAGGTCCATGTGCCTGATTTCGACTTTACCTCTGTCACTATACAAGACAGTCGTAACGGTACGTTCCAATCAGTACGATTTACGATTACCGCTCAAGGTGTGGAGCAGTTGGCCGCACTGCATGAAGCATTAATTGCTTCTGATCGCGTAAAAATGGTGATTTGATGCTGTCAGATCAGCTAATTGTACGGGATCTTGGTTTATTGCCTTACGAGCCTACGTGGTTACGTATGCAGGCATTTACTAATGAGCGTGACGCAGACGCCGTCGATGAGATTTGGTCTTTACAGCATGAGCCTGTGTTTACACAGGGGCAAGCGGGTAAGCAGGAGCATCTTTTAAATCCGGGTGATATCCCGGTTGTGCAAGTTGATCGTGGTGGTCAAGTGACGTATCACGGTCCTGGGCAAGCGATCGTCTACTTAATGCTTAATCTTAAGCGTAAAAAAGTTGGCGTACGTGAGTTGGTGACGATAATGGAAGATGCCGTTGTCAACACACTGAATGACTTTCAGGTTAAAGCGTATGCCAAGCCGGATGCGCCTGGGGTTTATGTTGATGATAGAAAGATCGCTTCGCTGGGTTTGAGAGTTCGGCGTGGCTGTTCGTTTCATGGTCTTGCATTGAACCTCGCGATGGACTTAGAGCCTTTTTTAAGAATAAATCCATGTGGATACGCGGGCATGGAAATGACACAGTTAGGTATGTTGGTAGAGGGCCTTGATCAGGCCCAAGCAAGCCAGTGCTTACTTAACCATTTGATTAGTAAACTCGGGTATTCAGAAGTCACCCGAAAAACCACTCTGGATTGAGTCTAAATGTCTGAAAATAATAAAGTTACGGCGAAAAAACGAGTAGAGCAAGGCGTCAAATTACGTGGCGCTGATAAAGTCGATCGCATCCCAGTAAAGGTGATCCCAACTGAGAGAGACGAGATGCTACGTAAGCCTGAGTGGCTACGCGTTAGGATGGGCTCCAATGCTGAAGTAAAGCGTATTAAAGACAAGCTCAGAAAGCATAAATTAGCGTCCGTATGTGAAGAAGCAAGTTGCCCTAACCTAGGCGAGTGCTTTAGCCATGGCACTGCGACCTTCATGATCATGGGAGATATCTGTACACGTCGTTGTCCTTTCTGTGATGTGGCCCATGGTCGCCCTAATCAACTGGATAAGAATGAGCCTAAAGAGTTGGCGGATGCTATCGCTGATATGGGGCTGCGCTATGTTGTGGTGACCTCCGTTGACCGTGATGACCTGCGTGATGGCGGTGCTCAGCATTTTGCCGATTGCGTACGTGAAACCCGTAAACAGGTGCCGACGATTGAAATGGAGATCTTGGTGCCCGATTTCCGCGGTCGTATGGATGTGGCTATTGATATTTTGTCTGAAACCCCGCCCGATGTTTTAAACCATAATATGGAAACGGTGCCGCGCCTGTATAAAGCGGTACGTCCCGGTTCTGATTATGAGTGGTCGTTACGTTTGCTGAAAAAATACAAAGCGAAAAACCCAAATGTAAGAACAAAATCAGGGTTAATGGTGGGTATCGGTGAAACGAATGAAGAGATTATCGACGTACTGAAAGATCTTCGTGCCCATGATGTGGATATGCTGACGATAGGCCAGTATCTACAACCGAGTGGTAATCACCTTAAGCTAGAACGCTACGTGACGCCTGCCGAATTTGATGAGTTTGCACGTATTGCGAAAGAGCTTGGTTTTTCTCACGCAGCTTGCGGCCCACTGGTGCGCTCCTCATACCATGCTGACTTACAGGCGAAAGGCGAGAAAGTAAGCTAATCGCTTAAACGCGCGTGTGATCAATCCATTAAAGCAGCCCCTGTTGGCTGCTTTTTTATGCCTGTGCTTTTTGCTGTAGCGTCGATCAGCCCGAGCAAATCCATCACTATCACGTCGAATGAACACCGTCTTGATCTTGTCTCTTATGTTTTCGTAACCAAAATAGATAACGCCTTTTTGATCTTAGCCATTGTTTTTTATATGGATGAATCTATTGTATTAGATATATCTAATTTAATTGTTTTCTAGGAGCGCGTTGATGAGTGTAAAAACAATCACGGTTACGGCAAATATGGGTTCTGGTTGTGCAATCAGCGCAGATATTCGTGAACATCATGTTGTGATTGACCAGCCAAAGGCGAATGGGGGTGGTAACGAGGGGCCCACGCCTTTGGAATATTTTTTGTTTTCCTTAGCGGGGTGTATCGGCAGTATTGGTCAGATTGCTGCGGGCCAGCAAAAAATTAACCTTAGGGGGATGAGCATTAAAGTGGAAGCTGATCTTAACTCTATGGGTCTACTGGGTAAGCCAACTGATGACCGTACAGGGTTTCAGCAGATTCGGGTTGAAGCGGCTATTGATGCGGACCTGACGGAGGCCGAGAAGCAGGTGTTTCTAAATGAGGTGTGTGAACGCTGTCCACTGCATGACAATATAAAATTGGCGACGGATGTGGTGCACTGTTTGGTTTGATCGTAACGGCTGCCTCTTACTTTAGGGGGCTGGCACAGGGGTGTGAGCTGGAAATGTTAGCGCCCCACTTAACCTGCCAAGGGTTTACAGACAAAACGCTTAAAATCCTTCATTATTCTTAGTATATGAATCTATCTCTTTCATAAAATAGAGGCGTGTTTTGGATGTGGCTTAACACAATGTTTACAACCCCTGTGATTAGTTCGCTTTTGCGGCTCCTATCTATCATGGTCTTAAAACTCTGTGGCTGGAAGGTTGAAGGGGTGTTTCCTAAAGAGGTGAGGCAGTGTGTGTTAATTGCTGCGCCCCATACGACTAATTGGGATATGCCGTTTTCGCTTATGATCGCTTTTGCGCTGAAGATGCCTTTACATTGGGTCGGTAAGGCCACGATTTTTAAATTCCCTTTTGGTTCTTTGATGCGCTGGATGGGCGGTATTCCGGTTGATCGTGCTAAAACGAAGAACATGGTTGAAGCAACCGTGGAAAAGTTTACGCTCTATTCGGATCTAAAAATAATGATGGCGCCGGAGGGCACCCGTTCGCACGTTTCCCATTGGAAGTCAGGGTTTTACCATATAGCCCACGGGGCAAACGTGCCGGTTGTGCTTGGGTTTATCGATTATAAGCATAAGTGTGGTGGCATTTTAGGTGTGTTTCATACCACGGGTGATTACGACAGTGACCTAAAACGCATACAGGCATATTATCAGCCCTATATGTGATCACCGGTATTTATTTTTGTAGCTGCTTTTCAATAAGGCTTACGCTGTATTCAGACACCGCTTCAGCTTGTTCGTCTGACAATTGATTGAATGTTGTCGTGTGGTGTTTGGTGGTGCTTTTATCGAACTTAATCATCAGCATCACTTTGTAAGGTTTAGGTGCCGTTGTACCTGAATACCTTTCCATCTCTGCGCCGGGCCCTTTCTGCTCATGACAGCTTTTGCAGTAATAGCTATAGATCTCTTCACCTGTTTTCATTCTTTCTGGGGGCGTTTCTTCACAGCCGCTGAGGAGTAGGGCTGATAACAGTAGTGCTGATCTAAAAAAGGTTGAGTGCATGGGCGATAATGGGCCTTAAATGTTTATTGTTATCATAGCTAACATATTGATTTTGGGCTAGCTGAGTCGTGGGCCGCGGTTAGGGCTGTGCTGGCTTATGCGTAAGATGCTGGGTTTAGTAGGGTGAGAGGTTGTCCTGCAAGCGCAAGGGATATGGCGGACAGCAGAAGCCAAGCGTCGCCATTAGCGAGGCCTTTAACAATCTTATCGACCTCGGCACACTGTTGTAAGGCGAGATTGATTTGTACCGTTGAAATACGTTGTGCAGCTTGCCGTGCTAAGGGCTTGCGCTTGCCCCAAATTCTTTCCCGTTGGCAAACCGTATCAAAAGACTGCCCGCTTTGCTGGGCTTGTTGAATCGCCGATAAGCTACGGAGCTCTTTTGATAAAGCCCAGAGCACAATAGGGGGCTCGGTGCCATCTTGTCTAAGGACTTGTAATATTTTGCAGCAGCGGGCGGCTTGTCCATTTAAGGCGGCATCGGTTAAGCCGTAAATATCATATCGAGAACTATCGGATACGGAAGCGATCACATCATCAGCGGTCACGACTTGATGTGGAAACAGCAAGCTTAGCTTACTAATCTCTTGTTTCGCCGCGAGTAAGTTGCCCTCAATGCGGTCACATAAGAGTTGGATCGCTTCTTCGTTGAGTTGCAGGTCAGTTTGCGCTGCCCGCTGTCTTATCCAGTTGGGGAGTTGGGTCGCTTCTACGGGCCATATCTCGACAATCACGCCACAGTTATCAATCGCTTTGAACCAGGCACTCTTTTTCGCTCCACCGTCTAATTTGTCGGCAGTGATTAAGAGAATATTGTCGGGTGCAGGATTGCTGAGGTAGCTTTGTAGAATGTCACTGGATTTTTTGTTGAGCTTTTGGCTGCCCAGCCGTAACTCGATAATCTTTTTTTCGGCAAAAAGGGAGAGGGCGTTGGCGCATTCTAGTAAGTATTCCCAACTAAAGCTGCCATCCACATGGAGTACTTCGCGTTCATTGAAGCCCTGTTGTTGAATATGGTGGCGGAGCAGGTCGGTGCTTTCTTCTAAAATAAGCGGCTCATCACCGGTAATAAAATAGACCGGCGATAAGCTTTTTTTTAGCTGGGCACTCAGTTGCTCAGGGCGTAGCTTCATTGTTGCGTGTTATTACTGGCTAAATAACGACGTAAGATGGTTTGGGCAATGGAGTCGTATAGCTCTCCACGCAGCAGTTCTTCTTGCTCTGAACTGGCCGCGGCGGCATCTTTGTCATAAGTATAGATTCGGTCACGCTGGATCTTAATGTTCTGCGTTAGTGGTTGCCCCTGCCTATCTAAGATCAGCATGGATACCTCAACCGAGATCTCATACTCATCTACGTCGGCACTGCTACTAATGGTGGCGGCACGTCGCTTATAACGGAAATTTGATAAACGGATCTGATAGTTAGCATTGGCTGCTTCAGTAATACCGTTAAATTTCATGTTACGTCGCAGGCTACGGAGTAATTGATTATCAGTATTGCCGGGCGTCAGTATGACCAGTTTTTTATCTTCAGATACATCCTGTATTCCCCGAAGGTGGAAACCACATGCTGATATAAGGCTGAACAGCGTCACTATTAAAATGAGTTTCCCTGTTCCTGCTTTCCACTGTTTAATCATCTTTACTCCTTAACCGGCGACTTGGTTTTAGCCTACAACAATATTAACTAAGCGACCCGGTACAACAATCTTTTTACGAATTGTTTTATTTACCATATGTTTTTGTACGTTTTCATCCGCTAGCGCAGTGTGCAAAACAACATCTTCATCTGCATCAGCAGCGACGTTTATTTTAGCTCTGACTTTACCGTTGACTTGGATAACAAGCTGAACAGTATCTTGGACAAGAGCAGACTCATCAACCGTCGGCCATGGGGCGGTCAGTGCTTCAGTATGACCTAGTTCTTGCCATAGCTGATGGCTAATGTGAGGCACAATAGGTGACAGTAGCAATACGGCTGCTTCAAGCGCCTCTTGCATAACTGCGCGGCCTTGTTCGCTAATATCAACGAATTTAGCGATGGTATTGGAAAGCTCCATTACCGCGGCAATCGCTGTATTGAACGTTTGGCGGCGCTCCATATCGTCACTTACTTTTTGGATAGTCGAATGGACTTTTCGACGAAGCTCTTTCTGCACATCGGTCAGGCTATCTTTATCGATAGCTGCTGATGATCCACCTACATTTAGATGGTCATGAACCTGTTTCCATAGGCGTTTAAGGAAGCGATGAGCCCCTTCTACACCGGTGTCAGACCACTCTAATGATTGCTCTGGCGGTGCAGCAAACATCATAAACAAACGGACAGTGTCAGCACCGTATTTATCGATCATTATTTGAGGATCGATACCGTTGTTTTTTGATTTTGACATTTTAGACATGCCGTCATGCTTTAACGCTTTGCCTGTTGCGCGATGGGTGGCGTTGGTAATGCGGCCTTTCTCATCGGTTTCAATGTCAACCTCGTTAGGTGCAATCCAAACTTGTCCGCCTTTATCGTCTTCATAGTAGAAGCTATCCGCTAATACCATGCCTTGGCAAAGTAGGCGTTTGAACGGTTCATCACTATCGACTAAGCCTTCATCACGCATCAGCTTATGGAAGAAGCGTGAATATAATAAGTGAAGAATGGCGTGTTCTATACCGCCAATGTACTGATCAACAGGCAGCCAGTAGTTAGCTTTTTCCGGTTCGAGCATGGCGTTTTCGCTGCCGCGTGAAGCGTAGCGCGCGTAATACCATGAGGATTCCATAAACGTATCAAATGTATCAGTTTCACGTTCTGCCGGACCGCCACAGCTTGGGCAGGTGGTGTTGATGAAACTTTCCATTTTTTTGATCGGCGAGCCGCTGCCATCAAACTCAACATCCGTTGGTAGTACGACGGGTAGCTGTTCTTCAGGGACCGGTAGCGCGCCACAACGTGTGCAGTTGATGACGGGGATGGGTGCACCCCAGTAACGTTGGCGAGATACGCCCCAGTCACGTAAACGGAAGTTGACAGTGACTTTCCCTTTGTTTTTGGCTTCGAGGTCCGCTGCGATGGCTTTAAAGGCCACTTCAAAGTCTAAATCATCATAGCTGCCAGAGTTAACCAACGCGCCTTTTTCTGTGTAGGCTTCAACGCTCAGATCGACGGGGGAATCATCTAATGGACGGATCACTTGTTTGATCTCTAGTCCATATTTTGTTGCAAACTCCCAGTCCCGTTGATCATGGCCGGGTACAGACATGACTGCGCCTGAACCGTAATCCATTAGGACAAAGTTAGCGGTCCATACAGGGACTTCTTTGCCCGTTAGCGGGTGTATAGCGTTGATACCTAACGCCATCCCTTTCTTTTCCATGGTTGCCATATCTGCTTCGGCAACCTTAATGTTTTTACACTCGTCGATAAATGCAGCAAGGTCAGGATTATTTTTCGCGGCCTGCTGTGCAAGCGGATGCTGGGCTGCCACGGCAACGTAGGTTACCCCCATCAATGTATCAGGGCGTGTTGTGAATACCTCTAGCGGACCGTAGTCAGCTACATCAAAGGTGAGTTCAACACCTTCTGAGCGCCCGATCCAGTTTTTCTGCATCGTGCGAACTTGCTCCGGCCACTCATCTAGTTTATCTAGATCAGAGAGTAGCTGGTCAGCATAGTCTGTAATTTTAAGGAACCATTGGGGGATCTTTTTACGCTCAACTAAAGCACCTGAACGCCAGCCTCGGCCATCGATAACCTGCTCGTTGGCGAGTACGGTTTGGTCGACGGGGTCCCAGTTTACTTCAGCTTCTTTTTTGTAAACGAGGCCTTTATCCATCAACTTAGTAAAGAACCATTGTTCCCAACGGTAGTATTCAGGATGGCATGTGGCGAGTTCACGGTTCCAGTCATAACCAAACCCCATCAATTGGAGTTGATTACGCATGTAATCGATATTTTCGTAGGTCCATTTAGCCGGCGCTACGTTATTTTTCATCGCTGCGTTTTCAGCGGGCAGGCCAAATGCATCCCAACCCATAGGCTGGAGAACATTTTTACCTTGCATACGCTGGTAACGGGAAACTACATCGCCGATAGTGTAGTTACGAACATGCCCCATATGGAGTCGACCGCTTGGGTACGGAAACATGGATAAGCAGTAGAACTTTTCTTTCTGCTGATCCTCTTCGCACTTAAAGCTATCGTTATCTTTCCAATGTTGCTGGACCTGTGGCTCAATCTTTTGTGGGCGGTATTGTTCGTTCATGTTCGTAAATCGTGATGCCTTTGATAGAAAAACCGGCATCTCTTGATGCCGGTTAATAAAAGTTTGCTTATTGGCGTATAGCATACAATATATACAGGTAAGCAAACAGAGTTTCCGCTCATAACGAGGTGGTTTTATGTCGCAAAATAATGATAACCAAAAGAAATTAGCTTCTGAGGACTACGATAGGGTCTTATTACGCCTTACAAAAGACCTTGAAAATACCGAAGCGGGTTCTTGGGATCTTTTACAAGAGAAGATCCATGATGCTGTTGAACTTGAACTGGCCGCGGAGGAGATGACGCGGGATGAGCTTGATCTGCTTAAGGCTTATTTAGCGAGAGACCTGAAAAAACTAGGGTATTACGCGAATGAAACCGGCGAAGGTTTAGCTGCATGGTTAGGTTTTGATCTGAATGTGCTGGAGCAGACGCTGATTGAGCAGCTGAAGTTGATTGCCGATCAAACCCGTATAGGGCAAGAGGCGCTTCGAGAGCGTTTAGATCATACGGATGAACAATATATGGCGGGCGAGCTGGCGACGGTCGGTACCCTTGAATGCTTAAATTGTGGTACTCAATTTAATCTGTATAAAACGGAAAAAATTAAGCCGTGTAACGATTGTGGGAACGTGTACTTTAAGCGCGTTTCAGCTCCCTGGCCTAAGTAATTAGACAGTAGGGTGGCGCTTACCTAAAGTTAGGGTAGCGCTCTCGGCTGTCTCGTTTTCTGCGCTGACCTAAAGGGATCAGCGTGAGGATTAGGGCAAGTAATAAAACAGGCAGCGCCCCATATTGCTGATAGGGTGTTTGCCCCTGCATACCTTGCGCGGTACCGCGTAATACCCCTGATTGAAACTGTGGCAACTGCTGTACGATTGCGCCTTGTGCGTTGATGAGTGCGGTGATGCCATTGTTCGTGCCTCGAATCACCCAGCGCCCATTTTCTACTGCCCGTACGCGGGCGATCTGGAGGTGTTGTGCTGGCGCAATAGAGCGACCAAACCAGGTGTCATTCGATACTGTGAGTAACATATCCGCGTCACTCGATGAGGTGCGGACTAACTCAGGGTAGGCGATTTCATAACAGATTGCGGCGCTGAGTTTTGTCTGGCCAACACTGAGCAGCGGTTGCTGTGACGTTGGTAATGAGAAGCTAGACATCGGTAGGTTGAAAAAATCAAATAAACCCCGAATGCTTTTTTCCATTGGTACGTATTCACCAAAGGGCACTAACCGTTGTTTATGGTAAACCCCGCTGCCATTGGTGAGTATGGCTAAGCTGTTATGGATAAGGTAACCCTTAGGGTGTTCGCTATCGGGTATGGCGCTGGGTAAGCCGCTGATGAGCGTTGTGCCACTGCTATCGAGGTCATTGAGCAGTTCAGCCAAAGGTGCTGCGGCGTAACGAAACAGGGCAGGGATGGCGGTTTCAGGCCAAAGCACCAGCTGAGCATCAAGATGATTGCGGGTGAGCGTTTCATATTGAGTCAATATGTCTTCACGGTAGCCCTGATTCCATTTGATCGCTTGTGCGATGTTGGGTTGAACAATCGCGACGGATAAGCTGTTTTCGCTAGGTTCAGTCCACAAGGGGGGTAATAAGTAGCAGCCAATTAAAGGGAGAGGCGCTATAAGTAAGGGAAGAAGGCTGCGTGACCTAATTAGCTCGGCAATCGCTAAGGCGGTGATTAAAATAGCGCTACTAGCGAGCCAGACTCCGCCGATGGGAAGAAGGTTTTGGTAAGGGGTATCTAAGGAAGCATTGCCTAAATATAACCAAGGGAAGCCGGTAAAAAGCCAGCTTCGAACCCACTCAAATAGTATCCATAAGCCGATAAAACTGAGTACAGGCATCCGTGCGGAAAAAAGCTTTTTCCACAGGTAGAGCTGCACGCTAAACAGTAAAGCTAAAGCGGCGACAAAGAGTGTTGTTAAGCCAACAGCTAAGGGCAGGGGGGTTTGACTGTGCTCTGATATGCTGACAAAAACCCAAGATACGCCGCTGCCAAAAAAACCAAGACCGAAGGCCCAGCCCAATAAGGCGCCCTGAGTGGTATTTTTTTGATAGCTGAGTAAGTAAAGCAGTGCCGGCGGGGCAAGTGCAAGGTAGGGGATGTCAAAAGGGGCAAGGCTAGGGGCAATCAATGCCCCTGCAATTAAACATAAGATAAATTGCAGAGGCATCATGTTTACTCTTCTCTGGAAACCTGAAGTAACCGAATGCGGCGTGTATCGGCGGATAGGATTTTAAAGTGGAAACCGTCTATCTGTACCGACTCATCTTTTTTCGGCAGGTGGCCGAACTGTTGAGTGACGATACCGCCAATGGTATCAAACTCTTCATCGGGGAAAGAGATAGAGAAGTAGTCATTAAAATCATCAACCGGTGTTAAAGCTTTTACAATAAATGCGTTGTCATCGAAAGGTTTGATGTTGCCATCATCCTCTTCGCTATCATGTTCATCTTCGATTTCGCCAACAATCTGTTCAAGCACGTCTTCGATGGTGATTAAGCCAGATACACCACCATATTCATCCATGACAACCGCCATGTGATTGCGGGTAACGCGAAACTCTTTCAGCAGCACATTAAGGCGTTTTGACTCCGGTATAAAGGTCACGTTACGGAGCTTACTTTTTAGATCAAACTGTTCTAAGTTGCCTTCGAGTATTAAAGGCAGCAGATCTTTCGCCAGTAAAATACCTTGCACTTCATCCGGTGTTTCTCCAATCACGGGGAAGCGTGAATGGGCACTGGAGATGATAATCGGTAAAAACTCTTTTGGTGTTTGATCCGCTTCAACGACTACCATCTGCGAGCGTGGAATCATGACATCACGTACTTGCATGTCAGCCACTTGCATCGCCCCTTCCATAATGGTGAGTGCTTCGCTATCTAGCAGGTTGTCATCAGAGGCCTGACGTAAATCGGTTAACAGGTCTTCTCGGCTTCTGGGTTCATCGCTAAATGCGTGGGTTAGTTTGTCGAACCAGCCTTTATTTTGTCCCGATCGATCTTCGCTCATGGTGTGTCTATTCGTCCTTAGTTAGTTTTCTTCCCGGTAGGGATCAGCAATATCTATGCTGGCAAGTATTTTTCTTTCGAGATCTTCCATCTCTTCCGCTTCTTCATCATTTATATGATCGAAACCGATAAGATGCAAGCAGCCGTGAACAACCATGTGGGCCCAGTGGTCGAATAGCGCCTTTTTCTGTTCTTCCGCTTCTTGCTTGACGATATCGGCACAGATAACTAGATCACCTAGTAGCTGCAGCGGGATGCCTTCTGGTACCTCAAACGGGAACGATAGCACATTTGTGGGCTTATCTTTGCCTCGGTAGGTATGGTTGAGCGTTTGACTCTCGTCTGGTGTGACCACCCGAATACAAAGTTCGCCTTCGCTGAGCTGTGTCGATAAGGCGGCATGGACCCATGCGTTAAATTGGGCTTCGGTGGGTAGTTCACCCGCCGTTTCATACTGTATGTCGCAATCAAAACTCATAGACGTTTATCCTGAGTACTGTCTTGCTTTTCAAAACGGTCATACGCACGCACTATATGTTGAACAAGTGGGTGGCGTACAACATCTTTCGCGGTGAACTGGGTAAAGCCTATACCTTTTACACCGTCTAGCACGTGCATGGCGTGTATTAAGCCTGAGCGTGTGCCTTTAGGGAGATCAACTTGGGTTATATCACCGGTGATCACAGCGGTTGTGCCAAACCCAATTCGGGTGAGAAACATTTTCATCTGTTCTCGTGTGGTGTTTTGGCTCTCATCTAGAATCACAAATGAGTTGTTGAGCGTACGGCCTCGCATAAATGCTAAAGGTGCGACTTCAATCACATTGCGTTCAATCAGTTTGCCTACGCGCTCAAACCCTAGCATCTCGTAGAGTGCATCGTATAAAGGGCGTAAATAAGGATCGACTTTTTGACTTAGATCGCCCGGTAGAAAACCTAGTTTTTCACCCGCTTCAACGGCAGGGCGAACTAAGAGGATACGGTCAACCTCTTCACGCTCTAAAGCATCAACCGCGCAGGCTACGGCTAAATAGGTTTTGCCTGTACCTGCGGGGCCGATACCAAAGTTAATATCGTGCTGCAAAATAGAACGGACATAGCCTTGCTGGTTCTCTCCACGGGGACGAATTAACACTTTTTTGGTACGGATACTGATATCGATATCCGTCACTGTTGGGTTACTCGTAACCTGATCTATGCCGCTTTGCTGAATCAGTAGGTGTATTTGCTCAGGTGATAAACGTTTATCTTGGACCGCTTCGTTATAAAGGCTTTTAAGCATGCCCGAAACCGTTTGGATAATGTCGATATCGCCTAATAATTGGAAATGGTTGCCGTGGTTGCGGATCTCAACACCTAAACGTTTCTCTAACAGTTTAATGTGTTCATTAAACGGTCCGCACAGGTTCGCCAAAAAGGCAGCATTCTCAGGTTCAAGTGTAAGTTTGATCGATTGTGCAGTGCTCAAGCTAAGCCCGCCTTTTGTGGGAAGTTATCGTCCAGTTCCGAGCAGATGAGTTCACCGACCAGTGAGTTAGCGTACGCGTCGAGGATATTTACATCGGCAAAGTGGCCAATTAAATCAGGGTTGTCACAACGGAAATTGACGACACGGTTGTTTTCTGTTCTGCCGGATAGTAGCCCAGGGTCTTTTTTAGAGTAGCCGTTGACGAGGATACGTTGTGCCGTACCCACCATTTTACGGCTGATCTGCTGTGCGTTTTGTACAATACGTGTTTGTAGAATTTTTAAACGCTGTTTTTTTGTTTCGTCATCGATGTTATCTGGTAGATCTGACGCTGGTGTGCCTGGGCGGCGGCTGTAGATAAAACTGTAGCTGTTATCAAAGCCTATATCTTCAATCAGTTTCATGGTTGCTTCAAAGTCGGCATCCGTTTCATTGGGGAAACCGATAATAAAGTCAGAGGATATCTCAATATCTGGGCGGGCTTTGCGGATACGGCGTATTTTCGATTTATATTCTAGCGCGGTATGGCCACGTTTCATCGCCATTAAAATTTTATCGGATCCGCTTTGAACGGGAAGGTGAAGGAAGCTAACGAGCTCCGGTACCTCGGCATAGGCTTCGATAAGGCTATCCGTAAATTCCACCGGATGGCTGGTGGTGAAACGGATACGGTCGATGCCATCAACAGCCGCTACGCAGCGGATAAGCTCGGCTAAATCGGCGCTATCGCCATCGTGGGTATCGCCACGGTAAGCGTTGACGTTTTGCCCGAGTAAGTTAACTTCTCGTACCCCTTGCTCTGCAAGTTCGACGCATTCGGTAATAACATCATCCAGTGGGCGGCTAACCTCTTCACCACGGGTGTAAGGTACAACACAAAATGTGCAGTATTTGGAGCAGCCTTCCATTACGGAAACAAACGCTTCGGCGCCTTCTACCTTAGGGGCAGGAAGGTGGTCGAATTTTTCGATCTCAGGGAATGAAACATCCACAATACCAACGCCGCCGGCATTGGACTCATTGATCATCTCAGGCAGGCGGTGCAAGGTTTGTGGTCCAAAAATCATGTCCACATAGGGCGCACGCTTGAGTATGCTTTTCCCTTCTTGGCTGGCAACACAACCGCCAATCCCGATTTTGATATCAGGGTTTTTTGCTTTCAATTTGCGCCAGCGTCCCAGTTGATGGAACACTTTTTCTTGTGCTTTTTCACGAATAGAACAGGTGTTAAGCAACAGAACGTCTGCCTCATTAGCATCTTCTGTTAACTCGAGCTCATGACTTTCTCCCAGAAGGTCAGCCATACGCGCAGAGTCGTATTCGTTCATCTGGCAACCGTGAGTCTTAATAAATAGCTTCTTCGCCATTGTTCACCTGTATCTAGCGTGTTTCATTAACTGAGTGCGTTTACAGCATTCAGCCTGTCAAAGGACCGGGATTATACTGAAGCGGCCAGATAATGAACAGTTAAGAGCGGCCTTAGGGACAGGCTTTTTTTGTGGGCTGCTTTTATGGCGAGCGCTGGATACGGACTTGAAAAAGTGAGTGTTGGCCTTATCTATCTTTATAGTGAGTGGTTTTTTCGTTCCGTTTTTAGAGAAATTCATAATAAAAGGTATTCAATGGCTAAGGATGATCGTCTTTATCGTGTCATGTTTGTCAATCAGGATCAGGTGTTTGAGCTGTATGTTAAACATGTTTATCAAAGTGATCTTTGGGGATTTGTCGAAGTCGAGGGCTTTGTCTTTGGTAACCGTTCTGGCTTGGTCGTTGATCCCGGTGAAGAGAAACTAAAAACAAAATTTAGTGGGGTGAAACGCTCTTTTATTCCGCAAAATGCCATTGTTCGTATCGATGAAGTTGAGCGCGAAGGGGTTGCAAAAATTACGGAAGCTAAGGGCTCGGTTGCTGCGTTTCCTATGCCGCCTATGCCTAAGGTATGAGGGAGATGGGCGATCTGCTTTAGGGAGTGGTAATATGGCGCGCTCTCTATGATTCGCCTGCACATTTAAAAGGATTTTCTTATGCCTGATAGCGCACCCAATAATTACCAATTTCCCGACAGCCATGACCAGCAGGTTAAAGCCTTTATGCGTTGGTTGGTTATCGGTGTCACGCTGTTTGTTGTGGCGGTTGCTGCCCTGATCTGGTTCGCTGATCGTTTACTTATTCATGTACCTTTGAGTGCAGAAACGCGTTTTGTTAAACCTTATGAAGCGCTATTTGAAAAATATAATACGCTTGATGCGGAGCAGCAGCGTGTAGAGCGGTATTTGCAAACGATAGTGGATGACCTCACTGCTAAAAGCGGATTTGATGAGCCTGTACGTATCAACGTACATTACCTCGATACGCCAGAGATCAACGCGTTTGCAACCTTAGGGTGCAATATTTTTGTTTTACGTGGGTTGGTGGAGGCGATGCCCAATGAAAATGCACTCTCAATGGTACTGGCCCACGAGATCGCCCACGTAAAACATAGAGATCCTATTGTGAGCGTCAGCCGTGGTCTTGCTTTACAGGTGGCCTATAGCTTTTTTGCGGGTGATCCCGGCACTATTTTTAATACAGGTTCGGAGTTGGGCATGTTGGTGTTTAGTCGGGGGCAGGAGGAAAGTGCTGATTTAGCCGCGTTAGATACGTTGCAGCGTCATTATGGACATGTTGCGGGCGCGACGACGTTTTTCACGATTATGCAGGAGGAGTATGAAGCGAAAGAGGACACTGACAAGCTGCCGACATGGTTGCTGAGTCACCCAAAACTACAGCACCGGATTGATACGATTAATGCGCGGATCGATAAGGAAAATTGGTATGAAGGCCGAACCGTGCCGAAGCAAGTAGATTTGTAATCGAGAGAGGTTCGGCGTTACGTGCGCTATAAAACACGTAGCGCCGAGTTGTATTATGCTGGCTTGATCGTATGACCGTTTTTATCTTTGAAAGATCCAACAGCGATCATGATGAAGTCCACAAGTGACCAGATGCCTAACCCACCCAATGTCAGCAGCATAAGTATGCCTGTACCAATTTTACCGACATAGAAGCGGTGAACACCTAATACGCCTAAGAAAAAGCAAAGTAGTAACGTAGGTACAAATCCTTTTTCACTAATAATTACTTGAGGGGCTGCGTTTACTGTTGTTGGTTCAGTCATTTGTCTTATCCTTGAAAGGGGGTTTTTAGCGTTTGGCCTGGGTAGCAAACGTACTTTCCGTGGCCGTCTTTAAATGATCCAGTTAGGAGCATGATGGTAATAATAAATGTGTGAAGCGTGTCGATAGCGAAGAACGCAACAGCCCAGAGTATTTCGCCGTGTAAATAAAAATACATGGTTAAAACCGCGAGACTGAAATCGATAATGCCTTCGATATATCGACCTAAATAGAAGTGATGTATACCTAATACGCCGAAGATAGCAGAGAGCGAAACCGCGATAGCGTAGCTCTTGGAAGAAGCTTGAGGGGTATTTGACATAAAATCGTCCATGATGTGTATACATTATCTTTTTATATACTAAAGCATGCTATTAAACCCCGTGGGTAGCGTCAAGCTAAGTTGTAACCTATTTACATCTTTATATAACAAGATCAACCTGTTGCAGGGTGCCGGTTTCCCCTTGTTCCGTTAAAAACAGCCCTGTCGCTCTTACCTGCCCTGCGATTTCGTTGCTGTTGGGGCCGGCTGTGAGTTCCCACTCTGTGGTTTCATAACCGAGATAGAGTGCGCCTACGCCTTTTTCAGCTAAGGTGAACAGACTGCTGCTGCCATCATCCTGTTGGACCCAGATTCTCAGGTTATCCCACACCGCATCGTTTTCATCGATAAAGCCGTTACCGTCATCATCATAAGCGGCTAATTCGTCGAACCCATTACCCGTGGCAGCGCCAAACAGTTCACTGCCATCGTCGATCTGTTCATTTCCGTTTCGGTCGAGGGCGATGTAACCACTTTGTTCTGAAAGTTGGTGTATTAGCTCCGTTTCGCCATCCATATCTATGTCGAAGCTGATCTGCTGTGAGGTGAGTTCAGCTGCTTGTCCTGAGAAATTGATGACAAGAGGGTCTTTAAGCGCAGCGCCCATGCGTATCCGGAAATGTTGGCTTTCGCTAACCGAACGGCTGAGATTGAGCTCAAGATCTAAATCTATCACGTTGCCGTCAGCGGTTCTGACTTGGCCTTGGGCTTGAAACTGAAGACGCTCCTGTTGCTCGATTGTTTCTTCGTAACGGTAATCAAGGCCGTATGCTAATGCACCGCTTTCGTTGGCTAAGGCGATGGCCGGGTTTGCCTGAGTTGAGCTGCTGTTTGATGAGGCGAGGTCTAGAATGCCGACATGGAAGGTTTTTCCAGTCAAACTTTCGTAGATCTTTTTAAGGAGCATGATCTTTAACTTGTCTTCAGGGGTGAGCTCAAACAGGTTTGTGTTACTGCGTTTGCTGACGTTGTTGAGGAGTTGGTCGAGGGAGTATTTACCGGTGTTGTCTTGTGCCAGTTTTTTCCTAAGGTCGGAATAGGTGGGCTTCTCTGTGCTGCTGTCGTGGACCTTGTCGGTTTTTGAGTGCTCAGTGTGGGTTCCTGCTATGAGGTTTTCTTTGCTGAACGTGCTTCCTGAGGGAACGTAACCTTCAGTCAGCTCCTCTGTCACATGGGTGTGTGTGAGTTTGTCACTCTGCGTGTCAAACGAAATATCTGAAGCGGAAATACGCATAACGTCACCTTTTTGCACCTGAGATGATCGTTATCGGCCGTTTCTGTTGTTTTAAAAGGGGTATTTTTTAAAGATGAAAAGGTTTCATTAGGGGAGGAGGGTGATATTAGCGTTTTAGGAGCGTCTTAGACCCTTTAGCAGGGACCTCTCGGGCTAATTTAGGCAGTAAATACCCCGGTAATAGATTTTGGAGCTGTTCAAATAGATCTAATGCGGTGTCATCGCTGACGTTGAAGTGTGCCGCGCCTTGTACGGGGTCTAAGGTAAAAAGGTAATAGGGTAAAATGCCATAGTGAAAAAGCGTTTCGCTGAGTTGTTGTAAGGTTTCAACGCTGTCGTTGACGCCTTTTAGTAAGACGGCTTGGTTTAATACGGTGACATTGGCTTGTTTTAGTTCAGCGACGACGGCGCCGGTCTGCGCATCTAACTCATTGGGGTGATTGGCGTGGAGTACCATCACCGTATTAAATCGACAGGCTTTTAAAATTGATGTTAGCGCGGTCGTTATGCGTTGTGGGATCACAATCGGCAGGCGTGTGTGGATCCGTAAACGCTTTAAATGGGGGATGGCTTCAAGGTCTTTAATCATGCGAATTAAGCGTTCATCCGATGTGGCGAGCGGATCGCCTCCAGAGAAAATCACTTCGCTGATACTTGGGTCTGCAGTGAGATAATCCAGTATGCCTTGCCATTGGTCGGGGCCTAAACGGTTTTCTTGGTACGGAAAGTGACGGCGAAAGCAGTAGCGGCAATTGATTGCACAAGCGCCACTAATAATCAGAAGTACCCGGCCTTTGTACTTGTGGATAAGTCCATCCCGGTGGTTGGCACCCATCTCGGCTAAAGGATCGGTAACGTAGCCCGGGATTGTGTCTAGCTCTGCATCTAGCGGGAGGATCTGTCGTAGTAAAGGGTCAGCAGGGTCGCCTTTTTTTATTTTTTCTAAATAGGGCTCAGGTACTTTAAGGGCAAACTCATTTGCGCCATCGAGGGCACCTTGAAGAAAACTGTTGGGTAATTCGAGCCGTTCAATCAAGGCTTGTGGGGAGTTAATTGTATGGCTTAATAGCTGCTGCCACGAGGCGTTTTTGTCACTTTGAAGCGGTATTTTGTTGATTTTGGCCGTCTTTTGGAAAGAATTCATAGTGTTTTTCGGCAGAATGGCAGCTGGAAGTTGCTCGCATTCTCCTTTCTAGTAGAATGTCTGTCAATTTTACTGCTGACAGCGATGTTGTTAGTTGAATAGCAAATTATAAGAGATGCGTAGGACATTATGGCGAATTTTTCTTCTAACCAGTTCAAGAACGGTATGAAAGTAATGATCGATGGTGATCCATGTTCAATGGTTGACGTTGAATTTGTAAAGCCGGGTAAGGGACAAGCATTTACACGTGTTAAGTTGCGTAACTTGATGTCAGGTCGTATTTGGGAACGTACTTTCAAATCGGGCGAAAGTGTTGAAGCAGCAGATGTTATGGATACGACAATGGAGTATTCATACTACGATGGCGAGCTTTGGTACTTTATGGATCCAAATACGTTTGAGCAGGTGGGTGCGGATGAAAACGCGGTCTCTGATGCTAAACCATGGTTAAAAGAGCAGGATTCCGTCACGGTAACCTTGTTTAACGGTAATCCGATTGCTGTTATGCCAGCGAACTTTGTTGAGTTGGAAGTGGTTGAGACAGACCCAGGTCTTAAAGGTGATACTGCGCAAGGGGGCTCTAAGCCAGCTACGTTGGCGACAGGTGCGATTGTACGTGTGCCGTTGTTTATCAACCAAGGCGAAGTGCTAAAAATTGATACACGTACGGGTGAATATGTTTCCCGTGCATAGTATGGCGAGTGATTAATGGAAACGGCAGCTTAGGCTGCCGTTTTTGTTGGTGCGGTGTGGTTGGTAATGGCTTTTTTGGTAATGGGTAAATAAAGATGAGTGATTGGCAGCCATCGGCAACGATTGAACGTTTAACCCAGCGGGCAGCGTTGTTTGCGTATATCCGTCACTTTTTCCAACAGTTAAATGTGTTGGAAGTTGATACACCTGTGATGTCCCAGTGTGCAGTGAGTGACCCGTTTATTGATAGTTTTGAGCTGGATTATAGCCCTGTAGTAGGGATTGATACTCAGAAGTATTACCTGCAAACATCGCCAGAGTATGCCATGAAGCGCCTACTTGCGGCGGGGAGTGGGGCGATCTATCAGATGGGTAAGGTCTTCCGAAATGGCGAGTGTGGCCGTCGTCATAACCCTGAATTCACGATGCTTGAGTGGTATCAGCCTGGGTATGATGATCAGCAGTTAATGGATGAGGTGGAAGCCTTAGTGCAGCCGGTATTAGGCCTAACGTCTATTGAGCGTGTGACCTATTCTGACCTGTTTATGCGTTATTTAGGATTTAGACCAGAGCAGGTCGAGCTTGCTGAATTGGTGGCTGAAACTAAAAAACATGTGGATATTGAGTTAGAGGATGATGACCCTGACACATGGTTAAATCTTTTGCTCTCCCATGTGATTGAACCGCAGTTGGCCCACGTTGATGCAATTTTTGTGACCGATTACCCCGCCTCACAGGCCGCGTTGGCGAAGGTTAGGTTGAATGGGGCAGGCGAGCAGGTGGCGGCGCGTTTTGAGTTGTTTATTAAGGGGGTCGAGTTAGCTAATGGTTACCATGAGCTGACGGATCATCAAGAGCAAGCGCGGCGTTTGCGGGCAGATCAAGCGCAGCGAGGTAGTTTAGGGCTTCCGCAACGCCCTTTAGATGATCGACTCGTAGATGCCCTTGCCGCTGGACTGCCTGATTGTGCCGGTGTTGCCTTAGGGGTTGATCGTTTGTTAATGCTCGCTTCGGATGCCACGTCTATTGCAGAGGTGATCCCCTTTGATCATACGCGGGCATAGTGTGTTAATCGGTTAGTGTGCTGGGTAACGCACCCAATAGAGAGTTGTCTCCATTGGGTGTTTGTTACGCGTTATTACTTCAGTCGCTTTACGCGGGTAGTTCATTGAGTAAGGCGGTTTTGATACGGTGTACCGCTTCTTCAAGGGTGCTTCTTGGGCAGCCGAAGTTTAAGCGCATATAGTTTCCATCACCAAAATCTCGACCGGGTGACATGCCGACACCGGCTTGTTCAAAGAAGTGGGCAGGGTTGGTTAGTTTTGCACCGGATATATCGATCCACGCAAGGTAGGTCGCTTCAATCGGGAGCAGTTTAAGCCCAGGGATTAAGTTGATTTCTTGCTGCAAGTAGTCACGGTTGCTACGTAGGTAGTCGAGCTGTTTTTTGTTCCACTCATCCCCATCCTTATAGGCGGCCATCGTTGCCGTATAGCCGAGCAAGTTTACATCGGGAACGATGCCTTTACGGACGTTCATGAATTGTTGGCGTAGTTTTTTGTCTTTGATGATCGCAAATGAGCAGCCAAGTCCCGCAATATTATATGTTTTGCTGGGGGCCATAAGCGTAATGGTGCGTAGCGCAATCTCCTCACCTAGAGAGGCAAGCGGCGTATGTTTTAAGCCGGGCTCTAAAATCAGGTCGCAATGGATCTCATCTGAGCAGACATAAAGATCATGTTTGAGGATAAGGGCCGCTAGGGCTTCAAGCTCCTCTCGCTTGTAAACCGCGCCACCGGGGTTATGGGGATTGCAAAAAAGCAGTAGGCGGGTGTGATCAGTAATGCTGTTCTCAAGTACGTTGAGGTCAATAATAAAACGCTGATCCACCTGTTTAAGCGGAACGGTGCAGACCTCCCTATCTGAGAGTCGCGGTGATGACATAAATGGAGGGTAGATCGGTTTGGGGGAAATGACCGTATCACCGCTTTTACCTACAGCGCGACAGGCAAGGTTAAGTCCGCATACTAATCCGGGTAGCCAGATGATGGCGTCCGCATCTACATCCCACTGGTAGAGCGTTTGCATGCGATGAATAACGAGTTGGTTTAATTCGCTAGGTACAACGGTGTAACCAAAAATGCCGTGATCTATACGCTCTTTCAGCGCATCAAGTACACAAGGGGGGGACATAAAGTCGGTATCGGCAACCCACATCGGTAAAATGTCGCTATCACCGTACTTTTCCCACTTTTGGCTAGCGGTTCCTTTTCGGTCTATTGGGCGATCAAATTCTTTATCCATGATGATCTTCTTTTGTTGTATGAAGAGACAAACTTTGGTTGCAAAACATAGCTCTGGCGCTATAGTGGTGGTCACTGGATAACCACGCAAATCCCTACTTTTATAGCCCAGTCATAGGCTATCAAAAGAGTATTACAACGCAGATTACTATTCCCATTAAATAGAGAGTTTTATCTATTGAAAACTATTTATTGGAACTTTGAGTATAGTTCTCTCATACCTATTTTTGTCCAGTTTTTGTAAAGAATTTAGTGAGCAGTGATAATAGTAGTATTGATCGCTAGTGAGTTGGTTTGGAGCGCTCCTGATGAATAATGATAATCGTGTAATAATTTTTGATACAACCTTGCGTGATGGTGAGCAAAGCCCTGGCGCCTCCATGACCCGTGATGAAAAACTGCGTATTGCAAAGCAGTTAGAGAAAATGCGGGTGGATGTGATCGAGGCGGGTTTTGCTATTGCTAGCCCGGGTGACTTTGAGTCGGTTAAAGCGATCGCGGATGCGGTGACTGAAAGCCGTATCTGTTCACTATCCCGTGCCTTAGATGCAGATATAGATCGTGCAGGTGAAGCGCTGAAAAATGCTGCGATGGGGCGTATCCATACGTTTATCGCTACCTCGCCGATTCATATGAAGTATAAGCTTCAGATGAGTGCTGATCAGGTGGTCGAGCAAGCGGTTAAGGCTGTGACACGCGCACGTAATTTGATCGATGATGTGGAATTTTCATTAGAAGATGCCAGCCGCTCTGAGCTGGACTTTATGTGTCAGATCATTGAGAAAGTGATTGATGCGGGTGCCCGTACTATTAATATTCCCGATACTGTGGGATACGCGGTGCCAGGTGAGTTTGCGAATACGATTAGTCAGTTGATTCAACGTATTCCAAATGCGGATAAAGCGGTTTTCTCTGTACATTGCCATAATGATTTAGGCTTGGCTGTGGCTAACTCGCTTGCTGCGGTGGGCGCGGGTGCGCGTCAGGTAGAGTGTACGATTAACGGTTTAGGTGAGCGTGCAGGTAACGCGTCGCTTGAAGAAGTAGTCATGGCGATCCGTACACGTAAAGACTCGCTCGGCGTGTCGAGCAATATAGATACAACCCAGATTGTGCCCGCGTCGCGTTTAGTGTCTAGTGTGACAGGCTTTCCTGTACAGCCGAACAAAGCGATTGTCGGTGCCAATGCGTTTGCCCATGAATCCGGTATTCACCAAGATGGTGTGCTGAAGCATCGTGAGACTTACGAGATTATGACGGCGCAGGATGTGGGCTGGCATACCAACCGCATGGTGTTGGGTAAACATTCAGGACGGGCTGCATTTCGGAGCCGTTTAGAAGAGCTAGGCACGTCACTGTCATCGGACCTTGAACTCAACAATGCGTTTTCTCGTTTTAAAGAACTCGCGGATAAAAAGCATGAGATCTTTGATGAAGATTTAGTGGCGTTAGTGAGTGATACCCGCGCATCAGCAAGCAGTGAGCTATTTAAGCTGAGTAGCTTATCGGTCACCTCTCAGACGGGTGAAACGCCGATGGCTAAAATCGTGATGCAGATTGATGATCAAGAACAAACAGCAGAAGCGGATGGCAGCGGTCCCGTAGATGCAACGTTTAAAGCGATCGAATCTATTGCCAACTCCGGCGCTAGCTTGCAGATCTACTCTGTTAATGCGGTGACTGAAGGGACGGACTCTCAAGGTGAGGTGACGGTTCGTTTGGAGAAGGGTGGGCGTATAGTGAATGGTTTAGGTGCAGATACGGATATTATTATTGCATCGGCAAAGGCGTACATTCATGCGCTGAATATGCTCGATGCTAATATTCAGAAAGCACATCCACAGGTTTAATGATTCGTGAAGGGGTCGTTAATATGGAACAAGAGCAGCTGCGTCATCAATATCTAGAAGCGCTAGGGGTTTCTAGTTGGCTGCCTTGTGCTGTATTACCGGGCGCGGCAGAATCGGCTGCTTGGGTTTCTGATTTTAGATACCCTGCACCGGAGATCCCTTTTGAGTCAGATCGTGCCGCAAGTGCGCGGTCTGCTTTGGCGGCATCCGGCCCCTCCGTATCACCTCTATCCAAAAGTGCCCCTACAACTCCCGCTGCCCGAGCGACAGCGCAACAAAGTATGTCGCAAGCGCGTGCCGCGTTGGGTTTAGGGGCAGAACCTGCATCAACACCGAAAGTAGAACCAGCGCCCTTGTCACCTGTGGCAGAGCCTTCTTCGTTATCGCCACCGCTCAGCGCTGAGTCTGTTGATGACGCCGTGGCAGAGCCGAGTGTTGAGGCTAACCTTGAGCCTCCACGCTTTAAATTAGCTTTTTTACGGGTCGGTGAGCTTTTGGTGGTGGACAGTGTACCTCCGCAGGGGGGGCATTTTGGCGATAACTATCAAGCATTAGCGAAAGCGATCGCTAGCGCATTAGGCATTGAAGGTGAACAGGGCCCTGCGTTTATGCTGCCTTGGCCGATGTTTGCGAGTAAAACCTTAGATCAGGGCTATAAGCAGGCTTCTATCGCTGTTCAGCATAAGTTATCGAAAGAGTTACAGGCTTACCCGATTAAAGCCGTGTTGTTGTTTGGCGAGGCGGCGGTGCAGATGGCGATGGAACGTCAAGAACCACTGGAACAGCTTAAAGGTATCTGTTTTGAGTTGCGTTCGGGGGTTAAAGCGATTGCGAGTCACAGTTTAACGGAAGCGATGCAGTTGCCGGGTATCAAAAAGCAAATTTGGACCGACATGCAGCCCCTACTAACGGCGCTGTCATAGGGTGATGGTGGACTGTAGGCCGCTGACTGCTGGGGATCTCTCGGATCTTGTTCAGTTAAAGGATTGCGGAGACTGGTCACAGGCGCAGATCGTGCGGCAGTTAGCACATCCTCGCGGGATATCCTTAGGCGTTTTTACACCTAAGTTGGTAGGATTTATCTTTATCAGTACCGTGTTGGATGAGGCGGAACTATTACAGATAGGGATTATGCCTGAATGTCGAGGCGCAGGGCTGGCTGGCCAGCTTATCACCGCGTGTTTACCGTTACTGAAAGGGCAGGCTGTCGAGCGATTAATGTTAGAGGTTAGGGAGTCCAATACGGCTGCTCGATCCCTTTACCAGCGTTTTGGCTTTGTTGAAGAGGGGCGGCGTAAAAATTACTACCCTGTACCCAGCTCTCCGGATGAGCGAGAGGATGCGTTACTACTGAGTTTGATGCTTTAGAGTCCCTTCAATACACTAAGATGAAGACGTATTATGAGTTTTACTGATGGATTAATAACGACGCCTTGGCTGATCTTCGGGGGTGTCATTTACCTTCTCGCTGTATGCTTTGCGTTGCGCAACACACCTTGGAACGTCTTTTTACATAACAAAACCTTGCAGCACATGTTAGGTGGCGCGACAGTGTTGCTTGTTGTGTTGTGGTCCATGCGTGCGGGTATTTCACCGGGGTTAGGCATTCATTTTCTGGGTGTGACGATGATGACGCTTGTCTTTGGTTGGGATTTAGCAATTCTGTCGGGCACAGTGGCGCTCTTGGGTATGGCAATCATAGGTAAAGAGAGTTGGGATAGCCTGTTTCTCAGTGGTACATGCTCGGTGCTTTGTCCTGTCGCTATTACCTGTTTAATCCAATGGTTTGTGGATAAAAAGCTGAGTAAAAACTTTTTTGTCTTTCTCTTTGTGTGTGGTTTTTTTGGTGCAGGTTTGTCATCGGCGGGTGCTGGGCTTGCGGCAAGCAGTATTTTGGTTCTGGATGGCGTATACAGTTTCGATAAAATTATCTTAGAGTATGTACGTTACCTGCCGCTCATTATGTTCCCCGAGGGGCTAATGAATGGGATTATTCTCACAGGTATGTTGGTGTTTCATCCCGACTGGGTGAGAGGCTTTGATGCTAAAACGTATATCGATGATCAATAATAGGGGCTGCTAACGTTTAACGGGGCGCTTAGCGAGCTTTCTTTGTAATGTTCGACGGTGCATCCCTAAGGCCCTTGCTGTGGCCGATATATTCCCTTCATGCTCATTAAGTACTTTTTGAATATGTTCCCATTCTAAACGGTTAACCGACATCGGCTGCTCGCTTACGTCGATCTCTGCGTCGGCATCGACTTGGTTGAGTGCGGCTAAGATCTGATCGGCGTCAGCCGGTTTGGGCAGATACTGTGTCGCACCTAATTTAATCGCCTCTACTGCGGTTGCGATACTGGCATAGCCCGTTAGCATTAGAATATGCATATCCGCATTCTTTTCCTTCAAATGGGGGATAAGGCTGAGGCCAGAGTTACCCTCCATTTTTAGGTCGACAGTGGCTAGATCGGGTATCCAGTTTTCGATCAGTAGCTGCGTATCTTCGGCACTACGTGCCACTTGAACCTCAAACCCCCGTCGGGTCATGGCCCGTGATAGTACGCGAGTAAATGTTGGGTCATCATCAACAATAAGGAAGCGTTCAGTCATTTTTTTGCCTTATTGGTAGCGTTACTTCGGTTAAGGTACCGCCTTCAGGGTGGTTATAGAGCCGGACATCGCCATCATAGCGTGCCAGTGTTGTCGCGGTTAAAAATAAGCCTATTCCTAGGCCTTTTCCTTTTGTGGTGATAAAGGGTTTGCCTAGATTGTCGCTTTGCTCAAGGCTTATGCCGGGCCCCCAATCATGGATACGGAAATAGGTTTGTTGTTGATCCCAGTCCAGTTCAATCTGTAAGTCTTTGGGGTTAGCGTCTGCTGCATTATTGATTAGATTTAGCAGCGATTGCTTGAGCGAGGTTGTACAGCTTAAGTAAGGCGGTTCCCCGAGTCCCATCACGGTATAGGTTTGACTAACATCTGGACGTTGTACCATCAGCTGCTCAAGTGTTTCTTCGATCAGCTCAGTGGCGGGCAGCCATTGGGTTGTCGAATGCTCCTCTTTAACACTTTGAGTCATCTGCTTGAGGCGTGTCGCACAGACTTCGGTTTGTTGATATAGCAGCTGGAGGTCTTCTAACAGGTCGGGCGTGTGCTGGTGCTCATGTTCCAACTCTTTTAGTAATACTTGCATCGTACTTAGGGGGGTGCCCAGTTCGTGGGCAGTACCTGCGGCCATTGTCGCTAGGGAGAGTAGCTGTTGATCATGGATATGCTTTTCTCGCTCCTGTTCGAGTTTATCCTGTTGCTGCTGCATGGATTGGCGCATTCTGACAATGAAGTAAGTAATAACTAACACGGTGAGTAAAAAGTTAATCCACATCCCCACAATGTGTATATCAAACAGCTCCATAATACGATGCTGGTGGCTGTTACTGAGCTTTAGAATAGGCTCGTAGTAGAACAAGAGTGAGCTGTATATAGCGACAATCATCACAGCAATCAGCCAAACATAGCGTTTTGAAAGGGTGGCTGATGCGATAATCAGTGGGACTAATAAGAGAAAAATAAAGGGGTTGGTTGCGCCCCCCATATGGAATAGCAGTGCGCCATAGAGGGACATCTCTGCGATCAGTTGGGTGAAAAATTCGGGCTCCGTTACAGGCCACGGGGAGAAGAGTCGCGCATAAGTGATTAAATTAAGAAAAGCTAAGGTGCCTAAGGTGGAGCTGATTTTCCATACGTTCAAATCGGCATGTAAGCCATAAATAGCAAAGATAACAGCAAGACACTGACCAAACAGTGTGACTGAACGTATATAAGAAAGCTGTAAGAGGTTTTCGCGATGATTAGCCATGTGCCTATTATACCCTAGAGCAGGTTAAGTAAGGCGAGACAAAATGTCGCAGCGGGTGGATTTTTTCTAGTTTAGAGTATGGCGTTTGCACGCGGCATGGAAGCGGATGCTGCTGTTTTGTCTTGAGGCTGGGGGGTTGTGCTGTTATGCCGCTGGATATCTATTTTTGATGGGTGATTGGAAGGGGATTGAAGCTTTCCGTATGCGGATGCTCTTCCTTTCTTTTAGGCTGGATATTATAATCAAATTATAATATCCAGCTGACGGAAACAAACATGGAATCTAAAACTGCTCGCTTCACTGTTTTGCTTGATCCACGAAAAAAGAAAGCGTTTGAGCAACTGTGTGCATCACAGGACTTAACCCCTTCCCAAGTTGTACGTCAACTTATGCGCGGCTATCTTGAGCAGCATGGCGTGGATTATTTAAATAAAACTGAAGATGAAACGTCATCTTAATATCAGCTTTTTTTGTTATCCGTTTCGTCCCGTTTACTTTCAAAGTATTGGCGGCTCGCTTCTAGAAAACCATCCATGATTACACGGTCATCCTGCTTAAGGTTGTCCATTTTTAATAGCTGGCTAATCGCCTGAGTAAAATCATTAAAGAAACGGGCTTCACCCAACAGGTTAATAATGCCTGCTTTTCTCAGCTTACGTTCTACACGTTTATTAGCACCGGACATTAAGACAACGACATCACGTTTCTGTAGAGCAGTAATGACCTCTTCGAGTGTTTGTAGGCCCGTTGCATCGATAAAAGGCACCCACTTTAAACGAATAATTAAGTATTGGGGGTCAGTGTGCGTATTGGCTAAAGAGCGCTCAAGGGTTTCAACTGCACCGAAGAAGAAAGGTCCTTCAACCGAATAAACGACGATGGACTCGGGTAGATTTTGCATGCCTAAATGGGTTAGCTCGGCATGGATATCACTCGCTTCTGATACAGAGACTTCTACACTTGAGGCCATCCGGCGCAAGAAATGTAAGGTGGCAATGATCACGCCGATGTTGACGGCAATGACTAGGTCCGCGAACACGGTTAGGAAAAAGGTGACAAGCAAAATTACCACATCGGCACGGGGGGCTTTCGTCATAATTTTGCTGAAATGTCGGACTTCGCTCATATTCCACGCGACGACAAACAGTATGGCTGAGAGCACGCATAGCGGAATATCGCTGGCCAGTGGGGCCAAGAAAACGAGAATAATGACCAATACAGCCGAATGTACAATCCCTGCAAGAGGGCTGTTACCGCCGTTTCGGATATTAGTGGCTGTACGTGCAATCGCCCCGGTGGCTGCAAACCCACCAAATAAAGGGGTGAGTACATTGGCAATCCCTTGGCCAACAAGCTCCTGATTCGAGTCGTGACGCGTCCCTGACATACCGTCAGCGACCACCGCCGACAATAAAGATTCGATTGCGCCAAGCATAGCGATTGTGAACGCGGGGCCAATTAATGAGATCACTTGCGGCCACGTAAACGAGGGTACTTCGAACTCAGGTAGTCCCTGAGGTATCCCGCCAAATGCGCTACCGATGGTGCGTACGCCTTCAAACTGAAAGATTGACTGGGTTAAGGTGATCACAATCAGCGCGACCAGTGGGCCGGGTACTTTTTTAAGCCCAGGGATGTGAGCGGTGACAATGACTAGAAAGAGGGAGAGCACGGCGAGTGCCGTCGTCGCTAAATGAAAGCTGGGCAGTAAGTTGAATAGGCTGATGGCCTTCTCGTGGAAATGTTCACCCGTTACATGGGCTAAGCCGAAAAAGTCCTGCCATTGTCCAACCCAGATGATGACGGCGATCCCTGCGGTAAAGCCCACAATAACCGGGTCGGGGATGAACTTTATAATGCTTCCTAACTTGGCGAACCCTAATGCAATAAGAATAAAGCCTGCCATTAAGGTCGCTATTTGCAGCCCAGATACGCCGTATTCTGCCGTGATGCCTGATAAAATAACAATAAATGCGCCTGTCGGCCCTGCAATTTGTAAGCGGCTGCCACCAAAAATAGAGACGGCGAGACCTGCAATTATGGCAGTGTAAATGCCTTGCTCTGGTTTAACGCCAGAGGCAATCGCAAACGCCATTGCTAAAGGTAAAGCAACGACACCGACAATGGTTCCAGCAACAATATTTCTTAACCAGTTTTCATGCGAGAATAATCCCGCTTTAAAGGCATCTCTGATTGCGATCATATGCTGTATACACTCTAGCAAATCTATTATCATGTGATTATAATAAAATTGTAATGATAAAAGAAGTGATTATCCAAATTTCACCCTAAGAGAGGTTCTAATGAGTCTGCCAAATTGTCCGAAATGTGAGTCTGCTTACGTATATCAAGACCAAGAAATGTTGATCTGTCCTGAATGTGCTTTTGAATGGAACCCTAACGATAGTGGTGAAGAGGACGCAATAACCCTTAAAGATGCAAATGGGAATCTATTGGCAGAAGGGGATAAGGTTACGTTGATCAAAGACTTAAAAGTAAAAGGCTCATCCCAAGTCCTTAAAATTGGCACTAAGGCTTCGATTAAACGCTTTGTTGACGGCGACCATGATATTGATTGTAAAGTTGATGGTGTTGGCGACATGATGCTGAAATCAAAATTTGTTAAAAAAGCATCTTAATGACCGTTGAGGGGTCGCTTGCTAGTGACTCCTGTGTTTTTAGGTTGCTATGGCGTTGTGATTCTCATAAAGCGACAGGCAGCAGACACGGGCTTTTTTAGAACGAGGCTAGCCAGTAGGGTTAGCCTTTTTTGTTCACTAAATCCGGTTCCTAGAGTGAAGAGGCGTGTAATTTAGCGCGGGGGTGTTTAGGTAACCCTTGAGAAATTAACGCGGCCAGTAGAATAAATAAGGTTGATAGCCATAGGCAGGCCGCCAATCCAAAGTCTTGGTAGATCCAGCCGGATAGTACCGTTCCAATGAGCCGTCCCATCGCATTTGCCATGTAGTAAAAGCCCACATCTAGCGAGACGCGATCTTCACTGGCATAGCTAACGATGAGGTAGCTATGTAATGCTGAATTGACAGCAAATAAAGCCCCGAATGCGAGCAAGCCACCGATTAATAGGGTTTCTACGTGCCAATTATAGGTGAGTGAAAGCGCAATAAGGGCAGGTGTAATACTTAACCCTAATGCCCAAGCGGTAGCGTGTCGCCCATCAGGCATAACCCCTTTGTTTTTACCTGTGATCTTAGGGGCGAGGCTTTGTACTATGCCGTAGCCTATGACCCAGGTGGCTAAAAATCCCCCCACATACCAATGATCCCAAGCAAACTGGGTTGTTAAAAAGACCGGTAACGCGACAACAAACCAGATATCCCGTGCGCCAAAGAGAAACATGCGTGCGGCGGAAAGGTAATTGACCGCACGGCTTTTGGCAAAAATAGCGGTGAATTTCGGTGTGTTTTTCGCTTTGCCTAAATCCTTTTTTAGATAGATGACACTGACTACCCAGATGGTGCTTAACGCGAGGACCATGGCCAATACGGCGCCGGAAAAGCCGAGTAGGCTTAACAGCGCCCCCCCTAAAAAGAAGCCCACCCCTTTTAGCGCATTTTTTGAACCGGTGAGCAGTGCTACCCACTTATATAACTGGCTTTCGGCGCCTGTTGAATTAGGAACGAGTAGCTTAATAGCGCTTTTTGCGCTCATTTTATTCAGGTCTTTAGCAATCCCAGAGAGGGCTTGTGCGGCCATGACCCAAGGGACGGTGAGAAAGCTACTTGGCAATAGCAGCATGCTGAGGGCGACTATTTGTATAAATAGGCCGACATTCATGGTTTTGTTGAGGCCAAGCCGAGCGCCCAGCCAGCCGCCAATTAAATTCGTGACAACACCAAATACTTCGTAAAAGATAAACAGCATAGCGATTGCCAGCGGGCTATAACCTAGCCCGTGGAAATAGAGCACAACCAACATCCTTAACGCGCCATCGGTGAGGGTAAATGCCCAGTAATTTCCCGTGACCATTATATATTGGCGAATTTGGGGTGAGAGTTGTGCAAGCATGCTGATTACTCTTTATCGGACTGGCCGACTAAACGGGCCAGTTCAACGGTACGGTTAGCGTATCCCCACTCATTGTCATACCAAGCGTATAGTTTGACTTGGGTGCCATTGACTACCATGGTTGATAAGGCATCAATAATGCTAGAGCGAGGGTCTGTTTTGTAATCGATAGAGACTAAGGGGCGCTCTTCATATCCGAGAATGTCTTTTAGGTCAGTCTCGGCTGCTTTTTTGAGGAGCTGGTTTACTTCGGTTTCTGTGGTCGCTCTGCTGACTTCAAATACGCAATCGGTTAATGAGGCATTTGCTAGTGGAATACGTACGGCATGGCCATTCAGCTTGCCTTTGAGTTCAGGGAATATATGAGTAATCGCCGTTGCTGAGCCCGTTGTTGTTGGGATCAGGCTCATGCCACAGGCGCGGGCGCGCCGCAGGTCTTTGTGGGGGGCGTCTAATATCGTTTGTGTATTGGTAATATCGTGAATGGTCGTCATGGAGCCGTGTACGATACCAAGTGTCTCGTGAATCACTTTAACAACGGGCGCTAAACAGTTCGTGGTACAGGAGGCGGCCGTGACAATGCTGTGCTTGGACTTGTCGTAAAGGTGGTGGTTGACCCCCATTACTACATTAAGCACGCCCTCTTCTTTAACAGGAGCGGTGACTACAACGCGTTTTACCCCTTGATCAAGGTAGGCTTGTAGGGCCGCTTTAGATTTCATCTTGCCGCTGGCTTCAATGACCACATCGCAGTTAGACCAATCGGTATCGTCAATCGCTTTGTTTTGGGTGCAATGAATGCGCTTGCCGTCGATGACTATATCCTTGCCTTCGGCCTGGGCATCATGGTGCCAGCGACCATGTACTGAATCGAATGTAATCAGGTGGGCGAGTGTCGCTGCATCACCGGCGGGATCATTGAATTGAATAAACTCAATATCATTCCAATCAAATGCTGCTCGAAACGATAACCGTCCCATGCGCCCTAAACCATTGATACCTACTTTTATTGTCATAATGACCTCGGAACCGAATAACGTTATGTGTTAAATAATGAAAATAGCCGTGCGTGTACGGTTGCTTTGTTGTACCTGTTTGTTAAGGCGCTGCTATTCTTGGGTGAGCCAAGTCTGGACCTGATCCCTGTGTGGGATTGAGCCGGAGTGGACGAGTTGCTCATCAATAACAACGGCGGGCGTACTCATCACCCCATACCCCATGATAACTTGAGGGTCCGTTTCTTTGGTGACATTTACGTGAACGCCCGATTCCTGCGCGAGTTTGTCGATGAGTTCTGCTGTTTTGGTGCATTTTGTACAGCCACTACCAAGTACTTTTATCTGTTTCATAGATCACCTCATAAGAAAGAAGAGAACGCGTTGAATATCCAGCCAACGACAGTAAATGACACTAATAAGAGCAGGAACACGGTGGCGAGTAGTCGCCACTGCATCACCTGTTTAAGTAGGATAAATTCAGGGAAGCTCGCGGCAACGGTGCTCATGCAAAATGCTAACGTCGTGCCTATAGGCAAACCATTGATGATTAAGCTTTCCATTACCGGAATAACACCGGTTGCGTTGGAATACAGAGGGATGCCGAGTAATACAGCCGCCGGAACAGACCACCATTGCCCATCGCCTAAGTACTGTTCGATCCAGCCATCAGGGACAAAACCGTGTAATGCGGCACCTAAGCCGACGCCGATGATGACCCACTTCCAGACCCGGGAAAAGATCTCTAAGGTTTCATCTTTAGCAAACTCATGACGCTGAGCAAGCGGCATTGCGGTAGCGGTTTGCGAGTGATTGGTTTGGTCATTTTGTTGGCCCTGAGCAAGTGCTTTTGCGGCAAAGGACTGTAACCAGCGTTCCGCTTTGATGCTATCAAGGAAAAAACCACCCAGTGTGCCTACGCTGATTCCGATGACAACATAGAGGAGGGTGAACTTCCAGCCGAGTAAACTCATCAGCAGTAAGATGGCCACCTCATTAATTAAGGGGGAGGTTAAAAGGAATGACATTGTAATGCCAACGGGAATTCCCGCTGAGGTAAAGCCGAGAAAGACGGGGATGCTTGAGCATGAGCAGAACGGCGTGATGGCGCCAAACCCCGACCCCAATAAATACCCAATGCCACGATTTTTACCTGACAGGTAATCCCTGACGTGCTCTACATTTAGCGATGCACGCAATAGGGCAACAACGTAGATCATGACGATGAGCAGGGCGTATATCTTGCTGACATCCTCAATAAAAAAGTGCACGGCATCACCTAACTTTGAATCAGGCGATAAACCGAAAATAGAATAGGTTAGCCAATCGGCAAATTGTGTAAAGATGGCAAACATTAGTGTTCTCCAAACCAGTGCCGAGTGCGGTTGGCAAACCAGACTAAGCTGAGCATAACAGGGACTTCGACAAGGACACCGACCACCGTGGCCAGTGCAGCACCCGAGTGGAGTCCAAAGAGGGAGATTGCCACTGCGACAGCTAATTCAAAAAAGTTAGATGTGCCTATCATGCAGGCGGGGGCTGCAATGTTGTGGGGGAGTTTCATTTTTTTAGCCCACAGATAAGCAATAGCAAAAATGCCATAGGTTTGAATAAGCAGTGGGATCGCGATTAAACCGATGACTTCGGGCTGGGACAATAGGGTTTCTGCCTGAAAACCAAAGAGTAATACGACCGTCGCTAATAGGCCGATCATTGACCAAGGCTTTAAGGTTGAGAGTAGCCGGTCGAGTTGAGAATGGTCGTTCTGCTTATCGACTTTTTTCCGGGTTGCGACCCCTGCAACCAGTGGGATTACCACGTAAAGCACGACAGACAGTAAAAGTGTACTCCAAGGTACCGCAATATCTGTTACGCCTAAGAGAAAGCCAGCAATGGGGGCAAAGGCGAAGATCATAATGATATCGTTCAGCGAGACCTGAACTAATGTGTAGTTAGGGTCGCCTTTGGTTAGTTGGCTCCAGACAAAGACCATGGCGGTACAAGGGGCGACGCCTAAAAGAATCATCCCCGCGATATATTCATTCGCAGTTTGTGGGTCAATCCAATCGGCAAAAATACCTTTGAAGAATAACCAACCCAGTAATGCCATGGTAAAGGGTTTGACTAACCAGTTAATCACTAAGGTTAAAAGTAAGCCTTTAGGTTTTTTGCCCACATCCTTAATGGATGAAAAATCAATTTGTACCATCATTGGGTAGATCATGACCCATATAAGCACGGCTACAACGAAATTGACGTGGGCAAACTCCAGTGAGGCGATCTGTTCAAAGAGGTGAGGGAATAGATTACCTAATATCACACCCGCAATGATGCAGATACCGACCCATACTGATAAATAACGCTCAAATGTGCCCATGTTGCTTCTCCTTCGTTAATGCCTGAACGGTGTAGATAATAGGGCTGGCCCCGTTGTCAGCCTGCATCGTCGGTGTGCCTTGATCTAAGCGCAACATAAGCGTGTACGGTCCGGCCGGTCCCCCATTTTCTTCAGTCGATCCTTATCATCCTTAATAAACAGGGCGTTGTTCGTTAGTGTTTCGGTTAAGACGGTGTGCATCCATTCGGGTAGCGCTTGATTAATACTGTAGAACACCCATTGACCTTGGCGTCGGTCGGTAAGTAAACCGCAATTTCTGAGTTGTGCAAGGTGTCTAGAGACCTTTGGCTGGCTTTCATTGAGCGCTTCCATGAGTTCACAAACGCACAACTCATCTTCCGACTGAATTAAGAGCAGGCATCGGAGTCGTGTCTCTTCGGAGAGGCATTTGTAGAACTGTATCGGTGGCATCAAAATCTAAACTCCTCGAATGAGCGGTGTCTTTATATTTGCGAGTTTTAATATATGAAATATTATATATATGAAAAAACATATATGTAAAGGCGTTATCCTATTTTTTTCTTTAACGAAAGATGTAACAAGGGTGAGCGTGCGGTTACTCGGCCTTATAACTCAGGCGAGACGAACCCTGGTGGTTTAATCGCAAGTACGGAGCATTGGAGCTGAGACAGTACCGTTTCCGCCGTGTTTCCGATGAGTACACCGGCAATGCCTGAGCGCGCAACCGTCCCCATAATGACTAAATCAATATCGTTTTCTTTCGCGAATTTTGGAATCTCTTGGCCTGCAATCCCTTGGATCGTATGGGAGCGGGGGGAGACATATTCATAGGACTCGTCGCCTAGCTGCTGTTGCATTGTGTATAACAGCCCATCCATTTTTTGTTGGCGCAAGCGATGTTCGGATTCAAAGAGCTTACGTTCTATTTTATCCGGTTGCTCAGCCCATAAGCTAATAAAGCCGGCTTGTGGAACGTCATAGACATTCACAATATCCAGTGAGGTGAAGTTAGATAGGGATAGGGAGCTGGCCAGGTCGACGATCACCTCATTAATCTGCTCATTCTCCGTTTCGTCATTTTCTGTATCAAAATCTACAGTCGCCATAATGCGCTGATAGTTTTCCTTTTCGCTCTCTTTTTTCATCAGCCAGACGGGGCAAGGACACTGACGTAATAAGTGCATATCGTCACTGACGATTAAGTGATCGAGCCAGTTGTACTCATCCGCTTCTTTGATGACTAAGTCAAAGTTATGGGCTTGGACGACGCGTATGCTTTCAATGTATTTTTTACCCGAGCGCACGAGGATGGTTGTTTCGATCTCTTTTTCTAATGCTTGAGAAAGTTTGGTTAGGGCCTCCTCTTCGCGCTCTTTGATGCGTTGCTGTAGGCTATTTTCATCAATGCCTATACCCTGTGCGTACAGTGGTAGGGTGGTTTTTGTGTGCATGGCGAGCAAGGTTAAATCGGCTTGATTATTTTTGGCTAGCGACACGGCCCGCATCAAGGAGGGGGAGGGTTCATTGTTTTGATTGCCCATTACGTACAAAATATTTTGGAACCGATTCATGATGATACCCCTCTGCTATTTTTGTTTACTTAGTTGTATATCCATGCCGTCTAGTAGTAACTCCGAAGCCCTGTCGGCGGCATCTTGAAATGGCTCGAAAACAAGGTCTATACCTAGGATTTTTAGCTCTTCTGTTTCTGTTTTACTATGGGAAACCGTTGCGATTTTTCCACTAAAGCCGGCAACGCGCGTGAGTTGAACAATTGTTTTCCGCGTATCTTCAGAGGAGATACCGGTGTGATGATAAGGGATCGTCGACACAATCCATTGTGCATGGCGTAGGGGGAGCTCTGTGATAAATTCGGCATCGGTCACATCACCATATTGAGTATCTAGCCCCAGTTGATTCCAGTGTTTGATTGTTTCTGGGCTGAAATCGATCCCTAATACCTTAAACCCCTTATTTTTTAGTCGCATTGCGATGGCTGTGCCGAGTCGGCCTAGGCCAAAAATAATGATTGGGTAATGCCCGCAGGAGTGGTGTTCCTCTGACTGTTCTTTAGGTGTGCCTTCGCGTTCAAAGATACCGAGTAGGGGCTCTGCCAGAGAGTAGAGCCAGTGTGAGTAGGTGATCATATAGGTTGATGCCGCAATGGTCACAATGCCCACCAGTGTGACGAGGCCTAATATATCCTGCTGCAAGTGTCCTAGGCTGATCCCCATGGCAATGAAAATTCACTGATCTGTGCCACCGTCAACCCAGCGAGAAAGCCTGTTCTCTTACGGTAGCCCATCAGGCCCATGATGATTAACACAATGAGCGGATTTCCGATGAGTACAAACAGTGAAAATATAATAGCGCCAGAAATATGTGAGCCTAACAAAGATAGATCGAGTGTTGCGCCCAAGGCAATAAAGAAAAATAACAGTAAAAAATCACGCAGTGGGGCGAGTCGTGCGGCAATACTCTCGCGATAAGGTGTTGACGCTAAGGCGACCCCTGCCAGTAGACCGCCGACTTCCATGCCAAGGCCTACAAAATCACCTATTGCAGCAAAAAGTGCGGCCTGGGCGATGGCATAAATAACTAAGAGTTCCGGTATTTTTGCCAGTTGCTCTGTGAGTGGGTTAGCAATATAACGGACAAAAACAATAACAAATAGGAGCAGTCCACCCCCTGATAGCGCGACGTTCCAAACGGAGCTATCGTTGGTGCCATCATGGCCGTCACCTATGCCGATGGCAGCAAGGACGATCATAGCCAGTACCACCACAAGGTCTTGTACAATCAAAAAGCCTAGTGCAATTTGACCATGCAGTGAATCAATCTCTTTTTTGTCCGAGAGGAGTTTAACGATGATGATGGTGGAGGAGAAGGTGAGCGCCACAGCAACATAAAGGCTGGTGATGTGACCTAGATCTAAGCTTAATCCGATGAAATAGCCCGCGATCGATGTAAATGCGACCTGCCCTAGACCGGTCATCAGCGATACGCCACCGATAGAGCGTATCAGTTTTACATCAAGCTTAATCCCAACTAAAAACAGAAGTATTGCGATCCCTAATTCTGACAACAGGGTTATCTGCTCTTTGGAGTGAACAATATCTAAAACCGAAGGGCCGGCAATTAAACCGACGGCGATAAAGCTGACAATTAACGGTTGTTTCATCAATAGGCCGATGAAACCGATCACCGTTGCTAATACCATTAATGCCGTAATTTAGGTGAAGGTCGACTGTGTGACCAATTCGATTAGACTCATATTTTAAAACTCATCCTTGTATTCGTAATCTATACTGCTGATCTTTTGGGTGTCTTACATAACCTTATGTGGTTGCGGAGAGCTGATGTCTCAGTCTGCATTGATCGTTGATTGTGCCAAATAATTGACCTGCGTCCGGCATGCGGGTCACTGCTTATTATCAGTGCAATAACCCGTCCCTATTCCCCAAACCTTATAAAATAAAGCGCTGACCTGCAAAGGCATAAGGTGTTTTACGCCGCGACATTTTAAGTGCTTAATTTTAGTCCCACCGAGACAATACGTTCGCCTTCGGTTTCTCTAACAATAATTTTAACCAGACCAAGCTGAACTTGGTCACCCACCACCGGTTTGCCATGGAATTGGCTAATTAAATAGCGTTCGACGGTCATTTCGGCGCTGTCAGGGTCGATCTCAAACCCATACTGTTGAGCGATGTCGGCCATGTGGGCGCTGGGTAACAAAACGAATTCGCCAAAGAAACTGTTAGATTTGAGCGAGGAGGACAGGGTCGCGGGGGCGAAAATACGTCCTAATGCTGTTTTAGCCGGGCTTGTGGCCAAAATCATAACTTGGTCTTCGGGTAGAAATGTTTGCGGTTCTAGATCGCTTATTAGTTTACCTTGTCGGATAACACCGACCATCTGACACTGGTCAGTTAAAGGTAGATTATTGGCGGATGACCCGACCGCGCTGCTGCCGGCGACAACCGGATAGATTAAGAGGTTTTTATCTTGGTCGTGTTTAATGGTTAAGTGTAAATAATTAGGCTCATCCGACGTGGGAGGGAGCTCTATTTTTAACCACCTCGCCACCGGCGCAATTGTCCAGCCTTGCAGTATCAGTGAGATTAACACCACAAAAAATACAAGATCAAAGTAGGTTTGTGTATGTTCCAAGCCCGCTAACGATGGGAACAGTGCCAAGATGATGGGCACCGCCCCACGTAATCCGCACCAGCCAATAAATACCTGCTCGCGCCAGGGGAAATGGAACGGAAGTAAAGACATGACGATCGCCACAGGCCGTGCGATAAAGATCAGTACAAAGGCGATGGCTATCGCTGGGATAATAATCGGTATCATATGGCTTGGGGTGATGAGTAAGCCGAGCATTAAGAACATACCAATTTGACTTAACCACGCTATTCCATCATGGAAGCGATGGATCTCGTTGCTATAAATAAGCGGGGTATTACCAATAATAACGCCAGTGATAAAGATCGCGAGGAAGCCACTGCCGTTGAGATGGTTAGTGATACCGAAGATACAGATACCACCCGCTAGTGCAAGCAGCGGATAGAGCGATGAAGGAAGTGGTAAGCGTTTGAGTAATTGAGCGACGATGTGGCCGCCCGCAAAGCCGAAAGCTAAACCTAGCCCCACCTGGCTGAGTAACTCACTTGCAATGGTCCAACCTTGGCTGCCGCTATCGCTAAGTTGAAGCAGTTGCACTAGGGTGATCGTTAAAAAGATTGCCATCGGGTCATTGGAGCCCGACTCGATTTCTAGGGTGGCGCTTGTCCGTTCTTTTAAGTCTAAACCTGCGCTTCTGAGTAAGCCAAAGACGGCTGCAGCGTCTGTCGATCCAACAATGGCGCCGATTAATAGCCCATCAAGGAGCGGTAAACCTAAAATAATATGTGCGGCATAGCCGGTGATACCTGCGGTGATAATAACGCCAACCGTGGCTAATGACAGTGCGGGTTTAAGACTAACACGGAAGCTTTGTGTTTTTGTGCCAAGCCCCCCGTCAAAGATAATAATGGCAAGCGCAATATTGCCGAAAAGGAAGGCCATATTAAAATCGTCAAACTTAATACCACCGATTCCGTCTTCCCCAGCCAGCATACCTAAGACTAAAAAAACCAATAAAACAGGCGCACCTATACGGCGAGTTAAAACGCTGGCAACAACGCATAGCATTACAAGTAGGCCGGATAGGAAAATGTATTGGTAGGTGGCGTCTATGGTCATGCAGTGCCCTTAGTCAAAGTGTGTGGTGGTTTATCGGTTGGCCGACACTCATTCATGTGATTGATATGAGTGTTCTTCCCTGAGTTACTTTGTGGATTCTCCTTTTTACGTATTCGATTCAGTTGTAGTAATAGGGAAGATAGATATAAATGCGCTGCTAAATTTAGAACCTGCATAGGTGCTATACAGATCACTTAGGGTATTGTTTTAGCATTTATTATTGTTTTAGGTGATACGCCAGCAAGCGCTAAAGCCCCAAAAGGGTAAGACCAGGATTAACTGATCTGTTTATAATTACTTATGGGCCCCGTTGAATATTTCAAGAGCCTGAGTGGTTATTAATATGCCCATTCTAGCATTTAAATGGGGCGCTACAATATGCTTTATCGTATGGAAAGAGCGTCTCAGGGGCTTGATAGAAGTTTTCTCTGGTTTGATCGGTTTATCGCTGTTTTTGGCGTGCACGTAAAATTAGCCACAGATAGCCTGTCAGCCTTTGATTTGGTGTGTATTACACTCTTTCGGGTCGTTAAATAAATGATGTTAAGTACTCCGTGTAGTGATTTTTGCCCGAAATTTCCGGGATCTGGATGCTTATATTTGGTGCTAAAGATCAAGATGTAAATTCGAATCTATTTCCCATTAGCGTGCTAGACGCGTCCTATTCATTAGCGAACGTGGGTTTAAGTGGAAAATGAGGCAGCTGAATAGGGTAGTAGATATTGCCTACAGCTCTTTCTACATGATCTCTAGGCGCATTCGGTAGATTAAAAAAAGAAGAAAAGTCTTTTGCGTAGCGCGTAAATGTTTACATCTGTTTTTGAGTAAGATAAAAGGCGGTTACTTGTTTGAGAGAATGTAGCGGTGGTACAGGTTCTTTCTCTGCGGCATTGTAAAACAGGTCCTGTATTGACGTAAAAAGTATTGAAGTAAAAGGTATTGAACTGATATGAGTGAAGTAAACCTAGAAAACCCCTCGCTACCCAATATAGATGATACGTTGCTGGATCGACCATCGTTTGAAAAGTGCGTAGGAAAGCAGAGTGAACATGCGCCACGTATATTATTGCTTTATGGGTCTTTGCGGGAGCGTTCTTTTAGTCGACTGGTTATTGAAGAATCTGCGCGTTTGTTAACGCGTTTTGGTGCCGAGGTGAAAATTTTTAACCCTGAAGGGCTGCCTCAGGTGGATGTTGCAGATGAAAACCATCCCAAAGTGCGAGAGTTACGGGAGTTAATGATGTGGTCTGAGGGGCAAGTGTGGTGTTCCCCTGAGCGCCATGGTGCGATGACCAGCATCTTTAAAAGCCAGTTAGATTGGGTGCCTCTGAATATGGGCGGCGTTAGGCCAACACAAGGAAAAACACTGGCTGTCATGCAGGTTTGTGGTGGTTCGCAATCGTTTAATGTTGTCAATCAGCTGCGTGTGTTAGGGCGATGGATGCGGATGGTAACGATCCCGAATCAGTCTTCTGTACCTAGGGCTTATTTAGAGTTTGATGACAACGATAGAATGAAACCGTCCCCCTATTACAATCGTATAGTGGATGTGATGGAAGAGTTAATGAAATTCACCTTATTGCTACGTGATAATAAAGGCTATTTTGTCGATCGTTATTCTGAGCGTGTGGAAACGGCTGAGCAAGTGAGTGAGCGGGTTAACCAGCGGTCATTGTAAGTGTGAAGTCTTGGACGGGGTGCCCCTGTTTTTGCTTTATGGCTTGCGAATGGAGCCGTGCGCACGGGGTTGGAAGGGATGGATCGACCATTCAGGGGCAATTGAATTTTGGTAAAGAGTGCATAGAGATAAACGATGATAGTTATCCACCACAACCCAGGCTGCGGCACATCGCGAAATGTGCTTAAAATCATCCAAGACTCAGGTTATTCACCGGTCGTGATTGAATATATTAAGGAGGGCTGGACTAAGGCCCAGTTGCAAGGCCTGCTTGCTGCGGCTGATTTAACCCCACGTCAGGCTCTCAGAACAACTAAATCTCCAGCGGAAGCCTTAGGCTTGTTAGATGAACGTGTCTCGAACGAGACAATTTTTAGCGCAATGCTAGAGCACCCCATTTTAGTCAATCGGCCTATAGTGTGTAGCCCAAAAGGGGTTAAGCTGTGCCGCCCCAGTGAAACCGTGCTTGATCTTTTAGAATGCTGGCCCCAAGGCCCTTACTACAAAGAGGACGGTCAACAGATTTTAGATACATTAGGGCAACGGTTTATTTCGAGCAATTGAGGCCTTTTCGCGGGGCCTCTTTCTAGGTTTAAGCTTCTCCAATCAAGTTGGTGGTGGGTGTTCCTATGCTCAAAGGCTCAGTGTTTCTATCTCTGCGAGGCAAACCGGCTTGCTTTTACTGCATTACAACCGCATTAGAGGATGGATATAGTCCAGAAAAGCAGTAATACGGCTGGAAAGGGTGGTGTTACGGTAGTAGACCGCATGTACCAACTCGCGGTTACTTGGGCTGGTGATATGATTATCTAGCACTTTAACCAGCTGTCCGTTGGCCAAGTCTTCACAAATCATAAACTCGGATAGCAGTGCCAAGCCTTGTCCAGCCAAGCACAGTTGGCGAATAGTTTCACCGCTGCTACTGCTTAGGGTTGTGGACAGTGCAACATGACGGGTAAGGGGCCAGCGATTCAGGTGGGGCGCATCGGCAAAGCCAATGATTTTGTGCTGTTCTAGCGCTTCGGGGGTTTCCGGTGTGCCTTGTTGAGCAAGATATGAGGGCGAGGCGACGATATGCAAAGGGCTGCGTCCGAGAAAGCGGGCATGCAAGTTTGAATCCTGTAGGGTACCAATGCGAATGGCCAGATCTGTCTTGCGTTCAATTAGATCAATGATGTTTTCATTGGCAACGAGTTCTAACTCAATCTTTGGATAGCGCTCACAAAAGCCCGGTACCAGTGGAACTAATTGGTGCAGGATAAAGGGCGTAGCGGCGTCCACTCTGAGCTGGCCTGCCGGTATGCCTTTTAAGGTTCTAATCTTTTCTTCCGCTTCTGCTAACTGGTGCAGTCCGTTTCTGACTTGCTCGGTAAAAATACGGCCTTCTTCGGTGCGTTCCAGCTTGCGGGTGGTGCGATTCAGCAACGTGCAGTCTAAATTCTTTTCTAGTCGGCTGACAGCGCGCGATACCTTGGCAACTTGAATATCAAGAATGCGGGCGGCGGCTGAGAAGCTGCCGCTATCAATCACGGTTAGCAGAATCTCAAGGTCTTCAGTACGGGATATTATTGTCATATATGTAAAGGTATTTTGCTACTAATGCTGTTTCTGTAAAAGATAGCAGTAGGCATACTCCGCAGCAACTAAAACATACAAGGAGATTTAAATGCCTATTGCTCTTTTTGCGTTGACGCTCAGCGCATTTGCAATCGGTACCACCGAGTTCGTGATTGTTGGTCTGGTACCTACTATCGCCCAAGATCTGGGCGTTTCTCTGCCTTCCGCGGGGCTGCTAGTTAGTCTTTATGCATTGGGAGTTGCTATTGGGGCACCTGTTCTCACCGCTTTGACTGGGCGCTGGCAGCGTAAAAGCGTGTTGTTGGCGGTCATGTCACTGTTCGTAGTCGGTAACTTGCTGGCTTGGATGGCACCTACTTACAGCTCACTGATTACTGCGCGTATCTTGACGGGTTTGGCTCATGGGGTGTTTTTCTCAATTGGATCAACCATCGCAACGAGTTTGGTACCACGTGAAAAAGAGGCCAGTGCTATCGCTATCATGTTTACTGGCTTGACTGTCGCGTTGGTTACGGGTGTGCCTTTGGGAACCTGGATTGGGCAGAACTTCGGCTGGCGTGCGACCTTTATGGTTGTGGCTGCTCTGGGGTTAATTGCGCTGATCGGTAGTGCATTGCTTGTGCCAAAGAATCTCAAGCAGGCACCACCAGCACGTATTGCCCAGCAACTAAGCGTATTGACTCAACCGCGCCTGCTGCTGGTCTATGCCATGACTGCGGTTGGTTACGGTGGTACTTTTACCGCTTTCACTTTTCTTGCGCCGATTTTGGAACAGGTGTCCGGCTTTGAATCGGGTGCTATAGGCCTAATCATGCTGGTCTACGGTGTATCGGTTGCCGTTGGTAATATTTGGGGTGGTCGTATGGCGGATCGTATGGGGCCGATTAAGGCATTACATATAATCTTTACTGCGCTAGCACTTGTACTGTTAGCGTTTACCTTTACCGCCGGAAATCAGATTGCTGCGGTTATCACCATTTTAATCTGGGGAGCCTTTGCCTTCGGCAATGTACCTGGCTTGCAAGTGTATGTAGTTCAATTGGCAGAGAAGTACACACCGCAGGCAGTTGATGTGGCCTCGGGGCTGAATATCGCAGCGTTCAATGTCGGTATTGCATTGGGTTCTATCCTCGGAGGGGTTGTTGTCGAAAGAATGACACTGATGGATACCGCTTGGATTGGAGCACTGATCGTTGCATTGGCACTGGTGCTTACTCGACTGTCCGGTTTTCTCGATAAACGTGACCAACTGCAATTCATCTGAAAACACGAGAATACAAGGGCGAAGCCCTTCTATGTAACCTTCGATGCTGTCTATGTTGAGCAGTTGGCTTCGGAGTCCAGCGGATATCTAGTCTGCAGTGTGGGGCGTCTAGAAAAGGCGGCGTAGCGTTTTCTAGTCGCGATTATACCAACATGGCGTAGTACTTAATGCTTTGCATGGCACAGGTTCAGTTGTACAGTGGAAATGTTCTGCTCAGATGGATGAAAAACTGCTCAATCAGATTTATCAGGGTGAGCTTAAAGGGCCTGATATTCATGTAGTTGAATTCGATCAGTTGGCAGAGGCTTTACGGGAATTTAAGCGTAATCGAAAGGCCCTCAAATACACTATTGAGGTGGCATAGGAATGTTTTCCTGTTCTATTTTATAACGGTTCTAAGGTGGAACAGGCGCACGGGGCAACTGGGGTTTGATATAATGCCCATGTACTTTATTTATCAGCTTTTAACCTCAAGGCTTAATGCAACAATCTAATAGCGAGGATTAACATGGCAGATCTTTTTACACCGGTTCAGCTCGGTGCCCTAACACTGGATAATCGTGTACTGATGGCGCCTTTGACGCGTACTCGCGCTGATGCAGACCATGTCCCCACTGACCTTATGGTCGAACACTATGCTCAGCGTGCTTCAGCGGGCTTGATCATTGCCGAAGCCACCATGGCAATGGAAGGTAACTCGGCATTTTGGCGTGAACCTGGTATCTACTCCGAGGCTCAGGTTTCTGGTTGGAAGAGAGTCACTGACGCCGTACATACCAAGGGTGGGAAAATTTTCCTGCAGATCTGGCATGGCGGTCGCGCCTGCCATCCGTTGCTGAATGAAGGTCGTGTACCGGTCGCGCCGAGTGCTATGGCTATCACCAATGATGAAGTTCACACTCCAGAAGGGAAGAAGGCTTATACCGTTCCCCGTGAACTGGCTGATGAAGAGATTCCGGCGATTATCGAAGGTTTTAAAGTTGCAGCGGAAAATGCCAAGAGAGCTGGCTTCGACGGTGTTGAAGTACACGGCGCGAATGGTTATTTACTGGATGAGTTCCTGCGTGATGGTGCCAACCACCGTAAAGGCCCTTATGGCGGCCCGATCGAAAACCGTGCTCGCCTGTTGCTAGACGTTCTAGACGTTGTAACTCAAGTTTGGGGCAGCGACTGTGTAGGTGTGCGTCTGTCTCCGTTGAATAGCTTCAACAGTATGAAAGACAGTGATCCGATTGCACTCGTCACTTGGTTGGCCAAACGCTTGAACGACTTTGATCTGGCGTATCTGCACCTTATGCGTGCTGATTTCCTTGGTGAGCAGCAGGCCGACGTGGTGACGCCTGTACGTGAACACTACCGCGGTCATTTGATGCTGAATATGGGCTATACCGGTGTCGAAGCTAATACTGTCATCGCTTCAGGTCAAGCCGATAGTATCGCGTTTGGTGTGCCCTTTCTCGCCAATCCTGATCTGCCGGAGCGCTTGCGGAATGATGTAGAACTGAACCAGGCAGACCCGGCTACTTTTTATACCCAGGGCCCCGAAGGCTATATCGACTACCCGACTATCAGTGAAGTGGCAAACGCCTGAGGCAGGTGCGGGGGCTTTTAGCCCCCTCCAGCTTATAGGAGCGATGAATTTAGATGATCCATGTGATCGCCACAATCAAAACAAACCTAGGGTGCAAAAATAAAGTGCTGGAAGCGTTGCTCGCAATTCAGCCTAAAGTGCTTTTGGAAGAGGGTTGTCACCAGTATGAGCCACTGGGTGATGTGCAAAGCGAACTGCCTCGGCCAGTACCGTTTCGATCAGACACTATAGTGCTTATAGAGCAGTGGGAATCTGTTGATCATCTTAAAGCTCATCTAGCAACACCTCTTCTGAAACAGTATCAGAAAACGGTGGAAGACTGGGTGCAGAGCGTCAGTTTACAAGTTTTAAAAAGCGTCGATAAATTGTTGTAATTTTTTAAGGGGACTGACGATTTAAAGCAGTAGATGTTGAATCTTTGGAAGTTTTTTCCTGCTATTTTAGCAAACAATAATATGACATGGGCTCTAGCTCTACTATTGCCTGTCGACCTAAACCGCTTATGCTTTGCTTGTTTGTCACGCAGTGTATTTAAGGTACCAAAATGGTTACATTGCTGGGTATTTAAGGCTTTTATGTAACTGTTTTGGCGCTTTATACTTGTTTCTTTTTTGGGGTGGGGTGAGTTGTTGCTCGTCTTGACGATGTGAAAGAAACAACGTTTAACCCCCTCCAATACTCGGTATGCCGACCAACTACAACTACACCCATTATGCGTGTAAGTCGACAGACGATCATCGTTTTTTGTAGCAAGAATGTGTGGTTTAGCCGCAGTTGCTCATGCGCGGGGCGTTAATGCTAACCAATTAAATAATCATTGATTGTTTATAAAGTCCAGATCAGCGAAAATAGCGGCCAATTACGATTAACATAATGGATGTCACACGCAAGGCGCCAAAAAAGGGGCTTTCTCACTGTGTACCGCTCCTGTCTAAACTAAAAGAATTTATTAATGGCCGATCAGCACTTTCTCGATGAAGTAAACAAGCGAAGAACCTTTGCTATTATCTCGCATCCTGATGCGGGTAAAACCACGATTACGGAAAAGCTCTTGTTGTTTGGACAGCTTATTCAGCAAGCGGGTACGGTTAAAGGTAAGAAAAGTGATCGCCATGCGACGTCTGACTGGATGTCGATGGAGCAGGAACGTGGTATCTCTATCACCTCTTCTGTGATGCAGTTTCCCTATAATGGACGCATGGTTAACCTGCTTGATACACCGGGCCATGAGGACTTCTCCGAGGATACTTACCGTACGTTGACCGCAGTCGATTCTGCCTTAATGGTGGTGGATGGCGCGAAAGGTGTCGAGGCGCGAACCATTAAGTTGATGGATGTGTGTCGTTTACGTGATACACCAATTTTTTCGTTTGTGAACAAGGTCGATCGAGAGATTCGTGATCCGATCGATCTATTGGATGAGATTGAGGAGGTGCTTAAAATTGAATCAGCACCGATCACTTGGCCAATAGAGATGGGGCCTCGTTTTAAAGGCATCTATAACCTTTATACCGATACGATTCATGTTTTTCAGCCTGGGCAGGGGCATACGATTCCTGAAGATGTGCGTATCTCTGGTTTAGAAAGTGATGAAGCTAAAGCGTTGTTAGGCGAGCTGTACGATGATTTTCTTGAAGAGATCGAGCTAGTACGTGGGGCGACGCATACCTATGATCAAGAGGCGTTTCTAGCAGGCCGATTGACACCGGTATTTTTTGGCACGGCGCTCGCTAACTTTGGTGTGCGTGAGATGTTGAATGATTTTGTTGAGTGGGCACCTGCGCCGATTGCACGCTCTGCTATTACTCGTCCAGTTGACCCTGCAGAAGATAAATTCAGTGGCTTTATCTTTAAAATCCAAGCGAATATGGATCCGAAACACCGTGACCGTATTGCGTTTATGCGTATCTGTTCAGGCAAATATACTAAGGGTATGAAGATGCGTCATAGCCGTATCAATAAGGATGTAAAAATCGCTGATGCGGTGACCTTTATTGCTGGCGACCGTGAAAACGTTGAAGAGGCGTGGTCGGGCGATATTATTGGCCTGCATAATCACGGCACTATTCAAATTGGTGATACATTTACAGCAGGCGAAGACCTTAAATTTACAGGTATTCCCCATTTCGCACCGGAGATGTTTCGTCGCGTACGTCCTTTAGATCCGCTGAAAATGAAGCAGCTCCAGAAAGGGTTGCAGCAGTTGTCCGAAGAGGGCGCTGTGCAGCTGTTTCAGCCTTTCAAAAACAACGACCTTATTTTGGGTGCGGTGGGTCAGTTACAGTTTGATGTGGTTGTTTTTCGTCTTAAGGATGAATACAAAGTTGACTGTAAATATGAGCCAATTAGTGTTCAGACGGCGCGTTGGGCTGATTGCGAAGATGAAAAAATACTGGCGGAGTTCCAGAAGAAAAACCATGATAATTTAGCCTTAGATGGCAGTGGTTTGCTCACCTACCTTGCGCCTACTCGGGTTAATTTGAGTTTGGCTGAAGAGCGTTGGCCTGATGTGGCATTTAGAGCTACACGGGAACACTGATCTGCATTAAGGCTTAGGCGCTCTTGCGTCTAAGCCTCCCTCCCTTTACTCTGCTGTAATGCAGCTTATTGATACCCATTGTCATATAGATTTTTCCTCGTTTGAACCGGTTCGAGCAGAGGTTTTGGCGCGCGCGGCTTCGGCCCATGTGAGCCATATTATTGTGCCTGGTGTTAATGCGTCTGGGTGGTCGAACCTGAAATCATTAGTGCTAAGAGAGGGGGAATTGACTCCCCATCTTCATATGGCGTTTGGGCTGCACCCCTGTTTTCTTAATGAACATCAAACGCAAGACCTTGATCAGTTAGCGGTCTTACTTGCATCGGACCCTGTCTGTGCCGTCGGTGAAATAGGGCTAGATCTATTTATTCCGCAGGCGGACCTCGACCAGCAGTTGCTATTTTTACGCCCTCAATTGGCTTTAGCAAACAAGTATCACCTGCCTGTTTTATTACATGTTAGAAAAGCCCATGATCTGATGCTAAAGCAGCTTAGGCGGTTTAAGCTTGCGCGTGGTGGGGTTGTACATGCGTTTTCTGGGAGTGAACAGCAGGCGCGCCAATATATCGAGTTAGGCTTTAAACTGGGGCTTGGTGGGGCGGTGACCTATGAGCGTGCGCAAAAGTTAAGGCGAACGGTGCAGGCTCTAGCACTAGAACATTTTGTTTTAGAAACGGATGCGCCTGATATGCCGTTAAGCGGTTATCAAGGTTTGCCTAATGAGCCTAGCCGAGTGCTAGATGTGGCGAACATTATTGCCGAAGTAAAAGGATGTACCCTTGAGGAGGTCGCTGCAACCACCACTAAGCAGGCGTTGCAGCTGTTTGATTTAGAGTAATAGCGGCTTACGCTTAACTGCCTGTGCTAAACAGATCTTCTTGTATGTTATTGAGTGTTCTCCACACAAGATCCGTTGTGTCGTTTTTAGGTACTTTAAAGTATCGACCCTCTCCACCCACCGGTGTCGCTTTATAGCGCTTGTCGTTGGGATTCATGATGATCAACATTAAAGATACCGGATAGTTAGGGCCTTTAACCTGTTGGTTATAGGCTTGTTCAATCGGGTTTAGTTGATCGCGAGAGGAGACAACTTTAGTCATGTCACGGCAGCGCTTACTGTCACCTTCACAGAAGAAGCGGTATTTTGTGTCGATGAGGTAATAGCTCGTATCACTTTCTGCTTTGAAGCTTGGTGTTATAGCATCCATACTTATGCAGCCATTAAGGCCGATGATCGCTGCTAGGATGATGAGTAAACGCATTGCCGGTTCCTTATAATATGAGTTAGCAGATATCGTCAAATGGGTTATCAATATCCAAGTTAATTGGATTGGCATAACCGGGCATCGTTATCTGTGTATCGCTAATGTTCAAGTCTTCTCCTTGGAGAACATTATGATCGTATAGATAGATAGGCTTCGCTTCGCCATGAAGTGAGGCTTGATCATACGCTGTAGCGGCTAATCGTGTTGCTTCTAATTTTGTTTCATAGGCCAGCAGCTGAGCTTTGCTGTAGCGTCGATTCAGCATGCCGCGAACAATATGGGGTGCGATGACCGGTGCTGAAGCGTTGTTGCCACCAAAGCCTTTAGAATTTAAGAACACGGTATCTATGCCTTCATGCCCAACTTCAATATGTTGATTACTTAGTAATAGATTGCTCTGGTGTACATCACTTGCGAATTCTGGGGTGGTTAAAATGCCCGGAATATAGCCGTATTTCCATGTGCCTAACGACGAGCTTAATTGGTCACCGCCGGCGGTGCCTTGGGAGTGTCCAATATAAGACTTGATGGCCGCTACCGGCCAGCTTTTAATCGCAAACGCTTTGGCTGTTTCGTTAATGACATGGGATTCAGTTACGCGGTTTTGCGGCGTGCTGGTACCGTGGGCTTGGACAAAGCTTCTTTGTTGTAATGATTCAGCCCCGAGCATCTTTTTGATGAGCGCTGCTGATTTTGCCAAGGTTATGTAATTACCAATGCCTGGTGCTGAGATCGATTTTTTATGTCCATCAGCATTCACAAAGACTTCGGGTACTGCGCCATATATTTCAGCACCCAGCTCAATCGCCAAGTCATCACTCATGAGAAGGACGAATTGGCTGCTTTCACTGATGGTGAAACCGCAGTTGTTACCGAAGGGGCGGCAGGCTTTACGATAGTCGTCTGCAGTGAGCTCTGAGAGGTTATCTAAGGCGAGTAGGTCTTTGTCTTCGGCTAAGGCGCCCATCGCCTTAAAGCCTTCAATAACCTCAGGCGTGACGGGTGCGTCACTTCCGCCAACCAGTACAACTTTACGTCGTCCTGAGCGAATATCGTTTACACCGCTGCGCAGGTTGTAGAGAAAGGTTGCACAGGCGCCTAACGCACCACCCGTCGTACCGACGTTACCCAAAATATAGGCATTCACAAAATCGGCGGGCATTTGGGCATAGCCAAGCGGCATCTGCTTCGACGTTGTACGTTTACCTAAGGCAGGGAATTTTGTTAAGCCACCAAAGCCAAAATCATCAAGCTGGCCTATAGAGTTGCTAGCGTAGACGGCGATCTGGTCAGGTGCCACGCTATTCGCGATCGTCTCAAAGGGGATGCCTGTTGAGGAGAGCGCATCAGATGCGGCAAAAACCGTCATTTGTAAGTTGCGTGGATGATTACGTGACTGGTATAGCTTGCCCGGTTGAAAACCGCTTGGTAGCTGTCCTGCGGATTGAACCGGTGCAGATTTACTATCGGGCAGTATCACGTCCATTTTTGACGTGACGCTGATATCAAATTGGCCCGGCGCTGTTTCAGTGACGGACCAGTTAGATGGAATCTCTTGCGGCATCTGTCTTTTGCGAAGGTGAAACTTAAGGGTGTCGTCTCCGCAGTTGAGGGTTGCCGCTTTGTTAAACATCACATGGTTAACGTCAAAGCTGCTTTTTTCAATCCGGCGAATGAGGGTGCTATCGAGTAATTGTGTCTTTAACTCTTTTATTAACGCGCTTGCATTGCACTCTACACCGTCCTGGTTTTTGTATTTTCCATCGGATGACGTGGCTAAACCTGTCAGTATGGCGAGGTCGGTCAGTGTCTCTTGGCGCGAGTGTTCATCGAGCTCTTCAATAATCAGTCGACGATATGCATGGTGAAAAGAAGCGCGCCCAGCAGGGTTTATACCACCAAAACCAACAATGACAGGAAGCTGGGACAATTGTATCTCCTCAAAACGAGTACTACGTAAAGTGACTAATGGTCAATACAGTGAATTGAGTATACGAAAAACTGTATTGCCGAAACAATTCGATTATTTTATCGGTGTTTCGCATGACTGACTAGCGGGAAGTCAGTTATTTATCTATTTTTTAGTCAGTGTTTATTCAGGCGGAGTAGAGTTATTATGGTGAAATAGTTATTTTTTTGGAGTTAGTTATGAAAAAACTGTTCGCAGTTTGTGTTGCCGGTGTTCTATTGAGTGGGTGTCAAACAATTGATCCGTATACAGGAGAACAGCAAGTAGGCAGCACAGCAAAAGGTGCTGGTATTGGCGCAGTGGCTGGTGCGGTGCTGGGTGCAGCTGTTTCCAGTAAATCTGATAGAGGGCGTGGCGCGTTGACGGGCGCACTTGTCGGTGGTGCTGTAGGCGGCGGTATTGGTTATTACATGGATCAACAGGAAGCGTTGTTGCGTCAAGAGCTTCAAGGTACAGGTGTGCAAGTTGAACGTATTGGCGATTCGATCCGTTTGATTATGCCCGGTAATATTACGTTTGCGCTTAATTCAGACCAGATTGCGAACAATTTTTATCCTGTTCTTGATTCCGTAACTAAAGTGTTAATGAAGTTTGATAAAACTGAGATGAATGTTGATGGCTTTACCGACAGTACAGGGTCGTTTGAGTACAACCAGCAATTATCTGAGCGACGTGCAGCTCGCGTTGCTGATTACCTAGCCAGCTCGGGTATCTCCCGACTTCGTGTTAATGCACGTGGCTTTGGTGAGCGTTACCCTGTTGCAGATAATAAGTCTGAAGCGGGTCGTGCTCAAAACCGCCGTGTTGAGATTAACATCAGCGGTACACGTACTAACTAGCACAGCTAAATACTCCCTTGTTATTGCAGGGGAGTATTAAATCGCCTTAACGTGCGATGGCTAAATCTCCTGGGCGTATATTGTGTGACTCTGCTGACGCATTGATATGGCCTGATGCGAATCCCATTTGTACATCATCGATCACCAAGGTTTGCTGTGTATTTGTTAACTGCGTGTTTGCCATCATTTGTGGAGTGAAAACCGTTGATGTGCGGTAAACCGTTAGTTTATCGCCCCGCTTTAGGCCTTGTTGTTTGCCTGCATTTATCCAAATCGTACGGTCTTCAACCTGAGTGATACGTGTGGTGAATGGCTCACAGCGCAATTCGGTGGCTATTTCGGACGCAATGGTGTCTTCCAGCGCTCTTACTTTCTTTCCGTAGTCCTGTTTAGTAAACCCCGGCGTTGCAAAGCCTGTTGATATGGTGCGGTCAAGGCTCCATAAGCCCGCTGTCTGGTAATGTTTCTGTGAGATTAGGTGGCCAGAGAAGCCGTCGTGGATAAATAGGTCTATCTCAAAATTTCGTAGATGTCGTTTGCTTTTGAAATCTAGTTTGTTGTAAAGGTCCATAAAATAATTATCTTCGGCATGGGTGCGTGGATCGACCATGGCGATATCACGGATGACGCCCGAAACAACATAATTTACATCTAACTGCCCAATAGTATTGAGCATACTGGTGAGCTTGCCATCATTCAGTTGTGATGTGCTTGCTTGGCTGGGATTGGGGTAAAGGTTGATTAAGCCTGCGTTGTAGCTAATGGTTTGCCCTTTGCTGTTAAAGCGTTGGCTCAGCTGGGCCGGTAGTGCGCTGCTAATATTATGCAAACCGCCGAGATTGGCTTGGCTGAGTTGTTGTAAGGGGAAGGCGGCAACGGCTATGGTTTTTTTATAGTGATTGCTACTGCCATTGCTACACCCTTCATCAATATCTACGTTGGCTTTTATACGAACGTAGAGCGTTGTGCCGATGATTTTTTCCTCAACAATTTCAATGTTCGATACTTGGCCTAAAGTGCTAATCTGCATATTGTCGATTTCAAGAATGCCATCTCGGACGACTTGGCTACTCGATACATAAACAGCCGCTTGCATGGAGGCTTGTTGAGAGGCGTCTCGAATCGCTGCTTCGCGTGCAGAGGTTATATCCTTGTTTGCGATGATCGCTTGCCCTTCGGCTTCGACAGTCACTGCTTGAGCCTGGGTAATTAAGGATAAGAGTAAGCTAACAATAAGAAAATTCAGTGTTTTATTAAACATATCTGCCTAATGACCGATTACTAGAAGAGGTCGAGTATATAATTAATCGTTTCCAGAACAGTATTTTATTGTGTCTCTGTTGTAAACGGTTTAAGTCGACTCCCTATGCTGGGTGGATTATGTTAGATTGTCGAGCTTAACCTTTTGAGTTTGGATGTCAGGATGAAAAAGATTTTACTGCTGTTAATGGTTTGCTTTTTAAGCGGATGCTTCCAGCAGCTTAATACCCAAGATAAGCAGCCTGAAAAGGTGCATATTGAAAGTATGAATCCTGAGGTGATAGAACAGCTGCATCAGCTGGAGCAGGCTCATATTGCTGAGAAAAAAGCGCTGTTAGAAAAAGAGCGATCCATGTTGCAGCGTCAGGTTGTACAGGTCGAAACTTTACCTAATGGGTTAGATCCGATTAGTGAAGCGGTGGCTCAGATGGCGGTCCAGATGAATGCTGGATTACAGCAAAATAGAGTGAAGCGTTTTCCGATTGCGGTGATACCGTTCACTAACTTACATAATGGACGTAAGGTGGGGCGCTTTGGTGAGCGCTTGGAACAGGGGTTTATCTATCAGTTGCAGCAGCATGGTTACAACCTTGTTGATTACCGTGCAACGGGATTGACGACGTCGACGAAACAGCCTTTGTCTAAGCAAAATCTATCTGGTTTGCGTACGCGCTATAAAGTGTATTTCTTGGTAACGGGAACCTATGCTCAGCATTCGGATGGGTTGGTTATTAATGCGCGAGTTATTGATACAACAACGCGACAAGTGTTAGCGACAGGGCAGAGCCATATCGCTAATGAGCGTTTAGAAGGTGCTATTCCAGGTTATAATCCATTGGAAGCTCTGAATCAGGGGCTAATTATTGAAAATCGTGGCGGCCCTGTAGGTAGGTAAGAATAATAATGAAAAAAGCGATAGGTAAATCTCTACAGCGTGTAGCATTTGTGGTTTTTATGCCGGTGCTTTTCGTTATTCAGGGGTGTGAGACGGTGGTTGAATCCACTGTTGATATGGTTGAGGCGCTGCCTGATATTAATTTTCCACCGAGTGTTGAAGAACCTAAAGCGCCTAATTGGGTGCGTGCCACCGGCTATGCCCCGATTAGCTTACAGCCAGGGCAAACCCAGCAACATAAAGTCTTAATGGCGATGCGCGCATCAAAACTGCGCGCTTACCAGGAGCTGGCCGGGGTTGTTCATGGCCAGTATATGTTTGGTACGACCACTGTTAAAGATATGGTGTTGCAAAGCGACCAATTTAAAACAGCCGTATCCGGTATTGTCCGTGGTGCGCGGGTGATTAAAACCTTCCCCGTTCAGGAAGACACCTATGCGACGACGCTTGAAGTGGATATGAATCAAGTGCAGCGGGCGTGGATTAGTCACTAAAAGCTACTGAACAGGTTAGCGCTGTTCAGTATTGATGTTACTTATTTTGGGCTGCTTCAAATGCCGCGAGTTGTTCAGCGGTTGCTTTCGCTTGATGCTTTTCCTTCCAGCTATCGTAAGGTTCGCCGTAAACTAGCTCCCTTGCGGCTTCATAATCGATCTCTTCCCCTCGTTTCTCCGCTTCTGCTTTGTACCACTTGCTAAGGCAGTTGCGGCAAAAGCCAGCGAGAATCATTAGATCAATATTTTGTACGTCCTTTCTATTATCCAGATGCGCTAAAAGACGGCGAAAAACGGCCGCTTCTATCTCATTTTGTTTATTTTGGTCCATAGTCGCTCACCCCTATTGTTCATGCTGAATAGTTTCATCGAGTTGATGGCATATGTCGTCTTGCAGTGTTTGGCATAACTGTGGGTCTGCAAGTGGATTGCCCTCATCATCTGTGATGAAAAAGAAATCCTCTACTTTCTCGCCCACGCTGGTGATTCTTGCTTTTCGGACGGAGAGGTTGTGTTCAGCAAAGATGCCGCCAATGCGTGCCAGTAGACCTGGGCGGTCCGGTGTGATCACCTCAAGCACGGTTTGTTGGGATACGGAATCGTTGCTTAGGTATACCTGTGTAGGTGTTGCAAAGAGTTTCATTTGACGAGGTACGCGCCGTTGGATGATGTCCGGGTAATCATCTGGGTCGTCCAGCTCTTCGATCAGTCGCTGTTTTATTTGCGAGAGATGGTCAGGGTTTTCGGAGAGAGGGGTGTTGTCATCAGATAATACGGTGTAGGTATTTAAGACTTCATCGCAGTCGGTAACAATGATACGTGCGTCCTGAATGTTGAGGTGTAGCTGGTCCATCGTCGACACAGTTGCGGCGAACAGGTTTTTGAAATCTTGGCTGTAGATAAAGATCTCTGTGGCCCCTTCAAATACCCGGTGCGATGTTTGCCTAATAAGGACTAATGGCTCATGCGGCCTATCGTGCTCTATGATTGCTTTTGTGTGTTCGGCGATGCTCTGCGAGGTTTCGCGTAAGAAGTAATCATCCCCGATGGAGCGCCAAAGCTCTTTGAAATTGTCAGGGTTCACACCTTGGCGTTTAAGGATAACTAATGCTTCATTCTGTACCTGTTCAATCCGGTCCTCTTTGTTAATTGGATTTTCAAGGCCGCGTCTTAGGGCACGTTTGGTGTCGGTATATAGTTTGCGCATCAGCGTGGCGCGCCAGCTATTCCAAAGCGTTTGGTTGGTTGCGTGAATGTCGGCGATCGTTAAAACATACAGGTAATCAAGGTGCATAACATCACGCACCTGTTTTGCGAATCGGTGGATAACCTCAGGGTCTGAAATGTCTTTTCGTTGGGCGGTCATCGACATGAGTAGGTGGTTTCGTACCAGCCAAGCGACAAGGTGGCTGTCCCATTTGCCTAAATGGTGATTTTCACAGAATTCCATCGCATCTTCTGCGCCTAAGTCGGAGTGGTCGCCGCCGCGGCCTTTTGCGATGTCATGGAAAAGGGCTGCAATATAGAGCAGTTCAACTTTAGGCAGTTGGTTGACAATCCTGTGGGCGATAGGAAACTCTTCGCGGGCATCGTTGTGTCTAAATTGCCGGCAGTTTTGAATAACCTTCATGGTATGTGCATCAACGGTATAGATATGAAACAGGTCGTGCTGCATCTGGCCTATAATGCTGCCAAAGGCGGGGAGGTAGCGTCCTAAAATACCGTAGCGAGTCATCAGTTTGAGCTGAGTGGAAACCCGTTCGGGTGAGCGCATTAGCTCCATAAAGAGGCTGGTATTACGGATGTCGTTTCTGAAATCGTCATCGACTCTATAGCTGTTGTCGCGAAGTAGGCGGATAGTCGATGCTCTAACGCCGGCAATGTTTTCGTTTTGTGCTAGAAGGACAAAAAGTTCCATTAGCGCAAAGGGGTGATGTTCGAAAACTTTATCGTAGGTGACTTCTAAAAAGTCGTTATGAATTTGAAAACGATTGTTGAGCGGTTTGATAACCTGTTCTTCATCGGCACGCAGAATTGCTTCATCAAAGTGCTGTAGTAGCAGTCCGTTGAATACCGACATCGCCATGGCAATACGGTAATACTTACTCATAAACTGTTCGACCGCTAATTTTCCATCTTCGTCTTCGTAGCCGAAAAAATTAGCCAATTCCCGCTGATGGTCAAAGAGTAAGCGGTCTTCGCGGCGTTTGCATATCATGTGTAGGGCGTATCTGACCGACCAGAGGTAGAGTTCACCTTTATTTAGCAGATCAAGCTCCGACTCGGTTAAGAAGCCGTCTTCTACTAAGTCGCGGATATAGGTTGAACCAAAATGCCGCTTTGCGACCCAGCCGATGGTTTGTAAGTCTCGAAGGCCACCGGGTGAGTTTTTTAGATTGGGCTCTAGGTTGTATTCAGTATTATTGGTTTTTGCGTGCCGCTCTTTTTGCTCTTTTAACTTGGCGATAAAGAACTCTTTGTCGGTCCATGCCCCCTCGGATGTAACCTTGTCATACATTTCAGTATGTAGATCATTATTGCCGACCAGTGTTCTAGACTCGATTAAGTTGGTGGCAATGGTGATATCTTTTTGGGCTTCGTTATAGCATTCGCTTAATGTGCGTACGCTGGAGCCAATGTCGAGATTAATATCCCATAGCAGGGTTAAAAAGCCACTTATGGCGTCGTGGTGCTGCTCTGGGTTTAATGTATCGCTTAAAAGGATAAGCAGGTCAACGTCGGAGTGTGGATGTAATTCGCCACGACCGTAGCCGCCTACAGCGATCAGTGCGATTTGGTTCTCAGGCCATTCGAACTGATCCCATGCGCTTTGCAGGATGCGGTCGATCTCCCATGCGCGGCCGTAGACCAGCTTTCTTATGTCTTCACCTGCTTTAAAGCGCTCATCTAGGTTGTTGTGTATCTCTTTGAGTGCCTCTTTATAAACAGGAATTGGTGATTTTGCTGAAGCGAGTTTGTTCTGAAAGTCGCTGAGATTGATGATCTCTGTTTCGGCAAGTTGCTGTTGTAAAGTGATTGGCATTGAGCATAACCTTTAGTTAGTAGCGCTTACGTTGCTGGAGAGACTTAAAGTGTATCGTCAGGTCTAAGTGTTAACACTTCATAACCATACGCAGTCACTAATATGGTGTGTTCCCACTGAGCGGATAAGCGGCGATCGCTTGTTTCAACGGTCCAGCCATCCTTCTTTGATAGTTTGACTTGGCGCTTACCTGCGTTAATCATCGGCTCGATGGTGAAGATCATGCCTTCTTCCAGCACTTCTCCCGTATCGGGGCGGCCGTAATGTAAAACTTGAGGCTCTTCGTGAAATTCATCTCCTATCCCATGGCCGCAGTATTCACGTACAACGCTATAATGATTCTCTTCTGCGTAGGTTTGGATTACATGGCCTATATCGCCTAGTCGAGCGCCGGGTTTCACTAAACGAATGCCGCGGTACATGCACTCTAACGTAACATCTACTAAGCGGCGGGCATGGGGGAGTTCTTTACCAACAAAAAACATTTTGCTGGTATCGCCATGATAACCGTCTTTGATGACGGTAATATCAATATTAATGATGTCATTGTTTTTGAGGGGTTTGTCATTGGGAATGCCGTGGCAGACCACTTGATTAACCGATGTGCAGATCGATTTTGGGAAGCCGTGATAATTAAGCGGTGCAGGAATGGCTTGTTGCTCGTTGACGATGTAGTCATGGCAGATCTGGTTGAGCTCATTGGTGGTGACACCGACTTTAATAAAGGGCTCTATCATGACTAAAACATCGGCAGCTAAACGGCCTGCGATGCGCATTTTTTCGATCTCTTCTGGGGTTTTAATCTTGATGCTCATAGCTGCCGGAATATCCTTTTAGTTCTTGTGAGTACTGTAGGTAAAAAATAACTGGGGGGGGATTGTATCAATCAACTGAGGTTAAAAGAAATAAGCTTTATCTCTAAGGGTAGTTATGGTATAAATCCGCGCTCAATTTGCATAAGCAAAAATGTCACACACGTGCCGACACAATGTTCAGGGTGCCTTCGGGTTGAATGTTGGGGTTCGTGGAGGTCTAACCCAAAACATTTAGGAAAAAACAATGGCTAAAACTACTATGCGTGACCTGCTTAAAGCAGGCGTTCACTTCGGTCACCAGACTCGTTACTGGAACCCGAAAATGTCAAAATTCATTTTTGGCGCTCGTAACAAAATCCATATCATCAACCTAGAGCACACACTTCCTGCTCTTAATGGTGCATTGGATAGCATCCAGAACATGGCATCAAACAAAAATAAAGTTCTTTTTGTTGGTACTAAACGTGCTGCAAGCAAAATCATTAAAGAAGAAGCTAGCCGTGCAGGTATGCCATACGTTAACCACCGTTGGTTAGGTGGTATGCTGACTAACTACAAGACTATTCGTCAGTCTATCCGTCGTCTTCGTGATCTAGAATCACAGAGCCAAGACGGTACGTTTGAAAAGCTAACTAAGAAAGAAGCTTTGATGCGTCAGCGTGAAATGGAAAAGCTAGAGCGTTCTATCGGTGGTATTAAAGAGATGGGCGGTCTGCCTGATGCTCTTTTTGTAATCGATGTTGATCATGAACGTATCGCTGTAAATGAAGCAAACAAGCTAGGTATCCCTGTTATAGGTGTTGTTGATACTAACAGTAACCCTGATGGTATTGACGTTATTATTCCTGGTAACGATGATGCATTGCGCGCTATTCAGATTTACGTTAAGTCCGCTGCTGATGCATGCCTTGAAGGTTCAGGTGCTGGTGCTGGCGACAAAAACGAATTCGTAGAAGTTGAAGAGACACCAGCTGCGGCTGAGTAATCTGACTGTAAACACAGTTAATTATTCTCTTTGATGACTTAAAGAGGGGGCTAGGCCCCCTTTTTTGGATTTTTGGATTAATCCACGACTATTTTATTAGGGGTATCGATAATGGCGAAGATTTCCGCTGCAATGGTTAAAGATCTGCGTGACCGTACTGGTCTAGGCATGATGGAATGTAAAAAAGCGCTTCAGGGAACTGATGGCGATATAGATAAAGCGATCGAAGAACTGCGTAAAGCATCCGGCATGAAAGCAGCTAAAAAAGCGGGCCGTACGGCTGCTGAAGGTGTTGTTTTGGTTAAAGTTGCTGATGACAATAGTTATGCGGTTGCGGTAGAAATTAACTCTGAAACTGACTTCGCTGCGCGTGATGAAGGTTTCCTAGCGTTTTCAAATGTTGTTCTTGATAAAGCATTTGCTTCTAAAGAGACTAACGTTGAAGCGTTGATGGCTGGTGAATTGACAGATGCACGTGATGCGTTGGTTCAGAAAATCGGTGAGAACATCGGTGTGCGTCGTGTTTTCCTAGTTGAAGGCGGTGTTGTTGCTGCTTATGTGCATAGTAATAGTAAGATTGCTGCAGTTGTTCAGCTTGAAGGCGGTAACGCTGAAACGGCTAAAGATATTGCTATGCATGTTACTGCGGTTAATCCTCAGGTTGTAAGTAAAGAAGATATGCCTGAAGATGTCGTAGCTAAAGAGAAAGAGATCATTCTTGCTCAGCCAGATATGGCTAGCAAACCAGCAGAGATTGCTGAGAAAATGATTGTAGGTCGTATTAATAAATTCTTGGCTGAGAATAGCTTGGTAGAACAAGCATTCGTTAAAAATCCTGAACTTAAAGTAGGTCAGGTTGCTAAAGATGCTGGCGCGACTGTTAAATCTTTTACTCGCGTAGAAGTGGGTGAAGGTATTGAAGTCGAAGAAGTGGATTTTGCTGCTGAAGTTGCCGCTCAATTGAAAGGCTAACTTGCTGTAAAACCTTCCGATTGCGCATGTTCTGCATGCGCAATCCTCCCTTTTCCTGATACACTATCCTGATCTCAATTTCTGCGGAGATAGACGGATGCCATCTACCGAAAAACGGTCCAAATATAAACGTATTCTGCTCAAATTGAGCGGCGAAGCCCTAATGGGCGAAGAAAGCTTTGGTATAGATTCCAATGTCCTCAATCGAATGGCGCTCGAAATTGGCCAATTGGTTGGTATAGGTGTGCAGGTCGGTATGGTGATCGGTGGCGGGAACTTATTCCGCGGTGCGGCACTTAATGCGGCCGGCCTAGATCGAGTTACAGGCGATCACATGGGAATGCTTGCTACCGTTATGAATGCATTGGCTATGCGTGATGCATTAGAACGTAGCAATATCAATACGCGTGTTATGTCTGCCATTCCTATGAGTGGTGTTGTTGATCATTACGATCGTCGAAACGCTATACGTTACCTAAATCAAGGTGATGTAGTGATTTTTGCTGCGGGCACAGGTAATCCATTTTTTACAACAGATTCTGCCGCCTGTTTGCGTGGTATCGAAATCGATGCGGATGTTGTGTTAAAAGCAACAAAGGTCGATGGCGTATATACCGCTGATCCAGTCAAAGATCCTACGGCGAGACGTTACCTTCATCTGAACTATGATGAGGTTCTTGAGCAGCAGTTGGGTGTAATGGATCTAACAGCGATCTGTTTGACGCGCGACCACAATATGCCTGTTCGTGTTTTTAATATGAATAAATCAGGTGCTTTGGCTAACCTTGTTGTAGGTGGTAGTGAAGGTACTTTGATTGATTGCAGTGAAACGGTTGGAGAAAAATATGCTGAATGAAATCACTCAGGATGCTTCCGAACGCATGCAGAAGAGCTTAGATGCTCTAGTAAATAATTTTAAAAAGATCCGTACTGGACGTGCTCACCCAAGTATTTTGGAAGGTGTGCAGGTTTCTTATTACGGGTCTGATGTTCCTTTGAGTCAAGTGGCAAACATCTCGGTTGAAGATGGTCGCACCTTGTCTATCGTGCCTTGGGAAAAACCTATGGTACCGGTCATTGAAAAAGCAATTATGAGCTCGAACTTGGGTCTTAATCCTGCAACTGCCGGTGAGAACATTCGTGTTCCTATGCCACCTTTGACAGAAGAAACGCGTAAGGGCTACATCAAGCAAGCGCGGTCCGAAGCTGAAAACGCACGTGTCTCTGTACGAAATGTGCGTCGTGATGCGAATGGTGATTTGAAAGACCTTTTAAAAGAGAAGGAAATTACTGAAGATGATCAGCGTCGTGGCGAAGATCAGATTCAGAAAATCACGGACAAGTATGTTGCGGAAGTCGATGCGCTTCTGGAGCAGAAAGAAAAAGATCTAATGGAAATTTGATCGTAGCAGCGGTGCTGCAAAGTGCCGCTGAATTTATGTCATGAAATCTACTAATAGCTCATCTAGTTTGGCTGCCAAAACGCCGCGACATATTGCCATTATAATGGATGGTAATAATCGCTGGGCGAAAGAACGGCGCTTGCCTGGTCTTGCAGGGCATAAAGCGGGTGTTGATTGTGTGCGCTCTACTATTGAAGGCTGTATAGAGTCTGGCGTAGAGGTGTTAACCCTTTTTGCCTTCAGTTCTGAGAACTGGAAGCGTCCCCCGCTCGAAGTCAAAGGCTTGATGGAATTGTTCAAAATAGCCTTGGACCGAGAAGCTAAACGGCTTGTGAATAACAATATTCGGTTACGGGTCATTGGTGATAAGTCCGCTTTTAGTACCTCTTTACAGAAAAAAATAGAAAAAGTTGAAACGCTTACTGCGCACTGTACTGGCCTTCAGCTAAACATTGCTGCTAACTATGGTGGTCGCTGGGATATTGTTAATGCGGCTAAACGTATGGCTGAACAATGTGTGCAAAATAACTTGTCACCGGATGACATTACGGAAGATCTTTTCTCTTCGGCGGTTACGCTGAATGGCTTGCCCGATCCAGATCTTTGTATTCGTACGGGTGGCGAAAAACGCATTAGTAACTTTTTAATTTGGCAATTTGCATATACGGAACTCTATTTTTCGGATGCGTACTGGCCTGATTTTGATAAGTCTCATTTGCTCGCAGCGATTAATGATTTTGGCTGCCGGCAACGCCGTTTTGGCCGTACAAGTGAACAGGTTGAGGCTGAAATGAATGCTTAAACAGCGAATAATGACGGCGATGGTGCTGGCTCCTTTGGCATTGTTTGGTGTTTTTGGTCTTCCCTTGTCCCCTTTTGTTTTTTTAATGGATGCCATCATGCTGTTGGCCGCTTGGGAGTGGGCTAATCTTGCCGGTTATCAGGGGATAAAAGCGCGATTGGTGTATGTGGTGCTTATGGCGTTGGCTGTGGCGCTTTGTCATTATTTCTATCTACATATCTCGGTATTTTCTGTTTTAGTTTTTGCGGTCGCTTGTTGGCTGCTGGCATTTTTTTGGGTCTGTAGATTTCCGCGTGTTTCGGGCTGGAGCTCTCGGTTTAGTCGAGGCGTTATTGGCTTTGTTGTTTTGTTGCCCTGCTGGTTTGCGCTGATTAGTATGAAAGGGGCTGAGCAGGGTGATGCACTGATTCTTCTGTTGTTATTGCTCGTTTGGGGTGCTGATGTTGGTGCTTATTTTGCGGGTAAGCGTTTTGGTCGAACGAAGCTTGCGCCTAAAGTGAGTCCCGGAAAGACACGTGAAGGGCTGTACGGCGGCTTGGTTGCCTGTTTTGTTGTAGCTGCGGCTTATGGCTTAGTGGTTGGTCTTGATGCTGCTCGTATTCTGCCACTGATTATTTTGGCCTTGTTGACGGGGTTGATCTCTGTTTTAGGGGACCTATTTGAAAGTATGTTAAAACGTCATCGAGGTATTAAAGACAGTAGTCAATTATTGCCGGGGCATGGTGGCGTGCTTGATCGTATTGATAGTATTACCGCCGCATCACCTTTGTTTGTGTTGGGTATGCAGTGTTGGGTGTTAGTTTAATATGGAATTACTTCATACGCTGCTGATTACTATCCTGACCTTAGGTATTTTGGTGACAATTCATGAGTGGGGCCATTTTTATGTAGCTCGACGGTGTGGCATCAAGGTTCTGCGGTTTTCAATTGGTTTCGGTAAGGCGTTATATACTTGGCGCGATAAGCAAGGTACTGAATTTGCTATTGCGGCTATCCCGCTTGGCGGCTATGTCAAAATGCTTGATGAAGGTGAGGGTGACGTTGCGCCTGAGCAGCTGCATCAAGCCTTTAACCGTAAACCTGTATTACATCGCATGGCGGTTGTTGCGGCGGGGCCCGTCGTTAACCTTGTGTTTGCGGTGGTTGCGTATTGGTTTATGTACCAGTCCGGTGTGTCTACGGTTGTGCCGGTTATTGGTTCCGTTATTGAAGGTTCGCTTGCTGAGCGCGCCAACCTTTCGCTCAATAGTGAAATTTTGTCCGTGGATGGTGATGAAACACTGTCTTGGGATGAGGTTAATTTAAAGCTGGCATCGCGGGTGGGTGAGAGCGGCGCGTTGGCGCTCACGCTACGCCCAATGGATAAACCGGATGGTATAGCAAAATCCTACCTAATCGATTTGCAAAAATGGCATATTGATCTTGAGAATGAATCACCCTTAACCGCGTTGGGGTTAGTGCCCTGGCGACCTGAAGTGCCTGCTGTAATTGGTCGCTTAGTTGATGAAGGGCAGGCTAAAGCCGCTGGTTTACAGGTGGGTGACAAGGTTTTACGTGTCAATGATGACGATGTTGATGATTGGTATGGGCTTGTCGACTTAGTCAAGATGAGTTCTGGTGTTACGCTTTCGGTTCAGATTCAGCGCGGTGATGAGTTGCGGACGTTGATGTTATCACCTGAGCGTAAAGTGGCTGAGAACGGTGAGGTCTATGGTTATATAGGCGCTGCCGCACAGCCTGTTAGTTGGCCTGAAAGCTATAAGCGTGAGATACATTATGGCTTTGTTGATGCTGTTATTAAGGCATTTAACAAAACTTTACAGATGATTTCTTTGACCCTTGATTCTATCTGGAAGATGATTGAGGGCGTAATATCAGTAAAAAACTTGAGTGGGCCTATAACCATTGCTAAAGTGGCGAGTGCTTCGGCTTCTTCGGGCTTAGAATCTTACATCAGTTTTTTAGCTTACCTGAGTATTAGCTTAGGTATATTGAATTTATTGCCGATCCCAGTTTTGGATGGCGGGCACCTTCTTTACTATACAATTGAGTTGTTAAGAGGGAAGCCTGTGAGTGAACGCATCCAGCTATTGGGGTTTAAGGCGGGTATGGCAATGCTGTTAATGCTTATGTTAGTGGCACTGTTTAACGACTTTATGCGGTTGTGATGACTCATCACAATTGATTTTATTTTTATAATGGATAAGAAGTACTTCATGAAACGCGCCATTGGACTTCTGGTTACGCTTTTTCTTTGGGCTACATTAGCTCAAGCAAACACATCATCTTCTTTTGTGATTGAAGATATTCGGTTGGAGGGCTTGCAGCGAGTATCGCCAGGCATCGTATTCCGGAACTTCCCTATTTCTGCAGGGGATCAAGTTGATGCTGTCGTCTTGGCTAAAGCGTCAAGAAAGTTGTTTGATTCGGGTTACTTCGATGATATCGAATTACTACGCGATGATGCGGTTCTCGTGTTAAAGCTTCAAGAGAGACCATCGGTGAGTTTGATCCGATTGGACGGTAACAAAGTACTTGAATCGGATGCGTTGCTGGATGGTCTTAAGCAAACCGGTTTGCAAGAAGGGGATGTTTTTAAACGCTCGACCCTTGAACAGATTAAGCAAGATATCGTACGCGTCTATTCTTCGCAGGGGCGTTATGGTGCAAACGTAGAGACCGATGTTGAAACCTTACCCGGTAATCGTGTTGCGCTAAATATACACATTAAAGAAGGCCAGGTTGCCACCATTCAGCATATAAATATTGTGGGTAACAGTGTTTATACTGATGAAGAGTTAACCGACCTGTTTTCGTTGAAACTTCCTAACTTCTGGTCGTTCTTTAAAAAAGATGACCGTTATGCGCGTCAAAAACTGTCTGCTGATATAGAACGCCTGCGCTCCTACTACCTAGATAGTGGTTATGTGAACTTCTCAGTCGATTCGACTCAGGTTTCTATTACACCGGATAAAAAGCATGTCTATATTACGGTGAATGTAACGGAAGGTGAAAAGTATACCGTCCGTGATGTTGATATCGCTGGTGAGATGGTCGTACCTGAAGAAGAACTGAAAAAAGTGATTCGTGTAGAGAAAGGACAAACCTTCTCCCGTCGCTTAATTACAGAGTCGCAGGACGCACTGAGTAACACGATAGGTAACGCCGGTTATATGTTCGCTAACGTATCTCCTGCGCCTGAATTGCATGATGATAATACGGTGACGGTTAAATTCTTCCTCGATCCGGGTAAACGTACTTATGTACGCAGAATCGCTATCCGCGGGAATACGCGTACCGCTGATGATGTTATCCGTCAGCACTTAAAACAGATGGAAGCGGCGGTTGCATCGAACGAGTTAATTGAACAATCTAAGCTGCGCTTGGAAAAAACAGGGTATTTTAAAACGGTTAGCGTTGAAACGATCCCTGTTCCTGGTAGTACCGATATGGTTGATGTCCAATATTCGGTTGAAGAGCAGCAGTCAGGTTCTTTCTCTGCAAGCTTAGGTTTCTCACAGACCTCAGGGATTATTTTGGGCTTCCAGCTGCAGCAAGATAACTTCTTAGGTACAGGTAAAAAGGTCGGTATTGGTATTTCGAACAGTGATACGTTAACGGAATATTCATATAGTTTTGTCGACCCTTATTATACGGTAGATGGGGTAAGCCGAGGCTTTAACTTCTATTATCGTGAGCGCGACTTTGATGAAGATAACACCAGTGCGTTCTCAACTGATGAGATTGGTGGCGGTGTTAACTTTGGTTATCCAATCGATGACTTTCAGCGTTTAAACTTTGGTTTAAATGTTGAACAGGTCACCATTAATACAAATGCTTCTGAAACGCCTGATGAGATTAATCAGTACCTGTTAGATGAAGGTAATGACTACTTTAATATGAGTTTTACGGGTTCCTGGAGTAGTAACCACCTTAACCGAGGTTATTTCCCGACTAAGGGCTACTCTCAGAGTGCATCCTTGGAAGTCAGTATTCCTGGTAGTGACTTGAGTTATTATAAAGCGCTGTATAACGCGAAATGGTATCGCCCGCTGACTGATGATCGAGACTGGGTGCTTTCGATGAAGGGGCGTTTAGGCTACGGCGGTGAGCTGGGTGATAATGAATATCCGTTTTATAAACATTTTTATGCAGGTGGTTTGAAAACGGTTCGAGGGTACGAGCAGAATACATTAGGGCCTCGTGATACTAACGATGATCCTTTTGGGGGCGATGTATTGATCACCGGTGGTGTTGAACTTATTTTCCCAATGCCGTTTGTTAAAGATAAATCCTCATGGCGTACGCTTCTTTTCTTTGATGCGGGTAACGTATTTGATACCAGTTGCTCATCTGTCTCTTTAGCGAGCAAATGTGAAGATGGTGTGAAGTTGGATGAACTGCGTTATTCTGCAGGTATTGGTTTAAGCTGGCTTACACCTATAGGCCCATTATCGGTTGCGTTAGCTACGCAGTTAAATGATAAAGCGGGTGATGATACGGAAGTATTCCAGTTTGCATTGGGTCAGACTTTCTAAGGGATAGAATATGAATTTTAAATCGTTGTTAGGCGTTATATTGGTTGCAAGCATTAGTTTTTCTGCAAATGCTGAGAAAATCGCGGTCTTAGGTGTGCAGCAGGCTTTACTTGCTTCATCGGCGGCGGCGGACTTCCGTGAAAAACTGAAAAGTGAGTTTTCTAAAGAGGACAGATCTCTGCTTGATTTAGAAAAACAGGTAAAAGCGGCCCGTGATAAAATAACAAAAAACAAAGATTTAGCCTCAGCTGAAGAGCTGAAAAAGATGAAAATACAGTTCCAGAAAGTGTTTACTGAATATCAGCGTAATGGGCAGGCGTTGCAGCAGAAGCGCATGGAACGTGAGCAGGCATTCATTCAAGAGATGCGACCTAAGCTAGATAAAGTGATTCGCGAACTGATTGAAAAAGAAGGCTACGATGTGGTTTTAGCAAAACAGGCAACGCTTTTTGCAAAGAAAGAGGTTGATATTACGCCGCGTGTTGTTGAGCTTTTAAATAAGCAATAGGCTTATATGGGTTCATGAATAGTCATTCTTATACGCTTAGTGATATTGCAACGTTTCTTTCGGCAGACTTTAAAGGCGATGCTGATTATAAATTGAGCTCAGTAGCTACGCTGCAATCGGCTTCGCCGGGGCAGCTCTCTTTTCTTGCTAATAGCCGCTATCAGAAATACCTGCGTACGACTCAAGCCGGTGCAGTTATTTTGTCTCAGGCTGATCTTGAAAACTACACCGGTAATGCTGTTATATGTGATGATCCTTATCTGGCTTACGCTAAGGTCAGTCATCTTTTTAGTCTGATTAAACACCCTTTACCTGAAGTGTCTCCCGCTGCCTTTGTGCACCCTACGGCTGTTATAGGCAACAGGGCGTCTGTTGCGGCGGGTGCTCATATTGCTCAAGGCTGTGTGATTGGTGATGGGGTAGTTATTGGGGCGAATACTGTGATCGGCGAAGGCTCTATTGTTGCGGATGACAGCGTGATCAATCCTAATGTCACAATTTATCACGATGTTCATATAGGCGCCCGCTGCCTTGTTCATAGTGGTGTTGTGCTTGGTGCAGATGGTTTTGGTTTTGCTCAAGAGGATGGTGAGTGGGTTAAGATTGCCCAGCTTGGCGGTGTCCGAATTGGTAACGATGTTGAGATTGGCGCGGGTACAACCATTGACCGTGGAGCCTTAGAACACACGGTTATTGAAGACGGTGTTATATTAGATAATCAGATTCAAATTGCACATAATGTTACAATTGGAAAAAATAGCGCGCTAGCTGCTTGTACTGCGGTGGCCGGAAGCACTAAAATTGGCGCCCAGTGTACAATTGCAGGGGCGTGTGGAATCACAGGTCATCTATCCATTGCTGATGGATCGCATATCACGGCAATGTCACTGATTACTAAATCCATATTGAAGCCGGGTGTTTATTCCTCAGGTACAGGGATGTTGCCGAATAAAATATGGAAGAAAAATGTAGTTCGTTTTCGACAGCTGGATAAAATGGCGCGTCGAATTAAGTCTATTGAAGACGAGATTGTTGAGATTAAGGGTTCGTAAGAAATGATGGATGTGAATGAAATACGGGAATATCTTCCGCACCGTTATCCTTTCCTTTTAGTGGATAGGGTGCTGGAGTTAGAAAAAGGGGCGTCCATTGTTGCGATTAAAAACGTTACAGTTAATGAGCCTTTCTTTAATGGACATTTTCCCGATTATCCCGTGATGCCAGGTGTTTTGATTGTTGAGGCGATGGCGCAAGCGGCAGGCCTGCTAGGCTTCAAAACGATGGATAAAACACCGCAAGATGGTTCTATCTACTATTTTGTTGGTGCAGATAAGCTGCGCTTTAAACGTCCCGTTGTGCCAGGAGATCAGCTGAAACTAGAAGCTACGATCGTGTCTGAACGTCGAGGTATTTGGAAATTTGATGTGCGTTCATCTGTTGACGGTGATACGGTAAGTACTGCAACTATTTTGTGTGCTGATAGAAAGGTTTAAGTCTTGATCGATTCTCGTGCTGTTATAGATCCCTCTGCAAAACTGGCTAGTGATGTTGTTGTAGGGCCATGGTCTCTTATTGGGCCTGATGTCGAAATCGGTGCGGGTACAGTTGTTGGGCCTCACGTTGTGATAAAAGGCCCAACGACAATTGGTAAGAACAATAGAATTTTTCAGTTTGCTTCGGTTGGTGAAGATTGCCAAGATAAGAAGTATGCTGGCGAGCCTACAAAGTTAGTCATTGGTGATAATAACGTCATCCGAGAGGGCGTTACTATTCATCGAGGAACCGTTCAAGATGCCGGAGTCACTCAGGTTGGGAGCGATAATCTTTTTATGGCGTATGCGCATGTAGCGCATGACTGTATCGTAGGCGACCATGTGATTATGGCGAATAATACCGCCATTGCAGGACATGTTCATGTGGGTGATTGGGCTGTGTTGGGTGGTTTTACTGCCGTTCACCAGTTTTGCCATATTGGAGCCCATGTCATGTGTGGTACTAGCACGGTAGTGCTTAAAGATATCCCCGACTATATTATGGCTAATGGTAATACGGCGGCGCCTCACGGCATCAATGTTGAAGGACTGAGACGTCGAGGTTTTTCTGCGGACGCCATTGCTAACTTACGCCGTGCTTATAAAATCATCTACCGGAAAAAGCTAACCATCGCTCAAGCGTTAGTTGAGCTACGGGAACTTGCAACAAGTTGCCCTGAGGTTCTCTCTTTAATTAAGTCGATTGAACTATCTAATCGCGGCATTATTCGCTAGGAGACGCTATGCCGAATCCTTTGCGAATAGGCATTGTTGCGGGTGAAACGTCCGGAGATATTTTAGGCGCAGGCCTGATTCGATCGCTCAGAGCTAAGTATCCCGATCTTGTTGTCGAGGGTATTGGTGGCGAACTTATGCACGCCGAAGGCTGTATATCTCATTACCCGATGGAACGACTATCGGTCATGGGGTTAATTGAGGTTTTAGGGCGTTTGTTTGAACTGCTTAACGCGCGAAAAAAACTGATCCAATACTTCCTAGATAACCCTCCTGATGTTTTTATCGGGGTTGATGCCCCAGATTTTACACTGTCGATGGAGGGGCGTTTAAAAGCGGCAGGTATTCCCACGGTCCATTATGTCAGTCCATCGGTTTGGGCCTGGAAGCGGAAGCGCATCTTCAAGATAAAACAAACAACCGACCTTCTATTAGCCTTATTTCCTTTTGAACCCGCGTGTTATAAAGAAACCGCACAGCGAATTGAGTTTGTTGGGCACCCCTTGGCGGATCAAATTGCACAGGATGAGTCTCTACGTGCGCCTCGCGCTCGATTTGGTCTTGATGACTCGCAATCGGTTGTGGCCCTTCTGCCAGGCAGTCGGGGGAGTGAAGTTAAATACTTAGCCGAGCCCTTTTTACAAACAGCTCGGTGGCTAGCGGAAAAGAAGCCAGACCTCGTTTTTCTATTACCTGCGGCAAATCAGCAACGATATAATGAGCTTGAGCTGCTTATTAATGAGCAATATGCAGATCTCAATCTTCAATTGGTGTTGCAACAATCTCGTCAAGCGATGGCGGCGGCGGATGCGATCTTAATCGCGTCAGGAACGGCAACGCTTGAGGCGACAATCTTGAAAAAACCGATGGTTGTTGCCTACAAAATGGCGTCATTAACCTATGCCATCTATTCACGCATGATTAAATCCCGTTTTGTTTCATTGCCTAACCTTCTGGCTGATGAGGCGCTGGTACCTGAGATCTTGCAGGCTGATGTGACATCGAATATTTTGGGTGAAGCGGTATTAAAAGCGTTGAGTGATCGTGTTTATATTGATTATGTACAGCAACGCTTTGAAGAGGTGTGTGCTCAACTACATCAAGACGCTGACGAAAAGGCCGCTTGTGCTATCGTGAAGCTGCTTGAGGATAAAGGTGTTTTGTGATGGAAAGCCTAGGTCTTGATTTTGGTGATGACAAACGGATAGCCGGTGTGGATGAGGTGGGTCGAGGCCCGCTCATCGGTAATGTGGTTGCGGCGGCGGTGATTCTTGACCCTTCTAAGCCCATCATTGGTTTGGCTGATTCTAAAAAGCTAAGTGAAAAGCGCCGGCAGGCATTAAGTGATGAGATCCTAGAGAAAGCCCTCTCTTGGTGTATTGCTTCCGCCTCTCCGGCTGAAATTGATGAGCTTAATATTCTACATGCAACTATGTTGGCGATGCAGCGCGCAGTTCAAGGTCTGCATATAGCGCCTGAATTTGCCTATATAGATGGTAACCGCTGTCCGGTCTTGGGCTGCCCAAGTGAAGCGATTGTTAAAGGTGATAGTAAGGTGGCTGAAATTAGTGCTGCCTCGATTATTGCCAAAGTAGCGCGTGATAAAGAGATGGAAGCACTGGATAAACTTCATCCAGAGTATGGTTTTGCTAAGCATAAAGGGTACCCTACCGTGCTACATATGGATGCGTTGGAAAAATACGGGCCTTTGCCTCAACATCGCCGCACATTCAAACCTGTTCGACAGTTATTAGACGATCATTAATTTAACCTATTAGATTGAGCACCATGTCAGAACTAGCGTTAAACGACCCTAAATTTATCCACCTACGTGTACATACTGAGTTTTCCTTAGTGGATGGGTTGGTGCGTGTTAAAGAACTCGTTGCAGCGGCAAAAGCCGATAATATGCCTGCGGTTGCGATGACGGATCAGACCAATCTATTTGCCCTGATTAAGTTTTTTAAGGCAACAACGGGCAGTGGTCTTAAGCCTATCTGTGGGGCAGATCTCTGGGTTGAAAATACGGATGAACCCGGTGGTGAACCTTATCGATTGACGTTTCTGGTTAGAAATTCAGAAGGCTACCTCAATCTTATGGAATTGATCTCCCAAGCCTATGCGGAAGGTCAAAATATTATCCATGATATGGCGCTGGTTAAAAAAGAGTGGATTGTTGAAAAATCAGCAGGGTTAATCGTGCTCTCGGGGGCTAAGCGGGGGGAGATTGGGCGCTCAATCCTTTCTGAAAATGGCCAAGCGGGAGAGATTCTGCAGTATTGGATGGGTGTTTTTCCCGACGAGTTTTACTTAGAAGTGCAGCGCACGGGGCGTAGTGGCGATGAGCAGGTTGTACATGGCTCTGTTGCACTGGCTAAGCAGTATAACTGCCCCATTGTAGCGACCAATGAGGTTATGTTTATTCGGCCTGAAGATTTTGAGGCCCATGAAGTGCGCGTTTGTATTAATCAGGGGCGTGCGTTCGAAGATCCGACCCGACCTAAAGATTACAGCGAGGAGCAGTATTTTCGTTCACAGGAGGAGATGGTTGAGCTGTTTAGCGATATCCCCTCGGCAGTGAGCAATACGGTTGCGATCGCGAAGCGCTGTAATATTGAAATAGAGATGGGGACTTACTACCTGCCGAAATATCCCATCCCTGAAGGGATGTTGATGGATGATTATTTTCGTAAGGTCTCCTATGACGGTTTAGAGGAGCGTTTAGCCATTCTTCTTGATCGTGATGATCCTGAGTACGACGCTAAACGCCAGTTATATGTTGATCGGCTTGAGTTTGAGCTTGAGATCATCATTCAGATGGGTTTCCCCGGTTACTTCCTCATCGTAATGGACTTTATTAAATGGGGTAAGGAAAACGGTGTGCCTGTAGGGCCGGGTCGTGGTTCAGGTGCGGGTTCGTTGGTTGCTTATGTGCAAAAAATAACCGACTTGGATCCGCTTGAATATGATCTTCTGTTTGAGCGATTCTTGAACCCCGAACGTGTCTCGATGCCGGATTTCGATATCGACTTCTGTATGGATAATCGCGACCGAGTGATTGACTACGTGGCACGCACTTATGGCCGTGATGCTGTATCTCAAATCGTGACATTCGGAACAATGGCCGCAAAAGCGGTTGTTCGCGATGTGGCGCGTGTTCAAGGTAAGCCTTTCGGTTTGGCGGATCGTTTATCTAAGCTTATCCCGTTTGAGGTTGGGATAACGCTGAAGAAAGCGATGGAACAAGAGCCAATGTTAAGTGACTTTGTGAACTCGAGTGCAGAAGCGCAAGAGATCATGGAGATGGCTTATAAGCTGGAAGGGATTACCCGTAACGTAGGTAAGCATGCGGGGGGGGTTGTTATCGCCCCAACCAAATTAACCGACTTTGCCGCCACTTATTGTGATGAAGAGGGTAAAGGGCTTGTTACTCAGTTTGATAAGGGTGACGTTGAAGAAGCGGGTTTGGTTAAGTTTGACTTTTTGGGGTTACGAACCCTGACGATTATCGATTGGGCGTTGCAAACGATTAATCGTATTCGTGAAAAAGAGAATGAAGAGCCGCTCGATATCGCGTTGATTGATTTAGAGGACCGGAAAACATTCGATCTGCTTCAGTCTGCCGAAACAACCGCCGTATTCCAGCTAGAATCAAGTGGTATGAAGGACCTTGTACGCCGCTTGTTGCCCTCTCGTTTTGAAGATATTGTCGCACTTGTTGCGCTCTTTCGTCCGGGGCCTTTGCAGTCAGGCATGGTTGATGACTTTATTAACCGTAAGCATGGTCGGGCAGAGATGGCATGGCCGCACCCTGATTATCAGTTAGATAGTTTACAGCCGGTCTTAGAGCCAACCTACGGCATAATTCTGTATCAAGAACAGGTTATGCAGATTGCTCAGGTGATGGCCGGTTATACCCTTGGTGGGGCGGATATGCTCCGTCGAGCCATGGGTAAGAAAAAACCAGAAGAGATGGCCAAGCAGCGGGCGTCGTTTTTGGAGGGCTCGGCTCAGAATGGTATAGATAAAGATCTGGCGGGTAATATATTCGATCTGGTTGAGAAATTTGCCGGTTACGGTTTTAACAAATCACACTCCGCGGCTTATGCGTTAGTCTCGTATCAAACCGCGTGGCTTAAAACCCACTACCCCGCTCCCTTTATGGCGGCAGTACTCTCCTCTGATATGCAGAACACCGATAAAGTGGTGATCTTCGTTGAAGAGTGTCGTCAGATGAAGATCCCACCGACCTTACCGGATGTTAATAGTGGGGACTATATGTTCACTGTTAACGATGAGGGTGAAATAGTCTATGGCTTAGGTGCGATTAAAGGGGTGGGTGAGGGGCCTATTGAAGCCATTGTTGAAGCGCGATCGTCAGGCGAAGCGTTTAAGGACCTGTTTGATTTCTGCCAGCGAGTTGGGGCGAAGAAGCTGAACAAACGTGTACTTGAAGCCTTAGTTAAATCGGGTGCATTGGATAAATTAGGTGCCGAACGTGCGGTGTTGTGGAAGGCGATTCCCGATGCGCTACAGGCGGCCGACCAGACAGCTAAAAACCAAGATGCAGGGATGTTTGACCTGTTCGGTGAGGCGGAAGCGGAGTCGGATCGTGATCCTTATGAGGATTATAAAGGGGTTAGGCCTTGGACCGATAAAGAGCGGTTAACGGGCGAGAAAGATACGTTAGGCCTTTATCTGACTGGTCATCCCATTGATGAATATGCGGCTGAGCTGAAACATTTTGTCAGTAAGCGCATTGTTGAACTTCAGCCCGCGCGTGGGCAAACACAGAAAATTGCCGGTTTAGTGGTAGAAGTTAGACTGAAAAAGACCAAAAAGGGCGATAATCTCTGCTTTGTAACGTTGGATGACCGCAGTGCCCGTATTGATGTAACCCTTTTTGGGGATACATACGATGAAGTAAGAGATGCGGTGCAAAAAGATGTTGTGTTGATTGTCGAGGGGGAGGTTGCGGAAGACCACTTCTCGGGTGGTCTGAAGGTGCGAGTCAATAAAGTCATGACCATTCCACAGGCGCGTTCGCTATATGCATCGGGCGTACAGGTAGTTGCAACGGCTAGTCATTTCTCGGGTCGGAAGCTAAAAGAGTTCGAAACCTTATTGAATGGGTACAAAATTGGCGGCCAACTGCCGGTTAAAGTGCTGTATAAAAGAGAAGACGCTGAAGCTGTGCTTACGCTAGGGGATAGTTGGCGAGTACAGGCGAGTGATGAGCTACTTATCGCGTTAATGGAGCGTTTTGGTCACGAATCAGTCTCTTTGAGCTACTAGGTCTGGTTCTTAAAGCTGCAAAAAGGTACACTTTGCACAATTTTCACTTAAGCATAGATGAGTCATATGAATCCTAACTACCTGGATTTTGAGCAGCCGATTGCGGAGCTGCAGGCAAAAATTGAAGAACTTCGTTTAGTTGGAGATGATACTGCCGAGTTAAACATCTCCGAAGAGATCTCTCGCCTTGAGGGTAAGAGTCGCGCATTGACGGAATCCATCTTTTCAGACCTTTCCGCATGGCAGGTGTCTCAGCTAGCTCGTCATCCACAGCGCCCGTATACATTGGATTACATTGAATATATTTTCGATGAATTTGATGAGATACATGGCGATCGTCACTTTGCGGATGACCAAGCTATAGTTGGCGGCACTGCGCGCCTTGATGGAAAGCCCGTCATGGTCATCGGTCACCAAAAAGGGCGTGGCGTTCGTGAACGTCAAAAACGTAACTTTGGTATGCCGCGTCCAGAGGGTTACCGTAAAGCGTTACGTATGATGGAGATGGCTGAACGTTTTAAGATGCCGATTCTTACATTCATTGATACCCCAGGTGCTTATCCGGGTATTGATGCGGAGGAGCGTGGCCAGTCAGAAGCGATCGCCTTTAACTTGGCAAAAATGTCCCAGTTTAAAACGCCAATTATCTCTACCGTTATCGGTGAAGGTGGATCAGGCGGTGCTTTAGCGATCGGTGTATGTGATGAGCTTATGATGATGAGCTATTCTACGTACTCTGTTATTTCGCCTGAAGGTTGTGCGTCTATTCTTTGGAAGAGCGCTGACCGTGCGGCGGATGCGGCCAAAGCGATGGGTATCACGTCTGAGCGTTTGCATGAGCTAGGTTTGGTCGATCAGGTTATCAATGAGCCTCTTGGCGGTGCGCATCGTGACCCCGCGTTGACGGCGGCTAATTTAAAACGTCACCTATTGGGTGTTTTAGATAACTTAAATGAGCTATCCACTGAAGACTTGCTTGAGCGACGTTATAAGCGTCTGATGGCTTATGGTTTTGGTGGTGAAGAGTAACCCTGAAGCGGTTGCTGTCCTCAAAAAATGTGAGCGCTATTTTTTACAGGCGCTCACATCTATTTCACCTCCCCACGTTGATGTTAAACGTTTTCTTATCGCACATAGCGGCGGCTTAGATTCACAAGTCTTATTAGCGCTCGCGTCTCAGTTACTACCGGCCTCTAAATTATACGTTGTGCATATTAATCACCATTTACAGGGTGAGGCGAGTCAGTGGGCTGAATTTTCTTATCGACAAGCGGCGTCGCGCTCTATTCGTCACACAGTGATGGATGTTTTTCCTGATGATGGGTCTGAAAATGCAGCGCGAGATGCGCGATACAGTGCCTTTGAGCAGATAATACAGCCAGGAGATTGGTTGTTGATGGGGCATCATGCGGACGATCAGGCTGAGACGATCTTATTTAGGATGTTGCGTGGAGCCGGCTTGTTAGGTTTATCCGGTATGGCGGTAACACGGCCTTTGGGTATCGGTCGTTTAGTGCGTCCCCTGTTGATGTTGAGTCGAGCGGAGCTTGAGCAGGCCGCCGATTTTTTGGAACTGGATTATATAAATGACCCGAGTAATCAGGATATCGTCTATGATCGTAACTTTTTGCGCCATAAGGTATTACCGTCGTTAAAACAGCGCTGGCCGCAGGTTTTAGAACGGTGGCAGAAAAATGCTGAACTCATGGCGGAGTCCCACGATCTGCTTGAAACCTATTTAGATACCGACCTTATGCTCTGTGTCGACTCACTTGGTTGTTTTAACTTGCAAGCATGGGAAGGTTTTGAGCCGCCAAAGCGTCGCGCCCTGCTACGTCATTGGATCTACCGCCGAACGGGTCACCGCATTAATCAGAATCAGTTACAGGTGATTACAGTAGATGTGCTACAGGCGAAAGCGGATGCCAATCCTGTTTATCAGCTGGGCGAGTATGCGTTACGACGATTTTCCGGACGTCTCTACCTGGACCTTGATGGTTTAGCGCCTCTTGGGGGGTTACGTGATGAGGTGCCTGCTGGCAGTGAAGGGGTCTATGACTTGGGCGATGCAACGGTACATATCTCCGCGGCCAGTGTAGGGCTTAAAACCTTATCGGGTGTTGTGATAAAACGCCGAAAAGGGGGGGAACGCTGCCGTCCTCAAGGGAAAAAACACAGTGTATCGGTTAAAAAATTGTTGCAAGAAGCCGCTATCCCGCCTTGGTATAGAGCCAATTGGCCACTCCTTTATGTGGGTGATGAACTGGTTGCAGTACCGAGTATCTGCATTTGTGAGGGCTGGTACTCAGAAAAGTCCGGCTTTTCTGTTTTATGGTGCTCCTTTTGATTGTCGGATCGCTGCTAATTTGCTATCTTATAGCGCCATCTCCAACTTAAAATTTCCTCGTTTAATACACGATCAGACAGGTTCTGCATGACGCGATATATCTTCGTCACAGGCGGTGTTGTGTCCTCATTGGGCAAAGGCATCGCATCCGCATCTCTCGCTGCCATTTTGGAAGCTCGAGGGCTGAAAGTTACTATGTTGAAACTCGATCCATATATCAATGTGGATCCAGGGACAATGAGCCCCATTCAGCATGGTGAGGTTTTTGTTACAGAGGATGGTGCAGAAACTGACCTCGACCTTGGCCATTACGAACGCTTTATTCGTACAACCATGAGTAAACGTAATAACTTCACCGCTGGCCGTATCTATCAGCATGTACTTCGTAAAGAACGTCGTGGTGATTACCTTGGCGGTACCGTACAGGTTATTCCTCATATTACCGATGAAATTAAGCGTCGTGTGATCGAAGGGGCCGGTGATGCTGATGTTGCTTTGGTCGAAATTGGCGGCACCGTTGGTGATATTGAATCACTACCCTTTATGGAAGCCGTGCGCCAGCTTAAAGCCGAACTTGGCTCATCACGCGCTATGTTTATGCACTTAACCTTAGTGCCTTACATTGCAACTGCGGGTGAGATCAAAACTAAGCCATCTCAACATTCGGTTAAAGAACTCCGTTCAATTGGTATTCAGCCCGATATCTTGGTTTGTCGTTCTGATTTTACAATACCCGATTCATCTCGTCGTAAGCTGTCGTTGTTTACGAACGTGGAAGAGCGTGCGGTTATCTCATTACCGGATGCGGATACGATCTACAATATCCCTCGTATGCTGTCAGAACAGCATTTAGATGACATTGTGATCGAACGCTTTAATTTAGAGTGTGGCGAAGCCAATCTTGATGAGTGGGATCGTGTTGCTGATGCGCACTTGAATCCAGAAGGTGAAGTTAAGATTGCCATGGTTGGTAAATACATGGAGCTTCTGGATGCGTATAAATCGTTGATTGAGGCGCTTTCCCATGCGGGTATCGCGTTAAAGAAAAAAGTTAAAATTGAGTGTATCGATTCTGAGCGCGTAGAGCGTGAGGGTGTTGGTATTCTGAGTGATGTTAATGCCATTCTTGTACCGGGTGGTTTTGGTGAACGTGGCGTTGAAGGCAAAATTAGCGCTGTGCGTTATGCCCGTGAGAATAAAATACCTTACCTCGGTATCTGCTTAGGTATGCAGGTTGCTGTGATTGAGTTTGCGCGTAATGTAGCGGGACTTGAAAATGCGACGTCGACCGAATTTGATGCTAAGGCTGAATTCCCTGTTGTTGGCCTCATCACTGAGTGGATGACATCAGAAGGTGATGTAGAAACCCGCGGTGAGACCGATGACCTTGGTGGCACAATGCGTTTAGGTGCTCAGGTTTGTCATTTAGCCGAAGGCTCTACAGCAGCTAAAGCCTATGGCAAAACGGAAATTACTGAACGCCATAGACACCGTTATGAAGTGAACAATAATTACGTTTCCAAATTACAGGAAGCAGGATTGCGTATCTCTGGACGTTCTGTTGATGGTGAGTTGGTCGAAGTGGTTGAAGTTGTTGATCACCCATGGTTTGTCGCTTGTCAGTTCCATCCCGAATTTACCTCGACCCCACGGGATGGTCACGGCTTATTTACTGGTTTTATTCAGGCTGCAGTTGATCAGCAAGCCAAATAGAAAAATTTATGGAATGGGGGCGTAAGCGTCCCCTGAACGGAAAAATTCTGGAGTTTTTTACCCATGACACAGATTGCTAATATTAAAGCCCGCGAAGTTTTGGATTCTCGTGGTAACCCAACGGTTGAAGCGGACGTAATTCTTACGTCAGGCGTAGTCGGTTCAGCATGTGCGCCATCCGGTGCATCCACAGGTTCCCGTGAAGCTCTTGAACTTCGTGATGGTGATAAAGCGCGTTACTTGGGTAAAGGCGTATTAAAAGCGGTTGCAGCGGTGAATGGCGTTATTCGTGAAGCATTGATCGGAATGGATGTTACCGATCAGCGTGCACTGGATAACAAAATGCTTGAGCTTGATGGTACCGAGAACAAAGAAAACCTTGGTGCAAACGCTATCTTGGCGGTTTCTTTAGCGGCGGCTAAAGCAGCGGCTGTCGAGAAGGGTATTCCTCTTTATGCGCACATTGCCGATGTGAACGGTACGCCGGGGCAGTACTCTTTACCTGTGCCGATGATGAACATTCTAAACGGTGGTGAGCACGCGGATAATAACGTAGATATCCAAGAATTCATGGTTCAGCCGGTTAACTTTGATAAGTTCTCAGATGGCTTGCGCTGTGGTGCTGAAATTTTCCATGCGCTGAAAGCGGTTCTTAAAGCGAAAGGGTTAAGCACAGCAGTGGGTGATGAGGGTGGCTTTGCGCCAAACCTTGCATCGAATGAAGAAGCTTTAGTGGTTATAAAAGAAGCCGTTTCTAATGCAGGCTATGAGCTAGGTAAAGATGTAACCTTGGCTTTAGATTGTGCAGCCTCTGAATTTTATAAAGAAGGTAAGTATGACCTTGCCGGTGAAGGCAAAGTTTTTGATGCCGAAGGTTTTAGCGATTACTTAGCCGCATTAACTGAGAACTACCCAATTGTCTCCGTTGAAGATGGTTTAGATGAATCCGATTGGGATGGTTGGGCTTACCTAACTAAAAAAATCGGTGATAAAGTTCAATTGGTTGGCGATGACCTTTTCGTGACGAATACGAAAATTTTAAGCCGTGGTATTGAGCAGAGTATTGGTAACTCAATTCTGATCAAATTTAACCAGATCGGTTCACTATCAGAAACACTGGACGCTATTAAAATGGCGAAAGATGCAGGTTTTACTGCTGTAATCTCCCACCGTTCAGGTGAAACTGAAGATACCACTATCGCTGACTTGGCGGTAGGTACTGCTGCGGGACAGATTAAAACAGGCTCATTGTGCCGCTCTGACCGTGTTGCTAAGTACAACCGTCTTCTTCGCATTGAGGAAGAGCTAGGTGCTGCGGCGATCTATAATGGTTTAAAAGAAATTAAAGGGCAGGGCTAACATAGTTGTTTGCTTAATAGTCTGATATAAAAAGGGGGCTCTTCGCCCTCTTTTTTTGCTTAAAGAATGTCTATGTATCGTTGGTTTATAGCTTTACTTATTTTCCTCTTATTAGGGCTGCAATACCGATTGTGGTTCGGAGAGGTCAACGTGCGTGATATTTGGGATTTGAATGCAAAAATCGAGTTACAAAAGAGCATTAATCAAGAATTGAGTCAGAGAAACAGTGAGCTAGAAGCCGAAGTTGTTGATCTGAAAAAAGGGCAAGCCGCTTTGGAAGAACGTGCTCGCAGTGAGCTGGGCATGGTGCGCGATGGTGAAACATTTTTTCAGTTAGTCGAGCCTGCAGACGAGAATAGATAACACGTGATAAGCCTACCTACAGATTTTAAATATATATACGGTATTCCTGAGAGCGAAGCGCTGATTCGCTCAACCCCTGAAGACTTTCAAGTGATAGAGCAGCTAGGCTTTGAACCTGAAGGTCAGGGTGAGCATGTTTTTTTGTATATTCGTAAGCGTGGTGAAAATACTGATTGGGTTGCGCGTCAGTTGGCCAACTTTGCTCAAGTTAGCCCACGTGATGTGAGTTATGCCGGTAAAAAAGATAGGCATGCGGTTACTGAACAATGGTTCTGTATTAAGTTTCCGATTAAACGAAACCTAAACTGGAAACTGTTTGGCGGTGATAGTATCGAGGTACTGGACGCTATACGTCATCCACGTAAACTTCGTTTAGGTACACTTAAAGGGAATCGTTTTAAACTCTGTTTGCGCCAAGTGACTGATATGGGTGCGTTAAAACGTCGCGTAGCCTTGGTAGAGCAAGGGGGGGTACCTAATTACTTTGGTGAACAGCGCTTTGGTTTTGATTTTGGTAATTTGTATAAAGGGATTGCCCTGCTAAAAGGGGTGATTCAGGAACGACAGCGCAATAAAAAAGGTATCTATATTTCGGCGGTGCGCTCATGGTTGTTTAACCAGCTTTTATCTCTGCGTATAGAGAATGGATTGTGGAATGAGGTGCTGGATGGTGATGCTTTGATGATCTCCGGTAGCCAGAGTTGCTTTGTTGAAGAAAAATCGAACGATGAGCTGCAAGAGCGCCTTAATCATGGTGCCATTACGCTGACAGGGCCTTTGTGGGGGCGTGGTGAGATGTTGCCTCAAGGTGAGGCAGAAGCGTGGGAGCGCTCTAATCTGTTGCCGTGGAAAGAGGTTTCTGATCTTTTAGAGACCTTAAGCTTAAATCAGGAGCGAAGAGCTTTGAAGCTGCAGCCTGAAAGCCTTAAGCTAGAGCAAGTGAGCGAGACTGAGTGTTGGATTGAATTTGGTTTAACATCCGGCGCGTTTGCAACAAGTGTACTAAGAGAGTTGTGTTTAACATCTGTGTCAGAGTAACGACAGATATATGAAAATCTTAATTACAAATGATGATGGTGTCTATGCACCAGGGTTATCCGCTTTAGTTCGTGCGTTATCTGAGCTGGGCGATGTGCTTGTGGTGGCACCGGATAGAAACCGTAGTGCTGCAAGTAACTCCTTAACTTTGGATAGGCCATTAGAAATTTTCCAACATGAAAATGGCTTTTATAGCATTAATGGCACGCCTACGGACTGTGTACATATTGGTGGTTCTGGTGTGTTAGGTATGGAGCCCGATATTGTTGTATCCGGTATCAATGCGGGTCCTAACTTGGGTGATGATGTTATTTACTCAGGCACCGTTGCTGCGGCGATGGAGGGGCGGCACTTTCGCTATCCAGCCATAGCCATCTCTTCAGGTAGCTTTCATCCAAACTCCTATGAAGGGGCTGCTCAGGTGGCGCGGGATATTGTTGCTAATATTCAGCAGCTTAATGTGGCGCCTCGTACGATTTTGAATGTGAATGTACCCGATTGTTTAGTTGAAGAGTTTAGCGGTATTCATGTGACGCGTTTAGGTCATCGTTTATGCGCAGATAAGCCTATAGCGACCCATGACCCTCGCGGCAAAGTGCGTTATTGGGTTGCCGGTGCTGGCCTTGCTGCGGATAGGGAGCCCGGAACAGACTTTTATGCATTAGATGAGCGCTGTGTATCTATTACACCGTTACATGTGGATATGACGGAATACGCAGGTATGGATAATGTAGGTGATTGGTTGGAGCGTAGTTTTTGAACGATCAGCAGTTACGTGGCATAGGTATGACGTCACAAAGAACCCGTGATCGTTTGATTAACCGGTTGCGGGAGCAGGGTATTGCTAACGAGCGCGTGCTCGAAGTGATGCGCCAGACGCCTAGACATATTTTTATTGATGAGGCTTTATCTCATCGGGCTTATGAAGATACTGCGTTGCCTATTGGTTTTAATCAAACCATATCGCAACCGTTTATCGTTGCTCGTATGACGGAAACCCTTTTGGCGGATGGTCCTTTAGGTAAAGTGCTTGAAGTGGGTACAGGGTCGGGTTATCAAACCTCAATTTTGGCGCCGCTGGTGTCGGAGCTGTTTAGTGTTGAACGTATTCGCCCGTTGCAGGAAAAAGCACGGGAGCGACTAAAGCTGTTAGGGCTTAAAAATGTTCACCTAAAACATACGGATGGTGGTATGGGTTGGGCCGTTAAAGCGCCTTTTGATGGCATATTGGCCGCCTGTGCGCCGGAAGAGGTTCCAGAAGAGTTGAAACAGCAGTTGGCAATTGGCGGGAGGCTAATCATACCTGTCGGTGGGAGCGATAATCAGGAACTGAACCTTGTTATTCGGCTGTCGGAGGATGAATTCTCAACTGAAGTGCTTGAGTGTGTAAAGTTTGTTCCATTATTAAGCGGTACGGTACGTTAGGGAGTTTAAATGCAAGAGGGGCGTTCACTGCGTGATTATATTGCGCTGTCGGGTAAAGGTATGATGATGGGCGCAGCGGATGCTGTTCCTGGGGTGTCGGGCGGCACGATTGCTTTTATGACGGGTATTTATGAAGAGCTGATCTATTCGTTAAAACAGTGTGGGCCTTCGGCGCTGATCATGTTGTTTAAAGAGGGGCCTGTTGCTGCGTGGAAACATGTAAATGGCACGTTTCTCTTAACATTGATTTCGGGCATATTGTTCAGCCTGTTAACGATTTCCCATGTGGTGCTGTACTGGTTAGCAGAATACCCTGAACTGCTATGGTCCTTTTTCTTTGGGCTTATTTTGGCGTCGGTGTGGTCGGTTTGTCGGCACGTAGAACATTGGGATCGTAATACCTACACCTCTTTTATTATTGGTGTGATTACGGCCTACTTTATTACATCAATGTCGCCTACCAGTGTAGAGGCGACGCCTCTCTTTATCTTTTTGTCAGGTATGGTCGCGATCTGTGCCATGATTCTTCCAGGCATATCGGGAAGTTTTATTTTGCTGTTATTGGGGATGTATACCCCCATTTTAATGGCGATTAAGAATATCGAACTATTTACTTTAGGCTTGTTTGCTACCGGCTGTGTGGTTGGCTTGTTGAGCTTTTCACGTGTGCTTAGTTGGATGTTTAGTTCGTTTAGGACCGCCACATTGGCGTTACTAGGCGGTTTTATGTTGGGCTCACTGAATAAAGTGTGGCCTTGGAAATATACAACTGCGTATACCATTAATCGGCATGGGCAGGAAGTTCCCTTAGTGCAAGAAAATATATCACCCTTTACATTTGAGTCGTTAACCGGTGAGCCTGCTTTGTTGGTTTACGCGTTTGGCTTGATGTTGTTGGGTGCACTAATGGTTGTTGCGATTGAGAAAATGGGGCGGAAATCAGGGGTATAGAGTTGTGCTGCTAAAGTGGTTATTAGCGCTGACTATCGCGGGGATGCTTGTGGCATGTGGTGGACCCACCTATGCCCCCGTGAGTGAACGCACTGTGCCTGCTGCTAGCCAACATAATCCAGGGCAATATACTGTGCGGAAGGGGGATACGCTTTATTCTATTGCGTTTCGCTACGGCATGGATTATCGACAGCTTGCGGCGTTAAATGGCGTCGATAGCCGATATAATATTTTTCCGGGTCAGCGCTTAAAATTAAAGTCGACTACGCGCACAACGAGCAATGAATCTATTGTTCGTGAGTCATCCACCATCGCGCCTAAGCCGATTATTACCTCTACACGTAAAACAGCCTCATCGACACATAAAACAACCCCCTCTAAAAGTACGTCGTCTAAAACCTCGACCACAGCTAAGCCTGTGTCTAAACCTAGAACCACCGCTCAAACCGCATCCAAACCTACAGCGGTGACCCCCGCAAAAAACAACAATAAACCCGCCGTTATTAAAACAAATGCAACAGGTAAGATTTATTGGAAATGGCCTGTAACAGGGAGGATTTTAAGTACCTTTAAAACAAAAGGTGTGGTTAATAAAGGGGTTGATATTGCCGGTTCTAGAGGCGTTGCGATTAAAGCGGCGGCGTCTGGGAAGGTGGTTTATGCGGGTAATGGCTTATTGGGTTATGGGAATCTGGTAATTATTGATCACAATCAGCAATTTTTAAGTGCATATGCACATAATAGTCGTGTTTTAGTAAAAGAAAATGATATGGTTAAAACAGGCGATAAAATTGCTGAAATGGGTAGCAGTGGCGCGGATAGAGTCATGTTGCATTTTGAAATACGGCGTGATGGAAAGCCTGTAGATCCATTGAGATACCTACCCAAGCGATAGCTAATAATAATAAAAGCAATATTTGTGTTAGAAGACGACGGTTAAGGGACGGGTTATGGAAAATATCGATAACGACTGCAAAGCGGAGTTGCAGGATGTTGCTGTAGATAATAAGCAACTTCAGCGAGAAACACCGGGTAAAAAAACTGAAGCATCGACAAAAAAGGAGTTGTTAAATAGCGGGCGAGGACGTGGGAGCGTTGCGCATAAGGATTTATTGAATGCTAAAAATTTAGATGCTACACAGCTTTATCTGAACGAGATCGGATTTTCACCTTTATTAAGTGCAGAGGAGGAGGTGTATTTCTCTCGCTTATCGCTTAAGGGCGATGAAGCGGCGCGTAAGCGCATGATTGAAAGTAATTTGAGGTTAGTTGTTAAAATTTCTCGGCGTTATATCAATCGGGGTCTGACATTATTAGATCTTATTGAAGAGGGAAATTTAGGTCTGATTCGTGCTGTTGAAAAATTTGACCCTGAACGAGGGTTTCGCTTTTCTACATACGCGACATGGTGGATTCGTCAAACCATTGAGCGAGCGATTATGAACCAGACTCGAACCATTCGTTTGCCTATTCATGTTGTTAAAGAGCTCAATGTGTATCTTCGGGCCGCGAGAGAGTTGGCGCAAAAGCTTGATCATGAGCCCTCTGCTGAAGAGATTGCAGAGTTGGTAGATAAGCCTGTCGAAAATGTTGAACGTATGCTTGGTCTTAATGAGCGAGTAACGTCTATCGATACGCCTATGGGTAAAGATTCAGATAAGTCTTTGCTGGATACCATTCCTGATACGGTTTCAACCGATCCTGCGACCTTACTGCAGAACTCAAATATCAGTGGCAATCTTGATAATTGGTTGAGTGCGTTACCGGAAAAACACGCTGAAGTGTTATCGCGGCGGTTTGGTCTTCGTGGTTATGAGATGAGTACTTTAGAAGAGGTTGGGCGTGAAATTGGCTTAACGCGTGAGCGTGTTCGCCAAATTCAAGTTGAGGCGCTGCGCAAACTGCGTGATATTGTAGAAAAAAATGGTTTAAGTGGAGAAGATCTACTTCAGCAGTAGTTGTAGATCTGTTTAGATAAATAAAAAACCGCCGTCGGCGGTTTTTTTTTTTTTGTGTCTGTTAAACCAGTGCTTTGAGTGTATAGAGTAGATCCAGTGCTTGCCGAGGTGAAAGTTCATCCGGCGAGATCTTTTTCAGCTCTTTTACTGCCTTGTGGGTCGGTGCTGAGAACATATCATTTTGCACCGGTGGTGGAGGCGTGGTCATCTGGGCCGCGACGGTCACATCTTGTTCTAATTGCAGAAGCTTTGTTTTGGCCTGCTGTATTATTTGTAAAGGTACGCCGGCCAGTTGCGCTACTTGTAAACCATAGCTTTGGCTAGCGGGGCCCTCTTTTACTTCGTGCAGAAATACAATGTGGTCATTGTGCTCAACCGCAGTTAAATGCACATTAAATACGCTCGGTGCCTGTTCAGGCAAGCTGGTTAATTCAAAGTAATGGGTTGCAAACAGTGTAAAGGCGCGGGTCTCTCGGGCAAGGTTTTCTGCACACGCCCACGCGAGGGATAAACCGTCAAAGGTGCTTGTGCCTCGACCGACTTCATCCATGAGCACAAGGCTACGGTCTGTGGCGTTATGCATAATGTTTGCGGTTTCAGTCATTTCGACCATAAAGGTTGATCGACCACCGGCAAGGTCATCAGATGATCCCATACGGGTGAATATGCGATCCACAATACCGATTGTTGCTGCACTCGCAGGGACATAGCTGCCTATATGGGCAAGCAGTGTAATTAGGGCGGCTTGGCGCATGTAGGTGGATTTACCGCCCATGTTTGGTCCCGTGATGATCAGCATCTTACGCTTGGAATCAAGTTCTAAATCATTGGAGACAAAGGGGTCGTCTAATACGCTCTCAACAACCGGGTGGCGGCCCCGTTGGATGCGTATCTGCGGCTCGTCGGTCAGTGTGGGGGGAATATAATCTAGGGTTGAAGCGCGTTCCGCTAAGTTGTTAAGCGTGTCGAGTTCGGCGATGGCCGCGGCAGAATCCTGCAATTCGGCGAGTTCAGCGGCTAAGGTTTCGAGTAGGGCTTCATAGAGCGCTTTTTCTCGAGAGAGTGCTCGGCTTTTGGCCGAGAGGGCTTTGTCTTCAAATTCTTTTAGTTCAGGTGTGATATAACGTTCGGCATTTTTTAATGTTTGGCGACGGATATACTCAGCGGGGAGTTCGGCTTTTTGCGCTTTGCCTATCTCAATAAAGTAGCCGTGTACGCGGTTATAGCCCACTTTTAGTGTTGGAATGCCTGTGCGTTCACGTTCCCGGCATTCAAGTTCAATTAAGTAGGCACCGGCGTTTTCGCTGAGGCCGCGTAATTCATCAAGCTCACTGTCGTAACCTGTGGCGATAACGCCGCCGTCTCGAATAATAACCGGTGGGTTATCGATAATTGCACGGCTGAGTAGGTCTGCTAAAACGGGAAACTCGTTAATCGTGGATGCCAGTTCAGCTATCCTTGGCGCGGTTGTTTCCTTTAGCTTGCCCTGTAAACTGGGCAGTATATTTAATGAGTTTTTGAGTCGTTCCAAGTCGCGCGGACGTGCTGAGCGCAATGCTATTCGCGCTAATATACGTTCGCTATCACCGATTTTTTTAAGATCTTGCTCTATGGCTTCAAAGCGGTATTCATCTTGAAACCACTGTATAGATGCTTGTCGAGCTAATAGCGTATGTCTGTCTTGTAGAGGGCGGTGTAACCAGCGTCGGAGTAAACGGCTACCCATCGGTGTACGGCATTTGTCGATCACTTGGGCTAATGTGTTATCAAAGCCACCCGAGAGATTTTGGTCTATCTCTAAGTTTTTGCGGGTTGCCGCATCTAATGCTACACAGTCGTTGTGGTGTTCAACATGGATGCGACGAATGTGGGGGAGTGCGGTTCTTTGTGTGTCTTTTGCGTATTGTAGTAAGCAACCTGCGGCGCTTATTGCGACCGTGTAGTGTTCGCAGCCAAACCCACCTAGGTCTTTAACTTTAAACTGCTGGCATAAGAGGTTGTGGGCTGTATCTGATTCGAAGTGCCATGGCGCTTGAGGCCGTAAGCTTTTGCGGTTGGCTAATAGGCTTCCTAAGGTTGTTTCTTCGTTATAGAGCGTTTCTGAGGGGCGTAAACGTTCTAGCTCGCTTAGAAGCGAATCTTGGTTGCTGACCTCAAGTATACTGAAGCGACCTGAAGTGATATCGACAATGGCAAGGCCATAAGTATCATCTATCTGGTTGATCGCGACTAATAGGTTATCTCTATTTTCATCCAGTAGGGCTTCATCGCTTACCGTGCCTGGGGTAATAATGCGCGCAACCGCACGCTCAACAGGCCCTTTGCTGGTGGCGGGGTCGCCGATTTGCTCGCAGATGACAACGGATTCCCCTGCTCGAACTATTTTTCCTACATAGGTTTCTGCCGCATGGTAGGGGATGCCGGCCATAGGGATCGGTTCCCCACCGGATTTTCCGCGTGCAGTTAACGAGATATCCAGTAATTCAGAGGCTTTTTTTGCATCATCGTAAAAAAGTTCATAAAAGTCCCCCATTCGATAGAACACAAGCTGGTTGGGATGCTGAGCTTTAATGCGTAGGTATTGCTGCATCATGGGAGTGTGGGTTGGGGATGCTTTTGTAACCATCTAATTATACTGTCTATTTTAAGGTAAATTAGCTCTGCTAAACTGCAGACGTTATGGGGTGTATTGTACGTTAAATGGATATGACAACATAGGTGTGTTTGTTTGTGTGCAGGTGGCTGTTTTTTATGTGGCGTTAACTTAAGCGCAAACGAGGAATAAATCTTCTGTGAGGATTGGAGTGTGAAATATGCAGCAGTTAGTGAGTGATATTGGTCGTCAAGCGGTTGCTGAAAACGTGATGATTGCAACAGCGGAATCATGCACCGGCGGTTGGATTGCACAGGAAATAACAGCCGTTGCAGGTAGTTCTGCTTGGTTTGATCGAGGGTTTGTGACGTACAGTAATCAATCCAAGCATGAGATGCTGGGGGTTGCTGAGCAGACCCTTGAGCAGTATGGGGCGGTATCCGAGCCGGTCGTGATTGAGATGGCCGAAGGTGTGTTATTGCATAGCTCTGCCCAGTTGTCGGTTGTGACGAGCGGCGTTGCTGGACCGGGTGGTGGCAGTGCTGAAAAGCCGGTGGGTACGGTGTGGTTTGCGTGGGCGGTGCGTGATAAGCCGACCCGAACGGCAGTTTTTCAGTTTAATGGCGATCGTGAATCCGTTCGAAAACAAGCGGTTAGGGTAGCGCTTGAAGGAATTTTGCAGAACTTGACCTTATGAGGGTTGCAATCCAGAAATGTTATGAAATAATACTGTCCATACATACAGTATATTTCAACGTAATGTGAAATGACTTAGACAGGGTTTAAGATGGACGCGAATCGTAAAAAAGCGCTTGATGCAGCATTAGGGCAGATTGAAAGACAGTTTGGTAAAGGTGCAGTCATGCGAATGGGGGATCAGCCGAGAGAAGCGATCCCTGCTGTATCCACAGGTTCTTTGGGTCTGGATATTGCCTTAGGCATAGGTGGTTTGCCGTATGGTCGAATCGTAGAGATCTATGGTCCGGAGTCCTCAGGTAAAACAACACTGACTTTGCAAGTGATTGCAGAAGCGCAGAAAGAGGGTAAAACCTGTGCGTTTGTTGATGCTGAGCATGCGTTAGATCCAATCTATGCTGGGAAGTTAGGCGTTGATGTGGATAACTTATTAGTGTCACAGCCTGATACGGGTGAGCAAGCGTTAGAAATTACTGACATGCTTGTACGCTCTAATGCGGTTGATGTAATTATTGTTGACTCGGTTGCCGCATTAACCCCTAAAGCTGAAATCGAGGGCGATATGGGTGATACGCACGTTGGTTTGCAGGCACGATTGATGTCTCAGGCGCTGCGTAAATTGACAGGTAATGTTAAAAACTCAAACTGCCTGCTGGTCTTTATTAACCAGATCCGTATGAAAATTGGCGTTATGTTTGGTAATCCCGAAACAACAACGGGCGGTAATGCGCTTAAGTTTTACTCCTCTGTTCGATTAGATATCCGTCGTACGGGCGCTGTTAAACTGGGCGATGAGATTATTGGTAACGAGACCCGCGTCAAAGTTGTGAAGAACAAAGTGGCGCCGCCATTCCGTCAAGCTGAATTCCAAATCATGTACGGTAAAGGTATTTACCATATGGGTGAGGTGATTGATTTAGGTGTTAAAGAGGGCTTGGTTGATAAATCGGGTGCTTGGTACGCTTATAATGGCGATAAAATTGGCCAAGGTAAGGCAAATGCGGCTAAGTATTTAGAAGAAAATATGGCGATAGCGAATGAGATTGAGGTCGAATTGCGCAAACGCTTGTTGGCTGCTGAGCCTGAAGTTAAAGAAGAGAGTGACTCTTCTGAAAACCTTGATCTGATTTAGTGTGACATAGGTCATGATTAAAACCTCCTTCACTGCTGGTGATGGGGGTTTTTGCGTTTTAGGGTGCTGAGATTTAAAAGGGGGAGGGTATGGCGAAAGAGATCACCCAAAAAGATTTATGGAATAGGGCGATAGGCTTGCTCTCACGGCGTGAATATTCAAAAGCTGAATTACGCAATAAACTGTTGTTAATATCGGAAAACCTTGATGTAGAGCCAGTGTTACATGAGTTGGAAGCGGAGGGGTATCAATCGGATGAGCGGTTTGTTGACAGTTTTTTACGTATGAGAATTGCACAAGGTCATGGTTTGATGCGTATTCGGTTTGATCTTAAACGTAAAGGGGTTGATGAGGGCTTAATTGAAGATGCCTTAGTGGCTAATGATGTTGATTGGTATGAGCTGGCGTTGGCGCTCTATCAGCGGAAGTATGCGCTCTCATCTAAACCATTGGACTATAAAGAGCGCGCTAAACGTGTGCGTTTTATGAGTCAGCGAGGGTTTTCTTTTGAAGAAATACACTATGCTGAAAGTAACGCCTCAGAACCTGTTAATTAAACGTAAATGATCACGACCCGTCCACGCTAGCCCCATTAGTTGCTCTATTAATGGTCATTGGTTCAAAAATATTCGAACAATTTCAGTACACGATATATACTATGGCGCCCATATTTGTGGTTACTTTTTTCTGTCATGGCGATTAATTTGCCATTAGGCAGGTTTACCAGAACGGACACGCATACGGTTCATCTAATGAAATACATGACAAGCGCTGAAATTCGCCAAGCTTTTTTAGAATATTTTAATGAGCAAGGTCATGAGATTGTAGCGAGTAGCTCTCTCATTCCTGCTAATGATCCCACATTGATGTTTACGAATGCGGGTATGGTTCAGTTTAAAGATGTTTTCCTGGGTAGTGATAAACGTAGCTATTCGCGTGCGACCAGTTCTCAGCGTTGTGTGCGTGCTGGTGGTAAGCACAACGATTTAGAGAATGTGGGTTATACCGCGCGTCACCATACGTTTTTTGAGATGCTCGGGAACTTTAGTTTTGGCGACTACTTTAAACGGGATGCGATCCAGTTTGCTTGGCGCTTTTTGACTGAGGTGATGGGGCTGCCTAAAGAACGCTTGTGGGTCACGGTCCATCATTCTGATACGGAAGCTGAGCAGATCTGGAAAGAGGAGATGGGGATTGATCCTGAACGCTTTTCTAAACTAGATGAAGATAATTTCTGGTCGATGGGTGATACCGGCCCTTGTGGTCCCTGTACGGAAATATTTTTTGATCATGGGGCAGATGTTTGGGGTGGCCCTCCAGGTAGCCCAGAAGAAGATGGCGATCGCTATATCGAAATCTGGAACGTCGTATTTATGCAGTATAACCGCAACGCTGCCGGTGAAATGACGCCCCTGCCAAAACCATCGGTTGATACGGGTATGGGGTTAGAGCGTATCGCTGCGGTTATGCAGAATGTTCACTCCAATTACGAAATTGACCTGTTTCAAAACTTGCTAAAAGCAACGGCAGAAGCGGTTGGTGTCAATGATCTAGATAATAAGTCCTTACGCGTTATTGCGGACCATATTCGCTCCTGTTCATTCCTTATTGTGGATGGTGTATTACCCTCTAATGAAGGTGCGGGCTATGTATTAAGACGTATTATTCGTCGCGCCGTACGACATGGGAAGAAGTTAGGGGCGAGTGGACCTTTCTTTAACCAGCTGGTTGCTGCGTTGGTTAAAGAGATGGGTGGTGCCTACCCTGAATTAACAGAAAAGCAGGCGCAGGTTGAGCGTGTACTTCTAAAAGAAGAAGAGCAGTTTGCGAAAACGCTCGATCATGGGATGCGCTTACTGCAGGAAGCGATTGACCAGTTAGAAGGGACAGAGATTCCCGGAGAAACGGTCTTTAAGCTATATGACACGTATGGTTTCCCGTTTGATTTAACCGCTGACGTTGCGCGTGAGTATGAGTTGAGCGTTGATGAGGCTGGTTTTGATCGTGCCATGGATGCTCAGCGCGAGCGTGCCCGTGCCGCAGGTAAGTTCTCAGTTGATTATAATGATGCGATCCGATTGGATGGTGCGACTGAGTTTACAGGGTATGAGGTGTTGGAGGGGAACGCTACGGTTGTTGCGTTGTTTGCTGACGGTGCTGAAGTTGAGCAGTTGACTGCAGGCCAAACCGGTATTGTTGTGCTTGATCAAACGCCATTCTATGCAGAATCCGGCGGCCAAGTGGGTGATAGTGGCACATTGACAGCGGACGCGGTTCTGTTTGATGTGACCGATTGTACCAAAGAGGGCAAAAACCACCTTCATCATGGTGTATTAACGTCAGGTTCATTGGCGGTGGGCGACTCTGTCCTTCCTAAAGTGAATGAAACGCGCCGTCGAGCTATTGCATTGAACCACTCTGCGACCCATTTATTGCATGCAGCATTGTCGACCGTGCTCGGTGATCATGTACAACAGAAAGGCTCTCTTAATGATGATGAGCGTTTACGTTTTGACTTCTCTCACTTTGAGGCAATGACGGCTGAGCAGATTAGCGAAGTGGAACGTATTGTTAATGAGCAGATCCGTCAAAACTCAGCAGTTGTGACTGAGGTCATGGCGATAGATGCAGCTAAAGAGAAAGGGGCTGCAGCGTTGTTTGGCGAAAAATATGACGAGACCGTCAGAGTACTTTCTATGGGAGGTGATTTTTCTATTGAACTTTGTGGCGGTACGCATGCCAAACGTACTGGCGATATAGGTTTACTGAAAATTGTTTCTGAAGGTGGTGTTGCTGCCGGTGTTCGACGTATTGAAGCGGTAACCGGTGAAGGTGCCTTCAAGTGGTTGAGTGAAACCGATGCTACGCTTTCTACAGTCTCAGCGCTTGTTAAAGGTTCCCGTGAATCGGTTGTTGATAAGGTTAAAAACCTATCCGACCGTAACCGTCAGTTGGAAAAAGAGCTTGAGCAGTTAAAAACTAAGCTGGCTTCTGCCGCGGGTTCTGATCTTTTAAGTACAGCGATTGATGTGAAGGGTATTAAGGTTCTGGCGGCTCAGTTAGAAGGTGTTGAGCCCAAAGCCCTCCGTGACACGATTGATCAGCTAAAGAATAAACTCGGTCAAGGCGTTGTTGTATTAGCAACCGTGCAGGACGACAAAATTGCCTTAGCTGCTGGGGTAAGCAAAGCGCTTACAGGGCAGATTAAAGCAGGGGATATCATCAAAGATTTGACTGGAAAAATTGGCGGTAAGGGCGGTGGACGTCCTGACTTTGCGCAGGGTGGGGGTACTGATCTTAATGCCTTGCCTGCCGCACTAGAGTCGGTTGCAAGTCTTGTTGATGCGGCAGTCTAACCTGCTTACAGGAAAATAATTATGGCGCTGTATGTTCAAAAGTACGGTGGAACCTCCGTCGGTAGTGTGGAACGGATTGAAGCTGTAGCCGAAAAGATACAAGGTTTTAAACGGCAGGGGCATGACATTGTTGTGGTTGTGTCGGCGATGAGTGGCGAAACAAACCGTCTTATCGGTTTGGCAAAAGAGATTCAGCCGCATACGCCAAATCCTCGTGAGATGGATGTGCTGGTATCTACCGGTGAGCAGGTGACTATCGCCTTGCTCTGTATGGCATTGGAGAAGCGTGGTGTGCCTGCGCGCTCTTATACGGGTGGTCAAGTGAAAATTTTGACCGACTCCTCGCACATGAAAGCGCGTATAGAAGATATTGAGGTATCTTCCATGCAGGCGGATCTGGCTGAGGGGCGAGTCATTGTGGTCGCTGGTTTCCAAGGTGTGGACGCTGGCGGCAATATCACTACTTTAGGTCGTGGTGGCTCAGATACGACCGGTGTGGCGCTTGCGGCGGCACTGAAGGCGGATGAGTGCCAGATCTATACGGATGTTGACGGCGTATACACTACAGACCCTCGGGTTGTTGAAGGGGCTCAGCGTCTCAACGTTATTACGTTTGAAGAGATGTTAGAGATGGCCAGTCTCGGCTCAAAAGTATTGCAGATTCGTGCGGTTGAGTTTGCAGGGAAGTATAAGGTTCCCTTGAGAGTGTTACATAGCTTCCAAGACGGGCCGGGTACGTTGATTACCATAGAGGATGAGTCAACAGTGGAAAAACCAATAATTTCAGGCATCGCGTTTAACCGTGATGAAGCAAAGCTAACCGTTATAGGCGTGCCCGATATCCCAGGTGTGGCGTCTAAAATTTTAGGTCCGGTTAGTCGTGCCAATATTGAAGTTGATGTGATTGTGCAGAATGTGGCTGCGGATAACACAACGGATTTTACGTTTACTGTACATCGGAATGATTACGAAGAGGCCTGTACGGTTCTTAATCAGGTGGCAGAAGAGCTTGGTGCTCGAGATGTGGTGGGTGATAACAAAATTGCCAAAGTCTCGATTGTGGGCGTGGGTATGCGCTCTCATGCAGGTGTAGCAAGTAAAATGTTTGACGCTTTAGCAGAAGAAAATATTAATATTCAGATGATTTCTACCTCTGAGATTAAAGTTTCTGTTGTTATTGCGGAGAAGTATCTAGAGCTGGCTGTGCGTGCTTTACACACTGCTTTTGAGCTGGATGTGAACAATTCTGTAAGTGAAAAATAGAACTTATAGCGAGAAGCTGGTCTATAGTTAGGTTAGCGTTATTATGTGGCAGCATATCGGCAGAGTATTGGATGAATGTCGGCGTGTGGTTTGTTTTTAAAGCAGGCTAGCCTTGGATGTACACAGGAGATTCAAAGTCATGTTAATTCTTACTCGCCGTGTAGGCGAAACTTTAATGGTTGGTGACGAAGTCACTGTCACAGTGCTTGGTGTTAAGGGAAATCAGGTTCGTATTGGCGTAAATGCGCCTAAGGATGTGTCTGTTCACCGAGAGGAAATCTATCAGCGTATCCAGCGTGAAAAGGAAGAAGAGGAAAAACAGCAATAAATTTATAATCTTTTCTTTCCTTTTTACAATCAGTTAGGTATATTACGCGCCGTTGTTGGTGAGCTGGCCGAGTGGCTGAAGGCGCGCCCCTGCTAAGGGCGTATAGGAGAAATCTTATCTAGGGTTCGAATCCCTAGCTCACCGCCATTTGATTAAGCGCCCGTAGCTCAGCTGGATAGAGTACCTGGCTACGAACCAGGCGGTCAGAGGTTCGAATCCTCTCGGGCGCGCCACTTCAAAAAATATTTCAGATATGCGCCCGTAGCTCAGCTGGATAGAGTACCTGGCTACGAACCAGGCGGTCAGAGGTTCGAATCCTCTCGGGCGCGCCATCTGATCCTAAACTGTATATGTACCTCCCTTCGTTTTATAATAATCATTCATATTCTTTTATATTGTTGAGCTCCCCGCTATGAAGTTCTCTATTCGTCTCTTTCCAGAAATTACCATCAAAAGTCGTCCTGTACGTAAACGCTTAATTCAGCGTCTGCAAAGTAATTTGCAAAATATGACGCGCCGCATTGATGAACAGATCAAAGTGCGTGGCCATTGGGATAAACTTGATGTGGTGTGTGAAGGTGCGGATGCTGATGTCGTTGCGCAGGTGGTTGATCTTATGCAGCGTACGCCGGGTATCCATAGCTTTGTGGAAGTGACAGAGTACCCGTTGGGTGATTTTCACGATATCTACGAAAAAGCACACGCCATTTATGCGGATGAGTTAAGGGGTAAAACCTTTAAGGTGCGTGTGAAGCGCTCAGGCAAGCATGAGTTCCGTTCTATTGATGTTGAGCGTTACGTAGGGGGTGGGCTAAATCAGCACTCAGAAGCGCTTGGCGTGGATGTGCATAAGCCTGATCTTTATGTGGATTTAGAGATCCGTCAGGATAAGCTGCACGTTGTTACGAATACTTACAAAGGCCTTGGCGGTTTTCCGCTGGGTACACAAGAAGCGACTTTATCTTTAATCTCGGGTGGATTTGATTCCATCGTTGCCAGCTACATGTCCATGCGACGTGGCTGTAAAACCCATTTCCTTTTCTTTAACTTAGGTGGGCATGCACACGAGATTGGTGTGAAGCAGGTTGCGCTTTATTTATGGCAGCGATATGGCTCCTCTGCGCGGGTTAAGTTTATTACGATCCCGTTTGATGAAGTCATCGGTGAGATTCTTCAGTCCGTCCATCACTCACATATGGGTGTTGTGCTTAAGCGCATGATGATGAGAGCAGGGGAGAAAGTATCTGACCGTATGGGTATTGATGCCTTAGTTACCGGGGAAAGTATTGCTCAAGTCTCCAGTCAAACGCTGCCTAACCTTGCCATTATTGATGCGGCGACAGAGAAACTGGTGGTCAGACCGCTCGTGACAATGGATAAGCAGGATATTATCGATATAACGCGTGAGATAGGGGCTTATGATTTCGCGAAAAATATGCCCGAATACTGCGGTGTTATCTCCGACCGTCCGACGACATGCGCTAAAAAAGACCGCGTTGAGAAAGAGGAGTTAGATTTTGACTACGAGGTGCTAGAAAGGGCCTTGGAGCGTCGTCAGGTGATTAGTATCGACGAAATTATTGAAGACGTGAATGTTCATGCCGAGGTTGAGGCGCTCACGAAGGTTGGTCCTAATCAGGTTGTTGTGGATATTCGCGCACCCCATGAGCAAGAAAAGAAACCGCTCAACCTACCGGGTTGTGAAATTCAACTGGTCCCGTTTTTTGCTCTTGCTGCTGCGTCCGATGAATTTTCTGAAGAAAAAGAATACCTGCTTTACTGCGAGAAAGGTGTGATGAGCCAAATGCATGCGCATCAGATGCAGGAAAGAGGCTTTAGTAATGTGAAAGTATACCGTCCTGGCGCGACTGAATAGCGAGCTTGGGCTAAAATTGGGGGCAGGTTAGGGTGTATTTGATGATATATACCCCCAATTAAGTGAATTTTGACCTCAATTTATTGCCAGAAATGGACTTTTCGGGTTTAATTATGGTCCATTTGCAACCAGTGCATTCGCTAATGGACGCTTACATTTTGTAAACGGACCAAAAGTCACTCATTAAGCGAATGGGTTTCGATAAGTACAGGAGCATCCACAAGATGGAAAATCTGCTATCAGAAGGCCTCGAATTGATGGTCTTTGGTATGGGGTTCGTATTTGTATTTTTGACATTGTTGATCTTTACAACTGCAGGAATGTCAAAAGTAGTTAGCAAATATTTCCCAGAAGCACCTGCTAAGCCAAAAGCAAAGAAAGCTGCGCCTGCAGCTGCTACGGCTAGTAATGATGAGTTGATAGCTGTTATGACAGCTGCCGTTCATAAATACCGTTCATAAACAAAGAACGGATCAATAAAGAATAATCTGCATTAATAGACAGAAGGCCATTACCCATGACCGACGCTAAGAAACCACTTGGTATTACCGATGTAGTTCTACGTGACGCACATCAGTCACTTTTTGCTACGCGTATGCGAGTTGAAGATATGCTGCCGATCGCGGAAAAGCTGGATAAAGTAGGCTTTTGGTCCCTAGAAAGCTGGGGCGGCGCAACATTTGACGCATGTATTCGTTTTATCGGAGAAGATCCGTGGGAACGTATTCGTCTGCTTAAGCAGGCCATGCCAAATACTAAACAGCAGATGCTTCTGCGTGGACAGAACCTATTAGGTTACCGTCATTACGCTGATGATGTTGTAAATAAATTTGTTGAGCGTGCAGCGACGAACGGCGTTGACGTGTTCCGTATCTTTGATGCGATGAACGATCCCCGTAACCTTGAAACTGCAATTAAAGCAGTAAAGGCGACTGGCAAGCACGCTCAAGGCACAATCTCTTTTACTAAAAGCCCTGTTCACACCACAGATATGTGGGTTGAATATGCAAAAACGTTAGAAGATAAAGGTGCCGATTCTATAGCGATCAAAGATATGTCCGGTATCTTGACGCCTTATGATGCATTCGATCTGGTTTCTCGTCTTAAGGCGCAAACGGATCTAGAAGTGCAGCTACACGCACATGCAACCTCAGGCCTGTCTGATATGACAATCCTGAAGGCAGTAGAAGCGGGTATCGACCGTGTTGATACAGCGATCTCTTCTATGTCTATGACTTATGGCCATACGGCGACTGAGTCTGTTGTGGCGGCGTTAGCCGGTACGGATCGTGATACAGGCTTGGATCTGCTTCAACTTGAAGAGATTGCAGCTTACTTCCGTGAAGTACGTAAGAAATACGCTAAATTTGAAGGTTCTTTGCGCGGTACTGACTCTCGTATTCTTGTTGCTCAAGTGCCTGGTGGCATGTTGACTAACATGGAAGGCCAGCTGAAAGAGCAAGGCGCTGCTGATAAGTTTGACGATGTGTTGGCAGAGATTCCACGTGTACGTGAAGATCTTGGCTGGATCCCGTTGGTAACACCTACGTCTCAGATTGTAGGTACGCAAGCGGTGATTAACGTCCTTATGGGCGAGCGTTACAAAACAATTTCTAAAGAAGTTCAAGGTATCCTTAAGGGTGAGTATGGTGCAGCTCCTTCATCATACAATGCGGAACTTCAGGCGCGTGTTTTAGATGGCGGCGAAGAGATTACCTGTCGTCCTGCTGATCTACTTGAGCCAGAAATGGATAAATTGGTTGCTGAATTGAAAAATCTTGCAGCTGAAAAAGGCATCAGTCTAACGACCGGTGAGAACGAGGTCGACGATGTTCTAACCTACGCGTTATTCCCACAGATTGGCCTTAAATTCCTTGAAAATCGTAATAACCCTGATGCATTTGAACCTGTACCTACATTAGAGGACGCACTAGCGATGTCTGCACCTAAGAAATCTGGATCAGAAGTTTACACAATCACTGTTAACGGTCAGAACTACGTTGTACAAGTGGCTGAAGGCGGAGATATCTCTGCTGTAGCACCTGCATCTGCTGCGCCAGCTGCTGCTCCTGCAGCTGCCGGCGAAGGTGAAGAGGTTCCTGCACCGCTAGCGGGTAACATTTGGAAAGTTGAAGTGTCTGCTGGGCAGGCGGTTCAAGAGGGTGATGTACTTGTTATCCTAGAAGCGATGAAAATGGAAACGGAAGTACGTGCAGCACGCGCAGGTACGATTGTGACTATCGACGTAAGCGAAGGTGACGCTGTTCAGGTTGGCGATTCTTTGCTGACACTGGCTTAAGGTATTCTTGATGGAAAAGTTAACGCAACTGTTTACAGCCTCAGGTATTTACAATATCACAGGCGGCCAGTTCATCATGATTTTGGTTGGCTTGTTGCTATTGTTTCTAGCCATCCGAAAGAATTTTGAACCGTTGTTGCTTGTGCCTATTGGCTTTGGCGGCATTATGGCAAACATCCCAGAAGCGGGGCTTGCTTATTCTGCTGTTGAAAATGCAGTGCATTTTGCCGTACCGGATGTATTGAATGCGCTTGCAGGTGCGCTTAATATCGCCAGTACAGATCCCCATGATATTATTCATGCTTATCATGGTGCATCAGCTGCCGAGCATACAGCTGCAGTTTATGCTGCGCAGGATAGTGGTTATAACAACGGTATGTTGTATAACTTCTATACGGTTGCTATTGCTTCCGGTGCCGCACCATTGCTGATCTTTATGGGCGTAGGGGCCATGACCGATTTTGGTCCCTTGTTGGCGAACCCTAAAACACTGTTCTTAGGTGCTGCTGCGCAGTTTGGTATCTTTGCAACTGTATTAGGGGCTGTTGGCCTAACAGCGGTGGGTGTTATGGACTTTAACATTCAGGAAGCCGCTGCTATTGGTATCATCGGTGGTGCTGATGGACCAACGGCTATCTATGTAACGAGCTTGCTTGCTCCTCATTTGCTAGGTGCAATTGCCGTAGCTGCATACTCCTATATGGCGCTTGTTCCGCTTATTCAGCCGCCAATCATGAGAGCATTGACGACGGAAGCAGAGCGTAAAATCGCGATGCATCAGTTACGTCATGTTGGCAAAATAGAGAAGATTCTCTTCCCGATCTTGCTGCTTATCTTGGTTGCATTGTTATTGCCAGATGCTGCTCCATTATTGGGTATGTTCTGTTTTGGTAACTTAATGCGTGAGTGTGGTGTAGTGGATCGCTTGAGCGATACTGCGCAAAATGCACTGATCAATATCGTAACAATCTTCTTAGGATTGTCAGTCGGATCTAAACTATCTGCGGATAAGTTTTTGGATCTACAGACACTAGGTATCCTCTGCTTAGGTATTGTTGCATTCGGTATTGGTACGGCTTGCGGTGTTATCATGGCTAAGATCATGAACAAGATGGCCGGTGGTAACTCTATTAACCCACTGATTGGCTCTGCTGGTGTATCCGCTGTACCTATGGCTGCACGTGTATCAAATAAGATTGGTCTTGAGTCGAACCCTCAAAACTTCCTTTTGATGCATGCTATGGGGCCAAACGTAGCGGGTGTAATTGGATCTGCAGTTGCTGCGGGTGTGATGATCAAGTTTGTAAGCTAAGTCTATTAGCAATTAAAAAAGGCTGCCCATGGGCAGCCTTTTTTGTATGTCATGCTTAGGCGCTTAGTGGCCTGACAGTACTTCAATATGGGCTTGTACGCTAAAGGCTAGCGAAACAGGGTTATAGCCGCCTTCAAGGATAGAGACAATACGGTTTTTACTGTAGGTTTTTGCTGCATCCATTAAGAACTGTGTTACCCAACGGTAGTCTTCTTCATCTAATTTTATATCAGCCATAGGATCTTCATGGTGGGCATCAAACCCGGCTGAAATAATAATCATGTCTGGCTTATGGGCCTGAATCGCCGGTAGCCATTTAGACTCAACGAGCTTCCGAAAAACCAGTCCGTCACTGTGGGCGTCCATCGGACAGTTAATGATATGGTCGCGTACAATATCGCTATAACGTTCAGGGTAAAACGGATGTTGAAAGGTTGAACAGACCATCACTTCTGGCTTGTCTTTAAATATATCAACCGTACCGTTACCTTGGTGAACGTCAAAGTCAAAGATAGCAACCCGCTGAATATCAGGCTGTTGTAAAGCATGCATCGCCGCAATGGCTGCATTGTTATAAAAACAAAACCCCATAGGGTTGTTGTGTTCAGCATGATGGCCAGGTGGGCGTACGGCGCAGAAAGCGTTCTGAGCTTTCCCTGCAATCACTCGGTTAACGGCGAGTATGGCTGAGCCTGCGGCTAAACTTGCGGCATGGAGTGAGTCTGGGCAGAGCGCGGTATCGTCATCGGTATATACGACACCGTGTTCAGGGAGTTTCATCTCCAAACGCTTTTGATGAAGGTGGGCATGGGCCAACTGAATCTGCTCGGGGAGCACATGAACTGACTGGATGCGCTCAAGCTCCTGCATAAGCCCTGTTTTTTCAAGCACTTTTCGAATCGCGATGAGACGAATAGGGCTTTCAGGATGTTCGGGGCCCATATTATGCAGGCCGCAATCATCATGTGTGATAAATGCTGTAGTCATAGGTATCTATTGTTATATGTTTTTATTAAGTGTACCTGAAACCCATGCGTCTGGATCTTATCAAATTGTATCAATACCTCTAGACTACGCCCAGCCAGAGGCATTTTTCTTGATCTGTGTCATTCGTGTTTGAATGCTGTAGATATAGCATAGTCGACACAGCATAGAACTGTCTTGGCACCAAGTGTTTCACCCTACGCTTGGTGCTTTTTTTTGTTTTCAGTAAATGCTTTAGTCTTGAGCGCTCCGCTTTTATACTGCATAGATGTATGTGATTTCATCGCGGATGGTTGAGTGGCTAAAATAGATTATTCTGATAAACAAGTGTTGCTTATTGAAAGTAGTGGCAACATGCGTGCAACAATCTTCTATATGCTAAGAAGCTTGGGTGTGGTGAACTTAAAAGCGGTCACCATCAATGATCGCGTCCTTCCTGAAATATCAGAACATAACTACGATGTTATTCTTCTTGGTCACAACGTAAATGATAGTTTGGCGGGTATTCAGATTCTTGAAGAGTGTCGCTACCTTGGTTACATCAAGCCGAGTGCTTGCTGGGTTTTTATGACAAGTGATGCTTCCCAAGAAGTAATCTTGCATGCCATTGATAGCCGTCCAGATGAACTTATCATGAAGCCCTTCTCGATTGATGAGCTTAAGCATCGGTTGGATAATATACTATTCCGTAAGTCTATTTTTAAACCGATTGATGATGCGATTGAGGTGGGCGACTACCCGACAGCGATTAGTTACTGCCAAAACAATTTTTCCAGTTCCGATCCCGAATTTGATGAAGCGCAGCTGATGCTATCGCGTTTGCTTAATCAATTCGGTAAACCGGCGGAAGCGGCTAAGGTTGCAGAAAAACTTTATTGGAAAGCGCATGAGAAGGACGCAGGCTTATGTTGGGCTCAAGCGTTGCTGGCGCAGGATGAAGTAAAAGAAGCGCAGCGTTTATTAAAAGAGTTAATCGAAGAATACCCCTTATTTATTGTCGCCTATGACCTGTTAGCATCGAGTCATGAAAAAAATGGTGACTTGGAATTGGCCTGTGAAACCGTCAATGAAGCAACCCAACGCTCACCTTTAGGCATCCCCCGGCAAATGGAACTTGGCCGTTTGGCTACGCAGGCTAAAAAGCTGGATCTTGCTGGCGGGGCTTATAAAAAGTCGATCATGTTAGGGCGGCATAGCTGTTACAAGTCGCCTGAACCTTATCTCCGCTTGGCCAATGTAAAACGCTTAGAGTTATCGGCTGCTGAAGGTCCTGTTGCCTCTGAACTAAAAAGTGAGTTTGATAGTATCATTAATCAAGCGTACCGATCTTTTCCCGAAGACCACCTGTTACAAGTCAAAGCTTCGCTGCTAAAAAGTGAGCTCTATAATCAGCTAGGTGATACTGACGAGGCGAATAAATGTACCCGTGATGCTCAGCGTGCTAATTCTGAGTTATCCGCGCCACTCGACTTAGAGCGTGAGCTGTTGAATGTGACGGGTGATGCGGTGCCGCTGCTCGAACCTGAAAAAGCAAAACGGGCAACACCGACCGTGAGTAAAAAGCATGATCCTGAGATGAGTGTCAAAGTGAACCGCTTAGGGGTTAAGCATTATCTGTCCGGTAAAATGCCTCAAGCCCTTAAATATTTCGGGTTAGCAACGGAATATGACACGACAAATGTAAGCGCGCTGCTTAATTTAGCCCAGCTTTTTCTGGAGTCAGCGCGAGATTCAGTGGATAAACGTGCGGAGCGTGCAAAAATGGTAGCGCGTTATCTGAAGCTGTCGAGCCGGTTGGTGGCTGAGGGTGTCGAGAAGGATAAACATCATCAATTACAGGCGTATCTAGACTCAGGCATAGATAAACTCCCCGATGGTTCCTTGGGGAACCTTATACGCTAATGCGCATTGTCGGGCTGTTTGTTTAAGCCACTGCTACTTTGCTTATAAGGTGCTCACTTCTGTTCGGCACCTTTATTGTTCTTTTTCCTCCCCTGACCCTTGTTGGCGACTTAGCTTTTATTGAGCGGCTTTGACTCGTCCTTAGTTAAGCGTAGGGGCTGAAATTCAGCCCCGTATCCTATTAGCCTTCACCTTCTGAAATAGAGGTTTCTGGGCCTCTAGGCAGAGGCTCTTTTGTTTTTGAGCGTCTCAATAGTTCGATTAAAGGAGGAATAATTAAAACGATCAACGCGACACTCACAATGCCAAGGGTAAGAGGGCGCTCCCAGAGAAACGCAAAACTACCATCAGAAATAGTCAGTGCGCGGCTGAGATTATTCTCCATCAACCCACCTAAAATAAAGCCAAGTAGCATGGGTGCCATTGGGAACTCAAGCAGCTTCAAGAAAATAGCGATAGCTGTAATCAACGCCATCATATGTATATCAAAACTGTTAAAGCTGACCAGATAAACGCCAGTAATGGAGAAGAACAGAATGAGTGGAATTAAGATGGGGCGTGGGATCGCCAACAAACGAGAAATATAAGGAATAAGCGGCAGGTTTAGGATCAGCAACACTAGATTGCCAAAGTACATTGAGATAATAACTGACCAAAAAACATCAGGATTATCAATGAACAACCGAGGGCCTGGTTGAATACCATAAGCAATGAGTGCGCCCAGCATGATTGCGGTTGTGCCGGAGCCTGGGATACCTAGTGTTAAAAGCGGTACAAATGACCCTGTGGATGCAGCGTTGTTAGCCGATTCGGGAGCGGCTAAACCACGTAATGCACCTTTACCAAATTTAAGTTTCTCTTTTGCTGACGCTAGGTTTCGTTCCAATCCATAGGCGAGGAACGAGGCAATAGTGGCGCCTGCTCCGGGCAGTACGCCGACTAGAAATCCAAAAATAGATGACCTACCAATGGTCGGGGCGACATGTAAAATCTCCTCTTTGCTTAACTTCATGCTACCAAGCTGGCTCATATCCATCGCTTCTTCTTTCTCACGATGTTGGCCTTTAAGTACGGTCATGACGACTTCTGCCAGTGCAAAGGTTGCCATCGCTAACAGCAAGAAGCTGATGCCGTCGATTAAGTTCACATTACCAAAGGTGAAACGGGTAGTGCCTGATGTGACATCGGTACCGATGGTCGCAATCATGAGGCCAAAGACGGTCATGATCAGCGCTTTAATAACCTGTCCTTTACCCGAGAATGCAGCGACCGCTGTCAGGCCTAAAATCATCAACGCAAAATAATCACTGGACTGGAAGCTAAGTGATACCGAGGCTAAAGCCGGGGCGGCAAAAAGCAGCACAATGGCGCCAATGGTCCCGCCGGTAAAAGAGGAGTAAGCCGCTAATGCGAGAGCTTTGCCCGCTTGTTTTTGTTGTGCCAGCGGGTAACCGTCAAAGGAGGTTACAACGGTGCTGGCGCAGCCGGGCGCGTTGATCAAAATAGACGATGTGGAGCCGCCGAACACTGCACCATAATAGACACCGGCCATTAAAATAATACCGGATGAAGGGTCGAGTCCGTAGGTAATAGGAATCATCAACGCAACGGCAGAGATAGGGCCTAAGCCTGGAAGCATGCCGATAAAGGTGCCGGCAAAACAGCCGACGACAACCATGAGTAAATTAAAGGGCATTACCGCTGTGGTTAGCCCCGTTATAATTCCGTCTAACATGAGATTACCCTCCGAAAAGGTGAGTGAATAACTGACCTGGCGCAAGATAGATATCAAGCAGTTGGGTTAATACAAACCAAATACCTCCGGCAAAAGGCACTGAGGCCACTAGCAAGGTTTTGATCCGCCTTTCGCCTAATAACCAATACCCACCAATGAGGAAAAAGATGGTCGCAATAAAAAAGCCAACCCAGTCCAGTGCGAGTGCAAATGCGACGACTAGCACTAATAATTGTGTGACCAATCGGAAGTCGTAACCTGTTAGTGATAGCGTGCTACCGGGTGATCTATTGGCGGTTAGCAGTAAAACGATAGATAACAGAGCGCCTAATATTGCGAGTGCATTGGGGAGGCTTTGGGCATGAAAGGGTTCAAATTCATCCCCTGGTAAGAGTGCAATATGACCTGCGTAATAACCGTAGGTTGCAGATAGAGCCAGAAATACCAGACCTCCGATATGATCTTTGCTTAGCGTCATGGGGTTCTCCTGATACGGCAATGTTGCCATTAGGGGGTCAGAAAAAAGAGGGAATGGTGAGCGCATTCCCTTTAATAAAGGTTGTTGTGCCGCCGCTTAAGGGAGGCCTACTTGAGGAACCCTAGCTCTCTCATGAGCATGCCTATCTCTTTTTCCTGATCTTCAAGAAAGGCGATGAACTGTGTGTCGGGTTTGAATATTTCGGTCCAACCGTTGCGGGCACGTACGTTTTCCCATGCCTCGGTGTCGTACATTTTTTCCAATGCAGAGACAAACTCAGCCTTCTGAGCGTCATCTATACCCGGGGCTGCAAAAAAACCACGCCAGTTGACGAAAACTGCATCATAGCCAAGCTCTTTAAGGGTAGGGACCTCAGGTGCTGCCTCGTTACGCTCCGTACCGGTCATCACCAAAATGCGGACCTCACCTGCGTCAGCAAGCGCAAGAGCTTCGCTGAAACCGGTAGATAGGAGTTGAGTCTCCCCCGAGAGAAGCCCCGCCATCGCTTTGCCGCCGGCATCATAAGCGACATATCGCACTTGGCGAGCATCGCCCCCGGTTGCTTTAAAGGCCATAGCTGCCACTAAATGGTCCATGCTGCCTCGCGCAGAGCCGCCTGCAATTTTGATGGATCTTGGGTTCTTTTTGTAATCGGCCACGACCTCTTTAAAGGTGGTGTATTTAGAGTCTTTTTTGACAACAAATGCACCAAAGTCACCAATAGTTGCGGCGATCGGTGTGAGGTCTCGGAAGGATTGCGGGAATACTTTTGAGAGTGAGCGAATCACTATAGGCGTAGAGTTCACCATTAAGGCGTCTTGCTTTTGATCGGCTGTTTCAATTAAGTGAGCAATGGCCTTGCCGCCACCGCCGCCCGACATGTTCTCGTAAGAGGTCGTCTCGACTAATCCTGATTTTAATAGTGCCTCACCGGTACCGCGTGCGGTGCTATCCCAGCCGCCACCTGCGCCACCCGGAATTAGAAAGTGAATGCTTTCTAATGCTTGTGCTTGCAAAGATACACTCGCTGTAATGCAGGTTGTAAGAACCGCCGCTAAAATTTTTTTACTGTGTTTACGGGAGAAAGACATCACCATGACCTCGTATTTATTTTTATGATGCCTACAAGTTAGAGCGCCCGATAATTTTAATAAAGCTTATGAACTTAAAGGCTTTTTAGTTTATAAAAATCATTTTGTTCATATTGTTTACGGGTGTTTTTTAGTGGGTTTGTTTAAGATGAGAGCAGGTATATTTTTCTGAGTGTCTGTATGAAGTTACTGGGCAAGCTAAAACTTAAAAGCCGCATGATTCTTATTTTGGGCGTTATGGCATTGGTGCAGACCGGCTTTATTGGTGTATTTGCCCTGCATTACCTGCATGAGTCCTTAGGTGAGCAAATTGGCCAACACGCGCTTAATGTTGCGAAAACCATTGCCAGCACCCCACAAATAATCTCAGCGGTTCAGCGCCATGACAGCGAGTTTCTTCAGCCCCTTAGTCTTATTTTTGCCCAGCAGACCCACGCTAGATTTGTGGTCATAGGGGATAAAAACGGCGCTCGTCTCGCTCACCCTAAAGCGGAAAAAATTGGTCAGCTCATGTCTGACGATGAGGGTGATAAGAATATACCGGTGCTGGTGGATGGCGAAGGCTATATCTCTAAAGCCAAGGGGAGTCTGGGGTGGTCAGTACGTGGTAAGGCCCCGATTTTTAATGAAACAAAAGACGTTATAGGGGTGGTGTCCGTAGGTTACCATCTTGATCATGTTGAGTTGATTATTCTACGTTATAAATTAACCCTTATATTTGTCATACTCGCGTCCTTTCTGTTAAGTGCGGGCATTGCGGTTTGGTTTGCAAACCACTTTAAACAGGCCATATTCGGCTTGGAGCCTGAGCAGATTGCCTATTTGTTTGATGAGCAAAAAGCGACCCTCGAGTCTATTCGTGAAGGGATTATTGCCATCAATAGCGAAGGGGTCATTACCACGATAAACCGAGCCGCAATAGAGACGCTAGGGCTGCCTGAAAATAGAGAGTTGACCGGATTACCTATTGAAGATGTGTTACCTGACAGTGCTATGCGAGAGGTGCTAGAAAGTGGAGCGCCGCAGTTTGATAGGGAAGTCTGGCGCCATGATCATAGTATTATTGCGAACCGTATACCGCTAAGGCAGGGTAATACCATTACCGGCGTTGTATCGAGTTTTCGCCGTAAAGATGAGTTAGCACTCGTGAGCAGAAAGTTAACCCGTATACAGCAATATGCCGATAGTTTACGTAGTCAGTCTCACGAATACTCTAACAAACTGCATACGATCGCGGGCCTCATTCAGATTGGGGCCACGGATGAGGCTTTGGTTTTAATTGGACAGGAATCACAAAGTCACCAAGAATTGATTAACCTCCTGATCGAATCAGTCCCTGACCCGATTTTAGCGGGTTGCCTCTTAGGTAAATATAATCGAGCAAAAGAGCTGAATTTGACGTTGGTTATCGATGCCGAAAGTCATATGGCAGCGTTACCCGAAAGCCTACCGAGAGAGCACTTAGTGAGCATTATCGGTAATCTGATTGATAATGCGCTCGAAGCAACATTGGAGGGGCGCGGGCCCGGTGGGCAGGTGTTCCTGAGTATGACAGACCTAGGTAATGAACTGATTTTTGAAATAGAAGATCAAGGTGCGGGTATTGATGATCAAATCAAAGATAAGATCTTTGAAAAAGGGGTCAGTAGTAAAGCAAATATAGGTCATGGGTTTGGCTTACATCTTGTTCAAAGCCTGCTGAATGAGCTAGGGGGGACGATCACGGTTGAGCCAGCAGATAATCAGGGAAGTCGCTTTATTGTCTATATCCCAAAACAACAGACGCTAACGCAAGTATAAAAATATGAATAAGATTCGGATTGTTATAGCGGAAGATGACCTGCAGATTGCAGAGATCCAAAAACGATTTCTCCAGCGGATAGACAATGTTGAGCTGGTGGGTGTTGCCCATGGGCTGGAAGAAGCTGAGGACTTAGTGGATGTGTTACAGCCGGAACTCCTGTTGCTAGATATACAATTTCCAACCGGCACGGGTTTAGACCTTTTGCGTAAGATGCGAGCGAGCGGTAGCAAAGTGGATGTGGTTTTAATCACAGCGGCCAAAGAGGTTGGAACGCTACGTGCAGCGCTGCATGGTGGTGTGTTCGACTATATTATTAAGCCTTTGGTGTTTGAACGCTTAAAAGAGACGTTGGATAACTACCAGAAGCATTTAAATACACTGCAATATATGGCGCAGTTTGCCCAAAGTGATGTGGATAATCTTATGCCGAGGGGAGGCTCTACCGATCCTCAAGAGGATGTTACGCTTGCTGAGAAAAGGCTGCCTAAAGGTATCGATGGGTTGACACTGGACACCGTGCAAAAGGTTTTTCGGTCGGACGATCGTCCACTCAGTGCCGAAGAGGTAGGCGAACTTATTGGCGCCAGCAGAACGACTGCACGGCGCTATCTAGAGTACCTAGTGAGTAATGAAGAGTTACATGCAGAAGTAAGCTATGGCACGGTTGGGCGGCCTGAGCGACGCTATCGTCGAATCGATAAAGAGCAAGAGATCGATCAATAGGGGTTAGGGCTTTAATCCATGGCGTTGTTTATTATCTTGTGCTCAAGGTGACGTGAGACGGGGGGTATTAGAGGTTAATGGTGTCCCAGAGAGGATTCGAACCCCTGGCCTGTCCCTTAGGAGGGGACCGCTCTATCCTACTGAGCTACTGGGACTGAAGTAGGTGTGAAATTCTGCGAGATTCTAGCGCTAATTTTGTTAAGAGTCACTAGCTAGGGGTGGTATTGCGGTTGTTTAGGCTTTGCCAATTCTGTTTTGTGCTTTATAGAGCCCAGAGCTACCTGCTTTGTTATAGAGCTGATCTTGTTTTTTGTGACCGCGCACGATGGCCAGTAACTGGGTTACGTTTTGTTGGCTGCGGTGAATCGCTTGTTCGTTGCGTTTGTTTTTCTGCTGCAGCTCTTTTAGGTGTTGCTTGATAACCACGTAGTGCTCGGCTGTGACGCGTTGAGATGGATTCTCCTCGACTGCGTCTGGTAACCCGTAATCCCCAATCTCTGTGTTGTAACCAAATGATTTAAGGAGTTCTACGCGTTCAAGCGTAAAGTCGTGGAAACGGTTTAGGAGGGCCATCTTTTCTTGCGTGGTATCGCTGAGGCGATCAAGGTCTTTACTACTGAGCGCTTCAAGCTCTTTGTCGTAGATTGAGTTCAGCGATTCTAAAAGTAAAATACCCTGCTCTAGCAGGGTATTAAGTTCTGTTAATTGCTGTTCAGTCATGTCAGGGCTTTAAAGTAGGTTGTCGAAATTAAGCATTTTTTCAGCCACGCGTTCAGCGTTAATCTGATAGGTACCGCTTTCTATTTCCTGTTTGAGTCGCTCGACACGTTCATTGTCCACATCAGGTGTATTCGACAATTGTTTTTCAACATTCTGCAGTAACTGAGCTGCATTGCTGAGATTAACTGTATCACCTTTATTGGACGGGGACTGCTGCACAGAAGCACCGTTGCCATTTTTGGCAGCGTTACTTTGTTCGCTAGTCCGTGCACGAGTGTTTGCCGTCTGAGATGATGACAGGCTCGTGAGATCATTAATCATTTATCCGTCCTCAATACTGTATCTGAACTTACTTATCGGCGGCTCTATATAGAACTTTAAGAAAAACTTAAGTTATTTTCTTAAAAAATATTAATCACAGTATAGCAGTTGCAGAATAGCCCATCCACTTAGGATTGAGACTAAGGGGCTTGTACTAAACCGGCTTGGATGACTTTAGCTTTAATGACAAAACCTGAGCGATCGTTTCTGACTTTAATTTGCTCGCCTAGGCTTCCGTTTTCAAGTGCGGTACCTGATGTACGAATACTTACACCGTTGCGTTTTGCTTCTATAATCAGTGCGTCCCCTTTGGAAACCGCCAACGGGGGTTTGAGCATCGTCGCGGTAATGACGGTGTCGGCAGCAATGCTACGTTTGCTTGTCCAGCCTAGGATTGCGTTGGTGTCAGTGAAATAAGGCGATCTTAATGAGGTTAAATCGACCTCTTTGATCTTAATGTCCTGTATGCTGATATATGTGCCACGGGGTAAGCTTGATTTGGCGACGACAGCGAGGCCAAACTGTTTTATTTCGGCTGCGACAAAGAGCTGCCAAAGGGGCGACGGACAGCGTGCCCTCAGTGTTATACGGCTACCGCTTCCCTTAGGTGTTTGAAATTCATAGGGTAGTAGGCAGGTTTTTAGTTTGATTTTTCTGCTAATCGGGTTAAGTTTGACCTCAATGCGTGCATTGGGTGAACTGTTTTTGTAGTGTTCGTGTAGATACTGTGTCGCTGCGTGTTCGAGTTTATCTGTTTCATTGGCAGCAAAAAGGCTGATGGGAAACAAAAGAAAAGTGGTTAGTAAGAAAAGTCGTGTTAAATTATAAGTATTCACGTTGTGTCACTAACATCTTGGGTGGCGTTATTGTGTGTAATATAAAAATAGAATTGCTTTAATCTCTACGGGATTGTTAGATCATGTCAGGTATCCTAGATAGTGTAAACCTACGTACTCAAATGGTAGGCCAGAACAGGCTTGAACTATTGTTGTTCGCTTTAGAAAGTGATCAGCAGTACGGTATTAATGTGTTCAAAGTACGCGAAGTTCTGCAATGCCCTAAACTCACGGAAGTCCCTAGGCAGACGTCTGCTATTAAAGGTATGGCACATATTCGCGGAGAGACAATCCCTGTATTGGATCTGTCTGAGGCGATTGGCCGTGACGCCGTGCCTAAAGACCAGCGCCTAGAGTGTTTTTTGATTGTTGCTGAATATAATCGGCGGACGTTGGCGTTTTTGGTGCGCAAAGTAGACCGCATCCTTAATACACAGTGGGATCAGATTATGGCGCCGCCGACAGAGATCGGTGTCGAGAATTATTTGACCGCTATTTTTGAGTATGATGGCCGCCTGATTGAGATTTTAGATGTCGAGCAGATACTGGCGGATCTCTACCCTATGCCTACTGAAGTTAGCAAAGAAGTGGCTGATGATCAGGTTCGAGAAAAAGCAAAAGACTATCAAATACTGATAACGGATGACTCCTCTGTCGCACGTAATCAGATGAAGCGAAGTCTGGAAGGACTTGGGATCAAAGTAACGTCTTGTAATAATGGTCGCGAAGCATGGGATTACCTCTGTGATATGGCGGATCGAGGCGTGGATGTTACAACGCATTTTTTGATGGTTATCTCCGATATAGAGATGCCTGAAATGGATGGTTATACCTTAACGTCGATGATTCGTGATGACGAGCGTATGAAGAGTATGCATGTTGTGTTACACACCTCACTGTCCGGTGGTTTCAACGTTTCGATGGTTAAAAAGGTAGGGGCCGACGGCTTTCTTGCTAAATTTAACCCAGATGACTTAGCGACAGCCGTTGTGCAGCGTATTAATCAGGTCGAGCAATAGTTGAGAATGTGGAATAGGAGTTCCTGCTCTTTATGAGTATTACACCTCGGACGGGTTTTACTATAACTGATTCTGATTTCGAGCTATTTAGTCGTTTTCTAGAAGAGACAAGTGGCATATTACTGGCTAAACATAAGCAGTATTTGGTGCAAAGTCGGTTAGGTAAAATTGTTAAAGAGCAGAACTGTCTTAGCTTAAAGGATCTCATCGTTAGGCTAGAGAGCCCGGCCGCAAAAAAATTACGTGAGCAAGTCATTGACGCCATGACAACGAATGAAACGTTGTGGTTTAGGGATGTTCACCCATTCGATATTCTACGGGATCGTATCTTACCTGAGTTGCTAGAAAAGAGTGCGGGCTCTAAATTACGCATATGGTCGGCGGCCTGCTCAACAGGGCAGGAACCTTATTCGATCAGTATGACGTTTGATGAGTTTAGAAAAAAAACACCGGGTAAATCGTTTTCTGAAGAGATTGTCGCAACCGATATTTCAACTCAGGTCTTAGCGCAAGCGAAGCGTGGCGAGTATGAGATGTTGGCGATCGGTCGAGGCTTGTCCCAAGAGCGTTTAACGCAGCACTTTACTGAAACCGCAAGTGGTTGTTGGGCGGTTAAGCCTGATATCAAAGCGCGGGTTCGTTTTCAGAGCATTAACTTATTAGGCCAATATTCCGCTATGGGTAAGTTCGATGTGATTTTCTGTCGTAACGTTCTTATTTACTTCTCTAGTGAGAAAAAAACCGAAATCTTAACAAAGATGCACGGCGTCCTTAAACCGGGTGGTTTTTTGATTTTGGGTGCCTCTGAATTTTTGTCAGGTCTCTCTGATAAATATCAGATGATTCATTGTCGGCCTGGCATTATCTATCAAGCGATCTAAGTTTTTTATAAACATTAAAAAGTAGGTTGTGCTTTAACGCCTGCTTTTTTATCTTCCGCTTTCCGCTTTCCGCTTTCCGCTTTCCGCTTTCCGCTTTCCGCTTTCCGCTTTCCGCTTTCCGCTTTCCGCTTTCCGCTTTCCGCTTTCCGCTTTCCGCTTGTATTTTTTTGCCGGGCGGCAATTAAGGGGTTTTATCTTGCCGGTTCTAGCCGTTGGGATGACTGGTTGTTGGGCGCTATTTTATCTATCTTTTTGTTAAATAAGAACTTTATTGTTTTGGTATGTGTATTGCTTAATAAGATCTATCGATAAAAGGAGATGGTTTTATGGCAATTAGCTTTGATGCAGCGCTGGGTATACATGAAGATGCACTGTTACACCGTGCACGTCGTGCAGAGGTGCTCGCTAATAACATCGCTAATGCTGATACGCCTAACTTTAAAGCAAAAGATATAACGTTTTCTCAGGCGCTTAATAACGCGTCGGACACGATGTCAATTAAACAGGTAGCAACATCGCCGGGGCATCAAACTGCGTTACTTGATCCAGGTATGGCGGCCGAGATGATGTTTCGTATCCCAACGCAGGCTTCGGTTGATGGCAATACGGTTGAGGTTCAGCAAGAGATGGCACGTTACACTGAGAATGCTTTGGGTTATCAAGCCTCTTTCGAATTTTTGAACAAAAAGTTTACCGGGCTGAAATCAGCGATTAAGGGTGAGTAGTCATGTCTTTGAGTAATGTGTTTGGTATTGCTGGATCTGCGATGAATGCGCAAACGATCCGTTTAAATACTACAGCAAGCAACATGGCCAACGCGGAAAGTGTTAGTTCTAGTGTTGATGAAACCTATCGTGCCCGTAAACCTGTATTTGCAGTACAGCAGGCTGATCCACTTGCCGATCCACAAAGTAGTTTTGGACCTGAGGCAGGGCAGGGCGTGCAGGTGTTAGGTATTGTTGAGAGCAAAGCAGATTTGCGTCAGGAATATAATCCATCGCACCCGATGGCGGATGAAAAAGGTTTTGTCTATTACCCTAATGTTAATGTGGTCGAAGAGATGGCAGATATGATTTCAGCCTCTCGCTCATTCCAGATTAATACCGAAATTCTAAATACGGCCAAGCAGATGTTGCAACAAACTATCCGCCTTGGGCAGTAATCAATAAATTAAGACGCGAGGCTAAATAGCCATGAGTACTGTAAGTGGCGTAAATCAAAACGTCTTTGAACAAATTAATCAAACGAATCAGACGTCGAGCACATCGAAAAGTCAGACGGAAGAAGATAGTGATATGTTCATGCGGCTGATGATTGCTCAGCTGCAGAACCAGGATCCTTCTAGTCCTGCTGATACGAGTGACTTCATGCAACAGATCGCCACCATGTCGCAGGTTGAGAGTATCAACCAGCTGAATACATCGATGAATGAGCTGTCGCAGTCTATGTTATCAAGCCAAGCGGCTTTGCAGGCTTCGGCCATGGTGGGTCAATCGGTTTATATTCCAGGTGATACCGGTGAAGTAGGTACACAGGCGAATCCATATGCTCATGGTTCATTTAATTTAGAGACCAGTGCATCGGATGTGCGGATTAAGGTTTATAACTCAAGTGGCTCTCTTGTAGACACTATGCAGCTTGGTTCTGTTGAGCAGGGTGAGCATGAGTTTGCTTGGCAGATGGCGTTTGATGAGGACGGTAATCCTGAGCTACCCGCGGGTGATTATACATTCACGGTCGAACGCTTAGATGATAACGAATACAGCGCCGTAGACACTAATTTGGCCTATCAGGTGAACAGTGTGACCTTGGGTGAGAATGGTATCGGCATGAAAGTTAATACGAATGCTGGCTCTTTTGATGTCAGTGACGTGAAAAAGATCGGCGTGTGAGGACAGGATAATGGCAGGTTTTAATACAGCAGTAACCGGTCTGAAGGCAGCAACAACAGACCTTGATGTAACCGGTAACAATATTGCAAATGCGAGTACGGTAGGTTTTAAATCTTCACGTACAGAGTTTGGTGACATTTATGCGACGGCCGTTGTCGGTGCGGGTTCTTCGAATGTGGCTGGTGCAGGTGTTACCGTTACCGATATCGCTCAGGATTTCCAAGCAGGTACGGTCGAGTTTACTAATAACAACCTTGATTTAGCGATCAATGGCTCAGGTTTCTTTCAGCTTGATGACGGTCAAGGTGGCACAACCTATACCCGTGCCGGTGCCTTTGAGCTAGATAAAGATGGTTTTATGGTGTCGAAAACCGGTAAATACCTACAGGGTTACGGTTTAGATGAAGAGGGTAACCGTTTACCGATTGGTAACTTGGCCGTAACTGAGAAAGAGAGTCCGCCTAAAGCGACGGAAGAGATTGATCTCTCATTTAATATCGATTCCCGGGAAGATTCTGCGACGCTGTTAAATGATTATGACAAAGATGAACCGGGTTCTTTTACGTATAGTACGACGGTTCGAACCTTTGATAGTTTAGGTAATGAGCATACCGTTAAAATTAATATGGCTGAAGCGCGTCCTGTACAAGCTCAGCAGCAAGTTACTTCGTTGACGACTGGGGATACGATCTCGGGTGTTACGGTAACAGCGGCCCATATGGCTGAACTTGCAGGTTATACAGCGGGAGACGTGATCTCTTCGGGTGCATTTTTTAGTGATCTTACCGATCCGGTGACGGGCGACTCCAGAATTGGAAGTGTTGTTTATAATGGACCGAATGATATCACGCTACGGTTTAAATCTGAGTTTCCAGAACCTGATCTAGTACAAATCTCAGGTAGCGCGACGGTTGCTGAAATTGATGAAATTGATGCGAACGAGACTTACACTTTTGCGATTGATAGTGGTGAAGTGCCGTTGGCTGCAGCCGTAGTGCTTGAGGTTGGTGGGATTTCAATCGGCACCTTAGGTGTGGGTTCTACAGCGGATCAGATTGGCCAAGCGATAACGGCAAGTGAAGCGAAAATACTCGATGCTAACCCGAGTGTAGAGTCAGTTATCTACGACAACGTCAACCAAGAAGTTGTTGTGACTTATAAGGCTGAAGCAGGTGATATTACACCTGCTGAAGCCATTTCGATTACAGAAACATCAGGTGTTGCCGCCGGTGCGCCTTTTGAAGCTGCAATTGTGAAAAATGGTGATAATTCATTTGAGGGGGTATACAGAATGTATGCTTACTTGAATGGATCTGAGCAATTAGATATTGGGAAAGAGCTCGATCCGGGTGAAACCGGTACAGGGACTGAGCCAGGCCCTATCTTGATTAAGTTTAATCCATCCAATGGTTTGCTAACGGGTATTAACGGTGATCAGTTCTCTGCCGGCTCTGTTGTGCCAACGATTACGATTACCGGTGCGGATCCAGCGGATTCGACAACCGTAATTGATCTAGATATTGCCAATACAACTCAGTTTGCGTCCTCATCGATTGTTAAAGCATCGACTCAAGATGGTTATACCAAAGGTGATTTGATCGGGGTTACATTTGCGGGCACCGGTGAAATGGTTGCAAGCTTCTCCAATGGTCAGACTCAGGACTTAGGTGTTGTTGCTATCGCGACGTTTGAAAACCAGTCAGGCCTATCGCCGTCAGGTGATACGGAGTGGACGTCGACGCTTACCTCAGGGGATGCGATTGTGAACCCGCCAGGTACGGGCCTTAATGGTACATTGCAATCTGCCGCACTTGAGCAATCTAACGTTGACCTGTCTGCCGAGCTTGTCTCTTTGATTGAAGCGCAGCGTAATTTCCAGGCGAACTCAAAAACCTTGGAAACACTCAATACCGTTACGCAGAATATTTTGCAGATATAAGGTTTATCTCCTTTCTATTAAAGGCCGCTTTTGCGGCCTTTTTTGTTTTTGGCACGTGTGTTGCTATCTATATAACTAGAGAAAAATAAATTCATAGATAAAAACGCGGTTATGCCGCCAAATTCTGGAAGTGATAGATGGATAAGGTTCTTTATTTAGCAATGAGTGGTGCGCGAGAAAATATGCTTGCGCAGCAGTCCTATGCCAATAACCTTGCTAATGCCAACACAACGGGCTTTAAGTCAGATCTTGCTCAAGCCCGCGCTATGCAAGTGTTTGGGGAAGGTTATGCTTCTCGTGTCTATGCCCAAACAGAACGTCCAGCGACGGACCTGACCAGCGGTGCGTTGATTGATACTGGCCGGAAACTCGATGTCGCTATCGCTGGAGACGGCTGGTTAACGATAGTGAGACCTGATGGTACGGAGGGGTATACCCGTGCCGGGTCTCTGCAGATGAATGCCGCTAACCAACTGGTTACGGGCAGTGGTTTGCCGGTGATGGGCAATGGCGGAATTCCGATTACGTTGCCGCCCTTTGAGAATATCGATATTGCAACAAACGGCATTATTACCATTCGCCCAGTGGGGGATAATGCGGTTGAGTTATTGGTCGCAGATCAATTGAAACTGGTGAACCCTGATCCTAAAACCTTATTTAAAGGCACGGATGGTTTAATGACGACAGGGGCTCAAGCTCCGCTGGAACCCGACCCAAATGTCAGGCTTCGAGCAGGGTATTTAGAAACAAGTAACGTAAATGCGGTAAGTGAGTTGACGGGGATTATTACGTCCTCCCGTCAGTTTGAAATGCAAATTAAGATGATGAAAACGGCTGAAGAAAATTCTGAATCTGCCACATCCATTTTGAAACTCTCATAGAACCAATCGAGGACAGATAGATGCACGGTGCACTGAATGTAGCTAAAACAGGTATGACCGCTCAGGATACAAATCTGAAGGTGATATCTAACAACCTGGCAAACGTTTCTACGGTTGGTTTTAAACGAGATCAGGTTGTATTTGAAGATCTAATGTATCAAATTCGTCGCCAGCCAGGTGCGCAAACCGCAGAAGAGGCACAGCTTCCTTCTGGGTTGCAAATCGGTTCAGGTGTTCGAACGGTCGGTACCCAGAAACTGTTTAGTACAGGTGATCTTGAGATAACGGATGAGGCTTTTGACGTTGCCATCAATGGCCGAGGCTTCTTGCAGGTTACCTTACCGAATGGTGATCTTGCTTATACCCGTAACGGGCAGATACACCTTAACTCTGATAATGAATTAGTGTCAGCAGAAGGGTATCAATTAGAGCCTGCGATTACGTTGCCGGGGGAAGTGACAAACTTTTCCATCAGTACTGATGGCATTGTGTCAGTGACGGTTGCTGGAGATTCAGAACCGACTGAAATAGGACAATTGGAACTGGCTGATTTTGTGAACCCTCAAGGGCTTCTTGCTTTAGGGCAAAACCTTTATCAAGAGTCAGCAGCGAGTGGTGGACCTTTAGTGAGTAACCCCGGTGAAAATGGAACAGGTCAGTTAATACAAGGTGCGCTAGAGGGTTCGAATGTGAACTCAGTGCAAGAGCTGGTGGACATGATTACCACGCAGCGTGCTTATGAGATGAATTCAAAAGTGATCTCTACTGCAGATGAGATGCTCTCCTTCGTGAGCCAGCAGCTTTAACTGGACAAAATGAGGTGATATGAACATGAAAAAAATACTTCTAAGTCTTGTGGTGGTTAGTGGGTTATTAACGGGGTGCGTGCAAAAACAGGTGCAGCCTAATAACCCTGAGTACGCGCCTGTTCGCCCACAAGGTTTAACGGATGCACAGCCCGTTAACGGTTCTATCTATAACGCGGCCACCAGTATTAATTTGTATGGTGATGGGCGTGCACATCGTGTTGGGGATATTTTAACGATCGCCTTGCAGGAAAGTACAAGCTCTCAGAAAAGCGCTACAACAGAGATTGATAAAAGCGGCACCACCTCGTTAGAGCAAGCAACGGCGTTTGGTTCACCTGTAACGGCGTTGGGTAAGCCAGTTAGCTTTACGCTACCGTCGACAACGACTGCGTTTGAAGGTGAAGGCACGTCCGATATGAGTAATAACTTAACTGGTAATATTACCGTCACCGTGCATGATGTTTTGCCTAACGGGGTATTAATCGTTAAAGGTGAAAAGTGGTTAAACCTTAACCAAGGTGACGAGTATATTCGGATTAGCGGTATGGTTCGCCCACAAGATATAGGGTCTGATAATACGGTTGAGTCGACAAAATTAGCCGATGCACGTATCGCGTATAGTGGTACGGGTGCCGTCAATGATTCCAATGTAATGGGGTGGATGTCTCGCTTCTTTATTGGCGCGTTAATGCCGTTTTAAGGGGATAGGGTCATGAGAATTACATTACTTTTAATTGTTAGTTTGTTGTTGAGTATTACTGCTGAAGCCAGTCGCTTAAAAGATATGGTCAGTATCTCCGGCGTGCGTTCTAACCAGCTGGTTGGCTATGGTTTAGTCGTAGGTTTAGATGGTACCGGTGATAAAACGTCCTTTACCTCACAGACGTTCCGCAACATGTTAAATAACTTTGGTGTGGCGATTCCTACTTCGGTCGATCCCAAATCGAAGAATATTGCTGCCGTGGCTATTCATGCAGATCTTCCTGCGTTTTCAAAACCTGGGCAGAAAATTGATATTACGGTGTCTGCTTTAGGTGATGCCAAAAGTTTACGCGGTGGTAGCTTGCTGATGTCGCCGATGAAAGGGGCTGATGGTCAGGTTTATGCGGTCGCACAAGGTAACTTAGTGGTATCAGGGTTTGGTGTTCAGGGTGCTGACGGTTCAAAACTCTCTTTAAATGTTCCGAGTGTGGGTCGTATCCCTAATGGTGCGATGGTCGAGCGTGCAGTACCTACCGCGTTTTCACAGGGCGATAGTTTAGTGCTTAACCTACATCGGTCTGATTTTACAACCTCACGCCGTGTGGCTGAACAGATCAATCATCTATTGGGCGAGGGTATGGCCGCGTCAATGGATGCAACCTCTATCCGTGTGCGTGCGCCTAGGGATCCATCGCAGCGCGTGTCTTTTTTATCGGTACTTGAAAACTTAAATGTTGAGCCAGCGATGGATGCGGCCAAAGTGGTGATTAATTCACGTACGGGCACCATCATTATTGGCCAAAATGTACGGGTTTCGCCTGTTGCTATTACCCACGGTGGGTTAACGGTCGCCATTGCTGAAGAGCTAAATGTGGATCAGCCAGACCCTCTCAGCGATGGTGTGACTGTCGTGACGCCGCGCACAGGTATTGAGGTGGATGAAGGTTCGGGTCATATGTTTGAGTTTTCTCCAGGCACAAATTTACAAGACATTGTTGATGCAGTGAACCGCGTAGGTGCTGCACCGGGTGACTTGATGGCGATTCTTGAGGCACTTAAACAAGCCGGTGCCCTTAAAGCTGAATTGGTGGTGATCTAATGATTAAAACGGGTGACGGCGGTCATGCTCAGCTTTATTCCGATCTTGCTGAACTGCAAAAGCTAAAGGCTAAAGCCCGAACCAATAGTGATGAGGGCTTACGTTTAGCCGCTCAGCAATTTGAGCAACTATTCGTCAATATGCTGCTCAAATCTATGCGTGATGCCAATGCTGCGTTTGGTGATGATAATTTCATGAATAGCAGCCAGACCAAACTGTTCCAGAGCATGTACGATAATCAAATTGCAATGGAGATGTCGGGCAATAAAGGGATTGGTCTTACAGATGTTTTAGTCAGGCAGTTAGGTGGCAATAATGAGAACAGTCAGCGCCAAGTCGAATTAGATGATTTGGATATTAATAGCCGCCGACTTAATCAAGCATTTGACCAAGCGGCGTCTATTGCTGCTTCCGCCCTGTTAGCTAAAGCCGAAGGGAAAGAGAACCCACCCGGCATTACCTTAACTGACGATCAGATCAGTACCGTGAAAGAGGTTTTTCAAAAGCAGCTGAATGCCGTTTCAAATGCGAGCGAAGAAAACCTGCCTGACCGTTTTGAGTCGCCGGAAGAGTTTGTAGAAAAATTGTTACCGTTGGCTGAAAAAGTAGCCAGCGAATTGGGGGTTGATCCTCGGGTGCTCCTTGCCCAATCAGCGTTAGAGACAGGCTGGGGTCGATTTATGGTACGTCAGGCAGATGGTAGCAACAGTAACAACTTATTTAATATCAAAGCGGATCGACGTTGGGAGGGGGCAAGTGCTCAAGTGTCCACCCTAGAATACCGTGATGGTTTAGCACAACGTGAAAATGCATCATTCCGTAGCTATGACAGCTACGAAGATAGTTTTAGAGATTATGTCAATTTCCTAAAAGGAAGTTCGCGTTACCAGATGGCGATAGAAAGCGCGGGTAATCCCTATGACTATGTCCAGAAATTACAGGAAGCAGGGTATGCAACTGATCCTGAATACGCTGAAAAGATTAAAAATATTTTTGAGGGTGATCTACTGGCAAGTCGAAGCGGTTTTCCTAAAGAGAGTTAGCTAATAGCCGATAAGCTATTACTCAGCTCTCCTTAACCGTTACTTCGTTACGGTAGCATTGCACTTCAAAAGGAGTCACAAATGTCTAGTTTTGGTTTACTTACATTAGGAACGCAGAGCTTGCAGGCTAACCAGACTGCGCTCGCCGTTACCGGCCAGAATATCAGTAATGTAAATACTGAGGGTTACACACGCCAGCGTCCTGTGTTTGAATCACGCGAAGGCCAAGGTGGCGTCACTATCGATAATATCGATCGCGTGGCGGATGACTTCTTAAATCGTCAGATTTGGGCGGATAGTTCGACCTATAGCAGCTACGATGTTTTTGAAGACTTTGCTAACGAACTTGATAACCTTATGGCCTCAGATGTGACCAGCATCTCTACGGCGATGGATAACTATTTTGGGGCCATGCAAACCGCGGTTGATGACCCTGTTAGTTTACCTAACCGTGAACTGTTTATTGCGCAGGCAGAGTCTTTGACCCAGCGCTTTAATGATTTAGATGCCAACATCCGCCGTCAAAATGAAACGATCAATGGGCAGTTGGAAAGCAGTGTTGCTGCCATCAACTCAATTGCTCAGAATATCGCGCAGCTGAATGATGATATACGTATTGCTAACGCTGCGGGTAATGGCATATCGAGTGAACTTCTCGATCAGCGCGATCTAAAATTGGAGGAGCTGTCCGAGTATATAGGCTTCACCACTATTGAAGATGGTAATACCAAAGAAGTCAGTGTCTTTATCGGTAATGGTGCCCCTTTAGTTGTTGGGCAGTCTGCTAATACCTTAACGACGATGACCAGCCCAGCGGATAGTACGCAGCTTAATCTTGGGATTCAAATAGGGAGTACTGTCGGTGATATCACCGGCCAAGTGTCGGGCGGTAAAGTTGGCGGTATGCTTGATTATCGTGACACAACCTTAAATGAAACCTTAGATGAGTTAGGCCGTATCGCACTTGTTTTTGCTGATACTATGAATGAGCAGCACCAGAAAGGGATGGACCTTAATGGTGATGCTGGTGGGTTGATGTTTACCGACATTAATAATTCTACCGCTGCGCGAAATCGCGTATTAGCAGAAAGCGATAATTTATCATCTGCGTCCGGCATGGTTATCATCAATGATGTCACTAAGGTTGAAGCGACAGAATATGAGCTGATTTTTAACAGTGATGATAGCTTTACGCTTATTCGAGGTAATGACCAAGTTCGCTGGGATGAAAATGAATTTAATTCGACCGGTATACCTCCGGCCAATGCATCGGAAGTGGATGAAGATGGTGAGTATTACTTAGATGCGGCTACCGGTGATCTGACTTTAAGAATCGATGGGTTTACCTTACAGCTTGATGGCGCGACCTCTTTCTCTCAAGGCGATAAATTCTTAATTCAGCCAACGCGCAATGCAGCGTCAGAGATTGATACTGTTATTAATGATGCGAGCCAGTTAGCACTAGGATCACCTTTATCCACATCTGCAGATGCAGCGAATACGGGTACCGGCGTTGTTAACGTTGCGATTACTGATAAAGATTATGCTGATCAATCAGCAGTGGTTAGCCAGTTAACTCCGCCATTAAACCTGAGTTTTCTCTCACCGTTAGACGCAAGTGGTGCGGTAGCTAACACAGGTACGGCATCCAATGTACAAATTGCAGATTACGATACCCTGTCTGGTATTACGTACCCGGTCACTATTACTGCGGTGGGCGGGGCGTTTAATATTACCGACTCTGGCTCACCGGCCACAACCCTTACCGGTGTCGGTGCGATTGGTGATGCGGAGTTAGATCTTACAGCAACGTTCGGCTTTACCGTGGATATTGCCGCGGTGGCGAATGGCGATGTATTTACCATTGATCATGATGATTCAGACGTGGTTGCGTACTATCAGCTCACGGATGAAGAGGGCGACCGTCAGGTGGGTGCGTTTGATCCTAGCGAGTCAATTACGCTTGAAGGGTTCGACGTTACGATCACTAACCAACCTAATTTGAATGATACTTTTACAATACAGCCGAATACCGATGGGGTGTCAGATAACAGTAACGCGTTACTGCTCTCGGATCTTCAATTTGTTAAAACGATTGAAGGTGCGTCTTACCAAGATAAATACGGTCAGACGGTTGAGCGTGTTGGTACCGAGGCTGCAGTCGCACAAATAAATGCACAAGCAGGTAAAGCTGTGCTTGATTCGAATATAGCGCAACGTTCAAGTATATCGGGTGTGAACTTAGATGAAGAGGCCGCTAAGCTGGTTCAATATCAGCAAGCGTATCAAGCGTCGGCTCAATTGATTCAAGTTGCACAAACCATATTTGATACCTTGTTGCAGAGTGTATAGGGAGATAAGTCATGAGAATTTCTACACAGCAAATTTTTCTGAGTAATATCGATAATCTTAATAGCAGCTCTGCGGCGTTATTTAAAACACAGCAGCAACTTTCAACCGGTAAGCGGGTATTGCAGCCGTCGGATGATCCTTTAGCGTCCGCCCAGATTCAAAAATTTAAAAAAGAGATTGCCAGAACAGAACAGTTCTCAGCAAATATCGAAGTGGCCGACCGTCGCTTGAGCCTAGAAGAAACGACCATTGATCAGATCAATAACCTCTCTATCCGCCTTAAAGAATTAACGCTTCAAGGTAAAAATGGTGTGCTAAGTGATGGCGATCGTAGCTCTATCGCCTCTGAAGTTGGGGAGATCGTAAAATCGTTATCCAGCTTGATGAACACAAAAGATGTTCAAGGTGAGTATCTTTTTGCCGGTAATAAAGGTTTCACTCAACCTTATACCTATAATCAAAGTAACGGACGTTATGAGTTTAATGGCGATGACGGTCAGCGTTACTTACAGGTCGGCCCAGAAAATAAGGTTGCCTCAACGGACTCTGGTTTCGATATATTTGAAACAGTACCTGTGGTGCCTGGTTACATAGAAGCGGATCTGACACAAACGGTTTCGATGGTTTCAAATATCGATATCGATGGTGGTGATGCCGAAGAATTTGGTGAATATATGGCTGCACATGGGCCATTAACAATGAGTGTTGATGCGGCGGGCTTGCTGACCGTAACCGATAAAAATGGTCAATTTGTTACGGCCGAAGATCCTGCGGTCAGCTTAAACGGGTATGACCTATCGACTAACCCGAATGCACCAACATTAACGATTGCTGGGGTTGAGCTTGATGTCAGTGGGGCTAACGAAGGCACGGCGACCTTAGACGTATTTGATCAGCACAATATTCTTAATACCGCGATGGATCTGAAAGAACAGCTAGAAACTGCAGACTTTACAACGGAAAGCGGCAAAGAGTTGTTTAACACTAAGATGGACCAAATCTTAACGAACCTGTCCGGCATTGAAGAGCTGAATATCTCTGCACGTACCAGTATTGGTGGCCGTATCAATACGTTGGAACAGCAGCTTCTAGTGAATGAGGATTACATTCTCTTTACGGAAGAGGCCCGGTCCTCATTTGAGGATATGGATTATAACGAAGCGATCAGTATGTTTTCACTACAAGAAACCGCACTCGAAGCCTCCTATGCCAGCTTTGCTGCCATTAAGGATTTGAGCTTGTTTAATTACCTGTAGCGTTCTGCGTCATAGAATTAAAGCCGACATCATGTGTCGGCTTTTTTGTTTTTATTGTGCGCTGCAATGTCAGTTGAAGGATATTGTTACATTTAAATCGTCAATTCTATCTTGATTACCGCCGCCTTTGCCCCGATTATCCCCCCGTAAAATAAGCGTTTTAAAACATGTGCTACTTTTTGTCATTAATAATGGTAGCTTTTGTTATTGGCGAAATTCAGTCTATCGACCATCCTTAAGTATATCTGAACAACAGTGCTGCCAATTTAGATTGTACCTAGCAGCGATTGCTCAAGTGATAAATACCACTCAGAGCTATAAAAATAATATTGAGGATAGATGTCATGCCAGAATATAAAGCCCCCCTTCGTGATATGAGCTTTGTGCTTAACGAAGTACTCGATGCCGAACGTCATTATCAAAACCTGCCGGGTTGTGAAGAAGCAACACCCGATATGGTGGCAGCAATTATGGAAGAGGGTGCCAAATTTTCTGAGCGCGTACTGTCGCCATTGAATCAAGTAGGTGATCAGCAAGGTTGTACGTGGAACGACGGTGTTGTGACAACCCCTGACGGCTTTAAAGAAGCCTACCAGCAGTTTGTTGAAGGGGGGTGGCCTTCACTCGCCCATGAAACAGAATGGGGCGGACAGGGCTTACCTGAGTCCCTAGGCATTGTACTGAATGAAATGGTAGGTACCGCAAACTGGTCATGGAGTATGTACCCAGGGTTAAGCCATGGGGCGATGAACACATTAGACGCCCACGGTACTGATGAGCAGAAAGAGACCTACCTGACTAAATTGATCTCTGGTGAATGGACCGGCACCATGTGCCTGACAGAGCCCCATTGTGGTACCGACTTAGGTATGCTGAGAACCAAAGCAGAACCCCAAGCAGATGGCAGCTACAAAATATCAGGGACTAAAATCTTCATCTCTGCCGGTGAACACGATATGGCGGATAATATTATACATATTGTACTCGCCCGTCTTCCGGATGCGCCTGCCGGTACTAAAGGTATCTCACTCTTTATTGTGCCTAAACATCTACCTGATGCCTTGAATGAAAGTAACGGTGTGAGCTGTGGCTCGTTAGAACATAAAATGGGTATCCATGGTAACTCAACCTGCGTCATGAATTTTGATGGGGCGACTGGCTACTTGATCGGTACCGCCAATAAAGGTTTGAACTGTATGTTCACCTTTATGAATACCGCCCGTTTAGGGACTGCATTACAAGGCTTAGCCCACGCCGAATGGGGGTTTCAAAATTCATTGGCCTATGCAAAAGACCGTTTGCAGATGCGCGCGTTGAACGGCCCCGCTTATCCTGATAAAGCCGCTGATCCGATTATCGTTCATCCTGAAGTACGTAAGATGCTGCTAACGCAAAAAGCGTTCGCTGAAGCGGGTCGTGCCATGATCTATTACTGCGCCCAGCTGGTGGATAAAGTGAAGCTGTGTGAGGGTGATGAGAAAAAAGATGCGGATGCACTGCTCGCCTTCTTAACACCTATAGCAAAAGCGTTCCTAACGGAAGTGGGCTTTGAGTCCGCTAACCATGGTTTACAGATCTTCGGTGGTCATGGCTATATTGCGGAATGGGGTATGGAGCAGAACGTACGTGATAGCCGCATATCGATGCTTTATGAAGGTACAACCCAGATACAGGCACTGGATCTATTGGGCCGTAAAGTCTTGATGACTCAAGGTGAAGCGCTTAAAGGCTTTACCAAAATCATGCATAAATTCTGTCAAACAGAAGCGGATAACTCAGAGATGCAAGCATTCACCCAGCCGCTTGCGGCGTTAAACAAAGAGTGGGGTGAATTAACCATGAACGTGGGTATGAAGGCGATGCAAAACCGTGATGAAGTCGGTGCCGCGTCAGTGGACTACCTGATGTACTCCGGTTATATCGTACTAGGTTATTTCTGGGCACGTATGGCGAAAGTTGCCCAAGAAAAACTGGCCCTTGGTGAAGGAGATACCGCTTTTTATCAAGCGAAGCTAACGACAGCTACCTTTTACTTCCAGCGTATATTGCCACGTACACGCTCGCTCGTTGAGACCATGCAGTCCGGTGCCGATAACTTAATGTCTATGGATCAAGAGCACTTTTCATTTTAATTGTGCATTGTAGGTAGACGGATGAAACAAGCACTGAATAACCTGGTAGGCCGCACCTTACTGCGCGGTCTACTGAAGCTGAATGCAGCGCGTTACAAACTAAAAAATACAAACAGTGATAATAATAATGAGGTTTTAAACATGGCGGATTTAAACGCAATTTTCTCCCAGATGGAACAACGGTTTGACGCCTCTGCGGCGGCGGGTACTGACGCTATTTTTCAGTATGAGATCAGTGATGGTGGTGAATGGTTTGTTGCAGTTCAAGACGGTAACTGTTCAGTTGAAGAGGGCAGCAGTGACGATGCAACCGTGACCTTGCGTATGGATAGCACTACATTGGAAGAAGTCATGTCAGGTGAACTCGATGGTATGCAAGCATTTATGAGCGGTCGAATTCAGGCGGATGGCGATATTATGCTTGCGACAAAATTAGCGGTGTTATTTCCCGTTTTTTGAGCTAATTTTAATAGAGGGTGTGTGGGTATTCCACCACCGCTCCTCTATGATGATTAATCAATACTAGAACCGAAAAGGTTCTCGATAAAAATAATTATACGAGGAGCCTGTAATGGTACAGCCGTTACCTGCAGCGGACCAAATACCGGAGGATATCAATCATTACGGATTTAAAACAATCCCTGATATCTTAGCGTACACCTGCAAAAATTTTGGCCCTAAACCCGCTTACACGAGCTTTGGGCGAACGTTAGATTATAACGAACTCGATCGTCTTTCCGCCTCGTTTGCGGTGTATTTGCAAAAAGAGACTAATCTACAGCCGGGTGACCGCGTTGCGATTCAGCTTCCTAACCTTATTCAATACCCGGTCGTGCTTTTTGGTGCATTACGCGCGGGGTTAGTAATTGTTAATACAAACCCGCTCTATACCGCGAGTGAGATGGAACATCAGTTTTGTGATTCAGGCGCTAAAGCGTTAATTATTCACAAAAGTATGGCCCACAAAGCGGAAGAGATACTGCTAAATACAGAGATAGAACACCTGTTTGTAACCCAAGTGGGCGACCTACATGGGTTTGTGAAGCGTAATTTACTTAACGCTGCGGTTAAGTACCTCAAGAAAATGGAACCTAATTTTTATCTGCCCGATGCGCTACCGTTAAGGGACACCTTACTTAAGTACCTAGGTGAAACCCCAACCCCAGTCGATGTGAAACCGGGAGATATCGCGGTTTTACAGTACACGGGGGGCACAACGGGCGTATCTAAAGGGGCTATCTTAACGCACGCCAACCTGATCTCGAATATGCTGCAAGCTGAAAATCGACTGAGGGTGCCGGGTGTTGATTGGACCGAAACGGTTATCTCCCCTTTGCCGCTCTATCATATCTACGCGTTTACGGTTGCTCAGGTTGTCTCTTTGTTGGGTGGGCATAGTGTTTTAATTCCTAACCCGCGTGATATTTCCGGATTTATTAAAGAGTTAGGCAAATGGAGAATGAGTACCTTTGTCGGCTTAAACACCCTTTTTGTTGCCTTGTGTAACGACGAGGCCTTCTTGGATGTTGATTTTAGTAACCTAAAATTTACAGCCTCAGGGGGCATGGCGCTCAATCAATCCACGGCAGAGTTATGGCGTGAAAAAACAGGCTGCGATATTACCGAAGGGTACGGTTTAACCGAAACCTCACCAGCGGTTTGTTTTAACCCTCCTATGGCCAACCATATAGGTACCATTGGCTTACCGATGATCCATACGGATATCCGCGTGATCGGCACGGACGGACAAGACGTGCCTATCGGTGAAGCGGGCGAGCTATGTGTTAAAGGCCCGCAGGTGATGCGGGGCTATTGGCAGCGTCCTAAAGAGACCGCATGTTCATTTACTGATGATGGCTACTTTATTACCGGTGATATCGCCACGTTAGATAAAGGTGGCTACTATCGAATAGTGGATCGCGCTAAAGATATGATCATCGTCTCTGGGTTTAATGTGTACCCGAATGAAGTTGAAGACGTGATTACCAAACACCCTGATGTGATCGAATGTGCTGCGGTTGGGATACCTGACATAAAAGCAGGTGAAACAGTCAAAGTCTTTATTGTGAGTAGTAATCCCGAGCTAAGTCGTGAAGATATTCGAGACTGGTGCAAGGACAAACTGACCCGCTATAAAGTGCCTAAGCAAGTTGAGTTTGCGGATGACCTACCTAAATCAAATGTAGGTAAAGTGCTTCGCCGTATGCTTAAAGCGCCAAAAACCGATGACGTTTAAGCGGAGGAGGCATAATGCCATTATCTAAGCCTGCTCGTCGTTCGGCTCAACATACGCGCACGGTGACCTGTACAGGTTATCTGCGTGATGACCAATTGTGGGATATCGAAGCGCGGATGACCGATATTAAAACCCATGATGTGGATAACGCCGAACGGGGTGGTTATGTGGCGGGGGGTGAAGCCTTTCACGATATCAGCATACGCGTGACCCTCGATAAAGGGTTATATATCCACCAGGTTGAAGCGGTCATTGATGGATCACCTTTTCGGATGTGTAGCCAGATTACCTCCGCGTTCCAAAAGCTGGAAGGGTCCCGTATTGGGCCTGGGTGGCAAAAGCAGGCCAGAGCATTGCTAGGCGGTGTTGCCGGTTGTACCCATCTGAATGACCTACTACCGGTTGTTGCAACAACGGCAATACAAGCGATATGGCCAAGTTCAGGCAAAGAAGGGGATGGCGGCGTGCTGAAAGAGGGCGCTAAATTCATGCTAAATAGCTGTCATGTCTGGGGGCAAAGCAGCGATATGGTCAAAACCTATCTGCCAGAACATTATATTGATAAATAATGGCTGTGCTTCTTATAAAACATCGGACCTGATTGAGACACCCTATGAATGAATTTGTCCTTGCAGAGCAGAATAATGACGTTTTGGAGATTATTTTAAACAGAACGGCTAAGAAGAACGCATTGACCCTGTCCATGTATGAGCAACTAACCCAGCTGCTCGATTCAGCGTCTGAAAATCCAGAAATTAATGTGGTACTTATTCGAGCAGAAGGGACAAGCTTCTGTGCGGGTAATGATATCCAAGATTTTATATCCGTGGGCGATGGCGCGGATGCGATTAAAATTATTATCGGCTTTTTACACCAGCTAGCCGAGTGTAAAAAACCGATTGTTGCCGCCGTCCAAGGTAATGCGGTAGGTATAGGTACAACCATGCTATTACATTGTGATCTTGTGGTGGCAGCCGATGATATAAACTGCCAAATGCCCTTTGTTAAATTAGGGCTGATTCCCGAAGGCGGTTCGACCTTACTGTTTCCGTCCATGGTCGGTCATCGACAAGCGTTTGAGATGATGGTTGAAGGGGTGCCTTTTAATGCGGAAAAAGCGCTAAATATAGGCTTAATCAATCAAGTTGTAACGTGTGACATCTTATTAAAAAGCGCCCGCGCCCGTGCTGCACGCTTAGCACTATTACCCTCACAGTCCGTTCAAACATCTAAGATGTTAATGAAAAAAGCCTACCTTCAACAGCTGCATCATGTAATGGATGAGGAAGGCTCACTGTTTCATGAACGATTATATTCGGCAGAAGCGCAACAAGCCTTTATGCAGTTTTTGCAGAACAAGTCATCCCAGTAGGATTTTGTCGATAACTTCTATATTAGTGTTTACTAATCTACAGAGTGCTATATACTTTGCCTCATTAGATCGATTGCATGCAAAGAGGCATTTACTATGAAAGCACGTCTACTCGTCGTGATGATCGCTGCCAGCACTTCAGTACAGGCTGAAGAGTTCGCAGTGGATATTCCCACACTTCAGGCCGAGGCTAAGCAAGTGATTACCCAGTTAGCTTCAACCTTAATGGGAGAGCTGAAAAAGGCCAAGCAAGAGGGCGGTGCACCAGCGGCCATTGCTGTTTGTCATACAAAAGCGATGCCCCTTACCCACGAAGTATCCGCATCCTCGGGTTGGGAGATTGGCCGTACCAGTTTAAAACTGCGTAACCCTGATAACGCACCCGATGCGTGGGAAAAGCAGGTACTTGAACAGTTTGCTAAACAAACGCAACAAGGTGCTAACTTAAAAACCTTAGGCTTCTCACAAGTCATCGTCGATGAAAGCGGACGTAAAGTCTTTCGCATGATGAAAGCGATCCCCGTGGGCGACCAATGTTTAGCCTGTCATGGCACAAACATCAAACCAGCCTTGCACGATAGCTTGCAAGCCCTCTATCCAGAGGATAAGGCAACTGGTTATTCCGCGGGTGACCTGCGTGGTGCATTTACGCTGAAGAAATATCTATAACGCCCTATTGGCACTAACGTACGTACTAGGCTGTTATCCACTGGTGTTATATCGGTACTTAAATAAAAAAAGCCGTAGATTTTTAATCTATGGCTTTTTTTATGCGCTGTGCTGGCGGCCAGAATCTAACCCGTTCGCTTAGGGCATAAAGGGTGGGGGACAGCACTCGTTGTATCAGCTCACAGATAGCCACGAAATAGCGTCCAAAGGGTAAACAATAGCGCTAATATAATGATGAACAAAGCAAAGAGACAAACACTAACGAGCCAGTAACGTAGACCGAACTTAAAGGCTATAAGGAAATTAATCCCGAACCCGAGAATAAGGCACGCCGCTTGGAGATAGCTACGGTACTCCGATCCTATTAACCCGTTTAACTCGCCAACCAATGCAAATGAAGGCGCTGACCATGGAAAGGAAAGCACCAAAAATCCTATTACGATGGCGTCAAGGGAGGAAGCCCAAGCAAACCCGAGTGTTTTTACTGTATGGAATAAGGCAATAAACGCAGTGGGGATAGCGCAACCCAGTATGAACGTCTTCGTTTTAGAAAGGTTTTTAATCACAAGGTTACTCTATAACGCTCCATCAAGAGACAAACTATAGTGGGTTAACATAAGCGACAAAGGCGTAAGAGCCGCCCGTTATTTTTCCTGTTGAGTGGCTGATTAGGTGAAGACAAACCATCCCATTGAATCAGCATACTTTAATAGCATAGCACTACACATAAGAACGACAATGATTCTTAAATAGGCGGGCTTAATTTTGAACAAACAATGCGCGCCAAGCCATGCCCCTATGCATTGCCCCAACATCATCAATAGTCCAACACCCCAGATAATATGACCGGCTACTAAAAATATAATTAAAGACGCGATGTTGGTCGCAAAGTTCAAGGGTTTAGCGGTGGCTGTCGCTGTTATTAAGTCATGTCCTCGACATAGAATACCCGACAGGGCGAAAAAAGAGCCCGTACCCGGACCAAACATACCGTCATAAAAACCAATAAAAGGGACAACTATATTTTTATACTTTGTGTTGGTTAATTTAGCGACACCCTGAGTTTTAATTAGTTTTGGCGATATAAGAAAGTAGATAGCGATAAATAAAAGAACAATAGGAATAACAAAGGCTAATACATCTGTATTTATAAATTGCACAGCGATGGTGCCCAATGCTGCGCCTACAAACGCTGTCAACATTAGATACTTCACGTTGTCCCAGCGTATTCTTTTATTTTTAAGCATCATATAAGACGCTGTAGCCGTCCCCATGCAACCTTGTAATTTGTTGGTCCCCAGTGCAGCCAAAGGGGGAACACCGCTCAAAATTAAGGCGGGTATTGATATTAACCCGCCACCACCTGCCAATGTATCAAGGAGTCCGGCGACAACCGACACTAAAAATAAAAGTGCCAGTAATTCGATAGAGTAGTTCGTAAATTCCAATGGGATACGCCTTTTTCCTTACACCGCTGGTGTAATATAAGTCACTATGTTATTCGCCTTAGGCTCATTTAAATATTTACGGTTAGTTTTCCAGTTGTCTGGAATGCCCCAATATCATGAATAGAATCAGCTTTCCCTTCATAACATTTATCCGAAAGACGTTGAGAAGGATGAGGGTGACTAATAGCCCTATGTAAGGAGTCAGCTCTTGCTTGTCGTTATGTATTGAACAATTAAGACCTGACCCTCAAGGTTTTCCAGCGAGTAATTTTTTCGACAGCAGTAGCTTGTTATGCAGGTATTTTGCCTTGGGAATACTCGGTTAGCCAGAAGAGCCCTCACGAATTACTGGTTCAACATATATTCGATCCAATTTAAAAATCTAATGGCACTTCTAGTTTCGAAGCTATGCTTATTTGGTACGTAATAGCAAAGGTCTGATTTGACCGATCGAGTTTCAAATTGTTGTAGCAAGTTAGATTTTAACAGTCTTTTACTGAGTGTCGTAGAACAGAACACAAGTCCATTTTCTGCCATAGCCTGCTGGATCCCGAAAAGCTCTTGATCAAATTTTTTGAGTTTAATATTAGACCCATCGAGTCCATTTTTTTCCAGCCAAGCGGCTAATGGAGGGGCCGGTAACGATTGATTCTTCCACTCCGTTGTAAAAAGGGTAATGGGTTCATTCGACCAAGAAGGAGGCGCCATTCCATAAGTACCAAATACATTGAATGACTCAGATTTAATAACATCAGCATCCTCTGCGACTGAGACATCACCGAACCGAATTGGAATAATATATGATTGGCTGTCAACCGACTCGCCGGTCGATATTTCCATAGAAATATCGGGGTTGGCTTGTTCAAACTCATGCTGGGAAGGGATTAGCACCATCGCTGCAAATGATGATGTCGTCGTCACCCTGACGGAACTACCAGCCTTCATCACCTCTTCCAAAGCACTGTCAATTTTCCGAAATCCGTCTGAGGTTGCTTTAGCTAACCTTATACCTGTTCCGGTTAGTGATATCCGTCTTCCTAGTCGATGAAACAAATTTACATTTAACCGACTTTCCAGGTTGCTAATGTGGTGCGAAATGGCTGTTGGCGTCAGCGAAAGTTCTTCTGCGGCCAACTTAAAACTTCCCTGACGGGCAGCCGACTCAAAGGCTTTCAGTGCCTGTAACGATACTTGCAAACTTAATCCCCACATTAGCAACTAGTTCATTGATAGTTTAGATGATTTAAACTCATCTACAAGTGTAACTTTTGCGTTTGTACTATTTTATACAGGCTCACAAAATAGCTCCTGTTATTAATCAATTAAGGTAATGAATATGAGCACATTATTACACATAGACTCTAGCGTGAGAGCTGTGAATAACACGAATCCAGATCATGATTCCATATCTAAAAATATCGCTCTACGATTTATTGATACATGGAAACAGATTCGGTCTGAAGATGAGTATATCTATCGTGATGTTGGAGTGAATCCACCTGATTTCATCACACAGGATTGGATTAGTGCGGTGTTTACTCCTGAGGAAAAGAGGACCTCGGCACAGAAAGAGAGACTCGCACTGTCAGATCAACTGATCGCTGAAGTGGTGGCAGCTAATGTTATCTTGATTTCCTCACCCATGTATAACTACGGTATGCCGGCACAATTGAAAGCGTGGTTCGATCAAATTGTACGCATCAATAAAACGTTTGATTTCGATCTCGCACGAGGGGACTTCCCATTACAGCCTCTACTCTCAGGTAAGACCTTGATCATAGTAACTTCCAGCGGGGAGTTTGGTTTTGAAAAAGGTGGAGTTAGAGAAGATGCGGGTCACCTGACACCGCACCTGCGGACACTGAGTAAATATCTAGGGGTGGATACAATCTATGAGATTGCCTCTGAATATCAGGAATTTGGTGATGATAGACACCGCATGTCATTAGCCAATGCAAAACATCGAGCCAAAATTATCGCATCAGAACTGAGTACTTTAACCCTAGCTTAATTGTCAAAAAACGAGGCCAATAGTGTGTAACTATATGACTGAAGAACGCCTCATAAAGTGTGGAGGCGAGGTCATTGACTTGGCTATGAGCAATGCCAAGGCAGGCGGACCATATATGACCCCGTTGTGCTTGTTGTTATGTATTGCAAAAAGCAAGACCTGACCCTGTTGGTGTGGATGTGCACCGAGCTCTCTGAAACATAACGCTGTGCTAAGGGGCGCGAGCGAAGCGAGCGTCCCAGTGAGCGGCAGCGAACGAACTTGAGCACCTTGTGTACGCCCAGCATGGGCATGAACTAATGAGGTGAAAGTCCTCTGTAGGAAGGTCACCATCCATAGCGATTTATATC
>NZ_LUTS01000089.1 GCF_001597735.1 Neptuniibacter pectenicola
GAGAAGAAGAAAGAGAGGGAGAAAGAAAGGAGGAAAAGGAAGAAAGGAAAAAAGAGGGAAAGAGAAAAAGAAGGAGAGAAAAAGAAAAAGAGAAATAAAAAGGAAGATAGAGAAAAAGCAGAGAGAGAAAAAAATTAAAAGAAAGAGGAGAAGAAAAGGAAAGGGAGAAAAAAAGAAGAGAAAGAAGGGGAAGAGAAGAGAAGAGAGAAAAAAGGGGAGAAAGAAAAAGAAAGGAGGAGAGGAAGGAGAAGAGGAAGGAAGAGAGAAAGGGGAGGAAAGGAAGAAAGAGGGGGAAGGGAAAAAGAAAGAAGAGGAGGGAGGAGAGGGAGGAAGGGGAAGGAGAAGGGAGGGAGAAGGAGAGGGGGAGAAAGGAAGGGAGAGGGAAAGGAAAAGGGAAGCCTGATGGCACGGGTATGATTACCATGCGG
>NZ_LUTS01000090.1 GCF_001597735.1 Neptuniibacter pectenicola
AGAGGGGGAGAGGGGGGGGAAGGAGGGAAAGAGGGGGGAAAGGGAGGGGGAAGAGGGGAGGGGGAGGGGGGAGAAAGAGGGGGAGAAAAAAGGGGGGGGGGGGGGGGAGAGGGGGGGGGGGAAAGAGAGAGAGAAGAGGGGGAGAAAGAAGAGAGAAGGGAGAAGGAAAGGAAGGGGGAAGAGGAGGGGAAGGAAGAAGGAGGAAAAAAAGAGAAAGAGAAGGGAGAGAAAGGGAGAGAGAGAAAGAAGGGGAAGGAAGAAGGGAGGGGAAGGAGGAAGAAAGAAGAGGAGAGAGAGAGAAGGAACAGAGGAGAAGAGGAGAGGAGGAGAGGGGGGAGGGGAGAGAGAGGGGAAGGGGGGGAGGAGAGAGGGGGGGGGGAAGAAGAGAAGAAGGGGGAGGTAGGTAAGACTTCATCGCAGTCGGTAAA
>NZ_LUTS01000091.1 GCF_001597735.1 Neptuniibacter pectenicola
CAGCAAGTAAAAGCTATTTTACACCCTGCTCTCCCCCCCCCTCTCTCCTTCTTCTCCCCTTTCTCCTCCTCCCTCCCCTCTCTTTCCTTCCCCCCCTCTTCTCCTCTCCCTCCTTTCCTCTCCCTCCCTCCTTCTCCTTCTCCTTCCTCCTCCCCCTCCCTTTTCCCTTTCTCTCCCCCCTTCTTTCCCCTCCCTCTTCCCCTCTTTTTTCTTTTCCCTTTTCCTCCCCCCCCTCCTTTCCTCCCTCCTCCCCCCCCCTCCCTTCTCCTTTTTCTTTCTCCTCCCTCTTCTCCCTTCTTTCTTCTCCTCTCCCTTTTCTCCTCCTCCTTTTCTCTTTTTCCCTTCCCTTTCCCCTCTTTTTTTCCCCCTTTTCTTTTCCTTCTCCCTTCCTTCCCTCCTTTTTCTCTTTCTCCTTTTCCTCTCTTCC
>NZ_LUTS01000092.1 GCF_001597735.1 Neptuniibacter pectenicola
TTACGCTGCTCTAATGCTGGCATGACCACCGCTTTTTCAGTTACAGGGGCTGACTGAATAGCTAAAACCTCTAACTGAGATAGATTCTGCAACCGGCCACGGCGTGAAGGTGGCACTTTGCCAATCGGTAACACGCCAGGCTTATCAGACCGCTTGGCTCTTTTATTCTGAGAAATTAATGCCTGACGGCGGCGTTCTAGCCCTTGGTCGGCAAACTTTATAGACAGGTTGCCATCTACTGCCGCCTTGATTACTCGCGCCTTGAACTCAGGCGAGCCATTCACGGTAATGCGATTACCGTAACGCTCCATTGCTACCTTTAGCGCAGCTAAGACACTGGTTTGGCTGGAAGCCGTCGCCACTTGTAGACGCTCACCATCATCACGCACGGCGCTGTTACCTGCTCGATAAATAATGGTGCCTT
>NZ_LUTS01000093.1 GCF_001597735.1 Neptuniibacter pectenicola
CTCCCCTCCTCCCCCCCCTCCTTCTTCTTCTCCTCCCCTTCTTCCCCCTCTTTTTTTTCTCTCTTTTTCTTTTCCTCTTCCCTCCCTTTCTTTTTCTCCTCTCCTCCCTTTCCTTTCCTTCTCTTCTCTTCCTCCCCCCCTTTCTTTTTTCTTCCCTCTTTTTTTTTCCTTTTCTTTCCCCTCTTTCTCTTTCCCCCTTTCTTTCTTTTCCCTCCCCTTCTTTCCCTCCTCTTTTTTCTTCTCCTTTCCCATCTCTCTCCTCTTATCCCCTTTTCCCCCCTCCTCTCCCTCCCCCTTTCTCTCCTCCCCCTTCCTTCCTTCCCTCTCTCTCTTCCCTCCCCCCCTCTTCTCTTTCTCTCCCCCCCTCTTCCCCTTCCCCCTCTCCTCTCCCCTTCCTCTCCTCCCCCTCTCTC
>NZ_LUTS01000094.1 GCF_001597735.1 Neptuniibacter pectenicola
CACCCCGCAGTTTGAAGTAGAATCCTACTTACGGGAAAAAGGGGAGAGGGGAGAGAAAAGAAAGGGGAGAAGAAAGGGGGGGGAAGAGGGAGGGGAAGAGGGAGGAGGGGGAAGAGGGGGGAAAAGAAAGGGAGGGGAGGGAAGGGGAGAAAGAAAGAGAGAGGGAGAAGAGGAGAGGAGGGGAGGGGAGGGAAGGGGAAGGGAGGGGGAGGGGAGGGAGAGGAAGGGAGAAAAAAGGAAGAAAAGGGGGGAGGAGGGGAGGAGAGAGAGAGAAGAGAGGAGGGGGAAAGAGGGGGAGAAGGAAGAGAAGGGAAAGAGGGGAGAGAAGAAAAAAAGGAGAAGGAGGGGGGAAGAAAGAAAAAAAAAGAAAAAGAAAAAGAAAGAAAAGA
>NZ_LUTS01000095.1 GCF_001597735.1 Neptuniibacter pectenicola
ACAGTGAAGCTCTCAACCCCTTCCGCCAACACATCATCTAAGGTTGCGATCGTGAAGGTGTTGCTGTTGCTACCCGCTGGGATATCAACACTGCCTTGGCCTGTAAAATCTTCGCCATCCTTCGCAACACCACTGTATGTGAATGTCACCGTAATCGGTGCGGCGACATCAGCTGCTGGCTGGTCAACGCTGATGGTATACGGCGTGGTTACATCGCCTTCCACAACACTGGATGGGCCTGTCAGTGAAACCGTCGCTGTTTCAGTATCAGGTTCGGTTGTGCTTGGATCGGTATCATCCAGAATCTGCGTTTCAACACTATTGTTGGTCGCATCTTCAGTAATATGCTCGAAGTTGGTATCGGTAATGGTATCGATCGTAACAGTGAA
>NZ_LUTS01000096.1 GCF_001597735.1 Neptuniibacter pectenicola
CCTCTCCATCAGCAGCTTCTTCTGTATCGTCACCACTGAATAAAAATAGGTACGCAGCAGCACCACCGCCACCTAATACCAACAGCGCCACAACAATAATGATGATCAGTTTTTTCTTGCCGCCCTTTTTTCCTTCTTCAGCGCCAACATCTAATTCATCGTCTGCCATATACAACCCTTGTTCATGCAAATTAGCTAATACATTCTACGAATGTGCAAGATCACTATTCTACAAAGATTATAGTGAATCACCATGGTTTTCTACGCGTAATAATCAATCCCTTGTTCTGTAGGCGATACATAACTCACATTTTCCAAGCCATCCATATCTCCTACATCGTCATTGCCAGGGTTTCCCCCCCCTTTTCCTTGTCCATTTTGGCC
>NZ_LUTS01000097.1 GCF_001597735.1 Neptuniibacter pectenicola
AGGGGAGGAAGGAAAAGAAGGGAGAGAAGAAAAAAAAGGGGAGGGAAGAAAGGGGGAAGGGAAGGGAGAAGAAGGAGAAGAGAAGGGGGGAGAGAAAGGAAAAAAAGGAGAGAAAAAAAGGAGAAGGGAAGGGGGGAGAAAAGGAAGAGAAGGGGGGGGAAGAGGAGAGGGGGGAAAAAAAAAGGAAAGGGAAGAGAAAGGGAAGAAGGAAGAGGTAGGAAAAAAAGGAGGGAAAGAGGAGGAGAAAGAAAAGAGAAAGAGGAAGAAAAGGAGAGAGGGGGGGGGGGAGAAGGGGGAGGGAGGGAAAAAAGAAAAGAGAGGGGGGAGAGAAGAGGAAGGGAGGGGGAAGAGGAGGAGGGGGGGGGGAGGGAGAAGAGAGGAG
>NZ_LUTS01000098.1 GCF_001597735.1 Neptuniibacter pectenicola
AGGCTTGTAGCTCAGCTGGTTAGAGCGCACCCCTGATAAGGGTGAGGTCGGTGGTTCAAGTCCACTCAGGCCTACCACTTTTACTGGCAAAATCTTAAGTAAGTGGTCAGTTAGAACTGAGAGTAAAGACGCTCAGCTGGTTAGAGCGCACCCCACTCTTTATAAAAGAAAGGGGGGTGAGGTCGGTGGTTCAAGTCCACTCAGGCCTACCAATTTTGTGTCACTTATCGTTAAGTTTATCGTCGTATAGCGAGCTATACGTCCTCAAAACTTGCCTCAATTGACTCAGGGTTATCGCTTTAGACATGGGGCTATAGCTCAGCTGGGAGAGCGCCTGCTTTGCACGCAGGAGGTCTGCGGTTCGATCCCGCATAGCTCCACC